>OZ245923.1:0-1292892 GCA_965229725.1 Candidatus Bandiella sp.
ATTTAGTACGAAGGGATGCGGCACTCATATAGGATGTGAAAAATTGATTATGCCAATAGATGGTTTATTAGATAATTTTATCAACACTCTAAAAGCTTCATACAACTCTAAAAACTTAAAAGAAATAACTGTTCAAAATCTACAAGCAAGAATTAGAGCTGTATTACTAATGGCTGTCTCAAATGAAGAAAATTCACTGTTACTTGCAACCTCAAATAAATCAGAATCAGCCGTGGGTTATACAACAATATACGGAGATATGTGTGGTGGATTTGCATTTATTAAGGATATATATAAAACTCAAGTCTATCAACTTGCCAAATGGAGAAATAAAAATATCCCCAAAGGTAGCTTATGCTCAAAAATAGATATAATACCAAATTTCATTATTGAAAGAGAGCCATCTGCAGAACTAAGCCACAACCAAAAAGATTCAGATCAACTTCCACCTTATGATATTCTAGATAAAATTTTATACGATTTGATTGAATTAGATTTGCCACAGAGAAGAGTATCGGAGAAAAATAATGTTAAATTAGATTTAGTAAAATCTATAGCGAATATGGTTAAGAATAGTGAATATAAACGTAGTCAAGCCCCAGTTGGACCTAAAATCTCAACCAAAAGCTTTAATTACGACAGAATTAATCCAATCACATATCAGTTTGATCATGATCAAAGTCATAATATTTGAATGGGTCCTCTTGATTAGCGTTTTAATTTAGATCATCCTCTTGATTGGCGTTTTCATTTAGATTATTATCATGATTAATCTTAAACTTAACACGAGTCTTTTTCGGCTGATAATCAAAAAGTTCGTTTATATCATCATTAGCACCCTCGTCTTGAGCAATATTCTCGTCTTGAGCAATGTTCTCGTCTTGAGCAGCAACATTGTTTGGTTGTGCCAATACGTTGATTACAATGTCATTATCTTGATTAGCGTTCTCATGAACTATATTACCTACTTCGGCAAGTTCATTGGCATTCGCTTTCATATTGTTCTTCAAAGCTTTATAAATATTTTGTTCTCCAGGGCCGCTCATAGTTATCTCCATAAAAGTTTGTTATATGCAGTCTAGGGTATTTATTTCGATAATTTTTTCAAGTAAAAATAAGCCTATATATATAGCAAATACTAAAAATAGATGGCAAATTAATTAGATGATTTAAGAATCATGAAGACAGGAATGATTGCATCGTTATATTTAAATCCTAGCTTTTTGATATTTCTTGAATTTTTTTGATTACGGAGAACAATCCATTGCTTCTGCTAGGCGTTAAATTATTTTTTAAATCCAGCTGCTCAAATGTATCCATGAAATCTATTTGATTTATTTCCTCTTTTGTTTTGCCTGAATAAATGCGAAGCACTATTGCAAGCAAGCCTTTTACTATTAAAGCATCACTATCTGCCAAAAAAAATATTCTCCCTTGTTCTTCTTTAGAAATCAACCAAACTTGACTAACGCACCCACTTACTTTATTTTTATCTATTTTTTCTTTCGCATCTAATTTTGGTAATCTCTTCCCAAGCTCAATAATATATGAATACTTTTCTTCCCAGTCATCAAATAATTCAAAATCTTCAATCAGTTGCTTTATTTCTTTGTTCATTTTGTTGTTGACCAGTGTTTATGCTAGATATATAATTGGGACAAAAATAGTACTATTTTGAAAAAATTTCAATATTATTATGATAAAAGTTAATAGATTAACTGATTATGCAACATTAATTATATGCGAGATGGCAACGAAAAAAGGTGAAATAATTAGTGCTAAAATACTCAGTGAAAAAACGAAAATTAGTGAAGCAACAGTAATAAAGTTACTCAAAATGCTGTTAAAAAAAGATATTATAAAGTCACATAGAGGAACTTCTGGTGGATATAAATTGATTAAAGAGCTTGGCGAAATAAGTATTTTAGATGTTGTTGAAGCAATTGAAGGGGAAATTGCACTTACCCTTTGTGGTAAGGGTAATGCAAGTAACCAAAATAATTGTGAGTATACTAATGGATGCAAAGTGAAGCATGGCTGGAACAAGATTAATAGCCTATTTATGTTGGCTTTACAGAGATTTACCATCAAAGATTTTATTGATGATGATACCTATTTTCAACTTGAAAAGGTGAGAGGAGCATGACAAATACTATCTCAGCACATGAAGAATATCTTAATAAGGACTATAAGCATGGTTTTGTCACCAACATAGAGTCTGTTAAACCTAAAAAAGGATTGGATGAGAAGATTGTAGAATACATCTCCAATAAGAAATCTGAGCCAAAATGGATGTTAGAAAAAAGGATGCTTGCTTATAAAGTATGGATGAATATGAAAGAGCCAAACTGGGCAAAGATAAAGCATCCAAAGATTGATTTTCAGGATATATATTATTATTCAGAGCCAAAAGTTAAAAAGAAATTAAACAGTTTAGATGAGGTTGATCCAGATATCCTAAAAACATATCAAAAATTAGGAATTCCAATTCATGAACAAAAAGCATTAGCAGGTGTTGCAGTAGATGCTGTTTTTGACAGCGTTTCAATTGCGACGACCTACAAAGATGCGCTCAAAGAAAAGGGGGTTATTTTTTGCTCCATATCTGAAGCTATCAGAGAGCATCCGGAATTAGTAAAGAAATATTTTGCATCAGTTGTTCCTAATTCAGATAATTATTTTGTGGCATTAAATTCTGCCGTTTTTAGTGATGGAACGTTTGTTTATATTCCTAAAAATACAAAATGCCCCATGGAGTTATCGACTTATTTTAGAATAAATGAGGCCAAAACAGGACAATTTGAGCGTACGCTTATTATAGCGGATGAGGGAAGTGAGGTAAGTTATCTTGAGGGCTGCACAGCTCCTCAAAGGGATGAAAATCAACTCCATGCTGCAGTTGTTGAGCTAATAGCGCTCAAAGATGCTACGATAAAATATTCAACCGTTCAAAATTGGTATCCTGGTGATAAAAATGGAAGGGGTGGAATATATAATTTCGTAACAAAAAGAGGGCTATGCAAAGGCAGTGGCTCTAAAATTTCTTGGACGCAACTTGAAACAGGCTCTGCAATTACTTGGAAATATCCAAGTTGTATTCTAAAAGGAGATAATTCTATTGGTGAATTCTATTCCGTTGCACTTACCAATAATCATCAACAGGCTGATACTGGCACTAAAATGATACATGTTGGTAGAAACACATCTAGCACAATAATTTCAAAAGGAATTTCAGCAGGCAAAAGTGCCAATACATACAGAGGGTTGGTGAATATTTTGCCATCTGCAAGAGGTGCAAGAAATTTCACACAATGTGATTCGTTATTAATTGGAAAAAGTTGCTCTGCATCAACTATTCCATACATTGAAGTTAAAAATAATTCATCAAACATTGAGCATGAGGCAACTACGTCAAAAATTGGTGAAGACCAACTGCAGTATTGTTTACAAAGGGGGATTACTACAGAAAATGCCATATCATTAATTGTTAATGGGTTCTGTAAAAATGTTTTGAATGAATTGCCTATGGAATTTGCAGTAGAAGCAAAGGCGCTCCTTAGTGTGAATCTTGAAGGTGCGGTTGGATAAAATTTAATGTTTATGTCAGTATATATATGTTATTAGAAGTATCAAATTTAAGTGTTAGTGCAAATGGTAAGAAAATACTTGCCAATTTGAATTTAAATATTAGCAAGGGTGAGGTTCATACTATTATGGGGCCAAATGGTACTGGTAAAAGTACTCTTGCGAATGTCATTTCAGGAAAAGATGGTTATGATATAACAGGTGGAAGCATAAAACTATCCTCCAAGGATCTATCTCAAATTCCTTCAGATGAAAGAGCTAGGCTGGGTATATTTATGTCTTTTCAACATCCAATAGAAATACCTGGAGTTAGCTGGAATAGTTTTTTAAAAGCATCGATAAATGCAGTTAGAAAGGAGCAAGGAAAGGAAGATATCTCACCTGTTGATTTCATGAAGGAATTGAAGGAGAAAGCGGAATTGCTTGGAATTGACTATAAACTATTAAAAAGGGATGTTAATCATGGCTTTTCAGGTGGTGAAAAGAAGAAATTTGAAATTTTACAAATGCTGCTGTTAAAGCCAAAACTTGTTATATTGGATGAAATAGATTCAGGTCTTGATGTTGATGCACTAAGAGTAATTGCAAAAAATATTAATGATTTTAGAAGTAAGGAAAATTCAATAATAATTATAACGCATTACAATAGGCTTTTGGATTATGTAGTCCCTGATTTTGTTCATATTTTTTCCAATGGAACAATTGTGAAATCTGGTGATAAAAATTTAGCTAAGGAAGTAGAAGATCAGGGTTATGATGACTTCAAATAAAATGAATGCAAAGTTAAAATTACCATCTAAAAGGGATGAAAAATGGAGATATTCAGATTTAAAATTATTAGAAATACCTAACAGTGAAGCTAGTGAACTAACAAGAGAGCGCACTTTTTTAACCCAGGATGAAAATCTTTACTATATTGTGCTTTTGGATGGAAAATTTTGTAAAGAACAATCAGTTTTACCTAAAGGTGGTATAGAAATATCTTGCTCCAAAGACAATATTGCTAAGTTTCATGAGGGACTAAAATTTGAGAACAAATTCCAAGTATTACAGAATTTAGATAATAATGATCATATTGTTTTGATTAACATTACTGAAAATATTGATAAACCAGTTAAATTAATCAAATTAACTTCATCTAATGCTGCCTTTTTTACAACTTTTTTAAAGCTAGAAAAAAATTGCAATGTAAAATTTTATGAAAATTTTATTCAACAAGGAGAGCATAAAAATTTTATAAATAATGTAACAAGGATTAATCTAGGTGATTATGCAAGTTGCAAACACGTTGTCCAGAAGGATTTTGAGGGCGAGGTTAGATTTATTAATACTCTCGAGATTGTTTGTGATGCTAATTCTATTTATGAAAATTATTCGGTGAATGCTATTGATAAATCTTATAGATTTGAGTCTGAGGTTCATCTAAATGGTATAGGTGCAAAGGCAAGTTTTAATGGTGTTAATATAGCTAATAACAATCAAGCATATGATATCGTAATAGATATCAAGCACAATGCTTCTGATACCTTTAGTAATCAACACTATAATCAAGTGTTAAATAATAATTCTTCAGGCTCATTTTATAGTAATGTAGAGATATCTAAATCGCTTAACGCAGTAGAGGCTCATCAATTAAATAAAAATTTGCTTATAGATGAAAAATCTGTGGTTTGTTCTAGACCAATGCTTGATATAAATTCTGATGATGTTATATGCTCTCATGGTTCTACAGCTGGTAATATAGATGAGGAAGCATTGAATTATTTTGCATCTAGAGGAATTAAACTTCAACATGCTAAACAATTGATTATTATAGGATTATTAAAATCTGTTTTTTCAGATTGTAAGTTGGATGATTTTGAAGTTGAAAATTTATATAGACAAATTGCCCATAGTATTGAATTTTATGAATAAAATACGCAAAGATTTTCCATTTTTTAATCAAAAAAATTGTATAACTTTTTTGGATTCAGCTGCAAGCAGTCAAAAACCAAAATGTGTGATTGATAAGCTTGTAGAATTTTATTCGTATAATTTTGCAAATATTCATAGAGGGATTTATGACTTAAGTGCAAAGGCCACAGAAGACTTTGAAAAGGTAAGATCCAGTGTTGCAAAATTTATCAATGCCAGCTCAGATAAAGAAATAATATTTACAAAAAGTGCAACCGAAGGAATCAATCTTGTTGCACACTCGTTTGGGAAAAAGTTCATTAATGAAGGAGATGAGATATTAATTTCTGCTATGGAGCATCACTCTAATATTGTTCCCTGGCAACAACTGTGCGACGAAAAAAATGCCACATTAAAAATTATACCTATTTCTGAGGATGGTAATCTTAAACTTGATGAGTATGAAAAATTGATTTCTACAAAAGTTAAGCTTATTGCAATCACCCATATGTCAAATGTCTTTGGGTCAGTTATTGATATTAAAAGGGTAGTAAAGATTGCTAAAAAATATGGGGCAAGGGTTTTGGTAGATGCCTGTCAATCAGTGGCGCACACGAAAATAGATGTTACAGATTTGGATTGTGATTTTCTGGTATTTTCATCTCATAAACTATATGGTCCAACAGGAGTAGGGGGTTTATATGGAAAATATGATTTATTAGATTCTATGGATGTATATCAAACAGGTGGCTCAATGATAGAAGATGTATCATTTGAAAAAACTACATTTTTAAAGCCCCCACATAAATTTGAAGCAGGTACCCCAGCAATTGCAGAAGTTATAGCATTCGGTGAGGCATTGAATTATTTAAGCTCAATAGATTTATTGAAGCATTGGCAAGAAGAAAAGGAAATTGCAAAGTATATAAGAAACGAGACCCAGAAATTGAAAAATTTCAAAATTTGGGGGGATAACGAAGAGACAAGTATTATTTCAATAACTCACAAAAATGCACATCATTCAGACGTTGGTGAAATCCTCAATAAAAGCAAAGTTGCTATTAGAACAGGTCACCATTGCGCAAAACCACTAATGGATTTTCTCAGGATTTCTGGTGTAGCAAGAATATCTTTGGGCATATATAATAACTTAGAAGATGCAGATGCACTGATAGAAGCCTTAAAAAAAGTTAATAAATTTTTTATATAATATTCATGGAACTAAAAGATTTTATAAAACAAGGAAGCGAAAGCATATTTAGAGATTTTACTGAGGAAGAATTAAGCAATATTAATGAAATCAATGGAATAAAGGATAAGGTAATAGCAATACTTAAGCTTATATATGATCCAGAAATATCGGTAAATATTTGGGATTTAGGGTTAATTTATAACATTGATATTTCTTCAGATAATGTGATTAATATAGAAATGACATTAACCTCCCCAACTTGTCCAGTTGCCGATGCTATACCTCAAGAAATCAAGAATAAGATTAAATCTATAACTAAGGTTAAAGAAGTAAATGTAGAGCTTGTTTGGGAACCAAAATGGGATAAATCAATGATGAGCGAAGAAGCAAAATTTATTTTAGACATGATGTAATTGATATTATGTTTATAGTATTCTATAAGTTATTGAAAATCATTTAAGTGCTAACTTTGATTTTATGAATTTTGATTTGTCTGAAATTAGGGAAAGGGTGGAATTACTTAGAAATGAAATAGAGAAGCATGACAAGTTATACTATATAAAAAGCTCACCAGTAATTACAGATCAACAATATGATAAATTAAGGCAGGAGCTTGAAAGGCTTGAATCATTATATCCGGAATTACGTCATAAAAAAAGTGTTACCCAAACAGTTGGAACTAAAGTTGCTAAGGGCTTTGCAAAAATTAAGCATACCTACCCCATGCTCTCACTTAGTAATGCATTTTCAAAAGAAGATATTTTAGATTTCCTCATTAGAATTAAGAAAATAATTAACCTAGATCCAGAGGATAAATTAGAATTGCATTGTGAGCCAAAGATCGATGGCGTATCTTTTTCAGCACATTTTAAAGGTGGAAAATTGAATTTCGCGGTAACCAGAGGTGATGGAGCAATTGGTGAGGATATTACTGATAATATTAGAGTGATTGAGGATTTTCCTACACAAATTGATTACAATGAGGAATTTGAAGTTAGGGGTGAAGTATATATGAGAAAATCAGATTTTATAGTACTGAATGAAGAAAATAATAAAAACAATAAAGCAATTTTTGCCAATCCTAGAAATGCTGCCTCCGGTTCATTGCGCCAATTAGATTCTCAAATAACAAAGAGTAGAGGGTTGAGTTATTTTGTTTGGGGGGGGAGGATTTTAGGTGTAAATAACCAAGAAGATATGATGAAAAAATTTAGTTCACTTGGTTTTACAGTAAATGACAATATTGTTGTTTTAGATGATTTAGAAAGCATCATAAGTTATTACAATGAAATGTACATAAAGAGAGCCACACTTGATTATGATATTGATGGCTTAGTTTATAAAGTGAATAGCTTTGAATCCCAAGTTAGGATGGGCAATATTAGTAGAGCACCGAGATGGGCAATAGCACATAAGTTTCCTGCTGAATACGCAGAAACTTACGTTGAAGATATATTTGTTCAGGTTGGTAGAACTGGTGCCATTACTCCAGTTGCAAAACTAAAGCCGGTGAATATAGGTGGTGTGTTTGTAACTAGGGCGTCACTTCACAATGAGGAGGAAATTTTAAGAAAAGATATAAGGATTGGAGATGCAGTTAAAATTAAAAGAGCGGGTGATGTTATCCCTCAGATTGTTGAAGTAAAGTTGGAAAAAAGAGATTCAGAAGTTAAATCATTTATTTTTCCAGAAAAATGCCCAGTATGCCAAAGTGCAATTGAGAATTTTGCTGATGATATAGTCAAGAGATGCACTGGTGGGATGAGATGTGAAGCTCAAATAATAGAAAAATTATGCCATTTTATTTCTAAACAGGCCTTTGATATAGTGGGGCTATCAAAACAATCTATATTGCAATTTTATAATAAAGGTTTGGTTAAATTACCTGCAGATATTTTTAAATTGGTGGACATAAATCAAGAGCAGACTATAGAAAAATGGGATGGTTGGGGAGAGCAGTCGGTGGATAATTTATTTTCATCGATCGAAAAATCAAAAAAAATAAACATGGATAGATTTATTTACTCGCTTGGAATAAGACATGTTGGTGTCGTGACTGCAGATATCCTTGCTAACTACTTTAAAAATATTGATAATATAATAGAACTTGTATTAAAGGAAGAGGCTGTAGAAATTTTAAAAGAAGTAAATGGTGTTGGAGAAGTGATCGCAACAAGTTTTATAGAATATTTTAAAGATCCATATAACATAAAAATTGTTAAAGATATTTTAAATTTTATAGATGTTCAACAAGTGATAATTGTGCAAAATAAACTTAACAACCAGCTAGATGGTAAAAATATAATTTTTACTGGTGTGCTAGAAAAATATTCCAGAGATGAAGCTCAAAATATTGCAAAAAAACTAGGAGCAAAAATTTTATCCTCAATTTCTAAGAAAACTGATTACGTTGTTTATGGCAAAAATCCTGGTTCAAAACTAAATAAAGCTATAAAAATGAATGTTAATACAATATCCGAAAAGGAGTTTTTAGATATTGTTGAGGGAGAAGATCAATGACTAAAAATAGGCTAAGCAGTGATCTGAGCGTTGAAGCTAACTTAAAAATAACATCTGATATTATAAGAGAGAGGATATCAGAAATCCTGGCAAAAAATAGTGATGTGGAGCAAAATGTCATGATTGATGCAATGAATTATATGTTGCTTGGTGATGGCAAAATGCTGAGACCCTTCTTAGTTTTTGCAACCAGTTTGATATACGCTCCAAACATATCTCAATGTATTGTTGATTTAGCTGTCGCTATAGAAATGATTCATACTTATACTCTAATTCATGATGATTTGCCAGCAATGGATGATGATGATTACAGGAGAGGACGTTTATCTTGTCATAAGAAATTTAAAGAATCTACAGCTATATTAACTGGAGATGCGCTACTCACACTTGCCTTTGAAATTCTTTCATCTGATAAGGATACTTCCACTGATTCTAAGGTTCGGCTCAATGTAGTGAATGGAATGGCTAAGCTTATTGGGTTTCAAGGCACAGTGCTGGGCCAGGTTTTAGATTTAGATTGTAAGGTGCAAGAATATAGTGCTGAGCAATTAAAAAGGGCAAGAATTTTAAAGACTTCAAATTTATTAATTGCTTCGTGTAAATTTTCGGCAATGATGAATAATGGAGATGCAAAAGGTATTGACGTATTAGCTTTATTTGCTCAAAAATTAGGCTTAGCATATCAGATAAAGGATGATATTGATGACAATGAGTATGAGGAAGGACAAGATTTATTAAAGGGTTTGGTAAATGAATCATTGAAACATTTAGATATTTTTGGTAATAAGTCATTAGTGCTTAAAGATTTTACAAGCTATTTATTCAAGTCATGTTTTAAGTAACTAATGTATGGTAGATAATAAACAAAAGAAAACAAATCCAGAAAATGGTGCTGATAATAAAGAAAAATCTTCTAGGAGGGACTTTTTTGTTATGAGCGCAACTGCTGTTGCAGGAGTGGGAGCTATCGCCGCAGCAATACCTATCATCACTTCCTTGAAACCTGATAAAGGTGTGCTTGCAGCTGGAAGTACTGAAGTTGAATTATCGAATATAAAAAAAGGTGAAACTCACACAGTGATGTGGAGAGGAAAGCCTATTTTTGTCACGAACAGAACTGAAGAAGAAATAAAAGAAGCTGAGGATGTTAATTTATCAGAGCTAAGAGATCCGGAGAGTGATAAAGATAGGGTTAAAGCAGGGAAGGCAGAGTGGCTAATTACAATTGGAATATGTACTCACTTAGGATGTGTTCCCATTGGAAATAAAGGAGAATTTGGTGGATGGTTTTGTCCTTGCCATGGTTCGCATTATGATAGTTCTGGGAGAATTAGAAAAGGGCCTGCTCCAAAAAATCTAGCAATACCACCGTATGAATTTATTAGCGATACTAAAATAAGAATAGGGTAAATCTTTTAGCTAAATATTGCACTAAATAGTATTCCTGGTATGCATTGCAATCATGGCAGGCAGCGGTCTACAAAATTTGCTATATATCATTCGAGTTTAGCTCCAACCTATTTTTGCAGCGTCAATTTACGATTTATAAAATGATCAACAGATATTTTACCAGAGCCAAACACTAAAATGTTCATTGTTAATATACCCCATATAACATGCTCATCAAGATGCATATATGTTGCACTCATTACGATAATCATTGATAATATCACTAAAGCAGATGCTCTACTTACCAGCCCAAGTAATAATAACAATGGAAAAAATAATTCACTAAATGTACCTATAACGGCTGCAATTTTATAATGCATAAATGGAATATTGTATTCGCATTGAAATAAGTATTCTGTTATATACCAATTTCCTCTTATTGCATTTTCTAACTTAAGCCACCCAGATTTTAAAAAGATCATGAATATATATGATCTGCACAATAATAGGTAAATACAGCTTAAATAATGAAAATTATTTTTACAAACTTTATAACAACTTTTAATAAATTTTTTTACACACATATTTATCTCCATTAATAAGTTAATAATTTTAAGCGTAAAATTTTTGATAAAATTTTTTGTACCTTTATGTCATTCTCTAAATCGTATTTATGCTGAATGTTAGAGAGTTTTTTATATTTTGTGAAATTTAATAAAAAGTCATATTCAAAGTTGTCTAATTTTATATATTTTACTATATGATTTTGTTTGAAAATAAGTAATTTATTATCTTTTTTTGGCAACTCTGTTGGCATGATTTGTTGCTTTTTTGAGTTACAAAACTTATATATAAAATCAATAGGATGCTTTGATTTCAAAAGTCTAATGTAATTTTTAATTTTGAAGTCATCAAAATAGCTTATATTGTCTTCCCGAATTTCTATTTTATAGGAGTCATTGGAATTATAAACATTATCCATATAATAATCTAGCTTCGCAATGCTAGGCAGATATTTTAGGTGTTTCAATTCTTTTATTGATTGGATATATGGTGCAAAATTGTTACCATAGTTTGCTAAATTACTTTTTTTAGGTAAGTTGTTTTTTATGTATAGTTTGCATAAATACTCAAAACAATTTTCTCCAATAAGCTTTTTTACCGTTGGATAAACAATGGCCAGTGCATTAGTGAGATTTGCATAAAAATTGTTTTTATATATGTCGATATATTCTTCAATTTTTATGTGATTATTAGAAATCATATTTAATAATTTTGAGTCATCATTAAGTAGTAGACTATTTTTAAATGCTTTCTGTAGATTAGGCATACCTATTCACCATATGTTTTGCTTTTGCTAACTCACCTACCAGTTCTTTTTCCTTTGGTAATTCTTGATCCCATTCAACAATAGTAAAAAAAGACGCATTGGCCTTATTGATGTAATATTTATATAGATCCCATACTTCTTGCCTTACAAAATCGTCATGGGTATCAATAATAATTTCCTTATCATCAATTGTCTGGAAGCTATGACCAGCTAAATGAACTTCCTTTATAAATTTTGAATCTAATCTATCTATATAGTGAGTAGGATTAAAGTTATGATTAACTGAATTAATATATAAGTTATTTATATCTAATAAAATTTCACACCTTGTTAGTCTACAAAGCTCATTTAGAAAATCATATTCTTCCATATCTCCAATAATTTTTAAATAATAGGATGGATTTTCAATACATATGTTTTGTCCCAGATAGTTTTGAGCGTCCTCAATGTTTCGCTTTAAATAACTTAATCTTTTTTTTGTGTAGTCTAGTGGCAATAAATCGTGAAAAAATATTCCGTCAACCTTCGTCCACGACATGTGTTTTGAATAAATAAATGGCTTATATTTTGTCATCAAATTATGGATTTTCTTTAAATGGGATTTGTCCACATTTTCTTCAGAACCCAAGGATAAACCAATGCCATGGAAAGAAATATCATAAATTTCAGATATTTGCTCTAAGTAGTAATGCTCTATCCCCTTTCCAAAAAAATTTTCTGGATGAATCTCTAAGACATCAACACCTTTAATTTTTTTTGTAAAATATTTAAAATGTTGGTGCCTCAGGCCTACTCCAAAGGATAATTTATTTTCCTGGAACAGTGGAACCACCGACTAATTTATTGCATAAACCATTTGGGACTAATAGCCATTCATTTTTATCTCCATCTTTTTTGGATCTAGCAGCACAGGAATGAGTGCCATTAGATGAGCCGCAATCATTTTTTCCAGCCTTTGCTACCCCATAACATTTTTCTAGATTTTTCATTTTATTAGCAACAGCATCATTTGGTAATATAAAAGTTGCTGCAACAGCAATGGTTATACATGACGCTAAATTTACCTTTTTCATAGATCATCTCATAAATTATTACTCTAATTAAAAGGTAACTTACTCAATTTTTAGTTGCAACTTTTTTATTAACCTTTTTTATAAATAAGAAAAATTCCTAAAATCATCATGGGGATGCATAAAATCTGTCCTAATGAAAATATATAAAAAACATATCCAATATGAAAATCTGGCTCTCTGAAAATTTCAATGACAATTCTAAAAATAGAGTAAAAAATTAAAAAAATTCCACTCAATAATCCATTAATATTTTTTTGCTTGGCAATTGTATTTTTTTTGGTAGTTAAATGCTGCCTAAGATTTAGAGCAAGCAACATTATTAAAAATAGTACTATTCCCTCAAAGATAGCTTCGTATAGTTGACTAGGATGCCTCGGGGAGTAATCTGAATATGGAAAAATAACACTCCAGCTAACATCTGTTTTTTTCCCATAAAGTTCTGCATTAATAAAATTTGCAATGCGTCCAAAAAACAACCCTATTGGAGCCACACAAGCAATTAAATCTGTGATTGATAAAAACACTTTGCCGGTTTTTAAGCAAAATATCCAAACAGATATAATAACGCCAATTAATCCTCCATGAAATGACATGCCGCCATGCCATATTTTGAATACTTCCCAAAAATCATCTATTATGACATAGGGAGTATAGAATAATATGTATCCCAATCTACCACCTGAAACTATGCCAATAATGATATATGAAAGTAAGTTTTCTAAATCTTTAGAATCAAGATGGGCAATTTTAAATTTCTTTTCTATTTTTTGTAAAATATAAGCTCCAAGAAAAATTCCTATTACATACGATATTCCATACCAACGAATAGATATCATTCCTAGATTGATAGCAATGGGGTCAATATTGGGAAAAAGAATTGCAAACATTATTTTTTACGTGATAACTTATATTACACAAGTTAAATCAATATTTGAAAAAATGAAAAAAGACAATAAAATATTAGATGATCTTGCAAAACTTGCAGGTTCAACATTCACCGGAGCTGTTAATGCAAAAAATGAAATATCTGAGTATATAACTCAGCAAATTGAAAAATTCATAAAGAAGATGAATTTTGTCACAAGAGAGGAGTTTGATGTAGTTAAAAAATTAGCCCAGGATAATAGATTAATGCTAGAGAAGATGAAAGTGAAAAAAGCCCCAGCGAAAAAAAGTGCCAAGACTTTAAAAAAATAAATGTTTTTAAAAAAAACAAATGCTATTCTAGGTTTATAATTCTTTAAATTGGTAAAATGACTAAAGTTGATCAAATATACAGGCGTTTAGAGCAAGAAAGTGAGAAATTGGATGAGTCAATTGAAATTGTTAAAATTTCTTTAGGAGAGGACTATTATGTATATGTTAATGAGTATATTGAAGAATTAACAAAATTGACTTTTGGACGAGAAGCAGATGAAAGGGCTCAGGGCTCAATATATGAATATGTTCAAGCAAGGATGGTAGAAGATGGCGTACCAGAACCGGAAAATTTAGATTTATTAATAGGTTATGTTGTTGAGCATAAAAAAATTAAAAATGGAGAAGTTGGTGACGAAAGAGCGAGTGGTAGTCTAAATGACTACTTACAGAAGATATTTGAGGAAAGGGATCCAAAATATAAAAAGAAAATTATAGTCGCAGAAATCAGTGAGGATTATGGAATACTTAGTCAATATGTGAATAACAATATTGAAGCTATTGCCAAAGAACTTGGCATTAGCAGAAGGACGCAAGACTATGACAAGAAGGTTAAAGGTCTTCAGGATAGAAATTTTATTGAAGAATATTATGAGCAAGATCCACTAAAATTGAATAACACCAATTTATCAGGTGCAATATTTTCCAATGTAAGATTCTATAAATCACTTAATGGAGCGATATTTAGAGATTGTGTGTTTAATGAAAATGTGATTTTTTATGCATGTGATTTGTCTAATATTGACTTTAGAGGCTCAAAATTAAACTGTGAATTTCGTGACTACTTATTAGCAGATGGTAGGTTGCCAGATGGAGATGGGGAGAGGTTGCTTGAATCTGTTAAGCTGGATTATGCAGATGCACAGAGCATGCAGATGCTCAAATTATTTAGAATAGAATCTCAGGACAAAAATCCTTTGCCAGCTAACCAAAGAACGTTTGAAGATTATGAGCCTGAAATAAGGTTTAAAAGAGAAAATGACGTAAGAAGACGTTATGAGTCTGAATATGAAGATGAAATTGCCCGTTTCAAAAAGGAAAAATGGGGTGCACTAGGCTATGTGGCTTGGGCTAGAAGCTTTGTGGGAACAACCGAAGCCCAGGAAAAATTCAATTCTGAAGTTCAAGAAGGTGTGCAAAAGATTAGGGAAAAATATGATAAAATGATCGAAGGTGCATTATTTTTCATAGCGAATGAGTATATAATAGAGCTACAAACAGCGAGTTATGACCCGACATATTTGCCAAAAAATACCGAACAAGCTAACGCAGTAAAAATTAGACTAAACGCAACGCAACAGGACTTAGAAGAATTTATAAAATCACAATCAAAAAGTAGAAATAAGCAGTCGTTTAATGAATTTTTATCCTCTAAGCCAGAAAATCAAGAGATCTTAGAACAGGCTAAAGCTACAAATCCAACTAGTCTTATAATACCTGTAGGAGATTTTTTTTATGAGGGCAAGGGGTACCAAACCTTAACGGATTTAGACTTATCAAAATTAGATTTAAGTGGAGTTAATTTTGCTCGTGTAACATTTGAAAATTGTCAATTTGATGAGGCTAACTTAACGGGAACTAGTTTCGAGACGGCAGTGTTTAAAAATGGAACCTCTTTTATTAAAGCTGAGCTAACTGATGCAAATTTAATAGGAGTATCTGGTGATAATATCGACTTTACTGAAGCTTTAATGCCGAGAGTAAGAATGATGTATAGTAATTTTGATAAGTCAAATTTTAATGGAGCATTGCTATATTCAGCGGATTTAACGGGATCAAATATTGAAAATTCAAGTTTAAAGGCGGCTATAGCAGATAGAGCGGATTTAGAAAGAGTGAATTTGAGATATGTAGACGCGCAATATGTAAAGATGAGAAAAGCTCATCTCACAAAAGCAGTTTTGGAAGGTGATTTTTCGCATGCAGACTTTACTGGCGCTATGATGGAAAAGGTTACAGCTAATCAAGCAAAATTTACAGAAGCGGTTTTAGAAGATGCCAATTTAAAATATGCCAATCTAAGGGGAGCTTTTTTAGAAAACATTAAAGCCAAGGGTGCTGACTTATCTCATGCTGATCTTGAATCTGCTAAATTGGAATTAGCAGAGCTTTCTAGCGCAATAATGGATGATGTGAATGCAAAGTTTGCTGATTTTAAAGAAGCAAATATGAGAGATGTTCATGCTCACCAGGCTGATTTTTCCCATGCTGTGATGGAAAATATTAAAGGAGAGAGATTGGATGTATCGGGAGCCATCTTAGCAGAAACAAACCTAAGAAATGCAAATCTGAGCAAAGCAGTATTAGAAAATGTTGCAGCGTATAAGGCAAATTTCCAAGAAGCAATATTAACTGATGTAAATGCAAAATTTGCAGAAATGATTGCATGTGACTTTAGTGGTGTGATGGCAAAAAATATGGATGTGTCTGGAGCGAAATTGCCAATGTGCCATATGGAAAGAGCTGATTGCACTGGAATGAAATTTGATGATGACACAATACTTCTAGATGTGAATTTTAGAGATGCAATTGGTGCGGAAGCGTTAATGAAGCTTCAAGAAAATCAACATCAAATTAAAGCGCAGTTATTTGGTAGAAGTGATTATGGATATTGTCAAGGTAATGATGATGGAACTAACGATAGGTTTAAGTGCCAAAGAATTGGAGCTGCACTGCTTTCGTCGGTGATTGGTGGCGGGGCTGGATATACTTTGTCAGGCCCATTTACAGGGATGGCAGGCTCCGTAGTGGCTGGATTAGTAAGTGACCGTGCATTATATGCTGTAAAAGACGGTTATTTTAAAGAACAGGGATATATTAGTAATAAATTAGGGGACAAACTTGCAGAATTAGGGGCGATTGCAATTGCAGCAGGAGCTGGAAGTTTAGAAGCTGGAGTAAATACTATTCCTGTTGCAGCAACGCTGTGCGCAGCTACGGGTTTAATATCTCCCTCTAGTATAGGGATGACAGTGGGAGGAGCGTTGAGTACATATGCTGGAGTTAATATACTCAAAGATGGATTTAAAGAGCAAAGCTATACAAAAAAAATTATAGGTGGGACATTAACCGGTATGGGGGCTGTTGCAACATATGTTGGGTTATCCTCCTTAGGAAGTGGCTTGAATTTATTTGCAGGAACTGTTTTGTGTGGAGCGGCAGCTGGTGGAATGCATGGCGGTATTTTTGCCTATAACCAGCTTAAAGACTATGATGAGAATAAGAAAACTGGGATGAGACCGGAAGAAATTTATAACGTAAGTGTTCAAAAGGGAGAGGAAAGCTTTAAAAAATTATGGCCTACTAAAAATAAATTGATCTGCGGTCTAGTTTTTGCTGCGCTTGCAGTTGCTGGGGTATTCATGTTAAATCCTATTTCAATCACTTTAGGGTGGTCCTTTGCTGCAAATGCAGTTCTATTGGCAAATGTTAGTTTTGCAGCTGGGGCGCTTGGTTTTACTTGTGGCTATTTATATGATGAAAAACTATCTCTTTGGAACAACATTAGTTTTGATGGAATTAAAAATTATTTTCAACAACCAAATCATGGCAAACAATCTCCTGAAAATGAAGTTTCAGAAAAAGTGGAAAGATCAAGTCTATCGCAAGGATATATAATTGATCCGCCTGAACGATTTAATCCAACGCAATGTAGAGTTACTAGTAGCTACCTTGGAGGAGTGGATATGGATGTGAGTACTGTGGCATCTGACCTTATGCCAAAACAAGAAAAAGCAAAAGATCTTGTCGATCAATTCGTTGAAAAACAAACGGTAGCATGTATGAATCAAAGGACTAGCGGAGTTGCAAGAAGAATAATGGAGGATAGAATTTCACCTCCAGATCACGTAATCCAGAAATCTGAAAACGTGACCAGGAGCAAATAGAGGATAATGATCTTGCCCCCCTAGAGAAGAGCTAAATTATAATTCCTCATGTTGAGGTGGTGTAGTATCTGTTTCCATTGTTGCCGATGGATTATGTGCTAGGCACACATCAGCATCAGGATTTGTATTACAATATAAATCACAATCTTCTGGTGAAGTCACTATGTCAGCTATGTCAAATCCCATACTTAACATAGTGCCACTTATGCTAACCTTTGCTTGTGTAGGACTATAATTAGGATCGATGACAGTCATTCCTTTAACAAGTATTCTAAAAATGCAGTGTTATTAATTTCTTGTTGTCCATCAACGCCAACTACATTTCCTGTCAGGCTCACTAATGCTTCAGAAGTATATGGAATATTCTCAGCATTGGAGACAGTATAGGATCCAGTAATTACGTTACATCCTCCTGCTGGTATAGATACTTCAACTGAAGATGTGATTGTTTTTTCCTGTGAGACACTATTTTCCCAAGTATTTTCTTCACTAAACTTTAAATCTGCGTCAACAGTTACCCCCGCTTTCGCAAATATAGCGCCTGCCTCAACGTTTAATGATACACTGATACCCTGCTCAAATGTTGTACTGTATGTATAAGATTTTGTAGATGTTACGCTCTTAGTAAACGTTGCAGTAACTATTTCACTATAAGTGCTCCCACTATTAGGGAAAATTTGTGTTGGGAGATTTATGACTGTTGGCTGTGTGTAAGAAGAGGGGGGTTGAATTGTATGACTACTAATAATATCAACCTTTATTGGAAAATTTTTTTGTAGCATATCAAAAGTCCAAGTATCATATGCTCTTGGGTTTGCTATAATTGGTATGTTAACACCATTATGATTAAGCCATGTCATATATTTATCTGTGCTAGGTGCTCTATTGGCTATATTAAAACCCGCACCTTTTGGAGTCATGCACCATTGTGTGCTACTACCATCAGGATCAGAAAGAAATAACATAAATTCATCATCGCCAGTAAGGAGGTTCATCGACGCATCATGATAATTCAAATAATGATATTTCCAAGGTCCTATTTTGGAAGTGGCTGCGGCATTTTGGCTTTTGATACTATAATAATTGGATGTAGATGTGCTCTCAAAATACCAGTTGTTAGAAGTTCCGCTCCCCTTATCTCCAACCTCAACCATCATCCCGTCAACAAGTTGTAAATATCCTTGCTGGCTATTGCCATTTAATATGTTTTAATGTTGATTTGTAAAAAGATTAATTGGATTGCCATTGCAATCTGCCATTTGTTGAAATGTTGTCATTGTTCCACTCTCAGTTGTTAATAGAAATAAATGCTAAGGCAGGATATTTTTATTTGCAACTAATTTATATTGTTAAAAGTAAAATTTAGGTTTGCTTTGAGCATGATGTACCATTTCTTTTCTAATCCACGAAAAACTGTATTGATTGATTACTTTTTTAACTTATGCTAACTTAGCTAAAATTTTATATGCACCGTTTATGAGCGTAGTCGACTATGACTATAAAAACCTAAGGTTATTTGTGCTTGCCTCTTTATTCTGGGCTCTTGTCGGAATGGGAATGGGAGTGTTTATAGCGTTCCAAATGGTATTTCCTGAACTTAATTTTGGGCTGGAATGGACTACTTTTGGCAGATTAAGGCCTGTGCATACCAGTGGAGTCATATTTGCTTTTGGTGGCAATGTGCTGTTTGCTACATCTTTTTATATTGTGCAAAGAACGTGCCATACGAGAGTATATTCCTCTAAAATTGTTAGCTTTATTTTTTATTCCTTTCAGCTATTTGTTTTATTGGCTGCATCGGGATACGTAATGGGTATTACTCAAGGAAAAGAATACGCAGAGCCTGAGTGGTATGCAGATATTTTGCTTACGATAACATGGCTATCGTATTTGTTTGTATATATAATGACATTAAAAAATAGAAAAGAGCCACATATTTATGTTGCTAATTGGTTTTTCCTTGCTTTTATAATTGTGGTTGCTGTGCTACATGTTGGAAACAACATTAGTATTCCAGTATCATTAACTGATTCAGGGAGTGTATCGTACTTTTCTGGCGTTCAATCTGCGATGATTCAATGGTGGTATGGACATAATGCAGTAGGATTTTGGTTAACCGCAGGATTTATAGGTATAATGTACTATTTTATACCTAAAAGAGCTAATAAGCCAATATATTCGTATAGGCTTTCTATCTTACATTTTTGGGCTCTAATTTTTCTTTATATTTGGGCTGGACCACATCATTTAATTTATACATCTTTACCAGATTGGGTTCAAACGCTTGGGATGACAATGTCTATAATATTATGGTTGCCATCATGGGGTGGAATGGTAAATGGCATTATGACTTTATCCGGAGCTTGGCATAAATTGAGAGATGATCCTGTTTTGAGGTTTTTAATTATTGCTGTGGCCTTTTACGGTATGAGTACATTTGAAGGTCCTGTGATGGCAATTAAGTCAGTTAATGCTTTAAGTCATTATACTGAGTGGACAATTAGTCATGTTCATTCTGGTGCTCTTGGATGGGTTGCGTTAATTAGCTTTGGGGCTCTATATCATATGATACCTGATCTATGGGGCAAAAAGGATATGTATTCTGTAAAATTAATTAGTATTCACCTATGGCTCGCTTCTATAGGAATAGTATTGTACATTACTTCAATGTGGACTGCAGGTATAACTCAGGGATTAATGTGGAGAAGCTATGATGACATGGGATTTTTAAAATATTCCTTTGTTGAAATTGTTAAAATTTTAAGTCCCTATTATTTAATTAGAGCAATAGGTGGTTTTTTATTCTGGTGTGGAGCTATAGTTATGACCTATAATGCTATTATGACAATTAAAAGTAACAAGATTGCAAAACCCAATTTAGCTTAATTTATGAGTGCTTTTCACAGTAAAATAGAGAAAAATATTTTTATACTATTGGTGCTGACAATAATTGTTACGTCAATAGGAGCTATTATTCAAATTTTTCCTTTGTTCAAAAAAGAAATAGCTATTGAAAGAACGGAACAGCTAAGGATGTATACACCATTAGAATTACAAGGATTTTTTATATATAAAAGAGAGGGGTGTTATGGTTGTCATAGTCAGCAAATCAGAAAATTAACTGATGAAGTTGAAAGATATGGGCATTATTCTTTGGCTGTTGAAAGTATGTATGATTACCCATTTGCCTGGGGTTCAAAAAGAACAGGCCCAGATTTAGCAAGGGTTGGGGAAAAATACTCAGATGACTGGCATGTAGAGCATTTGCATAATCCACAATCATTAGTGCCAGAATCAATTATGCCAGCATATCCATTTTTACTTAAGAGAAATTTGAAAATAGATGATATACAAAATAAAATGTCTGCTTTAAAGCTATCGGGAATGCCGTACACAAAAGATTATATAGAGAATTATAAGAATGATTTATCTGTGCAACTTGGTATTAATCAGGAAGCCAGCGCTATAGAGGAATTTAGAAAAAGGTATGGAGAAAAAGTAGCAATTAGAAAATTTAATAGAAAAGTTGAGCATATTACGGAGATGGATGCATTAGTTGCGTATTTACAAGGTCTTGGGAATAAAATTGATTTAAGCAGTAATCAAGGTAGAGATTGGTAGGTGCTTTATGAATGAAATATTTTATATTAAGGTAATTACTCTGTCTTTTTTAGGAGTAAGTGTTGTGGGACTTATGTGTTGGATATTTAGACCAAAGTCCAAAAAATTATACGAATCATTAAGCAAAATTCCTTTAGATGAGGAAGAAAAAAAATGAATAAACTGAAAAAGAATAAAGCTCCAAAAACTATGGGGCATGAATGGGATGGAATAAAGGAATACGATAACCCTGATCCATTTTGGCTAAGATTATTTTTTTACGTAGCATTATTTTTTGCATTAATATACTGGCTCCTTTATCCAAGCTGGCCAGTGCCAAATGGCAAAGGAATATTGGATTGGTCTTCTAAAAAACAGTTAAATAAGGGTATAGAAAAAATTGAAAAAATAAGGAGTAAGTATCAAGAGCAATTTGATAAAAGTAGCTTTGAAGAAATACTAAAAGATAAAAATTTAATGAAATTTGCAAACGCAGGTGGTAAATCCGCATTTCAAAATAATTGTGCAGTTTGTCATGGTGCTGGAGGAGGGGGTAATATAGGTTATCCAAATTTAACATCAGGAGCATGGTTATGGGGAGGGAAAACAGATGACATATATACTACGCTAAATTACGGCATAAGATCAGGGCATGAGGAAACTAGAGATTCTGCGATGGCTGCTTTTGGAAAAGATAAAATATTAACATCTAAGCAAATTGATATATTGACCAAATATATATTAAATTTAAATAATAAAGATCTTTTTAATAAGGGGGCTAACGCTTTGTACCAAGAACATTGCGCTTCATGTCATGGCAAAGATGCTAGGGGAGATAGAGAATTTGGTGCGCCAAATCTTAGGGATGCCATTTGGTTATACGGAGATGATTATAACACTATTTATGATGTGATATATAATGGCAGAGCTGGTGTCATGCCTTATTGGAAAGATAAATTATCTGATTCAACAATTAGGCAACTAGCTGTATATATTCATCAATTAGGCGGTGGAGAATAATATTTAAATTACACTGCTATGATTAATTATCAGTTCTTAAAAAAATATTTAACTAAAATTTCTATAACCACATTTATTCTATCAGGCATTTGTTTTGCATGGGGGCTTTATGCCATATTTTATGACTCTCCTGATGATTATTTGCAAATGAATCTAGTCAAAATATTATATTTACATGTTCCATCTGCATGGCTTGCAATATCTTTTTATTTTTTACTTGGGATATTTTCATTACTATTTCTTATTTCAAAAAATCCGATGTATGATATTTTTGCAAAATCATTTGCATATGTAAGCATTTATTTATCAATCTGTACGCTTATCACAGGATCCATTTGGGGGAAACCAGCATGGGGCACATGGTGGATCTGGGATGCAAGATTAACCTCCATGCTGATATTATTATGTTTTGAAATTTTATATTTTTTGATTAGAAATTCATTTCAAAGTGAATTAAGAAGTGCAAAAATTGCAGCTGCATTTGCTATCCTAGGCCTATTAGACCTTCCTATAATTAAATTTTCAGTGGATTTGTGGGCAACCTTGCATCAAAAGAGTAGTGTCCTTACCTTTGATGGCCCTAAAATTCATGAATCAATGCTATATCCATTGATTATTATGGTTTTTTCACTCTTTTTCCTTGCAATTTTTATTACATTGATTAGCATCCAACTAGAGATAGTTGGAAGGAAAATAAATAATGAGATTCTCAAAGAATAGCATCAAAATTTTATTGCTTATATCATTTTTTACCCCATCTTTTGTTTTTGGATATGCTTGGGAAAGAGGTAAAGATAAAAAATATAATGATTATAGCTTAGCATTTGATCCTGGATACAAGAGCTCTTTTGATTATAATTTTGATAACAATCGAACTTTATTTTTTAAGGATGATACAAGAAAACTTATTTTAACAAAGTATAAAGAACAAGGGCTATCTGATAGATTTACACTTATAAGTAAATTGGATATTCAAAGAATTTGTAGTGACTTGGACATAAAAAAAGTAGAAAAAAGTGATGCTAATCCACAAGATGCCGAAGTTATTCCTTTTAATCAGTATAAGGGGAAAATGAATTTTGTAGGAGTGGATTATGAGATTGGGCTTAGAACTTTATTATATAAAAAAGGAGATCATCGCATATCAGTGGATTCTATTTTAGGATTTCCAGCAGCTATTCATGGAGAAGGTGGCACTGACATTTCTAATCCTTCGCTCAGAATTGGGCTGTCATATGCAAATAAATTTGATTTTAAAAATTTGAAAGAAAATTATTATGAAATAATGCTTGCTGGCAAAATGAATCCACAGATTAAACACAAAGAATTTTTTGCAACTTTAATTTTAGGGTTAAAAGTAACAGATGAAATTTCTTTATTATTTTCATTAGAGCACAATCAGTTATATAAAAATTCGTTTGAAAGATATGCTTTTACATCAATTTATAAAAAGATATCTACCAAGGGTTTAAGTGAGGAAACAAAAGAAAAGTTAAAATCACATATTGAGCATCATTCTCTTTTAGATAAGAAAAAAATAGAGAATAAAATTAATACAAAAATCAGTTATATGCTTGATAAAAAATATAGTTTAGCTTTTGATTATTCATATAGATTTGCTAAAAATATAAGACCTCATACAATAAAATTTTCTGTCATTAAGAATTTGTAAATTCATTACCTTGTGTTTTGATATTAGCTACAATATATTATAAGCAATATTAACGGTATTTATAGAGGTATGAATTAATGTCATTTCTAATTGGTAAAAAAGCTCCTGATTTCAAAGCAACTGCAATAATGGGAGATAATTCGGCAAACGAAAATTTTGTTTTAAGTGAATTTTTGTCTGGTAAAAAAGGTATTGTGTTTTTCTATCCTTTGAATTTCACATTTGTATGTCCATCTGAAATTATAGCATTTGATAAAAAACTTGAAGAATTCAAAAAAAGGAACACCGAAGTAGTGGGTGTTAGTATTGATTCTCACTTTTCTCACGTAGCATATAAAAATACAAGCATTGATAATGGAGGGATTGGCAAAATAAAATATCCCCTAGTTTCAGATATCACTAAGGATATTTCTCGTAGTTATGATGTATTATTAAACCAAGCAGTCGCACTAAGAGGAACTTTTTTGATTGATGAAGATTTTGTTATAAGGCACCAGGTAGTTAATGATTTACCACTTGGGAGAAGTGTGGATGAAGCTTTGCGTATGGTGGATGCACTTGAATTTCATCAAAAGCATGGAGAAGTTTGTCCAGCAAATTGGAAGCCAGGCAAAGCGGCTATCAAGCCAGATGCTGATGGCATAAAAAAGTATCTTAGTAAAAATTCAGGTGAAATTTAATAGCCAATGCAAAAAGTATATAACACAGAAGTTTTAATAATAGGTTCAGGTCCTGCTGGCTATAGTGCTGCTATTTATGCTGCAAGATCAGCTCTTGAGCCGATCTTAGTCTCTGGCCAACAGCCTGGGGGACAACTTACAATCACCACTGATGTTGAAAATTACCCTGGATTTGCAGAAACTATTCAAGGTCCATGGCTTATGGAGGAAATGAAACAACAATCTGAAAAAGCCGGGACACAAATTATGAATGATATGATTGTGGATGTCGATCTCAAAGCATATCCTTTTATAGCCTTGGGAGATAGTGGTAACAAATATTTGGCAAATTCCATTATTATTGCAACTGGAGCTCAGGCTAAATGGCTTGGTCTAGAGTCAGAAAAAAAATTCATGGGATTTGGTGTGTCAGGGTGCGCAACATGTGATGGATTCTTTTATAAAAACAAAGAAGTTCTTGTGATAGGCGGTGGCAATACTGCAGTTGAAGAGGCATTATATCTTACTAATCATGCATCAAAAGTTATTTTAGTGCATCGCAGGGATAAACTTAGAGCAGAAAAAATTTTACAGGATAGGCTTTTCAAACATCCAAAAATTCAAGTGATTTGGGATAGTGCTTTAGAAGAAGTTTTGGGATCAGAAAAGCCATTGTCCGTAGAAGGTGCAAGAATAAAAAATCTAAAGACTAGTAATGTATCTGATATAAAGGTGGATGGAATTTTTATTGCTATAGGTCATAAACCTAATACAGGCTTATTTAAGGATAAATTAGATATGGATGAAGAGGGATATATTATAACACACCCTGACAGCACTAAAACAAGTGTTGAAGGAGTGTTTGCTGCAGGTGATGTGCAGGATAAAATATTTAGACAAGCTGTAACAGCTGCAGGAACTGGATGCATGGCTTCCCTTGAAGCTTTGAAATTTATAGAATCAAAATAGTGGATAAGTTTAATGATCAGAAAAAATTGGCAAGTAGTTGGTTTAGAGAGTTAAGAAATGAAATTTGTAATAGATTTGAAAAAATAGAGAGAGATAGTGGCTCACCAGCAACATTTGCTCAAAAAAAATGGGATAGAGATGGAGGAGGTGGTGGTGAAATGTCAATTATGCGAGGCTCAATTTTTGAAAAGGTTGGTGTAAATATATCCACTGTTTATGGAGAGTTTTCTGAAAAATTTGCAAAAGAAATACCGGGCTGCAAAGATGGAAATAACAAGTTTTGGGCAAGTGGCATTTCATTAGTGGCGCATATGAATTCACCACATATTCCAGCAGCTCATTTTAACACGAGGATGATTGTCACTACTAAACAATGGTTTGGAGGAGGAGGAGATTTAACTCCAACATTTATAAATGATGAAGATACAAGAATATTTCATGATCACCTGAAAAATGCATGCGATAAATTTGATAAAAATTACTATACGAAATTTAAGAAAAACTGTGATGAGTATTTTTATTTGCCTCATAGAAATGAATCTAGGGGTGTTGGAGGAATTTTTTATGATTATTTAAATAGTGGTGATTGGCAAAAAGATTTTGAATTTACCAAGGAGGTTGGTATACAATTTGATAAAGCATTTTTAAATATTATTGAAAGAAATATTATGAAAAAATGGACTAATGAGGAAAAATCTGCACAATTAGATAAAAGGGGGAGATACGTAGAATTTAATTTATTGTACGATAGAGGGACAAAATTTGGACTGATGACCAACGGAAACACAGAAGCGATCCTAATGTCTTTGCCTCCTACTGCAACTTGGTAATTTAAATTGAGGATATTATTATGAAACATAAATTTAGTTCATTAGAAGGAAAAATATTAATGGCATCGCCAAGATTAGAAGATCGGTTTTTTGAAAAAGCGCTAATATATATTTTTATGCATGATCAAAATGGAGCTTTTGGGGTAATTTTAAATCATGAGATAGGCTCCGTATCAAATCATGAATTATTAAAACTATTTGATAAAAACACTAATAAAATCAAAATTGAAAGATTGCCTATTGTTTTTGGAGGTCCTGTTAATACTGAAAGAATTATTGCGCTAAGCATTGATAAACAACAGGAAAAACAATTTAGCTCAATGCAATCAATTGTTTTGCACACGGATATACAAAATTTTGTTAAGAATTTTATTATTAAAAACGACAAATCAAAATTTTTACTTGCAAGGGGGATCAGTGCATGGAGTTCTAATCAATTGGAGGATGAGATTGAAGAAAATAGTTGGTTTATTATTCAGCCAAATATCGATTTAATTTTCTCTCATGATATGAAAAATAAATGGTCCTTTGCTATTGAGGAGCTCGGTATAAAAAACTCTACATATATTGCTCCGTATTCAGGAAATGCTTAAAGATACTACAATTAACAAAGAAGAGGTTAAAAAATTTTCTGCTTTAGCAGAGGAGTGGTGGGATGAATCAGGCAAATTTAAGCCACTACATGAGATCAATCCTGTTAGAATAAAATTCATTAAAGAGCATATAATGCAGCATTTTAAAATAAATGCTTTAAATGAGCTGCCCTTAGGTAATTTGAAATTATTAGATATAGGCTGCGGTGGAGGGTTGCTATCAGTACCAATGGCAAGGCTAGGGGCTTGTGTTATGGGCATTGATCCTTCCGAAGAAAACATTAAAATTGCCAAACAATATGTAAAAGAAAACGAGCTTAAAGTGAACTTTAAATGCTCTAGTGTGCAAGGATTAATCAAAAATAAACATGAGAAGTTTGATATAATTCTTAATATGGAAGTTGTTGAGCACGTTAATAATGTTGAGAATTTTCTTTCGGAAAGCTCAAAATTGCTTAAAAAAAATGGCATTATATTTATTTCAACAATTAACAAAACCATTAAATCACTAGTTCAAGCAAAATTTGTAGCTGAATACGTTTTAAGATTATTGCCGATTGGGACGCATGAATGGAAAAAATTTATTAAACCTGAAGAACTTATTTACATAATGAATAAAAATCAATTAGAACTATTAGATATCACTGGTATGAGTTATGATATGATTAATCAAAATTGGTATTTATCTGATAATGTTGATGTTAATTATATAGTTTGTTTCAAAAAAATATAGAATAGGAGTAAGCTCATTTTAAAGTATTAATTTATGGCTTATTTATGGGTTTATCCGCATGATTTCTTAAAAATTCAATCAGATCAATTCGATCATCAAGTTTTTTTATTCCAGCAAAAGCCATCTTTGTGCCGGGGACATATTTTCTTGGGGATTTCAAATAATTGATTAATTCTTGGATGCTCCAAACATCGGCAGCGCTGCCTTTATTATGCATTGCAGTAGAGTATGCGAATTCATTTTTTGAAGCTACTTTACTATTGACTATGTTCCATAGATTGGGTCCAATTTTATTTTTCTCGCCTTTAGCGATTGTGTGGCATATAGAGCATTTTTTAAATATAGACTCACCTTTTTTGTAGTCCGCTTTGTCAAATAATAATTTTAAATCTAGAGTTTCCTCATCTATTGCTTCTTCTTGTTTTACATTATCGTCGTTATTTTCTGGCACTTCTATTTTATAACCTCTTTTTTTGACGGAAATCTCAGGGTAATAAATTAAATCCCCAATGTTAACGCAAAAAACAATGGCAAAAACAGCTAATGCAATAGAAAGTGCAATTTTGTCAAATTCGTAATTATTCACTTATTAAATTTTTTTAAACATTCTTTTTTTATCTAAGCTACGAGTTTAAAGCAAGTTTAATTTTAACTCATAACCTAATATTTCTCTTTAATGCCAACCAATCTCTCATACCTAAATCTTTTTCAAAATTTAAAAGACCATCATTGCTTTGTTTGCATATCTTGTCGCTTGGTATGATTAAATTTTCTAATCCTGCAGCTAATGCTGCGACTTGAACCATACATGCCTTTTCCAGATGGTTAGTATAAAACATTGCTTCATGTATAGTTTTACCACAAGTCAAAGTGCCGTGATTTCTTAAAAACATTATATATTGATCATCTAAATCTGAGACAATATTTTTACCTGCTGTTTCTTGCAGTGCCAATGAATTATAGTCATGATATTTTATATTATTATAAAAATGCAATGCAAACTGACTTATTGGTAATAATCCTTGCTTCATCGCAGAAACAGCTACTCCTGGAATAGTATGAAGGTGGAAGATGGCATTTATATCAGGTCTTTTTCTATAAATAAGTGAATGTATTATGTATCCTGTTTTATTATATTGATATTCTTTGCCATGTAATACAGTGCCACTGAAATCAACCTCTAAAAGAGATGTGGGTGTAACTTCTGCAAAAAATGTTCCGAATGGATATATGTAAAAGCTGTTGCCATCACTGCTTCGCGCAGAAAGGTGGGTGTAAGTTAAGTCATCCATTTTTAAATGAGCTAAGATCCTATAAGCTAGTGCTAAATTTTCTTTTATGATTTTGTTTTTCATATGTTTAAAGCATATTGGTAGGGCTTATTATGTTTTAACTGTTACATAACAATTGGGTGTTTCATACAGTTTTATTTGCGTACATTGCACAGATTCATCTTTAAAAATTATAGGACAGACTTCGTGCAATAAAAAATGAGCCATATTTTCTGCAGTTGGGTTCACTTTTAAGTAGAATATTTTTTGACCGGTAATTTTTGATATTTTATCACCTAAATCTTTATCCATTATGCTCAATATGGCATTATGATCCCAATTAGTGTTTAACCATTTTGTCAATTTTTGCTTAATGATGCTAAAGTCAATTACCATTCCTAGCTCATTTAGTTCATCCGACTCAAATGTGGCTTCCAGAGTGTATCTATGTCCATGAAGCATCTTGCAATTTCCGCTATGCCCAATAATTCTATGAGCGGAATCAAAGCCTAAAATTTGTGTACATTTCATTACTAAAAATTCTTGTCATATGTCATTTAAGCTATATTTTATACATAAATAATATATATAATACAATATTATGTTCAAGAATACAGATAACCTGCCAAAACTTCAGATTTTTTTAGCAAATCCACGTGGATTTTGTGCAGGAGTGGAAAGAGCAGTAGAAATTGTGGAACGCACAATTTTGAAATATGGAGCGCCAGTATACGTTAGGCATGAAATAGTGCACAATAAATATGTTGTTGAAGGTCTTAGAGCAAAAGGTGCAATTTTTGTGGAAGAGATTAGTGAGATACCTGAGAATGCGGTGACTATTTTTTCTGCTCATGGGGTAAGTGAAAAAGTTGAAAGTAACTCAAAAGATAAGAATTTAAAAATAATTGATGCTACTTGTCCACTTGTGAAGAAAGTTCATCTTCAAGCGCAAAAATTTGAGAAAGAAGGTGATAAAGTGATTTTGATTGGACATAAAAATCATCCAGAAATTGAGGGGACGAGCGGCAGAGTTAAGCAAGAGGTTTTTATTGTTGAGAACATAAGTGATATAAATAATATTCCTTATGCAGTAGGTAGTGAAATTTCTTATGTTACTCAAACTACTTTAAGCGTGGATGATACAAAAAATATAATTAATAAGTTGAAAGATAAATTTCCAAATATTAAGGGGCCAGAACTTAATAATATATGCTATGCTACACAGAATAGGCAAGATGCAGTAAAGAAGCTTGCAACAATTGCAGATACTGTTTTTGTAATTGGTGCAAAAAATAGTTCTAATTCAAATAGATTGAGAGATATTGCTGAAAATTTTGGAGCAAAATCATACTTATTAAATGGAGAAGATGATGAAATTTCCAATTTATTGATTAATACTAAAATCTTGGGAATAACTGCAGGCGCATCTGCTCCTGAAATTTTGATTGAAAATTTAATTAGTAAAATAAAAACAATTAGAGATATAGAAATTACTAATTTAAAAGGGAAAGAGGAAAATATTAAATTTAATATTCCTAAAGAGCTGTAAAAATGGCATGTTTCTAGATTAATATTTAAAATCAAAACAGTGAGATGGCATTTATTTATAACGATTAATATTTAGAGTAATAAAAAAAAAGAAATTTAATTCATAAAAATAGTAAATATCTATTGACGAACCCGAAAGTTTTGCATATAACTGGCATACTAATTTCTTTGAAAAAGTGAATAAGATATTGTTTTTAACAACAAGCTGAGACAAAAATTACTCTATATGCGCTATTTGTAATAGCAAAATTATAATAAGGGTGTTTGGTGGATGCCTAGGCAACAAAAGGCGATGAAGGACGTGATAGACTGCGATAAGCTACGAGTAGGTGTCAATAACCGTTTATTCGTAGATTTCCGAATGGGGAAACCCATCAAGTTTACTTGATATTTTAAGATGAATTTATAGTCTTAAAAAGCGAACCTGGAGAACTGAAATATCTAAGTATCCAGAGGAAAAGAAATCAACCGAGATTCCGTTAGTAGTGACGAGCGAACATGGAAAAGGCCAGTCTTTTAATAATAATAACTAGAATATTTTGGAAAAAATAATCATAGAAGGTGATAATCCTGTATAGGTAAAAATTATTAAAAGCTAGAGTAGGGCGGGGCACGTGAAATCCTGTCTGAATATGGGGGGACCACCCTCCAAGCCTAAATACTATTTGTTGACCGATAGTGAACTAGTACCGTGAGGGAAAGGCGAAAAGAACCTCGATAAGAGGAGTGAAATAGATCCTGAAACCAAACACTTACAAGCTGTCGGAGCATGATTCTTTCTTCGGAAAGAAGGCGTGTGACGGCGTACCTTTTGTATAATGGGTCAGCGAGTTAGTGTATCTAGCAAGGTTAAGCCGTTAGGTGTAGCCGCAGCGAAAGCGAGTCTTAATAGGGCGAATATAGTTAGTTGCATTAGACCCGAAACCGAGTGATCTAGCCATGAGCAGGTTGAAGTTGGGGTAATACCCAATGGAGGACCGAACCCAACAATGTTGCAAAATTGTGGGATGACTTGTGGCTAGGGGTGAAAGGCCAATCAAACTCGGAAATAGCTGGTTCTCCGCGAAATCTATTTAGGTAGAGCGTTGTTCGTTTATCATTAGGGGTAGAGCACTAGATAGGCTAGGGGGGCCAAAAGCCTTACCAAACCTAACTAAACTCCGAATACTAATGAACATAGAACAGCAGACAGGCTATGGGTGCTAAGGTCCATAGCCGAGAGGGATACAGCCCAGATCATCATCTAAGGTCTCTAAGATATAATTAAGTGTGAAAGGATGTGAAGACGCCAAAACAACTAGGAGGTTGGCTTAGAAGCAGCCATCCCTTAAAGAAAGCGTAATAGCTCACTAGTCTATTAGCGACTTTGCGCCAAAAATGTAACGAGGCTAAATTATACACCGAAGATATGAGCGTATAGTATTTATACTATAGGCGGTAGCGGAGCGTTGTGTAAGTCTGTGAAGGTGAATTGCGAAATTTGCTGGAGATATCACAAGTGAGAATGCTGACATGAGTAGCGTAAAGGAATGTGAAAAACATTCCCGCCGAAAGTCCAAGGGTTCCTGTGTAAAGTTAATCTGCGCAGGGTTAGCCGGCTCCTAAGATGAGGCTGAAAAGCGTAGTCGATGGGAATCACGTAAATATTCGTGAGCCTGCTAAAAGTGACGAAATTTGGAAGTTGTACTGTGTTATTGGATTCATAGTGCAATCAAAAATTTCCAGGAAATAGCTTTAGCGTATAGACCGTACCCCAAACCGACACTGGTGGACAGGTAGAGCATACTAAGGCGTAGAGTGAATAATGTTGAAGGAACTAGACAAATTGCATCCGTAACTTCGGGATAAGGATGACCTAGCATAGGCAACTATGTCTAGGTGGCACAAACCAGGGAGAAGCGACTGTTTATCAAAAACACAGGACTCTGCAAACTCAAAAGAGGAAGTATAGGGTCTGACGCCTGCCCAGTGCTGGAAGGTTAAGGTGAGATGTGCAAGCTTCGAGCTTAAGCCCCAGTAAACGGCGGCCGTAACTATGACGGTCCTAAGGTAGCGAAATTCCTTGTCGGGTAAGTTCCGACCTGCATGAATGGCGTAACGACTTCTCCATTGTCTCCAACATTAGCTCAGCGAAATTGAATTCTCCGTGAAGATGCGGAGTTCCCGCGGTTAGACGGATAGACCCCGTGAACCTTTACTATAACTTTACATTGATATTAGGAATTAAATGTGTAGGATAGGTGGTAGACTTTGAAGTTACGACGCCAGTTGTAATGGAGTCATCCTTGAAATACCACCCTTTTACTTCTTGATATCTAACCAAGATCTGTGAATCCAGATCTGAGACAGTGTATGGTGGGTAGTTTGACTGGGGCGGTCACCTCCTAAAGAGTAACGGAGGTGTGCGAAGGTAAGCTCAAGCTGGTCGGAAATCAGCCCAAGAGTGCAATGGCATAAGCTTGCCTGACTGTGAGACTGACAAGTCGAGCAGAGACGAAAGTCGGTCATAGTGATCTGGTGGTTCTGAGTGGAAGGACCATCACTCAACGGATAAAAGGTACTCCGGGGATAACAGGCTAATAAACTCCAAGAGTCCATATCGACGAGTTTGTTTGGCACCTCGATGTCGGCTCATCACATCCTGGGGCTGTAGAAGGTCCCAAGGGTTTGGCTGTTCGCCAATTAAAGTGGTACGCGAGCTGGGTTCAGAACGTCGTGAGACAGTTCGGTCCCTATCTGCCGTGGGTGTAAGGAAAATTGAGAGGATCTGACTTTAGTACGGGAGGACCAAGTTGGATATACCTCTGGTGTATCAGTTGTTCCGCCAGGAGCAATGCTGAGTAGCTAAGTATAGAAGGGATAACCGCTGAAAGCATCTAAGCGGGAAACCCACCTCGAAACTAATTTTCCCAATAGTGCCGTGATAGACTATCACGTTGATAGGCTGGAAGTGTAAGTAAAGCAATTTATTAAGCTGACCAGTACTAATAGCACAATCGAATTTTGCTAATTACATAGTGCGTATATAGTGTAATTTTTGTTTAATACACCGGAAAAATAAAAAGACAATATCTTATTCTTAATAGCCTAGTTTATTGGTGTGGCAACCATAGAGAAGATGAAACACTTGATACCATTCCGAACTCATAAGTGAAAAGCTTCTTCGCCAATGGTACTTTGTCTTAAGGCACGGGAGAGTAGGTCGTTGCCATTCCAGTAAACTAGGCTTTTTTCATAATAATTAAGAAGAAAAAATTAACGTTGGCTAAGATTAAAAGATTATTAATATAATAGCTCGTTATATTTTTCGCAATAGATAGCTTTATAAATATCGTAGTGTGAACTTCTTTGAAATCTGCTGTGCAATTAAGATGAACCCCATTTTTTATTTGACTTTCTTTACGGATGCTGTGGTACCATACGCGTCAAGTTAAGCTTGTATAGTTGTTAATTTGAGCATTTGAAGTGTTAATATTTTTTTCTTTCTATACTTATCTTTTATAGCAAATTTCTGCCAAATAATTATCAGGGTTTTTATAAATTTTGACACTTCTCTATTACAGTTCTTACTTATAATATGCAACCTCAGCTCGGAGTTTCATAATTGTCATAATAAATGATATATTATGGCAATTAGAAAACTTATAATGAATAGATATGATACCAGAAACACAAATAATAACAATATATTGCGATATAGATAATTTTTGCAAGGAACTAGATGGATATGTTGAGAATGGATTGATTGAAGATCAAAACAAAACAGCAAGACGAGGTCCAAAGCCAATACTATCAGAGAGTGAAGTAGTTACAATAATGATATTGTTTCAGCTGAGTAAATTTAGGAATTTTAAGGCATTTTACACTATATTTTTAGCGACGTATTGGAAGCATCATTTCCCTAAAAGCCAAGTTATAATAGATTTATCGAGCTTGTAAAGTATAGCATTATGGCACTTATAATGTACAGTGCTGTTAAAAATGGTAAGAAAAGTGGGATTTATTATATTGATGGAGCTTGCTTACCAGTATGCCATTTAAAGAGGAGTAAAAGACATAAAGTATTTAATGGAACATCTGAATATGGGAAAACATCCGTAGGATGGTTTTTTGGCTTCAAATTGCATATGCTGTTTCTTCTAACCTCTTTTTCCATTTACTAATTGAATCTACACTTACTCCAAGACTTTTAGCTGCCTGAGTCAAGCTATATGCTCTTTCAGTTACCAACTTTACTGCCTCTACTTTAAATTCTTCGTTATATCTTTTTCTTGTATTGTTACTCATTTTTACAACTCCTTTTTTAGTTATTTTACTTTATCAGAGTTGATTAACTTTTACTCTTGTTTTTGGGGTTCACTTCAGATATCTCTTGCAAACTTGTTGGAAATAAAGGATACCTTTCCAAAAAGTTATTCAATACTTTGTTTGAACAGGGTACAACTTTGATTACAAAGATTAAGAAAAATATGAAAAACTGCCTAATGCATGTTAAGGGTAAATTAATGCTTAAGAAGCGGTCACTCGTAGAAACCATATTCTCGGCATTGTAAAATAAAAGTGGAGTAAAAATGAATTAGAGATATAATGAGAGAAAGAAACCTAAATGGGAAGGAAATGATGGAAAAATGCAAACATTGTGCTGGAAACAAGTTAATAAAAAATGGATTTGAAAAAAGCAAACAAAGGTATAAGTGCAAATGCTGCAAAAGAACGTGTAGAGAGGGGGATGAAAGAGTAAAATATAGCGATGAAAAACGCATTAGGGTGTTGCGGTGGTATTTAGAGGGCGCTGGAATAAGGAGTATAGAGAGGATGGAGGAAGTATGCTTAGGGAAAAGATAGAGTCTACAAAAGTGCCGGAGAAAGCAAAGGATGTGGAGATATTGGAAGTGGACGAGTTATTTAGCTATTGCCAAAAAAAACTTCCAGAGTGTACGTATGGCTTGCTGTTGATAGGAACAGAAATGAAGTTGTTGATATCAAAGTAAGTAATAGCAGAGATTTTTGGGCTTATTACGAGATGGCACAAAGGCTAGAGAAGCGGTATAGAATTAACATCTTGTGCACTGATCATTATGAAGTGTATAGCAAATATAGGATTACACATAGACATGTTAAAAGTAAGGCTGAGACTTCTTTGGTTGAATCCAAGAACTCTTTAATACGCCATTATCTCTCCAGATTCAACAGAAAGACTAAACGTTATTCCAAATCTTTAGACATGATTGTTCATTCTTTATGGATGTTATTTTATAAAAATCTCTTTCTATCCACTTTTGTTTAACGATGCCATATTCTCTTCTATGAAGTCCCTAAGAACACTGATTCACTTTAGGCACAGATCTCCCATTAATGCATTTTCTCATTTTTTAGCCGGATTAATAAATTATCAACTAAGACCAGATAAATCTATTATTGATAAAAATTTATTCTTCAATCTCTATCTAGTTTTTCTCTACTATTACTCTTTAAAAATTTCATTATTTATAACAACCTTAAATTTATCTTTTAATTTTTTTAAAATATCTTTTAAAATTAAGTCTTGTTCAATTTGATTTATTTGAGAATCGTACAACAATCTATGTTTTTCAATATCTTCTCGAGATGGTAAGTTAACATTTTTAAGCTTAGCTAATAATACCTCACTATGTGAATAATCAATAAAGGGTTTTGTATAAAAATTAATTTTTAAATCAAAAATTAATTTATAAAAATCCAGGGGAATTTCATTGTTTAATTTATTGCTTGCAAGGCTTATTTCAGTAGTTTTAGCCCTTGAAAAATCAAGAAGCTTTTTGTTAATTTCTGAATTAGCTCCATTTTTATCAGAAATTTTCATTCTATTTGTAAATGATGTCAATTCATTATGGTACCAAATTTGTTTCAGCTCCGATTTCAGATCGTTAAAATCTTGATTTTTTTCTGGTATTATTTCATTTACTCTGAGAATACAAAATTTATTTGCATCAATCGGAAATATTTCACTTTGTCCATTTAATTTTGTATTAAAAGTATTTTCTACAAACAATTTACTTTTAGTAATATCACTATTTTCATCAATAAAATTAACAATTTCTGCTACATTTAATTTTTGATTATAATCCTTGGCAATTAATTCCAAATTTTTACCCTGCTTTAATTCATTCTGAATATTTTTAACAGCAGTTAAAAAGTTATTGAATTGTAAATCCTTTAAGTACTCTTCTTTTAATAAATCTTTTACTTCGTCAAAGCTTTTCTTTTTTTCTGGAATTATTTTTTCAATTTTAAAAATATATAACCCAAGTGGTGTTTCAATTATTTCACTTATTTCGCTTTCTTTCAGCTTAAAGAGCTTTTCTGAAATATCTTTATCAAAGTCCTCTATTGTTATTATTCCTAAATTATAATTATTAAAATTAGGAGCATATTGTTTTGCAATTTTTTTAAAATCCCCACCTTTAACTATCTCATTTCTTGCTTTTTTGGCATCATCTAGGGAGCTAAATTGTATTTGCCTGATATCTCTTTTTTCAGAATCAGTAAATAAAAAACTCTTTTCGTTATAAATTTTTCTTAACTTTTCCTCATCTACTTGATTAGACTTATCTTGAAAAAATTCTGAAGAAATTAATACATATTCTATATTACGTTTTTCTGGAACTTTGAATCTTGCTTTATTTTTTTCGTAAATTAGCTTTAGTTGAGAATTACCTACTTCATTAGGAATTTTGAATGCAGCAAATGGTATCTTTATTAACTCTACATCTCTAGTTTGTAATATGTCCTGCAAAACAACTTTAGTTAGACCTGGAATAACAGACTTATTTGTTGATACTGAATCTATAAGCGTGATCCTTATAATATCTTCTTTTAATTTATCAATAAATCCCTGCTCCGATACTCCATAACTCTTGATCGTTTTATCAAATATATCTTTATCAAATCTATTGTTTTTAAAAAATATGGGGATTTTTAAAATCTCCTTTTTAACCATATTATCATTCGCTACTATTCCCAATTTTTTTGCTTCCAGTAAGATTAAAGTACTGTCAATAATATTTTGTAGTATATCACCCTTTAATCTATTGATATCGTTTTGGGATAAATCCCTGCCATGTTTAAGTCTAGATTCCTTGATACCTTCTTGGAATATTTTATTAACATAAAAAAAGGAGTATTCAACGTCTGCAATTTTTAGTGCATACGTCAATTCTTTCTTGTTAAAGACGCTCCCTAATCCACTAAAAACAAATGCTACTATTAGTATTAGTAGTAAAAACTTTATAACATTTTTAAATAACTTATTTTGAATCACTGGCTTTACTTTGAGGTAAATTTACATCAATTGATTTTAGTTTCTTATTTATTTCCTTAATGACTTCATCTGTAATTTCTATAGATTCATTATTGTAAAGTACCATCCCTTTATCCAGAGCTACTGTCATGTGCTTTTTCTCAGATAAATTTTTAATAATGTCTGCTAAATTATCATTCAAAACTTTATTAATATTATTGAATTCCTTTTCAAGATTGACTCTTTGGTCGTAAAACTTTTTTTGCAAAATTTTCGCTTCCTTAGTTAATTCTTCTCTTTTTTTATTATATTCCTTTGCTGCTATAACATTTTTTTTATTCTCTAAATCTTCTGCTTTTTTAGAAAACTTCTCTTGCATTTCTCCAGCTTCTTTTTCAGATTTATTAAATTCACCTTCTATCACTTTTTTTGCTTCAACATAGGCAGTGCAGTTTTCAATTATTTTATTGGTATCTATCACTCCAATTTTAACTTCAGCATGAAGTTCAGTTATACAAAATGCCAATAAAAAAAGCGGTAAAAATCTCAAAAACTTCATTTTAAACTCCAAAAAATATAATTACTAAAAGTTTGTTCCAATACTAAATCTTACTCTTGACGTCTTGTCAAATGATTCTTTTCTATATGGTGTGCCATAATCCAATCTTATAAAGCCAAGAGGCGAATCCCATACTAAACCAACACCGTAGGATGCTCTAATTTTCTTACTAGTATTTATGTATTCAGAACTTAAATTTCCATTCTTACACAATGGCTCCGTGGCCTTTGGATTCTTTATACTAGAATCACATGTGCAATCTTTCCCCTCACACTTATATTTTGCTGCATCTGTGTCAAATAAAGTACCAAAGTCAGTGAAGACAGCACCTTTCATTCCAAATTCCTCCGGTAGCCCTAGCGGGAATTGTATTTCAGCTGTACCTGCAAAAAACGTATTACCTCCAAGTGAGTCTTGGTCATTATTTCCTGGATATTTTTTAACCCTTGGACCTATGCCTGATACATCAAAACCTCTGATATATTCCTCTCCGACAAAGAAGCTGTCATTAATGTTAACGTTGTTACCACCAATCCCTCTGATATTACCCGCTCTTCCAATCAAATTTAAAATGATGACATCTTTATATAATGGCTTAAAATAACTTGCATGTAGCAAATTTTGCAAGTATTTCACATTACCACCAACTCCAGCAAAATTTTGTGTAAATTTAATGAGATAACCTTTTGTAGGGCTAATCCTACTATTTAATTTATCATATGAAATTGAGTGACCAATGGAGGATACACGTGTTTTATCTGGCTGAGCTTTTAAAAATATTGAGGCATCTTTACTTTTATCCGATTTTTCATTTTTTATAGAATAATTAATATTGTGATATAAATACTCATTAATATCATAACCCATTCTGAGCGTTAAACCTTTGCTTTTAGCGCTAAAAGAGCTTTGAGTTGACTTGTCTTGAGATGTTGTAAAAATATCAAATCCAACTGCTAAATTACGATCCATGAGCTTTGGTTCAGTAAAGCTGAAAGATATATCTGAGCTTTTTTTAGCCTTGCTAAAATCAAATTCCACAATCTGCCCCTTACCTAAAAAATTATACTCAGATAAAGTTGTTGAACCTATTGCACCTGACGCAGTATTATAACCAATTGCAAAGCGCATAGAACCTGTAGATGTTTCCTTCACCTTGATATCCAAGTCTAATTTATCATATTCAGAAGTTGGCTTATTCTCAAATTCGACCGCGCTGAAGTAACCTAGATTAGCAACTTTTTGCTTAGATCTTTGAATTTTTGATAAATTGAATGGATCACCCTCATAGATTTTTAATTCTCTTCTAATAACCCTATCTAAGGTCCTTGTATTGCCAATTATATTGATATTTTTAACAAAGTATTTTGAGGTTTCATTAATAGTGTATTTTATGTCTACTGTTTTATTTTTTTCGTTCCTATCCAAAGTACGGTCCACATCTATAAAAGTATATCCCTTGTTTCCCATAAATGTTGTCATTCGATATGTGGTTTTATCAATTAAGGATTCATTGAATATCTCTCCCTCTTTATAGCTAACAAGCCTTTTTAATTCTGATTTTTCAATGTCCTTTATTTGACAATCAATCGATGATTTGCCAAAATTAAATCTCTCACCTTCGCTAATAATGTATGTTAATAAGAATGATTCTCCATTAGGAGTAATTTCTGAAGTAGAGGATTGAACTTTAAAATTAGCATACCCTTCTTGCATATAATGCTCCTTAAGTAGCTCTTTGTCTAGCATAATCCTATCTTGATCATATAAATCACTGGAGGAGAACAACCTATACCAAGCTGCTTCTTTTGAAGCAATGACTCGTAATAATTCTTTTTGAGAAAATGCTTTGTTGCCATAAAAAACTATTTTTTTAATCTTTGGCTTTTCTCCTTCATTGATAAGAATTGTTATATCAACTGAATCTTGCCCATGTTTTTTAGAAGTGAAATAAGTTGAAGCGGAAAAATAACCCATTTTTTTATAGGTTGATTCTATTCGCTTAACGTCACTATCTAATTGAAATTTTGAGTAAATACTACCTTCTTTAATTTGCAGTTCCTTTTTAATTGTAGCTGATTTCAGTTTTTTGCTGCCCTCTATATTAATTTTTCTGACTATTGGATTTTCTTCAATTTTAATAGTTATAATATTTTTCGAATTTTGTTTAATGGATATATCGTGAAAAAATCCTTGAGAATATAAATTCTTAACTGATTTATCAATATTTTCTTGGGTAATATTGTCCCCCAGTTTGAAATCCAAATAATATAAAATGGTATCTGTGGGAACTCTTTTGTTACCAATGACTTCAATTTTTTGAACACCTTCAAATGCTGCAACATTTAAAAACTGAAGTGAAAAAATAAATATAAAAACGAAATTTCTAACTACATTCATAATGCTTTTAGCCCAACAATAATTTTAATTTTTTAAAAACCTCTATAGCCTTCAAATCATTCCAGAAAGCTATGGACATCAATCCCATTAGCATAAAAAATCCGACCTTAAAACAAAGAGCCTGAATTTTATAATTAACAGGTTTTCTGATAATCGCTTCTATTCCATAGAAAAACAAATGTCCTCCATCTAACATAGGTATTGGGAATAAATTTATTAGACCCAAATTCAGGGATATAATTGCAACAAAATATAATATTGCTATAAAACCCTGATTTGCCATACTTTCAGAGTATAAAGCAATTTTGATGGGACCACCAATATCTTCTGTCCCACGCTTTAGGGTTATCATCTGCCAAATAGCCTTCAAAAACATGCAGGTCATATCCCTTACTTGGTAAAAAGAATTTTTAAAAGATTCTACTAACCCTACTTTTCTGAAAGAAAATTTTTCAAAAGCAACTCCAATCATACGTGTTTTAGCAGTTTCTCCAAATATATTTGTGTACTCTTCCTCCTTAGGTGAAATATTTATACTTAAATAATCTTTTTTGCGAATCACACCTATTTCTACACTTAAATTTTCATTTGTATCCAATTTTGATTTCAAATCAATTATCGAATCTATTTTATCTCCATTAACATCACTGATTACATCTCCAATTTGCAAACCTGCAATTTGAGCAGGAGAATTTTGCTGTATACCGGTGATCTCTGGTTTAAATTCTTTAACTCCACTATGCATTGATATAATAATGAAAATAGCAATTGTTAAAAGATAATTGGCAAGCGGCCCTCCAAAGACAATTAAAGATTTTTGCCATAATTTCTTATGATGGAAAGATAATTTTTTTTCATTTTCTGAAAGAGCATCTATTTTCTCTTTGTCCGGAGTGCTTGCAGCCCCTTCATCTCCATACATTCTAACATAACCTCCAAGAGGTATAAGGGCAATTTGCCAAACAGTATCTTTACTATCTCTCCACTTCAATAGAGGCTTTCCAAATCCAATTGAGAATACTTCAATTTTCACCCCAAACAATCTAGCAAATAAAAAATGTCCTAATTCATGAATAAACACAATTGGTGTTAAGATAACTAAAAACCAAAACAAGGGTTTGGCTGATGTGTACATAATAAATAAGGCTGGAGCTATAACTAGTAGCCAAAATAAAGCTTTCATTGAAATATAAAATATTTATTGAATCTACTAAATAGCAATAAATGAATAACTTTACAATTGAAAATTTCAAACAAATGATTGCTTTTTAGTTTGATAGCTTTAAAATCTCAATAAGGCTATAATAAGTTATCAAAATTTCTATTTAGAATTATGCAAAATATAAAATACATATTTTTTATTACACTAGTTTTTCCTATAATTTTTAGTGGATGCTCAAAAAAGAATACTAACTATGGAACAACTGAAAAAAACTTTCAAAATAAACATTTTCCTAGAGATAATGAATTTATTATGAATGGAGGGTACAAAATAAAAGTACCGAAGAATCCATTTGTTAGTTCTAAGGAAGCTGTGGAAGTTTATAATAAAGATAGTAAAAATTCTCTTGCAGATGTTCCTAAAGTGCCAGAAAACTTGAAGAAAAACTAAAATTTTACATAATAATGGATAACAATGACATTATTAGACTTAAAAGATTTTAACAGCGAAATTGAAAAAGTCGCCTCACTATTGAAAGGCAAATTCAATGTTATGCCTAAATTTGGTGTTGAAATAGAGTTTTATCTGAGGCATAAGATTGGTAAGTTAGCTAATGCAGAGCAAATTAATGCATTTAAGGAAGAGCTTCAAAGATGCGGTCTAGCGATCTCTGATGAGAAGGGGTTAGATCAATTTGAAACTCAGCTCAAAGCTTCAAGCAACTACTCGCAGCTAATCAAATTAATTAAAGACACCAAACTTGATTTACAAAAAATTGCAAATAAGCTACACCTAAAAATCATATTTAGCCCGAAGCCATTTGTTGGAACATATGGTTCTAGCATGCATTTTCATCTAAGTTTATATAATAAGCATAATCATAATGTATTTTCTGACGATACCATAAGCACAAATAAATTTCTTAGCAATGTTATTAATTCAATTCTATTAATACTAAATCAATCAATTTATCTGTTGTGCGGGGATGATTTGGAAGAATATAATAGATTTATGCCAAACTTTATGGCGCCAGTGAATTTAAGTTGGGGAAATAATAATCGAACCACAGCCATAAGAATTCCAGATAGTGATATCAATAGTAGAAGATTGGAATTTAGAGTTCCTTCTGCTTCATGCGATCCACAGAAAGTTGTTTTTTTCTTGCTTGTTGCAGTTTTAAATGCCCTAACCAATCCAAAGGCAACAATAGACAGGGTATATGGCAATGCAGCTGATCCGCAATATAAATTTAATGATTTATTTACTGATCCAACCGATGCAAAGGATAACTATGCTTTAGATGAAATTTATTCTAAGTTATGCATTTAATATGTGCTCTTCAGAGTGTGGGTTTTTTATGTACCATTTAGGTAAATTTTGATAATATTTGATAATAATTTAACAGCTTCTTCATATGGCCTTTGAAAACTATTTCTACCAATTATTGAGCCATTGCCACCGCCTTGATTAATAGCATCTACTTCCTTATATATCTCATCTTCTGCTTTCGCAGAACCTCCTGAAAATACTACTAATCTTTTGCTAGCAAAGGCAACCTGCATAATATGTGCAACACGATTTTTCAGATTTTTATACGCATGCATTTCTTTTGAATAAATACTTACGGCTGATTGATCTTCTATATCTTCGGATGGTAATTTTATTTTAATTATATTGGCGCCAATTAATGCTGCAATATGTGCTGCATAAGCAATAGTATCCAAAGCTGTTTCTCCTTTTTTAGTTAAATCTCCCCCCCTTGGATATGACCACACAATGGCAGCAAGTCCATATGATTTTGCCTCTGCTATCATTTCTGAAATTTCCTGTATCATTTCAAGTGAATTATCTGACCCTGGGTATATAGTAAAACCAATTGCAGTACATCCTAAATAGATGGCATCCTGTATACTCCCCGTAATAGATTGATTGGGTTCAATATCCTTGTGCATCAGTGAATTTGAGCTATTGGCCTTAAGTATTAATGGGATTGTTCCGCGAAATTCATCAGAAATTGCTTCAAGCATTCCTTTTGGTGCTGCATATGCATTTAAACCTGCATCTAATGCCAATCTCACATGATATTCTGGATCATATGCCGCTGGATTTACAGCAAAACTCTTAGCTGGACCATGCTCAAAGCCTTGATCAACTGGCAAAATTAGCATTTTACCAGTACCAGCTAATTTACCATTCATCAAAATTTTCACTAAATTAGACTTAACGGCAGGAGATTCATTCTCATAGCCTTTTAAAATTTTTTTTACATTTTCAGTTAGGTACATATAAATTCTTTTCAAAAACTTTTTCGAATGCTATTTGAATGTAAATATATTTTCAACATAAAAAATTATATCAGCAAAGCTTTATGCAAAATATGATGATAAAAGCTAGATATTAAAACTTTTTATTCTTCCTCACCGTTTTCCAAATCATTAGGCATTTCTTGCTGCTCATTTTCTAATATGTCAAATATTGAAGTTGAATCTAATGATTCCGGTGGTGACATAATATTACCTGCAACTTTTGCATTTAATTGATCATTTGCATAAATAGATTCAGGGAGATTGTTTTTAAAATTCTCAAGGATATATTTTTTATCCTGAAGAAAATCTTTTTCTTCAGTTATATCTCCTGTTTCTTGATCAATATAATTTTTACTAATCGAATCTGGTACTTCAAATTCTCTATCTGGAATAAAGTTTAAATTTTTTAAAAAATCAATAAAAATTGGCAATGGAATATTGGAGCCTGCTGCATATTTCCCCATATCTTTAGGGATATCATATCCCACAAATATACCAATTGTTACGTCTGGAGTCATCCCAATAAACCATGTGTCAAAGCTATTATTTGTTGTTCCAGTTTTTCCTGCAATAGTTCTTTTTAGTACCTTAGCTCTTCGAGCTGAGCCCCTTTGCACCACACCTTCAAGTAGTGAAAGAATTTGGTAGTTAGCTCCATCATCAGTTACTTTTTTGCCCAAAAATCCAATTTCAGGATATAATCTTTGCCCATTTACTTCTTCTTGTGGATAAGTAGGAGAATTATTTTTGTGATATAGATCTTTGGGTGCATATAATAATTTTCCATGCCTATTATATACGCTGTCTATTAATTTTGGCTGCTTCATCACACCATTATTTGCAATGCTTGCATAAGCATTAGTCATTTTAAGCAATGTAGTTTCGTATGCACCTAGTGCCATAGAATAATTCGGTTTAATACTTGAATTATAAATTAGATATCTCTTAGCTACCTCAGCTAATTTTTCTAGACCTATGCCCAAGACTAGCCTTAATGTAGATAGATTTCTGGATTTTTCAAATGCAGTTCTTACTGTTATCAATCCATAATACTTATCTGAATAATTTTTTGGTTTCCAAATTGGCATGCCATTTCCTAAATCTATCTCAAGCGGCTCATCTAAAACTAATGTATTAGGTGGTATATTTTGCTCAAAAGCTGCGAGGTATAAGAATGGCTTAAAAGCTGAGCCAGGTTGCCTTTGAGCCTGAGTTACTCTATTGAATTTACTTTGGTTGTAGTCGTATCCACCAACTAATGCTAAAATTTTACCAGATATGTTTTCAATAACTACCATGCCTCCGTTAATTTCTGGTATTTGTTCCAGTGTATATTGTCCACTTACGCCCTCATCAAGTAACACAACATCTCCAAGTGAAAATTTTTGCTTTAGCTGAATTGCTAAGGGTGTATTTTTATTTAAAATCCATTCAAGGGATAAATTTGATAACTTGATCTCCTTTTCATTCTGTAGCGTTACATTGAGGCTATCTTTATTTATTTTTGTAATAACTCCCAATAAGTAATTATCATGATAATTATTTTTAGCAACTTTTTTTAAATTTGAGATAATGTCATTTTTTATATCAATTTTTGCTAATGCGCCTCTCCATCCTCTTTTTTTATCATAATTTTTTAACCCTTTTCGTAATGAATTTTGTGCGGTAGTTTGCAAGTCCAAATTTATATTAGTGTTTACGGTCAGGCCCTTTGAGTAAACGTCTTTTTCATCAAACAAATCCAGCAATTCTGATTTAACAGCACCTGTATAATAATTTTCATACTGATTGTTTCTGATTGGAGAATTACTAAGCTGTATTGGAGAATTTATAGCATCTGCTCTCTCCTTGAAAGTTATAAATCCTTCTTCTTCCATTCTTTGTATTGCCCAGTTTCTACGCTCTAAAGCTCGGTCATAATTTTTATAGGGATTTAAAGTAGAGGGAGCTTTTGGTAATGAGGCCAATAGTGCAGCTTCTTCAATATTAATTTTATCTAGGCTTTTGCCAAAATAATTATAAGCTGCAACATAAATTCCATAAGAATGGTGCCCAAGATATATTTGATTTAGGTATATCTCCAATATTTTCTCTTTAGAAAATGAGTTACTCACTCTGTAGGCTAGAATTGCCTCTTTTAATTTTCTAACAAAGCTTCTTTCATTAGTTAAGAAAAATCCTTTAACAACTTGTTGAGTGATAGTAGAGCCGCCTACTAATCTTTTATTCCTTCCTATATTTAAAATATTTTGTAGAGATGCGCGCAAAATACTTGTTAAATCAACACCTTGATGCTCAAAAAAATTTTTATCCTCAGCAGCTATAAATGCATTAATAATGACCTTGGGTATCTTATCATATCTAACATACACTCTCTTTTCTGATGCATATTCATCTAAAATTTCACCTTTTGGATCATATAACCTAGTAATTCCAGATGGCATGTAACCTGATAATTCTTCATAATCAGGAATATCTTGAAAAAAATTTGCAAAAAATAATAGGCTTAAGAAGCCTAGAGCAATAATGAAAGCAAAAATAATAAAAAATGTAAAAATCAGCTTATTTGTAAATTTACTCATCAAAAAAATATAGTATTGCTAGTGTTTGTTTTTAACATTTCTTTTTTAATTTTAAAGAAAAATTTGATGTAAGATAAGTTTTTATTAAAATTTACTATCTACACTTTCAGCGCATCCTGATGAGTAGTGGGAAGGTTTGCTTGATGATAAGGATGCGCTAAATACGTGGCCACACGTTCAGCTACTTTTCATAACGGTATCATATCAAAGCTGTCTGCGCAACCTTTAGTTTTTTGTTTCAATCGTAGGCTGCATATACTATATATAATGTAATTGAAGAGCCTGGACACTATCTCTTACTGAAAAAGAAATTATGTAATTAATGGCATGTTATATTTAATAATTCGGAAATTTTAATAAAATGTTTTACATTTTCAGCGCATCCTAATGAGTAGTGGGAAGGTTTGCTTGATGATAAGGATGCGCTAAACATGCGGCCACTCCTACTTTGTATCTATAGTATCACATCTAAATCATGTACGCAACTCCTAGTTTTACTTTCTACCATAAGAAGTATAATAAGCTAACTTTGCTTGCTTCTATGTTTTTATTAAAAATTTATTTACTTCATTTTTGCAAACCACTATAATTTGGCAAAATGAATTAATGGTTGCACGATGTTTTCTTCATTAGGTGAGAATTTTATAAAAACCTTTGATAAAATTAAGCGTAAAGGTACGATATCGCAAGATGATTTGGATATAGCTTTACGTGAAATAAGAGTAGCAATGCTTGAAGCTGACGTTGCATTAGGCGTTACAAAGGAGTTTATTTCTAATATAAAAGCCAAAGCTATTGGAGAAGAAATTGTCAATAGCGTAACTCCTGGGCAAATGATAGTGAAAATTGTTCACGATGAGTTAAAAAATATTTTAGGAGCAGAGGAACAAGATATAAATTTAAAAATATCACCTCCTGCAATAATAATGTTAGTTGGGTTACAAGGTGTTGGCAAAACAACAACTGCTGCCAAATTAGCGGTATATTTAAGAAAAAAATATAAGAAAAAAGTGTTACTTGCATCGTTAGATACATATAGACCAGCTGCCCAAGAGCAACTTGCAACTCTTGGCAAGCAAATCTCAATTACTACCCTGCCTATTATTCATGAGCAACTTCCCCTTGATATAGCCAAAAGAGCAATAGAAGAAGGAAAAGCAGGATCATTTGACTTAATAATTTTGGATACTGCAGGTAGGTTGCATTCTGATGAAAAGTTAATCGATGAAATCATCTCTATAAAACGCATAGCTAATCCCATTGAAACTTTACTAGTAGCGGATTCCATGGCGGGGCAAGACGCAGTTAATAGCGCTAAAAAATTTCATAACTCTATAAAATTAACAGGGGTAATATTAACAAGAATTGATGGTGATTCAAGAGGTGGAGCAGCACTAAGCATAAAATATGTTACAGGGTGTCCAATTAAATTTATTGGGCACGGCGAAAAAATATCTGATTTAGAAAAATTCTATCCAGAAAGGGCAGCATCAAGGATTCTTGATATGGGAGATGTTGTTACTTTGGTTGAAAAGGCTATAGATACAGTAAGCGAAGAGGAGGTTGAGCAATTAACCAGGAAAATGCAAAAGGGTAATTTCGACATGGAGGATTTGAGGAAGCAGCTCAATAATTTGAAAAAAATGGGAGGTATATCTTCAATAATGGGGATGTTACCAGGCTTCAAAGGGATAAAACAAGCTTTGGGCTCAGATAAATTCGACAAGAGCATTATAAAGAGACAAGAAGCTATAATAGATTCTATGACGAAAAAAGAAAAAAGATATCCAAAAATAATGAATGCATCAAGAAAAGCTAGAGTAGCCAAGGGAGCTGGGGTCACTGTTCAAGATATTAATAAATTGTTGAAGCAATTTTTGGAAATGCAAAAAATGATGAAAAAAGTAGGAAAATTTGACGAAAAGAATTTAAGAAACTTTGGAAACATGATAGATAATAAATATAAAAATTAAATTTTATGAAAAATCTGAAGGATAATGAAAAAATAAAGAAGCTATCTGAGGCCTTAAGAAAAAACCTAAAGAGAAGGAAAATAAACGGTAAAAAAGATAATAATGAGAAAGGTATGAAAAATAAATCTATCAAGTTAGCTATGATATTAATTTTATCAGGCATGCTAGTATCCTGTGGTAAAAAAACAGAAAGAGTTGGGTATTTTTTAAGTAATGAAAAGCTAGGTGCTATAAAAGTTAACCAAACCTCTGAAAGAAATCTCTTGGAAGCTTTAGGAGAGCCTACTGCAAAATCAAGTTTTGGTCCAAAGACTTACTATTATATGGAACGCCAATATGAACAGGTTGCATTTTTTCAGCCAAAATTAAAGGAGCAAAAAATTGTGGCCATAGAATTGGATTCAAAAGATATAATCAAAAACATTACCATGTACGATGCAAAAGATGCAAATATTTTGAATTATGACTCTGATCAAATTACAATAAAAGGCAATAAAATTGGGGTGCTAGAACAATTTGTAAGCAATATAGGGAAATTTAGTTCTAAAGCACAGAAAGGTAGTGCAAACTAATTTTTAAACTAGTGCAGTACTATCGTCATAACAATGATTATTATATTTAGTAAAAATAATTACCTGGAACAAGCTCTAAGGAATTTTAAAATATATCAAAACTTAAAAATCAAAACAACTCAAGATGAAAATCAATTAAAGGGAAGGGATAGAATTTGCATATTAGATGAAATGGGAGTTTTTAACAATCAATGTCAAATTTCTATTACCTTATCAAAGGTAGGAACCCCAGATTTAAAAAAACCTTTTCACATCTCAAGTTTAAATATTCTGATTATCAAATGTTTAACAAGACTTAATAACTATATATTTCTAAATAAATTTTCTTTTTTATATAATGAAAGATTATTAATAAATAATGATGATAAAGTTATTAAATTAACTGAAAAAGAGGCAAGTCTGTTAAATTTTATTTTAAAAAGTCCAAATTTTACTATAGATAAAAATGAGGCTCTTGATAAATTATGGCAATATAATATTGACTCAGAAACATCAACTCTTGAAACGCATATTTACCTTTTAAAAGCAAAATTCAAAAAGCTAGGCTTTGAAGATGCATTATCAATTCAAAAAGATAAAATGAATTTTAATATATAAATTTGGTATGTTAATTGCTGTATACGCTTGTGGACATTATAAATGTATTAAATGACAGACATAGATATACAAATAAATCAGCCAATAACTACACGTGGCACTCAGAAATCTTGTAACCCCTCGGATGGTGAGCAAAGCAAGAGCACTAATTTTGATGATATATTGCAAAGTATATCTACTGAATATGAGGAAAAGGTTGAGTCAACAAGTGATAATAATAATAGTCAAAACATCTCAGCCAGTTGCGATGCTACAAATACTGATGAAGTTACAATAGAAGAATATTTGCAAATTGTGCCTAAGCAAATTACTATAGACACCAGAATTCAAAATGACTTAAGCCTTTTAACTTTGGATGAAAATATCCCAATCGTTGATGGAAGTGAGGCACAAGATACTTGCAAACTAGCCGAACTAGATTTTTTTTGCTCCCCTATCCAATTGTCATATGAAGCTTGTGAGCAAACTGAGGAAAGTAATGACGCTGAGTTATTGCAAGCAAAAATAGAGGATACCGAATTTACTGGTGATGATGTTAGGTTCATCGGAATAGGGAAAAAAGTTGAAACAGACTTTCCAAAAATACAATTAAAATATTCAGAATCAGAAGTATATGTCCAAAATAAGATAAATACTTATGATGTTTTGCCATTTATTTCACCTGAGGTTGATACAAAAGGTATAAGAGGTACAGAATTTGTTGATTTGAGTTCTAAATTTAGTGAAAATCTATCTGATGCAGATTATAGATATGGGCATAATGCTTACTATAATAGTACAAAATCAATTACGAGCGCTAGGATGAATTTTTCCTTGGATAGCATAGGGAATAAATTGATTAATCAAGTTAATTTTTTAATATCTGCCACAGCTGATCAAAAGGATAATAATACCATAGTACAATTAGAACCTGCAGAACTAGGTAAAATTGAAATAATAGTAAATAATCAAGGAAAAGAGAGAAATATCATTGTCAATTCTGATAAAATATCCACATTTGAGCTTTTAAAAAAGCATAGTGATGAATTTTTAAGTAGTGTTAAATCAAGTGATTCTGAAAATGGCATTTCAACTAATCTCACTTTTAATTATAAAGATTTGAGTCAAAATAATCAGGCTGAAGATCAGTCACAAAAGGGACGAGTATCAGTTGAAGGAAAAAATAACACTGTATTAAACGGAGTTGCAGAGCATAAAATGTCACTTATATTTATGCCATTTGATGTTGACAAAAATGTAGACGTATGGGTATAGTTAGGTCATATAACGGTTTTAAGTTTGCTTTATGTCTGGGGTAGAATCATCAAAATTAAGTCCAAGTTCTTCTGACAACGGTACAGTTGACAAAATTGCAAAAGAAAGAAAGGCTTTAGCAGAAGAAAAGCAACGCTTCATGAGCTTTTTTGTGGAATCTTTAAAGGGGCAAGATCCAACTGCACCTACGGATCATTCCCAAGTAATTAACACCATGCTATCATATCAAAATACAACTAACTTGATGGATATTAAAGGATTATTGTACGATTCATTTAATGAAAATAACGAAACGAAATTATCCAGTAGTTCTCGTCATATTGGTCAAGGAGTGATAATTAAGGGTAATGATATTGATCTTATGGAATCGGAAGAGGATGGTAAAAAAGTTTTGAAAGCGGAGATGACCTATCAGTTAGAAGATAAAGCGAAAAATGTAAAAATTTTAATTAAAGATAGAAATGATGTAGTAATTGCAGAGATAGAAAATGCTGCAAAAAATAAAGGAATGAATACATTTACATGGGATGGTAAGCTAACTAAGGATGGATCTGATGCAGAAATAGCCAAGCTAGGCAAATATACCTATGAAGTAGTTGCTACTGACGCAAGTGGCAATAACATGAAAGTAGTCACCTACAGTGGTACTAAAGACACTATAGACAAAGTCTTTCTGGATTATAAAGGTTCACCTGTATTTAGTTCAGGAGATAAACAATTTTATCAAGATCAAATTTTTGGCTATCAAGCTGGCAATGATGTCGGTGGCAATAACTTATCAAATTTAAAAAAGTATGGAATAAAAGACTTAGCCGCAGAATCTTTTACTACACATATCAAAACATAATATCAGTTTAAAATAGTTTTCTCCTCCAAAGACGATTGACCTCAATATAATATTGGCGCTCGAAGCTTTAGTCTACAAAGGCAATGCTGGATTCTTAAATTGCAACTATCTTTATTGTGCGACTTTAATATATGAACTTTTTCTTAGATTTTTAATAAAATTCTTTAAATTTAAGTTCAATTTTTGATTATAAAGTATATTTCTAACTTCATCCTTACTAAGTTGTTTTTGCACAGTACTTAATTTTTTGATATCACTAATTTTTAAGATAATGATACTATCATTTGTTTCAATAGGCTTGCTTATGGCACCAACATTAAAAGCATTGTCGAATGAATCACTAATACTATTTGATAAATCAGCTACCTTAACCCAGCCAATAAATCCATTATTTAAGGAAGTTTTACCTTGTGAAAATTGTTTTACCAAATTTTCATAAGGTTCTCCTTCATTCAGCGATAAGTAAATGCGAGTTAGGGTTTTTTCAAGATTCTCATGGCTAGCTCTATCCTTATATAGGACTATTTCACTAAGCTTAAGTTCTGTGGCGGGATTTATCTGTGATAATTTATTAAAGTTTTTAGAGATGGCCTTTAAATTATCTGCTACTTCTTGCTTTGAAACATAGGTCTCTGATTCTATTTGATACTCAATTAGTTTTTTTAATAAAAGTTGTGATTTTATGTAATTGAGTAGACTCTGCTTAGTTATCTTAAATTTTTTAGCTAATTCATCCAAGCTATTTAGTCCACGATCACTCACTATATTATTGACGTATTGATCTACATGCTTCTCTGAAATTGAAATGTTATTCCTTCTAGCTATTTGGGATAATAATTTTTCATCAATCATTGATTGGATGATATCAGTTTTTTGATTAGCATTAATTTTTATGTTATTTAAAGATTCTAATAGTTGAATTCTATTTTTTAGTTCGAATGAAGTAATAATTTCTTCATTAACATAAGCAACAATTGTATCCTGGTGTGAGTGGGCAAAAGTAGTGCTAAATAGTATTATCGATGCAATAAGCGATTTGCTGATTAGAATAGTAAATTTTTTCCTTATATTCATAATTGTACTAATTAAAGAGAGGCTCTATTTTCAAATAAGTTGTAACCGAAGATTTTAAATTCTTTGGTCTTGAATTATCTCTTATTACACCAAAATTAATCTTTAAACAATCTCCTTTATAAAATAAGCCTATTTCATTGCTGATCCATTTGCTTTTTGCCCCTTTATCTATACCTTTAATTTTGCAATTTTTTTCAATTTTGATTTTAGAACCAAGCTTTCTTCTTGCTCCTGTTTCAATTCCCCAATGGTTATTAAAGTTATACGTAAATTTAACTCCCACTTCTTGGTTATATGCATTATGACATTTATTAATATATTTTTTATTAATAAAAATATGATTTAAATTAATTTGAGTTTTAGCATGTTGCATTTGAAAATCTAATTCATTTTTTATTAAATTTAAGTGATTGGGAGTTAGACTAATATTATCAATTATTGAGATATTATCATCCAATTGGGCATAAAATTTACCTACAATTTCTGTTTTTAATGAATTCAATTTATCATCCCATGTGTAAGAAAGATTCTTCACATTTGTATTTGCTGATTTATTGAGCTTATAACTTTGCCCTAAAATCATTCCATACGTATTTTTTCCTGTGTAATAATTGGTTCTAACGCCGAAATTTAACCTTGATCCAATCTCAGCGCTATCTTTACCAGTAAAAAAATTTGAAGAAAATATGTTAGAGGTACTAATTATTTGTGATTGACCATCTTCATTTAGAAAATTCTGCGTAGTATTTGAGTTGTATGTGAAGTTGGCAATAGGTTCTAAGATCAAATTTTTGCTACCAATAAATTTTATAAATGGCCATTTCCAATCAATGGACAATTTGCCGATCAATCTGTTTTTAACTCCATCCCTTTCCGTTCCTGTTATGTCGTAATAATCGTATCTAATTGCTGGATTAATATTTAGAGTTTGCCCAATAGGCAGTGTGATATTGTGAAATGAATCAAGTTGAAAAGTGCCTCTTGTATAGCTTATTCCCTTGGCTCTTCTTAAATTCAAAATATCGCTGGAAAGCGCTATATCAGATATGAAAGGTGAATCTAAAGCCAATCTATTATAAGTTCTAATCCAGGGCAATACATATGGAGTGTCTTTGGTTTCTGGTTTATTTTCCCTTAAATTTTGAAATGAAATACCCTCAAGAGTTAATAATTGGGTTTTATTCTCTCTTCTTAGTGAAACATTACTAGTTAAAATATCATCATTATTTATATCATATTTCTTTGTAAGAATTTTATCCTTATCAAACAATTTTTGAAATTTATAATTTAAAAAATAGTTGTTGTTAAATTGAAAATCACCTTTTGAATGTATATAGCCTTTGAATGTATTTTTTTTATTTCCTTCCTCCGTATCATTTATCAAATCACCATTTATTTCATATTGTCCATATTTAGTAAGATATCGCATATTTACACTATTTAGCATATGGCTTTTATCACTTATCGTTGGGGTATAAGTTAAATCTATTTGAGGCATAATATTAAAATAATAAGGAATAGATACTTGCAGCCCAAATACATTAGAATTTTTAAATCTAGGAACTAAAAAGCCACTTTTCCTAGGGGAATTTGGTGTGGGAATAGAGAAATATGGAAAATAAAATATGGGAACTCCAAATAGCTCTATTTTACTATTTTTAAACTCTACCTTTTGTTCTTTTTGGTCTACAGTAGCTTTTTTTGCCCTTATTTGCCATAAAGGTATGTTTGGAATAAAATTATCCTTACACACTTTGCATGTAGAAAAAACTAAATTTTGAACTATAAAGGTATTCTTATCTACCATTTGAGCAAAATCAGAAGATAATAGGCCTTTATGTACAATCCTAGCTTTAAACCTTATAATTACACCTGTGTTATTTTTTTTATCAAAAAAGGCTTTGTTACCAAAAAAATAATTTTTATCATTGTTACTAAATGCTAAATCCCCAACAGCATATAAATAATTATTTTTCTTATCATATACCACTTTATTGGTTACAACACGAAAATTATTTTGTTCAATATATACATTACCTTGTGCGCTAATTAACTCTTCTTTTTTATTATAAATCAGCTCATCCGCTTCGATGGTAATTTGATTCTGCTCTTTTTTCTTATTTTCATCCAGGGCAAAGCACGCAAAAGAATAAGAAATTAATACAATAGCAAAAAATGGTTTTATAAGATTAATCATCAAATTCTTCTAGCAGTAAAAAAATAACTTATATAAAGAAATAAAACCAGTATACTTAACCAAAAACAATGACTTTGTAAACAAAGTAATATTGATGAATGAAATAATTGAGTTACAAAGAACTCTAAAAGAATACCATATCACTCCTACAAAGCGATACGGACAAAATTTTTTAGTGAATAACAACATCATTAACAATATAATTAGGTCTTTAGGCAATATACAAGATAAAAATATACTTGAAATTGGCCCAGGAATCGGGGCTCTTACAAATGATTTGCTAAAGACTAATATTAAATCCCTATTTGTTGTTGAAATTGACAAAAAAATATTACCAATTCTTAATAAAATTCAATCAGGAACAGATAAAGATTTTGAAATTATAAATGGAGACGCATTAAAGATTGAAGAAGAAAGCATTATTGACGGGTATTATACAATTGTGGCAAATTTACCATATAATATTAGTACTTTACTTATTGTCAAATGGCTTAAAAAACTGAGCAATATTAATGAAATTATAATTATGTTGCAAAAAGAAGTAGCTGATAGAATTTTAGCTCAGCCATCAACGCATGCTTATGGAAGGTTAAGTGTTTTAGCTCAATTTACTTGTGATTGTGAATTATTATTTGATGTAGAGCCAGAAAACTTTTTTCCCGCACCTAAAGTAACTTCATCAATAATTAAATTAACTCCTAAACAACAGCAGCCCACTACCAGAGAAATTAATAATATTGAAAAAATATGTAAAAGTGCTTTTAATTTCAGAAGAAAAAAAATAAAAAAAAGCCTGGAGAATGTTTTTGACAATCCAGAAATTGAGTTAGAAAAACTTAAAATAGATTACAATAAAAGACCTGAACAATTAACTGTTGATGAATTTTTCAAAATATCTACTATAGTGAAATGATAGTAATTAATTCTTTATAAGGTGTGATGCAGTATTTTTTAACCAATCAGGTTGAGCTATGGTATATTCTAGGGGCAGTATTAATGATTATAGAAATGTACTTAGGTGGGACAATAGGATTCTTTTTTGCAGGGATTGCAGCTTTTTGTGTAGCCTTATGCATGAAATTTAATCTAATTACTTTAAGTACATTGATTGATCAAATAGGATTCTTTTTCGGATTTTTTTGTTTGTGGTCAATTGTTTTATGGAAACCAACGAAATATCTGCTTAATATCGGCAATACAGAGGCATATCATAATATTGAGGGGGGCATAGCAACTGTATATAGTAATGATTTGAGAGAAGGGAGGTTAGGAGAAATTAGGTGGTCAGGTGCCATTTGCAAAGCCAAATTAGCCCCATCCAATAAAAATACTATATTGAAAAAAGGTGATAATGTTACCATTGTCTCTGTTAAAAATAATATATTTATAGTGGAAAAATAAAATTAAATGTACTAGTTTGAAATACACATTTTTAATATAAAATTTTTGGGTTACTATGGAGTACTTCGACATAAATTCTGGGGTAGGATTATTTCTTATAGTTCTAGGCTTTTTTTGCTGGCTAGCGATTAAAATAGTTCCTCAACAACAAGCTTGGATAGTTGAAAGACTTGGCAAGTACAATACAACGCTTCAGCCTGGATTAACTTTTATTTTGCCGTTTATTGACAAAGTAGCTTATAAACATACCCTCAAAGAAAAAGCCATTGATGTTATGCAACAATCTGCTATTACAAGCGATAATGTTACTCTAGCTCTTGATGGTATAATATATGTTAGAATTATTAATCCTATGGATGCTTCATACGGCGTTGAAAATCCATATTATGCAGTTACACAATTAGCCCAAACGTCTATGCGATCTGCAATTGGTAAGCTAGTTATGGATAAGACATTTGAAGAAAGAGAGTACTTAAATAATCAAATTGTTTCTGCAATTAATGAAGCAGCAAGTACTTGGGGGATCCAATGCATGAGATATGAAATTAGAGATATTACTCCATCCACTACTATTCTAAAAGCAATGGAAGCGCAAGTATCCTCTGAAAGACAAAAAAGAGCTGATATTTTAGAATCAGAAGGAAAAATGCAGTCAATGATTAATATTGCCGAAGGGAATAAAAAACAAGTTGTATTAAATTCTGAGGCAGAAATGATGGATAAGATCAATAAGGCTAAAGGAGAGGCTGAAGCAATAGAGACAGTTGCTAAAGCAACTGCAATTAGCATTGAAGCCATAGCAGCAGCAATTTTGAAGAATGGGGGGTCAGAAGCAGTGTCTATGAGTATTGCTCAACAATATATTGAAGCCTTTCAAAAACTTGCAAAAGATAGTAATACACTAATTATACCGTCAGAGGTAGGTAATATAGGTGCAATGACAGCTCAAGCAATGTCGATTTTTGATCAAATGAAATTAAATAAAAAATCAATAAACAAGTAGTAATAAATAATGCTAATTTTAAAAAAAATAAAAAATTTTTTTAAGCCGATATTATCCTTTAAGTTAAGTGATGCACAGTCCTGGCTAGATAAACTAAGATCAAAAATAAATGAGATTAGGATTAAGTCTCGAAATTTGACAAAAACTAATTACAATTTGGGACTGCATCATTTCAATGCGGGCAACCTGAATGATGCTATTTTTAGATTTAAGTTATTAAAAAAATTTGGAGTTAACTATCCAGATTTAGACTATCTATTGGGCAGATGTTATTTTGAAAAATTTAAATTTGAAAAAGCAAAGCCATACTTAAAACATTACATGGAGGAAAGTAATGAATCTAAATTTAAGAAAGAAAGCGAGTATTGCCTAAATATCATTAACAATAAAACTGACCAAATTCGGTTTGTTCCACTGGAGATCATTGATCATAAAATGAACCAAGAATTTAGATTTCATCTTAGTGAATTTAAGAAATGTGTAAATTCTTCAGAAAATTCAACCTATGAGAAATTAAAAAAAGTATTAAATGATACAGAGAAAGTGTTTAACTTTAATGTATTAGATTTAGGATGTCATACAGGTTTGTTGACCTATTTACTTAGAAAAAATCAGCTATTAAATTTCGCATTAGGCGTTGATTTAAATGATAAAGCTGTAAAACATTGTGAAAATTTATCGATTGGTAAAGATAAAGTTTATAATACTGTCATAAAAGAAGACATACGTAGCTTTTTGGCATCCTCATCTAAAACAGATTCAAAATTTGACATAATTTTGGGACTTGATTTAATCTCATATTCTACAGAAATAGAATCGCTTCTATCTACATTACAACCCTATATTAATGATCAGGGTATTTTTTTATTGAATTACTACTTTGAAGGCACCCAACAAGATAATTATGTGTTTAATAGCAAATTTGAGCAATTTATTTATAACAAATCATTTGTCAATAATATAATTAAGAAATGCGGTTGGAATATTGTAAAAGAGGAAGTTATAGAAGTTAAAAATGAGGAATACTCTCAGGTTACATTAATTTTAAAGATTAATCATGCGCCTGATAGCTAGTCGTTTTAACGTTAGGTTTTTTATTGTATTTGGATTATTCCTGACAACACTGATGATGCTGAATGTTAGAGGAGAAGATGTTGTTGATGAAGAGGATTATAGCCTAGACAATGATTATTATGATCAGAGCCCTACTTTTCAAATCTATGATCCATACGAAAATTTTAATCGCAAGGTATACAAATTTAATAAGGTAGTTGATAAATATATCATTAGACCTCCTGCAGAAATATATAACGTAATTGCACCCAATCCTGCTAAAAAAGGTGTTAATTCATTTATTAGCAATCTAAAAGAGCCCTTAAATGTTTTTTACGGCATAATTCAACTTAAACCTAATGAAGCATTTAACTCATTTTTCAGATTTTTTATTAATAGCACCTTCGGTATATTAGGCATATTTGATGTCGCAGAATTAGCGGGCTTAAAAAAACACGACACATCGTTTGGAAATGTTTTAAAATATTATGGTGCTAAGCAGGGGCCATATATAGTATTACCTATTCTTGGGCCATCTAACTTAAGAGATGGATTTGGTAATATAATTGATATTGGAGCAGACCCAATAAATTTTGTAAGATTTAAAAATGATAATAAATTTCTTAAAATTTATTATGGAACTAGTATAATAGTTGCCAGGGAAAAGTTTATTGGTGTAGACAAAACTTTGTCTGAAATATCTCTTGATGAATATGCTGCATTACGAAATTTTTACTATCAAAAATTAAATAAGGAGAAATAGTCATGAGAAATAATGCTAAACTGATAAAGAAAATTTTTATATCACTAAGTTTGGTTATAATGATCTTGCCTTTATCAATAGCTGAGGAAAAGCAAAAATTAATAGAATTTGTGAATAATACTGCCAAACAAGTAATTACAGTTATTGAGTCTACAAATACTAATTCACAAAAAGAACAAAAGCTTAGTGATATTTTTTGCAACTCAGTAGACATAACTTGGATGGCAAAGTTTGCTTTAGGTAAATATTACAAAAAAATTAATCAGACTGAATTAGAAGAATATCTAGTTGCGTACAAAAATTTTATGATTAGCACTTACGTATCAAAATTTTCTGAATATAATGGAGTGGATTTTGATATAGAGTCAGTAAAATATATTTCTAATTCTCAATACATAGTAAATACAAAAATACTTAATAAAAAGTATACCTCAAAGTATATCAGTATAGCATATAGAATTAAGATGATTGACAATCGCTTTTTAATTCGAGATATAGTAGCAGAGGACATAAGTTTAATTTTAGGTCAAAGATCAGACTTTAATTCTATTCTTTCAAAAGAGAGTATTGCATCTTTAATTCAGAGATTAAGAGAGAAAATCAAATAAAAAATCTTTGCTGTAGACTTCTTAGCGATATCAATATATAGTGCATTTCACAAATATATTGTACATATTTTACTATATATAGTATATTTATGATATATCATAAACATTTTTTTGTTACGATTATGCTAAATGGGGTCTTTGAGAAAATTAATAAAAAACAAACATTAAAGTATGAGATTAATCTTGATCATTCGAAAAATGAAAATTTAAGTGAATCAGGAAAAGCAATGCTTTTAGATAGATATTTATTGGATGATGAAACATATCAGGACCTCTTTGCAAGAGTCGCAACCCATTATGCTGATAACCAAAATCATGCCCAAAGACTTTATGATTATATGAGTGATTTTTGGTTTATGCCTGCTACACCTGTTCTTAGTAATGGGGGAGCAAAAAGGGGATTACCAATTTCCTGCTTTCTCAATGAGGTAGGCGATAGTTTGCAAGATATAGTGAGCATTTGGAATGAAAATGTATGGCTAGCTTCCAGAGGAGGTGGTATAGGTACATACTGGGGCAATGTACGCTCAATAGGAGAAAAAGTTGCAAATAGTGGTAGAACATCTGGGATAGTACCTTTTTTAAGTGTTCAAGATAGGTTAACTCTTGCTATATCTCAAGGTAGCTTAAGGAGAGGAAGTGCAGCAGTATATTTGCCTGTTTCTCATCCAGAAATAGAAGAATTTATTGAATTAAGAAGACCGACAGGTGGTGATCCTAATCGTAAAACTTTAAATCTTCATCATGGTGTTGTGATTACAGATAAATTCATGGAAGCAGTGGAGAAAGATTTACCATGGGAGTTAATAAGTCCAAAAAATAATGCAGTTGTATCAATTGTTAAAGCCAGAGATATTTGGATTAGGCTATTGGTTGCAAGAGTAGAAACAGGAGAGCCATATTTATTATTTATTGATAATGTTAACAAGCATGCTCCAGAAATATATAAAAAACATGGCATGGAAGTGAAAACCTCTAACTTATGCAGTGAGATTACCCTTTTTACAGGGAAAGATTATAAAGGAAATGATAGAACTGCTGTATGTTGCCTATCATCTTTAAACTTAGAAAAATATGGTGATTGGTGTAATAATCAGTTGTTTATTACAGATATAATGAAATTTTTAGATAATGTTATTCAGGATTTTATAGACAATGCTCCTGATGGTATGCAAAAAGCTAAATATTCCGCTTATAGAGAAAGAAGCGTAGGTCTTGGGGTGATGGGATATCACTCTTTTTTACAATCTAAAATGATACCCATGGAATCAGCAATGGCTAAATCATGGAATTTAAAAATGTTCAAACATATAAATCAAGAAGTTAATAAAGCATCAAAATTAATTGCTGAAGAAAAGGGAGCTTGTCCTGATGCAAAAGAACTTGGGATGATGGAAAGATTTACTCATAAAACAGCGATTGCTCCTACTGCATCTATTTCAGTAATAGCAGGTTCAACATCTCCTGGAATTGAACCTATTAACTCTAACGCATATACTCAAAAAAGTTTGACTGGTTCTTTCAACATAAGAAATAAATATTTAAGGGCTTTACTAAAAGAAAAAGGGCAGGACTCAGATGATATTTGGTCATCTATAATGAACCATGAAGGCTCTATAAGTCATTTAGATTTTTTAACTGCACATGAAAAAGACGTATTTAAAACAGCTTTTGAAATTAATCAGGAGTGGTTAATTGAGCACGCTGCTGACAGAACACCTTATATTTGCCAAGCTCAATCCGTCAATATATTCATTCCAGCTGATATTGATAAATCTGAATTAAATAAACTGCATTATTTAGCTTGGAAGAAAGGTATGAAGAGTTTATATTATTGTAGATCGAAGTCATTGCAAAGAGCTGATAAAGTTTCAATTTCAGAAAATATAGAGAAACATCAGCTTGAAATCAAGCTATCTCCGGTGATAACAAAGGGAGACAATGAATATGATGAATGCTTAGCTTGTCAATAGTGAAATTTCAAATAAATTTGAAAAAATTTATTTGAAGGGTTCATTAACATTAGCCATACTAACATAAGCTGCAGATAAGAATTGCTTTATAAGAAGCTAGAGTGCAACTATAGAGCAAGATTTAGCACAGTTAGTAATAACAATATAGTCATTTGCGAACGAACGAAGTAAGTGTGCCAATCCAGCTCTAGAGACTTGTCATTGCGAATAAACCTTTGATTTATGTAGCAATCCAGGAAAGTTACAAATAAATATAAATTTAACAATAGTTCTGGATCACCACGCCCCTAACGGGGCTCGTGATGACTTTATGTGTTAGGGTGCGATGCCTCTCCTTCGTGATGACTATAGGATATTATGCATTCTTCCTTCCTGATGAGTGCGCCTGCGTTGTCATTGCGAAAGCATTTTAATGCTTGTGGCAATCTAGTAATAATACCCTTCCTGGTTATAAGATTTGCTATAAGTTTCTTATCTGCAGTTTTTATTTAATCAAATAAAGTCATAAAATTTTGTCCCCTCACATAATATTACAATTTATCTTATTCTTCTATGTAATCTATTGTTTGATTATTATTAGTATCTAATTGCTCTTTAACATCGCAATATACAGAGTGCAAAAGATGATTATGATTCATATCATAAGCGTTTAATTGATAATCACAGTTATCTGAGTTAATATTTATTAATTCAAAATTTTCCTTAATAAGTTCAGATAATTCATAATGCGTTTTAACGCCATCGAAAGAGTGCTTAATATCTATGTTTTTATTTTTAAATTTTGGAAGATACCATTGATATTTATGTTGGGTTACATCATCTACTGGCACTTGGTTTTGAACAACTTCAATAATTTGCCACCCATATTTAATTTTGACAGCATCCTCTATTTTAACACCTGCCTTATATGCTTCCGCTTGATATTTATTAGTAAATTTAAGAGCATCCTCTATTTTAACACCTGCCTCAAATGCTTCCACTTGAGCATAATCAGTAAATTTAAGAGCATCCTCTATTTTAACACCTGCCTCAAATGCTTCCACTTGAGCATAATCAGTAAATTTAAGAGCATCCTCTATTTTAACACCTGCCTCAAATGCTTCCACTTGAGATTCATTAGTAAACTTAAGAGCATCATCAATATTCTTAACACCTGCCTCAAATGCCCTTGCTTGATATTTATTAGTAAATTTAAGGGCATCCTCTCTTTTAAACCCTGCCTTATATGACTTCACTTTACCATCATCAGTAAATTTAATAAGATAATCATATATTGTAGCACCTACTTCGCGCTCTCTCTCATGATAAAGATTAGTAAATTTAAGAGCATCCTCTATTTCAACCCCTGGTTCACATGATATCACTTGATATTGGTGCTTGAATATCACTATATAGTGGGGCTCGCATCTTCCAAGATATTTTTCTATTTGATAAAGATTAGTAAATTTAAGAGCATCCTCTATTTCTACCCCTAACTCAAATGCTTTCGCTTGATAGTAGTGCTTGAACTTTTCATAATCTTTAAATCTTGAATTTCCTGCTTGGTATCTTTGGTAAGCATAAAGAGCTCCAAAATTATCAAAAACCATGTTTAAGCAGTAGCTTTGTAGTCTTGCAGCTAATTGCTCTAATTTATCTGCTAAATCTTTTCCTGCAGATGTAGAAGCATCTATTTCTTCTAAAAAATAAATGTTACTGTATAGTTTTTGATACATATTATCTATTCCTTTTTTTAAGTTAAAATTGTATTATAAAGCACAAATGTTAAATTTAGGTTAAGGTTTTTAAAAAAATATAAATTAGTTGATAATTTTAGATCATCATACCACTAATATGCTTAGTGATGACTTTGGGTGTTAAGGTGCGATGTCTCTCCTTCGTGATGACTATGGTATGGCATGCATAGCAAAAGCAACATAAAAGAATTATGTGATGTGAGATAGAAAAAGGTCAAAAACATCAGAGTTCTCTCTTCTTCTGATAGCCTTAGCTTGAGCCATTTGCGTTCAATAGGGCTAAGGTAGGGAGGTAAGAATTCTATTTGATGGCCATTAATTTCTAGTCAATCCCTAGTTTTATGGCTTTTATGAAAGGCAGCATTGTCCATGACCACAACAGAATTTTCTGGTAGATCAAGTTCTAAATTATTCTTGATTATGTAAATCTTCAGCCTCTTTTAAACTTTCATTGTCTTCATTTTGTAAAAGATCGAATATAGAATTATTGCTGTTTGTTTCATCATCAGGATCTATATCATCAAACTTTTTAATATTTAGATGGCTAGAATTAACTGTTGACTCTGTATATGCATTTTTAAAATTTTCTAAAATATATTTTTTATCTTGGGTAAAGTCTTTTTCATCAATTATATCTCCAGTGGCTTGGGTTAATATTAATTTGACTGGAAGATACCAGTTTAAGAGCTATGCAGGAGATATTGGGTTTAACGATTCTGTTAGCAAGCTAAAAGAGTATTTTTACAACGAAATACTGCACCAGACCCCACCATATCATGCTTAAAGACTCCTACAAGCCACTCGCGGGGTTTCCGATTTCTTTACCCAATTTAACTATGAGTTCCGAGTTATGTTCATACAAAAATAAATTATTTGAAAATTATATAAATTTAATGGGATGCTTACCTTTTTAAATAATAGAGCCCTTAATAGAATCAATATCACTTGCCAGTTGCTCATTTTTTTTGATGCAGATATCTAATTTCTTCAAATAATATAAAATAGTGGAATGATCTCTATCTCCTATCTTTTCTCCTATCATCTTAAGGCTTTCTGTTGTCATTTCTTTAGCTAGATATGCTATAATTTGTCTTCCTATAACTAACTTCTGTGTTCTTTTTTTAGATGCAATGTCAGATAATGATATTTTGTAATATTTTGCAACTGCATTTATTATAGATGGAATTGTAACCTTCTTTACATTGCTTTTTATATAACTCTGGATGTACTTACACATATTATCGCTTGTAGCCTTTTTTCCAGATATACTTAAGTAAGTTTTAAGATTGTTTAATCCCGCTTCTAATTCCCTAACACTTGTTGTGACTTTATCAGCTATCATCTTTAGTATATCTTCTTCAAATCTAATATCATTATTTTTGTTATAATTGCTCAATATCTTTAATCGTAATTCATAATCACATTGTTCAATATAAATAGTATTACTTGATCTAAGTATTGATTTTGTGCGCTCATCATTAAGCTCAAGCATATGACACGGCACACTAGATGCAATGACTATCTTTTTACCTGATTCAATAAGTGAATTAAGTATTAGCGCAAACTCCTTTTGCGTACTTTCCTTGCCACATATAAATTGTAAATCATCTATTAAAAAGATATCAACTTCTTTAATTTTATCTCTTAAACTAAAAAGAGTATTGTTTTTAACAGCTCTGATAAAATTGTGCATAAATCTCTCTGCACTTAAATAACCCACTTTGCATTTACGAATACTACCGGCGCTATCTTTTTTATTCCTAACATTAGTATCACAATTATTTACTTCATTTACAATTGATTGCAATAAATGAGTCTTCCCCATCCCAACATTAGAATGGATATAAAATACATTGTTATGATTATAATCTATATTTTGCAATGCAATGTCTTTAGTAATTTTATATGCAACAATATTAGATTCTCCAGTTACATAATTATCAAAAGTAAATTTAAGATTAGTTTTAGAGAATATATTTTTTTCTAAACTTCTCTTTAAATCCGATTCACTGCTTACTGAATTGCTATTCACTAATGAATCGCTGCTCAATGAACTATTATTACCATTACCATCAATACCACCATCAACAGCAATAGATATCATTTTTATACTATCATCAATTTCAGCAACGCTTCTTTTAATAACTAAAAAATAGTTTCTAATCAAAGCTTCTCTTGTAAAACTATCTTTGACAGCAAAAGTTAAAACATTATTTTTTATTTCTATGAACTTTGCATTATTTAATAAATTATTTAACTGAGTATCTTGCTGAGATTTTCTTATTTTATCTAATATATTTTCTGATACTACACTGCTTTTTATATCCTTAGCCTGGTCAAATTGCTCGTTAGATAAGGAGGGTAAATTATAAGCTAGTTGCATAGTAATAAGTATAAATTGGTTGAGTTCTAATTTTAGTACAGACATTAATATACACTTAGCTATATCGCAGAGAAATAGCCTTTTATAAGCAATCACTAATGTTGTTTTAATTATCACTAAAGTACTCTTTTTTATTAATTCGTAAAGAAAAATAATTGCTTATTTTGTTAATAAAATAGTTGACTAACTTCAACCCCAGAAGTTCTTTTTGATATAAATTGTCAAGATGATTTTTTATTTTTTAATTCTTTCTTTATTCTTCAGTTAACTCTACTTCCCAAGGTTGCAGGCAGCTTTTTTTATTGCTTTATCCTTGATGCTATCTACTAATTTAATATGCAAATTACTTATTATTTACAATTGATTCAAACTCACTTCCTACAGAAAAATATAACTAGCTTATTGAATAATTTAAATGAAAATAGTACTCAAATAGTGAAAAATACTACTGATGTACTATATATTTATGTACCCTAATTTTAAAGAGGATCTGATGGATGAACATGATAATTTCCTTCTAAAAAATATGCTATTACAAAACAAAAGGGAACATATTAATTTTTTGAGTGATAAATTGCTAAATAGTGCTAATAAACTATTAAAGGAATTATATGGACTGGGTTTATGGAATTCGCTGTTTATATGCAACGTAGTAAAAGATGGAATAGAGATAGTTGCATTTGATTCCACAGTATATAGTAAGGAATCTATTAATTTCTTTCTTAATAATATAGAAAATATTAAAGAGTTTATTATTTATTTCAGAAGAAATTTGAATATGTATGATACGATACCATTAGTAACTACTCCATATAACTTGCAACATTTAGTTAATAATAAACATTTATTACTTTCAGATATTGAAAAAGATATATTTTTTTTTCTTAGCAAAGGATTAAACACAAGACAAATAGCAGAAAGGCTTTTCAGATTACATCGTACTGTAGAAAACATTATTTATAATTTAAAAGAGAAATTTCAGAAAACAAAAGGAGAATTGATATACCTGTATAATCAACAATTTTTATAAAATGAGTATTTAATACTCTTAAATTTTTTTTCATTTATGCCAATCTGCTAGGGGCTATGTGGAAGAAGTGACACAAACGCACTGTATGAACAACATAACATAGTGTATTAAGTTGATATAAGCGAAATTACAGATTTTTAATACCAAGGCTTTTTAGTTCTTTTTCAAGAGTAATAATAATTTCATTTAGGTCAATCTTATTATTTTTATTATTAAAAGTGTATCTACCTGTAAACGCTATATGTATCCATGTCATGGGAGATATTCTTAAAAATCTCTCAATGTCTTTTTCGCTATAACCTAACTCTATCAGTTTTATATAAAGCATGTTGAGAATCGTGGCATTATAGGCAACGGCAGTGTTTGTTACTAATCTTACTGCTTGCGTGCTAATTTTGTGATTAACGATGCGTCTTCCATTATATACACCATAATGCATTTTCCTAATAAGATTTTGAAGTTGATGATATGCTTCTGTGCGATTTCTGGCGGTTATTATAGCCTTGCGCAGCGGCATATTGTTAATCAGATTAAGGACATGCGTGGATTTCAATATTTTATTATATTCAATTAATCCAGCTCTTAATGAAGCATATCGTGATTGAGAATTTAATTTTCTAATAATTGTACTTTGTGTGTTTTCTTGCAAAACTAGGGATAATAACACTCTAACTATTTGTTTTTCTTCATTCTTAATTCTATCTACATTTATTTGAGCTATAGGCTTAATTAGCCCTTGGTAGCAATCTATCTCTTCATATGAATACAAATCATCAGCAGCAGATTTGATATTTTTAATGCTTGGTATAAATTCAACATTAATTGCACCAAGAGCAAGAAAATTAAGTTGATTTAATGCATGGTTATCACCAGTAATAGCGTCTATTTTGATGTCTGATTGATTGTCATAAATCATATCGTATAAATGATGTCCTTCATATTCGTTAAGACCAATATTTTTCACGGCGACAGGAACAAAATTGGCGATCATGGATAAAATCGATAATCCCTTACCTTTTCCTAAATATTTTTTAGAATATCGTGATTGAATTGTGTTTGTACCTGTAGAGGCTTTTTGACCATCAATGTCAGCTAATAACTTATCATCTAGAAGATTCCATGCTTTAAAAATAGGCATCGTATTAATTTTATTAGCTATTATTTCATTAACTTTGCATAAAGTTTCATACCTAATAAAATCTTCTTTTGTACTACGCAATACACTGAATTTTAGATCACACATTTCAGACATCTTTTTAATACCAAAGCCAAATGCTTCGGATAATATACACGCTATAACGTTGATAACTACAGGCTTTAGTCTTTTTATATAACGTCCCTTAATATGTGTAAATCCCTCAAAAATGTGCATTATACTATCGATAAAAACAAATATATCTGCAACATCTAATTTTGGTATATTTTTGAAAAATACATCATCCAATTTCTCACAGGTATTGTAATTTAATTGCCATTCTAAGGAGCCATCAGGCATATTAATAATATTTATCCCTTTGTTGTTGTCGATATTTTTATAAAGATTTTGCCAAGACTTATTTAATTCAGATAGTTTTTGATCTAAATGCTCCGAACAATATATTGGTATCTTAGTATAACCATATCGCTTCACTGCTTCTATAGCCTTTTCCACCATACTTTCTGGGATGAGATCCGCCTCTATATCACGATAAGAAACACTATCATTACAAAAAACTCTTCCACGATATAAGTGATGATAAATTTTTTGATAAACATAATACTCAAATCGATATGGATTTAGATAAGAGTCTTGTGCATTACTTTTTAAGTATTTTAATATAGAGGCTGGTATATTCAGAGCTTCATCGCCTAAAATCTGCAATTTCACAGGGCTTTTGCCAGTGGAGTAATGATTTCTAATAATTTCAACCAATGGCATAATTGTATTATCAGGAGAATAATGCTCGAAATTCACAGATAAAATAATAGGTCTTAAATATAGTGCTGTAGATCGTGAAGAATTCTCGATGAACTCCCATTTCACAGCCTTAATATCAAAATCTGATCTCTCAAAGAATTTTGCAAATATTTCAAAATCTTCCTTCTCAACAATTTCATAAGCTTCTTTATAAAACTCCTCTTGTTGTATTTTTTTATATTCGTATCCTGGAAACCACCTGAAAAATTCAGTTAACTTAGGATATTTTTTAACAATTTTACCTACATGCGATGCAAATTCAGCATCTGCAAAATCTTTTGCAACATCTTCTAATTTGACGCTATGATGCATGAAACTGGAGATTAAATTATCCATAAACATCTGATATCTATGGTAGATATAGCATATTGTGTATAAATATTGTTGGCTTTTTAACAGCTTGCGTAACCTAGATATTGGGTATTGCTCAATATTACTACTATAATATCTGATAGCATTTTGGGATAATTCTAATTTAGGCATTTCTACTTTGCAGAATTCATATATAGAACTAAGCTCTTGTACTTTTTTTACTTCCTCAATTATTGCTGTATAAGCAAAATCTTTTTGATCATAACGGACATCATTTAGTGAGAATATTCCATCATCATTTACAATCAATTTATCTATCTTTTCGTTAACCTCAGTTGGAAATGTTGCTATAATTTTTGATATTCGTTGTAGTTCAGCTTGAAAAGCTTCGGTGTATAAATCCTGTAACTTCCGATAGTTTGGGAATATAATATTTTGATTATCACAATAAGCTATTAATTCTCTTACAGTATTACGTGGCCTGGGATAGCGTTTAATTATTTTTGCACTTTAGCGGTTTCTTGATACGAAGCAGATTCATCTTGTTCAAACTGCAAATCAGAATAATCGATGTTAGCAAAACTTATATCGAGATCTTCCATAAGTACTCCTTATATGTTATAATATCATTGTCGTACTACAAATAGACAAAGATGCAAGGAGCTCTATCGTGTTGATCGCAGCTATTTTTTTTATAATCAAACTGCAAGCAGCAATTTGCGCGCAAGAATCTCCTGTTACTTATAAATTTTCATATTTTGATAATGATAAAATATTGGCAAGGCTGGAGTTTAATTCTAAGAATTCCGTTATTACAAAGATATACCTCCCTATATTTAGCGCAGCTCAATCAATCAATGGAAGTAGTAATTTTACTATAAGAGCTACTTACGGCTCTGTAAAGTTCAAAGACAATAAATCAATAGAAAGCTGCCCTACTACAAGCTCAATTTATTGCAGAGAATTTACAATTTCACATATTCCTAATACAACAATAATAGTTGAATATTTAATATCTAATTCTGTCAACACAGTTGTTGACCAAAATGAAGGAGCTATAGTTAATGGTCAATCGCTATTTATTTTACCTATAATAGACAAAATTCTTCCAGAAAAAATTAATATAGATTTTTCAGGATTAAAGGCAAAGGTTGCAAAAATAATTGGCTCTAAATTCATAGGTAACATAAATCATATAGAACAATTTAACGCCAATTCGTTAATTTCAAATTGGTACTATTTTGGTAAGTATGATGTCCAACGTAAAACATATAGTGAATTGCCCTACCTTAGCATTGTAAGTATTGGAGCATCTGATAAGTTACTAAAATTAACACTTAAAATAGCTAAAAATAATCAAAAATTTATCGACTATATTAATGGATATAGTGATAGAAAAAATAAAACAATTATTCTTTACAATATAGATGGCCATGATTTACAAAAATTACAGAATTCAGGTTATGCCCAAGAAAGGGAAAAAGAGAATGTTTTTTTTATAAAGTTTAGTAATGCGAATAAAGATGTTATTACAGCAAAAACGATATCACATGAATATTTACACCAATTGTTTAACGATTCATTTCGTGTCAATTTTGGACCTACTCCCTACCTGCAATGGGAACATTTTTGGTTTAATGAAGGATTTACAGATTACTATGCTTCATTACTTAATCTTGAGGCTAAAATAATAACATTAGATGAGTATATAAAATCAATAAATTCTGATATTGAATTTTATTATGAGTATATATGGACTCTACAAGAGCTCTTAATAGCCAATAATGCATATTTGCCCAATCCTATAACAAAAATCAGTGAATTTTTAACAGAACCTGGAGAATATATTGAAGAGAGAGTGCCTTATATAATTGGCAGACTAATAGCCAATAACATAGATAATATTATACAAGCAAAAACAAATAATAGATATGATTTAAAGGAGCTGTTAAAAATAGTAAAAAGATCATGTGGTAATATGAAATGCGTTGTAGATAAAAATAAAATTTTATCTGCTTATCAAGTCTTAGTTCGGAATAATAATGCTAGATGGATAAATAATTACTTGTTGAAATACTGTGATAAATTTGAAAGGTTAAAATTTGTAGGTAAAATGGCTAAAAATACTGTTACTCTAGATAGTAAATATCATGAAATAACAAATTTAGGTTTTGATTATAGCGAAACTTTGCTTGCAGGGGGTATAGTACAGGGTGTTATACAGGATAGCAATGCATATGCTGCAGGCTTAAGAAATGGTAATAAAATAAAGGAATTTAAATTTGATTATGAAAAAATATGTGTCGATATAGAGGAAAGCAACGGAAGAGAAAAGCTATTGTGCTACAATAGTAAGTCAATTTTAAAAATTCCAATGTATATTAGAAAAAATGATATTTCGATTAACTGATAAATATGATCTAGTTAATAGCGTATGTCCAATACTAGAGGATTCTGTAATTCAGTATGTTAGCAAAGCTTTAGTGTCAATAGAGGTGTACATAAGTATTTCAATTAACAAGCCAAACTTTAATTATTATGCCAAAGGAAATGGATTTATAGCGAATAGAGAAAAAGGGTTAATAATCACCAATAAACATATTGTTAATACTGAAAATATTCAAAAAATTTGGGTAAAATTTTGCACTTCTGATGTAGTAAAAGCGAAAATAATATATTCTGATCCTGAGCATGATTTTACAATTATATCAGCATCTATTCCAGATAATGTCTCAGAGTTGGAGCTAGAGTCCTTCGTGAAGAGTAACATCATAAACAGTAGCCTTGTGTATTCATTAAATAACGAAAATATTTTTTATACAGGTAAAATTATTAGTTACGAAAGCAAAGGAATATATTTTTCGCAATCAATTGTCATAGATTTTGATACCAAACCAGGTGATAGCGGCGCTCCACTCTTGAATAGCGCAAACAAAGTTATAGGGATCTTATTTGCAAGCTCATCAATGAATGCAGTTGCGTTAATATCTGATTATATAATTGATGCTCTAACTTATTTAACAAACGCAAGGTTACCTGAAAGGAAAAGTGCTGGCATCTTATTCGACTACTGTAAATTTGAAGATATGATTAAAATAGATCAAGTAAAAAAGGGAGTATTATGTAATCATGAGTATGTTATATGCGTTAGAAAAAAAATATCTGTACCAGAAATAGAAAATAAATTTCAATTACTAGATGTTGTGGATTTAGTTAATGGAAAAAAAATAAGTGATATTTATTTGCTACAAAAAATAATTAATGAAATTGAAGATATACAAATAAATATTTGGAGAAATGGAAAGGTTTTTAGTATTATGCCGGAAAGATTTAACTTATTCTCTTATCAAATAAAATCATATTTTTACATAGATGAAGCAGTAATATATCCGCCCGGAATTTTTACTCATTTAATTACAGGAGCACCCTTAGACAAGCTTTTTATACTATCTTTAAACAAAACAAGTGCTCTTTTTACAATACATAATTCTTCCTTAATCAACATAGGTGGTTATTGCATCAATACTATACAAGATTTAAGAGATCACGCAGAAGAATTTTTAGGTAAAAAAGATTTTTTAGTACTAAGTGCACCACATATGCCTAAATACTCATATAATAACAATATTATAACAAATCAAAATATAGAAGCGAACATTGTACATATTGAAAATTTCATTGCAGCAATAATTTTTGAACTCTCTCGGAATTTTGATGAAGATTCAGGGCATTATGTATACACGTGGAAAGAATATAAATTGGAGGAGCAAGTTGGTCTTCCAGTATCTATTGAAGAAAATGTTGAAATGGCAGTTCACACTATGGAAGTAAGAGATTAGGAGGTATTTTACGCGAAAGTCAGGCTCAACTGCGTTTCTAGTTGATAATTGGAGCGCCCTTCAAAGACGCATGATTTGGAGAGTTAAAGTTAGCAGCTGAAGATTTGAACTGAAAATAAATGCATTGCATTGTCGTGTTTTTAAAATTTAACAGCCCATGATTTTGTGGCCATAAGGTACATTGTTGCGCATCTTCTCATTTTATTGGGGAAATCCGCGAACATTGGTGCAAAATTAATACTTTGTATAACCCTCTTGGAAAGCTGAAGGCCTTCATAATTAGCGCTGCACAGACTATTATGATTGTCCACTAGAAACGCAGTTGAGCCAAATTAATTAACTTACACAAAGAAAATGATTGACCCTTCTGGCGGCACTTCTGAAGGATTTGAAGCCAAGCATTGGTCTAGTTCGTTTCTTTATAAATCTGTGATCACCTTCTATCCTGTTGTTGAGATATTTGTTTTGTCTAATTTCTATTTTATCTTCTTCAGATAATGGCTTATTAATTGAGTTCAAAGCAGAGGTATTAGAACCACTTTTATCTATATTAACCTTTATAGGGTGTCCACTAGATTTAATTGCTTTCTTGAAAAATGCCTTAGCAGCCCTTTTATCTCTTTTTGCTCTTAGCATAAAATCTATAGTATCTCCGTATTTATCAACCGCTCTATACAAATACACCCATTTGCCTTTAACCTTAATATAAGTCTCGTCCATTCTCCAACTACTATTTACTGGCTTTTTTCTTTTTCTAAATTTTCCTTCAAGTATAGGCATAAACTTTATCACCCACCTTTGCAAAGTTGCATGATCAATGTTGAGCCCTCTCAACCCACCTATCTCTTCTATTTCTCTATAACTCAAAGAATATCTTCCTTTCATATACAAAGATGTCATTATTATCTCTGGCCCATATTCATGATTCTTAAAATACTTGAGTAATCTAGGATCTATTTTCAGCATTCCCGCCTCTGTAATTTATCGTATATTTATTATATTCAACATGATAAAGATTTGCTCGACGCTTTAGAAATGAGAAAATCAAAAAAATCTCCTATATCAACCGATTTGTCATGTTAGTACAATTGCGTCTGAAAATATGAGGGAATACCAATGGTAGACCTATATGCAGCAATTTAATGTTAATTCCAAAGTGGATATGGCAAAAACCCTTGCGGTATTTGGTGCGTTCACAGAAGGATTGCAGTTATTTGCTTCATTTGCAATGTTACTTAATTTCCAAAGATTTGGCAAAATGAAAGGGATGGGACAAATAGTTGCGTGGTCTGTTAGAGATGAAACATTGCATACTTTATCAATAATAAAATTATTCAAGACTTTTATAGATGAAAATAGAGAGATATGGAACGATGACTTAAAAAACTTTCTATATCAGGCCTGCAGAGATATTGTTCACCATGAGGACGCATTTATTGATCTTGCATTCCAATTTGATGGAGCCATTGAGGGGATGAATGAGCGTGATATAAAACACTATATAAGGTTTGTGGCGGATAGAAGATTAAATCAATTAGGATTAGAAGGCATATATAAAATACCAAAAAATCCCCTTCCATGGTTAGATGAAATACTTGATGCTCCAGAGCACACCAATTTTTTTGAGAATAGAGTTACAGAATATGCTAAATCGGCTACAACTGGCTCTTGGGAAGATGCATTTATTATTTTTAAAGATAAATAGAGCGCTAAAAATAAAACGTAGGGTTGGCTCAGTTATACGATTTGTTTTTAAGCAACAAATGGACAAAGTTAATTTTTTTTATAAAAAAGTGGTATTGTGCCAATTATAATAATAAAAGAGCCTAAAATAGTTAAATAACCGACTTTCTCATTAAATACTAAGATACCTAGTATAGCAGTCATCACTATTCCAGTAAAATGAATTGGCATTAATAAAGATAAATCGGCTCTCTTGAAAGCATGAAATGCACAGAATGAGCTAAGTGCAAAGGTTAATGAGATCAAAACTATGAAGAACCCATCACTCACTAGCATAAGCCTCTTCCAATAAAGCGCAGCTGGAAAGAATGTGTAAATCAAAGAAAAAAAAGATAGATAAAACATTTGTTCAATAGTTTTTCCAGATGTAATTTTTTTTGTGATATTATTGAATATTCCGAAGCAAAGTGCAGCAAGGAGTGCGGCAAAAGAAGGTATAGAGAATTCAATGTTTGAGGGATGAAGTAAGATTATGGCACCAGCAAAAGTAATTAAAAATGCTACTATCTTTTTTGTATCTATTGCCTCCTTAAAGAAAAATACAGCGAGTAGGGAAGTTAAAAGTGGATCAATAGCAATAATCGCTCTTGTCTCAGTTATAGGCATATTAGATAGAGAATAAAAAAATAATAGAAAACCGCCAAATCCAAATATTGATCTTAAAAAATGGTACTTGATATTGTTTGTTGATATCTTTAATAAACTTTTTTTACTAAAAAATGAAATGCATAGTAAGCTAGAACATATTATGAAGTTATACAAAAATATTATTTGAGTAATATGATAATGATTTTGGATTATTTTTAATAAAATTGAGCTAGTTGATAGAAAAAAGCAATGCATGAACATACAAAGTATCCCAATATTTCTTTGGTTAAAATTTCTATTAGCTGGCATATGTATGTTTTAAATTTGTAAATGTGTAATCTTAACATCAATTAGTATGAATTACTATTAGTTAAGTAAGACACTCCTATTACTGGGAATATACAGTGATGATTAAAGGGCGCTTGATTGTAGTGCACAGCGGTAATCTAAAAATGTTAATCTGTCACTGCCTCGTGGAGTCCACGTACTGAATAGGCTCCGAAGGTCTCCAAATGCTCCCCAAATTAATATCATAGCGACTTCTCCTGCTTTACTGCCAGCTGGCAGTGCTCAAGTCTTTTAAAACGCCAGTTGGCAAATACCGTATAGGCTATGTTAGCAATTTGGTGGATAGCTGGCAATCTAACAAAAGTTGCTAAAAACCGCCACTGCTTTAATTGCATCCAGATTAGAATGAAAGCATCCACGCCCACATGCATCAGACCCTTTTCATCTTTTGCATGTAATAGTTTTAGCCCCTCAGTAAGAGATATCCCTTCTTTTTTAAGTGCATCAGCAGACTTTGTAATGTCCTGCCAATCGAAAATGTCATTCGGAGCAATCTTGCGATAATAATTAATTTCCTTTGAACATAGGCCGCATTTTCCATCGTAAAATACTGTAATCATATTATTTCTTATATTTATTACTACTACATCTTTTGGAACAATATTTTACCTCATTCCAATCTTTTGACCATTTTTTCGCCATAAAAAAGCCTTTTCACAAACAGTACATATTCTAGTGGGTAAGTCAGATTTCTTTTTCATTCTATATTACTCAAAAATCTTTTGCTATCATTACGAATGGATTTTTGTTTTTCTTCACCCATGCGGTTAAATATCTTGTACATCATCCCAATGCGATGATTGCCTCGTAACTTTTCACTATTGCGATCCAGAAAATCCCAATAGAGGTAATTAAAAGGGCACGCGTCAGGCCCGTTCTTTTTGGTTACTTTATAGCTACAATTTTTACAGTAATCAGACATTTTATTGATGTAGCTGCCACCAGCCGCATAAGGTTTACTAGCAAGATATCCACCATCAGCAAATAAAATCATGCCTGACACATTCGGAAGCTCTACCCATTCATAAGCGTCAGCATAAACAATCAAAAACCATTCATTCACATCTTTGGGATCAATTCCAGCCAGTAATGCAAAATTTCCAAGTACCATAAGGCGCTGAATATGATGAGCATAAGCGTTTTGTTTTGTCTCAAGAACGCACTGACGCAGGCAGTTCATTTTTGTGTTTGCTGACCAATAAAAGTCCGGCAGTGATCGTCTGGTTTCAAAAAAATTCGCCTCTGCATAGTCCGGCATTTTTAGCCAGTAAATACCCCTTATATATTCACGCCAACCGATAATTTGGCGAATAAACCCTTCTACTGCGTTCAGCGGAGCTTTCTTTTTATGATAGGCTCTTTCTGCTGCTTGAACGCACTCAAGGGGGAGTAGTAAACCACAATTCATATAAAAGCTGATATGTGAATGATACATCCAAGGCTCACCCTGAAGCATTGCATCTTGGTAATCACCAAAATGACTTAATCTCTGTTCAATAAATTGATTTAGAACCTGCAGGGCATCTGTGCGTGTGACGGCAAAATAAAATGGTTCCAAATCACCAAAATGATCGTTAAAACGCTCATAAACCAAGGACATTACTTCTTGAGTTATATCATCTATCTCACCGATATAGGGCGAAGGTATGTTGAGCCTATCTTTTGGCGGTTTACGGTTTTCTACATCATAATTCCATTGTTCACCAATTGGACCATCATCTTGCATCAAAATGTTGTATTTCTTACGCATTTCACGGTAGAAATATTCCATACGAAGTTGTTTGCGATCTTTCGCCCAGGAGGCAAATTCATCGGGAGTGCATAAAAAGCGATCATCCTCTCTGATTTCAACAGGGATTCTCAATTCATCTTCCAGGCTGCGTATATGCTTAAGCACGCGATATTCACCCGGATGCGTAACAATTATACGATTAAAAGCGTGCTTTTGCAGCAACCGCTTCACTTCACCTTTGAATGATCTTGCGTTTTTGGCATCATCTAGTTTTGTATATTCAACGCTATAACCATTATATTTAAGCGCTTCAGCAAAATGCCTCATAGCTGAGAATAGAAAAGCAATTTTCTTTTTATGGTGCTTGACGTATGTTGCCTCATTGTAAACCTCACACATTAAAATGATATCTGTGTCCGAATCATAGCCTTTAAGGCTTGAGATAGACTCTGATAATTGGTCCCCTAAAATAAGTCTTATGCTACTCATAATACATCTTGTTTTAGCGATTTAAAAGCTATTAGCGCTGACTCGCGTGATTGTTTTAGATCAACAACAGGGTGTGGATAGGTTGAGCCCAGCTCGATACAGGCTCCTTTTAAAATAAGTGCCGGAGCTTCCCATGGGTTAAAGAGGTATTTATCAGGTAATGCAGCAATTTCCGGGAGATATTGGCGCACATATTCACCATCGGTATCAAATCTTTGACCTTGTGTTACAGGGTTGAAAATGCGGAAATACGGTGCTGCATCTGCTCCACATCCGGCAATCCATTGCCAGCTAGCGCTATTATTAGCAAGGTCAGCATCAATGAGCGTATCCCAGAACCAACGCTCTCCATGATGCCAGTGAAGCCGCAAATTTTTTACTAAAAATGAGCCAACAATCATCCGAACCCGGTTATGCATATAACCGGTCTGCCATAGTTCGCGCATACCAGCATCTACCATGGGGACACCGGTCTTTCCTGCTTGCCATGCATTCAAGTTATCTGCATTTTCCACCCATGCAAAAGAATCAAACTTCGATTGCATATTTTTACTCGGCAATTCCGGATTATGATAGAGCTGATTATATGAAAACTCACGCCAACCCAACTCGCTACAAAAATGCTCAATATGTTTATCATCGCCAATGCTTCTAACAGCATGCCACAGCTTGTTAGGCGATATTTCACCGAAATGCAGATATGGCGACAAACGTGACACATGTGGCTTTGCCGGTAGGTTGCGGCCATCTTTATATGAGAAAAGCCCTTCGTCAATAAAGGTTTTAAACCGCTTATGAGCACCTACTTCACCAATCTCCCAATGCGGTTCAAGTTGTTCATACCATGGTCTTTTAGGCAATAGATCTAGCGCATCGATGCCTATTTGGGTTTGATCAGAAACATAGTTGACATTTTCTGGTTTTGATAATGGAAATCGAGGCTCTTCAGCATTGAAGCAACCATTATGGTAAAATGGAGTAAATACTTTATAAGGCGTGCCATCGGCTTTTTTAACATTCCAAGGTTCCCACAATAATGAACCATTACATGTATGAACGTCTATTCCATGTGCTTTTAGATGTTCTTTGATATATGTGTCACGATGCATGCGCCATGGTTCATAACATCGGTTCCAATACACCGCTTCAACCTCAAAACGCGTAAAAATATCATCCAGAATAGTTTGCGGATTCCCATGATACACAGATAGTGTATTACCTAGAGATGCGCTTAGAGCTTTCAATGAATGATAAAGCCACCAGCGACTTGCACCACCCATGGCATAATTTCCTGCATTCATATTATCTAAAATATAGATAGGGAGAATGTTCACGTGTTTTGCAGCTTTCGTTAATGCTGGATTATCGGATAACCTGAGGTCTTGGCGAAACCAGTGGATGGCAATTTTTTCTTTCATAGCGGTAATTCCCCTTGAGCATTATTTTTTGTTTTTTTCTTACCTAGTGTTTTTGGCAAGATAGACTTGCGGCTACCATGTTTGGTTACGATTTTTTGAGTAGTTTCTTTATAAGCGGCATCAGTTTTTCTAAGGCTATAAAGCTTCTCTGCTGCTGAATTTCTCGCTGTCTTTTCATCAACAATTGGCATCGGATAGCCGTTCATTTGTGATTCAAGCTGCCATGGCATATGAATAAATGCTTGATCTATATATCGCAGTTCTGGAATCCAGTGGCGAATAAAAACACCTTCCGGATCTTGATCAATACCCTGTTTAATAGGGTTGTAGATACGAATCGCATTAATCCCTGTTGTGCCTGATTGCATTTGTACTTGGCTGTAATGAATACCTGGCTCATAGTCAGTAAATAGATTTGCCAGATGTAGGGCTGGTTTTCGCCAGTGAAGCCAGAGATGATAGCTCGCAAAGCTCATGACCATTGCACGCATACGAAAATTAAGCCAACCTGTAGCCGTCAAAGCACGCATACAGGCATCTACCATTGGATAGCCTGTCATTCCACACTTCCAGCTTTTAAAATATTCATCATTAAAGTCTTGCTCTCTAAATACATTGTAAGCGGGATGCATATTTTCATATTCAATGCGTGGCTCATCTTCTAGCTTTTGAATGAAATGGCAGTGCCATCGTAGCCTGCCTGAGAATGAGCGTATTGCACTCCGCCATTTACCTTTGTCTCCGCAAGGGATCTTCTTTATTTCTTGATTACGCTGTTCGCAGGCTTGAAAAACTTCACGTATAGATAATGTACCAAATGCCAAATGTGCTGATAGCCTTGAACAGCTATCAAACGCAGTTACAGGGGACGACATTTCTTTGGTATAATCTTCGCCGCGTTCATCAAGAAAACTGTAAAGCAACTTTAGCCCTTCGTTTCGACCGCCTGATTGTATATCATTAAATCCATCTTCTTGTAATCCAAGTTCTACATGAGTGGGTAATGCATCAGAACTCTCTTCTATCATTTTAAGGTTGGAAGGGGTGACAACGGCGATTTTCTTCATCTGGTAGTGCCAGCGTGCTGCCCAGCCATCACGATCTTGTAAATGACGTATCACACCATTTTGAACCGGTTCATACCATGGAATGTTTTGTGATTTGCACCAGATCTTCACAGTTTTATCGCGTTCATATGTCCAACCATTCCATGTTTCTTGATGTGACCATAACGCCTGAACATTGTGGCGTATATGAATATCTTCTAAAACATCAACTGCTCTTCCGGTTTTTATAACCAGCTTTTGTCCAAGTGTACTCAGCGATTGATCAAGTTTACGTAGGCATTCACGCAAAAATACATAATGCCGGCGACTCATATCGGGCTGCTGCCATAGTTCTGGCTCAAGAATATAGAGTGGTAATACAGATCCACTTTTAGCGGCCTGTGCTAAGGCTTCATTATCCTCTATTCGTAAATCTCTTTTGAACCAAACTATATGCATTTATGGCAAGATCTCCTTACCGTCCCAAGAGAAACACTTCCCTGTCTGCTCTTGTGTTAGATCCTCTAAAACCTCCAAGAGTTTACCGGCAGAATATTCAGGCGTATATAGCTTCCCATCTGCTACATTGCCTTGAAATGGTTTTGATAAATCACTGTCAACAGTGCCAGGGTGCAGGCCGACGATAATCGCATACTTATTACTTCTGCTAATCTCAATCGATGCATTCTTGATGATCATATTAAGTGCTGCTTTTGAGGCACGATAGGCATACCAACCTCCAAGCTGATTATCAGATATACTACCCACACGCGCAGATAGCGCTGCGAATATTGATGATTGTTCTCTGTTAAGTTTAGGCAGAAAATATTTTGCAATAAGAGCGGGAATAATAGTATTAACACCAAAAATATGATGAAATTTTTTAGCTGATAAGTCTCTCAAAGATTTTTCCGGCATGATCTCGTCGTCGTATAGTATGCCATTAGCCACAATGACTAAATCTAAAGGCCTTTCTTTTGCGGCCAGTTCAGCAGCTTCAGCAATCGAAAACTCGCTGTTATAATCAATTTGAAGCTCACCATTTCGAGAAAAAGCAAATAAACTTGCGTTCGGATTTTTTTTAGATACGAGTCTTGTAAAAGCATTTCCTATAGCACCAGAAGCACCAATAATCACGATATTTTGTCGTTCTAAATTCATAAAGCACTCTCTTTTATTGCATTTGCAAGGTTGTAGGCAGAGGTGAAAGCTCCTTCAACGCGGCCATCAAGACACCAATCACCACAAGCAGCTAGTTTATGACCATGATCTATGAATATTGTGCTATTTTCGTCTTTTTTTGCAGCGCTTGCGTAGCGCCATCCATGAATGGTTTTGTAATCTGCTGAACTGACGTCATGTCCTATAATACTACTAGCTTCGTCAATTAAATGCTGCATTATTTTTTTACGATCATCTTCAAAATGGTCTTCTGCATATTCTTCAGATGAATGCACCATCAGAGTGAAGCGATCTGCTCGTTCCGGCTTATAACTATTTACCGCAATCCAACCTAAGTCTGAATTTGTTACATGAGCGGCCTCGAATTCGAGAAGAAGACTTTGCTCAAACCCAAGCATAAGCGAAAAACATGCACGCATATCAATGTCTTTGATATTGTTATGATATGCAAAGAATTCAGGCAGAAGCTCTGCGGCTTGTGGCGAGGGTGCTGTACATATAACCCAATCAAAGCCATTGTAATTCTCACCTTTATCATCGGTTAATTGCCATTTTTTATCATGCTCAAGAGATACAATCAGTGTGTTGATATAAACATTCAGACCCTCAGCTAAATATTTGGCAACCCTATTCATCCTTGGAACACCTACATAGCGTGGCTCCTCGTCAATCCAGTTTCGACGCTCTATTATTTGATTGCCCTCAAACTTAACATAGCGCGCATTCCATCGCTCAATAATAGCTTGATCTATCAGTGGCTGAATGAAATCTTGAAATGGTCGTGTTCTCGCTGTGAAATATTGTGCTCCATGATCAAAGAAGTATGGTTCAGCACGCCTTGTTGACATACGGCCACTGACTCCACGTGCCTTCTCAAAAAGGTGAATCTCAGCATGATCTTTTAATAAATAAGCGGCTGATATTCCTGATAAACCAGCGCCAATGATAGCAATTTTTTTCATGATACAATTCCTAAAATAATAAGTAAAATCATTTGAACATGGCAATGCTGTTCCCAGTGAGCTTAAGCCAAAAATAAGTAAAGAACAAGTCCATATGCACTGATTAAAAAACTAACAAATTTTTTGCCAATAAATCCTGTTTTACCTGTTATTAAAAATTTCATTTTGCCTACCCTAATCAATATAAATTTTCTTTATCAGTCACTTTACCTTTAAATAATGAATACACAAAAATTGAATATCCAATTACAATTGGTAATGAAATGCAAATTACGATTGAAACAAATTTTAATGTCTCTGGAGGAGCAGAAGCATCCCATATAGTTATATCAGGTATAATTATATATGGCCAAAGGCTAATTCCTAACCCAAAAAAACACAATATAAAAATACTGATAGCACTTATGAACGGCAAATAGTCATATTGTCTTTTTATTCCAAATAAGATTAAATAAATTGATAAACCGGTGAGAAAAGGAACTGGAGATAAAAACAAAATATTTGGAAAATTAAACCACCTTTCCGCGATGAAATCATGCTGATATGGAGTTTTTACGCTAATCATTATAATGAATAATATTACCATTATCAGAATGGGCTTTGTAATATTTTGAGCCCATTTCCTTGTTATACCTTGAGTTTTCATAATTACCCAAGTAGACCCTAACAAACCATAAGCAATAATCATTGCGAATCCGGTAGTAATAGTAAAAGGATTTAAGAAAATCAAACTATTACCACAATTCTTAAATGCATCACTATTGATACCTTCAACAATAGCTCCTATAATTATTCCTTGTGAAAAAGTTGCAATATAGGAGCCAATAATAAATGACCAATCCCAAATCCATCTTGATTTTATTGCTTTTAATCTAAATTCAAAAGCAAGGCCTCTAAAAATTAATGAAGTAACCATAAGCATTATAGGCGCATAAAGCGCTGGGATTATAATAGAATAAGCTTTAGGAAAAGCTGCAAATAAAACTCCTGTGCCATATATTAGCCAAGTTTCATTTCCATCCCATACGGGTGCAATACTGCTCATCATTCTATTTTTACATTTATCAGTGGGAGCCCAAGGGAATATAATACCAATGCCTAAATCAAATCCATCGAGTATAACATACATTATTATACCAAAAATTATAAGCCCTGCACAAAGTAGAACAATATCCATTTTTATTTACCTGATATTACATGAGTTGTGTGGCTTGCAGTTGGGACCCATTTAGAATCTTCTTTATCCATTTCTTTTAAAACATCATCTGGAGATAATGGTCCTTTTTTGACTAAAAACCCTGAATAAACTAAGAAGGCTATAAAAATTATAGGATATACTATTAGAAATGTTGAAAAAGAGCCTATGACTAACTCTGGCCTTACATCAGAAATTGATTTAGATGTTTTTAATATATTATTAATAACCCATGGCTGCCTTCCAGCTTCAGCCACTATCCATCCTGATATAGTGCTAATAAATCCAGCAGGCGTTAATAATACACATAACCATAAAAATGGTTTATAGGAATATAATTTATTCTTAAATCTTAATATTAGTCCAATTATAGATGTGAATAAAAAAATAAAACCAAGACCTACCATAATTCTAAATGTATAAAAAACTAGTGGTATATTAGGTCTGCTATCTTTGGGCCACTCTTTTATTCCCTTCACTTCTCCATTAGGATCATGAGTTAATATAATACTAGAAAGTTTTGGAATTTCTATCGAATATAAATTCTTTTCTAGCTTCTCTGAAGGAATGCCAAATAATACTGTAGGAGCACCTTTTGATGTGTCCCATAACCCCTCCATAGCAGCTATTTTTAAAGGCTGGTATTTAATAGTATTTAGCCCATGCATATCCCCCATAAATATTTGTAGTGGCACTATAATCAATAATACCCATAGAGCTAAAGACAAACCTTTTTTTGATACTTCTAGATATTTGTGCTTTATAATATAATAGGAAAAGATACCTGCTAACAATAAGGATGCAGTAGTGTAGCAAGCCAAAATCATATGAATCAATCTATACGGAAATGAAGGATTAAATATTACTTTCAGCCAATCATCTATTCTTATAATACCATCCACAATATGAATTCCATCTGGTGTATGCATCCATGAATTAAGTGATAGTATCCAAAAAGCTGAGTGGTGAGTTCCTAAAACTACAAGTAGGGTGGCAGTTAAATGAATCTTAGGTGAGAATCTTTTCCAGCCAAAGATCATAACGCCGATAAAAGCTGCTTCTAGGAAAAAAGCTGTCATCACTTCAACTCCAATTAATGGGCCTATTACTGATCCAGCTAATTCAGAAAATTTACTAAAGTTAGTTCCAAATTGAAAAGACATTGGAATACCAGTTACCACTCCCATCCCAAATGCTAGAGCAAATATTTTAACCCAAAACTTATAGAGACTAAGATAAACTTTATTATTTGTTTTGAGCCACATAATTTCCATTATTAACAGGAAAAGACCTAAGCCAATGTTGACTGTAGGCCATATAATATGGAATCCAATAGTAAATGCAAATTGAGCTCTTGAAAGTATTTCTGTGGTCAACATAATCTTTTATACTTTGGTTACACAAGTATTATACTATAATTTTTTACACTGCAAAACCCCTTGTTATAATATTATGAAGATTGTATGATTAATTGAATAAAACATTGGATTTATGAATAACAAGTGGACATATATTATATTATTAATTTTTATTGTTGTGATAAGTTGTGTATTAATAGGCCCGTTTATGAGTAATGTTGAGCAACCTAAATATCAAGTTATTTCATCTCAAAAAAATATAGATATAAGAAAATATGACCCTATGGTTATAGCTGAGGTTGAGATTCAAGCAGAGCGTAAAGAAGCAATAAAGGGTGGATTTAAAATTTTAGCAGATTATATATTTGGTAATAATAAATCAAAAGAAAATATTTCAATGACAGCGCCAGTTAGACAACAAAAAGTTCAGGAAAATTGGCAAATAAGCTTTATAATGCCTTCTGAATATAATATAGAAACACTTCCCAAACCTGCCAATAAAAATATAAATCTTAAAGCAGTTTCTGATAGAAAATATATAGTTATTAACTTTTCAGGTAGGAACTCAGATCAAAATATTAAGCTTCATGAAAAGAAGATTAAGAAGTATATAGCAGAAAATGAAATACAGGTTTTATCGACACCGATATATGCATTTTATAATCCACCTTGGACTTTGCCATTTCTAAGACATAATGAAATTATGATGGAGATTAGCTGAATGAAGGGTTATATATACATAAGTAATAGAACTAATACTTCACTATTTTAACTTTCTTCAGCTAATATACTACCCTTAATATCTATAAAGTACTTTTATTTCCTATTTCTATACGATACCTAGTTAACGTTAATTATATCTTGATACTTGATGATTAAAAAAATGAATATTATTAGCATTTTATTTTTGTTCTATATATGCGATACAATTATGAATAAAAATTAAATAATCTATGGAATTATTGATTACAATATCAAATAATTTTTTATCTCCCCTTATTCTTTTTTTCCTTTTAGGGATTATTGCTGGCGTAATAAAATCAGACCTAAGTATACCATCAAGTATAAGTAAATATTTAACTATCTATCTAATGATGTCCATAGGTTTTAAAGGTGGTTATAGCATTTTACTCGATAACGAAATTAACTTACAGATGATATTGTTAATAATTTCTGGCGCGATGATTAGCTTTTTACTTCCATTTTTAGGCTTTTGGTTACTAAATTTATATACAAAATTAGATAATGCTACAGCTGCTGCAGTTGCAGCGCATTACGGGTCTGTGAGCATAGTTACATTTGCTACAGCAGTGTCATTCATAAAGTTTTATGAATTGCAGCACAAAAGTTATATAATTTCCATATTAGCTATTATGGAGGCTCCTGCTATTTTATCAGGTTTATACATTGCTCACAAAAAAGCGCCTAAAACGAGAAATCATAAAAAAGAAGAAAAGAAACTTTATAGAGAGATTTTTACTAATGGCTCTATATTACTATTACTTGGTTCTTTTTTGATTGGCCTTATAACTGGTGAAAGTGGTTTTCAAAAAGTTGAAGCATTCTTGATAACTCCCTTTAATGGAATTTTATGCCTATTTTTATTGGATATGGGGCTTATAGTTGCAAAAGAATTTCACTATTTTAAAAAATTTACTTTTTCTCTACTTATATTTGGAATTTATATGCCAATTATTAGTGCTTTAATCGGAATGATTTTATGTTTTATTATCGGTTTAGACGTAGGGACTACTTTATTATTTACCGTATTATGTTCTAGTGCATCTTATATCGCTGTTCCTGCTGCAATGAGGCTTGCTTTGCCTGAAGCCAAAGCCGGAATATATATCCCTATGTCACTTGCTATTACATTTCCATTAATATTATATTAGGCATTCCAATTTATTACTTCATAATCTGTATTTACTTTCAATAATATGACTCTCATTATATAATAATTGCATAGGTGATTGCATGCTTACAAAAAGAATATGAGAACTATATCAAAGATTTTCCAACTTAGGAGGGGGCTCTCAGCGCATCTAACTTAACACTGGCTCTACTGTTATGCGCGCTGTTATTAAAAATAACTTTGTTGGAATTATAATTGTGCTATTGCCTAAATTTTTTATTTGACTTTCTTTAGTGATAATATAGTTAATTAGGTTTTCCATAAATTAGACTCCAATAAATTACCAATCAACTTAATCCCATCATCACTATCATTTAGACATGGAATAAGAGAAAAATTCTTTCCCCCTAGTTCTAAAAATAAGTCTTTATATTCCATGCTAACCTCTTCTAATGTTTCTATGCAATCAGATGCAAAGCCTGGCGTTATTACAATTAAATTTTTAACTCCTTTATTTACCAATTCTTTTAGAACATCAGCTGTATATGGCCTTAGCCATTCCTTTGGGCCAAATCTAGACTGAAAACTAATGTGATTTTCTATTCCAATTTTTTGTTTTTTCAGCTCTTCATTAAAAAGGCGATTTGTTTTATTGCAAAAACATGAATAAGGGTCTCCTTTTTCAAAATATATTTTTGGAATTCCATGGTAAGATGATAATATTGCATCAGGCTTAAAATTAATGGTCTTGATATGATTCCTAACACTATTTACCAAAGATTTAATATATATACTATTATCTGGATATTGACCTGCAATTCTAATTTCTGGTTGCCATCTAATCTTTTTTAGAACTCTATATATTTCATCGCATATTGTTGCTGTTGTGGCTGAGCAATATTGAGGATATAGTGGTATAAATATAATTTTCTTACATCCTTTTTTAATCAATTCGCTAATCTTAAATTCAATTGATGGATTTCCGTAACGCATTGCATAATCAACAATTAAATTTGAGTAATTTTTATTTACTAATACCTGTAGTTTTTTAGCTTGAGATTTGGTGTAATATTTTAAAGGTGATTCATCAACATCATTCATCCATATTTGCTGGTATTTTTTACCACTTGTAAATGGACGAAATGGTAAAATGAATAAGTGAAGAATCAATTTCCATAATATAGGATTTACCTCTATTACTCTTTGGTCCATTAAAAATTCTTTTAAATATTTTCTAACGGCAAAGTATCCATATCCATCTGGGGTTCCTAAATTTAAAATTAATACCCCTGTTTTATTATCAATCTTAGGATGATTATCTGGCAAATTACTTTTAATCATTTTTTAGGTTTTTATTATTATTTAGTTTTCTTTTATTTTGGTAATAATGTAATTTACATTATTATCTTCTATTTGTTGGGGGTCCCAGAGTTTTTTTAAATTTATTTTTCAACAATCCCTTAGATTGGTGTTTAAAGTAATCTATTAATTTCATAAATGTCATTTTTGTTCCAAAACTATTTCCGTTTACTTTATTCTAAATATTCTTTTAAGTTTTTCTGTCATCTAATTTTTATGTGCGGACATACGACTCCTTTATTTTGATTTGTAAAAATATTAATTCTTCATATTTTTAAATGCAAAGCCCCATTGGAGATAGTTAACGATAGAATTTAGATATTTCAACCTATCGTTTTTATAATCAATGTAATATGCATGCTCCCAAGCATCTATAGTAAGTAATGGTATTTTGTCATGAATCAAAGGGTTATCAGCATTGCTTGTTTGTAGAAGTGAAAGTTTCATAGTATCTTTGTCTTGTACAAGCCATATCCAACCACTACCAAATAGCGTTATTCCCGCTTCCATAAATTTCTTTGTAAAATTTTCGTAATCACCAAAATCTTTATATATACGATCTGATAGCTCTGGTGATTTCTCGCATTTCTTGCCAATTGATTGCCAGTAAAAATCATGATTCCATATTTGCGCTGCATTATTGTATATGGCTCTATGATTACTTTTATGAGAAAGCATAATAATCTCCTCAAGACCTAGTTCAGAATATTTAGTATTTTCAATTAAACTATTTAATTTTTTAACGTAGCCTAAATGGTGCTTATCATAATGAAAATCTAAAGTCTCTTTTGTAAGAACTGGTGTAAATAAATCTTTTTCATAAGGTAAGGGTTGCGCTTTAATCATATATGTCCTTTTTCAAGTTTTTTAGCACTATAGCATCTGGTAGTATAAGGTAAAATTTTTCAAATTCATATATTTATTAATGCATTACTATAGGCTTAATAATTTCTTCTTTTTGTTCAATTAAATAAAGACTAGAACTTTCTAAAATTACAATATCTTCATATTGACAATTACCTAAATGTAATCCACAGACAGTATTTTATAGTATCTTATACCTTTGGGAGTATTAAATTCTAAAGATTCATTCACTTTCTTTCCTATCAATGCTTTGGATAAAGGCGATGTAATCGAAATCATACCCTTTGAAACATCAGCCTCGTATTCACTAACAATTTTGTAAGCAATTTCTTTCTCAGTATCTTCATCTAATAATCTTATTGATGCTCCATATTTCACCTGCTCCCCTCGCACTTGTGAAATATCGATAATATCCACTCTAGAAATCTTATCTTATAATTTAGATATTTTAGCCTCTATGAATCCTTACTTTTCTTTTGCAGCATGATATTCAGCATTTTCTGATAAATCTCCGTGCGCCCTCGCTTCGGAGATAGACTTAATAATATTTGGCCTCTCAACAAATCTCAAATTATTAAGTTCTATTTCAAGCTTATTCATGCCTTCTTTTGATATCGGGAATCTCTCTACCATTTATTCACTCTACTGTATTTGATTAAACTAAATATGCCACTATACATATCTTATAAATAGCTGGCACTACATGATATATATGGCTTTATATCCTATTACCAGTAAGCCCAGTAATCTTTTCAAAATCTAGCCCCAATTTAATAGTCTTTGTTTTTTTAAAAGTATATTTACGTGATCTTCTTGTTTTGTTAATTTGCTCAATTTTATTTGTACCATCTTGATATGAATTGCAAGATTCAATAATCATATTTCCTAATTTATTATCTTTGCCACCATAGCATTCCAAAAGATAAAGTGACAGACAGTTCAATAATTTATGTTTTTGGTATTAGATTATTTTGTACTGTAGTATATACAAATATTCAATTAAACACGAACTAGTCTAAAAAGGGTAGGGCGGCTAATTTTAAACATGTCGCAAATTTCCTGTATAGAATTATCTTTGTCAGCATGCATCTTTTTCATCATGATAAGCTGTGCATCCGTTAGTTTTTTAGGTCTACCTCCAAGTCTTCCTCTTGCCCTTGCTGCGTTTAAGCCAGTTAATGTGCGTTCCTTAATGATATCTTTTTCAAACTCTGCAATAGAGGCAAAAATATGGAAGAATAACTTACCGCTAGAAGTAGTAGTATCTATGTTTTCTTGAATAGATTTAAATCCTATGTTTCTATCTGCGAATAACTGTATTTCTTCTATAAGATGCTTAAGCGATCTTCCAAGCCTGTCTAATTTATATACGATAATAGTATCTTTGCCATTTCTCGCATAATCTTTCATTTTTAAATATTCAGGCCTATCAGCTCTAGTGCCTGTTATCTTTTCAGAATAAATGACCTCACATCCTGCTTTTTCAAGAGCTTGAATCTGCATATCAAGATTCTGATCTTGTGTTGACACTCTTGCATATCCTATTAACATAAAATTATCTTAAAAGGTTAATCTTTAAATTTTCAACCTTTACTTTTCCCCAGATTCTATCTGTAGAACATACAGTAAGGTTCATTAAAATTCCCAGAGAAATACAAGCTTTGTCGCCTAATGATAATCCTAATTTATTTTGCATATTTGTTTTCTCAAGATCTGCAGCAATGTAAGCTTGTTTTTCACTAAAATTAATCACAGTTCCAACTAATTGATTAATTGTAGCTATCACTTTATCTTTTGGAATGTCATGGCGTGCAATTAATATGCCTGCAACTTCAGTTATGTTTACTGAAGAGATTACGGAATCTTTTAGATAATCGTAATAATTCTCACTACCAGGTTCTTTTTTAAGCAATGCTAATAATACAGAAGAGTCTATAACATAGGAATGCATAATTATTTCTCCATTTCTTTATTTACTTCTTCACGCCTCATAGTAAATAATTCTTCTGTAAGAGAAACATTATCAGGAATATATTCTTGAATTAAATTCTGAGCATTTACAATAGCTTGTTTAAGATTAATAATCCTCATTTCATTATCTAATGTTCTAATAACAAAAACATCGCCAGATTTAATACCCCATGCTTTTCTAATACTGTGTGGTATAAGGATTCTACCATTAGCATCTATATGAGTTCTTATTTCTTGCATAGCAATATTTATTAATCATTAATATAATATATTGCAAATAATTATAATATGTAAAATATAATAAGTCAACAGAGTATTATAAACAACAAATAGATATCGTATCTTATTGCAATTGCGCAATAAAAACACTAAGAAAAAGATATGAGAAAAGATATCGATTTTTAACTTTTGAGATGCAAAAAAGATATAGGGTAGGGTGAGTATTAAAAACGATCGTTTTTAATATTATGCATTCATTAATCAATTGTTTATTGTATGAAATTTTACCTACCGCTCAGAGCCCTTTTCTTCATGATTATTTTCCTTATTTTCAATGGGGTTTTTTGTATGGATAGAATTACTTCCTTCTTCAAGAAGATTACCTACTTTATTTATCCTTCTAAAGTATTCTTTTCCTCCAGATTGGAATAATAGTAATAAATCTCCGTTTGCATCAAATCTCTTAATAATAAATTCTTCTACTTCTTTAGGAGTTTTATCAAAAAATTCGTTTATTATATTTCCATATTTTTTTATCTCTGTGCATACGGGTAATGAATAACTATCATGCTTATATATCCATAAATTTTTCCCATTTTTATCTTCTAATAATTCAGTTTCATATAAGCTATTAATGAAATCTGTAAAGCTATTTGCTATTAAATGTACATTTGAATAATCTGGTTCTTCTCCTTCATAAGCCTCTTGTTCGTGATCCCAAAAATATACTTTGCCATAATTATCGCCTATTACACTCATACATATTTTATCTCCACACGAGGCATTTGCTATAGGGATTAATTCATCTGGCATTCTTTTTTGCCATATTTTAAATGTATTGTAATCTTTTAAAAAATTATCATACTCTCCCTCATAAATAGCAAGAAACCTATCTACACCTATATTTCTTTCGTTATCATCTACAGGATTAATCATAGGAGCAGTATCTTTTATTGGATACCCCCCATTATGCTTAAGCAGATAGCTTTTATAATCTTTTGGAAAATTGATATCTAACTTTTTTTCAATTTTTATAATATCATTATTAGTTATCTGATTTTTGCTTTCTTCTATTATTATATTTTTCATATACTCTGCCATACTAATCTACCTTATGATTATGCTTTATAGTTGAGACACCACCAGTATGTCTCACTGCCCCATGTAAATCTTGGGGAACTAACTGCATGGTTTCGCCATCTTGATGATGGTGCCATGTATATCCTTCGGGTCTTTTTTTATATCCAGCTATTTTACTTGCTTTTTTCTCATCACTCTCTCTATCTCCTGTTAATCCTTCAACTTGCACTTCTTTTTTTGTATAAGGCTTTAGATCAGGAAAACCTTTCTCATCAAACTCTACACTATCAGGATACTTTTTCTGTAAATCTTCAGGTAATTTCTCAACAGGATATTTTTTTCCAGCATATTCACCGTTAGATGGATATCTACCTCCAACTTTATCAACTGTATCTGGGTATTCCTTTAATAATATATGGTCTTCTAAATTCTGCTCAGGAATAGTTGATCCTTTCAGACTCTCCAGCGGCTCTGCCGGAGTAAATCCTGGTAATTTATCTTGCTTCTCTGCTTCTGGGTATGTCTCTATAGTTGGTTTCTTGTTATCATTAATTGGATATCCAGGTAAATCAGGTGTCTTTTTTGGAATAGGGGTGCTGATAACATGTTCTTTACCGGTCTCATCAACCATAATTGATGGATTGATAATATATTCTAAACCATTTTCTTTAACTATCCGGTGATTTTGTTTTAATTGTTGATAATTATCATCATCTATTATAACAGCTTGGCCATTTGGCAATATTAAAGTTTTTGGACCGAATCCTATTTGTGTTATCATCTTCTTTGAATCATCATTCTGGATAGATTTATATGAAGCATCATTTTTTTTATCAATAACCTCTTTTGCAACATACATTGCACCTATAGATGTTAATACAATAGCTCCTAGTTTAGCTAATGCGTCTGAACCTACCGTACCAGCCAGATAAATCGCTGCTGCTGGGTTTGCATTCGCTTCCCCCAAACCCAATACCCTTCCTAAAAAACTACTAACTTTATTCCACGCACCTTTTTCTTCAGCGTTTTTTATTTCTCCTTCTAATGTTCTTAAATCTTGATATAATGTATTTACTATTTTTACCTTACCACCAGCATCAGCATTGACATAATCACTAACTATGCTTTTTGTTAACTCTTTTAATTCATTCCTTTCTTCACTTGTTAGCTCTCTAATATTATCTATTTCTCTATTAATATTTTTAATACTTTGCTTAGCTATCTCTTTTTTAAAGCCCTCTTCATATTTGAGTGTAATTTTTTTTACATACTCCGCATTATTCTGCTCATCTTCTAATTTTATTTCTTCTTCAGCATCATTGCCTTTAGCTGTTTGATCATTTTCTTCATTATTAGCTTCTTTTTTTATCTCAACCTTTTTCTCTTCCTTCTCTTCAATATCTTCTGCTATATCTATATTATCAGTATTTTCTTCTTTATATTCTTCATTATCCTTTATTTCTTCTTTCTTTATTAACATATTTTCTATGTATTGCCACATAGGAGAAAATGCTTCCTTGAATTCTCTTTTATACGCATCTGTGCTTCTTTTTAAGGCTTCAGAGAGATCTATCTTCCCATCTTTTTTTGCTATTCCATCTTTTAACCATTCTGTATCAATATTACTCCAATACATTTTGATTGGATCGATATTATACTTTGTATCCATGTATTGGATATTATTAATATCACCCTCTACTTTATCAAATTCACATATTGAACCTGTACATTCTATATTACCACTTCCTATTGTAGATTTACTACCACCTGCTTTTTTATGACCTCCAAGTGTTGGTTTTAATATCATGTTGTCATATTTCTTAGACGTACTAAGTGATGCTCCTAATGTATATCCCTCGTCATAATCATGAATATGTTGTATAAATAATTCTCCTACTTTAAGTGCTATATTGCCATGATCTGTATAGCTTCCATCCTCATTTCTTTGCGCATTTGCTATCATTGCTCCATTCAATCTCAAAGCATTTGCTACTACAATATTTGCACTTTTCTCGCCTATCATCGCTGTAATTCTTTCTACGACATGTCGATTACCTTTACTTTTTTCTACTCCACCACTAAATCCCTCTAACCCTAATTTACTTCCACTAACTCCTAAGTTAATTCCCTGACTGTCATTTTCTATTATATCTTGTGCCGATTCTAATAATAAACTTTCAAAGTTTGCTTCCAAATTTGCGGCTCTTAAAAATACTCCTCTCATATCAGCATGACCTTGTACATCTAACCTAAAATGATCTTTCACTTGTATATCAACATTCATTTGTAAACGTTGATGTTGGTTTGCCTTGCTTATAACATTTCCTATATTTCCAGTAATACTTCCACTTATTGGAATCTCAATATCAAAACCACTCTCACTTGTTTTGCTATCTAGTGTACTTTCAGCTGCTTTCGCATTTAGGTATTTTGTCTTTATATAACTTCTATAAGTTTCTATTTGTGTGCCTAATAATTTTAATTCTTCACTTTCACTTTTATATAAATCTTTTACATTGATTATTGTTGGAACTGCAATTACCTGCTCTACTTCATGTCTTTGCTCTTTATATTCACCATAAAACCACACCCCACCTGTAACGCCATGATTGGCATTATCTGATAATAATTTCAGTGTGTTATGATACGTTTCAAGTCCTGCAAAAAATCCATTAATGTAACCTTCAGGCTTTGAATAATCTTGGTCTTTTATTGCTTTTCCTCCTCTGTATATTGATCCCAAGTTACTCTTAATTCCCATTTTTAATCCAACGCCAAATTCCTCTCTATATTCTTCTGTACTAATTCTATCTTTTGCTATTCCATGAAAAATAATTCTAGCGTTTTCATGCATTTCTTGAGCATTATATATAATTCCATAATCCTCTATCTTATCTCCCTCTAATTGAATAAAATTTGCTGTTATATTTGTTGCTTGATGTGTGTAACTTGTCTGGCTAAATTCATATTTACTTCCCCATACAGCTGCTTTAACTGCAAATTCATCTCCATTTGCATTAAATCCTACTCCTATTCCTTTTTTACTTAAGTATGCATATGTATATTCCATATCTGGCGCAACACCTAATTTCACCTCATCGGTCGCTTTTATTATTACCCTGTTACCCTTTATTTCTGTTGATAACTGCTCCCATTTTCCATTCACATATCCTAAAAATTCATCTTCAACCTGTATTATACTAGGTACTACATTCTTACTTCTTACTTTACTTGCTGATTTTTCTTTATAAGCAACGTTTACCATCTTTTTATCAAAGCTAATAAACCTTGTTTTTTCTACATATAATTCGCGTTGTTGCATAACCTCTCATACCCTGCTGTTTAACAAAAATTAAGCAACTTTTTTAGATATCGGCATTCCTAAAGTTGTAAATTTATTTAAAATAGATGTAGCAATAACTGCTTCATTTTTTTGCCGCCTTATATCTCTAGAATGCATCTTTGGTCCTATAATTTTTTTATATCTCTGCATGGAAAGCTCTGCGTAATTCTGAAAGCCGTATTTGCGTATCTTGTACCATCCTTTATAACCATGTTTATCTATAATATCCAAAGTTTTATTCCTTTCTGCATGCCATTCATCTGATATTACTGCGTTTTCTCTGGGAGAAATAACTATTTTTGCATTTTCATTTTGCCTTTCTATTTCTTCGTATACTTTTTTGGTATCATATGCTCCATCCGCTATATACCTGTCTCCCAGACCTTGTACTTGGTCTAGTAGATCTGAAGCTACTTCAGAGTCATGTACTGATTTTTCAGCTAATTCAACTCCTTGGATTATATTATTATCATCCACCACTAAATGCAGTTTCTTCCAGCTTCTTCTTGGTTTAACATTATGCTTTTCTTGATGCCATTCATCTTTGCCATATTGCTGACCCCTTCCCCATGTATATGGCTTTCCCATACTCAGAGTACTATGAATCAGTCCGACTTCCATTGCATCTTTTCTCAATCCTTGCTTTTTACAGCTTGTCTTAAGATACTCACTTCCGTAAGAATACAATGGATCTCCTAGGTTTAGATAAATTCCATCTTGTATCGTGTCGTGGTCTAAGATTCCGGTAGAGCCATAATTACTAGCCATTGCATAATTATGTGTTCTACCTTCCATAGCCCCTCACTGCCTCTAAAAAACCCCTTATTTAAATTATTGGCTTTTGTATAATCGCTTATTATTTTATCTCTACTCTCTTTTAATTTACTTTCGCCTTCTGGTTTATTATTGATCCTGAATTTATTACTAATTATTTCTTTAAATTCTTTGAGATCTTCTTCACTTAACGATCTACTATCTAAAAGCTCTACATTTTTAACCGAAACACCTAAATACTTAGCAATATCTTTTTTAGTTATATCATCTGTTAATCTCTCTATTAGGTATTCTCCATTTTTATAGTTACATAAGTTATCAGAATGACATCTTCCTAGTACTAAAGAATCTCCCTTTAATTTAAATGTATCAATTATTTCTATCATTGAATGTGCATCAACATCAACATGATGAATCATCTTCCCTGGTGGATGACTGCCTTTAGAGTTTACAAAGTTTCTATTTCCGTTATAGATCTCAATCTTCTTATAAACGTCAGTAGCTTTTATTACATCTCCATCCAAAAGCTTTAATACTATATCATACGCACCAGGGGAATCTATCATGTTCACATGGCTAACTAGATCTGGCCTTAGTACCGAAATAATTGCTGCATCAATACCACCTGATGAATAACCATTTAGCACTAATTGCATTTGATTGCTTGTTGCTTTGCTGTCTTCTACAATTTTACTAATATGCCAATCAATCCTATCTTTTAGACCCCCTTGCAAGCTGTTAGTTCCAATTAATACATTATTAATAGTATCCCGCATAAAATTCTCAAGCTCCTCCTCTGTAGATTCTGCTGTACCTGCTATATCAAAACTTGACACCCCATTTTCTTTATCAAGCACATCCAATACACTTGCCTCCACTTCTGGAAATCTCAAAGGATCATTTTCTTTCATCCACTGATTAGCACTTTCGAATGCTTCTTGAACATAATCCATTGCATTTTCTAAATAACTATCCATAAATAACTCTATTAGATTTAAAACATTGTTATCTATATTTAATCATTAAAAATAATCAAAAGTCAATTTCTTGGATTTTTATAATACTTTATTTGAGGCTCTCTGCTGTTCTAAGAGCTTACTCTATCTATAAAACCCTCCTTAAATCCTTCATAAATTTTATCCAAAATAGTTTTATGTGTTATTTGCTTTAATGTTGCAGAATTACCATTTACTACCAACACGAATTTATTTAAAATAGATGTAGGTATGTTATAAATACTATTACCATATAACGGATCAATCCAGTACTCTTCCCTTCCACTCTCCTCATTTTTAATCATGATTACAACATGATTAAAAATTCCCAAATTAGGTAATGCTTTGTTTAAAAATTTATTAAAATAATCAGTTTGCATACCCCAAAACAAGTTTTCTTCGCTAGCACCAGCATCTATAGAAGCAATATTTGCATTATATCCAATTTTATTTAGAATCACAGCTGTTACAAATGCGAAATCCTTACAATCTCCATATCCACTTTTTTCTACTTCCGTAAGGTCTCTTGGTAAATACCCCCCCTTAATAGCATATCTTTTTTTATTATAATGTATGATTTTTTTAACTGATGATAATACGTATTCGATTTGATCATCTTTATCTTTGATTAATATAGCTTTGTTTGCTATATCTAGGAAACTCTTAGGTAGACTTTGGCTTAATAATTCTTTATACTTGCGCCACATAATTTTATTTAAATCACTCCATTTTGTTTCAGATGAAACTGATATCCAAGTAAGTTCACTTGAATCTACTTTTTTATTTTTGTAAAAAGATTTATGCAGCCAATGCATTTTATTACTTATTTGTAAAGGTCCATGAAATTTAATACTGATATTGAGCCTGTCTAAAAATAGAACAAAGGAGATAAAAATGCTATTATAAAAGAAAATAGTAATAAGAAAAGGATGTCAGTAAAACAAATGGCAATAATAAGTCTAGAGGAACTAATGCCCGCGAAACATAATTACCGAAAATTCAAGGAGGTATTTAATTTTAAGAAAATAGATTATAGATTGAAAGGAATGGAATCAGGCAAAGGATGTAAGGGATATGGAATGGATCGTTTGCTCAAATGCTTGCTATATCAATTTATGGAAGATTTGAGTGACAGGCAGTTAGAAGAGGCATTAAAGACAAATTGTGTAGCAAAGTGGTTCTGCGAGTTTGGATTGGCAGAAAAAACACCGGATCACAGTTTATTCGGGGAAGTAAGAAGAAGGATAGGGACAAAGAAGTTATCAAAATTATTTGAAATAATGAAAAAGCAGCTCAGAGAGCAAGGGTATATGAGCGAAGTATTTACATTTATAGATTCAGCACATCTGATATCAAAAGCTCAATTATGGGAAGAAAGAGATAAGGCTATTAAGAAGAAATATGATAAATTAAATAATGAAATTATACCAAAAATAGCAAGAGACAAACAAGCCAGAATAGGCTGTAAGGGTAAAAAGAAATATTGGTTTGGCTATAAAACACACAGAAGTGTTGATATGCAAAGTGGGCTCATTAATAAAATTGCTGTTACTCCTGCTAATGTCAATGATGCTTCAGCTTTGAAGCATATTTGTCCTAGTCAAGGAGCCGTCTTTGCTGATAAAGGTTATTGCACCAAACCAGCACAAATAGTAGCTGCAAAAAATAATGTACATTTGGCCGCAATAAAGCTTAATAACATGAAAGATAAAAACAAGGATCTTGATAAATGGCGCACTAAAATACGCTCTCCTTTTGAAAGAGTTTTCTCCAAGCGAAACAAGAGAGTTCGATATTTAGGTATAGCCAAAAATCAATTTGCTGAATTTATGAATGCCTTTTCTTTTAACATTAAAAGACTCTCTGTAATTGCATAGCTCATGCTTTATTAAACGATATTAGCAGATTGGCTCCAGTTTTACGGATCATTTCTCAATATTTCTACAGCTATAAATTTTTATTTTCCTATATTTATTTTTTTTCATTCTGAAATCGATAATTTGTAATTATCTCCTCAGATTTTTTGCATTTTTAGACAGTCCCTAAAGACAATAGGGGATTTTGATTTTAACTTCCAAACCTCTATTGATAAAAAGCAAATTAGTGACGCTGTTACTTGCCAATATATTGAAGAAAAAAGAAATATTATCTTTATAGGAAACCCTGGCACTGGCAAAACTCATTTATCTATAGCATTGGGGCTAAAAGCCTTACTTAAGGAGTATAAAGTACTTTTTACTACAGTGTAAGACATGCTTTATAAGCTTCATATATCAAAAGCAGACAACTCGTATTATAAAAAATTAGATGAATATTTATCACCTAATTTATTGATAATGGACGAACTAGGTTTTAAAAAAATTCCAGATTATTCAGGTTCTGATTTTTTTGATGTGATATCCAAACGATACGAAAAAGGTTCAACTATTATCACAACAAATAAATCTTTTGAGCAATGGAATGATATTTTTTCGGATAGTATTTTATCTTCTGCAATTTTAGATAGGGTGGTTCATCATTCGAGAATTTTTAGAATTAATGGCCCAAGTTATAGAGCTAAAAATATTAAAAATTATGATGGGGAAAATGATGTGAAAAATTAGTAAAAAAATTTAAATTAAGTGGCCCCTTTTTAGTGAGAATTAGTGGCCCCTTTTTGCTGAGAGTTGACATTATTTTTTATTTATATTTTCCTATCTTTTAGGAAATAAAACTACTCTTTTTGTTGTCTGATTTTTTCAGTCCACTATACTTTTGCTAATTCCTTTTACTAATACTGCTCTTCTTATTTCTTCGTACATTTGCACCCTATACAATTTGGCACCTATATTTAGTTATTTACAACTAATATAGTGGTGCACTTTTCCGTGCCTATTTTCTTATTTTTATAAGCACTTACTGGGTCAGTATTGCATGCCTATTTACAATAAAAGATACTAAAGAAATAAAGTCATCTAATAAGCTTAAGATACTGAAGCAATATATAGAAAATAACCAGGATAAAATAATCAATTACGACGAAAGAGAAATGCAAGGCTTGGTCTATATGAGCAGTTATGCTGAAAGCACAGTAAGTAATTTAATTAATGTTCGTCAAAAAAACAAGCAACGTATGACTTGGACCAGAGATGGTGCGAATCAAGTTTTACAAATCAGAGCTCTAAAGTTAAGTAATAAGTGGGATAGTGATTGGAAAAAAATAGAAGAGAGAATATATTTGAAAGCCGCTTAGTGACTATGACTGAGTTGCTCTCCTTTTAACTTTGCTGCAAAACTGTCCAACTAACTAGGATCACCTATGGGAATAATTTTATTATTGAGAAAAAATTTGCAGCCTAAGAACTAATTTTTTACAAAAAAAACAAAAACTTTTAGATATAGTTATTAAGAGTACAATCATAGATTAAAACAGATAATAAAAAAGTTGACAAATGGGAGGAGGTTAAGGTTGTATGTAATTACTATAAATTGTTATTAGGGAAGAGGTTGTTTCTATGGAAGAAATAGATTTATCATATCAGGATCAGCGTTGTTTATTGACTAATGAGGTGGAGACTTTGGGAGTTGGTAGTTATAATGACAATTTTTATCAGTGCTTTGCGGAAGATGAATATATTAATAATGAAATAACTAATGCTTTAGAAAAGATCGAGTTAGGAAAACAATTCGCATTTTATAATTTGGGAATATCAAAAGAAGGTCAAGAGTTATTGTCAAATATAGAAATTCAAGGAAATGAAAACAAAGTAATAACATCAGAAGATTGTAAATACTTAAATAATTGTGTTTTAAATTCAATTAAAGAAATTCTTGAAAATAAGAGTATAAAAGCAAATTCATATCAAAGTAGTATTTTAACAAATTATATTATAAGGACAACCAGCAATATATTTGGAGAAAGTGGTGATGGTGAATTTGAGTTGATTATTAGAACTATGAGTGGGTATTTAGAGAATTACAAAACTAATAGCTGTGAGTATTGGCATATTGATAAAAGTTATGAAGATATAATTAGAGACAATACTACTAAAGTTGAAAAATATATTGGTAACAAAGTGTTTTTAGTATCGATAATTGGCGAAAAAACTCATTATAAAAATATAAATGATGATGAAAGACGAATATTTTTTAAAGAAGCAAAAGATTGTAATTTCTTTTATGGATTTCACTCAAATAAAGAGTGCGAAGATAGAGAAATAAGTAGGGCAATGCTTACTTATGATAATAGCAAAACATGTGAAGATGGATATGGTTCGGTGCACTTGATGGGTAAATTAGGAACTATGCATGCAGCACCAAATGAATCAAGTAAAGGAAGAATTATACTATTAATTACACCATATAATAAAAATTAACATTAATTAGGAGGAAAAATGGAAACAAATTTAACAATAAGTATAATTGATGAGTGCTTAAAAAACACTGATTTAGAGTGCGAAGATATATTAAAAACAAAGGAGGCTTTAAATATATTAAAACAAGAAAAACATAAAATCAGTGATAAATACAAGCGACTAGATAATGAAATAAGTAGTAAAAAAGAAGAGATTAAAAAATTAGGTTATTCTATTGAAAATAAAAAACCTACATTAAACCAAAAACAAACCGAACTCGATCAAGCTATAAGTATGCATGCATCATATAAAAGTGATTTAAGTGTTGCTGAGAGTGAAAATTGTTGGCGTCACTCACCTGGAAGATATGATCAAAATTGTTTGAACAAAAAAGAAAATATAAGAGATAAAGTTAATCATTGGAGTCGTTATAAGAGTAAATATCAAAATGAAAAAAATGATATAGAGAGTGATATTAAAGCTTTTGAAGATAAAAAACAAAAGATTGTTAAAGAGATAGCTGCTTTAGAAGAAAAATCTAAAACTCTATCTGAGAATGAAGATATAAATTATCTAAATAAGATGTTAGACGGAATTATGTACTATCAGCATCAAGAGGACTTAGAGGACATAAATGTAATAAATGATTCTTCTTATGTACATAGTATAAATCAAGTAGAAGCTGCCTATCAAAATTAAAGATCTCTATGGCAGAAAATTTTAATGTAGATTTATCAGATTTATTAATTGATGAGGATTTTTACTGTAGTAATTTCAAAGGATCAGAAGAGCATAAATGCTTTGATGATCCTCAATCCTTTTATAAGGAAAATGGGTTAAAAGATTGCGATCCAGTCAATCAATATTTTTTAAAACATCCAGAATTATTATATGATAATAAGATATGCAAGTTTCAAAACGCAGCTTTATCAAATGATGATATAGATTTTATTAATAAAATAATAAATGAAGAGATAGATGTTAAAAAATTAGTTAAAAAAAATATTAGTGAACTTATAAAGAGTCAGCCAAAGGAAGTAGATAGTATATTACTGCATGAAAATACATCATTAAAGAGTGTTATTACTGATGAATACATTGAAAATACTTGGTATAAGATAAGTAAGATAGTGTTAGATTTTTATGAAAAAGAACTAAATAACGATTATCAAGCTAATAGGTGGTTGGCATCAAAAATCCTAATTAACTATTCAGCATTTCATTCCCCAGATGATAAGCAGTTTAATTTAGTTTTAGAATTAGCAAAAAAAGATAAAAATTTAAATCAAAAAATAACGCAAGAACTAGTTAGCAAGTTCTCTGATAGAATTCAAAAAATAGAATATTCAGATTTTGTATTTGAGAATTTTCTTCATTTAATTAAAGCAGTTAACGACAATCAGTATAGATGTAATAAAGAATGCAATAAAAATTTAATTGAGATTGTAAAGACCGGAGTTAATAATAATAAAATAATTATAGATGATGAAAACGCTTTCATATTAGAGGATCTTTATAAAGCAGGTAAACACATATCGTATGAAGCCCTTATAAGGTATGTTGAGACATTTAAAAAAGACGCTACAAATTACACTAATGTAATGGGAGAAATTATTGATTTTAATAACGACTTAAGAGTAGAGGTTATTAGGGATATAAGTAATTCATCAATTAAATTATTAGATGACATATTAAAAGAAGAGAGGGTATTGGATAGTGTAAATAAGGAAAAAAAACTCAAAGATTTAATTTTCATAATTTACAGAATTAACTTGCAGTATGAGGATTTTTTAAAAAACAATGTTCCGGAAATTCAGAAAAAATTAGCAAAGTTGGAAGAACTTAAATATGAAAAATTAACGAGGGTAGTTCATCAGTTAAAGAATAATCTAAATGGCATAATAAAAGATAATAGTCAATCATTTGAGAAAATTTCTAATGGTAATGTTAATAAAGAATTTAATGAGTATTTTGAAAAAATAAAATCTAGTAAGAAAGAAGAAGCTAAGAAATTTTGTAAACAAATAAAGTTTTTAGCAGAAGATTTAGGTTGGGATACAAAAAATTTAGGTAAAATATTAAGTAAATTTCCAACAGCACAAAACCAAGAAAAGATATTTATTAATGAATTAACTGACATTTTTCAAATTGCATACGAATATAAAATTCCAGATAATTGGATAGATAGAGAAGGTAATACAATATTTGATATATTAAATGATTACGAAAGTGAGCAGTGGGCAGGTAAGATATGGAGTTTGTATAAAGATAATACTAAATATTTTATTAAGAGTTCATCTAGGATTATACAAGAGTTCTCAGATATTCAATTAAACGAAGGATATAATGATGCAAGTTATTTAAAAAGTAAATTAAAAGCAATCGAGCTTTTTGAAAAAAAACTATCTCCTAATATAGCGCTAGGATATGATAAAATTACAAAAAATAACTCTAAAAAATTTGATAAATGGAGCGTTAGCGCTAACAATAAATCAGAAATCATTTTAAGTGGTCAAGATTATCAGAATCAGCCATTTGAATATGAGATAAGCCAGTTTTTACCAATAGAAATAAAAGAAAATTTACTGAATGTATTATTAAAAAATCAGCCATACCATCCTGATTATATAAAAGAAGTAGAAAAAGTTTATTATAAAATCTATTTGCCGAATTGGGCATTACAAATCAAAGAAGTAAATGCTGCAAATTTATCAGAAGTTATAGCAATTTTAAAACATGCAATATATCTGACTGTACTAGAAGGTAAATATAAAGTAAGAGATGCACAAGTAATAAGTTTACTAAATTTATATAAAAGTGGTGGTAATAGGTTAATTCAAGTTTCAACTGGCGAAGGTAAATCGATAATAATAGCAATGCTTGCTGCACTAAATGTTATAAATGGAAAAAATGTAGATATAGCAACAAGTTCTAGTGCACTTGCAACTAAAGAGCCAGAGGAATTAGGGGGTTTTTATGCATTATTAGGAATCAGTGTAACCCATAACATACAAGACTATAATACTGAAGCAAAAGAGTGTTATAAAAGTAATGTTGTTTATGGAGACATATTAACATTTATTGGAGATGATCTGAGAGATATCACTCAAAATACAAAATATGGAAGAGGATACGGAGTATTAATAGTAGACGAAGTAGATAATTTATTTATTGATCAAACTAACATGAAGGTACAATTATCCTCAGGTTTACCTGGATTTGAGCATTTAAAGAAAATAATAACTCCAGCCTGGGGACAATATCATATTATTGGTAATTTTGTCTTATATGATGAAAAAGATGAAAAATATTTTGAACTGATTAAGCAAGAAGATGAAGATAACGATGAGGAATATTCGTTAATTGGAAGTCATAGAGAGTATCAAGAATACTTAAGAAAGAATACAGCAAAATATGCAAAAGATGGATTATTAGATTTAGAAAATGACAGAGAATTTAGAAAAATAGTAATTCCCAAGCATTTGGAAGATTTTGTTTTAAAGCATTCAGATAATTGGATCAGGTCAATAGAAAGATCATTGTATTATCAAGAAAATTTGGAATATATAATAAGCAATAAGTCGGGAAAAAAAGATATCTCTCCAGTAGATTACAAAAATACAGGAGTGTTGCAACACAGCTTAACTTGGTCAGATGGATTGCATCAATTTTTGCAGTTAAAACATGGATTGAGCGTTAAGCAAGAAAATTTAACAAGTATATTTAAATCGTACCCAGGATATTTCTTAAAGTATAAAGGGAATATTTACGGTTTAACAGGGACTTTAGGAGAAAAAGAACATCATGAATTTTTAACAAAAGTATATGGTATAGATAGTGTGATCATACCAAATTATATCCACAAAAAATTGGCAATCTTCCCTGAAGTTATAACAAAGAGTTATAAAGAGTGGTTTGACACTATTTCAGAACAAGTTTTTAGCACAGCAAAGGGTCATGATCGAGCTGTATTGGTTATAATGCAAACAATCCAGGATGTAAATAATCTATATAAACATTTATTGATAAAAGGGTATGATAAAGAAAAGATATATAAATATATAAATGATCAAGATCAAACTGTTCTCAAAAAAAGATTAGAAATTGGTGAGGTGGTAATAGCTACAAATTTAGCAGGTAGGGGAGCTGATTTTAAAATAGATAGAGAAGTAAATTATAATGGGGGGCTACATGTAATATTGAGTTTTTTATCAGAGAGTATAAGAGTGCAAAATCAAGCTGAAGGTCGGGCAGCAAGGAATGGCGATTATGGCTCAGCACAATTAATTATAAATGCAAGTCAGATTCATGATATCAACTTATTAAATGATAAAGGAGAAAGTAGGTTACAAGAATATAGAGAAAATAGGTATGAAAGGGAGAAAGAGAGTTTAAGTAATTTTATTGATATTGAATTTCCGAAAATAGAATTGAGAGATAGGCTTTTTGAAAATTTGGTTGGTTTAATTAGAACTGTTAATTCACCAACAGGATATGAAATAGTTAGAAATAATCAATATATAGTTGACCATAATAAAATTTATATTTTTAATTCTCAAGGCGAAATAACAATCAAGTGTTTAAAACAAGAATCTAAGGTTTATAATTTTGCAGAAGTAATGGATATTTCTTCCTATATTGAAAATATAAATTATGAAGGATATTTGCATTTGACAGATGTCTTGGAAGACGGCAAAAGAATTTTGAATTCTCTAGATTATGAGCTAATACAATTTTTTGGTAGTGAATTGGGTTGTATTAAAGAAGAGTATAAAGAAATTAAGTCTTATGTTGATACCAAATACAGTAAAATTGCAAGTGATGTTGAAGATAGAGTTAAACAAAAATTTAATTATGACAAAGATAATCCAGATGAAGAATATCAGAAGAAAATATTAGAAGAAGTAAACAAAGAAGAATATAAAGAGAAATTTAATTTTTGGGAAACCCATAGAAAATATTATAATAACGAAAGTGAGACAAAGCAGATTGAAGAAAATTGGGCTGTATGGCTAAGTCAGTCTCAGGCTTTGGAAGAATTTGAGTCATATGATAAAGAAAAAGATGATGTAAATGAAAATGCCAAACTGAAAAAAGCAGTAATTGATAGTTTTGAAGAATTTAATAATAAGCAATTAGAGTTATTTAAAAATCAAAAAAAGAGGGTGGATAGCACCGAGCTACTGTTAAAAAATCCTGCATATTTAGTTCAAAAAAGTAGAAATTATATGAAGACGCATTTTTATGAAAAGTCTGAGGGGAAGAAAGCCAGGCGAGTTGGTGGGGGATTAATTGTTGGTAAAGACTTTAGAAGATTTTTTGAACAAGCAGGCCCAATTGGAGAGGCTGTTGAATTTTCTGAGGAAGCAATTGATATGGATAGGCATTTTGCATGGACAGGTTATAATATGTTGTCACTTGTGAGATTGATAAAAGATCAGGATGGGATAACAGATTATGATCAAGCTGAATATGCAAATGAGGTGAAGCAAGAGTTTGTATATGATTTAAGCGATACAATAAATAGTATACATCAATATATGATCCCAGCTCAACAAAGTCAGTGTGCTTATATTTTGATTAGTGGGATTGTTGAAAAAACTTCGGATACCATGAAGCAATGCTTATTAGTAGCTAAAGCATACGAAAAAATAGCGGATCATTTAAAGGATCTTATTGACCAAGTTGTAGATACAGAAGGCGATGAAATGATAATGGTAAGCGCTATAAAAGGTCCAGATTCAATTTTACAAGATATGAGTGGTGCAGATTTAGTGTCGGCATATGATGCAATGGTCGGAATTAAGAAAGAAAATCTATGCAGTATAAATGAAGATGATAAAGGGGGAAAGAGCAAATAGGAGGTGTCACAGAAGGTTCAATTTTATCAGATATAGGTGGAGCGTTGAGTGGTGCAAGCGTAGTCTTAGGACCTGATACAAAGACTGAAAATAAGACAAAAAAGCCGTGCACTGTAAATGAAGATGATAAGGATAATGAGGTCAAAAAATGTGCAAGCTCAGATGGAAAGGAATATGAGGTAGATGAAAAAGGAGATTGCCAAGAAGGGGATGAAATTATAGCTGCTAAAGATGATCAGAAATATTTAACAAGACTGATTTTGAATAAAGCCTTTGGAGATTTAGAAAATGATGATTTAAAACCATATATCCATGAGTTATCACGTGAATTATATAACTCAGGATTTTTAGCATATGAGATTACAACATACGGTCTAGAAAAGGATTGGACAGATACATTTATAGCGGCAATTATAGCGATAGCAACGCTTGCATTTGGATTCCACCTAATGCTTGCAAATACGGGCTTAATGGCGATATTTGGTTTATCAATGGGGATTCAAGGATTATCTGAGATAATACAAATTATTGTGGCGATAGACAATGGGATGCCAATCGATTTGGGTGATTTTGTAATGGGTCATGCAATAGGAGTTGGAATATCACTTGTAATGGTTGGAATTGCTAACTTTGGGGGAAATCAAGGTTGGTGGCAAATAGCAAATCTTCCAGGAGCAGCAGGAGTGACAACTGCACTAGAAGGTATGGTAGCTGTAGTAAAAGGGGTTGCAATATCTGAAGCAATTGGAAGGGTAACTAAAGAAATATCTAAAGAATATATCAACAGCAATGATGGAGACATAAAACAAGATGTTGAGGATGGTTCCACTAAAATAATAGATAAGAATCGGGATAATCTAATAAAGATATTAGCTGAGGATATATGGAAGAGCAGTACTAGAAATCAGGATGAAATTTTAAGAAAATCAGCAGAAGCAGCAAGAGGCCATGCTGAGGTGAAAACACTGAAGTCTGTTGCGCAGCAAATAGGTAGCAAAACAATAAGTATGATTCCAACTTTTGGAGGAAAGGTTGTTGGAGGAATATTTTTAGGTATGGCGAATGCAGCAGCAGGCCATGCTAAAGGTGAGAGAGCAATGAAAAAAATTGCAAGCAGACTGGCTGATTATTTTGAATACAAAGCAAATTCTGTGATGAGCACAAAAGACATGATGTATGCAGGTCTTAAGTATAGTTATGGAGAAGTTGAGGCAAGCAACATATTAAAAATTGCGGCAAATGCAAGTGGAATTATCTTAGGGAGGGAGCTAAATTGGCAAGAGTGCAACAAGTTTAAAAATATAAATATTGAAGAAGCAAAAAAAGATGGTGTGGTAAGTATCTGTAATAGAGTGAAGAGCGTTATGGAAAAAGCATCAAGTTCTGAGCAGATGGCATCAATCAGAGAAGGCATTGCAAAGGTAGTATTCCCAATTATCAAAAAGATCTATGAAAATGAAGTTGTAAAACCAATTGTGAATACTGGTGCAGATATGATTTCAACTACTATAGATGAAATAAAATTGGCAAAACAGGAAAAAGAAGCAATTGATACAGTGTCAAAAATAAAAGGTTTGACTAAGGATCAGGTGAAAAATGATTATAAAGGTAAAAATGGGAAGGTAAATCGTGAAAAATTATTTCAAGATTTAAATGAACTAAGAAAAGGGACAAATTTAAACACTATGGCAGAAGAGAGAGGTTTGACTAAGGAGGAGATCAAACTTGCGTATAAAGGTAAAGACGGAAAGGTAGATTATACAAAATTATTTCAAGATATAGATAAAGCAGGACAAGCAGGAATCAGGGTAGCAACAGCATATAAAGGAGGGGGAGTTGTAGAAGGAGAGAGAGGAGATAGTTATGAGTGCAGTGGAGGAATGTGCAAGGCGGAAAATAAAGTAGGGGAAGGAAGAAAGGTAGAGCCAGGAATGGTGTGGGATGCGCTTAATCAAGGAGAGAAAGGAAATGTGAAGAGGGTAGAAGTAGAGAAGCATAAGATAAAAAGGGGAGATACGGTAAGTGGCGTAATGGATAAATATAAGTTGAGTGAAGAAGAAATAAGAAATTTAAACCCACAATTGGTGGACCTTAATAGGATAATAGCAGGAGAGACGCTAAATGTGCCAAAAGGTAGCCATGAGAAGGTAGTAGCAAATTATAACAAGGGAAGCAAAGCATTCAAGGCAGGAGGAGAAACGCAAATAGGAGGATCATGTAAAGCTCCAGCAGGAGGAATATTAGATGGTAGAAATAAAATCAAGATAACAGGATTTACAGAAAAGGGAGAGTTGGTATATGAGAATGAAATAAAGGGTACATGTAATGTTATAGGAGGGAAGTTTAAAACAAGTAAAGAATTAGTGGAAGAGGCTGTGAAAGAAGGAGGATATCAAAAATTTAAACAAGAAGTAATAAAAAGAGGAGAGGTAAAAGAATATATATTTAATCAAGAATATCAGTATGGTGGAAGCCCGTTGGGAATGGGAGGATTAAGAAGAACTGATTATAAAGTAATAGAAGATATTTATTTAGATAAGTATTTAAGAGATGTATTTAATGAATATTTAAAAAATAAAAAAGTAACAATAGATGAAAAGAAACTAAAATATCGAAATAATGAAGTAGAGGTAGCAAAAGGAATATTGGTAAATAGGTATGTAGCATTAGAAATGCATCATGAATATATGGGGGGGGAATTACTAAAAGAAATGCGTGATGGCAAAGGCCCAACAGAAGTTTTATTAGGGGCGATAATGGTTAAGATGGTTAATTATTTAAAAACCAAAAAATTAAAATTAGAAGGGATATTGCAGGATAAATTTCCAGGAGGATATATAGATGCAAATGAAATACTAGCAGGAGCAACGGATGTGGCGGGGACAGTAGATGCAAAATATGAAGAAACACCAATTTTAGGACATGCATGGCAAGCAGGTAAAGGGAGCGCGTTATATGTATATGATAAATCACCAGTATGGTTGAAAGCAGCAGTGGATATGGCAATATTACCGGAATCACTGTTGATGACGGGCAAGTTGATAAAAAATATAAGGAAAGGGGGGAGTGGAATAGAAATACTGAAAGAGAAGTATGCGAGGTATAAAACGATAAAGTGGATAGAGGCGCAGTATGCAAAGATGGATGCAGCAGCAGAGAAGGGGAATTTGACGATAGAAGGGAATAGAGTAGGGAAGAATGTTGGAGACAAGGTAGAGCTATATGATTTTGAGAAAGGAGAGATAGCAAAGAAAGGAATAGGAGTAGGGAGTGACGGAGAAGTATACATCAGCAAAGAAGCGCTGGAATACTTCAAGAAAGGAGAGAAGGGAGGAGAGAGTGGTCTTAAGAAAGGAGAGAAAGGAGCAAATGATAATATAATCAAGCCATATACAGGACCAAGCACAGGATATAAGAGCAAGGTAGGTGGAGAATTTAGTAAGGAAGTTGTAGATAAGATTTTTGATATACCTAAGCAAAATTTAAACAAATTTGAATTAGAAAATTTGAAGAGGTTTGAAAAAAAGCTTCCATCTTCAGATAATACTAAGGTGAGTGTTTTAAAAAGTGGTAATAAATTATTTTCAGCAGAAGTACAAGGAAATGTTCCTGGATCTAAAGCGGTTTATAATAAGATAATCAATGAAAAAGGCAATACTATAGATTATTATAAAGTAACTTATGCTCCTGATGGTTCAATTATCCATATAAAAAATAAGTTTAACAAAAAAAGGTGAGGTATTCGTGAATAGAATTAAAGTTTTAAAATCATTGGTGAATTTTGAAAAGTCATTAGATAAAATAAAAGAGGATTTAAAAAAATTTTCATGGGATAGTGATGAATTAATTTTTATAACAAAAAGAGACATAAATAAAATTATAGAAAAATATAAGAATAATGAAATTAGTAAAGAGGAACTTATTAAATGGGCAAACATTATAGAGTGTAGAGAAGATATAGGTTTTGATGAAAGTAATGAAAAAGAAATTCAAAAAATAATATTTGCTTTAGCAAATCCAGAAATAAGTGAAGTAAAGTTTGAAAATATTAGTTTTCTTTAGATCATGAAGGACGAAGCTGGAATGGACATACAAATAAGTTGCATGTTGGTCTGAGTGAAAAAAAGTTGAAGGAGAGGATTGCGAATGATCCTAGTAAAAAAATAGTAACAAGTTATCCAAATGAAAAGGTGGCAGAGAGTGTGATAAGTGAGGTGATTGTGAAGAATGAAAAAGAAATAGCAAGTTGGTTTGAGAAGTCAAAACCATTTAGTAAACAGAAGTTTGAATATACATTTAATAAAAATGTTGGATATGGAATTAATAAAGCAGGCGAAAAGATAAATATGAATAAAGCAACAGTATGGTTGAAAAAAATGGATGATGGGAGTATAAAAATACACACATCTTATCCAGTAGAAAAATTAAAAGGTGAATAAAAAATGGAAAAATATAGCATAGATGATCCAAGAAGGTATGGTGATCCAGATGATATAAAGGCGGTAGAAGATGATGAAGACTTGAAATATAGCAAGTCTATGAATGATAAATATTATAATTTTGTTAATCTTTTGGGAAGTTTTTTAGAAGACACATACTACCCAGAGAGGAGTGATGAGGACACAATCAAGGGTTTTGTGGAGGAGCAGTACCCCCAAAGTATAGAGGGAGCCATAAAAGAAGGTCGCGAGGTTCTTGAGTTGAAGCCATTTCCATGGGAGTGGGTAAGTGGTGTGACGAATAAATTAGTTTATGATGAAAAGAAAAAAGAATGGGTAGAGGATGAAGAACTATATAAAAAATGGGTAGCATGGATGATAGAAGCATTGGAGGAAGAAGGCAGGAGAGTGGGTAAATTACCATTGTAAGAGCTTGTAGTTCCAATCTGGTTAGTGATTGTAAGTGGAGGCACTGCAGTAGCAAAAGGTGCAACAAAAGGAATAAAAGGAGTAGTGTTAGAAGCAGGGGTGCTGAAAGAGAATTATAATAAGAAGAAAACGATAAAGTGGATAGAGGCGCAGTATGCAAAGATGGATGCATTAGCGGCAGAAGGAAACTTGATGATAGATGGTAAGAGAGTGCCGAAGAATGTGGGAGATAAGGTAGAGCTATATGATTTTGAGAAAGGAGAGATAGCAAAGAAAGGAATAGGAGTAGGGAGTGACGGAGAAGTATACATCAGCAAAGAAGCGCTGGAATACTTCAAGAAAGGAGAGAAGGGAGGAGAGAGTGGTCTTAAGAAAGGAGAGAAAGGGCTTGGGAACAGCAGCAAAGAAGGAATTAAGAAGAAAGGAGCGAATGATAACATAATCAAGCCATATACAGGGCCAAACACAGGTTATAAGAGCAAGGTGGATGTTGATTTTGCTGGTGATATAATTAATATTAAAACTCAAGCAAATAATTATGCTAAGATAACATTGGAGAACTTAGCATATATAGAAAAGGGGGAATTAGCTCATATAAGTGAGCTACAAAAAGTATCTCTTGCAAAAGCATTGGAAGCACAAGCATTAGAGAAAGGAATCATAGGTGCTGGGAAAGGCTCTAATAAGGTTTTTAGAGATGCAGTATATAAAGCAAAAAACTATGGTGGAAATCCTGAAGATTATGTTAAGATGTATAGTGAAGGTTATTATAGAGTAACTGATACACTAAAAGTTCAAACACATTGGGTAGAAAATACAAAAACAGGAGTGAGGTATGAAATGAAGGTAAAATTTTATGAAATTAAATCAGGAGCTGGTAATGTTAAAGATAGATAATTTAAGAGGAGAAGATGTTGAATATATAGAGGATTTAGTTATTTCCTCAGCAAGGTATTTAAAAGGTGAAATTCCTGATAGAAAGATTATAGATGTTGGTAATTATATTTGTGATATATCTTGGACATACTGGAAATACGAAGATCAAAAATTATCTGCATTTAAAGGGACATGGTCAGAAGTAACAGATATAGAAGAAGAAATAAGAACTGGAAAGGCAAATTTTTGTACTTCTTATGAAGCAAGGACGCAGGAGTATTTAGATCAGATAATAGATGAAGATAGGCCTAAAATGAAGAAGTGGTGCCAAGAAATCATAGAGGAATATAGCCCAATATTGAAGGCATTAAAAAAGAAATACCCTAAAGATTATAAAGAGTCTGATATGTTTTATATTGAGGAATTAATTAATGTTACAAAAGGCTTTTTAAATGTAAAAATAGATAGCTACACTATAATAAGCGAAATAGATTGGTTATATTCAGAATTAAAAGAATATAGTGATCAAAAGTTATTAATTTTCGCTGGTATGTGGTCTGAAATAGTAGATATAAAATCTAATATAGAAAAAGGCAATAAATCTAAAGAAGATTTACAACAATATCTTGATTCAAAATCAAATATAATAAGTGAGATGTGTAAAATAATAATAGAGGAATATACACCGATATTAGAAGAGTTAAGAAAAAAATTCATGTAAACACTGTTGTGCAGCACTGAGGTGAGGCCCAAATATAAATGTAATGAAAGGAGCAGATGGACAGTTTATAAGTGGATGGAAGCTTGAAGGTAGGCAACCAGATTATATGAAATCTAGTAGCAAAATAGGGGGCAGTTGATGATATATCAAAAATATAATAATAAGAAATTTCATCATTCTATTTTAAAAGAATTTATAGAAGGAAAGAAGACGGCATTAGAGTTGCAAACAAAGTATTGGAAGCAGAGAGATAAAGATGCAGATCAAGATATAGAAAATGGATATGATTATGGAATAATAAGAAAAAACCTAAAAGGATCAGAAAAGGAATTTGAAGAGAAATATTCAGATAAACTATATGAAAAAGCATGGAGTAAGGAGTGGAGAGAGGTATTGGCAGAATATGAAGAAGGAGCAAATAGGTTGGATATAAAAGGAGAAAGGTTCTTTATGGGAATTTGGAATTTTATCGATGAGTATGTAAGGGAGTATAATCCGAGTGATGCATCATTTTTTAATCCAGAAGAAGATGTCGACGAAGAAGAATTGGAAGAAAAGCTAAGAGCAGCCTATGAAGTTCTAGAAAGGAATAAAGAAAGGTGGATGTAATAAAGGAGATGCGTCAATAGTGATACCTGGAGGCACTAGCAGTGGTGCGGCAATCTCTAGCTCCAGACTTGTCATTGCGAACGGAACACAGTGAAGTGTGGCAATCCATGAAAGTTATCAACAAAGGTAAATATGGCGCATTTTTCGATCACCACAGTCGGGACTAATGTCCGTCCTTCGTGATGACTTAAGATGTGATGGCATCTCTCCCTCGTGATGACTGTATCTAACAAAGGTAAGAGAGTGCCGAAGAATGTTGGAGACAAGGTAGAGCTGTATGAGTTTGAGAAGAGGAGTATAGTAGAAAAAGGAATGGGCTTGGGTAGTGATGGAAATGTATACATCAGTAAAAAATCATTAGAACACTTCAAGACAGTAGATAATGGAGGACAGAGTGGTCTTAAGAAAGGAGAGAAAGGGCTTGGGAGCAGCAGCAAAGAAGGAATTAAGAATAAAGGAGCGAATGATAACATAATCAAGCCATATACAGGACCAAGCACAGGATATAAGAGCAAGGTGGATGTTGGTGATACAAAGCAATTTAGCACCACACAGTCATGGGGATATTGGGCACAATATGAGAAGATTATAATTGATGGCAAGGAGTACGCTAAAGTAGGAGATTGGCTATATACAAGACACGCAGTAGAAAATCTTTATCCGTCTAAAATGGGAAGAGCTCCTGGCCACACCTCTAATCATGATCATTTAAATTTGCCCCCTAAATATATAAATGATATTCTATCTAACAAAAATACTCGATTCAAAGAAGTAACAAAAAATGGGGTAAATAGAAGATTATTTCAATCAGGGGATATAGAAATTGTTACAGAAGGAAATATAGTAGTAACTGTAAAGTGGGTTAAATAATGTATAACGGACATAAAACAAGAATAAAAAATAGAATAAAAGAATCAATTAAGAAGTTTAAAAATGAAGAAATTGATTATAAAGTATTTGCAGAAAATATTTGTGGTAATATTAGCGCATTGGATAATTTAACAAAGGAAATGGAGTCGGCAAAACGTAGAGTATGTGGAAAATTAGATATAATTCATTTCACTGTAGATACAGATAAAGAATTTGAGGAAATGCTAAAAGAGGTAGAGATTTTTGAAAAATTTATTAATGAGAATTTATAAAAAATAGTAACAAGTTATCCAGATGAAAAGGTGGCAGAGAGTGTGATAAGTGAGGTGTTGAGTAAAAGTAAAAATGTGAGTAAAATAGAAAAATGGTTGAATAGTAATAAAGAAGAGCTAATGATAAGTGGAAATATAGGCAAAGAAATAGGATATGGAGTCAGAAAAGATGGAAGTATAGTAAAGCTTACAAAAGGAGGAGTTGTATTAGTTAAAACGGAAGGGAAGATAAAAATATTAACATCGCATCCAGTAGAATAGAGGTAAATTATGGATTTAGATAAATTTGATTATTACAACGAGAAATATTCTGAAATAAGTTATTTATTACTTAAATTTATGTTAGACACATATTACCCAGAGAGGAGTGATGAGGACACAATCAGGAGGTTTGTGGAAGAGGTAGATGGTGAGGGTATAAAAGACACGATCAAAGAAGGTCGCGAGGTTCTTGAGTTGAAGCCATTTCCATGGGAGTGGGTAAGTGGTGTGTGTAATGGACTGAGATGTGGACCTGGAGAAGATGATATATATACTAGAGAAAAATTAGCAATTAGATGGGTGCTTTGGATGATAGAAGCATTGGAGGAAGAAGGAAGGAGAGTAGGTAAATTACCATTGTAAGAGCTTGTAGTTCCAATCTGGTTAGTGATTGTAAGTGGAGGCACTGCAGTAGCAAAAGGTGCAACAAAAGGAATAAAAGGAGTAGTGTTAGAAGCAGGGGTGCTGAAAGAGAATTATAATAAGAAGAAAACGATAAAGTGGATAGAGGCGCAGTATGCAAAGATGGATGCATTAGCGGCAGAAGGAAACTTGATGATAGATGGTAAGAGAGTGCCGAAGAATGTTGGAGACAAGGTAGAGCTATATGATTTTGAGAAAGGAGAGATAGCAAAGAAAGGAATAGGAGTAGGGAGTGACGGAGAAGTATACATCAGCAAAGAAGCGCTGGAATACTTCAAGAAAGGAGAGAAGGGAGGAGAGAGTGGTCTTAAGAAAGGAGAGAAAGGAGCAAATGATAATATAATCAAGCCATATACAGGACCAAGCACAGGATATAAGAGCAAAGTGGAAGTGGGAGAGCTTAACAAGGGAGTTGTGCTGAGTGGTGAGGCAAAGGCAACGATAGTAAATACGATAAATAAAGGAAATATAGATGAGATAATAAAAGTATTTAACAAGGAAGCAAATTGGGATATAAGTAATGCATTGAATAAAGTTCCTGAACATGTTAGGAAATCAGGCATAGAGCCATCAAAAGGTCTTTTAAGTCCTAAGAATCCAAATCCAGGGATCAAATTTGATGGACATAAAAGAGATAAAATAAGAATTATGAAAGGAAAGGCAGATGCAAAATGGCCAAGCCAACAAGTGGATTATGTAAAAGTTGTGAGTGGTGGCAAGATGCTGGATAAGTTTGGTGTGGAGGTGCCAAAAACAGATAAGTATGGTGGGCCAAAAAATCATCCTGCTTCTCATATACCAGTGAGCGAATGGATGAAATGGAAAGAATGGAATAAGCCATGACAACAGCAGATTTAGATTATTGGATGAAAGGAGTAAAATTAGGCCAAATTAGAGGAGATTTAATTTGGACTTTACTTATACTAATGGATGGGTCATATCAGGAGAGAGAATGGATAGAGAAAACAGAGCCAAAGAGGGGAGAGGTGAGTTTTAGAGATGACTTTGATTTTTGTATAGAGATGTTTGATGATCAAAATATGTTCCAGGCAATAGAGAAAAAGAAGATGCCATATGATGATATAGGATGGTCATTGAAAAATAAGAAAGAGGCTGAAGCATTATATGATGCAGCGAAGCCAATGGACTATTTATCTGACAATTGCTCATATAACAAAGAATTTCTAGAATCAAAAGAGTTATATGATTTGAGGGAGGAGAGTGAGAAAGCATTTGCAGTATTTATGGAGAATGAGAAGGAGAATGAAGAGTTTTGCAAGTTCATGTATGAGGTCATAATAGAGCAGAAGAGAGCCAGCAAAGAGGAGTTAGGGGGGAAAGAAGGATATGAAGGAATAAAAGAGTATATAAAGGTGTGCAACAGAAGAAATAAGGAGATAAGAGAAAGCAGAGGAATATAAAAAAACATAGGAAAAGGAGAAAGTGGAATAGAAATACTGAAAGAAAAGTATGAGAGATATAAAGGGATAAAGGAGATAGAGGCATTGTATGCGAAGCTGGATGCAGCAGCAACAAAGGGTAATCTGACGATAGAAGGGAATAGAGTAGGGAAGAATGTTGGAGACAAGGTAGAGTTAGGAGCAGCAGAGAAGAGGAGTATAGTAGAGAAAGGAATGGGCTTGGGTAGTGATGGAAATGTATACATCAGCAAAGAAGCGCTGGAATACTTCAAGAAAGCAGAGAAGGGAGGACAGAGTGGGTTTAAGAAAGGAGAGAAAGGGCTTGGGAGCAGCAGCAAAGAAGGAATTAAGAAGAAAGGAGCAAATGATAATATAGTCAAGCCATATACAGGGCCAAACACAGGTTATAAGAGCAAGGTGGAAGTGGGAGAGCTTAACAAGGGAGTTGTGCTGAGTGGTGAGGCAAAGGCAACGATAGTAAATACGATAAATAAAGGAAATATAGATGAGATAATAAAAGTATTTAACAAGGAAGCAAATTGGGATATAAGTAAGGCATTGAATAAAGTTCCTGAGAATTTATGGGAGAATGCGAAAAGGGATTTTGCAGATAAGGGTGTTGGTATAAAATTTTATAGTCAAAAAGGAGGAGGAGATATAAGAATCATGAAAGGAAAGCCAGATGGAAAACCAAAGCAACAAGTGGATTATGTAAAAGTTGTGAGTGGTGGCAAAGTTGTATTAAGTGATGGAAGAAAAATATCAAGCAAAGATCACCCAAATCCATCTTGGCATCCAGATGCACACATACCAGTAAATGAGTGGAAAAATTGGAAAACATGGGATGAAAAATGAATAATGATGAATCAATAATTAAAGGTGTTCAATTGCCTGAAATAAGGTCAGAACTGATAGTAACATTAATATATCTAATGGATGGGTCATATCAGGAGAGAGAATGGATAGAGAAAACAGAGCCAGGGATGCAAGAAAGCTTTGATGCAGAGTTTGGCTTTTGTTTTGAAATGATAGAGGATTTAAATTTATTTTGGGATATAAAAAATGATAATATACCGTATGATAGTATAGGGTATGTATATAAAGATAAGAAAGAAGTAGATGCTGTGCTAAAAATTGCAATACTAACGTATAATCTGTTTAAAATGGCATCTAAAAGAAGTACAGGAGATGATTATCCAACTAATAGAGGATACCTAGAATCAAAAGAGTTGTACGATTTGAGGGAAGAGAGTGAGAAAGCATTTGCAGTGTTTATGGAGAATGAGAAGGAGAATGAAGAGTTTTGCAAGTTCATGTATGAGGTCATAATAGAGCAGAAGAGAGCCAGCAAAGAGGAGTTAGGGGGGAAAGAAGGATATGAAGGAATAAAAGAGTATATAAAGGTGTGCAACAGAAGAAATAAGGAGATCAGAGAAAGCAGAGGAATATAAAAAAAGTTAGGAAAAGGAGGAAGTGGAATAGAAATACTGAAAGCAAAGTATGAGAGATATAAAGGGATAAAGGAGATAGAGGCATTGTATGCTAAGTTGGATGCAGCAGCAACAAAGGGTAATCTGACGATAGAAGGGAATAGAGTGGCGAAGACTTTACTCATCCAAAATGGGAAGAGCGCCTGGCCACACCTCTAATCATGATCATTTGAATTTGCCCCCTAAATATATAAATGATATTCTATCCAATAAAAATACTCCATTCAAAGAAGTAACAAAGGATGGGGTAAGTAGAAAATTAGTTCAATCAGGAGATATAGAAATTGTTACAGAAGGAAATATAGTAGTAACCGTCATGAGGGTAAAAAGATGATATATAATGACCATCAAGCAAGAATAAAAAATAGAATAAAAGAATCAATTAAGAAGTTTAAAAATGAAGAAATTGATTATAAAGTATTTGCAGAAAATATTTGTGGTAATATTAGCGCATTGGATAATTTAACAAAGGAAATGGAGTCGGCAAAACGTAGAGTATGTGGAAAATTAGATATAATTCATTTCACTGTAGATACAGATAAAGAATTTGAGGAAATGCTAAAAGAGGTAGAAAAATTTGAAAAATTCATTGATGAGAATTTGTAAAATAATTCATACAATAAACCATTGATTAATGAATGCATAATATTAAAAACGATCGTTTTTAATATAAAATCAAATAATTTTTATTTCTTCTGTAGTTTACCTTTACCTATGGTAACAAGTATTTTATCCAGTACTATTACAAATAAATTATTAGCCATAACGCTAGTAGATGTAGCAAAAGGATCTATTACTATGTACATACTTGTAATCAATAATGACATTTGAGGAGTAAAATTAAGTACCTTAACCATCAATGGAACCATAATAAACACTGTTCCACCTGGTATACCAGCACCTGAAAATTTTGTAATCATAAACAGAAAAGCAAATAGTGGTATTTTTTCTACTGGCAACGAAAAACCAAAAACATTTAATACTATAACTATTAAGAAAGGAATTATAATACAATCACCAATCATATGAATATTTACAGTTGCTGGCATAAAAAAATCAGAAAACCCGTTACTTATAGTATTTTTATGTGATGCCTTTAGGGAAAAAGGAAGTGCTATTGTACTTGACATACTTGATAAAGCTGTTAATACCGCAGGCAGAATATTTACAGTAATTTTATATCCCTTAATCATAGAAAAGCCTGAGGATATTAATAAAAGTATTGCTAAATAGGTTATTAAGACTATGAACATAGTTGCAAATAAAGATGCATTTTTGATTAGCATTTCAAAAATTCCATCATTTATCATTTTCAATGTCATACCAAAAATAAATAGCGGGAGCATTGGGATAAAAATCCTCTTCAATACAAAATTAGTGATTTTTGTTATAATGGAAACAAAATTTTCTATTGGCACAAAACTCTTCTTATAACCAATAAAACCAAGTGTAAATCCAATATACAACGCTTGTTCGTTCGTAATAAATTTTGGCAGAGGGATGTTAAATAAATTCAATAAAGAAGGGCCAGTTTTTATATTATCGAATACAGCATCAACATTTATCAAAAAATTAGCAAGGTTTAGTGATCCAAACACATGCAAAAAATTTGAACTACAAATAAATAGAATAATTGCAGGAAAAAATAAAATTGAATAATTTTTCATCCCCACAATTGCACGATATATTGAGCTCATAATCAAAGCTGGCAATATAAATACCAATACATCCTGCAATAACAAACTGATTGAATAGCTAAAAGATTTAAACTCAAGTGAAAGGTAAGGATATAAGAGATAAGCTAAGATAATAGCTAGTATTACAACAAATTGTATCTTAATTTTACTTAGTGTTTTTATGAAACTATACCTCTTATATTTAATCTTATTGCATCGCTAAAAATAAAAAAATTATATATGATGGATAATCAATATAAAAAGTTGCACTTATTCAAAAACAAGGGTCAATCATTTTTTAGCATAGACTAGATTTATACCTTTAACCCTTCCTAAAAGCAAATTAAAATGTTTCTTCCTTTTGGACTTTTGACAAGGCACTTATATGCATATTTTTGGTAGTATGTTTTTGTGATTCTCAAAATGTATACTTTTTGAGAATTTATTTGAGTAGTAAAATAATAAAAGTTTTAGAAAGTTAAAAATAGGCACTTGATAATGATTAAACACAGTGTTACTATAGTGTAACAGATTTATATAAAAAAGAAAATGCCAACAAAAAACCCAAGGATCAATATAACAGCAAATGAAAAGCTATTAACAAATATAACATTCATTGCTGAGCAAGAAAAAAAAACGGTATCAATGCTAGCAAAGGAGCTTATAGAAGAAGCTATTGAAAAGAGGGAAGACTTATATCTATCTTCAATAGCTCTATCAAGAGAAGAGGGAGATTTTAAAAAAATCTCTCATGAAGAAACATGGAAGTAAAATATCGAATTGAATATATAAAAGATGTTGTAGCGGACGATATACCATTAATTCCAAGCAACGTTAGAGCAATTATAAAAAGAGCAATTGAATCAAGATTAGTGTCAGACCCACTAAATTTTGGTAAGCCTTTGAGATATAGTTGGAAAGGACATAAAAGCCTTAGGGTAGGGGATTACAGAATAGTCTATAGAATCATTGAACCAGAAAAAGTTGTCCTAGTTGTGGCGATTAAGCACAGGAAAAATGCTTATGTAATATAAAAAAAACTTTATTCAAGAAAAGGTAAAAAGCTATTTATGCTTTATAATAATAGACAAGAAAAAACAACAAATTATTAGTAAATAATCTCTTAAAAAAACGGCCATTTGCTTTTTATAACTTTTATGTGTTGACTATATTATATAGTCATATTACACTAATAACAGTGAATTAAAAATGTAAAAACAATGGAACAAAAAATAAGTGTAAGTAATTTTAAAGCTCATTGTCTAAAAATATTAGACAACATACAGCATGATCATCAAGTAATTACGATAACAAAAAGAAATAAGCCTATTGCAAAATTAAAGCCTTATGAGGATAAGCAATTATCAATATTTGGAGCATTTAAGGGTAGGGGGAAAATAAATTCAGATGTTATTGAAAGTATTGGAGAGCAATGGGATATAGAAAATGAGTAACTGCGTAATACTTGATACACATGTATTATTATGGAGCTTACTTCAACCTGAAGAATTAACAGAGGAAACGAAGAGTAAAGTGGAGCAAGCACAGAAAAACCAAAATCTGTTGATAAGTTCTATTTCACTTTGGGAAATAGCAATGTTAAGCCATAAGAAAAGAATTCATATATTTGAGCCAATAAAAAATTTTCTATCATCGATTGAAGAAATATCTGGTATAAATATTTGTGAAATATCGGCTGAAGTGGCAGCAGAAAGTGCATCATTACAAAATAATTTTCATGGTGATCCAGCAGATAGAATTATAGTTTCAACAGCAAGGGTATATTCTGCAACTTTATTGACAAGGGATAAGCAGATATTGCAGTGGAGTGAATATGGTTCCATAAAATGTTTAAAAGCTTAAATATACTAAGCTTTTTACTCTACTTTTCCTTTATGAGGGTGTAATATACTTTGTGGGGTCTGGGTTAACAAGTGACAAATAGGTTGATTTTGGGGAATTGTTTAAATTTTCTTTGCATCTGTGGTGTATAGTTTTATAATGCACAAAAGAGGTGGTCCTAGATAGTTGGACAGGAGTATAAGGATAAATTCTGATATAAAACAAATAAAAATATCGGAAGAAGATATGAGTAAAAAGAAAAAGACAGTGCAGTATTCAAAACAAAAGTAGCGCAATCAGCAGGTAATTTACCTAATAGAATTAAGCATTTTGATTCCATTAATAAAGTTACAATAGTAACTGAAAATGGAAATGTAGTAACCGTAAGATTTGGAGGTGATTGATGAATAATGAGTATAATTTGAGACAAATGGAGCTTATGAAAAAAAGAATAGATGAATACTCTGAAGGAGAAATAATGATTGATAAATTGCTAAGTGATTTAGAAGCATTATTGAGTAATTTAAAAAACATTAATAATATGTGGAAAAATAGTTTTTTATCGGCTTGGGGTATTTTAGAAGAAGTATATGCTTTTGCTTTATATGATAAAAAATCGTTATTTGATAATAATGACATGCTAAAAATTAACGAAGGTTTGAAAAAAATACTTAATTTAATTGGACGTAAAATGTGGCATGATGTAGATATTTTTCAAGCTATGAAAGATATGAACATATTGTCGTGGACTGTTATCTACCATGCTTATAAAAATAAATATATTTCTAAATATAACATTGAATCCTATGCGGTTTCATTATTAACAAAAGAAAGCTTTTATAATGATACTGTAGCTCTGCTTGCTGATATTAAACCATATGAGCAAGATCAGATAGAAGAGATGATATTAGATTTAGTAAAAGAAAATAATGCAACAGATGCGACAGAACCGGAAATTTGCAATAAAATTTTGTTTTTAATTTGACAAAGAAGTTATTGCTGACTACTGCCCTATTAAATTGTCAATAGGAAGGACATTTTTATGGAAGAAATAGATTTATCATATCAGGATCAGCGTTGTTTATTGACTAATGAGGTGGAGACTTTGGGAGTTGGTAGTTATAATGACAATTTTTATCAGTGCTTTGCGGAAGATGAATATATTAATAATGAAATAACTAATGCTTTAGAAAAGATCGAGTTAGGAAAACAATTCGCATTTTATAATTTGGGAATATCAAAAGAAGGTCAAGAGTTATTGTCAAATATAGAAATTCTAGGGAATGAGAATAAAGTTATAAGATCAGAAGAATGTAAATATTTCAATCACTGCATTATAAACGCAGTTGAGAAAGCCATTGAAGAAGAGAGTATAAAAGCAAATGCACATCAAGCTAATATTTTAATAAAATATATTACAAGGATAACCAATAATATATTGGGAGAAAGTGGTGATGGTGAATTTGAGTTGATTATTAGAACTATGAGTGGGTATTTAGAGAATTACAAAACTAATAGCTGTGAGTATTGGCATATTGATAAAAGTTATGAAGATATAATTAGAGACAATACTACTAAAGTTGAAAAATATATTGGTAACAAAGTGTTTTTAGTATCGATAATTGGCGAAAAAACTCATTATAAAAATATAAATGATGATGAAAGACGAATATTTTTTAAAGAAGCAAAAGATTGTAATTTCTTTTATGGATTTCACTCAAATAAAGAGTGCGAAGATAGAGAAATAAGTAGGGCAATGCTTACTTATGATAATAGCAAAACATGTGAAGATGGATATGGTTCGGTGCACTTGATGGGTAAATTAGGAACTATGCATGCAGCACCAAATGAATCAAGTAAAGGAAGAATTATACTATTAATTACACCATATAATAAAAATTAACAAATACAAAACAGAGCTTATCAAGTGATGATATAGATTTTATTAATAAAATAATAAATGAAGAGATAGATGTTAAAAAATTAGTTAAAAAAAATATTAGTGAACTTATAAAGAGTCAGCCAAAGGAAGTAGATAGTATATTACTGCATGAAAATACATCATTAAAAAGTGTTATTACTGATGAATACATTGAAAATACTTGGTATAAGATAAGTAAGATAGTGTTAGATTTTTATGAAAAAGAACTAAATAACGATTATCAAGCTAATAGGTGGTTGGCATCAAAAATCCTAATTAACTATTCAGCATTTCATTCCCCAGATGATAAGCAGTTTAATTTAGTTTTAGAATTAGCAAAAAAAGATAAAAATTTAAATCAAAAAATAACGCAAGAACTAGTTAGCAAGTTCTCTGATAGAATTCAAAAAATAGAATATTCAGATTTTGTATTTGAGAATTTTCTTCATTTAATTAAAGCAGTTAACGACAATCAGTATAGATGTAATAAAGAATGCAATAAAAATTTAATTGAGATTGTAAAGACCGGAGTTAATAATAATAAAATAATTATAGATGATGAAAACGCTTTCATATTAGAGGATCTTTATAAAGCAGGTAAACACATATCGTATGAAGCCCTTATAAGGTATGTTGAGACATTTAAAAAAGACGCTACAAATTACACTAATGTAATGGGAGAAATATAGTGAACTGAAAAAATCAGACAACAAAAAGAGTAGTTTTATTTCCTAAAAGATATAAAAATATAAATAAAAAATAAGAAGTATGAGTAAAAAAGAAAAAAGAAATTTTAGCGCTGAACAAAAAACAAAAATAGTGCTAGAATTGATGGAATCAGAGTTGACAATAGCGCAATTATCGAAGAAATATGAGATAACAGGCAAGACAATACAAAATTGGAAAAAGCAATTCTTGGAAAATGCATCATTAGCATTTGAGCCAGCAAAAGTAGTGAGCGAATATAAAAGTGAGATAAAAGAGTTAAAAGCAGAAAATGATGAATTAGCTAAAGCATTAGGCAAAGCTACAGTAGAGAGGGACTGGGCTGTGGGAAAGCTAAACAGCTTGGATATACCAAATAAAAGGGATCTTGTCGATTCCAAGCTGGACAAAATATCAATGGCAAGACAATGCGAATTACTCAAGATAAGCAGATCTATGATGTATTATAAGCCAAAAATAATGAGCATATACAATAAAAGAATTATAGATAGAATAGATGAGATATACACAGCAAATCCAGATTATGGCTATCGCTACATATATCATCATTTAATAGAAGACGGGTTCAATATCGGTAGAGATAGAACTCTAAAATATATGAATATCATGGGCCTAGAAGCAATATTCCCTAAGAAAAAGAAGGATGTTTCTATAGGGAATAAATCACATAAAATATACCCATACCTTCTTGATCCTTATTGGAAATCATCGAATGGCAATAGATCCGTATACGTACTTAGATCTAATGAGGTATGGAGTGGAGATATAACCTATGTTCGGACACCAAATGGTTTTATGTATATGGCAGCAATTATTGACTGGCACAGTAAAGCTATTCTAAGCTATAAGCTTTCGAATTGCATGGATTCTAGCTTAGTTACTACTATCTTACAGGAGGCTCTTGCTAAATATCCAGCGCCATTAATATTTAATAGTGACCAAGGAAGCCAATATACAGGCTCAGAACATATTAATATATTAAAAACACATGGTGTTAAAATTTCTATGAATGGTAAAGGTAGGAGTATTGATAATATTGCGATTGAGAGATTTTTTAGAACTTTAAAATACAATTGTATTTTTATAAATGAATTTAATAATATTTTAGAACTGAAGGAGGTAATTAGTGAATATGTTAATAAATACAATAACAAAAGATTTCATTCTAGCATTGGCTATAAAAAGCCCATGAATGTTTATTTAGAGGCATTGAAAAATGCTGCTTAATAATAGGAAGCAAAATTATCAAAATTTTGTCTTGATTTTTCAGTACACTATAGTTGAAGGAGGGGATTGCGAATGAAGGTAAAGAATTGGTAACAACCTACCCAAATGTGGAGATGGCAGAGAGTGTGATAAGTGAGGTGTTGAGTAAAAGTAAAAATGTGAGTAAAATAGAAAAATGGTTGAATAGTAATAAAGAAGAGCTAATGATAAGTGGAAATATAGGCAAAGAAATAGGATATGGAGTCAGAAAAGATGGAAGTATAGTAAAGCTGACAAAAGGAGGAGTTATATTAGTTAAAACGGAAGGGAAGATAAAAATATTAACATCGCATCCAATAGAATAGAGGTAATTTATGGATTTAGAAATGAGAGAATATTACAATGAAAAATATGAGTGGATAAGTAATTTATTACTTTATTTTTCAGAAGACACATATTACCCAAAGAGGAGTGATGAGGACACAATCAGGAGGTTTGTGGAAGAGGTAGATGGTGAGGGTATAAAAGACACAATCAAAGAAGGAGTTGAGGTTCTTGAGTTGAAGCCATTTCCATGGGAGTGGGTAAGTGGTGTGTGTAATGGACTGAGATGTGGACCTGGAGAAGATGATATATATACTAGAGAAGAATTAGCAATTAGATGGGTAATCTGGATGCTGGAAGCACTTGAGAAGGAAGGGAAGAAAGCAGGAAAATTATAGATTTAGATCCGCAATTGGTGGACATAAATAGAATAATAGCAGGAGAGACGCTAAATGTGCCAAAAGGTAGCCATGAGAAGGTAGTAGCAAATTATAACAAGGGAAGCAAAGCATTCAAGGCAGGAGGAGAAACGCAAATAGGAGGATCATGTAAAGCTCCAGCAGGAGTTTTAGATAGGAAAGAAAACAACGAAATAGGGATAAAAATAATAGGATTTACAGAAAAGGGGGAGTTGATATATGAGAATGAAATAAAGGGTACATGTAATGTTATAGGGGGGAAGTTTAAAACAAGTAAAGAATTAATGGAAGAGGCTGTGAAAGAAGGGGCATATCAAAAATTCAAACAAGAAGTAACAAAAAGAGGAGAGGTAAAAGAATATATATTTAATCAAGAATATTAGTATGGTGGAAGCCCGTTGGGAATGGGAGGATTAAGAAGAACTGATTATAAAGTAATAGAAGATATTTATTTAGATAAGTATTTAAGAGATGTATTTAATGAATATTTAAAAAATAAAAAAGTAACAATAGATGAAAAGAAACTAAAATATCGAAATAATGAAGTAGAGGTAGCAAAAGGAATATTGGTAAATAGGTATGTAGCATTAGAAATGCATCATGAATATATGGAGGGGGAATTACTAAAAGAAATGCGTGATGGCAAAGGCCCAACAGAAGTTTTATTAGGGGCGATAATGGTTAAGATGGTTAATTATTTAAAAACCCAAGGATTAAAATTAGAAGGGATATGGCAGGATAAATTTCCAGGAGGATATATAGATGCAAATGAAATACTAGCAGGAGCAATGGATGTAGCAGGGAAAGTAGATGCAAAATATGAAGAAATGCCAATTTTAGGACATGCATGGCAAGCAGGTAAAGGGAGCGCGTTATATGTATATGATAAATCACCAGTATGGTTGAAAGCAGCAGTGGATATGGCAATATTACCGGAATCACTGTTGATGACGGGCAAGTTGATAAAAAATATAAGGAAAGGGGGGAGTGGAATAGAACTAGCAGAAGCTATTAAAGTCACTAAGGTTCCTGTCACACTTGACCTGAGGGATAATAGGATTACGGACCCAGGAGCAAAAGCATTTGATGGAGCCATGAAAGATAATTTCTGTATAGAAGCGGGGCGTGATCCTCAACAATTCATTGAAAAAACAAACGGGAACATGAATAGATAAAAGTACTAGCAGGGTTGTAAGGAAAATAATAGAGGATAGAATTTCGCCTCCAGATCACGTAATCCAGAAATCTGAAAACGTGACCAGGAGCAAATAGAGGATAATGATCTTGCCCCCTAGAGAAGAGCTAAATTATAGATCATCATGTTGAGGTGGTTGAGTGTCGGTCTCAATTTCAGTAGGGCAAGGTATATTTTCAGTCACTTGGCTGAATTCACCTGAAGTTCCTGTGCTAGACAATATTCCTCTAGTTTCTGCAATTATATAAGTATCGCTTGCATAACCAAAATTTTGTTCGACTTCACTCACATCAGCGTTGGTATCAGCATCATTTATTATGACGTTGCTTCCAGTATCTCCTAATAGTACTTTTATTAAACCTGGATTATCGACTGCTTGACCATTTGATTCAGCTTGAACTACTGATTTAGTGATAAATGGTAATTTTACATCAGGTACATACGAGAAACTTATTGCATATCTCACATTTTGACCTACACCTACACCACTTGTATCAAGCTCATATTTTATCGATTGTTTTGCAGAACTGGTACTAACTTGACTATTTGAAGTATCCCATTTTAAACCAGCACCAATTTTTGCTTTTAAACCGCCTATAATTTTACCAAGAGAAGCTTCAATATTTAGATTTACAGATGCACTGAAATGTTCAGAGTGAGATATACGTATAGAATGAGACACCTCTGCTCCAATTGTCTGTTTTTCAGTTTGTTTCACGCTAGAATCAGTCAATCCGCAATTATTTATATTTAGTGTTGTTGATATTGATGAGCTCAAAGGCTGTATTATTGAAGATGATGGCGCATCCGATGACATAATAGTTGTAGTTGCTCCAATTGTTCCTTGGGGTGTAACACTTAATGTCTGAGCACTTACAGTATAATCTGATGGTTTAAAAGTCCAAATATCATATGCTCTTGGGTTTGCTATAATTGGTATGTTAACACCATTATGATTAAGCCATGTCATATATTTATCTGTGCTAGGTGCTCTATTGGCTATATTAAAACCCGCACCTTTTGGAGTCATGCACCATTGTGTGCTACTACCATCAGGATCAGAGAGAAATAACATAAATTCATCATCACCGCTAAATAAATTTAGAGATGCATCATGATAATTTAAATAATAGTTGGTATATGAATCCACTCTGGTATATGCGCCTGCGTCTTGGCTTTTAATGCTGTAATAATTTTTTGTATCAGTGCTTTCAAAAACCCAATTGTTTACATCACCTCCACCCTTAGTGCCAACTTTTAGACTTAATTTATCACTTGCGAGTTGTAAATATCCTGCCTCACTGTTCTCATTTAAGATATTATACCATTGATTGGTAAAAAGATTGATTGGATTGCCGTTGCAATCTGTCATTTGTTGAAAAGTAGTCATTTATAATTGTTCCCCACTATCGTTTAAGGATTCAACGGTATTATAAAAAAACTTTACTTGCAACAAAAACTTTGTTGCATAAATACCTAATGCATCTATTTTTTTACTTTTTAGGCAACACGAATAGTTTTAGGCATTCCAATGCTTTTCATAATGTTTAAAATTAGTAGTGATATTTTTGCTTCGTTTTGTTGACCTTTAAAATGTTGTGCTTTAAATTTATTTCCTATTATTCTTTTATACCTAGAAAAGGTTTCCTCTACTTTTAGCCTATTGCCATAATTTTTCTCACCATTACCAGGTGGTCCTATAAACCTTGCTCCTTCGGTATTTTTATTATTTTTCATTGATTTTTCCATTCTTTTTTTATAATAACCGCCATCTCCCACAACAGCCTCAACATCATTAGTTGTTTGTTCCAATAGTTTAGGTACTGTCGCTATATCACTTTCTCTTAATGTTGTAACTTCTCCAGCAATGATATTGCCATCATCATTGACCCCAATATGCAATTTACCCCATATCTTTCTTTGTTTTATCCCATGTTTATGTTTCATCCACTCTTTTTCTCCTACAACTTTTATACCCGTACTGTCTAAAATTAAATTGATTGGACCCCTTGGTTTATTCGCAACAAAATCTACTTTTAACCCTCTAACTCTTCTAGCTAATGTCGTATAATCTAATACTTCTAGATCTATATTCATTATTTTTAGTATAGATATCACAAATCCCTCTGTTTGCCTCAACCTTAAGTTAAACACCTGCCTTATCATATACATTAATTTTATTGCTTCATCCCCATATTTCTTTTGCCTCCCTCGGACCTTATTTCCTGATTTTTCTTCATACCATTTTTCAAGACCTTCTTCACTGAACCATACAGTCAAATCACCTCTTTTGACCAATGCTTTATTATATGTAGGCCAGTTTTTTACTCTGTATTTCCCTTCTCTTAGTGGCTTCTTAATCATATTCTTTTATCACCATTTTATTTGATGATTTTTTATATCATATTTCTCTAATTTTTAACTACACTTGATTTATGCAACAAAGTTAATAGAAATTAGGCAGAACAAATATCTCAACAATATGATAGAAGGCGATCACAGATTTATAAAAAAACGAACTAGGCCGATGCTTGGCTTCAAATTCTTTAGAAGTGCCGCCAGAACTATTGCGGGAATAGAACTCTTGCACATGATTAAAAAAGGACAACTTGCTGACAATGATAATTATAATTCTGACTTTGATAAATTTCTTTCACTAGCTGCTTAATGGAAAAATATATAAATAATTTAAAAATTTTAACATCATGGTACAGATGCGACAGAGCCTGTTTTTTTACTTGTGTCATTTTTTAACTCTTTTTTTATTTTAGTTTATCTTTTGACACAGTTCATTTCAACACTCTTCATATATCTATGCTTTTTGCGCAGATGCTGTAGTTAATATACCCTTTGTACTGGAGGAAAAAACTCAACTTCATCAGTTAGTGTTTTTTTGGATACTTCTCTATAGTTAATTTTAGTTTTGCCTATCTTTTCATTTAATTCAATCAAAGTATGTTTCATCCATTTTTTGTCATCTCTTTCCTTATAATCTTCTCTAGCATGCGCCCCTCTTGATTCTTGCCTATTATATGCTGCTGAAATAGTTGTAAGTGCCTGAGATCTAAGATTATCCAATTCCAAGGCTTCAACTAAATCACTATTCCAAATCATACTTCTATCGGAAATGCCAATATCTGCAAACGAATTATAGATCTCTAATATATGATCCACCCCCTCCTTTAAAGAATCCTCTGTACGAAATACAGTAGCATGTTTTTGCATAGTTTTTTGCATATTCAATCTTATTTTTGATGTAGGAAGCTTGCCTTTTGAATATCTAATTTTATTGAATCTATCTAAAATTTTCTCAACACATTCAGTTGGAATATCAGGTTTTGCACATCCAGGCTTTACTAATTCAGAGGCCTTAATTGCTGCTGCCCTGCCAAATACAACTAAATCTAATAGTGAATTTGAACCCAGCCTATTTGCACCATGAACCGATACGCAAGCAGCTTCACCGATTGACATTAAACCAGGAACAATTTTCATGCTCTTGCCATTTTTGGTTAGAACCTCTCCATGAAAATTAGTAGGTATTCCTCCCATGTTATAATGTACTGTAGGTGTTACTGGTATGGGCTCCTTAGTTACATCTACCCCTGCAAAAACTTTTGCTGTTTCAGAAATACCAGGTAGCCTTTTGTGAATTATATCAGCATCCAAATGTGATAAAACTAGATGAATATATTCTCCATCTTCTCCACAGCCTCTGCCCTCACGCATCTCCATCGTCATTGCCCTACTTACAACATCCCTTGAGGCTAAATCTTTTACTGAAGGAGCGTATCGCTCCATGAATCTCTCCCCATCCTTATTAATTAAATAACCGCCTTCACCTCTAACACCTTCAGTTATCAAACATCCAGCACCATATACGCCTGTGGGATGAAATTGTACAAATTCCATATCTTGTAGTGACAAGCCCGCACGCAAAGCCATTCCTCCACCATCTCCTGTGCAAGTATGCGCTGATGTTGCAGAAAAATAGGCTCTGCCGTAACCACCAGTAGCTAATACAACTAAATTTGCACTAAATTTATGAATTGTGCCGTCCTCAAGAGAATATGCAAGAGCTCCTATAAATTCTCCAGCATCATTTTTTATTAAATCAATGGTAAAATATTCAACGAAAAATTCTGCATCTGCTTTTAAACATTGCTGATATAAAGTATGAAGAATGGCATGACCAGTTCTATCAGCAGCAGCACATGTTCTTTGGGCAGGCTCTCCTTTGCCATACTCAGTCGTCATACCTCCAAAAGGTCGTTGATAAATTTTACCTTCTTTTGTTCTAGAAAATGGAACGCCGTAGTGTTCAAGTTCAATAATAGACTCTGCAGCATTTTTACACATATATTCAATGGCGTCTTGATCACCCAACCAATCAGAGCCTTTAACAGTATCGTACATGTGCCAACGCCAATCATCCTTCCCCATATTACCCAGCGAGGCGCTAATGCCACCTTGAGCTGCTACTGTATGACTCCTCGTAGGGAACACTTTTGTAATACAAGCTGTTTTTAGATTTTTCTCTGCCATACCAAGAGTTGCTCTTAAGCCAGCACCTCCAGCACCCACAACTATGACGTCATATTTGTGTTCAATTATATCATATGATTTTGTCTTCATTTTAGCTCATACCTGAAAAATATCTAAATAATAAATGATAAAAAATAAAATTAGTAATACTCACAAAATAAGTTAAGATACAAATTACGAGCAAGGTTTTATTTAAAAATTTATATAAAGTTTCGCATTTTATGTAGTCCTTCATTATATCATTCATGCCTAAATATCCATGATATAAAAAGAATAAAATGAATATCACAATTAATGTAAAGTTCATCGGATGAGAAATGAAAAGTATCACATTTTCAGAAGAGGAAGACTTGATTAGGTTTACTATGCAAAATATCAGCCAAATAAAAAGTGGCACCAATATGATTGCTGTAAATCTTTGCCTAATAAAATGCAACGTACTAAATTTTGAACTTCCATGTCCTTTTACCTTGCCAGCCAAATTTTTTAAACTCATAACTTACTTAATTATAAAATGATTATATACCAAAAAATTCCAGTAAAGATAATAGATAAAGAGATAGCTAACCACCCTGTGAAGTTCACCATTTTTATTTCCATCAATTTACCAGCATCCCAAAACAAATACCTAATTCCAGCACACATGTGATAAAAAATACAATAACTGAATAATATTACAACCGACATAAAAAATTTATTTTTTGTGATGTATGTTAAAATATTTCCAAAGTCTTCCAGCGTGTTGCTTTTAAAAGTGTAAATATTTGTAGTCCAAAGAATTATAAGAAATCCAAAAAACATAACAAATCCTGTGATTCTATGCATAATTGATAGAACGGAGGATATCTGTGGCTTATAAATAGTTAAATGAGGAGATAGTGGGCGGATTTTTTTCATCAAAAATAATTCAATCTTTACTTAATCCATATGATAGTATTATTTTTTGTTAATTCAAGCACTTTCGCCCTTCAAAAATAATTCATAAAATAAGTTGAAAACTATAACTCTGACACATCTATTTTTAATAGTGCTAATTATCAATCATTTTTCACAAATTATTAAGTAATTTTACTATTTTCAATAAACGGAGCATAAAAATTTGCTCTTGATAGGACTTTAATTAGATTGTATGCTTTTCCTCTGTTTTTTTTATAAATAATTATAAATAATGACTCAAATGACTTCTCAATCAGAACTTCGTGCAATAATAGCATCTTTAATTGGCAACACGCTTGAATGGTTTGAATATACTCTATATGCATATTTTGCAGTTGTTATTAGCGCCCTATTTTTCCCTTCTGACAGTGTTTATATAGGCCTACTAATGACATTTGCAACCTTTACAGTTGGTCTAGCGGCACGTCCAATAGGGGGGTTAATTTTTGGCTATGTTGGCGATAAATATAGCCGCAAAAAGATGTTGTTTGTAGCAATGATGTTGATGTCCATTCCAACACTGTGTATTGGTATTTTGCCTACTTATGAGCAAATTGGCATTGCAGCACCAATTATTTTGATATTATTACGAATTTTCCAAGGCATAGCTCTTGGGGGAGAGTTTGGAGCATCTTGCGTATATTTATACGAATCCGTTGAGCAAAAAAAGCGATCTTTTTATGGTACATTACCCCTTACTGGAGTGGGAATGGGGTTAGTTCTAAGTACATCAACAATTTTTCTAATTGAATCAGTTTTTACTCAAGAAGAAGTGTTCAGCTACGCTTGGAGAATACCATTTTTTATTAGCGTATTTGGGGCTATGGTTGCCTTATATATCAGGCGCTCATTGTTAGAAACAACAGATTTTTTACAGGCAGTACAGGACAAAACTCTCTTAAAAAATCCGATACATGAGTTGTTTAAAAATCACAAATATTCATTATTCAAACTATTTACAATATTTTTAACAACACAGGTTTCTTTTTTTGTTGTATTTATATTTGGTAAATCAATGATGATAGAATTTATTCATTATGGTAGTCAAGTAGCTGGGAAATTTAATTTATTAACCGTCATAAGCTATACAATATCAACGTTTGTGTTTGGTTATATATCCAGTAGGATTAATAAGAGATACATAATTTTGTCTGGAACTATAGGAATTTTATTTTCTGCATATCCATTTATTTTATCCCTGCAGACAGGAAGCTACCACATAATCCTCTGTCTGTCCATTCTGCTTGGCATCTTTATCGGTATGACTGAAGGCTTGCTAAACCCTTTGGTTGTCGAAACATTCCCTGTCAATATACGAGCAACGAGCGTATCTTTTTGTTGGAATTTCACCTCTGTGGCTTTTGGAGCAACAGCACCACTAATATCTATGTGGGCGATAGAAAATATAGATGGAGTGAATTCAGTTGCTTGGCTTTTAATGCTTGTTTGCACTATAAGCCTATCCTCAATCTTTATATTTAAAATTGCTAGAAATTAACGTGGTGAAGTGAAGTTTTTTCATTGAAAATAATTCAATCTTTACTTAATCCATGTGATAGTATTATTTTTTGTTAGTTCACGCGCTTTTGCCTTTTAAAATGAATTAAAAATTATACCTGATTAGTTTAATGTTATTGGAATCTATGCCTCGTGGACTAATTATTTATAACAAGAAGGAGAACGAAATTACTGACTATAGTGTTTTAAGGCTATTGGAAAGTGCTAGGTCAAAAAATATTGATTTATCAATTCTCACTCCAGAGCAATTTGAATTAGTGGTAACACGAAGTGATAGAAATAGCATCTTAGTTGATGATCAGACTACACTATTACCAGATTTTATTTTACCAAGGATTGGTTCTTTTACGAGCTTTTACGCTTTATCAGTAATTAGACAATTAGAACATTGTGGTGTTTATTCTTGTAATTCAGCAAATGCAATACAAAATGTAAAAGATAAGTTGTTAATGCATCAAATTTTAGCATATAGTAAATTACCAACGCCAAAAACAATGCTTGCCAAATTTCCTGTTGATATATCTGTGGTCAAAAGAGAAATAGGGGTTCCTTTAATTATTAAAAATGTTACGGGCACTCAAGGCAGAGGGGTCTATTTATGTGAATCTGAAGAAAAATTTTCCGATATTATGGAGCTTATATATGTTAATAATAACAATGCAAATATTATAATACAGGAATTTATTGAAACTAGTTATGGAAAAGATCTGAGAGTATTTGTTATTGGGGGGAAAGTAGTTGGGTGTATGCAACGTATTGCAAAGTCAGGATTTAAAGCCAATTTTTCAATAGGCGCAGATGTGCAGCCTTTTGAATTAACCCCTGAAACTGAATGGATGGCGATTGAAGCAGCAAGACTATTAAACCTTGATGTTGCGGGAGTGGATTTACTTTTTGGAGAAGATGGGAAATATTTAATCTGTGAGGCAAATGCATCGCCACAATTTCATGGATTAGAAAATATTGTCGGACAACGAATTGCTGATGATATTTTGGATTATGTTTTAGTTAAAATTGGTATGAAATAAAAAAGGTGTAATTATTATGTGCAGACTTATTGGGTATAGAGGCAAAACAAGTATTTTGATAAGTGAATTAATAGAAAAGCCAGAAAATTCATTGATTAAGCAAAGTCTTGAGACTAAGTTAGGAAAAAAGGGTATAAATGCCGATGGCTTTGGAATATCTTGGTATAACCAAGATATAGATAATACACCGGGCATTTTTAAATCAACCCAACCTGCATGGAATGATAACAATCTAAAACATCTATGCAATAAGATTTTATCAAATTGTTTTTTAGGTCATGTTAGGGCTTCTACAGCTGGGGATGTAACTATAAATAATTGTCATCCGTTTTCATATAAGAAATATTCTTTTGTACACAATGGAACTATTCGTCATTTTGAAAAAATTAGACGTCCACTACTCAATGTACTTAGGGAAGAATTATTTTGCCAAATCAAGGCCCAAACAGATTCTGAGCATTTGTTTTACTTAATTATGCATTTTTTATTTAATGATGCAGAGCAAAGTTTAGAGCAATCAGTTCTGAAGGCATTTAACTGGATTACTGAAAATCAACACCAAGAAGATGAAGCCCATTCATCAAAACTCAATATTATTATAACTGATGGAAATAGCATTATAGCAACACGCTTTGCTTCAAAAAACAATGAGGCTATTCCACTTTATTATAATATTGACCGTGATGACTCAATTATTATAGCATCTGAGGCACTCTCAAACATTGAATCTGAAGTGTGGCAATTATTGCCCCAAAACTCTTATTTAGTAATAAATGAAATGCCCTTAAAAATTAAAATTAAATCTTTTTAATAAAATTAATTTTTATTTTTTCTTACGGTTAGTGATAGATCTGCTAATTTCAGCAATTAAAATTAAGATTACACTCATTACAATAAAGCTATCAGCAAGATTAAAAGCAGGATAATGCCAGCCTAAGATATGAAAATCAATAAAATCAAATACCTGACCAAATATGATTCTATCAATTAAATTTCCTATTGCACCACCTACAATCATCCCCTGAATGATAGGATTTATATTGGCCATTAAATACAACATCAAAATTAATATAGCGGATGAGACGCAAATAAATAACATTGGAGAGAAATTATATTCACTGAAAATGCCAAAGCTGATTCCTTTATTCCAAATTTCTACAAAATTTAAAAAAGAATTTATTTTATATACATGAATTTTATTAGAATTCAAAAATTCTAAAATTATTTGTTTGCTTGCTTGATCAAGCAATAAAATTACAAGCGAAACTATGAATATAGTAAAAATCTTTTTTAGCTTTAAAGACATTTTTTTAATATATTAATTATGATTTGTTGAGAATGCTTTTTATTTAAATTTTCAAAATTGGCAATAAGATAATGTACTTTTTCTAAGTTTATCAATAATTCATCATTTCTTTGCGGCAATTCTACTTTTCTAAAATTATTTTTTATTAATTTGGATGCTATTGTAGAGGTGAAACATTTAAATATCCTCAAGTCCATATTACTCTCTAAGTTAAGTGCAGATATGAGCTCTATAGCTTCATCATAAACTTTATCCTCATAAAGTTTAATTAGAGTATTTAAGTGATTTTGTTCAATAAGTATTATAGCTAGGTTAATATCTCCATTACATAATTCATATATAATATCAAAACTAACCCTAATTTTTGAAAAACATAATTTGCCTAAAATATTTGTAAAGTCCGCTAAATTAGTTTTATTCAATCTAAGTTTCACACATCTTGAACTTAAGGTATCTGAGATTGACCTAACATGAGAAGTATTTAATATAAATATCGCATTACCAATGGGTTCCTCCGATATTTTTAAAAAAGCATTACTTGCATTTTTATTCATTCTATCAGCATCATTTATTACCACAACTTTGTATTTTGAGTTCATGGTAGTATGTTTTATCCAATTTTTAATATCTCTGACATCATCAACTGAAATTATAGAGGAATTATTGGGGATTGCGTGTAAATCAGGGGACTGCAAGTGATAATTTTTAGAAAGTTCCTTATTATTATAGCTGAAATTTAAAATTAGTTTCGCTATTTCATTAGATAAATGAGTCTTCCTTGTTCCAGGATTTCCATGTATTATACATGCATGAAATAGCCTGTTTTTATCCATACTCTCATTCACTATATGTAAAATGTTGTCATAGGAATAGCCGTAATTTTGCATATAGTAGTAAATTAAAGAGTTTAACTTTTAAGTTTTATATTAGGAATAAGCATATCGTATTTGATTGATTCTTTGTTATCAGTTTCTAGTGTTATATCAAATTTTAATACATGGATTAAATAATTTACAATCAAAATATCCACATCATATTCTTTTAAATGATTTAAGTATAATCTATTGTCAATGCAATTTATAAATTTTTCTACATTATGCTTTTGAACCTTTTTACCATTAAATTTAATAGATATCTCCATTCCTGTTAAAATTGTTTGAATATTTATTGTTACCGAATTTAAATCTTCGACTAAATTTCTATAACTGTATAATAACAAAAAAATTATCGTTTCTAAACATACTTCATCTGCAAGAATTAATGCATTATTAGTCATAAAATTTTTCTTAACTAACAATTCATTATGTATGTCAATATTAAAAATTGAATCTACTGCACTGCTAATAATGTTTTTTATATCTAGATATTCTTCACTAAGATCAATTGTATATGGCGATATAGTATTATTAGCGAAAGATGACTCAAGGTGTTCTAGAGCCTTCTCTACAATTGTTATTTTATTATTTTTATTAGATTGTTCTGAATCCTCTTTGAGAGATTGGAGCGCTAATTTTATTTGATGGAGAGGAGTGTTAAAGTTATGCAATAGCTGCCTGTTATTTTCGGTATGATTATAAATTAATTTATTTAAGAATTTCTCCATAAATGTATATTTTAAACCAATAATTTTATAATTAATCTTTAGCCTATAGTAGTAAGATTTAAATAATTTGATGATATTAAGAACAGATAATTTCCAAATAGCATCTTTATCAAGCAAATTATCCCTATCGTCTAAAGCTATGATTTTTTTCATTGAGGAAACAACGCTATCAAGTGGATATAAAATGCATTTTATAGTAAATAATAGTGTCACTAAAAACATTAGAAATTCTGCGATTACTATGTATTTAGTGGCTTTTAAAAATCCGTAGAATTTTTGTGATGCTGAAAGAGAGTTTTGTGTTATAAAAATTTTAAAACTATTATCTTTGAGAGCTGTTAAGCTGTAAAAATTTTTAAAATTAAATCCTCTAATATTGCTATAGTATTTATACTCATATTTTTTCAAAATGACTAAGCTTTCTTTAAGAAAAGGTATGGCATTTAAATCTTGGTTCTGCATATATTTATTGGGACTTGTATAGATTGTTTGATTATATTTATTAATAATGAAAATATTCAGATTTTCAAAAAAGTCATAATTTGCAGCAACTTTTTTAAGCAATTTATTAAAATCAAGTAATCTTAAGTAAACCTGCTGATTTTTTTTATTTCCATAGCATGTCACTATAGCATAATTATTATCCTTTTTAGCATTTATGTAAATTTGACCAAAATTTAGCTGCCCTGGGTATTCTAAACATTTTAAAATTGTTGGATTAAAACTTAGATCTTTAATAGTTAATTGCTCATTATTATTTCCATGGAAGGAAATATTTTGATCCTTACTATTATAATTGTAAATTTTTCCTAATAAATATAATTCATTCGCTTTACTACCCAATTGATATTTCATATTTTCATTCATGAGATTGAGCTGATCAATATATTCAACACGCTTAAAACTATCATTGCTATAATATTTTGCGGGTGCCAGCTTAGATCTAATATATTGTGATATTTCTTGAAATTGATATCTGGCTATTTGCTCTATGTGGTTGTTATATTGCAAAGCTATAATAATTAAGAAAGCAAAAAGATATACAAAAGCTATATAGTATATAGAAGAAAAGATTGGCTTTTTAATACGTTTAGTCATCAAGAATAGTTAAAATTATATATGGTCGGGGCAGAGAGATTTGAACTCCCGACCCCCTGGTCCCAAACCAGGTGCGCTACCAGACTGCGCTATGCCCCGAATTTATAAAAACATTTAAAAAGATACCGCTCAAATCTCTAATTTTTGTGCTGCTTTTTTTAACTCTTTATATTTGCTAGATAAAATTGCTATTAAATTTTCCTCTATATTGTCTTTTAGTCTTAGGTCTTGAGCAAATTTCATTATCCCCTTAGCTTTAACAATCACATTGTTCAGGTTTTCATGTAGATCACCTGCTAATTTTACGGCTGATTCTTCTGCCATTCTTAACTTAGTCGCAGCCGTCGCATGAATATATTTACTTGCTTTTTCAATTAAATCCACTTTTTCTTGCATATTAGCAATAGTTTTTTTTCTTACTTGCCCTTTCATTGATTCGATTCTTAACTTTGATGTTACAATTAAGTCACTAGCCAGGCCGACTTTAGCCATCAGAGCTATAACCCATTTGTGAATATCTAAATGATACCATTTATGCCCATTTCTATAGTCATTTGCAAACGCATGATGGAAATTGTGCCAATTTTCACCTAATAACAAAAAGAATAGCCACCATATGTCTCTTGCCGTGCCATAATAATACTCTTTTGATCCAATATCCATATGTACTATTGAATTTACGCAAAACGTCGCCTGCTGTTGTATGGCTCTTCCGACTCCCATAAAAATAAATGCACCTAGAGCATATCTTAGATCTCCACCAATCAAGTAGCCAATCACAAGAGGTAACGCCGTATTCATAAATATTGCTATCTTCCAATAGTGCCTGAATTGCCATAAAACAACTCTATTTCTACCTAACTTTGCAAGAGCTAACTTATCAATTTTCTTAAGCTTTAGATCTGAAAAAATCATCCAACCCATATGAGACCACATAAACCCTATAAATTTATTTTTAAATTTAAGAGCTGAATGAGGATCTTTATCTTGATCGGTATATTTATGATGCAACATATGATCTGAGGCCCAGGCTAATATAGGACCTTGTAAAGTGCCGGCAGTTAAGCATGCCAAAACAACCTCTACCCACTTTTTAGTTTTGAACGCATTATGTGACCATAATCTATGCAATCCAACACCAACTGATATATTGATGATGTAATAAGTTGCAATGATTGATATAATTTCAAATTTACCTATACCATATCTATAACCATATAGTATAGCAGCGATTCCCAAAATGAGTGGATATATGATGGTCACAAACAATGCTGGGTAATTAATGACTGAATTTAATTTTTTATTCATGTAAACAGCTTATTAATGATAATAATCAAAGTGACATTGTAGTATGGTTTAAGTTTTAACACAAGATTAATTGCTAATTATTTACCATATATGACAATGAGAGCTGTCCTTAATTATTAATATTCCGTAATATCACTTTGAGTTGCTAAAATTGATGTTAATTCTCTAGCTTTTTCAGGTTTCATTTCTGAAAGTATTGCCGCAAGTCGTGATTCCTTCATACTTAATGTCATTTCTACTAGTACTCCAATTTGCAAATCGTTAAAAATTTTAGCAGCTTCTTTAGGTTTCATACTTTCATATACCTTAACTAACTTCAGAATTTTTTTACCATCATTTTGGTTGTTGTTATTAAACTGCGGCTTTAATTTATTTTGAAGATTTTCTAATACATCCAGCCTATTATCAATATGTTGCTTAATCGATTCTAAAGCCATTTTTTCTGCAGGTAATTCATCTTTATCGCTTTCTATTTGCTTTCTCCTTTTTCTTAGTTGTTGTAATAATTGTTTTTCAGAATTCAATTGAAAATCATTTTGAATATTTGAAGATACATCAGTCTTTTTTAAATTTTCATTTGCATCTTTATTAATCTTTAAGTCCTTTGTGTCCTCTTTTTTTAAATCTGGTTTATCAAGCTGAGCTTTAGATTCCTGAATATTTAAAATACCTACATATTCTTCCATCACTTTCATGAGCTTTGAAAAAAACAGACAGACTAACAATATAAGTAAATATGGTAATAATCTAAGCATTGTATATTATAATTTTTCTAAATTCTTTTTTTTGGTGGTAACACTGGTACTCTTAGGGCTCTTAGATACAGAGCTTTTTTTAGCAGATGTTTTTTTACTTAATGCAGATGCTTTCTTGATCTTTAATTCCAGTTCATCAGCTGAACTATTAGCTTTCTCAATCAAAAAGCTAAGATCTCCTGATAATTCTTCGGATTGTTTAATATAATCAGACACTTCAATAATAGACTTATTTGTTAATTTTTTAAACTCAGCAATATTATTGTTAGCGCCGTTTATAGATGCATCTAGACTTTTTATCAAGTTCTTAATATCTCCCCTACTATTTTGCAAGTCCTGAATTTTTTTATTTAATTTCCAGCAGTAAGCAATAGCTAAGCAAAGCAATATTAATACAACACTATTTAAAATCAATTCCATATATCTAATCTAAAAATTTGGAAGCATCGATTTGATCAAGCACTTCAACTGCTATTCTATTATTAATTTGACCTAATTTACAATTAGAAACCTTAAAATCATTCACTACTAAGTCCCAATTTTCATTATTCATTCTATTCAAAATTATTGTACTGCCCACTGCAACATTTGATAAATCCTTTAAACTATGTATTTTTTCTGTATGTTGAACTTTAAGACTTAATTTTGAATTATTAACTGTATTTTCAAAATATTGAAACCATTTTTCCCTTTCTTTTAAGTCCCTGCTTTTTAGAGAGACTTTACTCAATTCCGTCTTATAGGGGCTTAATGTTGAATACGGCATTAATAATCTCACAAATCCCCCCTCCCTATTTAAAGGATTGATCTTCATTGTAAGAAGTTTGCAATATTCTTTGGGGTTTACTATTAAGATGGAATTTGGGCCAGTTTCTAGTCTCTTAAATTTAAACTGCAAGCTAGAAACTTTACCAAAAGAGTGATTAATTGAATCTAACATTATTTTTATAAAATCTTTTAGAACTCCATTTTCTATTTGTGTAAAAGGCCTTGCGTGCACTTTTAATTTAAAGTTATAATCTCCTCCTCCCAATAGAATGTCTAAGATTGTATAAATAAATTGATTTTCAAAGAGTATTAGAGCCTTGTTAGAATCTTCACTATTTTCAACTTCTATAACACCAATCATGGAGGGGTACTGAATAGCGTTAGTGGCTGTTTCGAATTCAATATTTTTATTTTCATTGAGCTCAACGCTAGTATCGCAATTTAAGAAATTTTTTAAAGTTTTAGAGAGATCTCTTTGTAAAAATTCAAACACTTGATTTAGTAGGGGGAAATTCAAAATAGAGTCATGCTTCCCACTCAATAATAAATTGAAATTCTTATCATTATTAGGCTTAGAAATCTGCATAGAATTCTCTTTCTTATTTGTGCTTACCATTTGCCTTAATACCATATATACAAATTATTGGATTAATATATCTTGAATCAATAAATCTTTAATTTCTGTAGGATAAATAACTTTATTTGTTCTTAAATACAGACTGTCTTTTAATCTATAAAGTGCCACTGCTCCAGTTACATCAGAAGGTCTGAGCTGACGTAAAAAAACAAAATACTCATCCCTTAAGCTTGGCTCTAATTTTTTGGCAGCTTCTAAATTGGCATTATTATCAAACATTAGAGTGATAGAAATTTTTAAAAACTTACTTTCCTGGCTATGAGTATCTAGATTAACAACTATAGGGCTTAAGTCATAATAAAGAGGTTCTGTCTTTATATTTTTATTAGCTTCCTCATTTTCAATAGATTTAACCTGGCTGTATTTATAGAATAAGATGCCTAAAATTGGCGCTCCAATCAATAAAACTATTGCTATTAACAATATCTTTTTGTTTGCGTATTTACTAATTGATAATTTATTGTCTTCCGAAAATGTTTCTTTTGATAAATTTTCATTGTTATCTTGTAAGTCCATATATAAAAAACCACGCTATCCTACTACTTAATAACTTAAGTAGTAAATTATAATTTTGAATTTGTCAATTTTAGAATTTGCAGTGGAACATTATGGATTAAATTTTTTATATAATATCATAAATTAATGCCTTTATTGATTTTGATAACAAACTTCTTTGGTCTTTTCTACTATATTTTCAACAGAGGGAAGGGCCATTTTTTCTAAATTTTGTGCGTATGGCAGGGGTACATCTTTTGCAGCAACCCTCATTACTGGTGCATCAAGATAATCAAAAGCCTTTTCGGACACAATTGCAGAGATTTCTGAACCTATCCCTGAGAAGTGCCACCCCTCTTCAACAGTAACAATTCGATTAGTCTTTTTTACTGAATTTATAATAGTTTCAATATCTAGAGGGCGTATTGTTCTTAAATCAATTACCTCAGCATCAATATTATATTTTTTCAATTCAGTTGCAGCCTGTAGTGCAAACTTTACTTGTATGGAAAAAGTTACAATTGTTACATCTTTTCCTTGCTTCACAATTTTTGCCTTGCCGATTTCCTCTGTGAATTCCTCTTCTGGCACATCATCAGAGTCGCCATATAACATCTCGTTTTCTAGAAACACTACAGGATTTGGATCTTTAATGGCTGCTTTTAGCAATCCTTTATGATCTGATGCTGAATATGGAGCAATCACTTTTAAACCTGGGACATGACCATACCAACTTGCGTAACATTGCGAATGTTGTGCTCCAACTCTTGCGGCAGCACCATTTGGCCCTCTAAAAACAATAGGGCACGAAATCAACCCACCAGACATATAATGAGTTTTAGCAGCGGAATTGATTATTTGATCAATCGCCTGCATAGCAAAATTGAAGGTCATAAATTCCACAATTGGTTTTAATCCGGTAAATGCAGCTCCAACTCCAATGCCTGCAAATCCATGTTCAGTAATGGGTGTGTCAATTACCCTTTTTGCTCCGAATTCATCCAAAAGACCTTGAGTTACTTTATATGCTCCTTGATATTCTGCAACCTCCTCTCCCATTACAAAAACATCTTTATCAAGCCTCATTTCTTCTGCCATTGCATCTCTAAGCGCTTCTCTAATAGTAATTTTTTTCATAATATCTATTTAAAATTTTTTGTTATTCTAGCTATTCTAGCTCCAAAATATTCAGCTGTTTTGATATCACTAACATTGGTTTTTAAGGTTTCATCTTTATTTGGAGATTCAGCCATTAAACCTATCCAACTGCCGAGTCTATTCAAATTTACATCAAAATTTTTTGGATTTTCGTTGCTTTTTAAATCAATGCCAGTCCATATCATACCATGTTGTTGTGCAAAAATAAATATAGACATTAGAGCACTTTGCTTATCTCCACTCAAGGCGGATGAATGTGTGAATCCTGCAGCTATCTTATTATTCCATCTTTTATTGTCCCAAATATGAACGGTTGAATCCATAAGCTTTTTTATATTGGTTGAAACATTTCCAAAATAAGTTGGTGTGCCAAATATTATAGAGTCAACTTTATCTAATAACTGTAAATTTTCACAAATAAAATCTGCTTCATATATTTCTGATTCAACATTTTCAGACTGAATGCCAATGTGTATATAATCAGATAATATTTTCGTAAAACAGTGCTGATGATTATATATTGTTGCGATTCTTTTTTTCATCTAAATGAACTATCGGTTATTTTATTTATATACATCTGCATATAACTCACTTGCACTTGGTTCATCACTATTTTGAGCATAATCTGCACTTTCCTTCACGATTTCTTTAACCTCTTTGTCCACATTTTTTAAATCCTCTTCCACATTTTCATTATTTTTTAATATATATTCTTTTAGAGAAATAATTGGATCATGATGTTTTTTATAATCCTCAACCTCATCTTTAGCTCTGTATTTAGCGGGGTCAGACATAGAATGACCTCTATATCTATAGGTTTTTAGCTCTAATAAAAATGGAGTTTTGTTTTTCCTGATGAAATCTGAGGCTTCTTTAACTGCCTCATACACTTCAAAAAAGTCCATTCCATTAACTTGCTTTCCCGCTATGCCAAAGGATTCTCCTTTTTTATATAAATCTTTTATGCTCGAGGCTCTTTCAACTGAAGTGCCCATTGCATATTCATTATTTTCAATAATATATAAGACAGGCAATCCCCAAAGTTTAGCCATATTAAATGACTCATATACCTGACCTTGATTGCCCGCTCCATCACCATAAATTGTTACGGAAATGCAATCATTTTCTTTATATTTATGTGCAAAGCCTAATCCTGTGCCAAGTGACACTTGCGCACCAACAATGCCATGCCCTCCATAAAAGCCTTTTTCTAAATCAAACATATGCATTGATCCACCTTTGCCTTTTGAACAACCAGTAACTCTGCCAAGCAACTCTGCCATGATGCTTTTTGGACATGCTCCTGTAGCTAACATTAATCCGTGATCTCGATAACTTGTAATGATAGTATCGCCTAAGTTTATTGCTTTTATTATGCCTATTGCCACAGCTTCTTGCCCAATATATAAATGACAAAACCCTCCTATAAGTCCCATTCCATACAACTGCCCCGCCTTTTCTTCAAAGCGGCGTAACAATAGCATTTCCTTATAAATAGAAATTAAATCTTGTTTTGTGAAACGTGTTTTCTTGTTGCTCATTTCAAAATAAAAAATTACTGCTTTATAAATAATAGCACGGATATTATATTAAATTACAATAAAAACAACATCTCAGTATAATTTCTAACAATATGCTTGGTGCTTTATCTTGTTTCATATTTTAAATAATACTTTGATCATAACTTTATTTGCGCTGTTTTTGATCGCATGTAAATCTCTCCAATCTTAACGTAAATTTAACGTTTCGTTAACCTAATATTAACATTCCCAATGTTATACTTTGATTTTAATTTAAATTTTACTAAAACTATGACAAAAAAATAGTCCTATGCCATAATCATGAAAGTATAAAAACTTTTGATTTTATAAATGATTTTCTTATTCCTAAAGCGATAGCTTCAGATTTTTCTGTTTTATATTCAAAACTTGGATCGATAGATCAGTACTTTACTAGCTCCGCTTTAAACAAACTACTTGTTTGTGTCGATCACTGTACAAAAGATTTAAAGTTAACATCTTATAATTATATAAGATTTCTTAACATATATAACATACTCCCAAAACTTGCTGAGATTAATTTTGATGTAAAAAGTATAAACTTTGTTGGTGAACACACTGTAACACAAATACTAGAAAATAGAGATATACATGATTCAAGAGATAAAAAGATGTTCGAAGCCTCTTTTCTAGGGGAATCTTGGAATCAGAAATCATTAGTTCTTGTTGGAACTGCTCATTGTAGTAGTTGGAATAAACAAAAATTGTTAACCGAAGAGATGTTGTCAAATACAACTTTTGTAGTAATGGATGATAGAAGTAATGAAGAATTTTGCAAAGATGAAATCCTAAGTGATGATAGGAAAAAAATGTATAATGAGGGGATGAAAAATTGCGAATTAGGCTGGAAAAAATCAACTGATGAATGTCATGAAATTGTCTTTGAAGCTTTGTATAGAATCTGTGTAGATTATGTTAATACAGATTTTTACCCTAATATAAAATGTATTTGGGATAATTTGAGTGATGAGCAGTGTATGTCACAAATTTTAGCAACATTCAATGATTGAGATTAAGATAGATTTCATAATAATGACATATATTATTTTCCTAGTATAAAAAATTGCCTTTATAGCTCTTAAATTTGTCATTTTATAACTAAATCGTAATATACTTAAGCTGGATTTTGACAAATCCTTAATATGGATAGGTTGAAATTTTTGAAATCCATTACCAATAAGTGGTATTATTGGTAATACAGACAATGCTCTAAGTAACGAGGTGCCAGCAAAACTATTTGATGCATAAACTAATGAGGGGCGCAAAATAATTCAATCAATATTTAAATGTTGCAAATAATTATCTGCTGCCAATTTAGTTTTGGCATATTCTGTATCACTTTCTTTTATACCCAAGGCAGAAATATGAATTACTTTTTTTACTTTATTTTCAATACAAGCATCAAAAAGTGATTTTGTGGCTAATTCATGGATATTTTTTGCATTATTTTTCTTGTTTGTTTGTAGTATTCCAACAACGTTAATTACAACATCAACTCCTTTGAGTCGATTAATCCACATTGTTTTATTGGTATCTGTATTAAAGCTGCAATAGAAAATCTCAGAAGAGGGAAACATTAATTGGGCCTTTATAGTATCTCTGGCTGCGCATACAACATTATACCCATCCTTAATTAATGAGGAGGTTATATGAGCTCCTATAAAACCGCAAGCTCCAGTAATAATAATCTTCATCGTCCTACAGATTACATTATATTTATTGCTCTAATTTTAGCAGTGTTTTACATATCGTTCAATACACGCGTCATGTATCTTGAAAAAGCAAGAATTTAAATACTTGTAAATAAGTTGTTATGAGATTAGCTATTTTATAACGGTTGGAAGGAGTGGTTATGAGGCATCATCAAGGCAATAAGCCTGGTAACTTGATAATAACCTCCTTCCATAAAAGTCTAAAGTTGGACGGTATCTTAGAAAAACCTAAATAATAGATTTATCGAGCTTGTAAAGTATAGCATTATGGTATTTACAATGTATAGCATTATCAAATAGGGCATACTAGGCATCGCTCAATTATTAACGCTCTATCTCACTTGCTTGCCGCTCTTGCTGCTTATACCATTGAACCTCTCAAGATATCTGCTTTAAAGTTGCTTTCTAAAACTCCGAACTGAGCTTTATCAAATATTTCTAATAGAGTTGCAATTGAATCATCAAAAGTCTGCTTCACAATATCACTTGCATGTTCATCAGCAATGGGTACTAGCGATGCATCACTATATACATTAAAAAATCTAAAGCTAGATTCTCCACTTTGTCTAAAGCCTAAATAATCACCACTCCCTCTTATCTCCAAATCCTTTTCTGCAATTTCAAATCCATCACCAACACTGGTTAGTATGCTCAGTCTTTTTCTAGAATCCAGACTTAATTTTGTTCCGTAAAGTAATACACAATATGATTTAAGAGTTCCTCTGCCCACTCTACCTCTTAACTGATGCAATTGAGATAAACCAAATCTTTCTGCGTTTTCAATTACCATAACTGTAGCTTCAGGAACATCTACACCAACTTCAATCACTGTCGTTGAAACTAAAACTAGCTTCTCTCCATTTTTGAATTTTTGCATTATTTGATCTCTCTCTTCAACATTCATCTTGCCGTGTATCATAGCAACATTATCCCCTAACTTTTCCTGCAAGATCTTAAAACTATTTTCAACATAGGATAATTGTAATTTTTCTGACTCTTCTATTAAAGGGCATACCCAATATACCCTTTCTCCTCTACTCATCACCACCTCTATCCTTTCCATTAAATCATTAATTTTAGATTTTGGTAGCATACTAGTGACTATTGGAACATTTGATTTTGGCTTTTGCTTGATGATACTAACATCCATATCGCCATAATTTAGCATACTAATAGTCCTCGGTATAGGCGTAGCAGATAGCATTAACAAATCCACATCATCGCCTTTTTGCATAAGATCTAACCTTTGTTTAACACCGAATCTATGTTGCTCATCAATTATCACCAGGCCTAAATTTTTAAATATTACCTTTTCCTGGAATAAGGCATGAGTTCCTATAACTAAATCAACTTTATCGTTTTCTAAATTTTCTAAAACCTCTTTTTTTTCTGAAGACTTCAAGCTTCCAACTAAAAATCCAACTTCAATGCCCATTTGTTTTGTATAGCTAATAATATTCCTATAATGTTGCTGCGCTAAAATTTCTGTTGGCACCATGAATGCAACTTGCTTCTTTGCCTCAATAGCATTTAATGCAGCACATATAGCCACAAAAGTTTTGCCACATCCAACATCTCCCATAAGCAATCTTAGCATTTTCTTTTTTGCCAATTGATCTTGTGAAATGGAATCAACTGCTAACCGTTGCTCTTTAGTTAATTCAAACGCCAATTTATCTAAAAAATCTTTAACCAATTTACCAGAAAATTCTATAGGATTTTTTGATTCACTTTGAAGTTTTTTTCTTAAAATTTTAAGACATATTTGATTTGCTAATAATTCGTCAAAAGCAATCCTTGATTTAGCACTTTTCAAATCTTCAGAATCACTATTTTTTGGAAAATGCAAAATATTTAATGATTCCACAAAACCCCTCCATCCTTGTCCTTCTAATAAATTATTAGGTAACCACTCTTCACATTGAGGCACATCATTTAAAATCCTTCTTACTAAGTATGAAATCAATTTTGATGTTAATCCTTGAACCTTTGGATAGACTGTTTCTAATTTAGAAATTTTAAATTTTTCATTAGATCTAACTACTATATCAGGATGTACAATTACAAAACTTCCACTTTGAATTGTCACTTTTCCACTAATAATAATATTGTTCCCAACAATAAAATTTTGTTTAATATAGGGCGGAATTTTATTGAAATAAACCAATTCGATAAAGCCAGATGCATTTTTACATAATACCTTGCTAGGTGATTTATATCGAAAATTATTTTTTATATTTACCTCAAAAATCTCTACCTCAAGTGTGACTAAATCCTCATTCTTAATTTCATAAATATTAGGTGAATAACTTCTATCAATATAACCACTAGGTAAGTGAAATAATAAATCTTTGAATTTTCGCACTCCAAGCTTAGTAAAAAGCTTAGCTCTTCCATCACCAACATCCATTAATTTGGATATATCCTGAGATAAATACCTTATAAAACCACTTTTCATATTTATGAAATAATTAATAAATTTTTTTGTAATTTATTTATTGTATTTCGTAATTTAGCAGCTTTTTCAAATTCTAAATTTTCTGCTGCATCAAGCATCTGCTTTTTTAATTTTTCAATATCATCTTCTATAATTTCCAAATCCAGTGCTTTTTTATCATTATTTTTATCTTTTAAATTTGCTGCAGCTAAATTTATAGAATTCATTAATTGTTTTTTAATTGTAGTTGGAACAATACCATTTTCTTCATTGTGTTTTTCTTGAATTTTTCTTCTTCTAGAAGTTTCTAAAAGAGCCTTGTTTATTGAGTTAGTTATTTTATCAGCATATAAAATTACCCTACCTTCACTATTCCTTGCTGCACGTCCAATTGTTTGAATCAAAGAAGTTTCTGAACGTAAAAAACCCTCTTTATCAGCATCTAAAATACAAACCAATGAGCATTCTGGAATATCAAGTCCTTCTCTAAGCAAATTCACACCTACTAAAACATCATGCTTTCCTTCACGCAATTCCTGAATTATTTCCATCCTCTCTAACGTTTTGATATCTGAATGCATATACACCGCCTTAACATTCACCCCATTTAGATAATCCGTTAAATCTTCTGACATTCTCTTCGTTAATGTTGTAACCAATACTCTTTTATTATTTTTAGCTAGAATTTTACACTCGCCTATCAAATCATCCACTTGTGTTTCACAACTTCTTACCTCACATACTGGATCTAATAACCCCGTTGGTCTAATAATTTGTTCAATATATTTGCCACCCGTATATGCCAATTCTCTTGGACTTGGAGTTGCTGACACAAAAATTGTTTGTGGACGCATTGAGTCCCATTCTTCATATTTTAACGGCCTATTATCAAGTGCTGAGGGCAATCTAAACCCATGCTCCACAAGAGTTTTTTTTCTACCCCTGTCTCCATTATACATACCTCCAATTTGTGGTACTGAAACGTGACTTTCATCAACAAAAAGTAGCGCATCACTTGGTAAATATTCAAATAAAGTTGGTGGTGCCTCTCCTTCATTTCGCCCAGATAAATATCTTGAATAATTTTCTATACCTTTACAGGAACCTGCCTCCAAAATCATTTCTAAATCAAAATTCGTCCGCTGAGCAATTCTTTGTGACTCTACAATTTTATCTAGAGATTTGAGTTCTTCCACTCGCTCACCAAGTTCATTTTGGATTAAACCTATCGCCTGCTCAAGGGTTGGTCTAGGCGTGACATAATGACTATTTGCAAATATAGTGATTTCATCAAGCTTTTTGATTCTTTCTCCTGTTAAATAGTCAAATTCATAAATTTTTTCAACTTCATCATCCCAAAAAGTCACCCTCCAAGCTCTATCTTGATAATGTGATGGAAATATATCCACACTCTGCCCCCTAATTCTAAAGCCACCTCTAACAAAATCCAAATCCATGCGCTTATACTGCAGCTCAATCAATTTTTGCATAATATCTCTGCGAGAATATTTTTTGCCTCGCTCTAATTTAAAAGACATCTGTAAATATAATTCAGGAGCACCCAAACCATAAATACAAGAAACTGAAGCGATAACTATCACATCTTTCTTTTCAAGCAATGCTCTAGTCGCAGAATGCCTAAGTAAGTCAATTTGCTCATTTATCTGAGCATCTTTTTCTATATAACTATCTGACTGCGGTATATAGGCTTCTGGCTGATAATAATCATAATACGAAACAAAATATTCTACAGCATTATCTGGGAAAAAACTTTTCATTTCATTATAAAGCTGTGCTGCTAATGTTTTATTGTGAGCCATAATAAGCGCTGGTCTTTGGCATCTTTGAATAATATTAGCCATCGAAAAAGTCTTGCCTGAACCAGTCACACCCAATAAAATCTGATTTCTACTACCTTTATTTATACCTTCAGTAAGTTTATCAACAGCTTGCACCTGATCACCCCCTAGGTCATATTCACTTTCAAGTTTAAATATTGTCATTTGAAAAAATTATTTGGTATAATTATTGCTGTCATTAAATAAACGAATGTATGTGTTAAATCTATGTTAGATTCAGTCAATAGTATCAAGGACGTCTTCAATCCACAAGAAAATACTTATCAGGCAAAAGCTATAAAGGAAGCAGAAAAACCACTAAAAAAAATACAAGATGAAATAAAAATTTCAAGCGGTATAATTTCTGGTTTAGGGCAATGGCGTACACATCTTGAAAATTTTGAATCTGATATTTCAGGCTTCACATATAACTTTTTAAGAAAAAACGGTGTTTTTGATAATAAAAAGGTTGTTGCTACTGAAGAATTAACAAAAAATTATGCAACTATAAAAGTTAAACCTGGTACAGTAAATCAGCAAATCCCTTTTGAAATTACGCAAATTGCAACAGGTCAGATACAGACGAGTAGGAAGCAATTTAATCCTGATGATACATTTGCTAAAGCAATTTCTGATAGCAATGTTGCTACTGCGGGTAAAATAACTCTCACAGTTTTGGATAATGGTCAAAAAAGTGGGCGTGATAATCTTTCTTCAGGTAAATTTACAATTGGCAATAGTAAAGAAATAGAAGTAAAAGATGCAGATACTCTTTTAGATATTGCTAAGAACATTAATAGAGTAACTAAAGAGGGAGGTGAAGAAAAAAATCCACATGTAATTGCAAGTGTAGAAAAAGATAACTCAGGAAATGAATATTTATGTATACGCTCTGATGAAAAACACCATGGTATACAAAATGAATTTACTATATCTGGTGCTGCGCTAAAAATTGGTTTTACGCCAAAAAATCAGCCAATAGAAGTCAAGTTTGATGATAAAATTACGGTAAGTGATTTTGTTGCAAAATTAAGAAACAATGCAAAAAAAGCTGATATTGAAGTTTTATATAACCCTCAACTCGATTCTTCTGGCAAACAAAAAGCAGGAACAATAGCTCTAAAATCATTACTTACTGGAACAGGCAATGAGATTAAAGTAGATGCTCCCTTAGGAGTAAATTTTCAGCCTACAATTGAAGGAAAAAATGCCATAATAAAAATCGATGAGCAGGAAATTACATCAAAAACCAATACAATTGAGGCCGATAACCTTTTAATTAACTTACTTAATGAGCCTCCTAAAGTTCATGGCAAAGATCAAATATTTAACCTTTCAGTACAAAATGACACAGAAGGGTTAGTAGAAAAATTTGAAAATTTAGCAAAAAACTATAATGAACTTGCAAAATTTGTTGGAACAAATTCCCTGCGAGTTGAAGGAGAAGAAGTTCCTAAGGCAGCAGAAATTGCAGCATTATATAGCTACAAAGACCAGTTAAATTACATAAATGAGCATATATACAATGCCTTCAATAAACTTAATCAATTTAATCGATATGGAGATGATACATCTCAATTTGGAATTAACATAAAAAAAACTGACTATACGCCTCCTCCTGGAAGAGCAGAAAATGGTGAAAAACAAATCTATATGCCAGTAGAAATATACGAAATGAGTGTTGACAAAAATAAATTACAAAACGCTCTTGATGAAAATTTTGATCTATTCAAAGATATTGTTTCATATAAATTTGACTCTACTGATGTGAATTTCAGATTAAATGATAATCATAAAGACGTAGATTTCGGCAAAAGTAATGTTAAAAATTTAGATTATTCTGTGGATTACACAAAAATAGAATATTTTAACAATATTAGTAAAGGAGCTACTTCAGCCACAGATAAGATTAATGCTTCTCTATCTGAAAAAAAGTCTTTCATATTAAATGATGTAAAGATCAATGTTGATGGAAACACGAGCTACTCATCCCTTGTTGATGAAATTAATAAATATTCATCACAAACTAATATCAAAGCTTATTTACTTGGAGATGATAAAATAACACCTGTAAATAACCCAACTGGATCAAATTTTAAAATTGCTTTAAGTGGTGTTGATGATAAAAACGTAGATGCTACTGACCTAAAAAAAATGCAAGATAATTTGAGATATTCTCTTACTTTAGCTGACCCTGAAAATACATTAGGTGGCATTTTTAAATCAGGGGCCAAAAATTTAGACGCTGACACTACACATCCCTTAATTGGAGATAAAATCCCAACAATCACTCTATACGATACATCAAAAATAGTAACTGTAGCTGCAAATTTAGAGGATAATACAGGAGTAGAGCTATTATCATACTTTAAACTTGGTAACAATAATGAGCTTAAATCAGGAACAGTAAAAATACTTCCAACAACCATTGACCCAACTTCAGGTAAAAAACTAAATTTGGAAAATTTCGAAGTCTTTTATGTATCAGAAAATAATGGAAATAGCACAATATTCGCAAGACAAGGTATAGCAGATAGAATTAATAACGTGATAAATAGTTATACAAAATTAAATGGATCAATTGATAGATTTACAAGGATAGAAGAAAATGATAGAACTTATAAAAATCTTCAACTCAATTCTGAGAAAGCTACTTTTGCTAATAAAAAACAATCCATTGAAAGAGCACTCAACGGACTCAGAATGCAGGAGATGAAAACCAAGCAGTATGAAGAATTTTTGAAACAAATGAATAATGCAGAAAAAGGAAGGAATTAATGAGTCATTCGTTATTTCTACTAAATGAAAAAAAAGTTACAAATCCAAAATCCACTGATGACCCTTCAATAGCTAATGTAAAAAATAACAGCATTGCTCAAGAGTATAAAAGTGATATTGACATAATTACTACGTATAAAATATACATACAATCCATTGAAAAGGTTATGACTTTATTAAAAGATGTAATGCATCTTTTAGATCAGCAAAAAATTGAGGAAGCTAACTATAATCGAGATATAGAAATTAAAAACTCTATTCATACTAAGATTACCACCATTGAATCAATCATTAATGAATTTACAAAATTATTTAGTGTGATCAAGAATAGTGATTTAGAAAATATATATAATCATCTTTTTATGAAATTTAGTGGAATAGAAATTCAATTAAAGCTATATTTTATCAAACAGGATATCAAATACGCCCAAAGTTGCTTAAAGTTATGTGAATATTTACTTAAAATATTCACAACTCTCGAGCAACAAGCAATAAATGATGAGTCATCAAAAAAGGTTGATTCACAATATCCACAAGATTATAAAAATATTTAAACTTTGGAAAATAGTATTTGCTATCAATTAAAATGCTTTACGTAATAGGTATTGGAACTAATTTGGGCAATAAGATTGCTAATATTAAAAACGCTATAAAGCTTATTTCTGAGAAACTAGATGTAATTAAAATTTCTAATCTATACAAATCTGAGGCTTTATTAAAACCCGAACATCCTAAAGAGTGGGATATCTCATTTTTAAACATGGCTTTATTAATAAAATTTAATGCTGAACCTGAGGAATTATTAGAAATACTAAAACTAATTGAATTAAAAATGGGGAGAAATAAAAATTCTCCTACTTGGTCCCCTAGGGTAATTGATTTAGATATATTAATTGCAGAAAACTTAACAATTGATCTCTCAAATCTACAAATACCTCACATGGATTTTTTTAATAGAGACTTTGCCTTAATACCAGCAGCAGAAATTGCTCCCGATATTATATATCAACAAAAAACTTTAAAAGAGCACTGCAAAAAATTTAAAAAAAATTAAATTAATAAATGATTGATGTTAATTAATTAAAGTGGGTAAAATTAAATATAATTCACCAACGTGTATTCAATCGCCATGATGAAAGAAACAATTAAAACAATTAATCCTGCTACGGAGCAAATAATTCATGAATACGAATATCATACAACATCTCAAATAAGAGAAATTATTGATTCTGTAGCTTTGGGGTACGAGGATTGGAAACAACAAAGTTTAAAAACTAGGTTAAATTTTATTTTTATATTATCTACTCAATTAGCAAAAAGAAAAAATGAATTAGCTCTAATTATAACTGAGGAAATGGGCAAACCAATTTCTCAATCAATTTCTGAAATTGATAAATGCATCTCTCTATGTGAATATTATATTAATAACTCAGAAAAATTTTTAAGACCAAATTATATTGAGACTAATGATGGTACTAGCTATTATACATATACTCCTCTTGGTATAATATTTGGTATAATGCCTTGGAATTTCCCTGTTTGGCAAGTTATGAGATATGCAGTTCCTAACTTAATCATAGGAAATAGTGTCTTATTAAAGCACTCATTAAATACCTCCGGAATATCATTAATGCTTGAAGAATTGTTTAAAGCATCATTACCAAAAAATTTATTTAGAAGCCTATTTATTAAAAATGAAACTGCTGAATTAATTATAAAAGATAGCAATGTTGCTGGAGTTACAATAACTGGAAGTAAGAGAGCTGGGGCTGATGTTGCAATGAAAGCTGGAGCTAATATTAAAAAAACTGTCCTAGAGCTTGGTGGTAATGATCCATATATAATATTAGATGATGCAAATTTAGATTTAGCAGTTGAAGAGTGTGTTAAATCAAGATTATTAAATACAGGGCAGGTTTGCATTGCTGCAAAAAGAATCATAATATGTGAATCTGTGAGATGTGAATTTGAAAAAAAATTGATTGCCTTAGTACAAAAATATCAGTATACGAATCCAAATTTACATGATTCAAAATTGGGACCACTAGCGCGAAAAGATATCAAAGATAATTTACAGCACCAAGTTCAAAAAAGTTTAGATCAAGGTTCTAACTGTGTTTATAAAAGCACTATTCCTGAGGGAAACGGCTATCACTTCCCTGTAATAATTCTAAACCATGTCGATCAAAACAATATAGCGTTTAAAGAAGAATTATTTGGCCCGATATTTTGCATAACCTCTGTTAAAAATGAAAAGGAGGCAATAAAATATGCAAACATGTCTGAGTATGGGCTATCAGCAGTAGTTTTTACCCAGGATATAAAAAAAGGAGAAGATATTTGCTTAAACCAGTTAAATTTTGGTACTTGCAACTTGAATCAAATGGTCTCATCAAACCCAAAATTACCATTTGGAGGAGTTAAAAATTCAGGATACGGTAGGGAATTATCGGCAGCAGGCTTAAAGGAGTTCGCAAATCTGAAGACTATTAATATTAATAAAAGTTCCTACTAAAATACTTTATCCCAATTCCTTCGGTATTTTAATAACACCATTTGATGAGATATATGGTTCACTAGAATTATTATAAACCATAATTTCAGCTTTTGATTTTTTATTGAGTATTTGTTGCTCAAGAATCTTTTTATTTGGAATACTTCTTTTCTTACTATCATTTAAAGCCATTAGTAAATTACTGCTACTCTTGGCTGTTTGGTTAATTTTTTTAATATATTTATTACTATAGCGAGGATTTTTTGAATGATACATTGCAACCGCTTCCTGCCAATTATTAGTCTTTCGATAGTTGCTTGCCAAATAATATGCAGAATATCCAACGTTATGATATGGCGATGCCATTTGCTCAATATTTGCAAAATTATGCTTATGATATTTATAATTTATTTGATTACAACCTATATCTACACTCTCCTTTCCACTAGCTATATGCATTTTCACTGCTTTTACCAATTCACTTTTAGTACTATAAAATTTCGACTTTCCGTTTATATTGGCAGTCCATGGCCATGGTTGAAGCCTTTTTGAATTTTTATCATATTTCCCAGATTCTACTAAAGATATTAGATACAAAAAATTCTTCGGAATATTATATTTTCTTTCAAAAAGTTTGATTGCTTTTAAACAATGCATCACATCAGAAGAATTAAATTCTGATGCATTTGATGTTTTGAGATTTGATAAAAATAATGTGCCAAACATTATAAGAACAATCAAAGCATTAGTTACAACATTAGAGTTTTTCTTCTTCTTTATTCTACAATGATAGTAACAACTTCCTACAGGAATAAAGCAAATATAGAGTAGCCCAATTATTGGCAAAACAATCCATGGTTCAAAAATAATTCCAGTGAACACAATGCCTAAAAATATCAATATAATATTTACTCTCTCCTTTGGCACAGTTATTTTTTTAGCTGAATAAATTGGAATTTTACTTATCATCAGCAGTCCTATTACAGTCATATATATTGCAACAAACCAATATGAAAATATAAAAATTTTGTTTTTAAAAAGCTCAAACCCACACGTCATTGGAATTAACAGTAAACCTGCTGCAACTGGCATTGGAATCCCAACAAAAAAATTATTTTTAATTTCATTATCTTTATCATCTGAAGCATTTTGCACATTAAATCTAGCAAGCCTTAGTGCTGAGCAAGCTATATAAACCAGAACAATTGCCCATCCAACACCCTTGTAAGGTATTTCTTTTAGTGACCACAAATAAACTGCTATCCCAGGTGCTACCCCAAAATTACATAAATCAGCTAAGGAATCTAGTTGAGCACCAAATTCGCTGGTAGAATTTAGCAATCTAGCAATTTTACCATCAAGGCCATCCAGAAATGCAGCAATAATAATTAGTGCCACAGCTATATTAAACTTTCCATCCAACGAATACCTAATGGATGTTATACCTAAGCATAACGCTAATATTGTAATTATGGAAGGTATTAACTTCTGTATCGGCACATTTAGTTTTTTTGGCGCAATAGTCATTCTAATTACACAATAATTTACTTATTGTCGCTCACTTTTTTTCTCACTACCTTAGCTTTAGTTTTGGGCTTATTAGTAGACTCATGCTTATTGTCTTTTTTAGCATCCACTAATTTTTTAGGAGCCGGAATTTTTAAGCTTTTTTCGTTAATATCCTTAAATTCTCCAATGACTGTTTCACCCCCTATCATTCTTTGCCCTTCCAACACTTTTATGTCAAAGTTTGTTGGCAAATAAAGATCTACTCTACTTCCAAACCTAATTATGCCAAATCTTTCTCCAGTTGTCACTTTTTGGTTGTCTTTTAAATCACAAACGATTCTGCGTGCAATAAGCCCAGCAATCTGAACAACGCCTATTTCACGCTTATTGCTTAGTTCTAGGAGGATTGATTGCCTTTCGTTATGCTCACTAGCTTTGTCCAACGATGCATTGAAAAATTTGCCATGGTGATAATTAAGTTTCTTCACCACGCCAGCAATCGGTATTCTGTTTACATGCACATCAAAAACATTTAAAAATATGCTTATTCTGTTCATTTCATCTTGCGTATTTGCTATTTCTTTTGGTAATTTTGCTTTTTCAATTTTTTGCACTATCCCATCGGCAGGACTAACAACAACGTTTTCTTGATGTGGCACAATCCTGTTTGGATCACGAAAAAAGAAAATACACCATAGAGTTAATATGACCCCAAGCCAACCTAGTGGCTGAGACCAAACAAAAAACACTAGTGTAATTATTGCAAAAACACTTATAAAGAAATAACCTTCTTTATGGATGCTTGGAACAAACTCTCTAATAGTATCTAACATAAATATTTCAAACTAAATTTTATTATCTTATATCACACATACCACACAACTCAAATTGAAAAATTTTATTATATCAGCATTTGAGCTTTACTATTATTTTTTCTAGAATATAAAGAAGAAAAATTTAGGTAATAATTTATGAAATTATTCTTTGTAATCGTAGCTTTTTGCTTTGTAGTTGCACATGTGCAAAATGATCTCATCTCTCCAACATTTCCAGACATGATTATATTTTTCAATACTAATTCAAGTATATTTCATTTAATGAGTAGCGCTTACTCTTTAGGAGTGGGTATAGGTAGTTTTTTTTTAGGTCCTATTTCTGATTACGCAGGTAGGAAAAAAACTCTATTAATTGGATTATTGATCCTAATATCTGGTTGCCTTTGCAGCATGCTAAGCTCAAATATACATTATTTAATATGTTTCAGATTTTTTCAAGGAATTGGCACTTCAGCTCCAATGGTCGTGTGTATTGCAATGGTATTTGATGTTTGCGACAAGGAAAAAGCAAGAACTTTTGTTGGCTTAAAAAATGGCATATTAACTTTTGGCAAAGCAATTTCACCAGTAATTGGAGGATATTTGGGTTTGCTGATAAGTTGGCAGTTTAATTTCTTATTAATTACAATTTTTGCAAGCTTAGCAATATTATTGGTATCAATATTTATTGATGAAACCTATAAATCGACTTCTAATTCCTCTCAAACAAATGTAAATCATCTCATTAATAATTTACGCCACATTTGCAAAAATTATGTTTTTTTACTCTCTGATAAAATAATGGTGGCATATCTTTTTGTCCTTGGCTTTATGGCGTGCAGCATAATCACCTTTACCATAGGAGCTTCAATTATATACATCAATCATCTAGGCGTCAGTAAAAGCATATATGGCTATTATCAAGGAGCTGTGTGGGCTGTATTTGGTGCTTTTTGTTTTTTAACACAATATATTATTAAATTTACAAATATTTCCATAGCAAAAAAAATAGGATTTACATTGATGGTTATTGGTTGCACCTCACTTAATTGTACCGCCTATGTATTTACAACCCCATATTTTATTACATTAAGCATGATGATTTGTAGTGCAAGCTTTGCAATTTTAATAACAATTCTATTTACTGATGCAATGTCACTTCATCCTCATGTTAAAGGTGCAAGTTCTTCAATAATTGCGTTTACAAGAACTCTTTTAGTAACAATTACTATAGCTTTAGCAGGCTATTTTTTTAATGGCACCATTGTCCCCCTAACGATTATGATTACAATTTTACTTAGCATAACTGCAATCATATATATATTCGTCATCCACCTCCATGCATATAAAACGAATTAATAGTCTCTTTTCTACTGTAGATTAATTATATGTGAAACAATATTTTCCATATAACTAGAAAAAATGCTCCCCATATAATCTAGAGATAACAATATAGAAAAGAAAACAGCTATTATCTTTGGTACAAATGAGATTGTAGGTTCTTGAATTTGTGTTAAGGCCTGAACTAATGATATTAACACACCAACAACTAATGCCACTAAGAGAAGAGGCATAGATAGTTTTAGCAGAACAATTAAAGTGTCCTGCGCTATTTGTGTGATAGCTCCCGCATCCATTTTAGTTCAATTTTTCATTTGATTTTTTATTATTATTGTAAAGAGTCATAAAATCTACCGGGGAAATATATAAAGGCAAATATCCTCCATCTCTCGAAAGATCAGAAATTATCCTTCTAGCATATGGAAAAATAATATTTGGGCACTGGATAAAAATTACTTTTTCTTTATCCTCTACATTTTTTTCTAAAGTAAAAATTCCTGCATATTTTAGGTCTATTAAATACTGAACTTCATCCTTAACAATTGATTTAACATTAATTCCCAGTACCACTTCATAGGTTTCATCTTGCACGCCATGTGCCCCAATATCAATTGATACATCTACTTCAGGCTTATCATTGTTTAATAAACTATACGGAGCTTTTGGATTTTCAAAGGATAAATCCTTGATGTATTGAGCATTAACCAATACACTACCATTGATGCCTGATTTTTGTGACATAATTAAAATTTCAAATTTTGTTTAATTAAATGATTTATATCAAATTTACTTGAAGAATACAAAGATAATATATATTACAGTATATAAATAATTTATAACGTACTCCTAAAAAATTATGGATTTGATTTTTCTAATAGCGATAACTACCTTTATCATTTACAAACTTTTCCAAAGCCTTGGTAAAGAAGATAAAAATTTAAAACAATTTAAACATATCGAGCCTGTCCTAAATAGTCTAAAAAAGCATGTAAATCATATTAAAAATGTAGAATTTGAGGTTATTTCACTAAAAGAAGCAGATTTAAGCCCAAAAATTAAGCAAGTATTCGAAAAATTGTTAAGAGAAGAAAAATCTTTTAGTGTGAGCAACTTTATCGATGGTGCAAAAAAGGCATTTAAAATGATTCTAATTGCTTTTAACTCTAATGAAATACAAACTTTAAAGGAGTTATTAAATTACCCACTTTATCAAAAATTTATTACAGAAATAAATACCAGAATTAAAAATACAGTAAAACAAGAAGTAACCTTAGTTGGAATAAAAGATGTAAAAATACTTGATGCAGATATACAAGACAATATTGCCTCAATCAAATTAGAAATTGTTAGTGAACAAATTATTATTGGTAGAGATAAAGATAAAAAAATAGTATCTGGAAGTGCCAATAAAATATTACAAATATGTGACATCTGGACTTTTAGCAAACAGATTAAGTCTGGAAATTTATGGCAATTAACACAAACTGAATCTAAATGAAATGTTTGAAATTTAAAAATTTACTTTTATTATTTTTGGTTATTATTTTATGCTCTTGTTCTAGCAGTTATAAAAGAAAATACAAAGTTAGAAAAGTTAAATTTATTAAAACTGAATATAGTAAAATAGTGGGATGGAAGTATGATTCTCATCTCATTAGCCTCAATACATTTTCAAATTCCTGCAAGGCAATCCTTAAAATTAGTGATAATAGCCCCATCAGTAGATCAACACACTTGGGAGGTAACGCCAGAAATTGGAAAAGAATTTGCCAACATATAAACAAACAAAAATTTAAAACCAACGAGCAAGCTAAACGTTTTTTTGAAAAATGGTTCACACCATATATAGTATTAGATGGGCGAAACACCGCAATTGGTAAATTCACCGGCTATTATGAAATTGAAATAAATGGAAGCACTAGAAAGACACGGAGATGTAAGCACCCAGTGTATATGCCGCCTAAAAACCTTTCACAAAATCAACGTAAAAATTACCTTTCTCACTCATCAATTAATAATGGCTCATTGAAAGGGAAAAATTTGGAAATTTTATGGGTGGATAATCATGCAAGACTATATTTTATGCATATCCAGGGATCTGGCAGAATTAAATTAAATGACGGTAGACTAGTTCGTTTAGGATACGCTGGACAAAATGGTCATGATTACAAATCTATAGGCCCTTATTTCAAAGAATATAATGCAACAGGTATTAATTCTGCGCTTGATATGATTGAATGGCTACACAGAAATCCAAGGGATAGTAGAAAAATTATTGAACGTAACCAGTCTTATGTGTTTTTCAAAACAATTAATGGAGATGGCCCAATTGGTGCCCAAGGAATAGCACTTACACCTGAACGCTCTATTGCTATAGATAAAGCTATTTACCCTTATGGAACACCAATTTGGATTGACACATCATTACCTAAAACAAGAAATTATATAGAGAGAAAATACAGAAGGTTATTTATAGCTCAGGATACTGGAGGCGCGATAAAAGGAGCTATTAGAGGTGATGTATTTTTTGGTCATGGAAAAAGAGGTGAAGAACTAGCGTGCTATATGAATAATAAAGGGAAGCAATACGCACTCTTTCCAAAAAGTGTCAAAATACCAAATTATTATCGCACACATTAGCAATACCTCACTAAAGCGCATCAATTATTGACAAAATATAAGCACATATATAGATTCTTGATACAAATAAACGCTTATTTTGAGATATGTTTTCTTTAAGCTATCCTAGGACAAGATCTCAGAGATTGAGAAGTTGTAAATGGAGCAGAGATTTGTTTGCAGAAACAAGCATTAGCCCCAAGAATTTAATACAGCCTTTTTTTGTTACTGAAGGAAATAATATTAGGGATGAGATTGGCACTATGCCAAATATATTCAGATATAGTATTGATAATTTAATAAAGGAGATAGCTATCGCAGCGGAACTAGGTATCAAGGCAATTTTGCTATTTCCACAAATCACAAATGATAAAAAAAGTACTGATGCTAAGGAATCATATAACATTAATAATTTAATTTGCAGAGCTATAAGGGAAATAAAAAAGCAAAAAGTTGATATCGGAATAATGGCAGATGTCGCACTTGATCCATACACTTTAAATGGCCATGATGGCATTACTGATAAGGATGATAAAATTTTAAATGATCCAACAATAGATATACTGTGCAAGCAATCAATGAGTTTAGCAGAAGCTGGTTGCGATGTAATTGCTCCATCAGACATGATGGATGGCAGAGTAGGAAAAATTAGAGCTTCATTAGAGCAAAATGGATTTCATAATACTAAAATTATCTCATATTCAGCGAAATATGCTTCAAATTTTTACGGACCATTTAGAGATGCTGTTGGCTCTAAAAATTGCCTTAAAAATTCTTCCAAAGATACCTATCAAATGGACTTTCGAAATATTCAAGAAGCTATTACCGAAATTGGGCTTGATATTTCTGAAGGAACTGATGCCGTTATTATAAAGCCAGGCATGCCATATTTAGATGTAATAAGTCTAATAAAAAAAGAATTTAATATACCCATAATCGCTTACCAGGTTAGTGGAGAATACTCAATGCTAAAAATTGCTGGCGAAAGGGGTATATTTAATACTGACCAAGCATTTATCGAAAGCTTCATCTCATTCAAAAGAGCTGGTGCTTGCTCCATAATAACATATGCTGCCATAGGGATCGCAAAAAAGCTTATAAAATAACCCTATTCATTCAATGTAAAAGGCTGTTAATAACAGTGTTAAATGAAAATCAACAAGTGGCTAACTAGGTCACCAAGCATAATTTTAGCTAAATAGCTAAAAGGTGTTACTGTCCCACTATGTATATAACAGGAAAATCACATAAATTCTAAAAACCTTGCAATTAAATAAAGAATCGCAGTAGTATTACAAGATAGTGACGTTGATAAAATCATCATTATCTTATTTTTATTAAAATTTGTTTAATGAAGGCACTGTGAGGAAAATAAAAAGCACATAAATTAAATTGCTATAAGGAGTAAAAATGTCAGTAGATAACATTTATGCAGATAGCTATCAATTAAAAATTCCGGCTATATGCTACCAAAATTTAAGCTGTGAGAACCAGAAAATACCGAAAGCGCTATATCAGTATATACTTAATAGATCCGGTATAATGATTATTAATCTTAATTATCATGAAAAAACAGGAGATACCTTAGTTAAGGTAGTAAACGCTATAGGAGGAATATTGCATAATCATAATGATAAAGATGCTATTTTATGGGATGTAAAACCTGCGCAAAATACTAATGGAGAGTATTTAGCAAGGTCACATCAGTTAAATGAATTTGTACTACATACAGATTGCTCTTATGAAGAAAAAATACCAGATTTTATAGCTCTTTATGTTGTTCATCATGATAAATTAGGTGGTGGGAAAAATTTATTATCCCAGAAGAATTTAAAAAAGGAGTGGAATATATATATGCTACGATAATAGATGAAAATTTTAATATACGGTATAGAAGGGCTATTATAGATCAAAGTGAATTGTCAAAAGAAATGAAAGCCGCCTTAGATGAGTTTGATGAACTTTGTCATTCTCCTATTATAAATAGAGGATTTGAATTAAAAACAGGACAATTAATACTACTAAACAACAAGCGTTTTTTACATGCAAGAACTGAAATAAAAGATAAAAACAGGCACCTTATCCGTGCAAGATTTTTTACAAACTTTGATAAATTTACATAAACATAATTTACTAAAGAAAAAGCATGAACCAAAAAGAAAAATTGCAACATATAATTCCATTAAGGAAAAATTTTCTTAATGATAAGGCTAAATTATTAAAGTTACTATCTTATAAAATGTCTTTTGATAGGTATGGAGAAAATTTTAATCCCTACTCTATGCTACTTGATGACGATATCATAGAGCAAATTGAAGAAGCTAATAACATTATAATAATTGCACTTGATGCCATAATCAAAAATTATTTTTATGATAAGGATATCCAAAACATTTTAAATTTATCAAAAAAGGCCTTAAGACTATTAGAAAAATGTTCAAAAACTACCTATAAATTAGGATCGATACGCCCAGATTTCTTAATTACAGCAGATGATAAAATAAAAATATGTGAAATTAACGCAAGATTCCTATTTAACGGCATACTTGCTACTCAATATTTAAGAGACACCTATAATAAGACTAGCACATCGGATTATATATCTATTAATCAACACCCCAATATTTTAACCTTGGTATTAGAAAATTTTGATTTATCTCAACCCATAATCATATTGCGTGACCGAGAAAAAGGTTATGATATGAATTTTTTAGAAAAAATTTTAAAAGAAAATTTAAAAATAACACAAAACCAAATATCCATAACTCCTAAAGAGCTAACAGTATCTGATGGTGGATTATTATTTAAAGGGCAAAAATGTGAACAATTTATTATTGAGCTACACCAAGATGAGTTATTAGGCTTAAGTGATAATTTTTTAGAAGCTTTAATTAAAACAAATTATATTAATGATTTAAGGACAATATTGATTGGGCATGATAAACGCCTCTTAGCTGCTTTCTCCAGCCAAGATATAATGTTGCGATATATTTCAATGGAAGAATTTAGAATACTAAATAAATATATTATACAAACTTATATACCAAATAATGAAATTAATAAAAAAGTAATAGCTAATAAGAATCATTGGGTACTAAAAAAGTATGGGGGTGGCAAAGGTATTGGGATGTATGTTGGTAAAATTCACTCCACTGAATTAATTGAACGTATCCTAAAAAATGAATACGAGAGTTATATAATACAGCCATACCTATTTCAAAAGAAAATTCCTATATATACAGAGTTCAACAAAAATATAGATTTTGTGAGTATGCATGTAGTCGGATTTTTTGCTAATTTTAATAGGAATTTTCTTGGAGCTGGATTTCTTAGAGTATCTTCAGGTGATATAGTAAATGTATCTGAACAAGGGGGTAGTATAATAAATGTAGTGGAAAAAAATTACATTCATAAAAATCATGTAATCAATAATTTAAATTACATTATTTCGTATGCAAAAAAATATTCAGAATATTATTCTAAAGCACTTCCAATAGGCAAAATAAAAACTTTAGAAGAATTTGGTGAATTCCCCATATTAAAAGGAAGTACACTAAAGAAATATGCATCTAACGCAAACTGCAGTTTACTCACTGATAAATTAGAATTTTGCTATATTTTTACAAGCGGAGGCACTACAGGGGCGCCTAAATTTGGTTTTCGTTCATATGAAGAAAATAATACAAATGCTAAAATGCTAGCAAAAGGCTTAAGAATGTGTGGCTTACAAAAAAATGATGTAGTAGCAAATTTATTAACAGGTGAAGATTTATGGCCAGGCATGACTATATTCAATATAGCGCTACAACATATCGGGTGCTGTATACTAAGCCTCGGGGAAGGTTATGAGCAAAATTTCTTAATTGAACTGATACGTAGATTTAAAATTACAACCTTACTTGGCATACCGACACAAATAGCCTCTCTTGCACATTATATAGAAGAAAAAGATATCAAAGATATTTGTATACCTAGAATTATTACCGGTGGAGAACATTTATACGAAGGTGCTAAAAAATATATAAAAAAAGTCCTTAAGGTAAGGCATTTTCAATCAACTGGTTATACTAGTAGTGATACAGGAGCAATAGGTTATCAATGTATCTTCTGTGATGATAATGAATATCATCTTCATTCTAATATGCAGCATCTCGAAATTTTGAACTTGAACAATGATAACCCGGTATCATTCGGTGAAAAAGGTCGCATAGTTGTTACTAACCTAGACAGAACATTAATGCCACTCATTAGATATGAAATTGGAGATATGGGGAGAATGCTGGATAAAGATTGCCAATGCCATTCTGCCGATCCAAAATTCCAATTACTAGGACGCTGTGATGATAATATAAATATAGGAACTGATACTATATCCATTGATTTTTTTGCAAATGCATTAGCTAAATTTGAAGAATTATCCTCACATTTTCAAATACTAATTGCTAATACAAATGGCATTGATTACGTAACAATTATCTCAGAAATCAAAAATCAGGAAAAAATATCTAAGGAGCTAAAAAAATCTTTATATGATGAAATATCTTCTATCATAATTATGCAAAATTTGATTACTAAGGGGCTTATAGGGGACATTTTTATTAATATCGTGCCATATGGCTCCATTGCAAGAAATCCTAAAACTGGAAAAATACGTAATATTATTGATGAAAGAAAGTAATGAGCAATGTAGTAACTAATTCCTCTATTAGAAAAGATATTTTGCACATTGCATTTCCGGTTTTATTTATACAATTAGCAGTTTTTGGCAGAATATTTATAGCAACCTATGTAATGAGTCAAGTGAATGCACAGGCCACAGCAACTTTTGCTATTGGCATTGGTATCATTCAAACTATTACAATGGTAATAATTGGTCTTCTTTCGGCAATTAGCATTATTAACACACATCAAAAAAGTATGTCTATTATTTTCACCAATTACTTTTTACCATACATTGCAATTAGTTTTATTATAATAGGTATTATTACGTTTTTTCTCTTTGCTTTTTCCAAATTTTCAGATTTTTTTAAAATATCTCCAGAGCTACAATACGATGTTAGTTTATTTATGCGCGCTTATATAATAGGCATCCCAGCTTTTGTATTCTCAACTACATTAAGATTTTATTTATTATCATTTAAAAAGGCTAAAATAATTAGTATCACTAATATGAATGGCTTTATAATCTGCGCTTTTTTTACAGTAATATTTTCATGGCGCCCATTTGATATGGGGGCTGTAGGATTCGCCTATGCTGCTGCCTTATCATTTTGGTATACACTCTTTCATTTGCTATATTATACTTGGAAGTGTGGGTTATTCCCACAAAAACTCAAAAATATGAAATTAAAATTTCACTATATCATAGAGATTTTAAAAGACGGCGTTCCTATGAGCCTAGTTTATAGCGTAGAATCGGTATTTTTTACAGTATTAATTCTTATAACTCAAAAATATGCTATTGAATACATAACATCGTATCAAGTAGTAATACAATTAATATTACTCTTTCTTATATGGCCATTAGCTGTAGGTCAAGGAGCAATCATTGTTATTGGACATAGTTACTCTGATAAGACTATCAAAAGCAATATATCAAAAATCATTAAAAATACCTTACTCATCGGCATCTCTGTAATTACCCTAAGTATTATACTAATTTTTATATTGAAACAGCATTATCTAAAAATCTTTTTTTCAGAGCAACGTTTTATAAATATAAGCATTTTATATATCTACCCGATGATAGTTTTTTTATTAGCGGACGCATGTGCAATAATATTTATTTCTATATTAAGAGGTTTGCGTAAAACTGTGTTTCCATTAATGATAATGCTAATTTTTTATTGGGTGATTGGAGGAAGTGCCATAATGTTCTTACATCTTAATTCACACTTTACACCTATTTCATTTTTCTGGACCCTTAGCTTTGTCAGTGCATTATGCGCAATATCTTATTATCTCTATATCCGTAAAACACTGTCAACGTTATAGATGAATATCTCTAAATTTTAAATATAAATTAAAGATGGTTTATATATAAAATGGCTTGTATCTTAAAAATGATGCAAAATTATTTTGACTTATCTTATTATAAAGAAGTTGTCCTTTTTATTTTCCTTTGCAAAATTAATAAGCCATATAATAGTGCTTCGGCTGTAGGTGGGCAACCTGGAACGTATACATCCACAGGTACAATCCTATCACACCCTCTGACTACAGAATATGAATAATGATAATATCCCCCTCCATTTGCACAGCTTCCCATGGAAAGAACCCATCTCGGCTCTGGCATTTGGTCATATACTTTTCTAAGGGCACTCGCCATTTTATTCGTCAATGTACCTGCAACTATCATGACATCAGATTGGCGTGGACTAGGCCTGAAAAGCATGCCAAATCTATCCATGTCATATCTACTAGATGCAGTATGCATCATCTCTACTGCACAACATGCAAGGCCAAAGGTCATTGGCCATAAAGAACCTGTTCTAGCCCATTTTACTAAGTCATCTAATTTTGCAGTAACAAAACCTCTATTTTTGACATCTTTTATAGCATAATTTAGAAGCTCATCTTGCTTTTGATCTAATTTAATTTCACTATGTTTATTTATTCCCACTCTAATGCTCCTTTTTTCCATTCATATATAAACCCTATTGTTAACGTTATTATAAATGCAATCATTGACCAAAAACCAATTAGACCTATTTCTTTTAACATTACTGACCATGGAAATAAGAATGCTATTTCTAAATCAAATATAATAAAGAGAATTGATACAAGATAAAATCTTATATCAAATTTTTTCTTAGCATTTCCGAAGCTTTCAAAGCCACATTCATAGGTAGATAATTTTTCTTTATCAGGATTTAGTTTATTGATTACGAAAGGTATAATTATTAGCACGAAAGCTAGGCAAGCGCTTATTATAATAAAAATTAATATTGATAAATAATTTTGCAAATAAACCTGTATATCCATATTTCTATCTTTCTTTTGGTATTTTCACAGTCAACCCATCAAACTTATCTTGCATTATTATTTGGCAACTTAATCTTGAGGTCTTAGTTAAACCAAATGCCAAATCCAACATGTCATCCTCATCTTCTTTTTTGGGAATCACTTGCTCAAGTGTATCATAAAATTTTGAATCCACAACTACATGACAAGTAGCGCATGATAACGAACCTCCACACGCCCCCTCTATTTCAAATATATCATTTTGATGGGCAATTTCCATAACGGACAGGCCATTAGTCGCTTCTACCTCTTTAATTTCTCCATCATCAAAAATAAATTTTATTTTTGGCATCCACTACTCATTTAATATTTTTATCAGAATCCACAATTTGAGATACAGTATCTCTTTTTATTTTTACTTTTACATCTTTAGCTATCTCTATAACCAAAATTCCATTCTCTGATTCTACTTTGAATACTGTAGCAATAATTCCTCCAGCCGTAAGAACTTTGTCACCCTTCTTTAGGTTATTAACAAGCTCCTGATGGCTTTTTAATTTTTTTTGTTGAGGACGGATAACTAAGAAATAAAATATGACTATAATTACTAATAACGGAGCCATGCTTGTAAACATTGAACTAGCTGAAGCACTATTTGATGCATCTGCGAAAACTTCTTGTATAAACATAAAATCAAATATAATAAATTTTATTTATTTTTATATTATAAACCGCCTCTTTTCAACAACTATTTGTAATTATGAAATTATGTGGACAGCTTATAGTTAAAAGCTAATACAACATATTTGCTAATATCAATTTGATTAGAGGACATCTGATTGCAAAATTTATCTGGGGAGTAGCAAAGTTTATTGCGACTTCTATTGCTATGCGCTAATATTTTTCTTTACAATTTAGTAATTTTCCTCTCTGCTTTAAATAGAATATCTAATGGGCGATTTTTATGATAGTGACTATATTTACCTTGTTGACCATTACCTTGTGCTTAGGATACATAGGTAAAGTAAATTCAAGTCTAGTTTTATTCTTCATATGCTATGCAACTTCTATTGCTTGGTTTATTCACCATGTTTCCGATAAATTAAATTTATCTTTTTAACTATTATACAGAAGCACAATGATCAACAAAAAAATTTCAATAGTAGATTTTGCAATACTTTCTATAGTAATCGCAGCAAATATATTAGCTCTTTTTTACCAATTTGCATTTCACGAACTTCCATGTCCTCTTTGTCTACTACAAAGGGTTGGACTTTTTTGTATAGCATTTGGAGCAATTATGAACTTGAAGCACGGCAAAGCATTTAAATATGACTTTATAATTATTATTTCAAGTGTATATGGCTTAATTGTCGCCATGAGACAGGTCTTACTGCACATAATACCCGGTGATGCAGGATATGGCTCAAAGTTTCTAGATTTACATTTTTACACATGGAATGATATTATTTCATTTCTATTTATAATCCTAGTTTCTCTATCCCCTATGTTTAAAAACATAAATTTGAACAACATATTGCTACATTTTTCTATATCTACTAAATTAATAACTAAATTTTTATTTTTAGCATTTCTAATGCTATTGCTAATAAATGTAATTTCTGTATATATGGAATGTGGATTTATGCAATGCCCAGATAATCCAATTAAATATAGAAGCAATTTTTAGACCTTGCCAGATATTCACATTACATTTCTATATTTTAAAGGTGGCGACTCAGCACAGCTATCTTAGGACATATCCTTTTAATCATAATGCTTCGAATTCAAGATATTTTCTGGACTTTCAAGACGGTATCAGAATAATTACAGCCCTTTTTTAGGGGTTAAAAAAGTAAAATCAACAGTAGATTTACAAAATGTTTCTTTGAGAAAAAATACAGAAAAAATTACAGCGCAAGCAGATATTATAATTAGTATATTAAATACTAACATATACGCGTTTAAGGGATCACATGTTTCTTTTGTCGTATAATCCAGAAAAAATCCGATTAAAGGTGCGTTAATTGAAATAAATGCAATAATTATTGCATTATTCAAACCTAATCCAACGGCTATAAATCTTTTTTCAACTTGCTCTGCCATTGTGGCAAAGCCAATGATTTGACCACCGGCGCTAACTCCTAAAAGAAAAAAAGCACCTTGTATATATAGTTTATTTTGCACATACACAATCATCAAAGTTGCTATTAATCCTAACATAGCACTTAGTTTCATGATTGCTTTTCTGCGCTTCAAAATATCTGATAAAAGTCCTAATAATGGACATCCTATTGCAAATCCTATCCATGAAATTGTAATAATATAGGAAGATGAGTTGATAGAAATACCTTTTAGCTCCAAAAACGCTCTCCCTTCATTTTCAGAAAGATACTCAATTGCAAAATATAAGCATGTGGAAATTAACGCTATGCACCAGGGCTGTATTTTTGAAAACAATTTTAAAATAGCGGTTGATACTTTTTCTGGCCTGTGTAATATTATATATCTTCCAAGGTCCTCCTTATTATTTTCTACAAAAAAGAAAATCAATATCGTTAATGCGGCACCAAAAATTCCTAAGCATACAAATACAAAACGCCAATTTATTCCAGTTGATTCTGATATACTATCTAGCGGACCAGCTGCCAGCATAGGTCCCAAAGTGCCAATAAATTGTGACAAACCAATAAATGCAGCATTATATTTATGTGGCATCCAATCATGTACTGAAATAAGTAAACAAATAAAACCAAATGATGCTCCAAATCCCATTAACATTCTGTATACTAATGCAATAACATAACTATGGGAGTAAGAAAATCCTATAGACGCTATTGTGCAGCAAATAGCAGCAATTAATAATGATTTTTTTAAACCAATATTATCAATAATAATACCTACTGGTATCTGCATAACACCATAAATAAATAAAAAAAGAGTTGTACTAAGTAGAGAAAATTGAAGAGATGTCAAATTTAAGTCATGCATGAGTGAATGTTGATAAGTACCCATTACAGTACGTAAGAAAAATTCATATAGATAAAATAGAGCACAAATTCCCCAAACAAGAAAACCTTTTATGTTTAATTGATTGTTACACATCTCTTTTTAGCCTATATAACTATCTGGTTGTTTTTTATCCCATTCTTCAATTATTGTCTCCGCCTTATCATAATCTAAGAATGAAGCAACTTTAAAAATTGGTAATCCTTCATGAATAAGAGGAGATGTGTTAACCCCTACAACAATACCTTTTTTTGGTGCTTTTATTGGGCATACTATATCTGCACCAAATGGATCATTAATAGTGCCAATAATTTCTTCTTTCTCTATTATTTGGCCAAGTGTAGTATTGGTATGTAAAATACCACTTTTGTGTGCAACAATCCAATCTTCATCTCTAGAAAAGATGGGATTAATCTCTTGCACAGTTTCTTTATCTAACATATTAATAGCACTCATAACATTTTTTATCCCATCAACACCAAGATCGATTGCATTTTCATCAAAACGCATAGCCTCTCCAGCCTGATATACAAGTAGAGGTATTTGTAATTCTTCAGTTGTTTGACGCAAATTATTTCCCTTTAAAGTTACATTTGTCACTACAGGTGATCTAAATACCTTTGCCAGTTCTTTTGCACGTACATTGTCAAAATTACAATATACTTGAGGTAATATATTATGGTTTAATCCCCCTGTTTGTAACTCTATACAATAATTAGCTTTTTTAAAAATTTCGTGTGTTATCAAGTGAGCAACTCTCTCTCCGTATGAACCTTGTTCATTACCAGGAAAACAATTAGATAGACTATCGCCTGTAGGCAAAATAGATGGATAATGAGTTAATGCATAAACGTTCATCACAGGAATTGCGATTATTGTGCCTGAAATTTGTGATGGAGATATAGATTTTATAATCCTATTTGCTATTTCCAGGCCATTTAGCTCTATCCCCTTTAATACAGAATATATTACTAAGCACGGCCCCTTTTTCTCTCCATGGATTACTTTAATGGGCATATATAGGGGGGAGCAAGAATATTGTTCTGGCATTGGTAATGCTAAATTAGCCACTTCACCAGGATGCACACTTACATCACACATTGTTATTTTTTTATTGTTCATATAGATTACTTGCTACAGTTAAATTCCCACAAAAATATTTTTCTTAATAACTTGTTGCATGATATCAAATATTTACCTATTTTTCAACTCATGTTACAGAAGCATCGAGACTCTCATTAAAAATGCATCTTTTGCAAATCTTTGAATTTTTGTAAAAGTTCAAAGATATAATGTACTTAAGGGGGTAAATATTTAACTGAGTAAATCCGAGGATTGAGCTTAGGTAAAGATAAATATTTGTCTTGTAAGATTATAACGTATGGGAATACATAGCTTATGAAAAGGAGTTAAAAGCAGAGGAATTTTCAGGAAGTATTGGGATAACATACCGCAGCAACCCAAAGAGATGGTATGGATTGGTCAAATAAGTGTGAGTAAAAGCAATATTTAAAACCTATCTCAAGTCAAGATTATGAATAAAATGATTAATACTCAAGTTATTCTCAAGATGTGAAAATAGCTTTTATTTCTTTTATTATTAACTTTGTTTTTGATAATAAAAAAATCAGTTTCATTGCATAGAAATTTTTCAATTAATAAGTTTAATCCTTTTTCAGTTTCAGCTAAGTCTGTGTTTAACACTTGTTTCTCAGCATTTTCTAATTTTCCACTAATGTCAAAGTACTGCAGATCAACTCTATTAATATTTTTAATATTTATATCAAATCCATTGTTGATAAATATATATTTTTCAATAGGTAGTTGAGGATATGATCCTTTAGCAACCTCATTTGCACTTGGAATATATCCAGATTTGAAATCAATAATTCTAGCCATATTCTCTTGTTGCAAAACTTCAATTCTATCTGCTATACAAAAAACTTCTATATTGCGAGATTTAAATTGTAAGGTGAAGCTTCCAGCTTTTTCATTAAAATAATTAAATTCGCCTGTATAATGAAAATTTTTATATATAGCGTTAGCTATATTGTCTAAACGTAAAAACCAAAATTTTGATATTTTGTAAGGTATATGTTTATACTTAATATATTCATTAAATTTTATGGAAAAATAATTCTTAAATTCTTCTAAATTTTCATGTTCCTCTGATAGTGCTTTTGGTATCAGATCATGAAGTAATATCCCAAATTCCTTTTTTTCAGCCTCCCTTGCAATTTTTTCTAGTGGGTTTATTTTCAATATATATTTTGCATAATATACATATGGATTAGATATTAATTTTTCTACACCAGTAACTGAAATTTTCTTAGGTCTTTGATCAATTTTTACTTTTGCATACTCAATGTTAGTATTTTTTTCAATAGGTGATTTATAAATATTTTGAAGTAATTTTTTATATTTTTCTGTAAAAATTATTGATTTTTCATTTAAATTTTTAATTGCTAATAATTTTTCTAGCCACCTACAAATCTGATTTTTTGTATTAGTGGATTCGGAGCAACTCAGTACTAAGTCATTATTAAAAAAGGAGCTGATAAAATCATATTCCATGAACTGCATTTCAGAATCTATTGATTTTAAGTTATTTATTTGTCTAAATCCTGCGCTAAAATAATTTTGATCAAAATTTGAATCTGGGAAAATACCTTCATTTAATCCTGCAAAAAAAATTGTGTCATATTGAATATTTCTAGTTTCAAAGGTTTGTAATATAATTACAGATTTTAAATTTTCAAAATTATTAGATATCTTATTAGAGGTTAAAATTTTATCAATGATTTTAATGTATTGATCAAAATCAAGACTATTTTCACTTTTAAAAGGTTCTAATCTTTGCTCAATCAATGATAATAATTCATCAAATTCAGTGATATCTGAATCATTTTTAATAAAATTAAATAGTTTTAAGTGAATTTTAAAATATTCCTGAATAGTTAAAGCAGAATTTTTTAGCAATATTTTTTTTTCTAAAAATTTATCTTCTATTTCCTGCAAAGTGTAAAATTCATTTTTTTCTGAATTATTTAAATCAATAAGGTAATCAGAAATTTTATCCCGATAAAAAAGTTTTCTTAAAAATTTTAATTCAAAAGTATTAATTAATTTATTATCTATTTTGCAATAATTAGATTTCAAAATATCGAGCAATAATAAATAATCATTTTTTTTTGTATTTAAATATAGTGCTATTAGTAAAAAAAAGTGTGCATACGTGGATTTGTTAGGTGCATTGCTCACCAAATTCTCGATATTAATGTTCCAAAATTTTAGAGAATTTTCAATTTTTTTTGCAAGTTCATAAGATTTTGTTTGTATTACTATATTAATTTTGCCCATTTCTAATTTTTCTCTAATTACAAGGGCAATCATTTTGGCTTCTTCATTTAGATTTTTTCCACGAAGAATATTTACGTTAGTTAATAAATCTTGATCAAGTCTCTCATCAATATTATTCAATATAATAGACGGTACAAAATAATCTATGGGCTTTGATTTAGAAATATTATGAACTGAGTCAGTAGAAATTTTATTTCTATTTAAAAAATCATGTATGTGTTTTTGATATAAATTTTTAATACCTAGGCTTTTATCAAAGCCCCTGATAAAAATATAAGCATTTTTATACTTAACTAAATTATCAACTAAGTGCTTTACATAATTTATTTCCGTCTGCGGCAAAATAATAAAAATACAGCTTTCTCGCTTATGATCCCAATTTTCAACAATTTCTTCAGTGGCATAGTTTAAAGAATTTACTTTTAAAGTTGTATTTTTAATTTTTAAATAAGCCTCTAATTCCTTAATAACTTCAAAAAACAATTTTTCTACTTTTGTATTTGGAATCAGTTGCTTTTGGTTATATTGGTAATAATAATACTCATCTATGCTTTTAGAGAGTTTATGAAAATCTATAGAATTTATAAATTTTGAATCAATATCATGATGAATATTTTGCTTCTTAATTATTTGCAAAATTAGTAGTATTAAAATATACGTTTGATCATTTTTTAGGATTTGCTTCTTAAGCAAATCAATTCTAGCACCATGAATATCTTTATAAAATTTACTAAATTCTAATATATTTTCATCTATAGCAGTGAAAGTGAGTACTTGAGGAAATAATACTTTATTGTTGAATAGTGATAGTTTTTTTAGAAAAATATTTTGTATTCTTTTGTGGGGAAGAAGTATGAGATTATTTTGAGGATCCTTAAAATTGTTTGAAATATTTAAAGTTTTTTTAATGAATTGTTCTAAAAAATTATCACTAAATGGAATATTAAATATTTCACCCATGTTGTGGTTTATAATTTTTCCCCAGATTTTAAATATACATGTCCCAACGTAATAATCTTAACAAATTTAGGCAAGTTTATCACCCAAAAACCATCCTTATCTTCATCTATAATTTCCACTGGAATGAATTCTACTATATTTTTATCATTGATTATTTTTATTCCAGTAAATCCATTTGTATCAATGCTAAGGGTAGATTGAGCAATTTTATGAGCTTCAAAATCGCCCACATAAACATGAACTTTTGTTAACTGACCACTTTTCAGCATATTATTGAAATTTTCTGTAACAATTTCAGCTGTGTAGGTTTTTGTTAATTCATTTGCTATTTCGCTTAATGAAGATATTTTTGGAACAGAGATTTTTTGACCATTGACAGAAACATAAGCACCAATACTATTTTTAATTTGGTCAAATTGCTGATAAGGTATGTCAAAGTTTATTTGTATCCTCTGATTAGATATGAACTTGCCAACTTTAGAATTTATAGGAAGGTAACTACTTTTTTTGACATCTATTTTATTTATTATACCGTCATAAGGTGCTCTAATGGTTGTGTTATCAAAGCTCAACCAAGCTTGTTTCAATTGAGCTTTCGCCTGGTAGAGCTGAGCTTTTGCGTCAGCAATATTGGATTCAGAGCCCAGTCCTTTCTTTGAAAGTTTTAGTGCAGCTTCATACAAAACCTCCTTGCTAACTAAATTTTCTTTGGCGGAGTTTAATTTATCAAGATAATCTTTTTTTTCTAAATCGATAATAGGATCATTTTTTGCTAATTGCTGGCCTTCGTTTACAAAAATATTTACTACTCTTCCACCGACTTCATTTATCAAGTCGATTTGATTTTTTGCCTCAACAGTTCCTGTAAAAATTAAAAATTTAGCTTTATTCACCGCCACTGAATCGATAATTTTATAATTTGCATGTTTATTATCTTTATCAACTTTTGCTGCAGATTTTTTTCCAGAAAACGCCCCACTCAACATCCATATAACTATGATCACAAAAAATATTACAACCACTTTAAGGCTTGTTGAGGATTTCTTAAATGTATTTCTTAGCATGTATACACATATTTATTCATTGTTTTAGGTGAGCATACATCATCTTTCTTTAATTCCTTTGTAAACTTGTCTTGGCCTTCCAATCTTCATTTGAGGATCCTCTATCATTTCTTTCCATTGAGAAACCCACCCAGCTGTCCTGGCTATAGCAAAGAATACAGTAAACATTTGCGTAGGTATTCCAAGCGCTCTGTAAATGATTCCGGAATAAAAATCTACATTTGGAAATAACTTCTTTTCTTTAAAATAATCATCTTTTAGAGCAATACTTTCAAGTTCAGTAGCTATATTAAGCAATTTATCACCTTTAATATTCAAATCGGACAAGACCTCATGACAATACCTTTTTAGAACACCAGCTCTTGGATCATAATTTTTATAAACTCTATGACCAAACCCCATAAGCCTGAAGGAGTCATTTTTGTCCTTTGCTTTATTAATGTATTTAGGAATATTTTCTGGCTCACCAATCTCTTCTAACATTTTAATTACTGCTTCATTAGCACCTCCATGAGCAGGGCCCCAAAGTGAAGCAATTCCTGCACTCACAACTGCAAACGGATTGGCTCCTGATGAACCAGCTAATCTCACTGTTGAAGTTGAAGCATTTTGCTCATGATCCGCATGAAGAATTAAAAGTTTATCTAGCGCCCTAGCAACAACATTATTTACTTTATATTCTTCGGTAGGAACCCCGAACATCATTTTTAGTAAATTTGAACTAAAATCTAATTTATTATCTGGATAAACAAATGGTAACCCTACAGAATATCTATATGCCATAGCAGCAAGTGTAGGAATTTTTGCAATTATTTTAAGAATAGTGGCGTCCCTTTGTTTTTCATCTTTAATATTCAGGCTTTCATGATAAAAAGCTGATAATGAACTTACCGTACCAACCATTATGGCCATAGGATGAGAATGCCTTGGAAAGCCCCTGAAGAAAAATTGCAACTGCTCATGTACCATAGTATGGTGCTTTATAGAGTTTATAAAGGTGTTTTTCTCTGTTTGACTTGGCAACTCACCATATAAAAGCAGGTAGCAAACATCCATAAAGTCATTTTTTTCAGCTAATTCAGTGATATTGTATCCCCTATGCTGTAACACACCATTTTCTCCATCAATATACGTTATTGATGAATCACAAGAAGCGGTGGACATAAAACCTGGATCATAAGTAAAATAGCCAGTACTTTTGTATAAATTTCTAACATCTATCGCTGAGGGACCCTTTGTTCCTTCAATGATTGGCAACTCTATCTCTTGTTTTATGTTTGGCAATTTTAAAAGAGCCTTATTTTGATCATTCATTTTAAACTACTATATGGTAAAGGCATTAACCGATGGTATACTCGTAATATTACTTTTTCAATATCTATTTTAGGATTTTAGCCAAGATAATCTAATACTTTTTTGAGATTTGATAAATCCATTTTTGCAAATATGGAATCTTCTCCATGCTTTATAAGAAATCTACGTTTACTTTGATCATAGCTTTTTATGTAGTGAAATTCTTGATTGGATAGATTAAATATATATTTAAAGTCCTTATCTAGCATTCTATTAGATAAATATAGTTGAGAAGCAAAATATGGCATGATCTCCGATAAATTATTATGAATAGTTTTATCATCTATGTTTTCCTGGGTTAAGAGAATCATAGCATTATTGTTAGTTAGTTTTTCTAACCAGTCCAAAATTTGATTTTGAAACGCTGCTGCTTCAAATATGCTATGTGAGTGGTTAACAACAATAATGGTTTTCTCTCCCGTCAAAAATTTTGGCAATTTAGCTAATAATAAGCCTAAAAAAGGATTGAATAGTTCAGATGTATCAGCAATTGCAGCAAAATCTATACCTAAATATTTTTCATTATTAAAAATAGTAGTCTCATCTTTTTTGAAAAATTTATCAAAAAAATCAGATTGAAAAAATTTTTTGTAATTAGTTTTTAGCGTTATATCATTAGATGACTCGATGAAATTTTCCAATAATTTTATCTTTTCATCATAATTTTCAATATCAATTAGCTCTTTTGCCAAATCATTGAATTTCTCGATATACCCTTTATTATTTGACCTATGTACATCATTATGAGCGCAAATTTTAAGTAATAGGTCAGCAAACCAATTAATTTTTCCGTCATAATTATCTATATTCAATAAATCAATTTGAATTGGAGATTCTTTATCCTTTTCTAATTTTATTGTAGTACCATTTATTGCTTTTAGAAATTTGTCACTCCTGCCTTCTAAATCAATATATATGATTTTTATATCAAATTTTAATGATTGTGCTAATAAGAAATGAGTTAGTGTTGTCTTACCTGTCCCCTTAGGACCTACGATAATCGTGTTTCCATTGTTTTTATAGTGGAAATTAAAATGATAATATCCCTCCTTAAGAGTTTTTAATATTGTAACTGTATCTCCCCAAATACTACCATTATAATTACCCATACTTTTTGAATGAATACTACTAAAAGCAGCCACATAAGAGGTAGGTAAATAAAAGGATCTATTACTATAAAAAGTATTGCCTGGCAGATTGAAATAAAAAATTGATTGCAAATTAAAATCTTCCCTAATTACTTTTATTCCTAAATCATTAAATTGCTCAGAAATTGTTTCTATTGTTTCTTGTAGCAAATTTAAATTATCATAGTGAAATGTAATATTAATCTGCGATGAACAAAAGTCACTTATCTCTCCCTTATCTGAATTAAGTACTTCGTCTATGTACAAATCTTTTGCCATTTCCAAACTTCTAACACTTTTCAAAGCTTTTTTGTAATGCTCAACATCTTTTATGGCCTTTTTACTAGATACTAAAGTAATTAATTCAGAGAGAATAAATTGCGAATGACATTGAGTAATGGGCTCTAAAAATTCCGCCCCTAATGAACTTTTCAATTCAAGTGAATAAACAGCTGCAAATTTTTTTTGATTTCCACTACTGTTACACAAAACACTAAAATCTGTACTTATATTGAAATCTGCTAATAGTTCTGAAAAATCACACTGTTCTATCTTAATTTTTTTATTTTTAAAGTGAGTTAAATAATAATAGAAAGATAGTGGCTCTGAATAAAAAGCATCTTCTTCTTTTGTTACCGCAAGGATCTTTGACGAAAATATTTTCAGGTCATCTCTTATACCTTTTGTGATATTGTCTAAAATATTAATAGATTTTTCTAGGTGCGACTTATACTTATGTTTTAAAGTATAAGAAACTATAGAGGATAAGAAGTCTCCAATATTAAAAAGTTTTAACCTAGGCCCCTTTTTTACCAAAGTGATATACAGCGTATTAACAAGTTGTCGATCCCAATTATTCTGAGCACACCACTCATTCTCAACAAGTGTTACTATTGAATCTGATCCTTGATAGGGAGTGGGCATTATGTTTTTATAATCCCTAATAATATGTATATATACTGCTACGTTTGCATCTTTAAGGTGGTTTGCAATTGCTGATCTTACACCATCTCTTAAAACTCTTTGTTGCTCATCAGAATTTTTATCAACGAACCCTTGAATCTCTATAGTCTGAACTAAATCTGCATTTTTAGTTAAAAGGGTTGTATCGTTATAATGACAAGCAATTGGAATAAAGTCTGCTACCTTTTGATTGAAAGTATTTATTTTCTCTTTGCTTTTTATTTCCACTTTAATCAGTATTCAGTCGTTTATAAGTTTATTTATTTCATAGATAAATGCATATTTCAATTATATAAATAATTAAGTTCGTAAATTTGGATCTATCACATCTTTAAATTTTAAAATACTTGTTACTTAGCGGAGTTATAATCTGACTATTACTTCATCTTCAGGTGATTATATAATGGTTAATATTGTATGTTTAGCCCTCTCCTTATTTAACAATACCTAATAATGTGTTTTATTCAGCTTGTGTTTTTAGTAAAAATATGATTCAATTCAACTTGCTAACTTGGCTGTACATTAAGGAGGGATGGCCGAGTGGACAAAGGCAGCAGACTGTAAATCTGCCCGCATTTGCGTACGCAGGTTCGAATCCTGCTCCCTCCACCATATTCCAATCAACACAATTGGCAACGTCAAATTCAATGAAGTAACTGATAAAAAGGGTGAATTAAGTAAAATTTAGGCCCTTTCTTACTGTACAATAATGCTATTATCAGTAAAAATAAGAAACAGCTTTGCTATCGATATCGAAATTCATGCTGGTAATTTATACATTAAATATAAAAAAAATTTATTGTAAAATCATGTAATTCTAGGCAAAAGATTTACTTTTTCCACTACTATATGTTTAATTGTTGCCAAAATATGGAGGGAGATTATACCTATTAAGATATAGGCACTATATATATGTATAGAATGAAATATATTAGCCATCTCAGAATTTATATTAAATATTGAAAAAACTTTAAAATTAAATATTTTAACCGGATAGCCACTTAAATCTGACATCAAATATCCACTAACTCCCATTGTCAGGGTCAATAAATACATTAAAAAGTACACTGTATTAGATAATTTAATTTCTATAATATTAAATCCTGACGGCAATTTTGGTATTCTAGAGAGTAATCTAGTTATAATTCTTAGTAGTGTTACAAACAGTATAATAATACCAAATGATTTATGAAGAGCATATAAATCATATTTATATGTGCTATTAAAATTAGCCATGTATACTCCCACGCCAAGTAAAGCAATGATTAAAATTGCTGATACCCAATGTAAACCTCTCATTAATATATTATATTTTTTTTGCATTATTCAAATAAATTTACATTAGTCATCAATAGACTCTCTAGAGCTTATATGCTCATCAATAAGTATACGCATATTTTATATAAGGTGTCATTTATTAAATCTGATTTTTGCAAAAGGGAGTTTTATAAATATGCTCATGGAATAAGAGTTGGCCCTAATTGATGGGATAGATTACATACCACTAGATGATTTGAATTTAACGATGCCAAATTTATACTTAAGTTTTCAATAATAAGGTTTGAGTAGTATTTTTAGCTTTTTTATCATACGTATCACCTGAAATCATATAGGATATTTCGCTTTCAACCTCATGTTCTTGAAGATATCTAGCATTTAGCACTGTCTTATTAAATTCAAATTCTTTTGTCACCTTGAATATATTGTCGGATATAGCTGCAATTTGAGGCTGATGTGTGATTAATATCACTTGCATGTTTTTCGATAATTCCTTTAAATTAATACCAATCATTTTTGCTGTTTTACCACCAGTGCCTGAATCTATTTCATCAAAAATTATTGTTTTATTATCATAATGACTGCTTGAAACCAATTTCAAGGCTAGCATTATCCTTGAAATTTCACCACCTGAAGCAATTTTATCAATGCTCTCGAAATTTTGCTCAGGATTTGTCTTGATTAATATCTGCACGATATCAATTCCTTTGGGGGTTATTAATTCTGTAGTTACTATATCAATTTTTAAATCTAGCTGCTCCATATTCAAATTTTTGGTAATGGCTATCAGTTTTTCTCGAAGTTTATGTGATTCTTGCCTCCTCATATTGCTCAATTCTTTAGCATATTTAAAATAATTTTTCTTCAAATCTGCAATATTTTTTTCAGCTTGCTCAAGATTAAAAGTCTCATCTTCTAAAGCTTGTAATCTCGCTTTAGATAGTTCTATAATGCTATGGAATTGCGATGAATCAGCTTTATATTTTTTTTCAGCCTCCTTTATTTTAAAATATCTGTTCTCGATTTCTTCTATATTTTCAGTATCATCAATTAAATTTTGACTTATTGTAATTAGCTCATTATTAAAGGTTTCCAACTCTAAAATGATCGACTCTAAATTTTTATCATGCGGAACAAACACATCGGCATATTTAGTTAATTGCTTATGTATCATCCATAATTCTGATATTATGTTGTTATCGCCTTCAATTAATTTTTTTGTAACTAACTGACTTATATCCAGAATTTTTGAGCATTCTAACAAATTTTTTCTTTTGAGAGACAGCTCTTCTGACTCATTTTCCGAAATATTTAATTCTTCCAATTCTTTTATCTTATTTAAAAGATAGGCTTTTTCATATTCATTTTTTTGAATATTATTTTGTAATTCAGTACACTCTTTTTTTAAGAGTAGAATTTCTTGATAAATATTTTTAATATTATTTAATTTATCTGAGGAATTGATATAATTATCGAGTATTTCAACATGAGAGCCTGAATCCAATAATTTCACTTGATTATGCTGAGAACATATTTCACATAAATGTTTTTCAAGAGCCTTAATGTTATCAATTGTCGTAGGTTGATCATTAATAAAAATCTTATTTTTACTATCAAAGCTAATAACCCTTCTGATGATTAGCGTTTTTTCATTATTATTAAGGAATCCTTTTTCAAAGAGGTAATTAATAACATATTCATCATTAGAAATATCAAATTCAACATTGATAGAGGTTGTTTTAGACTGATCCTTGACAACACTTGAGCTAGCTTTTTTTGTGAATATAGAAAGCAAAGCTTTTAATATAATAGACTTCCCCGCTCCAGTTTCTCCCACTATGCTTGTGAGCCCTTTTTTGAAATTGATTTCTAGAAAATCTATAAGTATAAAATTTTTAATGCAGAGGCTAACTAACATAGGTTAAATAATAATTACTTCGGGCCATTCTATTAAAATAAAGATAAAATTACAAATTTAATGGCTAGTTATTTTTATTCCCCATAACCTCATCAATTTCTTTTTTAAGTTCAGTAACACTATTCTTTATATCATCTAATTGATTAGCGGACCCACTTGCAGCAGTATCTGAATTTTTTTTCGTTTTAGAATTATCACCTAAAACTTGATCTTTCATATCTTCAAATTTACTGACGAAACCGTTTCCACTAGCAGTATCTGAATTTTTTTTCGTTTTAGAATTACTACCTAAAACTTGATCTTTCATAGAGTTTATACTTGCTGATATATTTGAAAGATTAAGGGTTTTCAAATCTGGCATTTTTAAACTAAAGTTTCCATGACTAGCAATACTTAGGAAGGAGTAAAGAATACCTAAAATAATTAACGTCCTTATTCTTAAAAAAGCTAAAAATAAATTAAGCATAACTTAACATAAGCATAAAAATATTATATATTTTAAGAGTAAACAAAATAGTTGTGTTTAACAATAACTAAATTATTTATTTTAATCAAATGAATCACAATGTAATATTACCTTTAGTATTAGAGCCTGACCCATTGCTCCATAAAAAATCTGAATTAGTAAAAGAAATTAACTCTGAAATTATAGAATTTTCTAAAAATCTTATTACTACAATGAAATACCATAAGGGTCTTGGTCTTGCTGCCGTTCAAGTTGGTGTACTTAAAAAAATAATTGCTGTAGACATAACTAATACAGGAAGAAAAGGTGATGTACCACTGAATTTAGAAGAAGGACCCAGAATCTTAATTAATCCTGAAATTATAGAAAAATCAAGCGATAAAAAGACTTATACTGAGGGGTGTCTTTCTTTTGGAAATATCTTTCCAGAAGTGGAAAGATATAATAGGATAAAAGTTAAATATCTAGATTTAGATGGTAGGGAAAATTTATTGGAAGTTTCTGATAATATAATTTCATCATGCTTACAACATGAAATTGACCATACAAATGGTATAGTTTTTTTGGACAAGTTATCCAGGATAAAAAAAGAATTTATGATGAAAAAATACTTAAAGTGGCGAAAGAATAATTCAGGTTCTTAATTTTGTTCATAGTTAAAAACAACGTGATCATGATTAAGTTTATTATTGAACCATGTGAATTGTCTTTTGGCGTAATTTCGAGTATTTTTTTGAATAGTAGCAACCATCTCCTCAAAGCTTATATTTCCTAATATGTAGTCATGCAAAACAGATAAACCTATGATTTTAGGTAGCTTATCCACATCATATTTTTTGATAATTTTCTCAACCTCTTGCTCTACTCCAAACTCAATCATTTTTAAAAATCTACTATTTATATTGTCATATAAAGTAGTACGACTGGGGCAGATATAAATATTTATGAAGTCATCTCTATTATAAAACGTATCATTACACTCTTGCCATTTTAGAATTGATTTCCCCGTTGCTATCATTACCCCAAGACCTCTTAAAATTCTAATCCTATCATTTACACTTAATTTTTTAGCCAAATCGGCATCGTATTTTCCTAGCATATCATGCAATTTTGCATTACTCTTTTCTCTTGTTAAATCTTCTACCTCCTGTTTTATATTTTGGGTAATTTCTGGTATTTTTGCAATCCCATTAATCAAGCTAGATAAGTACATACCAGTTCCCCCTACTAATATAGGGTGCAAATTTTGCTTTCGTATGTCATCAATTTCCTTCACAGCAAGATTTAGCCATTGATGTACGGAAAAATCACTGATCGGATTTATAATGCTATAAAGTCTGTGAGAAATAATACTTTGTTCTTGATAACTTGGTTGTGATGTTAAAATAGGAACTTCACTATAAACTTGCATTGAATCAGCATTTATCACAACTCCACCTATTTTCTCTGCCAGTGCAATCGCAAATTTTGTCTTAGACGAAGCCGTTGGACCGTATACACAAATTATCTTACTTTTAGCGGGAGTTATCTTAAGCATTTATATCAATTCTAGCATTTTGGTTTCATTTGCAGCACTCGCAACCTTAATCTCTTTCCATTTTAATTTTTCAACACTATCTACGCATCTATCACTTATACAAATTACAACTTTATTTTTTGTATAAAAACTATGCTTTAGGGCTAAATCAGCAAATATTTTAGCCGTCCTAGGTGAGTAAAGCATAACTATTTCAACGACGTTATTTATTTGATTAATTTCACTCTTTGTTAGCTCCATTATTGCATCTGAATTATATACCACCCTAGAAATGACATTGTAAGCCTTGCTTTTTAAACTACTTTCCAAATCATAGGATAAATGATCTCCACAAACATATAATATATTTGAGGAAATAGGGATTTTTTCGCATATACTATTAGTTAAATCGCCAACATTTTGCTCACACAATAATATTTTTTTGCAATGCCTCTTTAGGAGTATATCTTTTGTTTTATCTCCAACCACTAAAATTGATTTATCCTTCATCCATAGATTATTTTCAAACGTGGCGATTGCATTTTGGCTTGTTAAAGCTATATGGCTATAATTATTATCTTCAATTTTTACATCAAGATATTTTATTTTAATAAACGGTATTATAATCGATTTTTTGCCTAATTTGCTGACTCTGCTCTGAGAGTTAATTGCAAGATTATAAGGTCTTGTTATTAATATGTTCATGATGCTCGGTTTTTTAATAATACATAAAAAGCTCCAGCGCCACCATGCTTCTGGTGAGCATAATTAACATATAAGAAATTCTCTTTTACCTCCCATGCTTGAATCCAACCAAAAAAACTTTTCTTGATTGTGGAGGATTTATCAGGTGAATTAAGACCCTTTCCAGTTACAATCAAAAGCATTCTGTGCTTTTTTTGATAGGAATCATTTAAGAAGTTCATCAATATATTGTACGCTTCATCTCTTGAATAGCCATGTAAATCTAGCTTTGCATCTATTTTATACTCCCCTTTGGAAATACTTTTATGCATACTACTATTCATTCTACTTGAATCACCCAATTTTAAAATATTACTTGGGAGTTGAGCTCTATTTATAGATGTCATTGGTTTTATAACATTACTTGCTTTTATATTCTCAACTTTAGTTAAATTAGTATTAAGTTCAGTAGCGCCGACTCTTTCTTCACTCTCAAGTTTTTTTACATCTTGAATTTCATTTTTCCATGCGACTATTTCATCAATATCTAAAATATATTTTTCATCATCCATTTTTATATATTTATAGTTTTATATAATGTATGTTTAGATCTACAGTATAGCTAATTTTTATTCATGATACAAAGTCTTCATATAGGATGTTTATACGATAAAAAATCTGAAAGATCACGCAAAGCATTTGAAGTATTAAACAAAGAGTACAATTTAAGCAAAATTGATCTTCAAGAAATTGAAAATTATGATGTGATTATAACACTTGGGGGAGATGGAGAAATGCTAAGAGCGCTTCATGCCACAAAGAATTTCGATATACCTATATATGGAATGAACAGAGGATCTATAGGGTTTTTATTGAATAAATACAATGTAAGCAATCTCATAGATAGAATAAAGCATTCACAAAATATAAAACTCTATCCGCTTAAAATGATTGTTACCACTAGGGACAACAAAATTATAGAAGCACATGCTTTCAATGAAGTTTCTTTACTTAGAGAAACCAATCAAATTGCTAAAATAAAAATTATTATTGATGGTGTAGTAAGAATGGATTCCTTATATGCAGATGGAATCATACTTGCAACCCCAGCAGGAAGCACTGCATATAACTTTGCTGCATATGGTCCCATTATTCCCTTCAATTCTAATATTTTAGCGTTAACTCCAATAAGCCCATTTAGGCCAAGAAGGTGGGATGGAGCTTTGATTTCAAACAAAAGTATAGTTAGATTTGAGATTATAGAATATAATAAAAGACCAGTTAGTGCGGTGGCGGATTCGCAAGAAATTAGAAATATAAAAGCTGTAGAAATTTTTCTTGATTTTAGTATAGAAAAGCAATTGTTGTTTGACGAAGATAATAATTTACAAGAAAGAGTTTTTAAAGAGCAATTTTTCAAAGATAAAACTTATTGATTTTTGAGTGCACCAAGAGTATCAATTACAAATTTTTCCCTAAGTATCAAATTTTTATACACTTCAACGTCTAAAATTTTCTCAGAAAAAAGATTGAGCTTTTGCCCTTTTATTTCCTGCAATAATTTTTTTAGTCTTAGAACTTCTTCATCCTTCAAACTTATTACTCAATATAATTTTAACTATATCTATCACAAGCTATGTTTTTGTAAAATAGAAAAGTGATTTTAGACATACCTAAGTATAGACCAAAATCACTTATCGTATTAATTAAACGCACCTAAATTAACGTTCCATACCTGCTGCAGTACTAGATCCTTTAGAAACTCTTTCTACAAAACTACCAGCAGCTTGCTTAGCAGCACTTGCCTTTTCTCCCATATATTGACCAGCTTCACCAGCTTTTCTACCAACAAATTGACCAGCCTTCTGAAGTTCAGGCCATTTTTTTGCCAATATTGCACCATGCTTTTCTCTTTGCTCAACATGTGCTTGTTGTTTCTGATCAATTTGATTGTACTTACAAGAAGTATCAGCTTTCCATATAGCCGCTTTTTGTTCAGGAGTTACTGTTGTTCCTGCTGCTTTAGCAGCTTGTTGTGCTGTGTACATACCATGGCCATATTTTGCATCAACTTGTTGCCCATGTTTCGTATGTAGAGCCTCTTGTCTTGCTTCATACCCTACTTTTGCATTGGCCTTTAAAGCAGCTATTTCTTTTGTATTATCCCCTAAATCATTTTTACCATCTAGTTTGTCTATTCTTGCTATTTCTTTTTCATAAAGCTTATCTAAGTCACTAAATTCTCTAGCCCTAGAAGCTTTACTACCTATTAATGGCATATTTTCACCAATATCAACCATCACTTTTTGCATTTTGCAAAATAACTCACATATTTTTTCAAAAATCCATTTAGCTGCCTCTACAAAAGTGTTCGCTTCTAATACATCAATTCTTTCTTGCATGTGCTTTAGCTGATCTAAAATTAATTCATTGGTTTTGCTTCCTTGTGCCATATCCTCTCTAAGTGCCCCAAGCTCCTCTACCATAGCAGCTTGTTCTCTATCTAACTCAAACTTATCAAAAACACTAAAATCACCTTTTAATTCACGAGCATCTATAGCAACACCTACCGCTCCAAAATCTAAAGGCATTGGTGTAACAACTTCTCCTCCTTCATATCCAAACATACTAAACATAATATCCTCCTAAATTTAATTAAATTGATTACTTGTATGATTTAAGCTTAGCACAACTAAAAGTTAGCGCAACCCCAGGTGGAAAAAATTTGTTATTTTTAATTGCCACTGATAATTAACATTGCGCTTTACAACTTAAATCTTGGATAATTGGGAGATTAAGCCATAGCTAGATAAGCTCGTAATTCTATTATATTTATATATATTGAGAAAACTTTTCATAATCTAGCTCAATTAAATTTTCGGCCTTCATGTCATGAGCAGAATAGTCTCCGTAATCAGTTCTTATTAATCTACTCACCTGAAGCCTAAAATGTGCGAAAACATTTCTAATTTCATTGTTTTTCCCCTCATATAAGGTAATTTTATACCATGAATTAGAGCCTTGTTTCTTGTATAATTCTACAATAATAGAGCCATATTGAACTTTATTAATTTCTATTCCCTTAGACAATTCGTTGATCATGTTTTTTGGCATAATTCCATGTGCCTTGCAAAGGTATATTCTTTTTAATCGTGTTGCTGGCAATTCTAATTTGCGCGCTAAATCTCCATTATTTGTTAATAGAATTAATCCTTCGGTGTTGTAGTCTAATCTTCCAATAGAAATTACCCTACCAATACTTTTTGGCAATATTTCAAATAATGTTGTTCTCTTAAAGTTGTCCTTATGACTTGTTATAACGCCTTTTGGCTTAAAATATTTCCAAAGACGTATCTGGGTGGATTTTGAAACAATAACATCATCAACATAAATTGTATCTGAACTTGTAACTAGATAAGCTGGTGACGTTAGGGTGCTGTCATTTACCCTCACCCTACTTTCCGAAATTAATACTTCTGCTTGCCTTCTAGAACACGCGCCATAGTTGGAAAGTGCTTTTGCTATCCTAATAGGTTTCATGTTATAAACTCAAAAAAACCTGAACACACTTTCAAAGTCATGTCCAAGTTTTTTAAAAAAAATTAACGGTAGTATATAACAATCAATTATCTAATTACTGTTACTACTCTTCTATTTTGCTTATAAGCTTCCTCAGTATCTCCAATGACAGCTGGCCTTTCTTTTCCAAAGCTAATTACAATTAGTCTATCTGGATTGATACCATGTTGTACAAGATACTTCTTAACACTATTCGCACGTCTTTCACCAAGCGCTAGGTTATATTCAACTGTACCTCTTTTATCACAAAAGCCTTCAAGAACAAACTTAAGTTGAGGATTTTCTTTCATAAATTCAATTTGCTTATCAAGTACTGCTTGTGCGCTATCTGACAAACTAGAATTATCGTAACTAAAAAATACTCTATCTCCAACTTTTTTCTCTAGTTCTTCAAAAGTTGATTTTGGTATTGAGTCAAGCGTGCCGCTATCAGCAACGTTTGTAGATTGTTGTGATTTATTTTTACACCCAACTCCTGCAAGCAATGCTAACGAGCAAACAGTTAATAATACTTTTTTCATATGGCTCCTTTATAGTTATATTATTGTTTATTTCATAGTGTAATACGTTTTAGATACTTGTCAAATACTTTGGATAGGTTAATAATTAATATTATACATTTGATTTTAAATTGCTTGGCTGATTAAGATATCAAGTATATTTTATTGTTCGATAATCTTGATATTTTTCCTGCTAATTCAAGCTCTAACAGAAGGTAATTCAATATATTAATCGGTATTCCAAGTTGCTCAATAATGTCATCAATTTCTATCGGTGAATAAGATAAAGAATGGAAAAGTTTCTTTCTAAATAGAGCAAGCTCTGATTCAGACGGTAGATTTTTCATGTGGTTATCAGTAAATTTCTCATTATTATCAAAGATAAACGTATTATTTTTTTTAATAAATCTGTCCAAATCTTGGATTATATCCTTGGGGGTTAGCGCTAAATTAGCCCCTTGTTTTAGAAGCTCATTAGTCCCTTGTGATTTTGAATCTAATGGTGATCCCGGTATAGCATATACCTCCCTATTATACTCCAAGGCAAATCTAGATGTGATTAATGTTCCTGATTTTTTAGTTGCTTCAACAACGAGCACTCCCGAAGCTAACCCAGCTATTATCCTATTTCTTTGAGGAAAATGTTGAGCTAAGACTGAAGAATTAATTGGTTGCTCGGTGATTACAAGGCCTTTATTATACATTTCTTCATAGAGTTTGCCATTTTCTTTGGGGTACACATGGCTTATTCCTCCTGCAATTACACCAATCGTCCCATTACCTAAACTTCCCTTATGTGCATATGAATCTATTCCTTTTGCAAGTCCAGATACAATGGTAAACCCAGCATCTGAAATTTCTTTAGCAAATTCAAATGATAACTTATTGCCATTAATACTGGAATTTCTCGCTCCAATTATTGCAAATATAGGCGCGTTTAAAAGTTGCGTATTGCCTTTGGCAATTATGATTGGTGGAAAATCTGGAATATGTAGTAATGACCTTGGATAATTCTGTTCGCATGCGAGGATTATATCTGCACCATATTTTTTGGTTTCAGCTATTTCTTTCTCAATAGCTTGCTTAGGTGGAATTAATTTATCGCCCAAAAACCCACCTTTTTTAGCAAGAGGATCTATATTTTGCAGCGCCGTTTCTGGATCACCATAGGTTTCTAGCAGTTGAATGAATGTTTTTGAACCAACATTCTTCGTCCTTGCTAATCTAATCCATGAAAATTTAAAATTATCAGATTTGTCACTACCAAATAATTTGCCTAAGTTTCCTAGTTCTTTAGTAATATCCAAATTTTTTACTCTCCCTGAGCCAAGCTAAAGCCAATATTATCATCGTAACTACATAAATTTATAATTGACAATATGTCAAGGTCTAATTCAACTATTTTTCTATACAATGTTAATATATCCTTTTGGGAAATGTTATGTTCTTTCTTTGCTTTTAAAAATCTGAATCTGTAGAAATCTACTTCAGCATTCGTGAGTGTTTTTGGCCAAATTAACAAGCCTCTGCTTGATACCATATGTAATTTCAAAACATCATCTAATTTTTGCAATTTATCAATTAATTCAGAAGTAAACTGAGTTTTAATAAATATATCTGTGCCTATCAGCTCAGTTTTTTCATTATTACTCAAAGTTTCCTTTATTGAAATTTTCTCATTTGTGGCAGATTGGAATTTACTTATCAACAAATTTGGCTTTTTATCAAAATTATCAATAACTGCTAGAGTAAACTCAGACGTTGAGAGTTTCTTTTTACTTTTTTCTGGATTAAACATGTCAGCCGTATGCAATCCTTCTTCAATGGTTTTTAACCAAGCGTTATAAATCATTTCCGCCTCATTATTTTTCCCTAAATGCTTCAGCATTATTATTGCGGAATTTAGCAAACCTGAAGGATTAGCAATATTTTTTCCCGCAATATCTGGCGCTGAACCATGTACTGCTTCAAACATGGCATATTCTTTGCCAATATTGGCACTTCCTGCTAATCCAACTGAACCAGAAACTTCAGAAGCTATATCTGATATAATATCTCCATATAAGTTGAGAGTGACTATGACATCAAAGTTTTCTGGATTATTTGCAAGTCTGGCTGAAGCAATATCCACCAACATGTGCTCTGCTTTAATATTTGGGTACTCAGGAGCAATTTTAAGAAAAATTTCTTGAAAACACCCATCAGTAATTTTCAGTATATTACTTTTTGTAACACAAGTGACCTTATTGCGTTTATTAATTCTTGCATATTCAAATGCATATCGAATAATTTTTTCACACCCAGATGTTGAAAGTAATTTCATTGCCATAGCTGAATTTTGGGTAATTCTATACTCTATACCAGAATATAAATCCTCCTCATTTTCACGTACAATAACAACATCCATATTTTTAAATTTACCAACAAATGGATAGTAAGATAAAGAAGGGCGAATATTAGCAAATAGTTCCAATGTTCTTCTAAATGTTACATTTAGACTTTTATATCCTTTTCCTAAGGGGGTCGTAATTGGAGCCTTTAACAATACCTTATTTCTTTTGATAACTTCCCATACATCGTCTGATATTCCTGAGGAAAATCCTTTCTTATAAATTTTTTCACCAATCTCTATGGTTTCTATTTCTAAACCCGTTTTAGCATGACTCAAAATCTTTAAGACGGATTCCATAATTTCAGGGCCAATTCCATCTCCATATGCTACAGTAATTCTATTGTTTGTCATTTTAAACTCCTAAATGTTAAGCTATGTAGTTATTAATAATATATTGTGGCTTTAGATAATTTGGTATCAAATTTTTTAAATTTTTTAGTTTATAGTTTGCAAACTTAGCAATGTGCTTTGCATTTAAAAGGAATTTATCATTAAGATGATCAACATTTCCAACTAAATAAAGCCTCTTTTTAATTTCGCACATCTCCTCTTTCTTAATTATTTTAATCGGAGAAATATTAATTTTATTGCTAAATTCTTGAAAATAATATTTTTCTACCCCCGCTTCAAGCACCACCCCTATATTTTCTTCTTGATGGTTAAATGCAATTGTAGCTAGATTACATATAGGAAGTAACGGCGCTTTTAAAGCAAAATGCAACGCATTACCTACACATATACCAACCCTGAGACCTGTAAATCTACCTGGACCGGTTGTCACAGCAATATATCTTAAGTCCTTAAAGCTCAACTTCAAATAGCTCATGGCTTCTTCTATCATCAAGTTAAGTGTTTCTGCCTGTCTATTTACTTTCTCATTGTTTTTAAAGTATAATATCTTGCCATTTTCAGATATTGCAATAGAAGCATGTAAATATGATGTATCTAAGGCTAAACCAATCATGTAATGTAAAAATATATTTGAGGAATGATAAGTCAAGCAACACAAAAATGCAAATTTTAAAATTTTACTGAATTAAAGATGGATGAAATTACAATTACTCGTATGCTTTAATAAAAAAATTTGTTGAAACTATTAATAGTTTATCTATACTGCAACTGAGTAATATTACACACAAATAGAATTCAAGCTTATGGACAAAGAAAAGGCGTTAGAAGCCGCATTAAGTCAGATAGAGAAAGCATACGGGAAAGGTGCTGTAATGAAATTAGGTGAGATGGAAGCGCAAAATATTGAATCCATACCATCAGGTTCATTGGGTTTAGACATTGCCTTAGGAGTTGGTGGATATCCAAAGGGAAGAGTGATTGAAATCTTTGGCCCAGAAAGCTCCGGAAAAACAACGTTGACGCTTCATGCGATTGCTGAATGTCAAAAAAAAGGAGGCACATGTGCTTTTATTGATGCAGAGCATGCTTTCGATAGATCATATGCAAAGAAATTAGGTGTTGACGTGGATAAATTAATTTTATCTCAACCAGATTCTGGTGAGCAAGCACTCGAAATAACTGATACTTTAGTCAGGTCAGGAGCATTTGATATGGTTATAGTTGATAGTGTAGCAGCATTGGTACCTAAAGCGGAAATTGAAGGTGATATGGGTGATAGCCATGTGGGATTGCAAGCAAGGTTGATGAGCCAGGCACTTCGCAAATTAACTTCCAATGTCTCTAAAACCAACACTATATTATTTTTCATTAATCAAATTAGAATGAAAATTGGTGTAATGTTTGGAAGCCCAGAAACAACTACAGGAGGAAATGCACTAAAATTCTACTCATCGGTAAGGCTTGATATAAGGCGTATTGGCTCTATAAAAGAAAAAGATGAGGTTACAGGAAATCAAACTAGGGTGAAAATTGTAAAAAATAAAGTTGCTCCACCTTTTAAAATTGTAGAATTTGATATTATGTATGGGGGTGGAATTTCAAAAGAGGGAGAGCTTATTGACATCGGGGTTATTGTAGATGTAATCAACAAATCAGGCTCTTGGTATGCATATAAAGATCAAAAAATAGGTCAAGGCAAAGAAAATGCCAAGATATTTTTAAAGGAAAATCCTGAAATAGCAAAAGAGATTAAAGATAAGATACTAGAGATAAAAGAGCTTGGTTCAGAAAAATTAGATGAAATTTCTATAAGTAATGTAGATTAATGAATAAGGAAGAAGAGCTTTTAAAAAAATATATATACTCTTTTGGAAAAAATGCGGCTGAAGGAGGAAACAATCTAAAAGATATTTTAGGTAACAAGGGTGCTGGACTTGCTGAAATGAGTAAAATGAAAATTCCGGTCCCACCAGGATTTACAATTTCATCAGAAATATGCAAAGAATTTACTGAAAATTCTAATCAATTACCAGAATTTTTAAAAGGCTTGATTATTGATGCAATGAATCAGCTAGAAGATAAGATGGGGCTAAAATTTGGAGATGAGCATAATCCATTGTTAATTTCAGTTAGGTCTGGTGCTCGGATATCAATGCCAGGGATGATGGAAACAATTCTTAATCTAGGATTGAATGATATAACAGTAAAGGGGCTCGCAAAACTAACAAAAAATCCGAGATTTGCTTATGACTCCTACAGAAGATACATCGAAATGTATAGTAATGTTGTTCTTGGATTGGACAAGTCAAAATTTGAAGCCATTTTACATAATAAAAAAGCTCTCCTAGGAATTAAAGAAGATCAAGATTTAACAGCATCTGATTTAGAGGATGTTATTTATGAGTATAAAAATTTGGTTAAAAATGTTTTAGGAGTGGATTTTCCTCAAAATATTGTTGAGCAACTTTGGGATGCTATATCCGCAGTTTTTAGATCTTGGAATGTGCCACGCGCAATAAAGTATAGAAGTATGAGTAAGATCTCCAATGATGTCGGGACTGCAGTAAATATACAATCGATGGTCTTTGGAAACAAAGGGGCTGATTGTGCTACGGGCGTGGTGTTTACAAGAAATCCTTCTACTGGCGAAAATGAAATATTTGGAGAGTATATTATTAATGCCCAAGGTGAGGACATAGTATCTGGTGTAATTACTCCTGCTCCAATCAACATAGAGTCTAAGGAGCAATGTTTAGGTGATGAAAAATCACTTGAAGAGGTGATGCCAAAAGCATATCAAGAGCTAAAAACTATTCTACGTAGGCTTGAACTGCACTATAGAGACATGCAGGATGTTGAATTTACTATAGAAAACGGCAAATGCTGGATATTACAAACTAGATCTGGCAAAAGGACAGCAAGTGCCACTATAAAAATAGCAGTAGATATGCTGAAAGAAGGTGTATTAACCAAACAACAAGTTTTGAATACTATAAAGCCAGAAATAATTGAAAAAGTATTGCATCCTTGTATTGATCCACATGCACAAAAAACATTACTTACTAAAGGTCTACCTGCTTCACCAGGTGCAGCGTTTGGTAAAATCGCTCTTTCTTCGAGCAAAGCAGAGGTAATGGCAAGGCATGGTGAAGTTATTTTAGTAAGAAATGAAACCAATCCCGAAGACATAGGTGGTATAGGTGCTTCTTCTGGTATTCTCACATCTCGTGGGGGCATGACTTCTCACGCTGCTGTGGTAGCAAGAGGTATGGGAAAATCATGTGTTACAGGTGCATTTGAAGTAGTAGTAGATAACGAAAAAAATACTGTAAAAATCAATGATACTACACTGAATGAAGGTGAATTTATTACAATTAATGGGTCAAACGGTGAAGTTTTTTTGGGTAAAGTAGGAACTATCCAAACTAAGTTAGATGGATGCTTTGAAAACTTAATTAAAATTGCTGAGGAATTTGCACATTTAAAAGTTATGGCAAATGCTGAAACGGTAAAAGACGCAAAAGTAGCAAAAAGCTTTAACGCAGAGGGAATTGGCCTTTGTAGAACAGAGCATATGTTCTTTCAAGAAGATAGAATCAACATCTTCAGAGAAATGATTCTTTCCCAAAGTATTGACGAACGTTCTAAAATACTCAACCAATTATTGTTTTATCAAGAAGAAGATTTTTACCAGCTGTTTAAAATTATGAGTGGTGTGCCAGTCACCATAAGATTATTAGATCCCCCACTTCACGAATTTTTACCGCAGGATAATGAAGGTGAATTAGCGCATATAAGCAAATTGATGTCTTTAAGTATCCAAGAGGTTAAAAACAGAGCTAATTCTCTCAAAGAGGTTAATCCCATGCTGGGTCATAGAGGATGCAGACTTGCAATAACATATCCTGAAATTTATCAAATGCAGGTTAGGGCAATTCTAAGAGCAACTCACAGATGCATGAAAAGTGGTGTTGTGACTATTCCAGAAATAATGGTTCCATTAGTAATGAATAAAGCGGAATTTATTGTATTAAAAAATCTTATTAATGATACTGCAAATGCTCTTGAAAAAGAGCTAAATACTAAATTTGAGTACAAATTAGGTAGTATGATTGAACTTCCCGCCGCAGTTATTAATGCAGGAGAGATAGCGAGCGAAGCAGATTTTATAAGTTTTGGCACTAATGATCTAACTCAAACATGCCTTGGTATTTCACGAGATGATGCAGGTAAATTTTTAAGAACTTATATAGAAAAAGGTATTTTTCTTGAAGATCCTTTTTCCTCTATTCATGAGCAAACAGTGGGAGAGTTATTGAAAATGGCAATTGAAAGCAGCAGAAAACACAATCCAAATATAAAAATTGGTGTTTGCGGTGAACATGCTGGGGACCCAACCTCAATAAAATTTTTAAGTAAATTAAAAATTGATTATATATCGTGCTCGCCTTTCAGGATACCTATTGCCAAGGTGTCTGCTGGAAAATACAACACTAAAATATAAAAATGAAATCTATAAATTATTACATTCAATCATTATTTTCTTATAAAAACTTTAAGGAATTATTAAACTCACTAGCTTTTGCATTTATTTTTGCATTTATTTTTCAAACATTTATATATCAACCATTTAAAATTCCGTCTGGTTCAATGAAGCCTGGATTGCAAATAGGAGATTATCTTTTTGTTGAAAAATTTGCTTATGGTTACAATAATAGCTCTCTTTCCTTCATGCTTAACAGGTTTAATTTATTTAGCGAGTCACTCTATTTTGACAGCCCCAAAAGAGGCGATGTTATAGTTTTTTTATTACCAAGAGACCGCAGCATACACTATATAAAAAGGCTTATTGGGCTTCCTGGTGATGAAATACAAATTAAGGATGGGCAATTATATATCAATGATGTTGCTGTAAAGAGAGAAAATAAAGGTCAGCAAATTGATATAGAACAAAATGGCACTCATTATGTTAAAAATATTTTCAAAGAAACTCTCCCAAATGGAGTTAGTTATATGATTTACATGGAGAATGACGGGAAAAGCTATCGAAATAACTTTGATCACAATGACACTCCAGTTTATAAAGTGCCACAAGGTCATTATTTTTTCATGGGAGATAATAGAGATAATTCAATAGATAGCAGATTTTTAAAAAACGTAGGTTATGTTCCTAAAAATAACATTCTTGGCAAGGCTAAAATATTGTTTTGGACATCTGATTTTTCAGTGTTAGATTTTATTACAAAACTTAAAACAAATAGAGCTTTTAAAATAATTAAATAATACTTTTGTGGAACTAGAAGACTATAAATTCAAAAATATTAACCTGCTTAAAATAGCTTTAACACATCCTAGCGCTGTTAAAAATAAAGTTAAAGATATTAGCTATGAAAGAATGGAATTTTTGGGAGATAGTATTTTAAATGTTGTAATTGCAGATATTGTATATCATAAATTTACTAATCACTCTGAGGGACAACTATCAATTATTCTTGCCAACCTCGTTAACTCTAAAACAATTGTTATGGTTGCTAAAAAGCTTGATCTAGGTAACAAAATAATTCTTGATAATGGTGAGGAACAATCAGGGGGTAGAGAAAATCCCAATAATTTAGAGAATGCTCTTGAAGCTATTATAGCATCTATTTATTTAGATAGTGATTTTAGTACCATTAAGAACATTATCAGTAAATGGTGGGCTGATTTTTTTATAGATATAGATAAATTGTTTCAAAAAGATTATAAATCACAACTACAAGAGTTATTGCAGAAAAGGTACAAAATATTACCAAAATATATAACAGAAGATAGATATGGTGAACCACATGAGCCAACGTTCACCATATCAGTATCTTTTAAGAATAAATATAAATTTGAGGCTCAGGGAAAAACAAAAAAAGAGGCAGAGCAAGGAGCTGCTAAAGAAATGTTAAATTTTATAAATGAACAAGATGAATAAGAAAATAGGATATGCCTGTCTTATTGGAGCTCCAAATTCAGGCAAATCAACTCTTCTTAATGCGGTAGTTAATCAAAAAATATCCGCGGTGACGCATAAAGTACATACCACCAGAGACAATATTAAAGGTATTATTTCTAGAGAAAATACTCAGTTAATTTTTATAGATACACCAGGATATCTAAAAAATCCAAAATATAAGTTGGAAAAATCTATTACAAAAAAATCTCTCAAAGAAATTAAAAACGTTGATTTTATTTGTATCATTGTTGATGTCGCTAAAAAAAATTGTTTAGATGACTCTTTAATTGATATAAATTATTTCAGCTCTCAAGAAAATCTAATCATTGTGTTCAACAAAATAGACCTAGTAAAAGATAAAAATAGATTACTTGATCTTGCTCAAAAAACAAAAGAGAAAGGGTTTAATAACATTTTTATGATTTCAGCTACCAACAACAAGGGGGTTCAAGACTTTTTAGATTACCTGATAAATAATTCTCCTGAGGGCAATTGGCATTATGATGAGGACGAAATTACGGATAGAAGTATTAAGCAACTTGCGGAAGATATAACCATGGAGCAATTGTATAAATTTTTAAATAAGGAAATACCCTATAACTTAAAAGTTGAGACAGAATCGTGGAAAGAAGAGCAAAAAGATGTAACAATACACCAAGTTATTACAGTGCTAAAAGATAGTCAAAAAAAGATCATTTTAGGGAGAAATGGAGAAAATATTAAGAAAATTAGTATAATATCCAAAGGTGAGATAGAAAGGCTAACCAGCAAAAAAATCCATTTATATTTATTTATCAAAGTAAGAGATAGCTGGATGGATAAGCTATAAGTGCGTATTGATACCATTGAGAAGTGTAGAGATGAACCATACGCATCAAGTTAAGCTCGCATCGTTAGTATTATTAACCCGAACTGCATTTAAGGATTAATGAATAAATTTTTATCAATAATAGGTTTATCTGGTCTTAGTTGATATAGCTAAAGCAATATAAAAAAACTATGATAAAATTGCATTAATTATGCGTTTTTCCTGTCATATACATAGTAGCACTGTAACAATTTTATCTTGATCTAGCTATAGTTGTTGCTAACTATTTTATAGTAGGCTTTTGCTCTCTCTTACAACTTTTTTCTTATCTGCAGTTCGGGTTAACTTAGTTGTGGTGGTTGATTGCAAGGATGCACATAACACATCCCTGCCGAATTATGAATAATCTCATTGATACGCTGCAGCTGCACTAGGATCAGTGCAATCAAAGGCAAGTATATTTTGAAATTCTGTATCATCATAATCTTTAAGATCATAATTATTATAATGCCAAATTTCCTTATCATTTGCAATTTGTAATAGCATGTATAGATTAATCAATGGAGCGCATTCATCAGAGAATGAATTTTCTCCATAAGTGGATATTCTTCCATTTTCCACTTTAAGACATTCTTGACCAGCAACATGTTTTAGTAATTTTTCTTGTGCAGAGTATGAATATTGCTTGATAAAATCATGAAGATTGGCAGCTAGACCCTCTTTCAATTCTGTGCTATCACTCATGAAACCTAAAAATTCAGCATGATTTGTATTGTCCTTATCCATGCCAATTAAATTTAGAAAAGTGTGCAGTGAGTGTGTTTTTTCACAACTATCTGATTCTATACTTTTTAAGTTGTGACCATCTATTTCAAAGCATTTTGTATGTGATTCTTTATGTATTATAGAAGTAGCATAACATTTCTTTACTTCATTTCCTTTATCGTCTGATAAAAAATACTCTGACCGGATTTTTTCTATGATTGGAGCAAGCAAATTGGAATAAGTTTTATCATAAGTTTCTGGTTTTACCCCATCTTCTGTATCCATATTTGTGCCTGAGGAATCTTCAGTAGTTCCTGATGCCTCCTTATCATCACTTAAGCAGTTTGTTTTTAAATTTTCGTGTTCCACTTTTAAATTTGCATGAGTTTTATTTAAATCTATATGCTTGCCTTCCAGCGATTCTTTCTGTTTTTCTAAAGTTTGAGTTTTTGCTTTTTCAGCTGCCAATTCACTTGAAAGGGCATTATGTTTGTTTTCTAAAGTTTGAGTTTTTGCTTTTTCAGCTGCCAATTCACTTGAAAGGGCAGTATGCTTATTTTCTAAGGCTTGAGCTTTTGCTTTTTTGGCTGCCAATTCACTTGAAAGGGCAGTATGCTTATTTTCTAAAGCATGCACTTTTGCTTTTTCAGCTGCCAATTCACTTGAAAGGGCATTATGTTTGTTTTCTAAAGTTTGAGTTTTTGCTTTTTCAGCTGCCAATTCACTTGAAAGGGCAGTATGCTTATTTTCTAAGGCTTGAGCTTTTGCTTTTTTGGCTGCCAATTCACTTGAAAGGGCAGTATGCTTATTTTCTAAAGCATGCACTTTTGCTTTTTCAGCTGCTAATTCAGACGCAGAAGTGTTTGGTGTAGTTGTGTAATCAGTATTATTCCAAGAAGCTTGTTTTTGAGCTTTTTTTGCAGCACTTTGTCTAAATTCATTTGGTGATTTTGCCATTTTCTCCTCTATTTTAGTTGAAATGATATGTCAATCCTAGGTTAACAGTGTGTATGTTAAACCTGGATTTTTTTGGATCCTCTTCTTTATGGCCATTTTGATCATAACCAACGCCAGTTGATTTAACATGACCTAAATTAACATATTTGTAATTTGTTCCAATGCTAACTTTTGTATTTAATTTATATTCAACTCCTACTCCAGCATTCCATGCAAATTGGCTATGTGTGTTGGCAGGTTCACTATAAATAATTTGATTGGTAGTATTATCTTTTACGGTATAATCACCAAATTTATTTTTTGAAACACCTGCTCCTGCAGTTATATATGGCATAAAATGATTTTTGTCATTCAATTGGTATTGAAAATTTAAATTAAACAAATCCGCTCTTACATTATGTGTTAAATCAGCATTTTGTTGAGTAACTTTGTGCTTCATATTTCTGAAATTTGTATAATCTAAATATGTTGATAATTTATTTGTTAACTTATAGCCCCAGCCAATATTATACAACATTGCATTAGAGGGTTTTTTATGTTCTCTGGTACCATCATATTTATCGGTTAATTTTTCGGGAAAGCCGTACCCAACATTTAGTTTAAATAAAGGATTGTCATACCAATTTGCACAGGTTGTAATTGGATTTGTAGCAAAGGCTAACGAAAATCCAAACATAATTGAAGTAGTGTATAAAATATTTTTCCCCTTCATATCAATTTCCTCCTTGATTATTATTCTTATTCTGTTACTATACTCATGATTGTGTTTGGCGCCCTGTATGAATAGGGTGGATTTCACACACATCTTAGTATCACTTAATTAAGCGTACTAACTAAAGACAACTAATGCAAGTATTAGTTGTGCTATTTTATTTGTAGTTCCTTGATTTTTTTATGTAAGGCGGTCCTCTCCATTCCAATTTGCTTGGCTGTGCGAGTTATGTTGCTATCAAATCTTTGTAGATTAAATTCTATATATTTTTTTTCAAATAATTGTTTTGCGTCCTTTAATGATCTGTCAAAACAGGATTCAAAAGTATTTTTATTATTTTGATTAATTGAAAATTCTGCTATTTTTAATGAATCAGTTTGAGTTAAAAGCAATTTTATTAACAAATTTTCAATAAAGTTTTTTAACTCTAAAATATTACCTGGCCAATCATACTCTAAGAATTGTATATAAAATTCACTATTAAGCTTTAGGTTTTTAATATAATAGTTTTTTTTGAAATTATTAATGTAATAATCTGCAATGAGTTTAATATCGTGCTTTCTTTCTCTTAATGGCGGTATTTCCAATACTATTGATGATAACCTTTGAAGTAAATTTTGATTAAAGCTTAGATCATTAATGAGTTGCTTCTGACTTGATGTGGAGGCGCAGATTATTTTACTTTCTAAATCTGAATTATGTAAATAATTAAGTAATTTTCTCTGCATATAGTCGGATAATTTTGAAATTTCATTAATGTATATCGTTGACCTTTTGGCTTTTTCAAAGATGGATGCAGAGTATGTATTTCCAAATAAAATATCGTCCAATTCTTTTTCGGAATAATTTTCGATATTTACTTTATAAAAAGGCTTGTTTATGGGATTTTGATAATGATGAATTAGTCTTGCAATTTTCTCTTTGCCCGTTCCAATTTCCCCATATATAATAGTTCTGGCATTTGACTTAATGTTATTTGCAATTTTATTTTTAATTTCAATAATCTGCCTGTTTTTACCCACTATTGAGGCTAAATCATTCTGTTGATTTAGCTGAGCATTATGCTGCTGAAGTTCAATGTTCTCTAGGGTTCTCTTTACTGTTATGACTAATTTTTCTGATTTAAATGGCTTTTCAATGAAGTTGTATGCACCTAATTTTATGGCTTTTACCGCAGTTTCAATGTTTCCATGTCCACTAATCACAATAACATGGATATCTTTATAAGTGTTTTTAATAATTTTTAGAAGACCTAATCCATCCATGTCACTACCTTCTAGCCAAATATCAAGAATTATCATCTTGGGCGTAGATTTTTTAAGTATTTCTAGTGCGCTAGAAGAATTAAGTGCAAATTCCGTTTTTAAATTTAACTCATCTTCAATTATATCTTTTATCAGTTCTCCAATATCTTGCTCATCATCAATGACTAATATGTCAAACATTGTTTAATTTCGCTTTTTGAACTTTTTTGTAGTGTATATTAGTATTGAAATAAAAATAACAATAAAAATAATGGCTATATTAAATCTTCTAATATAGATGGATATCAATTCTTCATTCGCATTAATGACATGACCAAGGTAAAGAAGAAAGGCAATCCAAATAAAACTTCCTAAAAGGGTATACAGTGTAAAAAGTTTTAAGTTCATCCTTGCAAGTCCAGCTGGAAATGAAATAAAGTGCTTAATTCCCGGTAGCATTCTTCCAAAAAATGTTGATATAGCACCATATTTATTAAAAAATAATTCTAATGAAAGTAGTTGACCAGGTTTTAGGAAAAAATATTTTCCGTAGTTTATAAACAATTTTCTACCAAAATAATAGGCTATAAAATAATTAACAAATGATCCTAATAAAGTGCCAGTTAAGCTAAAAATTAAAACAGGAGTTAAGTGCAATTCTCCTCTTGCAATTAAAATTCCTGCAGGTATTAGTGTGAAATCGCTGGGAATAGGTATAAAGGTACTTTCTATGAAAGTCATAATAAAAATACCAGTGTAGCCAAAAGTTTGGACGAAAGTTAAAATTAGCTTGAATATTTCTCCAAAAAACTCTACAAACATTTAATCTATTGATGTTGTTATACAATTCATCTAGATAATATAAGTAAAAAAATGTAAATCACAATTACTATTTATTTTTATGGATGTTTTAGACGAAATTAGGGATGATATTAACAAAGAAAGGTTTGTAAATTTTCTTCAAAACTATGGAAGATATGTTGCAATCTTAGTTTTGTGTGGCTTCATTGGCTTCATTGCCTATTTTTGGTGGAATAATCACAAAAACAATGTGTTGCTCGAGGAGGCAGGTGAATATAGTGATGCAATGAACGCTAATGATAAAGATAAAGTTTCTAAATTAGAAAAGCTCAAGACTAAGAAAACGGTGTATTCTGATTTAGCTAAACTTCAATTAGCTGCTTATTACTTTGGAGATAAAGATTTTAATCGTGCTATACATAACTATGAATTGCTTGTGAGCTCAAAAAATACAGATAAGCTTTATAAAGACTACGCGAAATTAATGATCATCAAAACAAAAATACTGTCAGGAAAAATTAGCTCAGAGGATGCGATCATAATGTATGAGGATTTTTATAAAAATGCAGAATATTTTAGTAATCTTGCTGTTTTAGGAGAATCAATATTACTTATGAATAAGGGTGAAAAAGATAAGGTTTCTTCCAAATTAAATGAAATATTAACTGATAATGAATCGCCGAGTTTGTTGATAGACCTTGCAAAAATTATAGATAAGAGAATTCAACAATAGCTCCATTACGTAGTTATTTATAGTATCAGGGTAAAATCAATATTGCTTAAAAAAGGTGTGGCGCCTAAAGCTTAGAGCCTGTGTATTAACTCTTATTATGAAGAGAAGATCTCTTTTTTTCTATCTCTCAATGGTTCAGAATCATAAAATATTTCTAGTCTAGCAATCAAATTATTTTTGACGCATACCATTGCTGCTGTCCTACACTTTCCAACAGGAGAGGGGCAGAAGAAATCGAATACAATCATTACAGAATTAGTATTATTCTCAAACGTTTGGCGTATTTCAAGAGAATCAAATATATTCATGAAATTTTTTGCTGCATCAAAAACACGCTCTTTACCAGTTATCTCACCCATAGGAGCGATTAATTCGATATCGGGGTGTAAGTATTTTTCTAAATCTTTGGCATTTTTATTTCCCATTGCAACATAATAGCCTTGTGCTATATCGGATACTGACGTCATAGTTCTAACTCCTAATTTATTTTATCTATTATCATGGTATAACTGAAAGAAGTATTTTTCAGTATTAAATTCGGGTACTTTACGTATGTTTTATGAACAAGCCATAGAGAGTGGTGTGATAAAAAAAGCTTTACAGAAATCATATTTAGTTTTAAGTTCTGCTCAAGAAAAATACATCAGAGATAGGTTATGCTGGTAAGTGGTAAAGTGTTTGGCTCAATATTGATTGTGGCAGGGACTAGCGTTGGAGCTAGTATGTTGGCATTGCCAATGATTGCATCATCCATGGGTGAAGTTGGTAGTTTATTATTATTAGTATTGATTTGGCTGTTGGGATATTACGCCTCTTTAATGGTTCTTAACATTAATTTATTTTATAAGGGTGCATTTTCAATTTCTGAATTGTGCAAAAAAAGTTTTAACCTAAAAATTTGGTTTATCGCAGATTTATCAATAATAACGTTATTTTATTCTCTCCTTGCGGCTTATATGTCAGGTATTATTGAAATAAGTATGATGGAGAATATGGCGGATACCTCTTATTTATTCAGTAGAGGTATTTTAGGGTATTTAATTATTGGGTTATTAATATTCTTCATAATTTTCAATTTTAAAGTTTTAGATATAAGTAATAGGATTATTTTTGCTGTGAAAATTTGTCTTTTTATGACGATGCTGTATTTTTTGAGCTCAAAATTGGAAATTGGCAATTTAAAAAGTTTTGATGAATATTCATTGCAGAACAGCAATTTATTAAAGGCTATTCCAGTTTTTTTTACATCATTTGGATTTCACGGTAGTATACCTTTTATAATGAAGTATTTGGGCAACAATGAAAAAGATATAAAAAAAGCGTTTTTATGGGGGAGCTTTTTAAGTTTGATTATATATTGTCTTTGGATATTCTTTACTTCATTAGTATTACCAAAATATGGTTCAATCAGCTTCGATGCTGTAAATAATAGTGACAATCAGCTACATACATTTATAAAAATGCTTGCTGAGAGAGTGGGGCAAAATAAGTTGCATACTATCGTGTCAGTGTTTAGTTGGTTGGCAATAACAACCTCTTTTTTAGGTGTTGGAATTGGCCTATATGATTATATTTTAGAGAAATTTAAATTTGAAAAGAAGTTATTTAAAGATCAGTTGAAAGCTATATTATTAACGTTTTGTCCGCCTTTGCTAGTAGCGGTACTTGGGAAAAATATTTTTGTAAGCGCTCTAGCTTTTGCCGCAATTAGTTTAAGCATGTTGGCAATTATATTTCCTGCATTAATAGCACTAAAATTAAGGCTAAATAATAAATTAGCTGTAATGACATCAATAATATTGGGGGTTCTTGTAATTGTAATTGAACTTGTTAGTTTTTTATAAGTGGAAATTACATGGATATGAGTCTCGGTAAATTTGACCTTAGTATATTTGTGGCATTGACGGTTTTAACGTTATTTTACACTATATTGTTATCAAGAAGACATAATGAGAAAAGTGTGGTGGATTATTTGCTTTTTGGTCGCAAATTAACTCTTCCCCTGTTTATAACGACATTAGTTTCAACATGGTACGGAGATATTTTTGGTATTACGCAAATAGCATTTAAGCGAGGAATCAACACCATTGCGATATATGGATTAGGCTTTTATTTTGCTGGGATTTTCTTTATGCTATTTTTTGTTGAAAAAGCAAGGAAAATGAATGTTTTTACTTTGCCAGAGATAATCCAGAAAAAATATGGGAAAACTGCATATAAGTTGGTTTCATTAATGGTTTTGGTAAAAGCCTTGCCTATTACATACCTCATTGGGATCGGATTGTTAATTCAAAAATTATTTGGTTGGGATTTGTCTTATTCCATGATGGTGGGTCTAGTCTTTGTTATTGCATACATTGGTGTTAGGGGATTTAGTGGTATAGTATATTCAGATGCAATTCAATTTATATTGATGTACGCATCAGTAATTATGGTTGTTGTGTTTTCCTATTTTAAATATGGAGGATATGATTTCTTAGATATTAATTTGGATGAAAGTTATTTTTCAATAAATGGAAAAGAGGCTTTGTCTGGACTTTTTGTGTGGTTTTTTATTTCAATTATAACGACGTTCATGAGCCCTGTATTTTATCAAAGATGTTTCGCTGCAAAAGATACAAAGGTTGCAAAAAGGGGAATCTTTATTTCAGTAATATTTTGGATGATTTGTGATTTTTGCACAGTGACTGGCTCTATGTATGCTAGTGCTGTTTTGCCCAATTCAATGCCGCATGAAGCTTATTTTAACTATGCGCTAAGTATTTTGCCAATAGGTTTAAAAGGTATTTTCCTTGCTGGTATAGCGGCTACAATATTATCTACGCTTGATTCATTTTTATTTATTTGTAGTAATACGTTGATATACGATTTATTCAGCAAAAAATTTGGGAAGAACAATATGTATAAAATTGGAAGTCTTATAGTGGTGGGAGGTATTACATTTTTTTTAGCTGGTCATTTTGTTGATGATATTGATAGATTTTATGTTTTACTTAGAAGTTATTGTGGAGTAACTTTAGCCATACCATTGATGTGTACAATAGTATTTGGTAAATTTCTAACTGGAAAGCAATTCATTGCGTCTATAATATTAGCTTGTATATTTATGGCAGTGAGCGACCTTACTCAATTCGAATTTTATATAGAAAGTTTCTATGTAGGAGCTTTGGTAAGTTTTTTAAGTATTGCAATCTTCGTTGTAATGAATAATGTTAAAAGGAAATTCTTATTGAAAGCGACATGTTAATCAAAATGAATGTTGGTTTAGCGTAAAAATCACTTGACTAGATGGGAAGTTATAAATATTATCTCCAAACCACATTGTTTTAATTTTTATAAATATTTGTAATGCCAACGATAAGTCAATTAGTTAGAAAGCCTAGGAAATCTAAGGTGCCAAAAAACAAGGTTCCAGCTTTACAAGGTTGTCCTCAGAAAAGAGGTGTTTGTGCTAGGGTGTATACCACTACCCCAAGGAAGCCAAACTCAGCTATGAGGAAAGTTGCTAGAGTAAAGCTTACTAATGGATATGAGGTTACTAGCTATATCCCTGGTGAAGGTCATAATCTTCAAGAGCACTCGGTGATTTTGATTAGAGGTGGTAGAGTAAAAGATCTGCCAGGTGTTAGATATCACACTGTTAGGGGTGCCCTAGATACACAGGGTGTTCAAAATAGGAAGCAATGTAGATCCAAGTATGGAACAAAAAAACCTAAATCATAAATGATATGTCAAGACGTAGAGCTGCAGAAATAAAGAGTGTTACTCCTGATGCAAACTACAAGAGTGTAGTGATTGCTAAATTCATAAATTATCTGATGTTTGATGGTAAGAAGTCAAAAGCAGAGAAAATTGTTTATGAAGCTGTTGGTAACCTTTCTAATAAGGTCAAAAAAGAGCCAATCGAAGCCTTTGAGGAGATTGTAGATAACTTGAGACCTTTGATAGAGGTGAAGTCAAGGAGAGTTGGTGGTGCAACTTATCAAGTTCCCATGGAGGTTAGGTCTGCTAGATCTTTGTCTTTAGCGCTAAAATGGTTGGCAAATGCTGCAAGGTCGAGAAAAACGGAAAAAACGATGGTTGGTAGACTTTCGGGTGAGCTCATTGATGCCTACAACAAAAAGGGATTGGCATATAAGAAAAAAGAAGATACTCATAAAATGGCCGAGTCTAATAAGGCATTTTCTCATTACAGGTGGTGATTATGGGTAGTAGAGAAACAAAAATTGAGAATTATAGGAATATTGGAATAATGGCGCACATTGACGCCGGGAAAACCACTACCACTGAAAGGATATTGTATTACACTGGTAAATCTCATAAAATAGGAGAGGTTCATGAGGGTAATGCTACAATGGATTGGATGGAGCAAGAGCAAGAGCGTGGAATAACTATAACTTCTGCCGCTACTACTTGTTTTTGGAAAAGTAAAAGTGGTCATGAATGTAGGATTAATATTATCGATACTCCAGGTCACGTGGATTTTACAATTGAAGTAGAGAGGGCGTTGAGGGTTCTTGACGGTGCTGTGGCTGTTTTTGATGGAGTTGCTGGGGTTGAGCCGCAGTCTGAGACGGTATGGAGGCAGGCGGATAAATACAACGTACCTAGGATGTGCTTTGTTAATAAAATGGATAGAGTGGGAGCTGACTTCTATAAATGTGTCGATATGATAGTTGATAGATTGGGGGCTAAGCCTGCGGTTATGCAGCTGCCAATTGGCTCAGAAGAAGATTTTTTGGGTGTTGTAGATTTGGTTACAGGTCAATCTATAATTTGGAAAGATGATAAGTTGGGTGCAGAGTATGAGTATGGCGAAGTTCCAGAGGATTTAAAAGATAAGGTTGAAGAGTACAGAGCTAATCTAATTGAGCTTGTAGTTGAGTCAGATGATGAATTGATGGAGAAATATCTAGCGGGTGAAGGCCTGAGTACAGAAGAGATTAGAGGGTGTGTTCGTAAAGGTGTTCTGAAGGGTTTGTTTATTCCTGTTTTTTGCGGGACTGCTTTTAAAAACAAAGGTGTGCAGCCGTTGTTGGATGCTGTGGTTGATTATCTTCCAAGTCCTGTTGACATTCATGCTACAAAGGGTGTGAAAGTTTTGAATGATGAAGAGGTTGAGGTTAAATCTTCTGATGAAGGTAAATTATGTGCTCTTGCATTTAAAGTTATGAATGATCCTTTTGTGGGTACGCTAACATTTGTTAGAATTTATTCTGGTGTGTTAAAATCTGGTATGACGATACAAAATACTATCAAGGATAAGAAAGAGCGTGTTGGACGTATGCTGCTAATGCATGCAAACAACAGAGAGGATGTCAAAGAATGTTTTTCTGGTGACATAGTTGCTATTGCTGGACTGAAAGCTACATCTACTGGAGATACTCTTTGTGAAATGGGATATGATGTCATTTTAGAAAAAATGGAATTTCCTGACCCTGTTATAGAAGTTGCAATAGAGCCAAAGACAACTCAGGATCAAGAAAAGATGTCGGTGGCAATAGCTAGATTAGTTGCTGAGGATCCATCTTTGAGAGTAAGTACTGATTCTGAAACAAATCAAACTAAACTTGCGGGTATGGGTGAGCTTCATTTGGAAATTATAGTCGATAGAATGAAGAGAGAATTTAAGGTTGATGCTAATATAGGTGCTCCTCAAGTTGCCTATAGAGAAACAATAGAAGGCTCTTATCAAATTGATTATACTCATAAGAAGCAATCAGGTGGTGCTGGACAATTTGCTAGAGTTAAGATTTTATTTGAAAAGGCAGAGCAAGGAGAGGGTTATCAATTTGTTAATAAGATTGTTGGGGGTAATATACCTAAGGAGTATATTCCTGCAATTGAGAAAGGTATTGGGCAAATTAGTAAAACGGGCGTTTTAGCCGGGTATCCACTAATAGACTTTAAAGCTACATTAATTGACGGAGCTTACCATGATGTTGATTCTAGTGCATTAGCATTTGAAATAGCTGGTAAAGCTGCATTTAGAGAGGGTATGAAAAATGCTTCTCCAGTTTTGCTGGAGCCTATTATGGATGTTGAAGTTATTACTCCAGATGATTATATTGGAGACGTTATAGGGCACTTGAACAGTATACGTGGACAAGTTTTAGGTATGGAGCCAAGAGGTAATGCGCAAATTATTAAAGCTAAAGTTCCTTTAGCAACAATGTTTGGCTATGTTAACACTTTGAGGTCTATGACTCAGGGTAGAGCTCAATATAGTATGCAATTTGCTAACTATGAGAGGGTTTCTCAACATATTGCTAACGAAATTATTAACCAAGAAAAATAAAAAAGGAGAAATAAAAATGGCAGAAGGAAAATTTGAAAGAAACAAACCGCATGTTAACACCGGGACAATAGGGCATGTGGATCATGGGAAAACAACATTGACAGCGGCAATAACAAAGTATTTTGGGAAGAAGGCGATAAACTATGATGAAATAGATAAGGCGCCAGAAGAGAAGGAGAGGGGGATAACAATCAACTCAGCGCATGTAGAGTATGAGACAGAAAGCAGGCACTATGCGCATGTAGATTGCCCTGGGCATGCAGATTATGTGAAGAACATGATCACAGGAGCGGCTCAGATGGATGGGGCGATATTGGTGGTGAGTGCGGTAGATGGTCCGATGCCACAAACAAGAGAGCATATATTATTGGCGAAGCAAGTAGGGATAGCAACATTGGTGGTATTTCTAAACAAAGTGGACATGGTGGAAGATGAGGAGTTATTGGAATTGGTGGAAATGGAAGTAAGGGAGCTATTAAGTAAGTATGGATTTGATGGAGATGCAGCAAAAGTGGTGAAAGGATCAGCACTTAAAGCGTTGACGGAAGAAGGAAGTGAAGTGGGAGAGAAGGCAATAAGAGAATTGATGAAGGTGGTAGATGAGACAATAGAGATGCCAAAAAGAGATATAGAAAAACCATTTTTAATGCCAATAGAAGATGTGTTTTCAATATCAGGGCGTGGTACAGTGGTGACAGGAAGAATAGAGCAAGGTAAGGTTAAGGTTGGAGAAGAAATAGAGATAATAGGAATAAGGGAGGAGAATAAGAAGACCATATGCACAGGCGTAGAGATGTTTAAGAAAGAGCTCGATGAAGGTATGGCGGGAGATAATGCAGGATTATTACTAAGAGGAATAGCGAAGGAGGAAGTGGAGAGAGGACAAGTGTTAGCAAAGCCAAAAAGCATAACGCCACATACGAAGTTTAAAGCGGAAGTGTATGTGCTTAAGAAAGACGAAGGAGGAAGGCACACTCCATTTTTTAAGAACTATAGACCTCAATTCTATTTTAGAACAACAGATGTAACAGGAACTGTGGAGTTGAAGGAAGGTGTGGAAATGGTGATGCCGGGAGATAATACAGAGATAGTGGTGGAATTAATAGCGCCTATAGCAATGGATAAGGGTTTGAAGTTTGCTATTAGGGAAGGCGGAAAGACTGTCGGTGCTGGCGTTGTAGCTGAAATCATTAAATAATTTAGGAGTCCTTATATGAATTTCCCAGAATCGATAGAATTAAAATTAAAGGCCTATGAGCCTAGAATATTAGATAAGGCTGTAAGTGAAATAGTGGGGACTATTTCTAGAATCGGTGCTAGATACAAAGGGCCAATACCTATGCCAAGAAAAATTAGTAGATTTACAGTTAACAGGTCGCCACATATCGACAAAAAATCTAGGGAACAATTTGAGATTCGAGATCATTCAAGATTTTTGATTATTGAAGCTTCTCCTCAAGCTGTAGATGCGTTGATGAAGCTGGATATAGCGGCAGGTGTAGATATTCAAATTAAAATGAAAGGAGCTGAAAATGAAAGAAAGTAGATGCGGTGTTATAGCAAAAAAAATAGGTATGACGCAGATTTTTAAAGAAAATGGTGAAGCTATTCCTGTGACTGTGCTTCATGTTGATGAGAATGTTGTTCTGTCTGTGAAAAATAAAGAGAAAAATGGCTATAATAGTTTGCAATTAGCAGCATTTGATCAAAAAGTGCAAAGACTATCTAAGGGTATCAAAGGAATGTTTGAAAAGGCAAAAGTCTTACCTAAAAAGAAAATAAAAGAATTTATTATTGATAAAAAGTATGCGCTAAAAGTAGGTGATAAAATAGACGTTAATCATTTTAAAAAAGGTCAATATTTAGACATTACAGGCACATCAATAGGCAAGGGTTTTGCCGGTGTCATGAAGAGGCACAACTTCAAAGGATTGGAGGCTTCTCATGGTGTGTCAATAAGTCATAGATCTGCAGGTTCAACTGGACAATGTCAAGATCCAGGGAGGGTGTTTAAGGGTAAAAAAATGGCTGGGCAGTTAGGCAATAAAAAAGTTACCAAGCAAAATATCCTTGTTGTTGATATTGATAGTGAGTTGAATATTTTATTGGTTAAAGGTGCGGTTCCAGGCAGTAAAAATGGATATTTATATATAAGGGATGCAATTAAAAAAGCATTACCCTGTTAATTATTGAGGTGAAGTTATGTATCTAGAAGTATTAAATTCTGAAAATAAGATTTTAAGAAAAATTGAAGCAAGTGTTTTAGGCATAGAAAATATTAGGCATGATTTAATTCATCAACTAGTTTTATGGCAGCAAGCAAAAAAAAGGTCTGCAATAAGTCATGCAAAAGAAATTTCTGAAGTTAGGGGCTCCACTAGAAAAATCTATAGGCAAAAAGGTACAGGTAAGGCTAGGCATGGTAGTATCAGAGGAGCGCAATTTGTAGGCGGTGGTATAATTTTTGGGCCTAATAAAAATAAAGTGTATGAGTATAAGATAAATAAAAAAGTGAAGAAAATAGCTTTGTTAAATGCTTTGGCATTGAAATTTAAAGATAAATCTATTATTGTACACGAGCACCTAAAACTTAATACAAATAAGTCTAAGGATTTTTTAAATATGTACGGAGATAAAATATTGTCAGAGAAAATATTATTTATAGATAGCAATTTTGATGATAATTTTATGAAGGCAATTAGAAATAATCATAAAGTTAATAAGTTATGTTTAGCTGGTATAAATGTCTTGGACATTATTAAGCATGATAAAATCTACTTTTCTGAAGATGCTTTCAACAATGTGTTAACGAGGTTTAAATGATGAAATTAAATGTATACGATATTATTAAAAAGCCACTATTAACGGAAAAAAGCAATAGTTTGGAATCTTTAGGTAAATATGTTTTTATTGTGAGCCCGGAAAGTAACAAAGCTCAAATCAAAAAAGCTATTGAGCAAATCTTTAAAGTTGAAGTGAAAGGTGTAAATATAATTAATATTCACGGGAAAATAAAAACTTTTAAAGGCAGAAGGGGTAGGAGATCTGCTTTCAAAAAAGCTATTATAACTACGAAAGATATGAAGAAAATTGAATTTTCAAAAGGTGTTTAAAGATGGCGTTAATAAATTATAATCCAGTTACTCCCTCACAAAGGCAATTAGTTTTGGTTGATAAATCAGGGCTTTGGAAAGGTGATCCTGTAAAAAGTCTAGTAAAAGGCAAAAATACTAAAGGTGGAAGAAATAATCTTGGAAGAATAACTGTTTTTGGTAAATCAAGGGGAGCTAAAAAGAAATACAGGGTGATTGATTTTAAAAGATCGAAAGAATTATATGCAATAGTGGAAAGATTTGAGCATGATCCAAATAGATCTGCTAACATTGCATTAATAAAATATAGTGATAATGAATATTCCTATATTATTGCTCTTGAAAATTTAAAAATAGGAGATAAAATTATATCTTCTAATAGTGCGGAGATTGCTGTTGGTAATTGCATGCAACTTAAAAATATTCCAGTTGGCATTACAATTAGTAATGTTGAATTAAAACCAAAAAAGGGAGCTCAGCTTGCTAGGTCTGCTGGATCGTTTGCCACGATTGTGAATAAAGATTCTGGTAAAGTATCTATAAAGCTTCGTTCGGGTGAAGTTAGAATGGTTGAAGGTGAGTGCAAAGCCACTATTGGTGTTGTCTCAAATGTTGATAAAAAAAATGTTAAATTAGGTAAAGCAGGAAGGAAAAGATGGCTTGGATTTAGACCCAAGGTTAGAGGTGTAGCCAAAAACCCAGTTGATCATCCCCATGGTGGTGGTGAAGGTAAGACATCAGGAGGTAGGCATCCTGTATCTGCTTGGGGTAAACCAACAAAAGGATTTAAAACTAGAAATAATAAACGAACAGATAAGTTTATAATAAAAAGTAGACATAAGAAAAATAAATAATAAGTGAATTAATTATGAGTAATAGATCAGTTTGGAAAGGACCGTTTGTAGAGCCAAAATTGTTGAAAAAAGTAAATGATGCAGTTTCTGGTGGAAAATTTATTGCGATTAAAACATGGTCGAGAAAATCCACTATTTTGCCAAATTTTGTTGGGTTAACTTTTTCAGTACACAATGGTAAGAAATTTATTCAAGTTCTTGTTAATGAAAAAATGGTTGGTAAAAAACTTGGAGAATTTTCTCCAACAAGAACGTTTAATGGCCATGGAAATAATAGAAAATAATTATATTAGTGAGTTTATGCAAGTTAAAGCAACAGATAAATTAGTAAAATCAAGCGTTCAAAAACTGAACATTATTGCTAATCTTATAAGAAAAGAAAATGTCAATGAAGCTATATTACAACTTGAATTTTGTAAAAGAAGTGCATCAAAGCAGTTGCAAAATATCCTTAAATCTGCAATAGCGAATTCGCAAAATAATCATGGATTAGATATAGATAAATTATATGTGAAAGAAGTAATGATTGGTAAATCTTTAACTCTTAAACGCTCAATGGTCAGGGCAAGAGGTAGAATAAATAGAATAATTAAGCCATTTAGTAAAGTTACAATAATTGTAGAGGAAAGAGGGTAATATGGGACAAAAAGTAAATCCAAATAGCTTTAGATTAGGTATCATATCTACATGGGATTCTTCATGGTACGGTAAAAAAAATTATGCAAAAAAATTACATGAAGATATTAAGATAAGAGTTATGATTTTTGATAAATTGAGTTACGCTGGAATAAATAAAGTTTGTATTGAGCGGCCGGTTAATAAAATTATGATAAATATTCATTCTTCAAGGCCTGGTGTTGTAATAGGCAAAAAAGGAGTTGATGTAGCAAAAATTAAGGAAAATATATCTAAGATAACTTCAAATGAAGTGATTATAAATATTACGGAGGTTAGAAAAGCTGAAACTGAACCTTTGCTTATAGCAAAAACTGTAGCAGAGCAGCTTGAAAAAAGAGTTTCCTTTAGAAAGGCTGTCAAAAGAGCTATATCGAATGCAATGAAGATGGGTGCAAAAGGCGTTAAAATAAGTGTATCAGGACGTTTAGGAGGAGCAGAAATAGCTAGAACAGAATGGTATAAAGAAGGAAGAGTGCCACTGCATACGCTACGGGCCATGGTTACCTATGATGCGGCAGAGGCACATACTATATACGGCCTTATAGGAGTTAAGGTATGGATATATAAAGGAGATAAGCTTGTTGATAATTTAAAAACTAATACAGTAGAGAAAAATGATATTACGTCCAAAGAAAACAAAGTTTAGAAAAGCCTTTAAAGGCAGGATTCATGGAAAAGCTAAAGGTGGTTTTAAAATTGCATTTGGTAAATTTGCCCTGAAGGCATTAGAGCCAGAAAGAATACAGGAAAAGCAAATTGAATCTGCTAGAAAAGCTATCAACAGGCATCTAAAAAGAGCGGGTAAGTTATGGATTAGAATTTTTCCAGACATCCCTGTAAGTAAAAAACCAGCTGATGTTAGAATGGGTAAAGGAAAAGGTTCTCCTGAATTTTGGGCGTGTAGAGTTAAGCCAGGTAGAATTATATTTGAACTTGATTCAGTGACTGAAGAGCAGGCTATAGGTGCATTTTCAAGGGCTGCGGCAAAATTACCAATAAAAACTAAAATAATTAGAAATATAGAGGGAGGGCTTTAGAATGAAATTTGAAGAATTAAAAAATTTAGATAATAATGCTTTACAAATTGAATTACTTAAGTATAAAAAGGAGTACTTTAATTTGAGGTTTCAAAAAGTTTTAGGTGAATTAAAGGATACTTCTAGAATGAAAGTAGTTAAGAAAAATGTAGCTAGAATTTTTACTGTACTAAATAAAGCTAAAGATAAAAATAATTAATAATTATGTCAAAAAAAATATTAGAAGGTATTGTGCTAAATAATAAAGCTGATAAAACGGTAACTGTATTAGTAGAAAGAAAAGTTCTGCATGAAAAATATAAAAAGATTACTAAAAGAAGTAAAAAATATTTAGCTCATGATGAAGGTAATGTCTTGAATATTGGTGATAAGGTGAAGATTATTGAAAGCAAGCCAATATCTAAACTGAAGAAATGGCAAATTTTATTAAATGATAAAGGTTAGTTATGATACAGATGGGTAGCAAATTAAACGTAGCGGACAATACAGGAGCTAAAATAGTTCAGTGTATTAAGGTCCTTGGTGGGAGTAAGAAAATGTCTGCAGATATTGGTGACAAGATTGTTGTATCTATCAAAAAAGCTGCCGTGTCAGACAAGGTCAAAGAAGGAGAAGTGTTTCATGCCGTAGTGGTAAGAACTAGAAAAGAAAAAAGAAGGAAAGACGCAGTAGTAATAAGATTTTTTGATAATGCGGTGGTTTTGTTAGATAAACAGGGAGAGCTGGTTGGTACTAGAATATTTGGTATTATCCCTAGAGAACTTAGAGAAAAAAATTACTTAAAAATAATTTCATTAGCTCCAGAGGTAACATAAAATGGCAAATAAATTTAAAAAAAATGATAAAGTTAAAGTTATAACTGGCAAAGATAAAGGTAAAATTTCTGAAATTATTAGTTTTACACCAAAAAATGATAAAGTTATTTTAAACGGTGTAAATTTAGTAAAAAGACATACTAAGCCTAATAAATTAAACCCAGAAGGTGGTATTGTGCAGAAAGAAATGCCGATTCATGTTTCGAATATTATGCACATCGATCCAAAAACAAATTCTGCAGTTAAGATCGGGTTTAAATTCTTGAAAGATGGCAGAAAGGTTAGATACTTAAAAAAAACAGGTGAATTGATAGACAATAAAAAAGCTTAATTATGACTAATTCAAGACTAGAGAAACATTATAATACGGTTAGCAGGAAGGAGCTTAAAAAGCACTTTAGTTTCAAAAATGATATGCAGATTCCGAAGTTAAAAAAAATATCAATAAATGTATCTGTGAAGGAAGCAATTACTGATTCTAAGGTCATGGATAAGGTATATGATGAAATCATGGCTATAACTGGACAAAAGCCATTGATAACCAAGGCAAAGAAGTCTATTGCTGCATTCAAATTAAGAGAAGGAATGAAGATTGGCTGCAAAGTCACCCTCAGAAAGACTATGATGTATGAATTTTTGGATAGGTTGGTAAATATAGCGCTTCCAAGGGTTAGGGACTTTAAAGGTCTAAGTTCTAAACAATTTGATGGCAATGGTAATTTTTCATTAGGGATAAAAGAGCAAATCGTGTTTCCTGAAGTTGATTATAATAAAATTGATAAAATAAGAGGAATGAATATTATTATTGTGACTTCAACAAACAGCAATGAAGAAGCAAAGTTTCTATTAAAAACGTTTAATTTACCATTTTATAATTAAAATAATTAGATAAAATTTTATGGCAAAAAAAAGTATAATCCAGAGAAATTTAAAAAGGATGAGATTGTTTAGTAATAATCAGGAAAAAAGAATCGAACTTAAAGCAATTCGTAATAGCAAGTTGAATACATTAGAAGAAAGATTTGAAGCCCAAGCTAGCTTATCAAAATTACCTAGGAATAGTTCAAAAACAAGGATAAGAAATAGGTGCTTGCTAAGTGGTAGAGGGAGAGGAGTATATAAGAAATTTAATCTATCCAGGATATGGTTTAGAAAATTAGCTTCAGAATGTAAGTTGCCTGGTGTAACTAAGGCTAGTTGGTAATAATAAAAGGAAAATACATATGTCACAAACACATTTACTTTCAGATACAATAGCAAGAATTAAAAATGCACAGCTAGTAAAAAAACAATATACAACTGTATATTGTTCTAAAAAAATTGAGCAGGTCTTAGATGTTTTGCTACAAGCTGGTTATATTGCTAGTGTAGAAAAATATGAAGTGAGAAAAGGCGTGCATATGATCAAGGTAGGACTTAAATATGAGGGTAAATTAAGTCATCCAATTATCAAAGAGTTTAATGTTGTATCAAAACCAGGAAGAAAGGTATTTAAATCATATAAAGATTTAAATAAAATATACGGTGGATTAGGCTTAACAGTATTGTCAACTTCCAAAGGTATAATTAATGATAATGAGGCCAGAGATATTAAAGCTGGCGGTGAAGTTTTATGTAATATTTTTTAAATGGGATTATGTCAAAAATAGGAAAACAGCAAATTAATATACCGGACGAAGTTAAAACCAATCTCAATGGAAATTGCTTAGTTATTAAAGGTCCAAAAGGTGAACTAAGCATGAACATGTTTGATTCTATTGACTTTAAATTAAATGATAATTGTATTATGTTGTCGCCTAAAATTATTACTAAAAAAGTCAAATCTCTATGGGGACTAGCTAGATCACTCATAAATAATATGGTGATAGGTGTTACTAAGGGATTTGTAAAAAAATTAGAAATCAATGGAGTAGGGTATAAAGTTAATAAAGATGGAGATTTGTTAATACTATCTTTAGGGTATAGTCATGATATTATATACCCAATTCCTCAAGAAGTTGATATAAAATGCACAAAAAATGTAATTGAAGTTGCTGGATGTGACAAGCAACTTGTTGGTCAAGTTTGTGCAGATATAAGAAGTTTAAGAAAGCCAGAGCCATATAAAGGCAAGGGCATTAAATATGAGAATGAAACTATTGTAAGAAAAGAAGGCAAGAAAAAATAATTAGGTATTTAAAAAATGTTAAGTAAAAGATTAAGGCATATCAGACGAAAAGAGAGAACTAGGTACAAGCTTAAGCCTAGTAACTTAGATAGGCTAAGGTTATGTTTTTATACTTCAAATAAGTATATATATAGTCAAGTTATTGATGAAAATAAAAGAATCACAATCACTTCTTTGGCAACTTATAATGAAGACTTTAAGAACTTTAAAAATAAGAACAACATTAAAGCTGCGGAATTGCTTGGTGAAAAATTTGCTAAGTTATTATTAGACAGAAAAATTAAAGATGTGTATTTTGACAGAGGTAGGCTTAAATATCACGGCAAAGCTAAAGCCTTTGCTGAAAGTGCAAGAAAAAATGGGTTAAATTTTTAATGGCTAACAAAATGGTAAACAACAATTCAGAAATAGTAGAAAGATTAGTTAAAGTAAATAGGTGTACCTCTGTTACTAAAGGTGGTAGAAAATTTAGTTTTTCAGTTATTGTAGTGGTTGGTGATAAAAAAGGAAAGGTAGGCTATGGTTTAGGAAAAGCTACTGAGGTGATGGATGCTAAAGCGAAAGCGCTAGATGAGGCTAGAAAAAACATGTTTAAAATACCTCTAAGAGAAGGTAGAACCTTACATCATGACACTATTGGCAAATTTTGTTCTGGTAAAGTTATAATGAGGGCAGCTCCTGCTGGTACTGGGATTATAGCAGGTGGTCCAACAAGACCGCTTTTTGAAGTTTTAGGCATTAAAGACATTGTTGCTAAATCAGTTGGTTCAAATAACCCTCATAATGTTGTTAAAGCAGTTATGATGGGGCTTAAAGGAACCAGCACACCTAAAATGATTGCGGATAAGAGAGGGAAAAAAGTAGTTGAAATAGCTAGTCAGCGAGAAAAAACTTAAAGATGGTATTAATATTATGTTAAATCAGTTAAAAGGGAATATAGGAGCAAGAAAGAAAAAAAAATGCTTAGGAAGAGGCATAGCTTCAGGAAAAGGTAAAACATGTGGTAGAGGTGGAAAAGGGCAGACAGCAAGGAGTGGTGTTGCTCTAGCTGGATTTGAAGGAGGTCAAACTCCTTTGTATAGAAGATTACCTAAGAGAGGATTTAACCCCATTAACAGACAGTCGTATAAGGTTGTCAATCTTTATCAGATCAATTATCTAATTAAAAATAAAAAACTTACCCAAGATATTAAATTACAGGATATAGAGAAATTAGGTTTGTTTAATCCTAAAAAAGAAAAATTGAAATTACTTGGAAAAGGCATTTTTGAGCAAAAATTTAATATTGAAGTTAATAATGCTTCTAAAAAGTTAATTGAATATGCTTCAAAGAATGGTTCAACTATCAAATTAGTATAAATCGCAACATAATTAAAATGAAAAAACATCAAAGCCAAAATTTTGGTAATTCCTTAAAAAGTGGTGGAGACCTAGGCAAGAAGATTTTTTTCGTTATATTTATTTTAATTATTTATAGATTCGGGACATACATACCACTACCTGGTGTTAATTTAATGATTTTAGACAGCATAGTAAGCGAACAGGCAAAAGGTATTTTAGGAATGTTTAATGTTTTAACAGGTGGGGCACTTGGTAGAATGTCTATATTTACATTAAACATAATGCCATATATAACAGCCTCGATAATTATGCAGTTAATGACGGTGCTATCTAAGGACTTTAGTGAACTTAGAAAATCTGGGGAATCAGGTAGGCAAAAAATAAATCAATATTCTAAATATTTATCAGTTATTCTTGCTTTATTTCAAGGGTATGGTATTGCAGTTGGGATTGAATCTCTTAGCCATAATGGTATCGCACTAATAAGTGATCCTGGAATTTATTTTAGGATTGTTACAATGTTTAGTTTAATGGGGGGCACAATTGTTGTTGTTTGGTTTGCAGATCAAATAAATACAAAAGGAATTGGAAATGGAAGTTCCGTAATAATCTTTGCGGGTATTGTGTCAGGTTTATTACCATCCATCTTTTCATTACTAGAAATGGGTAGGAATAATATAGTATCCACACAATTTTTACTTTTATGCTTTATACTCATCATATTCATGATTGTCTTTGTTGTGTTCATTGAAAAAGCGCAGAGAAAATTAGTGGTTCAGTATCCTAGAAAGCAAGTTGGGAAAAAAATATACGCTGGAGACTCAACACATCTGCCAATTAAAATTAATGTTTCTGGAGTAATACCTCCAATATTCGCAAATGCATTGTTATTATTTCCTGCAACAATAGCTGGTTTCAGCACAGGTTCCGAAGCTACTGGATGGCGTAAATTTGTTGAAATTTATCTGTCACAAGGAAAGCCATTATATGTTGTGTTATATATTGTATTTATAGTATTTTTCTGTTTTTTCTATAGTACAATTGTATTTAACCCAGAAGAGACTGCAGAAAATTTAAGAAAAAGTGGTGCAATTATTATTGGTAGAAGGCCGGGAAATCAAACGAAAGAATATTTACAGTATATTTTAACAAGAATTACAGTAATAGGAGCTTCATATATAGCAATAATTTGTGCAGTACCAGAAGTTTTAACACATCAATTTAATATGCCTTTCTATTTAGGGGGTACGAGTATATTAATTGTCATTAGTGTAGTCTTAGATTTAAGTTCACAAATTCAATCACATTTATTAAGCAATAAATATGTAAACTTGATGAAAAAAACTGATATGATGAGGCGAAGATAATGATAATAATTTTATTGGGTGCACCTGGTGTAGGTAAAGGTACTCAGGCAAAATTATTAGCAGATAAGTATCACCTAAAGATTCTATCCACAGGGGAAATTTTAAGAAAGGCTGTTAAAGAAAAGACAGAGCTTGGTAGGAAAGCAGAAAAAATTATCAATAAAGGTGATCTAGTCTCTGATGATATTGTGTGCACTTTAATAGAAAATGAGCTGATGATAAGAGATGAAAACTTTAATGGATATATTCTAGATGGATTTCCAAGGACTATTGAGCAGGCAAAAAAACTTGATTTAATTTGTGCCAAAAATAATTTAAATAAGCCATATATAGTAACCTTAAATTTAACAGAGGAGGAAATAGTAAGAAGGCTATCAGCTCGATTTTATTGTTCTAATTGTAATCAAAGCTACAACTCTATTACTAACCCCACCAAAGTAAAAGGTATATGCGATAAATGTCTAGGCCAAACTTTTTATATTAGAAAAGATGATAAGGCAGAAATAATAGAGTTAAGGTTAACTGCATATTTAAATCAAACAAAACCACTAATTCAATATTATTGTGCGAGCAAAAACTATTATTCAATTGAAGCTGATCAGGATATTCAGACAATTTATAGTAAAGTGACTTTCTTCGTTGATCAATCAATTAAAGTTAATTCCTCCTGAGTATTAAAGAGATAATTTGCTTGATGTACCGTAGTTTAACTCGAACTGCATTTTAGGATTAATGAATAAATTTTTATCAATAATAGGTTTGTCTGGTCTTAGTTGATAAATGGTCCTAGTTGGTTGGACAGTTATGCAGCTGGTTAAAGGATAAATTCCATGGTTAAAATTAAGCTGTAAACTTGTTATTCATTGGCTTTGAGCCATCAGAATTACCTCTATAATAAACCTCTTCTGGAGTAAGTTCAGCAAATGTTGAATGTGGCCTATTGTTATTATAAAATTCTAGCCAGTTAGCAATAGCTTCTCTTAATTGGACAACATTATCAAATTCCTGAAGATATATGCATTCATACTTTAAAGACCTCCATAATCTTTCTATAAAAACGTTATCCATCCAGCATCCTTTGCCATCCATAGATATTTTTATATTATGGCTTTTTAAGATGTCAGTAAAGCTAATACTGGTAAATTGACCTCCTTGATCTGTATTAAAGATATCTGGTTTGCCATATAGACTCAACTCTTCTTCTAAAGCAGACAAGCAAAATACCACATCCAGAGTATTTGACAATCTCCATGACAACACTTTTCTAGAAGCCCAATCCATTATAGCCACCAAACACATAAAGCCCTTATTCATTGGAATATATGTGATATCAGTACACCAGACTTCATTCGCTTTACTAATAACTTTATCTCTTAATAAATATGGATATATTTTGTGCTGGTTATCCTTTTTACTAGTATTAGGCTTTTGATACACGGCACTTATTCCCATTATTCTCATCAACCTTCTTACCTTATATCTATAAGCAAATCCCCCTCTTTTTTTAAATGCATACTCATTTGTCTAGAACCATAAAATGGATGTTTTATATAAATCTCATCTATCTTCTTCATAAACTCCAGATTCTCAGCACTTTCACCTTTAGAATTATAATAACAGCTTGATCTTGCTACCTGCAGCAACTGACATTGCTTAGATATACTCAATTTATCTTGATTACTCTTTATCATCTCAAGCCTCCATTCTTTCCTAGTTTTTCGTATGCATCTTGCAAAAAATCCTTTTCAACTGTTAATTCTCCTATTTTTGCATGCAGTTGTTTTACTTGATGTTCATTTGACACTTCGGACTTATCGTGTTTACCAGAAAATGCATTGTTCATATTATCTAATGCCTGTTTCTTCCACTTGCTGATCATATTTGCATTGATTCCGTATCTGGCTGATAGCTCGCTCAACGTCTCTTCCTCTCTGATTGCTGATAGCGCTACTTTTGTTTTGAATACTGCACTGTCTTTTTCTTTTTACTCATATCTTCCTCCGATATTTTTATTTTTTTATATCAGAATTTATCCTTATACTCCTGTCCAGCTATCTAGGACCACCTCTTTCCTAATTAGGTAACACAATTTATATATAGGCAGTCATATTTAGGAGACATTAATAATCTTTCAATAAACACGCTGTCGCATCCACAATTCTTTACTATCTATCCAATTTTTAGGACTATACCTCCTTTTAAAGGTCCCCATATCTGCCTTTACTCTTATAACAAGGATATATTTTTATTATTTTCTTCTTTTAAAATCTTATCTACCCACTTAGTATCACCCTTATTTTGCATCCCTTCACCAAGTTTATCACTGCTATTTCCCAAGCTTTTTATATCATTCTCAACATCTGACTCTATACTTTCTATTTCTGGGTCCACATGGACATCTTTCACAATGTTGCTGTATTTATCTTTTATCAGTATCTCATCTGCATTTTCTCCCAATTCATTTGCTTCATTTTCTACTAAAAAGCGTGCAACAGAATTTTTATCGTTATTATTGTTAGTCAAAGCGTAATATAAAGCAGTATTTCCATCTTGATCCCTTTCATTTATCCCTTTGTTAGAATTATTAATCAAAAATTCGGTTAATGCTAATGAATTAGATTTTGCAGCATTGTGTAGTGTCAAACCCTCAGCAACATCCTTTTCCTCTTTTTGCACTCCAAAAATACTATTGTATAAATCTTTCAAATAATTTAGCAATGTCTGAAATAATTCTTGATCTTTATTAGATAAATTATCAATATTTTCCAAAAATTCTTTTTTAAATTCTTCAGAAAATTTTTCAAGAAAGACCTCAGATGGAGTTAAATCTTGATCTTTAATATTTTGTAATACTTCAATGAATTTTGAAAGTCTTTCATGTACAGGATGATCAATTAGCTTATCACTTATTTTTTGCAACTCATCAATGTTAAAATTTTTATCTATAGCTTCAAACATATTTCTATGATTATCATACTTTTTCAAAAAATTTACTACCTTAGAATCTATATTTTTACCCTCTTTAATTTCATTTAACTGCCTATCAATACTATCAAGAAAATCCTTGTGATTTTCCTCTTCAACTCTAATTTTCATCCCATCAATATATTTAGGAATTGTATGACCTTTCTCCAATTGCTTCATAGCGTATTCAGTAACAATATATGTATTTTTATCACCTGCTGTATTTACAACATATATATTTTTTTCATTACAGATCTCAATTTTTTTGAATATAACCTCCTTATTTTTCTCATTTTTTCTATCAGCATCTATGCTTTTTTGCGCTTCTAATATTTTGTTTTCTACCTCAGTTATATTTTGAATACTATATTCTTTACATATATCGCTGATGTAGTCCTTAGAATTACCTTTCATTTCATCGCTTACTGTGCCTCCCAAGCCTAAAAAACTGCTTTGCTTTTTTGTGCTCTTTTCAACTTTTACATAACATTTTGGTCCGCCAAATGCTGAGTATCTATCTGCTCCACCACTCATAGAATGACCCCCAGTCATAGGAGCAGATCCCTCAAGTCCAAACCCTATCGCAGAGCGCTTTTCAGTACTGTCTGTATTGATATATAGATGCCCAACTGTTCCATCACTAACAATTTTTTCTTCATCCTTTTGAACAAAGTCAACCCCATAATGTGTGCTGTTGCCAATAAAAAAACCTTGTGATCCTTTGAAAGCAGAAGATGTAGCTGAGAGCTTTTTCTCAATTATCTTCCCTTCTTTTTCTTCAACTCCATGAGTTGCAGCAAAACGTGGATATACCGCTTCATCATAAGACTTCAAGGGTGACCCCGATCTCAATGAATTTATTAGAGAGCCATATACTGTATGGCTTGTGTTACCATTGGAAACGATATCTAATATTTTCTCATTATATTCTTTTGGCAAGTCAAAATATACTCTTCCACTATGACCTCCTAAAATATTCTCCGCTCGAATACCATTATCCTTAATTGAAGAGGTAGATTGCACCAATTCACCATTTATTAGCTTTATTCCATCAAATTTTGCGTCACACTTCTCTATTCCTTTTTGTACGATATCTCGAATTCTGCTTAAGGCTAAGGCTTGTCTTCTTAGCTTATCATCCGCTTCTGGTTTATATTTTAAGGAGATTGCATAATCCCATAGGTCTTTATCTTTATTAGAATCATAGCGTAACCCTACAGCATCTTTATAATTATCAATATTATTATTTAACATAGCGAACCTCAACATTAATTTGATTATAAGGTTATTATACTTATCAAGTGTTAAAATTAAGTTAAGGTTATGTTAAGATTACGTTAAATTTTAATCTTCTCTTGAAATATGCCAACCAAACTTAACACCATGTCATTTAAGATTTTTTGAAACTGAGTACAGATTTTAAAGTCACAAAGGTAAATGTCAGTGATGTAGAGGAGTTATTTAGAGTAAATCAGGGGTCTATTATGCTTCAAAAAATTTGCTATATTTTTTCCTAAACTCGTTGTATTTACCAGAAAAATCTATAGTTTTCCCCTTATGTAAAAAAATAATTCTATCAGCAATTGTAGATATAAAATGTCTATCATGACTCACAAATACAATTGTTCCCTCAAAAGATTTTAATGAATTAGCTAGTGCGATTCTACTTTCTAAATCTAGATGATTTGTAGGTTCGTCAAGTATTAAAACATTTGCTTCCTCAAGCATAATTTTTGCAAATAACACCCTCGCAGCTTCTCCGCCACTTAATACATTCACTAATTTATCAGCTTGATCTTGTGTGAGTAACATTTTGGCAAGGGCCCCTCTTATAGTGCCAATATTTGATATATTAGCAGCATTCATTAACCAATCTATTGCCGAAACAGTACCTTTTATTACATCATGGTGGTCTTGTGAAAAATATGAATACTTTGTGTTATATCCCCATTTGACACTTCCATTTGTAGGGGTAATAAGTCCAAGTACAGTTTTAAGCAAGGTTGATTTTCCTATACCATTTATACCTAAAATAGCTACTTTTTCACCTCTATTTACCTTGAAGGATAGATCTTGAAATAATTTGTTTTCCTTAAAGGATTGTGAAAGCTCTGAGACATCCAACACTTCTTGTCCAGATTTTACCTTTTGTTTAAATGAAAACTTGGGAGCAATTCTTGTAGTGCGCCTAAGCTCTGGAACATCTATTTTTTGTACTCTTTTTTCTCTTGAAAGAGCTTGTTTAGAGCGTGCAGCTGAGGATCTAAATTTCTCTATAAACACCTTATCTTTGGCTATTTTCCTTTCTATAGAAGCTTTTTCTTCTTCTTTTTGTTCTGCTATGCTTTGCTTTTCTTCAATAAAATGGTCATAATTACCTGAATATAGTGTAATCGTGCTGTAGTCTATATCAAGTATATTGTTGCATGTTGAATTTAAAAAATCATGATCATGAGATATTAAGAGTAGAATACCTTTAAATTTTTTTTTCAAAAAATCTTCTAACCATTGAGTTGATAATATATCTAAATGATTTGTAGGTTCATCCAATAATAATATATCAGGATCTGAAAAAAGGCATTGAGCAAGCAAAACTCTAATTTTATACCCACCAGATAATTTTTTAAGGGGTTCTTTAAAATCTTTTTCTTCAATTCCAAGACCTTGTAAAATTATCTCAGCGTTTGATTCTGCACTATAACCGTCATTTTCGTATATAACAGATTCTAATTCTGCAATTCTATATCCTTCTGCATCAGTAACAGTGCTTTTGCTGCTTAAAGTATTTTGCTCTTCTATTGCATCCCATAAGACTTTATTGCCTTGAATAACAATGTCAACAATCCTGTCATTCTCATACTTAAACTGATCTTGGGATAAAGCGCTAACTTTTAGTAATTTGTTGATTACTATATCCCCTGAAGTTAATTCTTCTTCACCTTGTATTAATTTAATTAGGGTTGATTTCCCTGATCCATTTGCTCCAATTAAACCATATTTATTGTTTGGCTTCATAGTTAAGCTAACATTATCAAAAAGTTTTTTACCTCCAAAGTGCATAGAGATATCTTTGCATAAAATCATAATGTTGAATTAAATTTATGGTGAACAAACGCTTATAATACAGATTATTTAAATTACTTCAATATAGATTTTAACTATCGGCATGGCATTGTTAAACAAAAGTGGATAGAAAGAGATTTTTGTAAAATTTTATCCATAAAGAATGAACAATCATATCCAGTGCCTTGGAATAACGTTTATTATATCAACAAAGAGCCATATTTATAACCTAGAAGTTTTTTGGCAATAGCTAAATAATTCACCTATTTTTGGTATCTAAAACTACTTTGTCGAGAAGAGAGTTCAGTTTATACGCAAAATCACTAGGGTTATCTATTGAATCACCTTCTATAAGACATGCTTGACCATATATCACTTCAATCATGTTGCTGTTTAATTCAGCATCTTTTTCACTGGATAATGAATTGTGAATTTTTTTAAATATTGAATGGTTAGGATTAATTTCAAATATCCTCGCTGATTTTGCATTAAGCTGATTTTGCTCCATAAGGAATTTTTCCATTCTTGGATTCATGCCCCCTTCCATTGTTGAAATACAAGCTGGGCTACTTACAAGTTTCGAGGATACCACTACCTCTTTAACCCTGTCCTTCAATACTTTTCTAACAAATTCAATTAATTTAGAATTTCCTTCAGATTCAGTTGCATTACTATTTTCTTTCTCATTTTCCTTTTCTACATTTTTTAACTTATTTAAGTCTATTTTTTCATTTGTAATAGATTTAAAATTTTTGTCCTTATACTGATGTACTACATTGATCCAAAAATTATCAACGTGATCACAAAGAAGTAGAACTTCAATCCCTCTTTTTTTGAAACCTTCTAATTGAGGGTGATTTTTTAAAGCATCAATATTGTCCCCATTTAAGAAATATATTTCGTCTTGTCCTTCAATCATTCCACCTAAATATTGATCAAGGCTAATAAGCTCATCCACAGATGATGTAGAGTTAAATCTACATATTTCTAATAACTGCTTTTTTTCTTCAAGTGTACTTTCGCATAAACCTTCCTTCAGGACTTCACTAAAATTTTTCCAAAATTTCATATATTCTTTTGGATCAGTTTCTGCTTTTGTTTTTAAACTTCCTAATACTTTTTTAACTATTAAGCTTCTAATTTTTTGTATAACTTTATTATGTTGCAAAGTTTCTCTACTAATGTTTAGAGGTAAATCTTCTGAATCAACCACTCCTCTCAAAAATCTTAAATAAGATGGAATCAAATCGTTCCCTTCTTCAGATATAAAAACCCTCTTGATATATAATTTTACTCTTGTTTTTCTATCTGGATGAAATAAGTCAAATGGCTTTGTATCCGGTATGAATAGTAGGTTGGTGTATTCTATTACTCCCTCAGCCTTATTGTGCAAAGTTAACCATGGTTTTCCAGGAAAATGTGAAACATGATTGAAAAATTCTTCATATTCTTTTTGTGTAACCTCAGAAGGGCTCCTTGTCCAAATTGCAGAAGCCTTATTTATTATTTCACTTTTATTATCACCTTCAATCAATTCTATAGGAAAAGCCACATGATCTGAGTATGTCCTAATAATATGCTTAATTCTATGCGATTCCAAAAATTCTGATTCTGAGTCCTTAAGCTTTAATGTTATTTTAGTCCCCCTCTTTAATTCTTGTGTGGAATTTTCAATAGAGTATTCACCTTTACCATCAGAATGCCACTCATATACTTCTTTTTCTCCTGCTTTTGACGTAATTACAGTTATTGATTCAGAAACCATAAAAGCAGAGTAAAATCCTACTCCAAATTGACCAATTAAATTTAGATTATTATTTTTGTTGCCACTAAATTGCTCAAGAAATTTTTGTGTTCCAGAGCTTGCTATTGTGCCTAAATTATGAATTAAATCTTCTTTATTCATCCCTATACCATTGTCAGAGATGGTTATAAGTTTATTGGTTGCATCAATTAAAATACTGATTTTAAACTCATCATTGTCTTCACCAAGAAGTCCGGGTTTATCTATAACCTGATATCTTAATTTATCACATGCATCTGAAGCATTAGAAATTAGCTCCCTTAAAAAAATCTCTTTATTGGTATATAAAGAGTTAATCATAAGATTTAGGACTTTGCCTATTTCAGCATCGAATTTTTTGACTTGTTTATTTGACTTTACCATTTGCGACAATAATAACTTTTAATTACTATATAACTAGAAAATTTTTAAAATCAACATTATGACATAATAAAATTACATGTATTTTATGCAACAATCATATTTTTACCGGAACCTTTAGCTTTATATAGCTTTTTATCTGCCCTATCAATAGCGCTAGCTAGAGTATCATCTTTTTTAATTTCATCAATTCCTATGCTTATTGTGCATTTCATCTTGGCACTTTCTGAGTAATCTAAAAATTCTGCCTCAAAAACTTTTTGTCGTAGTTTGTCCAAAACTAATTTTGCTTCATCTTTTGTTATGTCATGAAGAATTATAATAAACTCTTCGCCACCAATTCTAGCTATAAAATCTGAGCTTCGGATATTCGTTAAGAAAATATTTGCTATTAATTTTAACGCTTTGTCTCCTGTTGTGTGGCCATAAACATCATTTAATCTTTTAAAGTCATCAATATCAATTATAGATATAATTGAATTCTTTTGTTCTTTTTCAAAATTAAATATGAGATTTTTGAAATATGCCTCCAGATAATTTCTATTATAGGTTTGTGTTAATTCATCACTAGTAGCATTTTTTAAATAATGTGCTTTCAGATTCTCAATGAAATGATATTTTTTTATTTGCAATACTACTTTTGCTACTAGTTCACTTATTTCTCTTGGGATAAGAAAATAGTCATTGATGCCTATTTCCAAACTTTTCATGAGTGTATCTTCATCATATTCATCAACTAATACTAATATAGGGATACCCTTTAATTTGCTATTATTTCTAATTTTCACACATAAATCTATTGCATTTACATCTGTGATTTCAGTATTAAGTATAATTAAGCTATAGTTATCACTTGAGCAATGTGAAATTGCTTTTTTTGAATCTTTACAAACATCTATAATGAGATCCTTTCTCTTTAATTTACTAGAGATTGAATTTATCAAGTCAGCATCATCATCTATAATTAATACCTTTGAACCATTTATATCAACATCCAATAGGCCACTAGTAAAAACGGTGTTTAATTGATTATTAATCCCTGCTCTCAAAATAATTTCATCTGCAAGAGTTTTTAGTCGTAATAATGATTTCACCCTTTTTTTTAATAGCAAATAATTAATGGGTTTATTCATGTAATCATCCGCTCCACAAATTAAACTATTGACTCTATCGTCGACTGAAGTTAGTGCAGTTATGATTATAATAGGAATATGTGATATTTCTGGTGTTTTTTTTATGGTTCTCGTAGCGCTGAAACCATCCATGATTGGCATCATAACATCCATTAGAATAAGATCAGGTTTGATACTTAAAGTCTTGGACAAAGCCTCTTGACCATTATAAGCTCTATGAATTTCATATAGATCGTTTTGTAAATGTTCTTCTAGTAAGTCGATGTTGAATTTCAGATCATCAACAATCAGTATCTTCGCTGTCATCAGTCTTGATTAAATAAATTGAGTCCATATTTAATGATTAACTATTTAAGCTTAACTTGTGACTTGCAGTCAATATGTTTTTGGGATTTTTATACAATAAAAGGATTTTTACTAAAAATAAAGTGGGTTTTTATTGGTATTCCCTGCAATGAAAATTTTGCTCTTAAAGAATTAGTTAAAAATTTTTCAAAATTTTTATTGATTTCTACTTTAATTGAAAGATTTATAAAAAACACAAAAGTTGGTGGGCAGGATGAATTCTGTTTTACATACTTAATTTTAAGCTTTATGTTGTTTTTCATTATCGGCAAACTATATGTCGCAAGCGTTTCATTGAGCCAATTATTAAGCTTTGATGTGGGGATTTTTATATTATATAGATTCCACAAGTTGATGATTTTTTTAAATAAAGATTTATGATTAAAGTTTTCTTGCGCGCTGATAAAAATAGTTGAGATATCTTTAATTTGAGGTAGCCTCTTTGTTGTTAAATATTTAACTTCGTCCTTAAATTTATCGATATCTTCAATTAAATCTTGTTTATTAATAATAGGAACCAGTAATTTATTATACCTTAGGGCTAAGTTAGCAAGTACTAAATCCTGTTTTTCAAATGCATTTTCTGAATCCATAAGCAATAAAACAATATTGGACGCTTTGATTGCCTCAACTGTTTTGGTTATTGATAATTCTTCTATTTTTTCCTGTACTTTAGATTTTCTTCTAACCCCCGCCGTATCAATTAAGTTAATTGTAATTCCATTAGTGTTAATTTCGTAAAGTAAATAATCTCTTGTTGTTCCTGCAACATCAGAAACTAGACTTCTTTCAAACCCCAATATTGAATTAAACAATGTTGATTTGCCAACATTTGGTCTACCAATTATAGCAATTGATAAATTACCTGCATCTTCTTCAACTAACTCAGTTTCAGTCTGTATATCAAATTTTACTGCCTGATAAATATCCTCAAATCCTAATTTATGCTCAGCTGAAATGAAAATTCCTTCTCCTAAGCCTAATTTTTTTAAATCCGCTTCCGTTAATATTTTTTTTGATTCAGATTTATTAGCTAATAAAACGGTGTTTTTTTGAAGTTTTCGTATCGATTTTGCTAAAATGATATCCTCTTCAGATAGCACTGTTCTTGCGTCAACAACGAAAAAAATCAAATCTGCCTCCTCAATGGTAAGCGATGTATTTGTTTTGATTTTAGGGGTTATTTCATTTTTCTTTTTTAAATACCACCCAGCAGTATCTATTAACTCAAATTTTAAATCATATAATTTCCCAGCATTCCTAACGTAGTCTCGTGTTACACCAGGTTGATTGTTAACAATTGATAATTCTTTTTGGCATAATTTATTAAATAACGTTGATTTACCAACATTTTCCCTTCCAATAATTGCAATTTTTTTCACAATGTTGTTCTTTAAAAACTTTCTTCTCTTACAACGAAGTCATAGCTTCGCATTCTTTCAATTTCTAATACATCTCCAGCCGCTTTAATGACAGACACTATTCTGCCAATATCCCGAATTGTTTCAGAGGAACAATTGTGTTTTCGTAATTTTCCAATATGGACATTCATGCAGTAGTTACATCCATTTATAATAGAAGCCACGAGACAGTACATTGAAAAGTCTTTTTCATCAATGTTATGGCTAGTTAAATTACTCAAGGATAGATTAGATGACATTTTTTTAATTTTTTCATCGTTTATATTTTGGGTAAAATTATGATACATACTTGTCATAGAAATCGTACTTACTGCAATTTTGCAAGCATTAGCTTCATTGTTGTCTAAGTGCCTTTTAGCTTCAGGACGTACATAATTCAGTAAGCATTCATGCTTCAGAGCATATCCAGCAGTAAGGACTATGCCAAAAATTTGATATTTTTCTAAAGTTTGTAGGTCTTGAAAAAAAATCTCTCTTATGCTTTTATCAATATCGTACGCATATTGGGGTAGCTGATTTAGTATGCTTTGAATACTCATATGTCTGTTGGTCCCAAATATAGAATTTAACACTAATATAGCATAACTTTTATCAGTTTACCAAAAAATAGTTTAGAAAAGGATAATATTTTAAACCCCTGCTTTGATTGCTGCTAAAATTGGTGATTCTAAATAATATTGAAAATGCGAAAGAAGAGCGATTTATATAGCAAAATAGGTTGCTTTGGGCCGGCAACACTTCCAATTACTCTTTCTACAATAGGATATACAGTGGCAGGAATGCTAGAAGTCCTTGCTTTTGCGAGTCTTAGCATTGCTTCCTAACTAATTTCTATGATTCGCTAATTGAGTTTGGCAATGCTTTGGTTTTTTCAAATTTTGAGAGCACTGGCAGTATTATCAAGAAATGCGCAAAATACCATATCGTAGAGATTTGGCTAAATGTAATGTATGGTTCTTCAGCAACTTCGCCTCCCAAATAACCAAGTATTATAAAGTTAACAAAAAATAGATACGTAAAAATCCTAAACAAAGGTCTGTATTTGGCACTCTTAACTTTACAATTGTCAAGCCATGGAAGTACAAAAAGTATTAAGATGGCACTAAACATAGCAAGTACCCCAGCAAGTTTATCCGGAATAGATCTTAGAACTGCATAAAAAGGAAGAAAATACCATTCAGGAACAATGTGTGCAGGGGTAACTAAAGGGTTTGCTTCAATGTAATTATCAGGGTGACCTAGCAAGTTAGGTTTAAAAAATACAAAATAAAAATAAATCATGAAAAATATGCCAAATCCGAAAAAATCTTTCACAGTATAGTAAGGATGAAATGGAATAGAATCTTTTTTTGATTTGATTTCTATGCCAGTTGGGTTGTTAGAACCATGAACATGAAGGGCAACAACGTGAATTATCACCAGCCCCAAAATTATAAATGGTAGTAAAAAATGTAATGCAAAAAATCTATTAAGAGTTGGGTTGTCTACTGAAAATCCACCCCATAGCCAAATCACAATATCATTGCCAATAATGGGCACTGCTGAAAAAAGATTAGTGATTACATTTGCTCCCCAGTAACTCATTTGCCCCCATGGCAAAACATATCCCATAAAGGCAGTAGCCATTGTTGCTACAAACAGAAAAATTCCAAAAAACCAAACTAATTCTCGTGGAGATTTATATGAGCCATAATAGAGTCCTCTGCCTATATGAATATATATCGTTGCAAAAAACATGGATGCTCCAACAGCATGAGTATACCGGATCAGCCATCCGTAATTCACATTTCTCATAATATTTTCCACACTGTCAAATGCCATTTTGACATGTGGAGTATATTGCATAGCAAGAAATAGCCCCGTTATAATTTGCATCAACAATGCAATACCCGCCATAGAGCCAAAGTTCCAAGCATAATTCAAATTTTTAGGAACCCTATAGTCTGCCGAATGCTTAATAAAACTAAATATTGGCAATCTGTATTCTATCCAATTGACAACAGAATCTGTTACACTTATACTTTTTTTTCTCATCGCTTATATGGATTAATAAAAATTACAACTATTATTTAGCTCATCTAGATCTATTCATCAATCTTTTTTTATATTATAAAGAGCAATAAAAAGAATATGAATGCAACATTGTGACATAGGATAATCCTTTGAGAATAGGGAAGTTGCAGAAAACATATTGCAAATGCATGACTATATATCGATGGAGTTTTATTTATATAAATCTTGGAACATTGCAACAATCTACTTGGAACAAAAGGTAGCTTTGAACCTCATTCATATTGCCCAAAAATACTAAAATTGGTAAATCCACTATGCATACAGCAGCATACAGCAAAGCTTCTTTAAGTGTCTTATAATTATTTTAGGGGTTGTCATCATAAAATCATTGAGTAAATGCTTGACTTTAGAAGCAAGTTGAATATGATTTACTACCATGGTTTTAATATTAGTCCACATTAAGTGAAAATAAATAAATTAATCAATTTTGTCGCAGAAGTCAGATCTGAGGGATATAGGGTTTCATGGCCCGCTATGAAGGACACTCTTATGTCTTCGTTATTGGTTTTTATTGCAGTGATAATTTCATCATTATTTTTCTTAATGATTGATGGGGCAATATACAAATCTATTAATTATATATTAACGTTAGGAGGATAGTTTTGGTTGCCAAGTGGTATATAATTAACGTTTTATCAGGGTATGAAAAGAAGGTCATTACATTGATCAAAGAGAATGCTGCAAAGAAGCAGGTTGAAGATGCCTTTAAGGATTTTGTTGTTCCTGTTGAAAATACAGTTGAATTAAAAAAAGGGAAAAAGGTTAATGCAGAAAAAAGGATTTTTCCTGGATACATAATGGTACACATGGATTTGAACGACCTTACTTGGAATATAGTAAAGAACACGCAATATGTGGGGAAACTTCTAGGCGGTGGCAATACTCCATTAGCTATACCAGAATTTGAAGTTAAAAGAGTTCTGATGCAAGTTGAAGAGGGGAAAATTGCTAAAGAGATGAAAAAGACCTTCGAGGTAGGCGAAAATGTGAAGATCATTAATGGTGTTTTTGAAACATTTAATGGTATCGTCGAAGAAGTAGAAGATGAAAAACAACGTCTAAAGGTATTGGTTTCTATTTTTGGTAGAGAAACTCCTGTAGATCTGCATTTTGATCAAGTTGAGAAAAATATTTAATTAAGGTAATAAAAGTGAAAAAAGTTATTGGAGAAATAAAATTACAGATTTTAGCTGGAAAAGCAAATCCCGCACCACCCATAGGACCAGCATTAGGGCAAAAAGGATTGAACATTGCTGAGTTTTGTAAGCAATTTAACGACAAAACTAAGAAAGAAGATCCCAGTATGAAATTACCAGTTATCATAACTGCTTATGCTGATAGAAGCTTCTCTTTTGTAGTTAAATCTCCTCCCGTCTCAGATCTAATAAAAAAGTATGCCGGGCTACAAAAGGGGTCCTTAACTCCTGGGAGAGAGAGTGCTGGTAGCATAAAAAAAGAGGATGTGTTAAAGATTGCTGAAATAAAATTTGTAGACATGGGATTGGATGAATTAGGTGCGGCCACTAAAGCAGTCGAAGGCACAGCTCGCTCAATGGGAATTAACGTAATTGATTAAATTTTTATAGGAAAGATACATGGGTAAAAGAATTGAGAATGCAAAAAAAATAATAGACGAAAGCAAGAGTTATAGCTTAGATGAAGCAATCTCTTTCTTTTTGAAGGAGTACTCGGAAAAATACAGTGCAAAATTTGATGAGACAATTGAGTTTATCTTAAAATTAGGTATTGATGCCAAACAATCAGATCAAATGGTTAGAGGCGCTGTAACTATGCCCAATGGTTTAGGTAAAGAAAAGAGAGTTGCAGTTATAATTGAGTCCTCTAGAGTGAAAGAAGCAAAAGACTCTGGAGCTGATGAAGTTGGTGGCGAAGACTTGATAGAAAAGATTAAGGGTGGGTTTTTAGATTTTGACGTATGCGTTTCAACTCCTGGTATGATGTCTAAAGTTAGTACTATTGGTAAATTGCTTGGACCAAAGGGTCTAATGCCCAATCCTAAACTTGGGACTGTGTCGGATGATATTAAAACTACGGTAAAAAATATTAAAAAAGGTCAGGTAGAATTTAGGGCAGACAAGAACGGAATTGTACACACAGGAATAGCCAAAATAAAATTTGAGCAAGGAAAAATAAAGGAAAATATAATGGAGTTGTATAATGCTATTCTGTCAGCAAAGCCTGCAAAATCAAAAGGAATATACATGAAAAATTTATTTCTATCTACTACTCATGGCCCATCATTAAAGCTTGACTTAAAATCTTTTGTGGTTTAAAATTATCAGCCATGTCATAGTAATAGAGCAACATAATTAAAATTATTTAAAGTGGATAGAATTAATAAAGAAAAATTGGTCGCAAGTTATTCAAAGCTGTTTGATGATTATGAAGCGATATTTTTAGTAAGAAATTCAGGATTATCTGTATTAGATTCAAGATCTATAAGATCTCAGTTTAAGAAGATTGATTCTAAATTCATGGTCACCAAAAATAGCTTGGCAAAAATAGCTTTAAGCAATACAAAATTCTCTAATATTCAGGAATTTTTTAATGGTCCAATAGCTGTAACATACTCAGATGACCCAGTATCTACATCCAAATTGCTGGTAAAGTTATGTAGTGGTAACGATAAAATAGAGGTTATAGGTGGAGCAATTTTAGATAAACAGCTAAACAAAGCTGATGTTATCGCTTTATCTAAAATGCTTACTCAAAATGAAATTAGAGCGAAGATTGCAGGTCTAGTTAATGCTGCCGCAAGTAAAATTGCAAGGGTTCTTAATGAACCAAGCGCAAAATTAGCTAGAGTTATGAAATCTTATGCTGAAAAACAATAAAATTTATAGGAGACTAAAATGGCTGAACTTGATAAAATAGTTGATCAATTATCAAAATTAACGGTAATAGAGGCAGCAGATCTGGCTAAAATGCTAGAGGAAACCTGGGGTGTTAGTGCATCTGCACCTGCGATGGCTGCAGCAGCTCCACAAGGAGAATCTGCGCCAAGCCAATCTGAAGAAAAATCAGAATATGATATCATCTTGGAATCTGCTGGAGACAAGAAAATCAATGTAATAAAAGAGGTGAAGGCAATCACTGGGCTAGGATTGAAAGAAGCAAAGGAGCTTGTTGAATCTGCGCCAAAGCCAATCAAAACAGCCGTTCCAAAAAGCGAAGCTGAAGAATTAAAAGGTAAATTAGAAGCTGCTGGAGCAAAAATAAGCTTGAAATAATTAATTGTTTCAAGCTATTTGTTACTTACTAATTTTCTTAACCAATAAACATAGGTAAAAGAGTGTCTACATATCTTTCTAAGAGACGTATAAGGTATAGTTTTGGAAAAATCTCAAGCAATGTTAGAATACCCAATCTAATAAAAGTGCAAAAAAAATCTTACGAGGAATTTTTGCAACTGGATGTATCTCGAGATAATCGCCAAAAACAGGGCTTAGAAGAGGTATTGCAATCCGTTTTTCAAGTAAGTGATGTTGAAGGTAAAGCAAAACTTGAGTACATAAATTACGACCTTGGAGAGCCTAAATATACTCCTGAGGAATGTATTCAAAGGGGTGTTAATTACGCATCTCCACTTAAAGTAAGGCTACGTTTGATATTATGGGATTGTGATACAGAGTTAGAAACAAAAGAAATCAAAGGAATAAAAGAGCAAGAGGTGTACATAGGGGATATACCCTTAATGACTGACAAAGGTACATTTATCATTAACGGAGCTCAAAGAGTTATAGTCTCTCAACTGCATCGCTCTCCTGGTGTTTTTTACACCCATGATGAAGGGAAAAATTCCAGCTCTGGAAAATATATTTACTCGGCAAGAATTATTCCATACAGAGGTTCATGGATTGATTTTGAATTTGATACTAAGGATATATTGTATTTTAGGATAGATAGAAAGAGAAAGATTCATGTTTCAACATTGCTTAGAGCAATTGGCTATAGCAAAAATATGATTCTTGAAGAATTCTATAGATTTGTAACGTATAAGCGTAAAAAAGGACAGCTCGTCACAAAATTAGCTCCTGATAAATTTAGAGGAATGAAGATTGAGAATGATGTAATGGATGCTGACACGGGTGACATTATTTTTGAAAAAGGCATTAGGGTGACTCCTAGATTACTAAAGAATTTTGAAGAAGCTAATGCAGAAAGAAACTACATTGCAAGCGAAGATGAAATAAAAGGTAAATTTTTAGCTAAAGATATAGTGCATCCTAAAACTGGTGAAGTATTGCACGAATCCACTCAGGAAATTACGCAGGAAGTTATTGATACTATATCTGCCCTTGGGATTGATGAAATATGTATACTTGATATTAACAACATTGATTCAGGCAGCTTTATAAAAGATACTATAGTACTAGACAAAAACAAAGATGAGGATCAAGCATTAGCTGATATATATAAAGTCTTAAGACCTGGAGAGCCATCAACACCAGAAGTTGCTAAGCAACTCTTTGAAAGTATGTTTTTTGACAATGAAAAATATGATCTTTCATCAGTAGGAAGAATGAAAATAAATAAAAAACATGATCTAAAAACTTCAGCTGACAATACTGCTCTGACCAAGGATGATATCATTGTGATTGTCAAACATTTATTGCAATTGAAATGCGGCAATGGTGGTCTAGATGATATTGATAGTCTTGCAAATAGAAGGGTTAGATCAGTTGGTGAATTGGTAGAAAATCAATTTCGTATGGGGCTTGTAAAAATGCAAAAATCTATTCTTGACAGAATGTCTTCTGTAGAAATAGATAACGTTATGCCACATGATTTGGTCAATTCAAAAACCTTGATGAGTTATTTAAGGGAGTTTTTTGGTATATCACAGCTTTCACAATTTATGGATCAGACAAATCCATTAGCTGAAATTACGCATAAAAGGAGGCTATCTGCACTTGGGCCTGGTGGATTAACCAGAGAAAGAGCAGGGTTTGAAGTACGAGATGTGCATACTACTCATTACAGTAGAATATGCCCTATTGAAACTCCTGAAGGTCAGAACATTGGTTTGATTAGCTCTTTGGCAACCTATGCAGACATTGATAAATATGGATTTATAGAAAGTCCATATCGCAAAGTTAAAGATGGATATGTTACTAAAGAAATTATTCAACTAACTGCGATTGAAGAAGAAAGGTACTATATTTCAAAATCTAGTATAACTTTAGATGATGATGAAAGAATAGTAGATGAGGTGGTCACATGTCATAAAAAAGGTGAAGTTGTAAATGTTCCTAGAAACAAAGTAGACTTAATAGATGTTTCACCACAACAACTAGTTTCAGTTGCTGCATCCTTGATACCATTTTTAGAAAATGATGATGCAAACAGAGCTTTAATGGGATCAAATATGCAGAGGCAAGCGGTCCCATTAATTAAAAATGAAGCGCCATTAGTTGGAACTGGAATGGAAAAAGTAGTAGCATGCGACTCTGGAACAGTGATTTTAGCTAAAAGAAGCGGTATTATAGATCAGGTAGATTCTAAAAGAATTGTTATAAAGGTAAAAGATAGTGAGGAAAGTGATATATCTGGAGTAGATATATATACTTTGATCAAGCATTACAAGTCAAATCAAGGCACATGCATTAACCAAAGGCCAATTGTAAAAGTTGGTGGATTTGTTAAAAAAGGAGATATTCTTGCAGATGGAGCTTCTACAGACATGGGTGAGCTTGCTTTAGGAAAAAATATTTTAGTAGCATTTGTACCATGGAATGGTTACAACTTTGAGGATTCTATCCTATTATCAGAGCGTCTGGTAAAAGAGGATGTTTATACTTCTGTTCATATTAATGAATATGAAGTAGTTGCTAGAGATACAAGGCTCGGACCTGAAGAAATTACAAGAGATATACCTAATTTAAATGAGGAGAATCTTAATCATCTTGATGAAACTGGCATTGTAAATATTGGAGCTAAAGTAAACCCTGGTGATATATTGGTTGGCAAAGTTACTCCAAAAACTGAATCACCATTAACTCCTGAGGAAAAACTTTTGAGGGCAATTTTCGGAGAAAAAGCTGCAGATGTGCGAAATTCATCATTAAGAGTTCCGCCTGGTGCAAAGGGTGTAGTAGTTGATATAAAAATCTTCACTAAACGTGGTGTACAAAAAGATGAAAGGGCGCTTTCAATAGAAAGGAATGAAATTGAAAAATTCTCAAAGGATAAAGATGATGAAATTAGAATTATCGAAGATTATGTATTCGGCAGGGCGAAAAGTATATTATTAGGCAAAAAAATTAAGCTTAAAACCGGAAAAATGATAGCTATTAATGATGAATTCTTTAACAATTTAGCTAATAAAGATTTGTTATCATTAGAAATTGATGATGAAGAAACTAATAAGGAAATCAAAAAATTAGAAGACTTTTATGATGGCTATTTGAAAAAACTTGAAAAAGAATATAAACAAAAGGTTGAAAAACTGCAAAGTGGTGATGATTTGCCACAGGGCGTATTAAAAATTGTTAAAGTATATGTAGCAAATAAACTAAAAATTCAACCTGGTGATAAAATGGCAGGTAGACATGGGAATAAAGGGGTTGTATCCAAGATAGTCCCAGTTGAAGAAATGCCATTTTTAGACGATGGTCAACCAGTGGATATAGTTTTAAACCCCCTTGGTGTTCCGTCGAGGATGAACATAGGGCAAATATTAGAAACTCATTTAGGCTGGGCCTCGGTCACTTTAGGTAAAAAAGTGGCGTCAGTTCTAGAAAAGAGCCTAAAAAATTACAATGCATCACATGAATTAGAGCTAAAAGAAAAAATAAAAGAAGTCTATGAAATTCAAGCAAAGAATAGTAAAAAAGTTCAAGACTATGTTGATGAATTAAAAGCAGATGATTTACTAGATTTAGCACAAGATATCTCCAAGGGAATAAAATTTGCAACTCCCGTTTTTGATGGAGCCAAGGAGGAGCATATAAATAATCTTCTAGAGAAAGCAGGTTTGGGAAAATCAGGCCAGGTACGATTGAGAGATGGAAGGACAGGAGAATACTTTGATAGAAAAGTAACTGTTGGCTACATATATATGCTAAAACTTGATCACCTTGTTGATAATAAAATTCATGCGAGATCTATAGGGCCGTATAGTTTAGTTACTCAGCAGCCACTTGGAGGAAAATCTCATTTTGGTGGACAAAGATTTGGTGAAATGGAATGTTGGGCATTACAAGCTTACGGTGCTGCATATACGTTACAGGAAATTTTGACAATTAAATCAGATGACGTGTCAGGCAGAATTAAAGCTTATGAAGCAATGATCAGAGGTGAAAATTCGTTTGATGTTGGGTTACCAGAATCATTTAAAGTAATGATAAAGGAGATCAGATCTTTAGGGCTCAATATGGAAATAATAGAAAAAGAATAACAATTTTTAAAAATTTATAGAGGTAATAATCTGTGTTTAATTACTTGAATTCCCAAACTAACAAAGATTTTGATGCTATCAAAATATCTATAGCAAGTCCTGATCAAATTAGATCATGGTCTTATGGGGAAGTTAAAAGGCCGGATACTGTGAATTACAGAACAATCAAACCTGAAAACGGCGGATTATTTTGTTCAAGAATTTTTGGACCAGTTAAAGATTATGAATGCCTTTGTGGTAAATATAAAAGAATGAAATACAGAGGGACTGTTTGTGAAAAATGTGGTGTTGAAGTAACAACATCAAAGGTCAGAAGAGAAAGGATGGGTCATATAGAATTGGCAACTCCAATAGTGCATATTTGGTTTTTAAGATCTTTGCCATCTAGGATATGCACATTATTAGACATAACTTTGAAAAAAATAGAAAAAGTCTTATATTATGATGCATATATTGTAAATGATCCAGGGATTACTAACTTTGAATATGGGCAATTGATATCAGAAGAGGATTATCACAAAGCAATTGAGCATTATGGAGAAGATAGTTTTCAAGCAGGTATCGGTGCTGAAGTTATCAAAACTATGCTAAAAAGCATTGATTTAAAAGAAGATAAAGCAAAACTAAGAGTAGAGTTAGCAAAAACAAATTCTGAAACAACCAGAAAAAAGATAGTAAAAAGACTTAAATTAGTGGAAGATTTTTTAGAATCTGGAAATAAACTTGAATGGATGGTTTTAGAAGTTCTTCCAGTTATACCACCAGATTTAAGACCCTTAGTTATGCTTGATGGTGGAAGATTTGCAACGTCAGATTTAAATGAACTGTATAGAAGAGTTCTTAATAGAAATAACAGATTAAACAGATTACTTGAACTCAAAGCCCCAGATATCATTATTCGCAATGAAAAAAGGATGCTTCAGGAATCAGTTGACGCATTATTCGACAACAGCAGAAAGAGCAAAGTCATCAAAGCATCAAATAAACGGCCTCTAAAATCACTTGCAGATATGCTTAAAGGTAAGCATGGTAGATTTAGACAAAATCTATTAGGCAAAAGGGTTGATTATTCAGGTAGATCTGTAATTGTAGTGGGAGCGGACTTAAAGCTTCATCAATGTGGGTTGCCAAAAAGGATGGCTTTAGAATTAATGAAGCCATTTATATATTCTAAGTTAGAACTTTACGGAATTTCTACAACTATTAAAGCTGCAAAAAAAATAGTTGAGGAGGAAAGGCCTGAAGTTTGGGATATTTTAGATGAGGTTATCAAGGAACATCCTATATTCTTAAACCGAGCACCAACTCTTCATAGACTAGGTATACAAGCTTTTGAACCAATCCTAATTGAAGGAAAGGCAATTCAATTGCATCCCTTAGTTTGTGCTGCATTTAATGCTGACTTTGATGGTGATCAGATGGCTGTTCACGTACCTCTTTCGATAGAAGCACAGTTAGAGGCAAGGGTATTAATGATGTCTACTAATAATATATTGGGATCAGCAAATGGAGAACCAATTATTGTTCCAACACAGGATATTGTTTTGGGCATTTATTATTTGTCATTACAATTCGAAAGCCAAAAAGGAGAAGGCATGTACTTTAGTAATTTAAATGAAGTTGAGCATGCTGTGGATGCAAAAAAATTATCAATTCATGCAAAAATTAAATTTAGAATTAAGCTAAATGATCAAAATGGACAACCATCTACAGCGATGGTTGATACTACTCCTGGTAGACTATTTATTGCTGATCTTCTACCTAAGGAATCTCAAATTAGCTATGATCACATAAATAAAATCATGACTAAAAAGGAAATTTCTACCTTAATTGATGCTGTTTATAGAAATTGTGGTCAAAAAAGTACTGTAATTTTTGCAGATCACTTAATGGGTTTAGGGTTTAAATATGCTTGCCAATCGGGGATATCCATAGGAAAAGATGATATTGTCATTCCAGAAAGTAAAGGGACCCATATTGCTGATTCCTATAAAAAAATTAGAGAGTACGAGGAGCAATATTCAGATGGATTAATTACATCTGGTGAGAGGTATAATAAAGCGATTGATGAATGGACAAGATGTACTGATGTAATTGCATCTGATATGATGAAAAAATTATTTGATCCTAATGACCCAAATAATAAGCACAACTCTTTTGAATCCCTAAATAGTGTATATATCATGTCTGATTCAGGAGCTAGAGGTTCACCAGCCCAAATGAGACAATTGGCTGGTATGAGAGGGTTAATGACAAAGCCTTCAGGTGAAATTATCGAAACCCCAATTACGTCTAACTTTAAAGAAGGGCTAAATGAGTTAGAATACTTTATCTCCACTCATGGTGCAAGAAAAGGTCTGGCAGATACAGCACTTAAAACTGCGAATTCAGGGTACTTAACCAGAAAATTAGTTGATGTTGCTCAGGATTGCATTGTTGTTGAGGATGATTGTGGTACTAATAATTCCATTTTAATTAGAGAAAAGGTTGAAAACGGAGAGGTTGTACTACCTTTAAGAGAACTTGCTCTAGGTAGAGTGTTAGCAGAAGACGTGCATTCGTCAGAAAAAAACTCAATTTTAGTTAAAAAAGGGAAGCTAATTAACGAGGAAATTATGTTTGTTATTGAGCAACATAATGTCGAAGCATTAAAAATTAGATCTGTCTTAACCTGTGAAAGTAAAAACGGAGTTTGCAGCAAATGCTATGGAAGAGACCTTGCAAGAGGACAAATTGTGAATTTAGGAGAAGCTATTGGCGTAATTGCCGCTCAATCTATTGGTGAGCCTGGCACTCAATTAACCATGAGAACATTCCATATTGGTGGTGCAGCTCAAAAAATAGCAAGTAAATCTGATATTATTTCTTCACATTCTGGAATCGTAAAATTTGAAAATTCTACTATTATTCAAAATAATAGTGGGATTAAAATTAATATGAGTAGAAATTGTGAGCTCGTAATATTTAATGGAAAAAACAATGAAAAATTTAGGTGCAAAGTGCCTTATGGTGCAAAAATTTTATTTGATGATAACGATAAAATAAGAAGCGGTGAAAAAATAGCAGAATGGGATCCATTTACTCTTCCAATAATGACTGATGTTGCAGGTTATGCATCATTTGTAGATTTACAAGATTCAGTATCTGTTAAAGAGATTCAGGATGATATAACAGGGATCACTAATAGGGTTGTAATAGAGGGTAAGCAAACTTCAAAAACCTCAAGTCTAAGACCTAGGATTATTATTAAGGATGCTGATGGAAATCCTATGAAATTGAGTAATGGCTCAGAAGCAAGATATTTCTTGCCAGCCAACGCAATCATTAATGTTTCAGATAATCAAAAAGTTGAAGTGGGTGACATATTATCAAAAATACCAAAAGAATCCTCTAAGAGCAGAGATATTACCGGTGGTTTGCCGAGAGTTGTAGAATTGTTTGAAGCTCGTCAACCCAAGGAAGCAGCAGTGTTAAGTGAGATAGATGGTTATGTTGAATATGGGCAAGATTATAAATTTAAGAGACGACTAATAGTCAGATCAAAAGATGGGGAAGTTAAAACAGAATACTTCATTCCTAGGGGTAAACATATATCTGTGAACGAAGGTGACTATGTATTAAAGGGTGAGATGCTACTTGATGGGGATCCATCTCCTCATGATATATTACGCATTCTTGGAAAAGAGGAGTTTGCAAAATACATGATCGATGAAGTCCAACAAGTTTATAAATTACAGGGAGTAAGGATCAACAATAAGCATATTGAAGTCATATTAAAACAAATGCTTAAAAAAGTAGAGATAACAGATCCAGGTGAAACAACATTCATTATTGGAGAACAAGTAGATAGGGAAAACTTTGAGCAAATAAATAAAAAAGCTAAAAAAGAAAAATATAAACCTGCTCAAGCAATAGGAATTTTGCAAGGAATAACAAAATCTTCATTACAAACAAATTCTTTCTTGTCCGCTGCATCCTTCCAAGAAACTATAAAAGTATTAACAGAAGCTTCTGTCTCGGCTAAATCTGATAATCTGGTAGGATTAAAAGAAAATGTTATCGTAGGTAGGCTTATTCCTGCTGGGACAGGCTTTTATATGAATAGGCTAAAGAAGAAATATAACGATGCTAAAACGAATTGATTTTTATAAATAAAAAATAATAAAGACAAGAAATCTTTCGTTGTTGACTTTTTATAATATTCTCACTAATTTACGTATGAATGTGTCCTTAGCTCAGCTGGACAGAGCAACAGCCTTCTAAGCTGTGGGTCGGAGGTTCGAATCCTCCAGGACACACCACTTAAACATCTTACTATGTTTCTTTACGAGAAAAATATATATAAAAATCTATTTTTTCCATTTCTATTAATCACTTTTGCTATTTGTGGTATAGCGTGGATAGTTCAATCCATTAGATATTTGGAAATAATATTGAGTCAAGGAGCAAGGATATTAGACTTTATTAATTTAACTATATGCCTTATTCCATTACTACTTTTTATTATATTACCAGTATCATTATTTCTTACTATAATATGCGTATATAAAAAATTTTTATTTGATAGTGAAATTATTGCTTTATATTCCTTAGGTCTAGTTAGAATTAATATAATTAACCCATTTGTTAAATTTTCTATCTTGGTTACAATTGCTCACTTATTACTTTCATTTTACTTATTACCAATTAGTTCTAATAAATTTAAAAATTTAAAATTAAATATCAGCCAAAGTTCAATTATCAACCTACTACAATTCAATACTTTTATATCAAAAATAGGAGGATTAACTATATTTATTGAAAAAAAAGAAGGAGATAATTTGCTTAAAAATATATTAATTAATGATTCTAAAAATGCAGATAAAGATATTACTTTTATAGCCAGTTCGGGAAAATTTTATAGTAATAACAAGCTATACAGATTAATTTTATATGATGGTACAAAAATAGAGTTTCAAAATAATAAACAAAGATACTCTATGATCAAGTTTTCTGAATTTACAATAGATTTAAATCAAGGAGAAAAATCTAATAATAAGCTAATTGATGATAGTTACGAACTGACTATTCCAGAATTGTTGTTTTCCAATAATATCCCTGATAAAAAGATTAAAAAGTTTAGAGCCCAAGGCCATTTTAGACTGATATGGCCACTAACTTCAATATCAATAGCAGTTAGTATTTTATATTTTTTAACACGAAGAGAAGAAAATAGAATACAGAGCTTCAAATTGAATTTTTATACTTTCCTTGCAATGATATCAATCATAGGTTTTAATTTATCATTTTATATATTTAACCAAATTAGCTATAAATATTACCCAATTGTGTATATATTTAATATATTTGTACCTTTAATTTTATATTATAAATTATATAAGCATAATAAAAAAAGTTTGCTTTTGATAGATACGTCAACTTAAAATTTATGCCTTGATTTTAGGGCTAAAGCCAGTGTTCCTTCATCAATATAATCTAATTCTGTTCCAATAGGTATACCATTTGCTAATCTGGATATTTTTAAATCTGCATTTTCTAGTAATTTTGCAATATAGTGAGCTGTGGTTTGACCCTCAAGTGTTGAATTTGTTGCAATAATTACTTCTTTTATCTGAGAATTATTGAGCCTTGCTTTAAAATTATCAAAATTTAAATTTTTAGGACTAATACCTTCAATAGCAGATAATGATCCTCCTAAAACATGATATATCCCACTAAAAGTTTTACTTTTTTCAATGGCCCATAAATCAGATATATTTTCTACTATGCACAAAATAGTCTTATCTCTTTTATTGCTTAAGCATATTTCACATGGATTTGAAACATCAATATTGAAACAAATATTACAAGTTTGTATTTCTGTAAATGCATTTTCCAAAAGCTGTGAAAATCTCAGCATATTATCTTTGTTTTGAATTAAATGTAATGCAATCCTTTTGGCTGACTTAGGTCCTAAACCAGGTAATTTAGAAAACGTCTTTATTAATTGTTCTAAGGAATTTATTCGCATTTAACTAAGTTAGGGATAATTGACATTGTCTAAGTGAGCACCACCATCTAAAGATATGATTTGACCAGTAATAGATTTATTATTTACTATAAAATTTATTGTATTGCAAATTTCTTCAACAGTACCACTATAGCCAAGAGGACTGCTACTGAAAGTTTTTTTAAAATTTTCTTCACTTTGTTTAGAATTTTTCATTATCTGTCCAAGTGATATCCCGTTAACTCTAGCTTTAGGAGCGTAAATTTTTGCTGATAACCTTGTAAAATCAGCAAGCATGCGTTTACTAAAATAATATGAAGTAAATTTTTTGGGTAATTTGTAGATTATACTATCTAGTATGTTTATGATATTAATTTGATTTTCAGAAACATTAAGATCTATAGTTGTTTTAGCAAGTAATGATGGAGCTATAAAATTAACTTTAAATGCCTTCATTAAATTTTCTTGGTTAAAACTGCATAAGGAATCCATTTCAAAAATTGAGGCATTATTTATAATCAACTCTATAGAAATTTCTTGTTCAAAAAATTTGAAGATTTTATTTTTAGAAAAATCATTTTTATATAAGATACATTTTTTTTCTAATAAAATGATATGTTTTTGCAATTGAATAGCTTCGCTTTCCGAATTATTGTAATGAAGGATAATGTCCCAGCCTTCTTTCGCTAAAAAAATCGCAATATTCTTTCCAATTCTTTTGGCTGATCCTGTGATTAATGCGTAAGACAATTGATTATATATTAAGTTGCTGCTACTATGGCTATATATATTGTATATAATGAAAATTTAAATTTTAAAACATTTTAATGAGTGAAACAGATTTTTTACCAAGCGTTCTAATTCTTTTAGCATCGTCTATCATAGTAGTTATTTTATTACATAAACTTAAAACTAGTCCAGTTTTAGGATACTTAATTGCGGGAGCAGTAATAAATGCATATGGCTTAATAAAAGAGCCGGAGTATGCACATTCCTTAGCAGAATTTGGGATAGTCTTTCTTTTATTTATGATTGGCTTGGAGCTCTCATTTGACAGACTGATCAAGATGAGACTTCATGTATTTGGCTTTGGAGGCCTTCAAGTCCTCATAACATCATCCACAATAGCTTTTGTGCTGTATAAGTTTTTTAATTTTTCGACATCAATATCAGTAGTAGTTGGAGCTGCCTTAGCATTGTCCTCTACAGCAATAGTGCTACAAGTTATTGCTGAATCAGGTAGGCAATCAAGCCAGGTCGGAAGGTTATCACTCTCAGTTTTGCTGATGCAAGATTTAGCAGTGGTGCCATTGCTTGCAGTTATGCCGTTACTCGCAGATAAAAATGATAATATTATGCAAATAATAGGGATATCTGGCTTAAAAGCACTGGGAGTTATTGTAGTAATAACAATATTTGGTAGATTATTCTTAAGACCCTTCTTCTCATTAGTTGCATCTGTAAAAACTGATGAGGTATATGTTACCACAGCGTTATTAATTGTTCTGGGAGCCGCTTGGACTACAAGCATGCTGGGCTTATCATCTGCTATGGGCGCATTTATAGCAGGTATATTAATAGCTGAGACAGAATATAGAAATCAAATAGAAGACAGCATACATCCATTTCAAGGGTTGTTTTTAGGACTATTTTTCCTAAGCGTTGGTATGTCCATAGATATAGAGTTTATTAAAGACAAATTTCAAGCAGTAATACTCGCTGCATTTGCTTTGATATTTATTAAGGCCACCATAATACTCGCTCTTTGCAAATTATTCAAATTAAGATGGGGATCAACCATCCATTCTGCCCTATTATTGTCTCAAGGCAGTGAATTTGCATTTATATTGTTTAATATGGCTGCTACCAAAGGAATAATTGATGCTAAAACTTCTGAATTCATGCTAATGGCAGTAGCAGTATCAATGGGTATAACACCTCTACTTGCAATGATAGGCTCTAAAATTGAGGATAAAATTGATTCCAAAGAAGAGCTTGACAGTAACCAAGAATTTAAGGGTATTAGTGATTTGAGTGATCATGTTATAATTGCTGGGTTTGGAAGAGTGGGTAGAATTGTAGCTTATATGCTCAATAAAGAGCAGATGAATTACATAGCAATTGAAAGCAACTCAAGAATTGTAAAAAAAGCTAGACAGCAGGGTTTCCCAGTGTTTCAAGGTGAAGTGAGTGATACAAATATTCTACAAGCATTGGGTATAAAAAGGGCTAAAGCAATGATTTTAACTATGAGTGATAGGGTTACGCTTAGAAAAACTACAAAAAAAATTACCATTAATCATAAAAATGTTAGATTAATTTCAAGAGCAGCAGATTACAAGCATAGTAAAGATTTAAGAAAATTAGGAGCAGAAAGCGCAATCCCAGAAAGAATAGAGGTTGGTCTTCAATTAGGCGGACTTGCTCTGGAAAATCTAGACTCCGTAAAACATAATATTCTTGCAATAAAAGAAGAGATTAGAAAAAATAATTATTCAAAAATAGAAGAAAATGAGTTATTTAAGTGCTAGCACAATCTTGGTAACTAAATGATTCCACACAGATTAGTCAATTTTGCATTGTTATTTCATCAGGCCGTTAGCAAGGGTCTATTGCTTTTCAGTAGTACGGTGCTGGCGATCATTATTGCCAATTCGAAATTTGCCTCTTTATATCATCATTTTATTGAGCAAAATTTTCAAATATCTTTAGGGCAAAATTCGTTCTCATTATCAATACATAGCTGGATAAATGAATTTCTTATGGCTATTTTTTTTCTAATAGTCGGAATGGAAATAAAGAGGGAGATGGTTGATGGCCATCTAAAAAGTAAATCTCAAAGAATTTTACCTATTGTGGCTGCTTGCTTTGGAGTGATATTACCTGTGTTAATATACATCGCTTTTAATCATCAGGATGAAATTGCAATGCAAGCATGGGCAATTCCAGCTGCAACAGATATAGCATTTGCACTGGGAGTTTTTGCAGTTTTTGCGAAAAAATTGCCGTTGACATTAAGGGTTTTTTTAACTGCACTTGCTATAATTGATGACCTGATTGCTGTTATCGTAATTGCCTTGTTTTATAGTGGCACCTTGTATTTAAGTTATTTTATACCAATTATTCTTTGTTGTGTGCTTTTATATTTATTAAATAGAGCCAAAATTTCTGCACTTGTACCATATTTAATCGTTGGAATATTTATGTGGTACTTCTTTTTAAAATCTGGAATTCACTCAACAATTGCTGGAGTTATACTTGGTATATTTATTCCATTAAAAATATCAGATAATACCTCTCCTTTAAAAAGACTTGAGAAAACATTAGCTCCATATGTTGAATATCTTATTTTACCTTTATTTGCTTTTTCAAATAGTGGGATTTGTTTTGGTTCAATTAATTTAGAATCTTTATATCATCCCGTTGTTATTGGCATTGTCCTCGGATTATTAATAGGTAAGACATTTGGAATTTCATTGGCTGTGCATATTTTAAAATCTTTGAAAATCATAACATTGCCAGATAACGTACGAATGAAACATTATTATTATATATCAGTACTTTGTGGGATAGGGTTTACAATGAGTTTATTTATTGGATTAATAGCCTTTGAACACAACGCCGTGTATTTAGAATTAGCAAAAATAGGTATAATTCTTGGGTCATTGATTTCAACAATTGTAGCAATAGCACTGATGAAAATTTTTAAAGAATAATTTGATAATTGATGATTAAGAATTTTGAGTGGAAAATTGCCAAAAGATACATTGGTTATAATAATAAATTTATTTCCTTAGTAAGCTATTTAGCAACCATTGGCATCGCTCTTGGGGTGATGACATTAATAATTGTTATGTCTGTTATGAATGGATATGAAGTTGAATTAGTTAAAAAAATACTAGGTATCAATGGTCATATAACTGTTAGCAAATATGATCAAAAAATTTTAAATTACACTGAGCTTATAGGAGGTATAAAAAATATAGAACATGTCGAATATGTCGCTCCATTAGTAACCGGGCAAGCTTTAGCTGAGAGTAATAAAAATTCTACAGGAGTAATGGTTAGGGGGATGGATTTTGATTCATTAAATACAAAGCCCATTATGCATGATGCATTCATCGTAAAAAACGAACAATCTAAATTCAATAAAAATGAAATTTATATAGGCAATGCACTAGCTAAAAATCTAGGATTATATTTAGGTGATAAGGTGAGGTTAATAGTGCCAAAATTTGATGCAACAATACTTGGAGCAATTCCAAAAATAAAGACTTTTTATATTTCAGGAATATTTGATGTTGGAATGTATGAATATAATGCAAGTACGGTTTTTATACCAATTGATACAGCACAGTTACTATTTAACACCAATAAGTCAATTACAGAAATTGAAATTATATTAGATAACGTTAAAAACATTGAAAAAGTTAAAAGAGCTATTATTAAAGACATTCCTGAGCAGGATATAATGCTTACTGATTGGGGGCTAGCAAATCAATCCTTAATAAATGCCTTAAGAGTTGAGCGAAATACAATGTTTTTGATCTTAGTATTAATCATTATGATAGCTGCCTTTAATATAATTTCAGGGCTTGCGATGCTAGTTAAAGAGAAATATAAAAGCATAGCAATCCTTAGGGCAATTGGAGCATCTCGCGGCTCTATAATAAAAATATTTGTTTTAGCAGGTGCTTTTTTAGGTTTTATAGGCATAATATCTGGTTCAATATTAGGCGTAACCTTCGTACTAAACATTAATAGTATTAAACAAATATTGGAATCAACCACAGGTGCCACATTATTTGATCCAATGATTTATTTTTTAACCTCATTACCATCAGAGCCAGATGTAGCTGAAATCATTAGCATAGTTGGTATATCAATGCTATTATCATTACTTGCAACAATTTACCCTGCTTGGAAAGCCGCAAAGATGCTGCCTGCAGAAGCTTTAAGATATGAATAAGTGGATATGTCTAATTTAATTAATACATTACAAAATAGAGAGTTTATATACCAATCTACAAATTTAGAGCAGCTAGAGAAAAAAGTTTCAGATAATAAAATTAAAGCATATATAGGTTTTGATTGCACAGCTAAATCGCTACATGTTGGAAGTTTAATTCAGATTATGATGCTACGCTGGTTACAAAAATTTGGACATCAACCTATTATTTTACTTGGTGGTGGTACAACAAAAATTGGTGATCCCTCAGGCAAGGATACGGCAAGAAAGATGCTAGGGGATAATGATATAGAAGAAAATAAAAAATCATTAAAAAAAGTATTTACCCAATTTTTAAATTTTGATTCAGAAAACAAAGCCATTATCTTAGACAATGACGAATGGTTAGGTGAATTAAAATATGTAGAGTTTTTAAGGGATTTCGGTAAACATTTCTCAATCAATAGAATGATAAATTTTGAAAGCGTTAAAATGCGATTGGACAGAGAACAATCACTGAGCTTTCTTGAATTTAATTATATGCTTCTGCAGGCTTTTGACTTTTACCATCTGTATAAGAGCCAAAACTGCGTATTACAAATTGGAGGGTCTGATCAATGGGGCAATATTATAAATGGTGTTGAATTAATTAGAAAAAAACTAGGCAAAGAGGTTTTTGGACTAACCTCACCACTTCTTACGACTAGTAGTGGTACAAAAATGGGAAAAACCGAAGGTGGAGCAATTTGGTTGAATGATAATATGCTATCTTCATATGAATATTGGCAATTTTGGAGAAATGTCGAAGATGCTGATGTTGTAAAATTTTTAAAGTTATTTACCGAATTACCGCTGGATGAAATTAATGAGCTCTCAAAATTAACTGGGAAAGATATAAATAATGCTAAAATTATCCTAGCAGATGAAGCAACGAAATTATGTCATGGAATTGAAGCGTCTGTTAATGCAAAATCCACAGCTCAAAAAACTTTTGAAGATAATAGTGTTGGTGATAATTTACCAAAATTTAAAATTACTTTAAATGAGATAAATGACGACCTCCCTTTATTTAAATTACTGGTGTTGTCTGGCTTATGCGAATCTAATGGTGCTGCAAGAAAGTTGATTCAAGGAAATGGTGCTAGAATTAATAACAATGTGATAAACGACATCAATTATATGATTCAACAAAACGATTTTCATGACAATAAATTAAAGCTCTCAGCTGGAAAGAAAAAACACATATTAGTACAATTTTAACTTGACTGAAATTATGAAAAGTTTTATCTTCACTAAAAATCATAAAGTTAATTGATATGAGCAGGAACATCTTTTCAAAACTTTTTATATGCCTTTTTGTCGTAATTTTTGTATCTGGTTGTGCCAGGGATCTGTCAAACAGTATGTATGTTAGTGATTCAACAACAAATTTTACTCTGGAAGGACAAATTATATCTGTTCGCCCCGTAACAATTAGGGACTCAGATAGATTGCAAGACAACACAACTGGCATGGCAACTGGAGCTTTAGTTGGTGGAGTTGCTGGAAGCGGAATTGGAGGAGGTTCTGGAAGAGCCGGTGGCTTGATAGGAGGAGCTGTAATTGGAGGTTTAGTTGGGGCTGCTATGCAAGATTCACTTAGTACTAGCAAAGGCCTAGAGTATGTTATTAAAGTTGACATATCTAACATTAAAGATACTTATTACGAAGGAAATATGGCCTTAAGAAACGTTATTGCAACTGCAAGAGTTAATGGTATGCTGACGGTCGTACAATCCGAAAAAGATCCATTACAAAAAGGACAAAAGGTTTATGTAGTATTTTCAGATAACCGAACTAGAGTCATTCCTGCTCAATGAGCTTAATTATTAAACTTCATAATTAAAATGTCACTAAAAAATAAACTTCTAGCTGGAGTATTACTAATATTCACAAGCTGCGCACCTATTACCACTAGACAAACCTCTAACTATAAAGAAGTTATTGCTAGATATAATACAATGGCTTTATTACCAGTTGAGGTGGAAATAAATTCAGTTGATGCAGGGGGCAAGACAAAGAGATTTTATGATTATGAATATCATTTAGAAAGCCTTATTAAGGACAATATTATTCCTGAAATGAAATTGAAAGGATTTAAGATATCCTTCTTAAGTAGGAAAGACGCGCACGACAAAGGAATTTATAATGAAGTTTTGCAATTAAGACAAAAATATAATGAAGAAATGAAGGTACTTCATGGTCCAAAATTTAAAGAAAAAAATGCATCATCAATAGATGTAAACTTTGGGCAATTCGCAACTCGTATCGGTGAAGTTGAAAACGCTGATTTACTAATGATAGTAGATTTTTCTGGTTATGCTAGAACAAGTGGCGCTGTGGCACTTAGCTTTTTGACAGGAATGGTAACAGGTATTTATTCGGGAGGACCTAGCGCAGGTTCATCAATGTTGATTAGTATAATTGATTCAAAAACTGGTAAATTGCTTTGGAATAACACTGCTCTTGAAGCTGATGCACTATTCACTTCAAGTAGTAATAATAGGGCTAAACAAGATAAGATAGATAATAAAATGATTTCTACGCTAATGAAGAGAATATTTAAACCATTTTGCTATAAGTGCAAAGAGCTCAATGTATCAAAGAAAAATTGATTTAAAGAGAGATAATTTCTTGACGAAATTCTGTCATACTTTATCTTCCTGAGCAGTATCTAAGTCCTGAAAATTTAAATATAGCTAGATCAGGATAAAATTGTTACAGTCCCACTATATGTATGACAGGAAAAGCGCGTAATTGATGCAACTTCATCATAACTCTTGTATCTTAATTTGGCTATAATGAGAAGACATTATCAGTTATTATCCGGTAGTATTTTTTGCAGGTAATAAAGTTAATTCTCTGTATATTGAGTAATATCAAATTCGAGTAATTCATTTAGATACTCTTGTAATGTAACTAAGCCTACGCATGATTTTGCACCAGGGTTAATTAATTGACCTAATAATATTTTTTTAGCTACTATAACAGATGCTACAGATGGAATATATGGACCAGAACCATTTTTTGCTATAATAAACCATTTACGCTCATGCACTTTATTAGATTTATTTTTACCTCTCATAATCATATGCATCCCTCCATCCGCTGTACCAAATATATTAAATAAATTACTTGATCTTAGCAGAAAATTAGCATGATTTTCTAACTTAATAGGTAGCCCAAATCTTTTTAACCATCCTAAAATCCAAATACTTAGATGCAAAAAACTATTTTCCATACCCGCAGAAAATTGTATTGATTTAATATTGTATTGCTTAGGAAATATATCTAAATCAGCAATATCACAATTTGCCATCCAACGTTTACCTAACACTGGATATTTTTGTTTGTATATGTCTTGCCATCCATAATAAATTTTATTATTACCTGCAAATGACTTTAAAGGTTTACCGAGATAATTTAAAATACTTTGTACTGTGGCCAAGCCTCGTGAAGTTTTTTGACCTGGAGTTATTCCATATATCAAAGAATCAATTTGGTAAAATTCATCTTTATATTCTTCTAAAACGGCAGATGATAAGCATGGGACTGTACTAGCACCACTTATGACTATCGAATTAGTTTGTTTTGCCAATCCATCCAATTCAGAAATTTTAGATACAAAATCCCTTCCATCTGCAATATCTATGTAATGTACCCCTTGCTTAATACAACAATTTGCAACTGAATAATTGGAATTTTGAAAAGGTCCACAAGTATTGATAACTATCTTTGGTTTTATTATTTTAAGATATTTTGCAAGCATTCGATTAGCATCAAATGTTACTGCTTTTACACCCAATTCTATGGCAACTTTTTTTGCTTTCTTTTTATTCCTACCAGCAATAACAATATCTATACCAGCTTTTACTAATCGTTCAGAAATCATTTTTCCAAAATTGCCGTAACCACCAAGAACAAGAATTTCATTCATAGTATTTTGAATTGACCATTATAGTCTAACATTTTTCCAAACCATGGATGAATAACGACTAATGTCATTTTAAAACTATTTTCATCAATTGATTCTTCTTCTCCATGTATTTTGCCCATTAATAATTCTAATGGTATAGGAATAAATTTGCCAAATATATGCCAAACATAACATTTATGCTTCATCTTAATTTTGTTGCCATCCAAAATACAATAATAACTCAACCCTATGCCAAACCTAACGATTTCAATCATAGTATTATTTTTGCTCGCTATAAATTTTGAGCAAAACACATATGGATCTTGATTTGGAAATTTAAAATGCCTTTCTAAAACATAATCCTCTGAATATTCTCTACTTTTTGCGTAAACTCTTGTCGGAATATTAGTTCCTTCATAAGGTACCAATGCTTTAAATAGTTTTAATAACGGCATTAATATTTTTAGAAATTTAGAAAATCTAATATTCATATTACCATCAAATACAAGTATATCTTCTGAATATATCCTATTAGAATAACGTTTTTTTAGTACTACCGGCATATTGTCATATAAGCCACTAAAAATTGTTTTAAATATCGGCTTACTATCACTATGTTTTATTTTTTTTACTCCAAGTATCATTAATAAACAGCGCCGAATAAATTTTAAAACAGGATATAATATTGTTAGTAAAATTTTTGACCTAAATAATGTGCTATTTATTTTGTTAAATAAATTAGATTTACTGCCTAGAATTGCTAATATGTGCATTCCATCTTTACCATAATAAAACTGACCCTGATACTTAACTAGAAGGCCTTCATCTAAATCATATCCATGATTTTTAGCCTCTAACACTAAGGGATTATTCGTTCTAGCGTTTATAATAATAAAATTACCCACAGCTTTACGAATTTTTAGTGCTTGTGCCGCATTATTACAAATTGGACATTCTCCATCATAAATGAGATATATTGTTTTTGAATCATATTGCTGAATCATGTAATAAATACTTTTATGATTGAAAATATTTGAAAAATAATCTCTCTGTATTATTGTATCACATAATTTTCGACAACTCAAAGCCGTACCTTATCTAGGTAGTCATAATCCTGTTTCAGATTTATCTCTAAAGGAACTATTAGAAAATTAACTTTACTTATAATTGTGCAAAAGTTATCATCAAGTATATAGAACTATTTTATGGAAGTGACTATGACTAATAAAAAAAATGTATTACTCTCAATAGATGGGGGAGGAGTAAGAGGGGTCGTCCCCCTAATGATCTTAAAAGAAATTGAAAAACTAACAGGTAAACCTATATCGGAAAATATAGATTACTTTGCTGGGACCTCTTCTGGGGCATTAATTGGAGCTGTCTTAGCTTTAAAAGACGATGAAGGTAACTCTATATATGGCACTAAAGAGGTATTTGATATAATTAATAGAGTTACAAAAAATATCTTTAAGGAAAAAGGTATTGGACTATTTGATTCTAAATACGATAGAAGTGAATTTGATTATCAACTAGAGAACATTTTTAAAAATGCTAAGTTATCAGAAACCAAATTTCCTATTTCTGTCACGGCATTTAATTTAAATGATTATAGCCCTAAAGTATGGTCAACACTAAAATCATTAAAAAATTCCAATGAAGATGCTTTATTAAAAGATATTTTAGGTGCAAGTACATCAGCCCCATACTATTTTGATTCAAAACAAATAAATGATGATTTTTATATTGATGGTGGTGTTATTAGTAATACCTCAACAATGTCAGGCTATGTAGATATGGTCAAAAATAGTATAGTTAAGAATTCAGTAGATTTAGATAATTTAATTGTAATTTCACTGGGCACAGGAAAAGTAATCAATACTAACCATAGCAGTTATAAAAATTTTGGCATCCTAGATTGGTTATTTACTAAAAATAATATACTTGATGTAGCGCTGGATTCCTCTTCATTAAATAATCAGAAGTTAGCTCAAGAATTATTTGGTGAAAATTATTACAGATTAAACCCAATAATTTCAGATGAGATGAATTCGTTGGATGATAGCTCTGAAGAAAATATAAAACATCTCCAAGATATTACCCAAAAATACATTGCAGATAATCAAGATTTAATACATAGAGTTGCGAATACTTTATCCGAAAATAGCTTAATTACAGATGATATTGAAGTTAAAGAAGTTGGATATCTAGATTATTTTAAAAATGGAGTGTATTCGTTAGCTAGTAGTTTAAAAACGCCAGTAAAAGTTATAGCAGGTATTTTAACTATAGGCTATGAAGGGTTTAAATTATCTAGCATGAAATTTGCAACTAAAAGTACATTCGTAAGTGGTGGAAATGAATTGTTCAAAGAATACTATATTGATGAACTTAAGGCAATTTTTACCATTGCTTCAGCTTCATATAGCTTGAAATCTAATCTGAGCGAGATAAAAAGTGCTGATTTGTATTCGGATGAGTATGAAGTTGTTAATGATAAGTATATTAATAGTAGCAATGATTATTATGGTGAATCAGAATACATACTTCTATAGGTAGCATGTAAATAATTTTTAGAAGCTAGATTTATATCTAGCTTTCTATTCTATGACATTTTTTTGGTTATTTAGCTATAGCTGAAAATTTTTCCACAAATTTTTTGTCTCCCTGAGATAAATGATTATTATTCACGGCCTTACTGTAGTCTTGAGTATTATGTTGATTTTCCTGTAAATCAGGATCTTTTAGATCAAACATAGGTGGGATAGTAAGAGGCTTGTTTGGTATAATCGAAAACTCATCTGGCGTACTTTTTTTTAAACCTAACGCTGACATTGTTTTTTTGTTGCATCCAACTAATGCTAAGAAAACTAAAGATAACAAGGCTACTTTTTTGTACATATAATAAAGGTTTTTTTGGTGATTATACAGGATTATACATCAATTGAAAGAGGTTTTACATTAAAAACTTATCTTATTTTAACTAATTACCTATTGATCATTCATTAAGATGATTGTTAATTATTGTTTCTAACCTTTCCTGCTCTTCATTAGAAAATATTTTATCTTTTATACTCCCACTCATTAAGTTTTCATTATAGTTCTCCAAAAGAAATTCTAATGTTTTAATCTCAATTGTTTGCTGAGATTCAAATGACTTCAAGTCTTGTCTTTTTAAATTGATACTTTTAATTTGTTCATCAGAAGCAAATTTTGTTAGCTTATCAATTGAATTTTTAACAAATCTTTCATCAACATCTTTTTTGCTTAAATGATGAAATATTTTGTCAAATCTTTTATTAAATGATTCAGGTAGAATGCCCTCTAAACCATCTGCCCCTGCTTTTATTAATTCAAACGTAATAGCTTCAGTGATTGCTGAGGGATAATCTTTTTCAGTCAATTCATGCTTTTTCCCGCCTAATAATTTTAGACTGATTGAAAAGCATAAAAAGAAGAAAGACACAATTAAAAATCCTCTTACTAAACCAAATAAAATTCCTGCCATTCTATCAAAAAAGTTTCTTTTGAGATTGCCAATCAACTTATAAAACATGCTATTTAAGATTCCAAATATTGCTAAAAGAATAATTAATAGACCACCAGAACCAAGAATAATAACAAATATTTTAGATTTAATATAATTCAGTAAATGTTGTTCAATTTGCGGATAAAATTGATAAGTTAAAATTATTGAAAAAATCCATCCAAACAAACTAATTGCAGATGTCAAAAATCCCCTATAAAACCCAAATATTATCGAGATGAGAATTATAGTAAGTGACATATAATCGATATAATTCATAGCACTAAAATCAAATCCCTGCATTTGGTTTTATATTAGTATTTTTTTTAGTTCATTAATGTGCTTTAACTCAATTATTTCTATATTGCAAGTAAACTTTTTTTTTCGAAAAGGGATGATAGCTTTCTTAAAGCCCAATTTACTTGCTTCAATTAAACGGTTGTCCATATTATTAACTTGCCTCACTTCTCCTGACAAACCTATCTCTCCAAAAAATATAGTATCCTTACTTATAGAAATATTTTGGTTTGCAGATATTAAAGCAACAACCACGGCTAAATCCACTGCTGGTTCGCATACTTTTAAACCGCCTACTATGTTTAAGTATACCTCCTTATTCATTATGTTTATATCCATTTTTGCATTGAGTACTGCGATTAGCATTGCGAGCCTATTATGATCCCATCCAACTGTTGCCCTTCTTGGTGTAGCAAGAAAGCTTGGTACTATTAATGCTTGAACTTCTAATAAAATGGTTCTTGTGCCTTCTATGCTTGGGAAAATACATGCCCCTTGTTTTTCTATACTATCCTGTTCATTAGGTAAAAAAATTTCAGATGGGTTTTGTATTTCTTGCAATCCTTTTGAACTCATTTCAAATAATGCAATCTCATTGGTGGAGCCATATCTATTTTTTGTAGCTCTAATTATTCTAAATTGCTGAGTATTTTCTCCTTCAAAAGAAAGCACAACATCAACCATATGCTCAAGAATTTTTGGACCAGCTATCTGCCCTTCTTTTGTTATATGCCCAATTAAAATCAGCGTTACACCATGTTTTTTGCAAATTTGTATTAACTCATGCGTACAAACTCTAACTTGGCCTACAGAACCAGGAGGGGAATCCAACTTTTCAAAATATAAAGTTTGTATCGAATCAATAATAATCATCGAGGGTTTTAATTTAGCAATTAATAATAACAATTTTTCAAGTGAAGTAATATTTGCAATGTGTATATGCTTATTATCCACTTTCAACCTATCAGCCCTCAATTTTATCTGCGATAGCGCTTCTTCTCCACTAATATAAATTGTGAGAAATTCTTGTCTTGCAAGTTTATTGCATAATTCAAGTATCAATGTGGATTTTCCAATCCCTGGTTCACCTGCGATCAAAATGGTAGATCCCTTTACCAAACCTCCTCCTAGTAACCTGTTTATTTCATTAATTTTTGCATCTACCCTTTGAAAATCAGATTCAATTGCATCTAAACTACTTAGATCGACTGCACCTTGGGTGCTTTTACCAAAAATCTTTTTTGTAATTGCTGTGTTTGTAATTTCTTCAACTATCGTATTCCAGGCATTACACTCGGTACATTTGCCTTGCCATTTTTTAAAAACTGCTCCACAATCTTGGCAAGCGAAAATTTTATTTTTACTCATTTGATACATTAAATTTACTCATGGATGATAATGCATATTTAAAGAAAAAACTACGCAAAAATTTGTTAAATCAAAGAAGAAAATTAACACCGACTCAAGTAGATGTATTAAGCAAAAAAATTTGTGAAAACTTAATAAATAAATTTAATAATAAATTTTTTGAAAATATTAATATCGTTGCATGCTACTCGGCATTCGACAATGAACCAAATATTTCTTCAATAATGAATTGGCTATATAACCTAGGTATAAAAACAGCATTGCCCAAAATTATTGAGGACACTATTAAATTTTATGAATGGAATGAAAACTCTCCATTTATTATCAATGAGCTTGGTATAAAGGAGCCCTCTACCGGAATAGAAGTGGTGCCGGATACATTATTAATACCTGTTGTTGGATTTGATAAAGATTGTAATAGACTAGGCCATGGTTATGGTCATTATGACAGGAGCTTAAGAAAAATTAACAATTCTGTCAAAATAGGTATAGGATATGTCTTTCAGGAAGTGGAGCATATTCCCACAGAAAAACATGATGTTAAGTTAGATTATATAATTACTGAGAAATTTTGTTATTAACGTATTCAATTATTTTTTCATCACTTATAAAGTTTTTGAATAGCACCGTGTCGTATATATAATAGCTAACAAGAGATGGGATTCTACCTGAGTTATTCATATATGCAAATTTTAGCCTGATAATTTTCTCTCTATTTTGAGAATTTAGTTTTAGCCCCATATCATGATCTAGCTCTCTACTTTTTTGAAAATACTGCTTATCTAAGAGCCATGTGTCAATTTTCCACTTATCATTAACAGAGTTATCATATATATCAAAGCCTAAATAATGCCCCTTAGGCAATCCCTTCCTAATTTCAAAATTACTGCCATCCTTATAATCAATTTCGGTAATTCCATCTTTAGTTATCAATTTTGTAAATACTTTGCCATATATATCATTGATACTATAGCTATTTTCTTTTAATTCTAAAACAATATCAATATCTCTCCAGCACATCAAATCATAAGCAAAACTACCTGTGTAATACACGTTAAAATATTCTCCCAATAGTACATCTATATTGTTATGTTTAAGAAAAGCCTGAGCTTCTAATTTTAAATTTTGTGATTTTTGTAACAAATCATGTGTTTCCATAAAATCAATGTGTATACCAACTTTTGATCATAATTTTCTATTCCTTTGAAAAGCTATTATACATTTTTCTAAATTGCAATGATCATATTATATATTATGAAGTGTTACATTTACGGTAAGATTTTAGATAGCTCATGATGAGGAGCAAATAAAATTGATGTATCTATTAATGGTGGTGGATTATATTTTTTGAGGATAAATTGTTTATTTCAAAAATTCTATGTGGTAATGTAAACCTAAATTAACAAGTTGAAATTATTACAAACAGTACTAATGGTGGATTCAAGTGCTAAAAAGAATATAAAAAATCTTTCAATAAACTTTGGACCTCAGCATCCTGCTGCTCATGGTGTTTTGAGATTAATATTGGAAATGGATGGAGAAGTGATTGAGCGTGCGGACCCACATATTGGCTTGTTGCATAGAGGAACAGAAAAGCTTATAGAGTATAAAACATACCTTCAGGCAGTGCCATATTTTGATAGACTAGATTATGTTTCTCCAATGTGCCAGGAACACGGGTTTGCTCTTGCGGTTGAAAAATTATTAAAATTTCAAGTTCCCTTGCGGGCTCAATACCTAAGAGTTCTTTTTAGTGAAATCACAAGAATTTTAAATCATATATTAAATATCACAACTTATGCTCTTGATGTCGGCGCAATGACTCCATTACTATGGATGTTTGAAGAAAGAGAGGTGATGATGGAATTTTATGAAAGAGCGTCTGGTTCTAGGCTTCATTCAGCATATATTAGGCCTGGAGGAGTTGCAAAAGATATAGATGAAAAATTATTAGAAGATATATCTAGTTTTTTTGAAAATTTTTTGAATAAAATATCTGACGTAGAAACATTATTAGATGACAATAGAATTTTTAAACAACGTCTTGTTGACATTGGGAAGATGACAAAAAAGCAAGCTTTAGATTGGGGTTTTTCTGGTCCAATGCTAAGAGCATCTGGCATAGCATGGGATTTAAGAAAATCTCAGCCTTATGAGATATATGAAGAGCTTGATTTCAAAATACCAATTGGTAAAAACGGTGATTGTTATGATAGATACCTTGTAAGAATGGAAGAAATGAAAGAATCTGTCAAAATAGTGAAACAATGCCTTGAGAAAATGCCAAAAGGTGATGTGCATTCAGGTGATAAAAAAATAACGCCACCATCAAGAAAAGATATGAAACATTCGATGGAAGCATTAATTCATCACTTTAAATTATTCACAGAGGGGTATAATGTTGGACCTGGAGAAACTTATACTGCCATAGAAGCTCCAAAGGGAGAATTTGGTGTGTATTTAGTAGCGGATGGTACTAATAAGCCATATAGATGCCATATAAGGGCGCCCGGCTTTGCTCATTTACAAGCTCTTGAGGCTATGAGTAAAGGGCATATGCTTGCTGATGTTGTTGCCAATATTGGTAGTATGGATGTTGTTTTCGGGGAAATAGATAGGTAAAAATTATGTCGTCATTATTTAGAGAGCGCGAATTCGAGCAACCAAAGTCTTTCAAATTTTCTGCAGGTAATCTTAAAAAAGCCAATGAATATATTAAAAAATATCCTGCAGGAAAACAAAGAAGCGCAGTTATGCCTTTGTTGTATTTAGCGCAGGAACAGCATGATAACTGGATACCTCTTGCAGCAATGGACTATATTGCTACACTGCTAGACATGCCCATGATCCAAGTTTATGAGGTTGCAAATTTTTATACAATGTTTAACAAACAACCTGTTGGAAAAAATCTAATACAAGTATGTAGAACAACGCCGTGTATGTTACGAGGGGCAAAAGACATCACAAATACTTGCAGAAATAAATTAGGAATAGAACTGGGAGAAACAACAGAAGATAATAAATTTACTTTAGTAGAAGTTGAGTGTTTAGGAGCATGCGTTGATGCCCCTCTAGTCCAAATCAATAATGATTATCATGAAAATCTTACCCCTGATTCGATGGAAAAGTTAATCGACAAATTGAGCAAAAAATAAATAGACATGCTCGCCTTAATATGTATTTAATAAACTTTAAATACTTAGGGAGTTGCTATGACAGATACAAAATTTTATAAACTTTTAAATTTAATCCAAAAAGGCGATAAGGATAATATTTTATCTTATGCTGCACAATATCCAGAGCTTTTAGAAATAAAATCTTCTGAATTCAGTTATAATACTCCAATTTGTATTACAATTGAAAACAAAAGTTATGATTTAGCTATGGAATTAGCAAAGATAAATCCAGATGCCTTAAGTGAAAGCTGTGGAGGTTATAGTGATGATAATGCAGTTACTAATTTAATAATATGGAAAGAAAATTTAGATCTTGCTTATCAATTGGCAAAAATAAATAAAGCAACAGTGAATTCTAGGATTTTGTATTACTTAATTAAGCAGACAGATATTTCAGATGAAAAAATTGTAGAATTTGCAAAGTTAAATCCTAAATCACTTGATGAAGATGCAAATTTTAAAGGTAAACCTATAGTTAATGCTATGAAGGATGGTAAAACAGGGTTAGCAGATAAGCTAATAGAAGTTTTAGATGAGTATCAAAATTCTCAAACAGAGCACGTTGATTTGTAAAAGCATTCTTTTTATAGCTCATTGATTATTTATGTGGCATTATTTATGATAATTGATGAGTATTAATAATTTCTATGGCAAAAAATAATGAATTAACACTAAGGCAAAAAATAGCTAGTATGCTAATGTTTGGCTTTCGTGGAGCAGATGTTGAGGATCAAGGTGTGCTTAAGATAGTGGATGATATAGGTGAATTAGGATTGGGAGGTGTATTATTATTTGGGTATAATATTAATTTTCCAGAGCAGTTAAAAAGTTTAACTGATTTATTACTACAAGCGGATTCTAGATTGCTAATAGCTGTAGATCAAGAAGGTGGAAGGGTTCAAAGATTAAGTTCAAAAAATGGGTTTAGAAATTTTGATACAGCAAAGAAAATAGCAGCAAGTTATAGTTCTGAAGAAGCATATAGCACTTATTTGGACATGGCAAAAACCCTTAAAGATTATGGTATAAATTTTAATTTTGCTCCGTGTGTTGATGTTGACACCATACCTCCATGTAGTGTTATAGGTGGCTTTGAAAGAAGTTTTAGTGATAATCCCCAAACAGTAATTCAGTATTCAAAGCAATTTATAGATGCTCATAAAAAGCATAATATAATTACTACACTGAAACATTTTCCAGGTCATGGCTTTGCTCAAAATGATACACATAAGGGTTTAACCGATACAACAGATTCAGCAAATACAGATTTAGAATTAAAACCATATAAGGCTTTACTTTCAGATTCGTTAAATACAGCCGTTATGACGGCACATATTATTAATCGTCATTTAGATGAAAGTGGTTATCCAGCAACATTATCTAAAAAAATCATAACAGGTATATTAAGAGAAAATCTCAATTTTCAAGGAGTAGTTGTAACCGATGCTTTGGAGATGGGAGCGATAAGAAATTATTATTCCTTAGAAGATGTAGTCCATCGTGCAATCAATGCTGGGAATGATATTTTAGTTTTTGCAAGAAATTCAGCATCGTCTTTTGATTCAAAAGATAGTGATTCATGGGATACCACACCTAAAAAAATTATAGATATTATTGAGGATGCAGTATTAAACGGAGTAGTTTCGCAAAGTAGGGTAGAGGAATCATATTTGCGCATTGCGAAGCTTAAAAATTTAATAAAACTTGAGGATAATTGTATTGATTCACATTATTTTGATAATGGCGATATGTGTGTTAAGCTTCCGGAAGTTTAAATTTAATAAAATAATGCGCTTCCTATTTAAACAATTTATACTTATAACAACATGAAAATTACTCCAGTATTATTAGCAGGAGGTGCTGGTGCAAGGTTGTGGCCACTCTCTAGGAAAAACTCTCCGAAACAATTTATTAAAATAAAGACTGAAAACAATTTATTTCAAAATACATTGCAAAGAATTGAGAATAAGGATCTGTTTAATCCTCCTATAATTATTTGTGGGAAAGATCATAGATGGCAGATAGAAGATTCATTGAAAAAGTTGAAAATCAATGAATATAGTCTCGTCCTAGAACCGGATTTAAAGAATACAGCTATAGCAGTAACAATAGCCTCTTTATTGTTAAAAAATAAAGATCAATTAATACTTATTTTACCCATAGATCATTATATCGAAAGTAAAGAAGATTTTATCAAAAATGTAAGTTTTTTAAGTAAAAAAATTGATGAATTAATCATTACATTCGGTGTTAAATTAAATGAGTTTAATTCAAAATATGGTTATATTAAAAGGGGAAAGAAAATAGAGAATTCACCTTTTCTTAAAGTGATTGACTTCATTGAAAAGCCAGATAGTGCTTCAATAAAATCATTATCTCCAAAAGACTATCTTTTAAATACAGGAATGTTATTGGCTTATCCTAAGACTATAATAGATGAAATTGAGAAATATGAACCAGATTTATTAAAGTATGCTGAGAGTTCCTTAAGGAAGGCAAAAACACAACAAAACATAGTTGAGTTAGAGGAGGAATGCTATAAATATTGCCCAAACATATCAATAGATCATGCGTTATTAGAAAAGACAAAAATGATTGCGGTATATTCATGTGAATTTGATTGGTTGGACGTTGGTTCATTTTGTTCACATGGGCTGCTTGCGCCAAAAGATATGAAAAATAATGGGCTGTTTGGAAATGGTTTATTTATAGATAGTGAAAATTGTTATATTGATTCAAAAGATGTATTTACTGCAGCTATTGGTCTTAAGGACATCAGTATCATTTCAACAAAAGATTCAATATTAGTAGTTCATAATGATAAGACTGAGAAAGTTGTAGATGTTGTAAATTTTTTGCAAAAAAATAATCAACAAGAATTGATTGATGGAAACAAAGAGTATAGGCCCTGGGGATACTATGAGAATTTGGTTGTATGTGATGGATATAAAATAAAGAAAATAGTTGTTAACCCAAAGGGTATATTATCCTTGCAGAGTCATGAATTTAGGTCTGAGCAGTGGACGGTGCTTAAAGGTGTTGCTACAGTAACAATAAATGATGAAGTTTTTAATTTAACTGCGCATCAATCTGCCTATATCCCTATTAAAGCTAAGCACAGATTAGAGAATTGCCACAATGAAACGTTGGAAATATTAGAAATACAGCTTGGAGCAAAATTAACAGAAGGTGATATACATAGATATGATGATATATATGGAAGAGTTTAAAGAACTCAATTTTAATATTTGCCAGATTTATAACAAAAAAGCTAGACAATCAATAATCAAGCCTCTATCCATGGCTGTATACATGACTTAACATATTGGATTTAAATTATGGCAGATCTATCAATAATTAATGCTGGCATTTATAATGCTGACACAGATAAATACTATTTTTTAAAAAAAGGCGAGTCGGTTGAAAGACCTACAGCAGGAACTAATAGCATGCCTGTCATGGCAGAATATGCTTGGCTTGCCGGAGAGATGGGGAGGCAGAGTTGATACAACTTTGTATAATAATGATACTAATAAATACTATTTCTTTAGGGGGGAATGAGTATGTCTATAAAGTCTTAGGAGAAACAAACTTATTTAATTCTGCAAAAAATTTGTCGGAATTTGGTGGTAATTTCCCAAGCAGCTGGAAATACCTTGATGCAGCAGCCTACAACGGTGACTCAAATATCTAAAAGCTATCTTTTTTTATACCTCCTTATCCGCGATGAATTGACAATTATCACAATAACCATCTACTTCAATTGTACTATTTTTTAGAATAAATTTATTTTTTATACAGAGATTTATCAGGCTTTTCAAGAAATCTTTATCTCCTATTTCTTTAATTTGCTGACAGTTTCTACAAGATAAGAAAATTTTATTTCCATTATTTTGCTCGCATAAAGCATCGACACATAAAATAAAAATATTTTGTGATTTCACTTTGTGTAAGACTTTTTTTTTCACTAAAAAATTCAGAACTCGATAAATTACTATCGGCTTAGTATTGATCCTATGAGTATTAACGGCAGCAATTACATCGTTAGCTTTCAATGAATTGCCCTTTATAAGAAATGTACTTAGAATTTCTTTCCTAAGGGGTGTAAGAGTAAAATTACAGTTTTTACTAATGTTATCAAGAGAAGGGTTTAACATGTAAGTAGTATATTGATATAAAAAAAATTTATTTTTAACAGATTTTAACAGATAGTATAAAAAGTAAATTGACAAGTAAAGATAATCTTGTATGTTATGTTGCAACATAACATTACATAAATTTTCTTATGACTCATTGTAATCATCACCATCATGCTACTACAGAAGAGCATATTGTATGCGAGGTAGCTAATAATCCAGCCATACAAGCTGGGGCGTTTTTTATTTTTACTACCATAGTGGGAGTTATATACGCTAAAGGAACTGCTGTTATAACCAATCATCCGGCTAAAGTGGCGGCACTTACTGCAGCTTCAGCATATTTATATTTTTCAAATCTATCAAAGAATGAAAATTCTAAAATTCAACAAGATGATAGTCATTATGATTTTATTGATCATGATCATGATTTTGAAGAATTAAATATGGAAGACGATATAATCAACAACCATGATTAGTTGATTAGTTAGAAGTTAGACAGTACTGCTTGCAAATTAATTCAAATAAAAATAAAAAATAACAAATGAATTTTTTACTTTTTCTTAAAGTTTTTAAGTTTGCAACAGTGACTCTTAAATCATATTTTAATAAGTTTTGAAATATAAAAAATTATCATTTTTGAGGGGTATGAGTATTGAAATGAATTACTCCTCAATTTCATATAGAAGAAAATGCAATAGCTTCTGTTTGCTCATCTTTATTTCTCACCATTCCTAATGATACTATGCTTTTTCCTTCTTTTTTGTTTATTTTATCTATTAGCCTTGAAATCTGCTCTAATTTATTTTTCTCCCTCAAATTACAATCTGTATCATTATTAAACAACACTAACTGATCATTTTTTTGTTTTGTTAAATTTATAAATGATATAGATATTTTTTTGATACTTAGGTTAATTTGATTATTAATTAGCGAATCCCACATAAACTTCATTTTATCCCCAAGAGAAAAATCATCGCATAAAGAATTAAGTTTTTGATAATTTTTTAAACTACTTTTATTCGTTAGACTAAGTTCTAAATTAATACCATTAGCGTAAAATTCTTTTTCTCTAAGCTTTGATGTGGCTGTAAGTAGTAATTTTCTTGCTACATCATACGCTTTTGCTGCATTCCTCATTTCTGGTGGAAGAATCTGGCTATTTCCTATTGATTGAGTATCTTTTTTTTCCTCTGGCATATTATACCCCCTCAGTAAATAGTAGTATTTTCCCCCCATTATATTGCCAAAAGCTTTTTTTAAAAAACTCGCATCTTTACTGCAAAGACTTTCAACTGAATTGATGCCGTTAGATATTAACCTTGTGTAGGTAGAAGCTCCAATACCAGTTAAACTTCTTAAATTTAATGGGTAAAGTTTTTTAGGTAAATCACTTCCTTCTAGCACGACTAAACCATCTACTTTTTCTATTTCTGTTGCTATTTTAGCCAAGAATCTATTAGGTGCTATACCTACAGAACATTTAATATTATCACCTATATTATTGGTTATGCCTTTTTTTATTTTGTATGCTAATTCAACAGCATTTTGCTTTTGTTGAAATTTTCCTGTAAGTTTGCCTGCACACTCATCTATAGATAAAATATCATCAACATATATGTGCTTATCTATCTCTTTGAGTATTCTATGATGGTAATCTCTGTATTTAGCATGATTTGATTTTACACAAATAAGCTCAGGAATCATGCGTCTAGCCACACCCACGTTTGTACCTGTTTTAACCCCCAGTTTTTTTGCTTCAATACTCGCTGCAATAGCGCATGTAGTGTCTGAATCAAGTGGGACTACAATGAGAGGTTTATTTCTATATGATGGATTATTGTGTTGCTCTACTGTTGCAAAATAGCTATTAATATCTAAATACAACCAATTAAGAGTTAGATTATGATAGCTGGCCATTGGCTATAATAAATTACTTATTTAAAATAGACGATAATAGATAAATAGCTTCTTCTCGCTCTTCTAGAATTTCATCAAGTAGGTTAACAGTCGTCCTCAGACAGTCTTTTTCATATACCTCAATCCAGTGCAATATTGTGTTTACCAGCAGTTGATTATCTAAAAAAAGATTATCTAACATTGTGTGAGTATCGATATCATTTTTTGCACCTTTAATAACACTTAACTTAGCAAAATTCTCTAAAGTGGCCGGGATTTTTATTTTATGCAGCCTAATATGTTCAGCTAAATCATCTATGGAGTTAAGGCTATCCTTATATAACTTTTCTAATAACTTATGATATTGGTAAAAATTTTCTCCAGTTATATTCCAGTGATAATTTTGGGTTTTTAGACCTAGCGAGTATAGTGATGCTAGTATGATTAATAGCTTTTCAGACATCTCATTTTTATGTGTAGACATATTACCCCTCTTAATTCTATAAGTTATTTTAGATTCATCTTAATTAAAATAAACTACATATTCTATTATACTTAATTATTGTTTAAACCCAAGCATTTCATAAAAATTGTTATTTGCTGTAGAATTTTATAGTGAGTAGTTGTAGTTAATAGGTTGCCATATTATAGCAGGATATTTGGCTTGTAGAAAATATAGTATAACTAAATAACTACCTAAGGCTATTTCCAAATTTGTTAATAATTTAATTAAATCACCCTAAGAGCATCACAGCTTATCATGAGTATCTGATAAAGCATCTCTTATAAAGCGTTGCACTATTCGTCCATCAATTTCCACTTCTTGAAAAAAATCATTGTAGAGATCTCTAATAAATATTGTATTTCTTGATACACCTTTACAACCGCCGGGTTTTAATGAATTATACAGCATTTTATATAGCGCAAATTTATTGTGTAGCTCCAAATCTTCGGCAATACCTATCAAGCTATATGGATTTTTAGTTTTAGAATGTATATATTGCCCTATTAATACTGATAAGTCCTTATCTTTAGTATTTGTGATCAACACATCTGTCTTTTCACAAGTTTTTGGATTAACGGCAGTTATCACTTGATCACTATGATCTATGGATAATACTAAAGTTTTTAACACCATGTTATTATGTAGCTCCTTATTCGACATATTAACTATTTATGAGATATGGTAACAAAAAATTAACAATAATAAAAGGGCAATTTCATTGCAATAGCGATGAAAGACTTGGTGTTGAGATTTATAAAGCCTAATTAGTTTTTATTTGCACAATAAAGTTTTACCAAGGTACGTTGTTTCATTGATAATCCAAAAAAGAGCCTGTTTTATAACTCTTTTCATTCTCAAGTACAGCGGATCATACCGCTGACACTTTCTTGTATCTCTAGTAGAGCATTTTGACCACCCATATCTGTCTTTACCCAGCCTGGATTCATAATTAATATTTTTACTCTCATTTCTTCCAATTCCAAGGAAGCATTTCTCATTAAAGAATTTAGTGCTGCTTTACTTGCTCTATAACTAAATCTTCTGCAGCTCTCATAAGATGATATGCTTCCTGATTTTGAGGATATAGACATTACTACTTTTTTATCTCCTGCAATGACGTTATCTAACAGTGCTTGCAAAATCATAATAGAGCCAATACTATTTATTTTAAACAGCTTCATTAGATTGGAAGGTTCCACCATTTTGATTGTGGCTTCAGTATCATTAAAAATTCCAGCATTTATTATTAGATAATCAATTGCAATTCCCGATAACTCTTTTTTGAAGTTTTTAATATCAGTATCATTCGTAATATCAACCTGATGTATTTTTAACCGATTATGTTTTTTTGATAATTCAAATAATTCCTTACTTGCTTCAGCATTGCGATAGGTGGCAAATATGTTCATTTCTGGCAGTTTTAACAATTCGGTAACAAAGCCTAAGCCTAACCCTCTATTTGCACCTATAATTAAAATATTACCTTTAAGCATTGTAAATAATTATTTATCCATTTATTGTCATAGTAGTGTTATATGCTTTTTTGAGCAACGCAATATTATTTTCTAGTTTTATATTTTTTTTCTTGTCTGACCATTAGTACTTCATCCCTTGTAGTAGTAAGGTTTTTATGAGTAAGATATTTTCATACTTTGATTTACAGTTTTTAACTTGATGGTGCCTGCTCTCAGTCCACATATCAAATTGACCAGCCTTTTTCTGAATAAAATTGTAGTTGTTTAATTGATTTTAATGCATCGGCAATATATTCTACGGTATTGATAGGTAATTTATCTATTTCATAAAATCTCAGGCTTTCACATTTCTGAGGCTCTTTATTTTTAATAATACCATCCCATTTTTTACATTGAATGAATACGTCTATATTTTCTCTGCTGGTCTTGCGATGCATTATATGTAGTACTTGAAGATCACAAGTATTAATATTAATTCCTATCTCCTCTCTTGCCTCTCTAATAGCTGTATACAGTGCTGATTCATTATTCTCTTGATTGCCACATATTAATGACCATTTGTGATCCTCGTATCCAGTATTTTTTCTTAATGACATTAAAATTTTGTTGTGCTGCCTCAGCAATAAAGAGATATTGACATAAGTTTTTGACATTATTGAAGAGTAATATTTCAATATGTTATAATTGTAAACTATATTATTATTTTTCAGAAATTGCAAGAATGGCCAGTAATTATTTAGCTTACTTTTTCAAGATACATTTTGTATAAATAAGAAATAGAAAAATAGATTAAAGATAGATTAAAGATAGATTAAAGATAGATTAATCTAAAGGGAGATTGAAGAAATTTGTGAAATACAACTGATTGAAGGTACAAATATATAGCGCATCTCCTACTAGTGTGTAAATAAAATGCAATATGATTTAGTAATTAAATTAATTAGCTCGCATAAAGATAACGATTGCTCGGATACCATTTAAATATTCATTATATCTTTAGACTTAACATTTAATATACCGTCTATTCTATTTATAAAATCATCAGTAATTTTTTGAATTTCTTGAGAATAAAGTTTAGATTCATCTTCAGAAATCAATTTATCTTTTTCTTGTTTTTTAAATTCATCAATACCACTTCTTCTATTATTTCTAATTGCTACTTTAGCCTGTTCACTATATTCGTTAGCTTTTTTTACTAACTCCTTTCTCCTTTCCTCGCTAAGATTAGGTAAATGTAATCTTATAACTTGTCCTTCGGTGTTAGGAGTGAGACCTAAACCCGAATTTAAAATAGCTTTTTCCGCGCTAGAAACCAAGCCCTTATCCCATATTTGAATTAGTAATGTTTTTGCATCTGGTGCGCTGATGCTGCCAATTTGGTTCAAGAACATATCGCTTCCATAAGCATCAACCTTAATGGGATCAAGTAAGGCAGTTGAAGCTCTGCCAGTCCTTAAACCACTTAATGAATGATTTAAAGAAGATATAGTGCCTTCCATTTTGGTTCTTAAATTTTTTAGAATTTCTGAATCTTTATCCATAATGTTGCTATTTTATAGTTGTAAAATCACCTTTGTTTTGTAAAACTCTTGCAAATTCACCTTGCTTCCCAATGTTAAAAATTCTGATAGGCATTGCATTATCATGCGCTAATGTAATTGCAGTTGTGTCCATTACAGAAATGTTATTTTTAATTACCTCATCATGACTTAATTCTTTATATTTCACGGCTGCACTGTTTTTTTTAGGATCCTCGGAGTATACACCATCAACCTTAGTACCCTTTAGGATAAGAGAGCAATTCATTTCAATGGCTCTTAAGACAGCTCCCGTATCAGTAGTGAAAAAGGGATTTCCAGTTCCCGATGCAAAGATTACAACTCGTCCTTTTTCCAAATGCCTTATAGCCTTTCTTCTAATATATTGTTCAACTATTGTAATAATAGGTATTGCAGATATTACCCTAGTAAACAGGCTCTTGCTTTCTAACTTGCTTTGTAATGCTATGGCATTTATTACTGTTGCTAGCATTCCCATATAGTCTGCTGTAGCTCTTTCAATACCAACTTCTGCTACTGTAGCACCTCTACATATATTACCACCACCAACTACTAAACAAATCTCATAGCCTAAATCATATACTTCTTTAATGTCTTCACAAATTTGGTCTATTATGGAGTTATCATGACCAAATTTTTCGCTTCCCATTAATGCTTCGCCTGAAATTTTTAAAAGTATTCGATTTTGTTTTTTCATCTGATTGATGTCAATTATTCGCTAATTTCATATCTTATATAGCCCGAAACATTAAAATCACAATTATTATTAGATTTTAATTCCTCGATTACTTTTTTAATTTTTGTCTTGCCATCAATAACAAATGGTTGCTCAAGTAATACAATTTCTTCAAGGAATTTTCTGATCCTTCCCTCTATCATTTTTTCGACAACATTTGCTGGTTTCCCACTTTCTAAAGCTTGTGCTCTAAGAATATTTTTTTCTTTTTCAACAACATTTTGATCGAGATTTTCAGCATTTAAGGCCATAGGCTTTGATGCTGCAATATGCATTGCCAACTGCCTTCCAAATTCCTCAATCTCATCATTAACTTCACCTTCTAAGGCAACTAACACACCAATTTTACCAATACTATCTGATAGTTTATTATGCAAATATGGTATTATTTTTCCTTTATTGACACTAATTTTGCCAATTTTCTTTAATATAATATTTTCACCAATAATAGAGATGTGCTCAGCTATCAGTTCATTAATTGGAGTTGATTCATGTTTGCCCGATGCTAAAAATTGATTTGTATCGTCTCCCTCAAATTGATGAGCGCTTTTCACTACTTTATCTGCCAAGTTTAAAAATTTGTCATTCTTTCCAACGAAGTCTGTTTCAGAGCTTAATTCAATTATAGTGGCATTATTTCCATCAATATATGTTGCAATAACTCCTTCGCTAGTGTCTCTTCCAGCTTTTTTGCCTGCAGAAGCAAGACCTTTTTTCCTAAGCCATGCAACAGCGTCTTCTATATTTGAGTTATTTTCTTCTAGAGCCTTTTTGCAATCCAGCATTCCAGCTCCTGATTTATTGCGTAACTCTTTGATTTGATTTGCACTTATAGACATATTTTAATTTACCTACTTTTTGTTATTATCCGTATCCTTTTTATCAGATGCTTTGTTGATTTTTTTCGTATCTTTTTTTTCTTCACCTGCATTTGCCAATTTTTTTAGATCTACTCCTTGTGATGATAGATTATCTTCGATTCCTGCCAGGGCTGCATCAGAAACCAAATTACAATAGAGTTCTATAGATTTTCTAGAATCATCATTACCTGGGATAACAAAATCAACACCTTTAGGACTAGAATTTGTATCAACTATAGCAATCACAGGTATGTTTAATTTGTTTGCTTCCTGAATTGCTATAGCGTGGATTTTAACATCTATAACAAATAAAATGTCAGGTAGCCCTCCCAAATTTCTAATTCCTCCTATAGCTTTTTCAAGTTTCTCTTTTTTCCTTAAAAAATTTAATAATTCCTTTTTAGTATACTTGTCATCTTCAGATTCTAAGATTTCTTCATATTTCTTTAGAGTTTTGATGGATGAAGAGACTGTTGACCAGTTAGTTAACATTCCACCTAACCAACGGTGATTAACATAATATTGTCCGCACTTTTCAGCGGCGTTTTTTACTACGTCTGTAGATTGTTTTTTTGTGTTAACAAATAGTATTTTGCCATTTTTAGATGCTATGCCGAATATGACCTGTAGCGTGTTATACAAGTGATAAGCGGTTTGCTGCAAATCTATAATGTGAACATTGTTTTTTACACCGTAAATGTATTTTGCCATTTCAGGGTTCCAAAGGTTTTTTTTGTGCCCGAAGTGAGCTCCAACCTCTAGTAATGACTTAATAGTGAAATTAGGTTTATGTGACATTTAAATACTCCTTTTTGGTTATACTAAATGCAGAATATATCGAATAGGACACCAAAAAATATCTGCATGGTTTTTATAATTAATGACTATACATATTAGTCTTTAAAATTTCAATATTAAATTTGAATTATAAATAAATTAAGGGTTATAAAATTTTTTTGTTTGTTTGTAGACAAAAATTGCATACTATTAATGTTGTACTATTTTTTTAGGGATATAAAAATGACACATAAGCTTGTACTAATTATTGATTCTAAATTTGCCAAGATTTATAAAGCGGAAGGACTACAATTAAAAAAATTAATTTCTGAATATGCTGCTGAGGAATTTGGTATTACTCACAAAAAGCAATCAGTGAGAACTGGTTTTAAAAAGCAGGCCAGCGGAATGGCGCACTTTTTTGATCCTCATACTGAATCAAAAGACATAGAAAGGTGTGAATTTAGCAAGAAAATTTCAGAAGTTGTTAAAGGCATGCTTAACAAAGAATCTTTTTCAGAGATAATCTTGATTGCGTCTCCAAAGGTGCTCAGTCTAATGAGAAAATATATGCAAAAAGCCGTCAACATAGAGATAAAGGAAATAGCAAAAGATTTGATTAGCTCAAGTGAGGAGCAAATTGCAAAGGTGGCTTTTTCATAGGAGCTCATAAGTTACGACATTTGATTATAGCTTGCGCAACAAACAAATTAAGTAAACGGTATATTCTGATTAACTTCTATGAATTAGATGCGTAGCCAAAAATTCCAATAGGACTGTCGCATATGCCGAACTACATAGAATTTTTAAATATACTTTATGATTTAAGTGTAGATGTTTTTGCGTTTTCGTGAATGCTTTTATATTTAGCAGGCGCTTGCCTAGGAGTAATTTTTTAATTTGGGTGCTGCCTACGATGTTCAAATTTAACTCTAATGTCTGCCAAATATTCAATTCTCCACATAGAGTTTTTATATAACCAATTCCTTTATTAATAATTTTTGCATAACTTGACAAAAATATGTATCGATTGGTACACTTGGAAGATGGGTTAATAATGTGAGCAGAGGTGTATAGTTAGGGATTATTTGAAAATAATTGCGCAGGGTCTCAAGTCTGTAGGGCCATTAATTGGACTAACGATATTTGGGCACGACACTCTAGCTCGTGTATTTCCTTTTGCAAATCCAATAAGTGCGCGCAACAATATAATGTATATATTAACAACAGCAGCATTTGTAGAGGCTGTTAAACATGGAAGCATGGAAATGACAGATTTCATCGTTACTTATGGTGATGAGAAGGATCAAATGTCAAATAGTGAGATGATAATTGATACTATGTTTAAGGCTACGTTTACAGGTATTGGATTAAGTGGCTGGTCAAAATCCTCTTGTGAAACATGGCTATACTCTTTATAAATCATGGGATAAAGTAGCAAATGGGATGAGTGTTATAGGGAGCTATGTTATGAATTGTTTCTATGGAGAGATATATAGTAGCCCCCATCAACAGGAAGAGATGTATGACATGGAAGGATACTGTTGCACCTATATTATACATGCTGATAACTATGTCGATGTATTGGAGTATTAATAAAATAGCCAAAGAATACACTAATGTTAGTGAGGCGGTAGATGGTATATATAAGGATTCCACAAATAAAGAAGATTTTATTAATCACACTTATGCATTGCTACTAACATCTAGTAACTTACAATCAACAGATAAGATAAAAGGTATTTTAAGCAGTTTATACGATAAAAGAAAGGAGCTTGAAGATCAAATAGTTCCAACTTGGAGTGCTAAAATTGGGAAGAAATCATGGGATGTTGCTCTCAATCAAGTTGTTTCTAAGCGCCTTAGGGGTTTTCGTGCAGATCAAGATTTTCGTCAAAATGTTGAAAGTATAAAAGATGATTTTCTGCGTAATAGTATTGTTGAGATAACTAAAAAATTTGAAAAAGCTACTGGGCTTAGGGAATTTCCTGCTTTGGCTTCATCGCACTATAGATAGGGTGCAAATTTTCTATGAAATTTAATTTTTAGATGATATATCGCTCAATGGGTGTTTGCCCAAGAGTAATTTTTTTGCTTTAGAATCGGAAACTTTGGTATAAATTTGGGTTGAAGATATATCAGAGTGCCCTAATAATTCTTGTATAATTCTTAAGTTAGCACCATTATCTAGCATGTGGGTTGCAAATGAATGCCTGATCTTATGTGGCGAAATTATTAGGGGATCAATGTTAGATTTTATAGCAATTTCTTTGAGGATTTGGCCAAATCTTTGCCTAGAAATATGAACAACTTTTTTATTTTTTGAAACTGATGGAAAAACCCAATTTGACTTTGCTCCAACTAATAAAAATTTACTTCTAATATCTAAATAATTTTTTAATGCTTTGCACGCCATTTGATTTAGTATTACAGCTCTCTCTTTTTTACCCTTTCCTTCTACTATTAGAAGATTTATTTCGGATTCGTTAGAGAGATTCTCCAATGTTTTCATTTTTAACGATACTAATTCAGAAATCCTCATGCCTGTGGAGTATAATATTTCTAACATTGCATAATCTCGCAATCCTTCTTTAGTGGTATTGCTATTTGCCGTTTTTATTAATTTATCTAATATATCTTGTGATAATGCTTTTGGAATGGATTTTGGTCTTTTGGGCATAATTATATTGAGAGTTGGGTTTTCCTTAAAAACTCCATCAGAAACTAAAAAAGAAAAAAATTGCCTAAAAGCAGAAATTTTTCTACCTATAGTTTTGGCTCCTAGCTTCCTATTGCTTAATTCAATTATAAAATCTTTTATTATAGAAGAGGTAACTTTTTCTAATTTTATATGATTGAATGTTAAGTAATCATGCAAATCTTTAATATCTTTTCTATAAGATGATATTGTATTTTCTGTTGCCCCTCTTTCAGCGACAAGCATTTCGAAGAAATATTCTATATAGTTGCTTGTATATTTTTTATTAGTCATTAGTCATTTGTAATGCTGAATATCCCTGATAAAATTAATAAAATCAGTGACTTATATTATTTATGATAAAGATGAAAATAAAATGCCATATAAGTCAAAATGAGATAATAATTTATATTAAAATCCGCTACTATCTTTCTCAATAAATATTGCATGTTATTAACAAATATGCAAACTAACATATAATTAACAAATATTTTTATACATAATGAAGTTACTTATAGTTGAATCTCCTGCAAAAGCAAAAACTTTAGAAAAATATCTAGGTGGAGATTATAAAGTAATTTCTTCATATGGTCATGTAAGGAGCCTACCTTCTGTGAAGGATGCTGTAGAACCTGAAAATGACTTTAAGATTACTTATAAAGTGCTTGAAAAAGCAAAAGATACAATCAAAAAACTTTCTGAAAATTTTAAAAAAGCTGATGCTATTTTTCTAGCGACTGATCCAGATAGGGAAGGGGAGGCAATTTCATGGCATATCTTAGAAGCAATGAAAAGTAAAAAATCCGTTAATAAAAATGTTGAAATAAAAAGAATTGTGTTTCATGAAATAACGAAAAGTGCAGTTATAAATGCTATAGAAAATCCAAGAGAGCTAGATAAAGATTTAGTGCACGCTCAACAAGCGAGGCAGGCTTTAGACTATTTGGTAGGATTTACCTTATCACCGGTTTTATGGAGAAAATTGCCAGGTAGTAGATCTGCGGGAAGAGTTCAATCGGTTGCTCTAAAATTGCTATGTGAAAGAGAGAATGAAAGGGATAAATTTAAGGAGCAAGAATATTGGTCAATAGATAGTATATTTCAAAATGATGACAAAGTTAATTTTGATTCTCAGCTTCATGTATATGATGGTAAGAAAATTGAAAAACTTACCATATCAGATGAAAGCTATGCTAAAGAGATAGCAAAGAATGTTGAAAAATTAAAATATAAAGTTTCTTCAATTAAGAAAAAAGAAATTAATAGGAAGCCCACAGCTCCATTCATTACTTCAACTTTAATACAAGAAGCCTCCAGAAAGTTAAATTTCACTGCACAAAAAGCAATGTTGATTGCTCAAAAGCTTTATGAAGGCATTCAGATTAATGGAGAAGTCACAGGATTGATTACTTATATGAGAACGGATAGCGTGACAATATCAAAGGAAGCTATTAAAAATATCATTGCTCATATAAAAAAGCATTATGGTCCAAATTATTTGCCATCAGCCCCTATTACTTACAAATCAAAGTCAAAAAATGCTCAGGAAGCTCATGAAGCAATTAGACCAACAAATTTTCAAAATAGCCCCAGCGCTATAAAAGAATTTTTAGATACTGATCAATATAAATTATATGAGTTAATTTGGAAAAGGACAGTTGCAAGTCAAATGGCTAATGCAAAATTAGAATCAGTTGCTGTAGAAATATCATCTGAAACTGGTAATAATGTTTTTAAATCTGTAGGCTCCACACTTGTCTTTGATGGATTTTACAAAGTTTATAGAGAGGGTCAGGATAATGAACAAGATGAAAATAAAAACAAAATTCCAAAACTTAAAGAGGGTGATGACTTAAAGCTTAATAAAGTAATTCCAAATCAACATTTTACGCAACCTCCACCTAGATATACTGAGGCAAGTCTTGTAAAAAGAATGGAAGAATTAGGGATAGGGAGGCCTTCCACATATCCTAAAATTATCTCTATATTAATTGAAAGAGAGTATGCCAAAATTATACAAAAAAGCTTTATACCAGAATCTAAAGGAAGACTTGTTGACGCTTTTCTTAATAAATTTTTTAATAAGTACATTGAGTATGATTTCACAGCAAATTTGGAAAATGAATTAGATGATATAGCAAATGGGAAAAAGAATTGGAAGGGTGTGTTAACAAATTTTTGGTCACCATTTAAAGGTACATCTAACGAAGTTTTAGAAATAAAAAATATGGATATAATTAACGAAGTAGAAAATTTATTAGGAGATTATATTTTTAAATCCAATGGCACAGAAAATACTGATACATTAAGAGAATGCAGTAAATGTAAAGATGGTAAATTAGGGCTAAGAACAAGTAAATTTGGAGCATTTATAGGTTGTTCAAATTATCCAGAATGTAATTATAAAAGAGCATTGTTTGGAGATGAGCTTTTGGAAAGTGCCAGTGATAATGAAAAGCTTTTAGGAGTAGATGCAAAGACTCAAGTTGATATTTTATTAAAAAAGGGTCCTTATGGGTTCTATTTAGAAAAAGAAGTAGATGGGAAGAAAAAACGTGCATCACTTCCAGCAAAATATCCACATGAAAATATTGATTTAGCATTTGCAGCTAGCTTATTGGATTTGCCAAAAACTATAGGTAAGCATCCGTCTGCTGGTGAAGATATATTTGTTAAAATTGGCAGATATGGTCCATATTTAGAGTGCAACAAAAAATTCTACGCTCTAAGAAATATTGATAAAATTAATATTAATCTTAGTGAGGCAATAGAGCTCATTGATAATTATAAACCTAAAGTTTTAAAAAAGAGGAAAAAAAGTTAATGGCAACGATTATACCATATAAAGGTAAATTTCCTAAAATAGCTAATGATGCATTTATTGCAGAGAATGCAGTGATCATAGGTGATGTAGTTATTGGTAGTAGATCAAGCGTTTGGTATAACTGCGTTATAAGAGGGGATGTTAATTATATACGAATTGGTCAGGAGACTAACATCCAAGATGGTACAGTAATACATGTTGGAACTAATAATGGACCAACAATAATTGGTGATGGTATAACAATTGGTCATAAAGCTTTAATTCATGCTTGTACGCTATATGACTATTCATTTGTTGGCATGAATTCAACCATTATGGACTATGCGCAAATCAAATCCTATTCCATGGTTGCAGCTGGAGCCTTGGTGACTAATAAGAAAATAGTTGAAGAAAATGAATTGTGGACGGGTATGCCAGCAAAATTTTTACGAAAGTTAAAGAAGGAAGAAATAGATTATATAAATGTATCCAAAGCTAGGTATGTCAATTTAGCCAAAGATTATATTTGTTGACTTTATTTGCTAAATAGCTACCGTAGATTGTATAATTGTTATGGTAGTCATTATGTTTTGGAATAGTAAAAAGAAATTGAAAATATTAGCTTTTAGTGGTGGAGCCGAAATGGGTGAAGTCTCAATTAGAATTGCAAAAGCGCTAGAGGATAATTTAAAAAAAATCCATCCTCAAAAAAATCTAATAGAATATTTTGATGTAGTTACTGGTAATTCTATCGGCTCTATAATTACTTCATGTCTTGTTGTTCCATCAGAGAAAAACCCAAAAAAACCAAAATTTACACTCGATGAATGTATCAAAAATTTTAATAAAGATCTGAATTCTATCAATTCCAATATTAACATTTGGGATAAGCTTTCATTAATTTTTGGATTTAAAAATCACATATTATCAGAGAAAGATGTGAAATTTATTGATAGTGTGTGTGATAACACTAAGCTAAGTCAGACCACCATCCCAATTAACATAGTATCTTATGATGTTGATAATTCCACTTCACGCGTATGGAGTACGCTTGATGCTAAGTCTGATCCAAAAAAGGATTTTTATTTAAAGGATGCTATTAAGGCCAGTATATCTTATCCGGGTCTTTTTGATTCTAAAGTCACAAAGACAAAAGACAAGGTATTAAAGGATTATGATGGTGGCTTAATCGCAGATTCACCACTTCCTATAGCCTTGCCCCATATTTTTGATCAGGAAAAGGAAAATAACATCGCAAAAGAAGAATCATTAATTGTTTCCATTGGTACCACAATTGGAAATGCTAAGCATGTGCTGGCGAATATGGATAACGATTCATTTCTAAAAAATATTTATAATATTTATCAAATTTCTACCCAAATTCAAAAAAAGCCATTTGATAAATTAATTAAAACATTTGTAAAACAATTCTACAAACTAGATCTTACAGTGCCGTTGGAAATTCAACATGCTATTTATGATAAAGCAAAAAAGGGTAATGCTTTAGATTTTGAAAAGATGATGGCATGCACAAATAAATACCTTGATTTATCAAATGAATTTTTCACTGCGCTTGCTAATAAAATTGCCGATAAAAAGCAAGATATGAAAAAATTAGAAACTCTTTATGTAGAATCAACTTTTGACTGTGAAAATCCAACAGAAGCATTGTCTGAGTACACTGATATAAATGTACATGGGGATTTATAAATTTAGGATTACGTGAGAATGGCGTGAGATAATTCAATTGAATTAAAAATCTCCATTTATTTTTTGCTTTTATTGAAAAAATTAAAAATCTTAGTAAAGCCAATTGTAAAACCTCCGTTGCCAGTTACATTGGTTGCTGTTCCAAAGGGGTCAAACAATAAATATACAACTGTTATTACTCCTATCATTTCTGATGAAAATGCTAGATATTTTTCAAGCAAAGGTGCAACAATTAATAGAACGCCACCTGGCACAGCTGCAACTGCAAATTTTGAAAGTGCGTAAAAGAATGCAAAAATTACAAAAGCTTCAAACGTAGGCATAGGCGCATTAAAGGTTTTTATTGTTGCAAATGTTAATATTGTAACACCTATAGCGCTACCAACGGTATGAGTGTTAATTACAGCAGGAACTATAGCTTTGTATAATGTTGATTTATTCTTAAATATTTTTTCCATTGAGATTAGTAATACACTCATTGAAGCTGCACTTGAAATTGCACTAAACCCAGTGAAAGCTGCTGGAAACACACTTTTAAAATACATCAAACATTTTTTAATGTTAAATTTTGAAGCAATAAAATAGAATAGGCATAAATATGAGATTTGAGTGATTACAATTACTAAAAGAACTTTGCCATAAACTTTTATTGCATTCTCTAATGCACCTTCATACTGAAGCTTGATTACAAAACCAAGTACAAATAAAGGTAATATTGGAATAAAAAACTTTTTAAGAAATTTAGTTGAAATACTACTCATTGTTTTTGTAAAGTTTTCAACTTTTTTATTTCTCTTAAATGAAAATATAATGCTAAAAATAAAGCCTACAGACAATGCTTGATCATTAGTGATGAGGAGTGGAATATTTATATCCCATAGAGGTGTTAATATATTATCATTGCCGGAATTATTGTTTTCGGTTGCCAAAAAATCTAAAAACGTATTTCCAACAAAGTAGCCAGTGTATATGGCAATGCTGTTAGAAATGAAGATGCATAAAATTAAAAGACCCGTAAATTTTATAATATTTCCTTCTAGTGATAGCAGACTGCTTGTGATGAAAGAAAAGATAATAAAGGGTAATAGCAGTAATAAAATTGATTTTAATATGAGGCTTATGCTCAAAAATAATTCCTTAATAACTAATGGTATAGAGTTTCCAAATACATAGGTTACAATTAAAATAAAAAATAGTGCTAGTGGTAATTGAAATTTTTTCATATAATACACGTTATATCTATAATTTTAAAAATAAGAACACTATTTAATGTTTGAAATCAAGCTAAATAAAAATATCAAAAAATATAATCATGAAATATCAGGGTTAGATTTACTTCAGGAAATTGATAAAAGTTTAAGGCATAATTGTATTGCTATAAAAATCAATGAAGAGATCAAAGATTTATCAACTGTGATAAATGAGAATAGTGAAATAGATTTTATATTTTCTTCTTCTCCAGAGGGGTTGGATATAATTAGGCATGATGCTGCCCATATACTTGCGCAAGCCGTAAAAAAGCTGTATCCAAAAGCTATGGTCACAATTGGTCCAGTAATTGAAAATGGATTTTATTATGATTTTGCAAATGTTGAACCATTTAATGAAGAAGATTTGGAAAAAATTGAAGAAAAAATGCAAGAAATTATCAATGAAAAGCTTGCAATTATTAGGAAAGTTGTCACAAAAGAGGAAGCTATTAATTTTTTCCAAGAGCAAGGCGAGAAATATAAAGTTGAAATTATTAATGATTTTCCTGATGGAAATGAAATTACCATATATACACAAGGCAATTTCTCTGACTTATGCAAAGGACCTCATTCCGAGAATACCGGGGTAGTAAAAGCCTTTAAGTTAATGAAAGTAGCTGGTGCTTATTGGAGGGGTAATAGCAAAAATGAAATGCTACAGAGAATATATGGAACTGCTTGGTCTGACAAAAAGCAATTAAGGCAATATTTAACTATGCTGGAAGAAGCAGAGAAAAGAGATCATAGAAAAATAGGTAAACAATCGGATTTGTTTCATTTCCAAGAAGAGGCGCAAGGAGCGGTATTTTGGCATCCAAAAGGATGGAATTTATTTCAAAGGCTAATTGATTACATAAGAAATAAGCAAAATGAAAATGGCTATCTTGAAATAAGCACTCCAGAAATAATGGATAAAAAGCTTTGGGTATTATCTGGACATTGGGATAAATTTAGAGAGAACATGTTCACTGCAAGTACTGTGGATGAAGATAAAGTATATGCGGTGAGACCAATGAATTGTCCGGGTGGAGTTCAAGTATATAATCAAGGCATTAAGAGCTATAGAGACCTACCGTTGCGATTAGCAGAGTTTGGCAAAGTGCACAGATTTGAACCATCAGGAGCGTTACATGGCTTGATGAGAGTTAGAGCATTTACCCAAGATGATGCACATATTTTCTGCACAAATGAGCAAATGACTGAAGAATGCATAAATGTTTGCAAATTAATCAAAGAGATATATAAGGATTTTGGTTTTGAGGATGTTAAAGTAAAATTTTCAGATAGGCCGGATAAAAGAATTGGTTCAGATGAGGTTTGGGATGAATCAGAAAAAGCATTATTGAATGCCGTTAAGCAACAAAATCTACCCTATACTTTTAATAAAGGTGAAGGGGCTTTTTATGGTCCAAAATTAGAATTTGTTCTTAGGGATGCGATAGGGAGAGATTGGCAGTTGGGAACTCTGCAAGTGGATTTCAATTTGCCAGAAAGACTAGATGCAAATTATGTTGATAAGGATGGGGGGAAGTATAGACCAGTAATGCTTCATAGAGCGTTATTTGGTTCAATCGAGCGATTTTTAGGGATTTTGCTAGAGCATTATTCTGGCAATTTACCAATTTGGCTTGCACCTATTCAGGTTGCAATTGTTACAGTAACTGATGAGTTCTCGGATTACGCTAAAAATGTATCAGAAATATTAAAAAAGAATTCAATCAGGCATATAGCAGATCTAGATAATGAAAAAATCACCTATAAAATTAGAAAACATTCTCTTAGTAAAATACCAATAATTGTTGTTTTAGGAAAAAAGGAGGAAGAAGATAAACTTGTGTCAGTAAGAAAATTAGGTGATAAACATCAAGAAGTACTTGAGTTAAGTCATTTTGTTGGTAAATTGTTAGATGAAATTAAACAAAAAAGGAGCTAGTTATATCAAAAAAATCTATTAGTATAAAAATTAATTCGGATATTGATTCCAAGGAAATACGCCTTGTAGACAGTGATGGGAAAATGTTGGGAATAGTAAAAATCGAGGAAGGCCTAGACTTAGCTAAAGAAAGGAAGTTGGATTTAGTAGAAATTTCAGCAAATGCAAAGCCTCCGGTTTGCAAAATTTTAGATTTTGGAAAATATAAATATGAGCTAAGGAAAAAATCTCACGAGTCTAAGAAAAAGCAAAAGACTATAGAAATAAAAGAGATTAAGCTTAGACCAAATATTGCTATTGGTGATTTTAATGTTAAATTAAATAATGCTAAAAGATTTATAAGTGACGGTAACAAAGTCAAAGTTACGTTATTCTTTAAAGGACGAGAAATAGTACATGAAGATGTTGGTATGAATGTTATTGAAAAGTTTAAAAAAGAGGTTTTTGATTTTGCTAAAATTGAGCTAGATGTTAAAAAGGAAGGAAAGAATATTTCTATTATTATCGCTCCTAAATAAATTGATATAAATATGACACAGATGACTCCTAAGCAAATAGTTGCAGAACTTGATAGATTTATCGTAGGTCAAAATCAGGCTAAAAAAGCGGTTTCTATAGCTTTAAGAAATAGATGGCGTAGAAAACAAGTGACTGATGATTTGCGAGATGAAATAATCCCACATAATATATTAATGGTTGGACCAACTGGTGTCGGTAAAACGGAAATTGCAAGAAGGTTGGCTAAATTTTCAAAATCTCCCTTTATAAAAATTGAAGCTACAAAATTTACAGAAATAGGTTATGTTGGTCGTGATGTAGATTCAATAATTAGAGACTTACTCGATACTACAATAAAGATGGTCAGAGAGGAGTTTAATATAGAAGTGGCTAGCAAAGCTTTTTACGAAGCTAAATTGAAATTAATAGATAGTTTGGTTGGTAAAGATGCCTCAGAAAAAACGAAGGAGTTATACTTTAAAAAGCTTGACGCTAAAGAATTAGATGATAGAGAAGTAGAAATTTCAATTACTGAATCACCCAATCAAAATTCACAAATTCCAACATTTGATATACCTGGAATGCCTGGAGGTCAAATGGGTATGCTAAATATTGGTGATATGCTAGGAAAAACTTTTGGTACAAAGAAACAAAAATTAATAAAATTAAAAGTATCAGAGGCCATCAAACATCTAATTAAACAAGAGACAGAAAAATTAATTGATGAGCAATTAATCATAGATAAAGCAATCAAAATCACTGAAGAAGATGGTATTGTATTTTTAGATGAAATTGATAAAATTGCAGGAGGTGGAGTAAATAAGAGAAATGAGGTGAACAGAGAAGGTGTGCAACGTGATTTGTTACCATTAATAGAAGGCACAGTAGTGAGTACAAAATATGGAGCTATAAAAACAAATCATATATTATTCATAGCCTCTGGAGCATTTCATTTAGCCAGACCATCTGATTTATTACCAGAATTGCAAGGTAGGCTTCCAATAAGAGTGGAGCTGTCTCCATTGTCCAAGGAGGATTTGCTTAGGATATTAAAGGAGCCAGAAAATTCATTACCAAAACAGTACTGTGCTTTACTTAAAACAGAAGGTATAACTTTAAAATTTGTTGAGAGTGGGTTAAAAAGCATTGCAAAATATGCTGCGCAAATCAATGATGAAATAGAAAATATTGGTGCTAGAAGATTATATACCCTACTTGAAAAAATTTTAGAAGAGGTCAGTTTTGCTGCTGATGAAATAAAAAACAAAATAATAACTATAGATTCTAAATTTGTTGAGAAAAATTTATCTTCGGTTAATATTGCAGAGGATTTAAATAAATTTATCCTGTAATAGATTCATGCAGGGTAATGAATTGTTATTGCAAAATTATAAAATATTGATAGAGAAGATTGATGAATATAATGAGCAATATGAAACTAAATCAAAGCTTCTTTTAGTCTCAAAAAATCTCCAACAAGATCAAATTGAGCATATAATTGTAAATACTAAACAAAGAATTTTTGGTGAGAATAAAGTTCAGGACGCTATAGATAAATGGTCTGAAACTAAAGAAAATTACCCAAATGTTAAGCTTCATTTAATTGGAAAATTGCAAACTAATAAAATAAAAAAAGCAGTCAAACTATTTGATGTTATAGAAACTATAGATTCTGTTGAGTTAGCATGTAGGGTAATTGATGAAGCATCTAAAATAAATAAGAAAATACAAATATTTCTTCAGATAAATATAGGAAATGAACCTCATAAAAATGGAATAGTATTGAAGGATTTTGATAGGGTATTCAATAAAATAAATAATGATGTGACGAGTATCGCTGGCATAATGTGTATACCACCAGTTGATGGTCCAGCATTTTTTTACTTCGGTTATATGAACAAAATCGCAAAGGAGTATAAAATAGGTGAAATAAGTATGGGTATGAGCGCAGATTTTGAAACAGCTATTAAATTTGGTTCTACCCAAGTTAGAATCGGGAGTTTTATAACAGCTTCTGAATAGAAAATTAAATGATGATGCATAAGGACCAAAAAAGCAGGCACTATAGACTAGACGCAAAGATTTGGACAGTTTATGTGAGAAATGGTGGGACTTGTAGGACTTGAACCTACGACCGCACCGTTATGAGCGGCGTGCTCTAACCAACTGAGCTAAAGTCCCCAACTGAGATAATTTATAGCAATAACTTGATTTTATGTCCAGAATAAAGTGCATTTAGTGTCGCTTAATCAATTTCATGGAATCATATTTATATATGCATTATGCAGTTTTAGATGTACTTGTGTTTCATTTTATTTTATATAAGAAGGTTAGACAAATTTAATATAGAGCCATATAATGCCAGATTACGATAATATTAACTCTTGGGCCTTTAAAGAAGCAAAACTAATATTAGATAGAGTTAATAATTCTACACCTCAAAAGGGGTATGTTTTATTTGAAACGGGATATGGACCTTCTGGATTGCCACATATTGGCACATTTGGAGAAGTAGTTAGAACTAATATGGTTAGGAAGGCATTTGAATATCTATCTGATATCCCAACTAAATTATTTTGTATTTCAGACGACATGGATGCTCTTAGAAAAGTTCCGGATAATATTCCCAATAAAGAAAAATATAGCCAATATATTGGTTTACCTCTAACAAATATATCTGATCCATTTGAGAAATGCGAAAGTTATGGGGATTATATGAATTCAAAATTAATAGAATTTTTAGATAACTTTAATTTTGAGTATGAATTTATTAGTGCTACAAAATGCTATAAATCAGGTAAATTTAATGATTATTTAATAAAAGTTTTGGAAAAATATGATGATATAATTAAAATCATGCTTCCGACGCTTGGAAAGGATAGGCAGGAGACATACAGTCCTTTTCTACCTATTTGTAAAAAAACGGGAAAGGTACTGCAAGTAAAAATTATAGATAAAGATGTTGAATCCCATACTATTACGTACATTGATGAAGACGGGGATACTGTTACAGTGAGTGTTCTAGATGGTAATTGCAAGTTGCAATGGAAGCCAGATTTTGCAATGAGATGGGCAGCGCTTGATGTCGATTATGAAATTTATGGAAAGGATATTCAAGCAAATGCAGAAATTTATGATAAAATTTGCAAAGTGCTAGGGAAAAATCCTCCTCACCAGATGTCATATGAATTGTTTCTTGACGAAAATGGTCAAAAAATTTCTAAATCCAAAGGCAATGGGCTATCGATATATGAGTGGTTAAAATATGGTAATGAAGAAAGTTTAAAACTTTTTATGTACCAATCGCCTAAAAAGGCAAAAAAACTGTATTATGATATTATACCCAAAACTTTTGACGAATATTTACTTTATCTTGAGAAATTTAATAAAGAAACTGATATAAATAAAAGATTGTCAAATCCCATATTTTACATACATAGTGATGAAGCGCCCAATATTAACCTTGGCAAAATAAATTTTTCATTGTTATTAAATCTTGTGAATGCTTGTAACACAGATAACAAAGATGTTTTATGGGGATATATTAAGAATCTAAATGAAGATATTGATAATAGTACCCATGACTACATTAATTCAATGATTGGCTATGCAATCAATTATTTTCAAGATTTTATAAAACCCAAAAAGAAATATAAAATACCTAATGGTGCGGAAGTTAAACTATTAGAGCAATTGCTAAAAGCTTTAAAAGCAGTGAATGATGATGCAGAGGAGATTCAGAATGCGGTATACAAGATAAGTAAAGAGAATGACATCCCACTAAAGCAGTGGTTTCAATTGCTTTATGAAATTCTTTTAGGAACAAAAGAAGGGCCAAGGATGGGAACTTTTATTAAATTATATGGATTGCAAGAGGTGAAGAAATTGATTGCTGAAAAAATTGATTAATCATCAGTGCTTCAGTGTTGCTGATTATGTGAAAATTGTCTTTCAATTATGAGAAATGTCCTATATCTTAAAAAAAACATTGTGTGTGAAAAGTTACTATGCCAACTAATTATGAACAGCTTCAAAAGAATAAAGAAAGCACATTAGGTAATATTAAGTCATATCTTGATGCCAGTGAGCAGATTGATGCAAAAAAGCGTTATGGTGAACTGGTAGAACAGATTGAGGATCAAGGATTAGGACCAGATTTGGTTTTAAAACTTGAAGAAGTACGTGATCTAGCATTAGGTGTCACCTGGAGACAATATCAAAAAGCGGATGGAAGTTATGATTTAATTAGAGATTGTACAAATCAAACCTCTGATGAAATAGATACAGGAAAAGCTGAGCAAATATCCTTTGCTATTCAATCAGCTAATTTATTAATTGGAGCAAAAAAAGTTTTAGAGATAGAGGGAAAAGGAGATGATGGTAAATTATCAGCCCTTCTATCAGATCAATTAAGTAAGCTTAACACCGGAACATCAATAGATATAAAAGAGTTTAATGCAGAGGTTTTAAAATTATTAAAGGATGCAAAGATACCTAATGCTAAGGCAAAATTAACTTCAGCCAAAGACTTTGTATCTATGGACAATAGGCAATTTCACACATCAACCTTAACAAAGCAAAAGGATGGAATTGGTGGAGATAAGTTGGTTGTTGAGTCAGATAATATGTTGCTTGGTCTTACTGGTACTCAAAAAAAGCAATATGAAAAAATAAAAGATTCAGCGCAAGGTGAAGTTTTAAATATTGATTGGTATGACAAACTTAGTGATTTTGACAAAAAATTAGTAAGAACTTATGCTGCACAAATAGCAGAGGGTAAGGTAATGTTGCCAACTCAGACCAGAGAAAAACTTGCTGGGCTAAGAAATGCCTATGAAAAGTCCGTATTTGTTTCAGAAATGGATGGGAGAAACATGGAGCAAGTGCTTGAAGTATTGCATACAGGGACACCATCTTTCCATGGCAAAGGAGATAGGCTTGAGCAAACAAAAGAAAACCTTAGTCAATTAGATACATTTATACCTGATGGTAATGAAATTACAGACAATGCTTTAAATTCTCCTCAAATTGTAGACGGTATACCAAATTTTTTAAATGCTATAGATAAGGATGCACCAGACTTAATTCAACGGGCTCAAAGAGAAAGAGGTAGTGGCTCATGCGCAGTTACTCCGTTTAATGGGATGAGGCGTGTTGCAAGTAATGATAACCAAGGATTCGACAAGAATTTAATTAATTTAGGTGCAGGACTTGCGCAAAAGCAAGGATTTAAAAATATTTCAGATTATTTAATAAATGGCACAAATAAAAAAGCAGCACTAGAGCAAATAGAAGCCATAAATGATAATAAGGATTTGAAAAATGCTTTGAAGAATGCAATTGAAGCAAAAAGTATGATTATCAATACCCACAGTGTCATTGATAGTGAAAATCAAAATATAAAACTAGTGAGCTCAATGCTTGCAGTAGATTTTGCATGCAATAATGAGAAAGGTTCTGTTAAAATCCTATTTCCTGAAATTAACATTGGAAAAGTAAATATACATTGTGCAAGCGGTAAGGATAGGACGGGTATTAGTTTAACAGATGCAACTAATAAAGCAGTTAGCGAAAAATTAGGACTTAGCGAAGAGCAGTCAAGAGAGAATTTAAAAACACAGATTAAAGGTGGTCATACTCAAGAATTGGCCTCATTGAACGGTGGAACTCCTGGGTGCCATGGTGTAAAATCAGATTCTAAAACTGCACTATCTAAGGACAATCCACTTAACGCATTAATTGAGGATACAGCGGGCTTTAACAAAATAAAAACTAAAAAAAGTTTTGGGGACAAGGCAAAAAACTTTTTTAAAAATTTAGCAATAGGGATAGGGGTAGTTGCAACTTTGCCATTTACACTTCCAGTGGCCGTTACAAGTGCAATAGTGTATTCGGCATATTCTGGGGTAAAAAAAGTAACACCTTATAGCCCTGATAAGAATGATGTGATGAAAGCTGAGGATAATGTTAAAGTAAGTAGTGCTCCTCAAGAGGAAATAAGAGGATCTGAAAATGAAATTGATAAATCACAAAAAGTAGAAAATACGATAGCTAGAGATGGTTATCATGTTGCTAAATTGGAAGAGCGGCAGCAAAAAAATAATATTATAGATAATGGTAGAGGTGGTTAGGTAATTAGGTAACCATAGATTTATAAGGAAGCGAACTAAGCCGATGCTCGGCTTTAAATCCTTTAGATGTGCCAGAGCCCAACAAAATGGACATGCATTAGAAAGAGAGAAGAGCTTATTTGACAAATGGTTGAAAACTACTTAGCCTCAGTGATAGATAATGAAAAAGTCATTGTATGAATTTGTTAAATTTAAGTTCAAAACTACTATATCAAAAGTTTGCAGAAAGAGCTTTATGTTACACTGTTTATGGAGGAGCAGACTTTGGTTAATGTATCATGACAATGCAAAATATTGATGATGGTGATGTAGATTGTTGGTATAATGAATGGTTAGCAACGGCTTCTAGAATAGAAAACATTGGAGATCAATGCCTTGATAATGGTCATATAATTAGTGCTAGAGAAGCTTTTTTACGTGCTAGTAATTACTATCGCACTGCTTATATTCCTCTTTTTGGAAAGCCAACAGATCAAAGATTAATTTTGTCCTTTAATACTGAAACTAAAGTATTTCAAAAAGCCTGTTCTCTATTTACTCCTTCTATAGAAATAATTGAAATACCTTTTGATAATATTACTTTGCCAGCCTATTTTATAAAAGTAGACAATTCTTCAAACCCTAGACCTGCAGTTATTCATACCAATGGCTACGATTCTAATATTCAAGAAATGTATTTTGCTCATGCCAATGCAGCAATTAGAAGGGGGTATAATTGTCTTTTATTTGATGGTCCAGGGCAAGGTAGAAATCTTATTCAAGATAATATACCTTTAAGACATGACTGGGAGAATATAATATCACATGTTATTGAGTATGCTTTATCAAGAGTAGAAATAGATTCAAAAAAAATTACACTAGTTGGATGGAGTTTCGGAGGGTTTCTTGCTTCCAGAGCTGATGCATTTGAACATAGAATTGCAGCCTTGATAGCAGATCCTGGGCAATGGGATTTAAAAGATTCTATATTCAATATATTTTCTTTGACAGAAGAAGATAAAAATAATTTTCCTAATATTGATCTAAAAAAGTTACAAGTTATAGAAAGTAAATTACGAAATGAAGACTCTAATAGTATGCTTAAATGGAGTATCATTCAACGTGGATTTTGGGTGAACGATGCTAAATCATTATTTGATTATATTAAAAAAATGTTACTATATGAAATTTCACCAGTAGTGCATAAAATTAAATGTCCAACACTTATTACTTATTCAGAAAATGATCCATTAGCAAGTAATGCACTAAAATTATATAAAAATCTTATAGCACCTAAAAAACTAATACCCTTTACTGCGGCAGAAGGTAGCGGTGGTCATTGTCAGATGATGGCTCGCTCATTATATCATCAGCGTGTTTTTGATTGGTTAGATGAAATTTTAATGTAATAATTTAGTTCTCATCACCTTTAAATAAAATTTAGATTTTTTTGTAAAGAATTGAAAAAAATTTACACTCTAACTGCAGATGAAACAGAGCCAATGGTTTTGTATGCATTTATTATCTCTTCTTAGTTCTTTTTACTTATTGTTTTTTCTGATATTTATTTTGATTAAAATTTATCCTCAATACCTGTTCAGTTTTTTATACCATCTCTAGCTAATAAATAAAAACAACTTTATTGTTATTATTAAGATAACTTGCTATCATTTGCTGAAATATCAAATATTGGAATTTAATATTTATGTTAGAATATACAAAATATATAAAAAATCCCAATGTAGCTCCAAGTAAATTAGTTGTGATGCTGCATGGATATGGGTCAAATAAAGATGATCTCATCAACTTATCTCCTGAGTTATCAAAATTTTTGCCTGATGCACTATTTGTTTCCCCAGGTGCGCCTTTCAGTTTTGAGGGTATGCCAAATGGCGAAGCAAAGCAATGGTTTAGCCTTCTTGACAGATCAAAAAATGCACTGATTAGTGAAATGAAAATGGTAGAGAATTATATTGTCGATTTTATTTCAGCGCAGTTGAATAAGTATAATCTTTCCGAAGATGATTTGTGCCTATTAGGTTTCTCACAAGGGACAATGCTATCCTTATATTTAATAATGCAATCATTAGTTATTCCAAAGTTAGTATTAGGGTATTCTGGAAGACTCTTTAGCAATAATTGGAAGTGCGGAAATGAGCATAAAAAAACCAAAGTTATGCTAATTCATGGAAGGGAAGATGATATTGTTCCTGTTGAGGATATGCTGTCTACTGCAGAGGAACTAAAAAAGCATGGGTTTGACACAAATCACTTTATTTCAAGGCATCTGGCACATGGAATTGATGATGATGGAATGAATTGGGGGGGCAAATTTTTAAAAGATAATTTTTAAGGTCTAATTTTGGAATTTGGGTTTAAAAGAAAATTTACGTGGTGGAATTCCATAGATGTGAAGGCATTAATAAATATCATTTTAATAATGCTTTTAGGTATACTTTTACTGACTTCGGCAGGTTCTGGTGTTTCTGAGAAATTAGGTTTATCACATTATTATTTTGTGAAAAAACAATTAGCATTTTTATTGGTTGGAATTTTTATAATTTTATTTCTCTCAGCATTGAATGAAAAATATATTAGAAGAATTATTTTTATCGGCTTTATAGCCACCATCATCTTATTGATATTGGTGATTCTTTTTGGAGATGCAACCAAGGGGGCGAAAAGGTGGCTTAATATTATGGGATTTTCTTTGCAACCATCAGAATTTTTAAAACCATTTTATACTTGTTTTATTGCAATAATCCTTTCGCATGAAAAAAGCAAAATAAATTTTAGAATTTTTTGTATATGTGTATTTTTTAATGCACTTATTGCGATTCTATTACTACTGCAGCCAGATTTTGGCATGACCATAACTAATACAATAGCAACCTTCTCTTTGTTTTTTATTGCTGGAATAAAACTTTCCTGGCTGATTTTAGTTTTAGTGATTTTTGTTTGTGGCATTTATGGTGCATATTTATTTTTTCCTCATGTTGCCAAGCGTATTGATAAATTTATGGATCCTACTAATTCATCAAATTATCAGGTTCAAAAGTCTGTTTCATCTTATCTAAATGGTGGATTTTTTGGCAAGGGGCCAGGAGAGGGGACAATCAAATATGTTTTGCCCGATGCGCATACTGATTTTATTTTTGCAGTCGGAGCTGAAGAATTTGGGCTCATATTTTGTATGATAATAATTGTAGCTTTTGCCACATTTATTTTAAGGGCTCTTTGGAGTTTAACAAAATTCTCAAATTTATTTCACGTATATGCAATATTTGGCATAATAATGCACTTTGCAATGCAATTTCTTTTTAATATTGGAGTAACTCTAAATATTTTCCCAACTAAGGGTATGACGCTTCCATTCATTAGTTATGGTGGATCATCAATGTTGGCTTTTTCAATTGCTGCAGGTATTTATTTAAATTTAAGCAAGAATCGTCAATTAAATAACTTATCTCAAAATAAAAAATTCTTTTTCGTTGAGGAAACCTAATTTATTGAGAATTATAGATAATTTATAATAGAGTAGAAAGGTGCTATAATGAGTTCTCTATTTTATTATTTTTTTGTAGTATCCAGAGCTAATCCTTACTGCACCCCAATGCGCCATAGCTGGATATCTATAAATTTGGTATGATTTTGTTTGTCGCTCATGTGGTTTTTCCACACTCAGCTCCTTATGCAATGTACCAAAATTAAAGCTATTTCGCTATAAAAAGCATAGGTGATATAAATGAAGATACGATTAGAAGATATGTAAAAAATTAGTTGCAACAAATGGATAAGTGGGGGGATGTGCAGAGGAAGTGAAACATTCTATGAAACTAGGTTGATTGTGGTTTAATTGTTTCGTAGATGTTGCTCACAAGGAACTAGTAATTGCTTATTGGTGATTTTTTAGGTATAACATTTGCAAATCGTTTTGGTAAATTTATCTTATGTTCATAGGTTCTGAAGATTCAATAAAATTAGATACAGATGACTTTAGTAAAATAGAAAAGAGTGTCTTGAAGAAATGGGAAGAAGAAAATACGTTTTTAAAAACTCTAAAAGGCAATGAAGAGTTCATTTTTTATGATGGCCCTCCGTTTGCTAATGGATTGCCACATTATGGTCATTTATTAACTGGCTTTATCAAAGATTTATTTGCAAGATACCAAACTATGCGTGGTAAAAAAGTTGATAGAAGGTTTGGTTGGGATTGTCATGGACTTCCTGCGGAAATGTATGCGGAGAAAAAACTCAATATATCTGGAAAAATTGCCATAGAAGATTATGGTATTGAAAAATTTAATAATTATTGCAAAGAATCAGTTTTAAAATACACCAATGAGTGGCAGGAGTATGTCACTAGACAGGCGCGTTGGGTGGATTTTGACAACGATTATAAAACTATGGACAAAAATTACATGGAAAGTGTAATTTGGGCATTTAAAGAACTTCATAATAAAGGTCTTGTTTATCAATCTATGAAGGTGATGCCATATTCGTGGGCATGCGAGACCCCAGTTTCAGACTTTGAAACAAGAATTGATAACTCTTATAGAGAAAAGCATAGCAAGGCAGTCACTCTTGGATTTGAGCTTGCTGAGGGGGATCGGGTTGTTAAGGGGTATAAATCGGTCCTTCTTGCTGTTTGGACTACGACTCCATGGACATTGCCATCTAATTTAGCAATAGCAGTTGGGGAAAATATTGATTATGTAGTGATAGAGAAAGATGGAGTAGCAATTATTATTGCTGAAAATTTACTACCAAAGTATGAAAAAGAATTGGGAAATGATATTATAAAAAAGATAAAGGGTGCTGATTTGGTAGGGTTAAAATATATTTCAGTATTTAGTTATTTTAAGGATCACCAGAATGCTTTTTCCATATTTCATGCAGATTTTGTCACAACAGAAGATGGTACTGGTGTAGTGCATGTTGCACCTGGTTTTGGGGAAGATGATCAGATTCTATGTGAAAAAAATAATATAGAATTAGTATGTCCCGTTGATAGTGCTGGAAAGTTTACTTATCCAGTTGAAGAATATGTAGGGAAGCAAGTTTTTGAAACAAATGAAGATATAATAATTAGGTTAAAAAACCAAAATTTATGGATAAAAACTGAACAATATATTCATAATTATCCTCATTGTTGGAGGACGGATACACCACTTATCTATAAAGCTGTTCCATCTTGGTACGTCAAGGTGACGGCAATTAAAGATAAGATGATAAAAAATAATCAGGAAATTAATTGGATACCAGGTCATATCAAATCAGGGCTATTTGGTAAATGGTTAGAAAATGCAAGAGATTGGTCTATTTCTAGAAACAGATTTTGGGGATGTCCAATCCCGGTTTGGCAAAGTGATGATCCAGAATATCCTCATGTTGAGGTATATGGTTCTATAAAAGAAATTGAAGAAGCGTTTGGTACTAAAGTGAAGGATTTGCATAGACCATATATTGACTCGCTTACGAAGCCAAATCCAACGGATCCTACTGGAAGATCAAAATTAAGGCGTGTTCCAGAAATTCTTGATTGTTGGTTTGAAAGTGGCTCAATGCCATATGCTCAGATGCATTACCCTTTCGAAAATAAGGATCGGTTTGAAAATAATTTTCCAGCTGATTTCATAGTTGAATACCTAGCGCAGACGAGGGGATGGTTTTATACCCTTATTGTTCTTTCTACTGCTTTATTTGATAAACCACCATTTTTAAATTGCATATGTCATGGTGTGATTCTTGGTGATGGAGGGCAAAAGCTTTCTAAGCGCCTTAAAAATTATCCTGATCCTAAGGAAGTGTTTGAGAAATATGGAGCAGATGCTATGCGCTGGTTTATGATGTCTTCATCAGTGATGAGGGGGCAAGAATTAGTGATGGATAAAAATGCAGACGGAATAAAAGAAGCTGTAAAATCTACCCTAAAACCATTGTGGAATGCATTTCACTTTTTTTCAATTTATTCTAAAGCAGATAAAATCCAAGCAGAATTAGACTTAAATTCCACAAACATATTGGATAAATATATAATTTCAAAATTGGTTGATGTAATAGAAACAATAAAATCTTCTTTAGATGAATATGATACTGTCTCTGCTACTAAATCTGCGGAAGAGTTTTTGGAAATACTGAATAATTGGTATATAAGGCGTTCTAGAGAGAGATTTTGGCGCCACCAAAAAGATCAAGATAAAATATATGCCTACAATACATTATATTCTGTTCTACATATTTTAGTCAGGGCAATAGCACCATTAATACCTATGATTTCTGAGGCTATATTTTCAAATTTAGATACTAATTCATCAAGTGTACATTTGGAAAAATTTCCAAATTTGGATACCTATTCCTATAATAAGGCACTTATACTTAATATGGAAAAAGTAAGAGATGCTTGTACAACAGCCCTTAGAATTAGAAATGATCAAAAAATACGTATAAGGCAACCCCTTTCAAAAGTTACATTTATTGGGGTGGCGGATAGTAGCCTTTCAGAAGAATTAAAGCAATTAGTATTAGATGAGATAAATGTGAAGAGTTGGGCTAATTTAGGGAAAGAAGAGATTATTAAATACGCTGATTACAAAATAAAAATTAATTTTTCAATGCTTGCAAAAAGATTGCCAGAAAAAATAAAGGATGTAATCAATGCCAATAAAGCAGGAGATTGGAAAATTATGGGAGATGAAATTGAGATAGCAGGAATTTTATTGAGCAATAATGAGTTTGATTTGAAATTAAAAGCAAAAGAACAATATAAAAATAATATTGGTGCCCTTTCAACAAATGATGCTCTTGTGCTAGTTGATTTAGATATCAATAAAGAGCTGGAGCTTGAAGGCATTGCTAGGGATATTGTAAGAGCTATTCAGCAAACAAGAAAGGATATGGATTTAGAAATTACAGATAGGATAGTTTTAGAGATTGCGAGTGATGATGAAATAATCAATCAAAGTATAGAAAATTGGGCGGAATATATTAAAGAGCAAACTTTGATAGATGAAATGAAAAATGGCTTTGAAGAATCATCAGGCGGACAAAAAAATATCATAATTGAATCAGGCAGCTTCAATTTAAAAATTACTAAATTATAAAGTAGATATATTTTTTTACATAGGATGCTAAGTATTTTAAGAAAAGTTCCAAAAGTATTGATAATACTGACCGTACTTGCCGCAATTTTGTGGAAATTTAAGCCAGTTGGTATACCCGAAGACGGGTGGCATTTACTTATAATATTTATAGCAACAATTATAACAATTATTTCTGCACCACTGCCGCTTGGTGCGCTTGCAATTTTGAGCTTAACTGCAACAGTAGTAACAGGAACTTTAAATACTTCTGAGGCATTATCAGGTTTTAATTCAAATATTTCATGGTTGGTACTCTTAGCATTATTTGTCTCAGAGAGTATCTCTAAATCAGGTTTAGGAAAAAGAATTGCATATTATTTGATTTGTAAATCAAGAAATAGCTTAATTAGTTTATCTTATACATTAGTGATTTGTGAATTAATATTATCACCCGCAATACCGAGTATAGTTGCAAGAGGTGGCGGAATAATTTATCCTATTCTAGCATCATTAATAGAAGTTCTTAATAGGAAGGGGAAAAAAGAAGATATCAATTTTTATTTAATACAAGTTTGTTTTCATTCAACAGTGATTACTAGTGCTATCACATTAACTGCAATGGCAGCAAATCCACTTGTTGTGAGCATTGCCAGTACATTTGGTATCAATATTTCATGGAGCACATGGTTTATAGCAGCGATAGTTCCAGGATTATTAAATTTAATCCTTATGCCCATATTTTTGTATTATATCTTAAAACCAAGCAATATAGATATTAGTAAAGTTAAACAGTTTGCTAGAAGTCAGCTTGACTCATTAAAGTCATTTACAAAGGAAGAAATATTAATTACATCCACATTAATAGGGCTGATTACACTATGGATATTTGGGGATTATTTGGGGATAAATGCAACAAAAACCATATTAATTGGATTTTCAATTTTACTCATAACAGGAGTTATACCTTGGGATGATGTTATAACTAATAAGAAAGCTTGGGGAATTTTTATATGGTTTAGCACCTTATTAATGCTTTCAGATTATCTAGTGAAATTTGGTGCTATCAATTGGATTAATGAAGAAATTAAATACTTTATTAATGATATAGACAAAGCCATTATAATACCGGTAGCACTGTTTTTATTTTTTTATTTACATTACTTATTTGTGAGTACCACAGCATATGTTTCAACTTTATTTGCACCATTTTTAATTATTTTATTAAATTTTAGTATTACAGATAAAATATCAGTTATGGTGTTGGCCATATTTGCAATATTATCTGGGGGATTAACTCATTATACAATAGGTACAGCACCAGGGTATTTCTCGATAAGTGGAGTAAAGGTGCAAAAATGGTGCAAAATTGGATTTTTTATTTCCACGATTAACATACTGATATGGCTAAGTACTTGTAGTGTGTGGTGGAAACTTATAGGTTGGTATTGATTTAACTTGGTGCTCTATTTATAACCTCAACTCGGGATTAAAAACTCATATAAAAGCACATTTGCCCCTCTATTCACTTTTCCCATAATTATAAAAAATTAAAAGGCCCGCCTGGGGGGCTCGCGCTCAAGCGCGAGGCGGGCCTTTTGTTGAATTACTTTGAGAATTAAATGAACGTGTTGCTACAATCACCCTTTCAACTACTTTCTAGATGCAATCTAATCTCGAGTTTAGGTTTATAGGGAGTTATTAATGTATTTTAAATCAATAGAATAAATATTTTTGTCCTTATTGGATAGGGTTTCAATTCTTTCCTTGATAAAATCTATTACGTCTTTATTAAGTAAATGACTTAGTTTAATTTCCAATTCATTTGAACAAATAATTCTTATAATACCAATAGCAGCCCTTCTCAGTGCATAGGGATCCTTAGAACCTGTTGGCTTAATATTAATCTCAAACATTGAGTTCAAAGTAACTATTTTATCCGCTAGCGCCATTATTACACTTAAAGCTTTCCGTGGCACTGGATCACTAGGACCTTGTGGCAAATAATGCTCTTTGATTGCGTTTGCAACATCGTCTCCTTCGTTATCATTTAATGCATAATAATAACCAGCAATACCTTGTAGTTCAGGCAGCTCATTCACAATTTCCGTAACCAGATCTGATTTTATTAGTAGTGATGTTCGTTCAATTTTATCTTTATTATTAAGCTGCAGTTGTTGAGCAATGTCTAAAGCAACTTTTTGCACCTTCTGTATTTTATCATAGTAGCTACCTATTTCATGATGAAAGGTAATTTTTTTAAGTTTTACAAATTTATCAATGAGTTTTGTTTTGAGATCCTGATTATAAAAATATTCAGCATCCGAGAGCCTAGATCTTAAAACCTTTTCATTCCCAGTAATAATTGTTTGTAAATTATCAACAGTCATAACATTTGAAACAATAATAAAATAGGGTGCCAAGTTACCATTGCTATCTTGTGTCATCAAATATTTTTGATGAAATTTAAGCATTGATATTAAGATTTCTTTTGGTAATGTCATGAACTTTTTTTCAATCTTACCAATAGTAACATAAGGAAATTCAACTAAATTAGCAATTTCCCTTATTAGTGCATCATCTTTTATAACAGATATGTTTAGTGATTCACAAATACTGTTAGCTTGCGTTTCAATTATATCTAATCTCTTTGCTTGAAAAATACATATACCAAGTTCTTCTAAATTTTGTTCATATGTTGCAAAGGAATCAACATTTATAATCCTATTTTTGCCACATGTTTGATTGCTTGCAGTTATATGACCAAAGCTGACAGGGATAATGTCTTTATCAAATGAACATAATATTGAGTGAATTGGCCGTATCCATTTTATATCGTATTTTCCCCACCTCATTGATTTTGGCCATACAAATGTCTTAATGATTTCTTCAATGATTGGTTTTATAACTTCTTTAGCACATTTTTTTTCTGATGTTTCATTGTAATAATAATAATCTTCCTTTTCTATAAGATAAGAAATATCTTTGAGGTTATATTTTTTTAAAAACCCTTCAATTGCTTTTTTAGGAGCAGCTGTTTTTGGCCCTCTAATTTCTAGAGAAGTGCTATTAACCACTTTAGGAATATCCAATATATAAAATCCTATTCTTTTTGGAGTAAAAAAGTACTGTCCTTTAAATTCTTTCCGAAATAGTTTATGCAGGCTTTCAAGCATGGTATTAAAAATCTTGCAAGCGCTAAAATCTTGTACTTCACTTGGTATTTCTTCAGAGTAAATTTCAAAGAGTAATTCTGGCATGATTAGTCAATTTTATTCAACAAGTTAGAAAAAATAATAAAGGACCTTTTATGCATTTTTACATTATGGATTCTTACATAGTCAACTTCATGAAATAGTAAATAAAGTGAAGCAGTTAAAGTATCAATATCTCTATCATACATTTCATAATCAGGAATGGATTCAAAAAAAGATTTTCTTGAATGACCAATGCATATTTTGACTCTAAATTCTTTTAAACGTCTAATATTCCTTAATATGCCTATTGATTGGCTAGAATCAGTAGTAAAGCCTAAACCTGGATCAATTATAAGACGCTCTTTTTGAATGCCAAATTTTTCACATTCTTCTATCTTTTTGCCAACCCAATCATAAATTTCATTAATTGACTCAATTCGTACTTCTTTATCAGCAGGCAAAACAATGCTGTTCATGCAGATATAGTTTAAGCTAGGATTTGCAGCAACTAATTCTAGTACCTTAGGGTCTTTTCCGCCATTTACGTCATTTATATATGCGACACCTTTATCTACGGCATACTTCATAGTTGTGTAATGGTAGCTATCAATACTAATATTTTTAGGATTTATTTCTTCTAATAACGGTTTTAATCTCTCTAATTCTTCAGATTCAGATACCAAAGGTGCCTCGTAAGAGGTTGCACATACACCAATGTCTACTATATCTGCACCATCTTTAAATAGTTCATGTACTCTGTGCTTTGCATCTTGTAGATGATTATATTTTCCACCATCAGAAAAAGAATTTGTGTTGTAGTTTAGTATACCAACAATTTTCGTCATAAGTGAAATGAGATAATAGGTTGAAAAATCAAATCTTAACCTTATAACACGTTTTTCAAGATTATTCCTCTTTTAATTGCAATTTTAATCAATTAGGGTAAATTTTTTATATATTCATCAAAGGAATTTAGAATTTTTAAGCATGCCTTATTGAATAATGGGGTTAATAATTTTTCTAATAATTTAGATTTTAATAAAAATTCTATATTAAATTCAACATATGTAGATGTTTTATCAATTTTTTTTATCTTCCAACGTGATTCAAGAAATTGAAAGGGGCCTTTGATCATTTTAGTTTCAACAATAGCTATACCATCGTTTTGTATGTTATTTTCTATCGTAACTCTTGATGTATATTTTAAATTTATAGCTTTAAACAATATAATTAAGTCAGCAATAATTTCATTTTCAGATCTAGAAATAATTCTTGCTCCATGGCACCATGGAATGAATCTTGGGTAATTTTCAACTTTGATTACTACTTCAAAGACTTTATTTACATTATGGTCAATGATTTTATTATTAGAATACTTAAACATTTTAATTTATCTGTATAACTCTATGATCAGTTTTATCAAAAATTATCCTATATGCTGAAAAATAATGATGATTTAAGTGATCTACTAAATTTACCTTCAATACCCATCTACTATAATTTGATGAATTGAGCTTTATTTTATATAAATTTTGCTTATTGAAATCAAACATAAAATTTTTAACTATCTTTTTATTCTCTATACTATAGATCTGAATTATTAGCTTTTTAAAATTGATTTTTTTAGCCATCTTGAGTGAGATAATAAAATTATTGTTAGTATTATAGGGAGTAATATTAATTTTAAAAAAATTTGGTAAAGCTTCATCATTGGATTGTGTATGATTAATAGCTTTAGTCGTTGTGTTTTTTACACTATTGAAAGGTAGTTTCTTTTCATAAGTATTGCTCGCCATAAAAATAAAGCAGGCATCAGCTGATAAAAATATAATAAAAAACAGTAGTAAATAGAGTTGATATTTATTAACTTTCATCAATTTTTCTCACTTTTGATAAAAATTCTTTCAGTCTTGTGCTTTTGGGATTTACAAAAAAATCTTTTGAAAAGTTTTCTTCAACGATTTGACCTTTATCAAAAAAAAGAATTTTATCAGAAATATTTTGAGCAAATTTCATATGGTGTGTAACAATGATGCTTAGTAAGTTTTCTGATTTAGATAGATTTTTTATTACGCCTAAAACCTCAGCTGTATTTTCTGGATCTAATGCAGAGGTTGGCTCATCATATAATATGATTTTGGGCTTCATGCATAAAGTTCTTGCAATCGCAACCCTTTGTTTTTGCCCACCTGAAATATTTGCGGGGTATTGGTTTTCTATCGATGGATCAAGATTTACTTTTTTTAAAAATCGCCTAGCTTCATTAATAGCATCTTGTTTTGTGATTTTTAATACTTTTTGGGGAGCATAAGTTATATTTTCTAACACAGTCATGTTAGCAAAAAGATTGAAATGTTGAAAGATGAAGCCAATCTTTTGTTTAGTAATGTTGCCATATTTTATATCACCAGCATCTAATTTTTCTAAGCCTGCAATACACTTTAAAAAAGTGGATTTGCCACTTCCTGAAGAGCCTATTATTGAATATACTTGTCCAATTTTAAATGCAAAAGAAACACTGCTCACTACCTCAGTATTTCCATACTTTTTTGTTATATTAAGTACTTCTATCATTTAATTTTTTTTCAACAATTATGCCAATATATGCAATAATACTAATGATTATATAGTAAAACATAGCAGCAACGCATAAAGGCGTTATAAAATCATATTTTTCTGCAGCAATGATTTGAGCTCTCCTCATTAAATCAGCTACTCCTATTATACCTATCACTGCAGATTCTTTGATTAAATTTACTATTTCATTGATTAATGAGGGTAGAATGCTTTTTAAAGCCTGGGGCAAGATAATGCTAATCATCATTTCTAAATAAGGTATAGATAGTGATTTTGCAGCTTCAAATTGCCCTTTATCGACAGATTCAATGCCTCCTCTGATAATTTCAGCAACATATGCTGCTGAATTTAGAGAAAGTGCTAAAATGCCTGCAATAAATATTGGAATATTAATTTTCAATATTCCAGGGAGGGCAAAATAAATGAAAAACAATTGCAAAAGAAATGGTGTTCCACGCATTATAGATACGTATGCTTTAACAGAGATGAGTAAAATTTTATTGTTTGAGTATCTAAAAATAGCCAAGATAGTTCCTAATATAATGCCTAAAAACACTGCTAAAACAGAATAAAGTAACGTGGTGAAAATGCCTTTATAAATATATTGTGCTATCTTTAGAACATATAAAATATCCTGATATTGTTGATGAGATATAAAATCCAAAATATTCATTTAGTTACGTATAAGGAAAATATAAAATTTAATCAATCACTTTTGGGATACTAAATTTTCATCTTTTTTCTTATTATAATCAGCTAAATATGAGTTATATATTTCTATTACATTATCCATAAGATGATTGTTAATTTGTATTTTTTTATCAGCTAAATTAATAATTTTTAGCCCATACTCTTTTTGATCAGAAGGAATTGCAATTTTTTCAAATGTTTTGAGCATTGCGTCCCTTTCTTCACTTTTCACTTCTTTCAATGATAACATTTTCATTACAGCTGAATTTACAATAATTTTGTTATAAAATTTTAAATAAAAATCAACTAACTCAGTAAGGTGGCCTATTTTTAAATCGACATCAAAATATGGTAAAATCTGAGTTTTATTAACAATAGCATCGCCAGTTAGTTGTAAATTGAACAGATCAGAAAGGAACTGAAGTTCTTTTACGTTTAGTTTATATATAGGTTGGATATTGTTTAAAATAACGTCTTTGTTTAATTCTATTTCGGAATCATCTTTAAAGTTAAATGAAATATTTGAATTTAAATTTATACTACTATCACCAACTTCTGATAAATAATTGTTGAAGTCATCTTCATTATCGTTGCTATAATATCTGGTTTTACTTACATTCAAGCCAAGTTTAATATTGTTAAAGTCAGTTGTACTTAAGTTTAAAAGCTTAATATTTGTTTCGGCGATGGAATAGATTAATTCTTCAGAGTTATCTTTGTTTATTTTTTTTGCCTTATGCCCAGTTGAATCATATTGTACGCTTTTCATATACTTTATAAAAAAGTCTATTAGTTTACTGCCTGCAGGTTTTTTATTATCAAAGAGCATGAAATAATTTTTAAATTGAATGTGTAGAGTAGGATTTTTATCAAAAGTTGATGCATAGTCAAATTCATCGTTAGAGTCTTTTATTTTGGTGCTTATCTTATTTGCCAAAATTACAGATAACTTTTTATTAATTAAAAGGCTGGTAAATTTTATATAATCTAAATCTGACTTTTCCGATAAACCAAATTTTTCTTGTTTAAATGTAGGATTTAAAATTTCACCTTTAATATCCCAAAAAAACATACCTTCATATGCAATGTTTTTATAACTAAATTTTAGTCCGTCCTCAGATAACTTAGTAGAAATTAGCTCAATATTATTTTCGATATTTTGAATATGTATGTATCTAAGAATAAAATTAGTTGCGATTAGTATAATAACTAGTGCTGCACTTAAGATAATTTTTTTCATCGTATTTCCTTTAAATATTATTGGTGTGCCCGAAAGGATTCGAACCCTTGACCTTTAGATCCGTAGTCTAACGCTCTGTCCAGCTGAGCTACGGGCACATTTTTATTTAACTTATATTCTATTAATAATTAATGTCAAAGTATATAATTAATATTGTAGAAGATTAGCAGACGTCAATTATACTTTTTCCAAAGGGGATTTGAAATATTTTCAAGCATTTTATTGTGCGAATTTTTTTCATCCTCAGATAATTGAAATTCCCTACTTGGGAAATTTTCTTTTTGCAAATTAATACGTGTATTTCTACGATTTTCAGCTTGAAATTGAAATTTTGCTTGTTCGTTACCGGTCAATTCTACATATACCATCGCAAGTAATTCTGAATCTATAAGAGCTCCATGTTTATCCCTCTTATCTAGATTAATATCAAATCTTTTGCATAAAGCATCTAGACTTGCAGGAGAGCCAGGAAATTTTTTTCTGGCAACTAATAATGTGTCAATTACACTGCTCATGGAAATTTTTGGCATTCCAACTAAATAAAATTCATTATTAATAAAACCAATATCAAATTTTGCATTGTGAATCACTAATGTTGCATCCTTAATAAATGCATAAAAATCTTTTGCAATATCTGAAAACAAGGGTTTGTCTTTTAAAAAATCGCCAGAGATGCCATGTACATTATATGCCCCTTTGCTAACTCCTCTTTCGGGATTCACGTATGTATGATAATAATTATTAGTTTTGACTTTGTTAATTAACTCTATGCACCCTATCTCAATAATTCTATCGCCTTGTTTATAATCTAGTCCTGTTGACTCAGTATCTAAAATCACTTCTCTTAAATTTGTCATGGTGTATAAATATTTTTAATTGATTTTAACAAATAATGTCGGTTTTCATTGTAGATTAAATAGTCTGCTTTGTGAATCACTTCTTTTTTAGGGGCTTGATTATCAAGAATTGCAAAAAATTTCTTTTCAGTCATATTTTTTCTTTTTAACGCTCTATTTAACATAGTCTTTGTAGATGAAAATAAATAAATAATGACATCAAAATACTGCTCTCTTTTTTTCTCAAATAGGAGTGGGATTTCAACTACAGTTGAGCGAGCTCTATTTGTGTGAACTTCATTTGATATTTGTTGAATTTTCCCCTTTGTATATGGTGTGAAAATTTTTTCTAAATCGTTCATCGTGCCCTTATTATGAAAAACAATGTTTCCTAGTAATTTTTTAGAAATATTCCCATTTATTAAGGAATTTGGAAATTTCTCTGCTATTTTATTTTTTAAGGAGGTGTTAGTGGTCATTATATCATCAACATATCTATCCATGGAAATAGTTTGAAAACCCATTTTTTTAAATGTTGATAGTGCTAAGCTTTTCCCAGTGCATATATTGCCAGTTAGACCTATTAAATAGCCGTATCTAGGATTTAACTTACATCTCATTTATTGCTTGGTTTATATAAAGTTAAGAACCATTCATCATTTTTTTTATTTAAGAATATACCGTGCTTTTGCAATAATTCTTTGAAAAATAGAACGGGTATTGTGTAATTTAATTCTACCTCTACTTGGTCAATGGTTGACGATATAATGCGGTAATCTTTTAATTCAGGTATATTGCTTAATTTGTTTTTAATGGCAGCCCAAATTTGAGGAGTTTTAGAGTTAATTTTAACCTTAGAACTAAATATTATTTTTTGATCAAATGCCTTTATGCCCTTTAACTCAGAATCAAAATTTTCTAGTAATTGGTTTATCGCCCTATCAAAAAAATTCTTATAGTTTTCATTAAAGTTCTTTTTGATAATTAGATATTTTATTGTGTCTTCATCTGGCTTTAGAATTCTAATTGTCATCTCAAGCTGATCATTATTCATCTCAGCAAATACCACAGCTATATTTTTGACATCATGATTATTAAGAATTTCATCAAATGTATGGTATGGCTCAAATAATGTGGTATACTTATTGTCTAGGGATATATAAGTGTTACGTTTAAATATTTTAAACTTTAGTAATCCAAAATGTCCATTTAAATTTAGCCACTTCCATCTCCAATCTTGACGAGCCAAAAGTTCACTTTCAAAAAATATTGGAATAAATAAAATATCCTCAGAGTAACTTGTTCTATACCTAATTCCATATTTATTTAGGACATCCATAACTTTATTAGGATCATATTCAATATTTACTGTTGCCATATAAGAATGATTAGTCATTCGTTCTTGCGTTGGAGTTATTTTTTTAGCAGTTTTTAGAATTTCCCTTTCCTGGATATGATAAATTTTATTTCGAAAACTTGCAGGAATAATTTTGAAAGCCAAATGTTTAAACCCTTTAATGACTGCTTTATTGTTTGCAATTTCTATAGAATCATCTAAATCTCCTGTATCATCAGATGTTTTTATATCCACTACTGTAAATATATCTTCATTGTCATCAATTTGACCTGAATAAGATGTTGTAATTAAAAAAATGTTAACAAAGATAAAGAAAAGAAATTTTTTGTTCATAATTTACTATTTACAGTGATATACTTAACAGAATAAGATTAATATAACACGATATTATATTTTATAAATTAATTCATCAATAATAAAAATTAAATGCTTTTTCAAGAACATATTAACAAGAACTCTAGTGAAGATGATAATCCGTATACCGTTACGGAAATATCGCTTATTATAAAACAATATGTTGAAAGTTCTTTTAAAGGTATTGCAATTAAAGGTGAGGTGTCTGGTATTAAAGTTGCAAGTTCTGGGCATATTTATTTTTCATTAAAGGATGAAAATGCAATTATAAATGCGATATGTTGGAGATATGTTGCCACAAAATTGCCAATTCAATTAGAAGATGGCATGGAGGTGATATGTGAAGGAAGCATTAGTACATATCCAGGCAGATCAAATTATCAACTGATTATTAAGGAGATTAAATTAGCAGGTGAAGGAATGCTTCTTGCAAGGCTTGAAGAGATGCGAAAAAAGTTGGGGGAAGAAGGGATATTTGATAAGAGATTTAAAAAAGCTTTGCCAAAAATTCCACAAAAAATTGGCATAATAACATCACTAAAAGGAGCTGTTATACAAGATATTATTCATAGATTGAGAGATAGATTCCCAACGGAAGTATTGATTTGGGATGTAGTTGTTCAAGGAAATGAGGCTGCGGGATATATTGTTGAGGCTGTAGAGGGGTTAAATAATTTGCCAAGACATATTTCTATGCCGGATGTTATAATTATTGCAAGAGGAGGGGGATCAATCGAAGATTTATGGCCTTTTAATGAAGAAATATTAGTGAGAGCGGTGTTTAAATCAAAAATTCCTATAGTATCTGCTATTGGGCATGAAAGTGATAATACACTGATTGATTTAGTAGCGGATATAAGAGCTCCAACTCCAACAGCAGCAGCCGAATTAATCACGCCAGATAAATCAGAAATCAACATAAAGCTAGATAAAATCAAATCTACTTTAAATAATATTTTGCCGAATTTTGTCAATTTAAAGGAAGCAGAACTAAAAAGTGTATTAGCCAATTTAAAAAATACAACCACTCATTTTGAACAACTTAACAATGAGCTTATAAATATTTCCACTTCATTAAAAATAAATTTTAATTCGTTATACAAAAATTATGAATGGAAGGTTGAGTCCTTAAAGCTATCCACCCCTCATTTAATACGTTTGACAAATTCTTGTGATCAGAGACTTGACAACTTATTATGGAAATTAATAAAATTATATAGAAGTAAACTGGATGAAATTTCAAATAACCTAGACTCTTCAAAAAAATTACTTATTTCTTATAACTATCACAATATTTTAAAAAGGGGATTTACGTTAACGAGAAATAAACAAAAAAAATTGATAAAGTCTTTTAATGATCTAGACAAAAGTCAACTAATTGAAATTGAATTTCATGATGGGAGTGCATTTGGCGAATTTAGAGCTAATATAAATACTAAAAAAAAATCTATATCTCAAAAGAAGAATAATCATAAAACACAAAACAAATTACCTTTTTAACTTGATTAAGTTTTTTTTTAGTTTTAAAGTTGAATAAGTTTTGAAAGTGGCTTGATGACTATTGTAAGTAAAACAAAAAAAATATCTACTTTAATTAGATTCAGGGGCGTAAGTGCCTTGGTGTTGGTTGCATGTCTGTTTGTGCTGATGCAAAAGTGTTGTGCGATGGATAACAGTATATATACAACGCTATCTAGCCAAATAGCGTTGAATGATGAATTGAGTATAACGGCTAACAACATGGCTAATGCAAACACTACAGGATTTAAAAAAGACGTGCAAATCATGTCTAGCTATACTGCGAGAGATAAAATTTCTAATTTAAAAATGCCGAATGATATTGCTTCAATATCAGATTTCACATCAGGGAGCTTGAACCAAACTGGTAGGCCTTTTGATGTTGCAATTAATGGAGAAGGCTTTTTTATGATTGAAACTCCAAATGGAAATTTTTATACTAGAAATGGGAGATTTTTAATAAATAATGAAGGTACATTAGTTGACCAACAAGGGAATTATGTTTTATCTGGGGATGGTGGGCAAATAACAGTTCCCTTGCAAAATGAATATGTTTTTATTAATAAAGGTGGCAACATGTATATATCTGAAAATTTGATTGGAAATATAGGTGTATTTAATTTTTCAAATCTCAAATTATTAAGAAAAGCTGGGAATGGCTATTTTAAAACAACTCTTGAAGCAGTGCCATCTGATAAAGCTCAAGTATTACAAGGATTTTTAGAGGAATCTAATACTAGTCCTATAATTGAGACAACAAAGTTAATTGATTTGCAAAAGAAATTTTCTATGAGTTCAAATTTGATCACCGATGTATACGGCATGCAAAGGAATTCTTTTAGAGTAATAAGTAAATAAATAAAGGAGAAATTTATGTCTAATTTTAGAGCACTAAATATTGCAGCAACTGGAATGTCAGCTCAACAAAAAAGAGTTGATACAGCTGCGAATAACTTAGCTAATTCAAATACACCAGGGTTCAAAAAAAGTGTTGCTGAATTTAATGAGCTTCCCTATCAAACTGAAAGGGCAGCTGGGACTGGAAACCAATCTGAAGGTGAGTATTATTCACAAGGCATTCAATATGGTACAGGTGTCGGGATCGGAGCAACATCAATAAATTTTGCTCCAGGAGAAGGAATGGAGCGCTCAAAGGAGAGTTTAAGTCTTCAGATAGTTGATAATACTGGGAACAATTTTTTCGTTATTAATCTTCCCAATGATGAAAAAGCATATACCAGAAATGGACAATTTACACTGGATAAGGATGGCAAAATCACAACTATAGAAGGATATACAGTTGATCCAGAAGTAACTATTCCAGTAGAAATTAAAGATCCTGTTGTTATTAATAAAAAGGGGGAAATATTTGTAAAACTGACTGGTAATAAGGATGATGAGGAGCCGACAGAATTAGGGAGATTGAATTTTGCAAAATTTACTAATCCGCAAGGATTAGAGCAAATGGGGGGAGGCTTGTTTAAAGCCACCAACGCTTCTGGTGAAGCTATAGAGGGTAATGCTGGTGATGGTGATTTTTCTGGAATAAGAGTTAAGCAAGGATATTTAGAATCTTCTAATACTAACTCTTTAACAACAATGACTGATTTAATTAAATCGCAACAAGTTTATTCTATGAACTCTAAAGTAATACAAACATCAGAAAGAATGCTCGATGATGTTGTGCGAATAAAAGGATAATTATTTTATTGAATCAATCATGAAAAGATTTTTTATTTTTATCTTAGTTTTAATGTTATCAATTTGCTTTGATAACTGCTGGGCTTTGACATTTGAAGAGATGAAAAATGTGGTTGCGACGGAAATTCAAAAAGCACAAAAATATCCAAATATCCAAATACAAATCTCTACCCATAATGATTTAATGGGTAGAGACGATATTGTTTTTAATAAAGTTAACATTACTACAAAAGATAAATTTGTTGCGAATGTATCGCAGGGGCACAAGCAATATAAGTTGCACGGAGTATATTATAAATATTTATCAGCTCCGGCTGCAAAACATAGGATATATAAAGGTAAAGTTATAGATGAAGATGACGTAATAATGAATAATTTCCCTATTAATTTAATAAAGCCAACCACAATTATCGAGCCTAATCAAGTTGTGGGGATGGTTAGTAAAAGAAATATTGATCAAAATAGCTTGTTTAAAGCAAATGATTTAAAACCCTTAATAATAATTGCAAAAGGTGATTTGGTGACAGTACAATTTACAAGAAGTAATTTAGAGATTAAGGCAGCTGGCACCGCATTGAATTCAGGTGGATTAGGTAATATAATAAAAGTAAAAATCCATGACACCAACAAGGTTGTCATTGGAAAGATATTAAGCTCATCATTAGTACAAATAAAAAAGAATGATTAATTTAAACAAAACACTAAAACAAACATATTTTTTCACACTTCTTGGCGTATTATTGATTTTTTCAGGATGTACTTCAATGTTTAACCAGCTTAAAAATGTTGGTAGGCCTCCTGAAATAAACAAAGTGAACGTTTACAATAAAGATAACCTGGATGAAGTGTATTCAAAAACTGTACAAAATAAAGATGAATCATTGTCTAGTAATTCATTATGGACGCCTGATTCAAAGACATTCTTTTTTAGAGAAAGGAAAGCAAAGGATGTTGGGGATATTTTAAAAATAAAAATTGTAATAGAAGATAAGGCGAAATTAAATAATAAAACTACTAAGAGTAGAAAAAGTGGTAAGGATTTTGGTATGCCTAATTTATTTGGTTTGGAAAATACAATTAAAAATAAGATACCTGCTGATCCGAAAAAATTAATGAAAATAGATTCTGATTCTAATAGTACGGGGGATGGACAAATTGATAGAAAAGAAACAATTAGTACCAATATTGCGGCTACAATAATAAGAATTTTGCCTAATGGTAATTTCCTAATTGCGGGCTCTCAAGAAGTACGAGTCAATTATGAGTTAAGAGAGATAACAGTGGCTGGGATTGTGAGACCAGAGGATATTGGTAGTGATAACTCAGTGGATTTAGATCAAATTGCCGAGGCTAGAGTGTCATATGGTGGTAGGGGTCAAATATCTCAATATCAACAAGACCCATATGGAAAACAAATTCTTGACATAATATCACCATTTTAGATAAAATTAGTTGTAATTATTATTTTAAGTAGTTGAAAAAGCTCATTAAATTGTTTCTAATAAAATTGTTTTTAGCCTGCTTATTATTTACATCTTTTAAAGCTTGGGCTAAACCTGTTGATATAACTCCGTCGATATTAAGATCTTCTAATTATGCAAGTATTGTGATCAATGCTAAAACAGGAAGGGTGCTTTTTGCTAAAAATGCCGATCAGAGGAGATATCCTGCCTCTCTTACTAAAATGATGACTTTGTATGTAACCTTTGAAAGCCTAAAAAAGAAGAAGCTGTCTCCTTTGCAGAAACTTACAGTATCAAAACATGCTGCAGAGCAACCGAGAAGTAACATTGATTTAAAAAAAGGGCAAAAAATTACCGTGCGTAAGGCTATTCATGCTTTAATAGTAAAATCTGCTAATGATGCTGCAGTTGTGCTTGGAGAGGCAATTTCAGGTGATAGAAGGAAGTTTATTGCGCTAATGAATAAAACTGCGAAAAAACTGAATATGAAAAATACTAATTTTCAAAATGCCCATGGATTACACCATGAAAAACAATATACAACTGCAAGGGATATGGCAAAATTGGCAAGTGCATTGAAGAAGGATTTTCCTAAATATTATCATCTTTTCTCTATGACATCGTTTACCTATAGAGGGAAAGAGATAAAAGGGCACAATAGGGTGTTAAAAAGGTACGAATGGGCAGATGGCTTAAAAACAGGGTATGTGAATGCTTCTGGGTTTAATCTTGCAACCTCAACAAAAAAACCTGAAGGTAATTTAGTAGCAATCGTTATGGGGGCTCAAACCGCAAGAATTAGAGATGATCATATGATAAATTTATTAGACAATGCATATGCAAGATTAGGTATTAAAGGAAGAATGAAAGCTAAAAATACCTCGCAATCTAGACTCCAAAATACTAAAAAAGGCGTATTTCAATATGTCTCAAGCAACTTACCAAAAGTTACTGATCATAATGATAAACTGTGCTGGGATGCACTAGAAATTCATTAAATGCTTAAATGAGTAATGTCCGATTATTGATTGCAACTACATTGCATAACTCAGAAAAAATATCTCTGAAAAAAGATGATGCTCATTATCTAGTGAATGTTATGAAGGTAAGGCATGGCGATGTTATAAAAGCATATAACGAGCGTGATGGTGAATGGTTTTGTAAAATGGAGTTAGAAAATAAACGAAATATTTTTTTAATTCCATTCGAAAAAACAGATAATAGTTTGTGTAAATCTAAGGTTATTTTAGCTTTTGCGTTATTAAAACGTCAAAATAATAGTTTGATCATTCAAAAAGCAACGGAATTAAATGTTAGAGAAATATATCCTTTGGTAACAGATAGAACTATAGTAAAAAATATCAATATAGATAAACTAAATATTGTTGCTAAGGAAGCATCAGAACAATGTGGCAGACTTGATATTCCAAAAATTCATAATATATTGGATGTGGGTAAGCTATTAAATATGGCTAAAAATAAAAATTTTATAATATGTCACAATTGTAGTGATGCGATAAGTATTTTGGATCTAAGGGGAAAAATAGATTATAATCAAGATACAATGCTTTTAATTGGACCAGAGGGAGGTTTTTCTAATGAAGAGATTAATATGTTTGAGCACCTTGATGTAACTTTTGTAAAATTGGGGAATTATACATTAAGAGCTGAGACAGCGAGTATAGCCGCTATATTTGCTATTCAGAATTTATACTAATTAAACAAGTAATGCAGAATTTGAAAAAAAATAAAATACATAAGTATATTGATGATTTAGACAGCTTTGTTCTAAGTAACAAAGAAGCAATTGATGTGTGGCTTCTAGGAAAGGAATTAAAAGACACTCCTTTGTATTCATCGATTGATATAAGAAATTCAGGGTTTAAGATTTCTCCAATAGATACAAATCTTTTCCCCTCTGGTTTTAATAACATATCAAAACAGGGACTACAAAAGGCAACACAATATTTTTCCCAGTACTTTAGTAAATTTTTCCCTAGTGCAAAAAAAATAGCATTAATTTCGGAGCAATTTACAAGAAATGTGAGTTACTATGAAAATATTAAATTTTTATTTAAAGCTTTGCAGGACACAAATCTTGATATAAGGATTCTGACTATAGCTGAGGAGCCAATTGAGATTGAGGGTTTAGAGATTTTTCAATTTAAGAAACAAAATTCGGTAGTAGTTGCTCATGATGATTGGTCACCTGATTTAATTATATTGAATAATGATCTGACAGAAAAAATACCAGAAAAGTTGATTGATTTATCAACTCCGATATTGCCAAATTTAAAATATGGGTGGCATAATAGGAGAAAATGTTTTCATTATGAAGCATATAACGATCTTGTGCGTCTATTTTGTGCAGAGTTTAAAATAGATCCTTGGTTAATTAGCACATATTACTCAAAATGCACTGATGTTAATTTCAAAAAGAAGGAGGGGCTAGAATGTATAGCTCAAAAAATTGATAATCTTCTAATTGAAATTCAAAAGAAATATGATGAATACCAGATTCAGCAAGAGCCTGTTGTGTTTATTAAACCAAATAATGGGACATTTGGGAGAGGGATAATGTCAGTAAAAACAGGGGGCGAAATTATTAATCTCAATAAAAAACTTAGACATAGCTTAAATACAATAAAAGACAATGTGATTAATTCAGAGGTGATAATACAAGAAGGTATTCCAACAATAGAAAAAGTTGAAAATTATCCAGCAGAAAGTATTATTTATCTAGTGGGTGCTAAAGTAATAGGGAAATTTATGAGGTATAATACAGTTAAGGGTATTGATAATAACTTAAATTCGAAAGGAATGTTATTTACTCAAAATTCAGAAATATCTCCAAGTGAACTATTGTTAAGCAAATTGGCAACCATTGCGGTAGCTTATGAAACAATTGAATGAAGATTAATATGCAGAATATTTTTATAGAATCATCTTTGCTGAAGAGTATTGGAGTTAAACATGGATTTTTTACTAGAAATGGAGGTAGGAGCTCTGATAAATTTCATAGCCTAAATTGTAAATTAAATTGCTCTGATGAAATAGAGAATGTTAAACATAATTTAGCTATTGCAGCTAAATGTTTAAATGCGGATTTAGAAAATTTAACTTTACTGAGGCAAGTTCATTCTAATAAACTAATAAAGGCAAATTATACTATAAATAAAACAGAGGGAGACGCAATTTATACATCCAAGAAGGGCAGTGTTATAGGGGTGATTACTGCTGATTGTGTGCCAATATTAGTTTGGGATAATGAAAATAAAATTGCCATAGCAATTCATGCTGGATGGAGGGGAGCCCTAGGCGGCATTATAGAAAATGCAATTAATGAAATAAAAAAAATTGGTAAATGTCAATTATACGCTGCAATTGGTCCGTGCATTAGACAAAATAATTATGAGGTTGATGAGATATTTTATGAGTTGTTCTTAGAAGAAACTAATTTAAATCAAAAATATTTTAAAGATTCTGCAAATAATAATAAATTTTTATTTGATTTGCCAGGGTATTGTTATGAAAAATTAATAAAATCTGGTGTACATAGAATTGATAATTTAGAAATTGATACTTATTCAGAAGAAAGCAAATTTTTTAGCTGCAGACGAGCTTTGCATAAAGAAGAAAAACATTTTGGATGCCAGCTATCGATAATAAAGATATAGAAAATTTACAATAGTATTGCCTATATATGAAAAAGAAAAAAAGGGATTAGATCATCAAGAGATTAGCAACAATGAAATAGCAAAAGAAATTGCACATGAGAATATTCAAGGTGGTCATGAAGAATTATAATTTCTTTAAGTAGTCTATAAGCTCTGGCCTACTTAGTTTGTTGTTATGTTTATGCCAATGGGATTTTGCTCTTTTCATTGCATCACCAATTGCTTTTCCTTCAATATTTAGTTTTTGTAGATCATTGCCATTCAAGGGGAAAATAAAATCATCATTATTAGTTACTTCATGCAAAAATTTTTCATACTGATTATTTTTGCTAATATTGTTAAGTACAAATAGAAATCTTAGATACAGTTTTTTGCCATATTCATACCAATATTTATAGTGATAAAAATTTGTAAATTCGTCTTGAGCATCAAAGGAAGTAAGATAATTTAGCTCCCTATAGTCCTTATTTGAAAGCTGTAAGTTGTTTTTTAGCAGAGTAATTTTATTTTCGTTTTGGATTGTGCATAAGTTGCATAATATAGCTAAATTGACCAAGGGATCATTAATTTTAAAATTTATTTTTTGCAGTTGCTCATTACTAACAACAATTGAAGGCAATCCAATATGATGCAGAATATTTTCATTATTTAGTTTAATAATCACTTCTTTAGCAAATTTAGAAGCAAGTAATTTTATTAATTCCCTTTTAATTCTTTCTCTAGATATTAATTCAAGGCTCTGAATATTTTCCACAGATGCTTCATAGCTATCCTGATCTATATTATTTAAACCAAAGGAGCCTAAAAACCTTAAGTACCTCAATATCCTTAAATAATCTTCTTTGATTCTTTTTGTTGGATTTCCAACAAATTTGACCTTTTTTTGATCTAAATCTTTTTGCCCATCAAAATAATCATGTAATTCACTGCTTGAAGAGATAGACATAGCGTTCATTGTAAAATCCCTTCTTGCTGCATCCTCCTTCCAATCTTTTGTAAATTTGACTTCTGCATGACGCCCAAAACATTTTACATCCTTTCTTAATGTAGTTATTTCAAAATTAAACTTGTTGATCACTACTAGGACAGTTCCATGCTCTATTCCTATTGGAAAAACCTTAACATTATTTTTTTTAAATATTGCTATTATTGTTTCTGGTATTAAATTTGTTGCAATATCGAAATCCACAGGTGCTTTATTAATTAAATAATCCCTAACACACCCGCCAACCAATCGACACTCACCTCCAGCATTAGAAATAATTCCAAATATTGTTTTTAATTCTTTAGGAAAATTTAAATTTAATTTAATTGGCTTCATGTAAAAACAGTAACGTAAAAGTTATAGTAATCAATATTTTTTCTATCATAATTATTAAAGCTTAGGACTTCATAAATTCTACTTGTTCAATAAACCCTCTAATTCATCCACCAAATTTTTTGCTAAATCTCTTTTCGAAATACTCCCCAATTCTTTATATGAATCGGTATTGCAAATACTAAATTCATTGAAATCATTCTCTATATGCTTAACTTTATTCATCACCACTAAATCAAGATTTTTACTTCTCAATTTATTTTTAGCATTAAGCTCATAATTATCACTTTCAAGGGCAAAACCAATAACCAATTTTGGTCTATTTTTATGATTGGCTATCGTAGATACTACATCTATATTCTTTGTAAATTCTAGCTTCAAACTATCATCACTTTTTTTGATTTTTTTAGCACTATATTCCTTAATTTTAAAATCACATATAGCTGCAACGCTAATATAAACATCAGCTGGTAGTAGATTAAGTGATTCTTTTAGCATTTCATCTGCTGTATATGCTCGTATGATATTATCTGGCAAAGATATAGTAGTGTATCCAGCAATTATATGAACTTCACCCCCTCTTTTTAAGAGTTCAGTTACAATCTGCATACCTTGAGTTCCTGATGAATAATTACCTATAAAACGAACTGGATCAATTGATTCATGAGTTGAACCTAAATTAATAATTATCTTCTTGCCCTTCAATTTTTGATTACTAAAAAGGACAAAATCAATAAAATGTGATATCTTTTCTTCACTCGGATATCTTCCTATACCCTCTTCTCCGCAAGCCATTAATCCATATTCAGGTTCAATTACTTGGAAATTTCCCCCCCTTAAAAAACTTAGGTTATTTTGTGTAACTCTATTTTGATACATACTTGGATTCATAGCAGGAGCAAGTATTATCGGTATTTCAGCAGCAAGTATGCATGATAAAGACAAAGTGCCAGCTAAGCCACAAGATACCTTGGCGATAAAATCAGCTGTAGCAGGAGCAACCAAAATAACATCATGTTCTCTTACTAAATTTATATGCAACATTGGGTCATGCTCTTCTTGAAATATTTCATCTCTATAAACAGTAGCCTTGCATAAACTTTTGATACTCAAACACGTAATGAATTTTTCTGCCCCACTAGTTAAAATCACCGTGACAATATCACCATTGCTCTCTAAAAGATTAATTAATTTGGTAGCTTTATAGGATGCTATACTGCCCGTAAGAATTAAAAGGATTTTTGCCATAGTCTTAATTTAAATAGCTAAAATTATAACCCATCATGCATATGAAGACCTGAATGTAAATCAATTTTTTCTCATACTACAAGTACACTTTATATAATTGCGTTTTCTTGACATTTTAATTTTTATATATTTATACTTTTAAGTATTAAATAAATAATGGGGTATAAATGGCAAATTCGCAAAATAGTAAAGATATAATTCCTTATGGTTATGGTACATGGGTATATGATCAAGAATACGACGGTAATATATCTGAAGGCTCTATATCGTTAAAAAATGGGAAAGTAAATGTTAAGCCTGGATTATTTAAAGATGCAATCACTGAGTGGAATCAAAAAGCAACGGGTTTCCCATATACGCAAATATATTCTTATGGTGGAGATATTGAGATGTATTGCCGTGGTTCCGGTCAATCTGATCAAACTGCTCCATGCACAAAAGCAAATGGATATGTATCTCCACCAACAAAAGATCTGACTGATGGATTTATAGTTACTTTTCCGGGAAATGATAAAGATCATCAGATTAGTCTTAAAAGCCTCGAAGGATATTTGAACATCCCAAAAGTTGCACAGCACATACTTATTATTGATGGACGTGTAGATTTACCGGTAAAAACTGAGGAGGAACAAGAAGAAGAATACTTAAATCATATTAATACACTACCAGCAGACGAAGCTCAGTATTTTGCTGATAAAGTATCGAAAGCTGTGTGTGGCAATAATAATGTTGACGGTGTACAATTTGATATAGAGCCCTTTAGCTTTACTGGTGAAGGAGGAAAAGTTCAAGGACCTGGACAAAAATATTTTTATACTCAAATCGCCAAAAATTTTGCAAGCACTGAATTTGGTTGCGTAAACACAGATCATCCTAATGGAAGATTTTTTAGCATATTCACTTTCGCAAAAGCAATCACACCTGATGTAAAAACAATGCTAACTCAATATGGAAACGGTTATGTGATGGATTCATTATACGATTTAGGACCTTTGCCTGGTGGTCAATTGAACTCAGTAGAAGATTTTAAAAAATATGCAACACAAGAAATCAAAGATATGAAAGCATTAGATATTCCATATCAATTTGCAATACCAGCTGCTGCATCTGCACATGAATTTGACACTAGAACTGGTGAGAAAAACATAGTTAATCCTGAAAAGCAGATTGACTACGTCAAAGCTGCAGTTGAATTGATGAAAGCACAAGAGGTATTTGATGACCCTAATTTTAAAGGTATAGGTGTTTGGTCTTATAATCAAAAAATGTACTGGCCAAAAGGTGGTGATGAATATACTCCTGCATCTCCTTCCGAAGAATCAATGAATTATCTTGATTCAGCAATGCCTGCAGTACTTATTAGCTCCTCAACGAATCATGATGAATTATAAATTCTGGCTTTAAAAAGCGACGATACTTAGGCAATATCATATTTATTTTTGATGTTGCCTACACATCGTTTCTTTTATGTAAGTTGCACACTTTATATTTATTGATCACTTCCAGATTAGTAATGCAATCAGCTTGTAAAGGCAATATTCTTTTTCCAATGCTCTTATCGCTACTACTTTATCCTTTACTCCTAATACATTTGACATTACAACACCTCAAGACATTCGAAGCTATATCTACCATGTAATCCACCACCACTATAAAATTGTAGTTATAAATTATTTATGCCCAAATACCGCTCCGAAAGCTATTTCACCAAGGTATTTATGCCTTGATGACTTAAAGTATTTTTTCTTACAATCAAAAACCTAAAGCTTTAGCAATTTTATAACTCATCGTGCATATCAACATTAGTAGCATTGGTAATATTATGATAATCTTCCAGCACAGTGCATGTGGCATTCACTGTGTTTTCTGCAAAAAGCAAAGCTCCTTCTAGCCCTTCAACAACCAAATGCTCACCGCCCGTACTAACATCCTCTGCAACATCCTTTGCGATTGGTATTATAACAGGTAGTAACTCTACTACATTAGGCAATAATTTTGCAATTCCCTTTGCAAGTTGGACCCCAGCGTCAACATACTCCTTCTTATTAACATCCTCTCGAATAGAAGACATAGTTTTTCCAATATCGTATACAACTACATGAAACTCTTCTACTGCTTTCTCAATTCCATATTTTTCTTCAAGTAATTTCACTACCTTTGGAACCAATTTTATTTCTTGCGTGTAATTCAATTGATCTTTTTTATATGCATTAAAACATGGTAAAATATTTTCAAATTTACTTTCCAGCTCATGAAAAATTCCTGCTAATTTAAAAATGTTTATATCAGACATTTGGTAACCCCTCTAAAAAATTTTTGGAACTAGACGGTATCAGTAATGAAAATTAATGTCTACAATCATAAATCGCAAGGATAAAATACTACTTCTATCTATACTTAGATTTTTATATATTCTAACGGAACTACTTATTATTATAAGATTGCGCTATTTTTCTAGTGGACTCTTGTCGTCACTTTCTAAATATAACGTTCTAGTTGGAAAAGCCATTTCAGCTTTATTTTGATCAATAATTTCACTAATTTTTAATAATACATCCTGTAGAACTTCCTGATACTTGATCCAATTAGTAGTTTTAGTAAATGCATAAACCATGAAGTCAACAGAATATTGATTAAATTGAGTCAGATTTACAATTAACGTTTGGTCTGAAGCAATTTCCTCATGTTTCATTAACATATTCTTAACGTCATCAATTATCTTTGCTACAACACCAATATCGCAATACCTCACTCCAATAGTTGTTTTGATCCTCCTATGCGACATCCTAGAAGCATTTTCTACAATACTTGAATTAAAAATAGAGTTTGGAACATATAAAGGGCGTTTATCAAATGTCCTTATCTTTGTAAGTCTCCAACTAATTGATTCAACAGTGCCATTTATATTTTTATCTGGAGAAATAACCCAATCACCTATTTCAAAAGGCTTATCAAGATATATCAGAGTCGCTCCAAAAAAATTTGCCAATAAATCCCTTGAAGCAAAACCCAGTACTATGCCACTTACACTACCAAAAGCTAGTAAACCGCTAATGTTAATTCCAGAAGTTTCAATAAAAGTAAGAAGTGCAAAAATAATAACAATTATTTTTAATATTCTACAAAGAGTTCCGATCGGAATATTAGCTCTGTTAGCAAGTGAATTCATCCTTTTAGAGTATAATTCATATTCGTGTATAAGCTTAAATGCAAACAATCCAAGCAAAAATATAAATATAATTTTTCTACCAAGCAAAACAGAATGTAATATATCAAAGTTTAGAAATTTATTTACTAATACAACAATATATGAGGCAACCAACACCCATATTAAAATTTTTAAAGGAATTTTAATTGAAAAAATAACTATTTTATAAATATTTTGGTTCTTTCCTGATTTTTCAAATTTTCGATAGAATTTATTAACAACTTTATCAATAATGAAACCTATAATTATTATTAATAAAACTTCAGCTAATACATACATCAATGAATTGTTTTTTAAAAATAATTCAAATGGAAGAAATTTATTCATAGAACAGTTTTTTTATTATGATAATATATTCAATCAATTTTTTTTCAAGAATAGTAAAAGTTTAATAGGTAGCAAAATATATAATAAAGGATTTAACTTTTTAGAAGAAGATGCTATTTAATAACATTTTGCAATATTAATTTTATTGTAAATCCTAATCTATTAATTAACAATTAAAATAAATTAAATTTAAAATTTTATGTGTGGTATTTTTTGTTCAAACAGCAATGACGGTGTAAAAAAAGACATCATTAAAGGATTGCATTTTTTAGAATATAGAGGTTATGACTCAGCAGGTTTGGCGTTTATTCAAAATGATCAGTTGAAGATCATTAAGGCATTAGGAAAAGTCTCAAATTTAGAGGAAAAAATTAATAATACAATAGATGATAGCAAAATTGGTATTGGACATACTAGATGGGCAACTCATGGCAAAGTTAGTTTAAATAACTCGCATCCTATTTCTAATCAAGAAATTGCTGTTGTTCACAATGGCATTATAGAGAATTACAAAGAAATTAAAAATAATTTACTCAAGCTAAATTACGAATTTAAAGGCGATACAGACACTGAAGTTATACTAAATTTACTTCAATATTACATTGATTCCAAATCTGATTATTTAGAAGCATTTAAAAAAACAATAAATGATATAAAGGGTCATTATGCAATTTCCGTCATATTTCTTCATGAAAAAAATACTATATTTTGCACTAAAAATGGCTCACCTCTCTCGATTGGATTGGGGGAGAGTGGAAATTATATTGCATCGGACGTTAATACTTTAACATTTTTTGTGGAAAAAATTATAACGCTAGAAGATGGTGATGTTGCTATTATAGCTAAAGATGATTACAAGATTTTTGATAGCAGTAATAATGCTATAAAAAGAAATATTCAAAAATTTACTAAGAAAGAAGAAGATAATGAGCTTGGTGGATTTCCAAATTATATGCTGAAAGAAATAAATGATCAGCCTAGAATTTTAAAAAAAATTATACAAAACATTATTTCAAAAAAAGAAAATAAAAACTTATCATCCATAAACTGGGTAAATGTAAGTAAAATATCTATAGTGGCCTGTGGAAGTTCATACAATGCTGGAATGGTGGCAAAATATTGGTTTGAAACCTATGCAAAAGTACCTGTGGAAATTGATTTTGCCTCAGAATTTAAAGCAAGAAATATTATTTATGATAAAGATGCGGTATATATTTTTATTTCTCAATCTGGAGAAACTCTCGACACCTTGGTAGCATTGAAGGAAGCCCAAAAACATGATGTTACTACTATTGGGCTTGTGAATAATTTAAATAGTTCGATTGCAAATCTTACAAAATATGTCATAGCAATTGAAGCTGGAATAGAAATATCTGTTGCATCGACTAAAAGTTTTATAGCCCAATTAATGAAACTGCTTAACATTGTACTGACAGCATCAACTGAAAAAAAATTAATGTCAAAAGATGATTGCGATGAATTATTAAAAAAAATTAATAGCGAAATAAATGCTTTAGATGGGCTGCTTGAAATTAATAAAAAAATTGAGGAGATTTCTCAAGCTATTTCTAAAGCTAAAAACATTATATTTATAGGCAGAAATTATATGTACCCAATTTGCCTAGAGGGTGCTTTAAAATTAAAGGAGCTATCATATTTGCCAGTTTTTGCATGCGCTGCTGGAGAACTCAAACATGGCTCAATTGCATTAATAGACAGCGACTCATTAATTATTGCATTAGCACCAGAAAATGACACACATCAAAAAATGATCTCAAATATTGAAGAAGTAAAAACACGAGGCTCCAAGGTGGTTTTACTAACTGATTCAACAAATGATTTTGAAGTTGAGCATACGCTAAATGTTCCTAAATGCACAGAAATTTTAGCACCACTTTTATACACAGTACCCTTGCAATTATTTGCTTATCAAGTAGCATTAAATCTTGGTAAAAACGTTGATAGACCTAGGAACCTTGCAAAGTCTGTAACTGTTGAATAAAATTATAATTATCTTACTTAGTGGAGTTACTTTGTTATTTTAATCTGATCTAATTTACTTAAGGATTGTTTTAAAAATTTAGTATTTTTTGCATCTACTTCACTAAATTCAGAAATTACTCTGTTTATATTCTTTAACAGAAACTTTGAAGCAATTTCCTTTTTTATGATTTCTTCATCTGTTTTTCTCTGAATTTCTGCTAGAAAAAATTGCCTTTTAATTTCTTCTTCAATTTTTTTATCACTTTCTAATTTTATTGAATTTAATAAAAGCTCATTTTGAACGAGCTTTTCTTCGTTAAGTTTATTTTGAATCTTCAAATCTTTTTCCAATTTTGCTAGGTACTTGATCGCATCATTGTGAGCATTTTCAGCTTCATCTAATAGCTTTTTGGTATTAATTATATGTGAATCAATAGTGTTTTTTAAGGCCCGTTTTACCGGTTTATATGCAAATAATAAAATGACTATAAGCGAAATAGATAACCAAAAAGTTTCATTCATTTCTTTTCAAATAAATATAAATTTATTTCTTCCTCAATATCGCTCGAATACTTTTTCAAATCTTTAGCTAATGCCTCCTTCGTTTTATTCAAAAATAACTTATGTGCAAGATTTTTACTTCCAATCTCTTTTTTTAAAAGGCTCAAGCGCTTTTTTTTAGTATCATAAATTTTTGCCCTTAAACGTTCTTCTTGCTCTTTAAGTTTTAATGATAATTCTGTCTTAGATTTTTCCAATTGCTCTTCAATATTATTAGCTTTGAGTAGCATCTTGTTAGACTGATCAATATAATTTTGAATTACTTCTTTTCTATTTTTTAAAACCTTGTTGTATTTGTTATAAAACTGCCTACTTGCTGTAAAATACACAAGCAGGAAGACAATAATACACCAAAAAGATTGATCAAAAAAATATGTTAAGTCTAAATGAGGCATGCTTTACACACAAGTATACTTAGACAAAAAATAATAGTAATAGCGCTATTAAAAAGGCGAATAAACCCATTGCCTCAGCAAGACCCGCTCCAATGAAAGCGCCTTTCATCAACTTGTCTTCGGCTGAAGGATTTCTTGCTATACCATTAAGAAGCGCTGCAAAAATATTTCCTATTCCCATAGCTGCACCAAACATCGCAATAGAGGTTAATCCGACTCCGATATATTTTAAAGCTTCTAGTTCCATCTTTTTTCTCCGTATAAATTGTTTTTTTAATGTAGATTTAAAGCATCACTTAAATACGCACAAGTTAGAATTGAAAAAATGTACGCTTGCAGGACTGAAATAAATATCTCAAACCCCGTTAAAATTGTCAACAAAATTAATGGCATAATTCCAAACAAGCCCGAAAGTATTACAAAAGTTGCCAGTACCTTCAGCACAACATGTCCTGCAGTCATATTTGCAGCAAGACGAATAGAAAGACTTATAGGGCGTGCAAGATAAGCAAATAATTCAATTAAAATTATCAATGGAGCCAAAAATATTGGCGTTCCTTTTGGCAATAATATTGAAAAATAACTCACTCCATTTTTAATAAACCCCACTATAGTGACTACTATAAAAACAAAGATCGCTAAAGTAAATGTAACAGAAATATGGCTGGTTGTAGTAAATACAGAGGGAATCATGCCAATGCTATTACTAATCAAAATGAACATAAACAATGAGAAAATTAAAGTAAAAAATTTTTGTGATTTTTTGCCAGCTGTAGAAAGCAACATACCATCAATCAAGAAGAAAATTGCCTCACCACAGGCTTGCACCTTACCAGGCACCAATGAAATTTTGTGACATGCCACCCTAGTTAACAACAGTATAATTAAGTATGTAGCTAGGAACGTTAAGGTAGAATTTGTAATGTGTATGTTATGAGTAAAAACACTGAAGTTTACTACAGGCTTCACAAAAAACTGTTCTAAAGGATTTAGCATTTATATTACAATTATAATAACTTCTATTTTAATAACATCAAATTCACTAAAATTCAAATAAGGTCTTCATTTTTATAGTCATAAAGCGTCCCATTTTTTATAAGCTTTCTTAATTTTTTCATTAAATCTTGATAATATGCAATGTTATGCCATGTTATAAGCACTGCGCCTAATATCTCCTTACTTCTTACCAGATGATTTAAATAAGCTTTACTATAATTTGTGCATGTATAACAACTACATTTTATATCTAGTGGAGAATCATCAATAATATACTGACTATTCTTAATGTTTATTGTTCCTCCATTTACAAATGCCTGGCCATTTCTTCCTGATCTTGTAGGTAATACACAATCAAACATGTCTACACCATTTTTTACAGATGCTACTATATCTATTGGCTTCCCAACCCCCATTAAGTATCTAGGCTTATCTACCGGTATGTTAGGAATGGTAAATTCTAAAACCTTTAGCATTTCTTCATGACCTTCACCAACTGCCAATCCTCCTATTGCGTACCCATCAAAACCAATGTTTTGCAGTGTTTGCATACTTTCTTTTCTCAAATCTTCAAAAGTACTACCTTGAATTATTCCAAATATCCCATATCCATCTCTATTAATAAAAGCATCTTTAGATTCTTTCGCCCATCTTAACGATAGCTGCATAGATTTTTTGGCATAATCATAATCAACTGGATAAGGAGTGCATTCATCAAAGATCATAGTTATGTTGCTATCTAGCTTATATTGAATATCTATAGATTTTTTTGGAGTCAAAAAATATTTCTTGCCATCTATGTGAGAGTTAAACTCCACCCCTTCTTGAGAAATTTTTCTAAGCTTCGCCAATGACATAACTTGAAATCCACCAGAATCAGTTAATATAGGCCTATTCCAATTCATAAATTTATGTAGCCCACCCAATTTTGATATCACATCTTCTCCAGGGCGCAACATTAGATGATATGTATTTCCCAATATTATTTCCGCCCCTGTTTTCACCAGAGATTCTGGGAGCATCGCTTTCACAGTAGCTAAAGTTCCAACGGGCATAAATACAGGTGTTGTAATATCCCCATTTGCAGTTGAAATAACTCCATTTCTTGAATCTTTGCAAGTATCTACTATTTTGAAATGTAAGGACATTTAAAGATAAATTACTTATTAAGATTCCATGATTTTTCTCTTCCTATCTCTCCTGATTTTTTTAGGTTGAGTTGGTCTGTTGATTCTTGGCTTAATAAATTTATCTATACTATCTGTTAATTTATCCATGCGCTTTGTAAAAAAATGATCTGCTCCATCAACTGCAGCATATTCTATTTCAGCATTTCTTTGCTTTGATAATTTTTCATAAAGAGCATAAGTATCTCCTTCTTTAGCTATATCATCTTCTGTACCCTGAACAATTAACCCTGGTGCTGGACATGGGGATAAAAAGCCAAAATCATGTGATGATGCTGGGGGAGCTATTGCAACAAATCCATCTATCTCAGGTCTCCTCATTAATAATTGCATGGCAATCCACGCTCCAAAAGAAAACCCTACAATCCAATAACTCGAAGCTTCAGGATTTTTTGATTGCAACCAATCCATCGCAGTTGCAGCATCTATTAATTCCCCATTACCATGATCAAAACTCCCCATTGACTTCCCTACACCTCTAAAGTTAAATCTCAAAACGGAAAAATTATTTTTAACAAAAGTGTGAAATGCATGATACACAACTTTATTGTTCATTGTTCCACCATGCAATGGGTGTGGATGCAATATAAGTGCCGCTGGAGCAAATTTTTCTTCCCCTTCATAATATTTACCTTCTACTCTGCCTGCTTCGCTATTGAAAATTATTTCTTTTATCATTTTATAAAAAATACTATTAATTGTCTTATAATTAAGTTAAATATTATGAAAAATCAAAATAAAATTAACAATGAAAAGGATTTATTTTGATCATAATGCAACTGCACCTATTAATAACAAGGTTAAGAGCGCTATGGAAAGCATATGCAATCTTGCTTTAAACTCCTCATCATTACATTATCATGGACGCTATGCGAGAAAAATTTTAGAAAATTCAAGGGATATTATTAAGAATAGCCTTGGTTTAAATAACACTCATGAATTAATTTTTACTAGTGGATGCACTGAAGCCAATAATTTAGCACTACATAATTTTTCTGAGGCTAAAAAAATCTGTAGCTGCATTGAACATCCATCTGTACTTAATGTAATTGGCGAGGGAATTATTCCTGTGGATAATAATGGCATAGTCAACGTTGATTACATTGAAAATTATCTTATAGAAAACAGTACTGAAAAATTATTAGTATCTGTAATGTATGCAAATAATGAAATAGGCACTATTCAACCCATTCAAAAAATTGCCCAGCTTGCAAAAAAATATAACTTCATTTTTCATTGTGATATAACTCAAGCACTTGGTAGAATAGATGTTGATTTAACAGATATTGATTTGATCACATTTAGTTCTCATAAATTTGGTGGGCCAGTGGGCTCAGGAGCATTAATCTATAATAAAACCTTAGATGTAAAACCTATAATTTTTGGTGGAGGGCAAGAATTTAGATTAAGATCTGGAACACAAAATATAACCGCAATACATGGCATGGCCACTGCATTTGAATTAATTGATGATATTAAGGAAAATTTCACCAAAACAAAACAATTGCAACAACATTTGGAGCAATCTTTAAAAAATATAAAAAATGATATTATAATTTTTGGAGAAAAAGCTGATAGATTGCCAAACACTTCATCAATTTCGATGCCAAGAGCTACCCCAGAAACCCAATTAATATTTTTTGATTTAAATGGAATATCTCTAAGCGCTGGTTCTGCTTGCTCCTCAGGAAAAATTGATATACCAAGAATTCAATTATCAATGGGCTATCCTCAAGAAGTTGCAACTAATGCAGTTAGAGTTAGTTTAGGACCTAATAATACAATTGATGATATCGATGTATTCGTCAATCTATGGAAAAACCTTTGCTTTAGAAACAATTAACCTATAGCTTGTTTTCTTTTTTAGTTTCTAACCTTTGTTTTGCTAATTCGCTAATGTAATTAAGATCAGCTTGCGTACACAAACCTAATAGCACAGGGTCTTTAGCACGAAGATTGCTGTAATTCCAATGAGTTTTAGTACGAATTAAATTTATAGTATTTTTCGTTGTACCTATTAGTTTGGATATTTGAGCATCCGTCAACTCAGGGCAATTTTTTAATATCCATGCAATAGCATTAGGCTTATCCTGCCTCCTTGCAACCGGTATATATTTTCCTTTTTTATTACTCACCTCTTGTTCCTTCATTAGTTTAATAGCCGAAGAAGAAAGTGCGATGCTAGCATTTGGATCATTCTCACATCTGGTTATTTCTTCCAAAGTAATTTGCCCATGGGTGACAGGATCTACACCCTTAATTCCTCTAGCTACCTCACCATCAGCAATACCTTGTACTTCCAATACATGCAGTCCACAAAAGTTTGCTATTTGATCAAAAGTGAGACCTGTGTTTTCCACCAACCATACTGCCGTTGCCTTTGGCATCAAAGGGTAATTCATACTATTTTTACAAAAAATTTTAATCCACTAATAACAGAATAGCCGATTTTCTTCAAGCTTTCATTTTCCCTAAAAGAACATTTCATTGTAATTCTTTTCAATACCTTTTTTGTTGAGGTAAGTTTTTTTTATGCCAATATTGAGTAGGTAGGTTTTATCCATGTAATTAAGGGGCGAATATGGATTATGTTTTAGATTTTAGTCCTTTTCCTGCAGTTGATTTCACCAAAACCTTATGAATAAAATCATCAATATCTCCATCAAGTACGGCAATTGTATTAGATGTTTGGTGTTGAGTGCGCAAATCTTTTACCATTTTGTATGGGTGTAGAACATAAGAGCGTATTTGATTTCCCCAACCTATTTCTGTTTTCTCTGAGTTCTTTTGTTCATCTTTATCCTCAAGCTTTTTTAATTCAAATTCATATAATTTTGACTTTAGCATAGACATGCATTCTTCTTTATTCTTATGCTGCGATCTATTATTTTGACATTGCACTACTATTTTTGATGGTAGATGAGTTATCCTTACAGCACTGTCAGTTGTATTAACATGCTGCCCACCAGCACCAGAGGAGCGATAAGTATCTATTCTCAAATCTGACTCATTAATTTCAATTGAAACATCATTGTCGATCTGAGGATAAACCCAGATACTTGCAAAACTTGTGTGGCGTTTGCCAGCGCTATTAAATGGTGACACCCTGACGAGCCTGTGAACACCCCTCTCTGTTTTTAACCATCCAAAGGCATTTGTACCGTGTATCTTAAAAGTGACGGATTTTATACCAGCTTCTTCACCAACTAAACTATCAATAATTTCATATTTGAACTTGTGCCTTTCAATCCATCTTTGATACATCCTCATTAGCATTGATGCCCAATCGTCACTTTCTGTACCACCTGCACCAGAATGAATTTCCAAAAAGCATCCTTTATCATCAAGCTCTCCACTTAATAGGCATTCAATTTCCTGAACTTTAACTGATTTTTCTAATTCTTTTAATTGCTCTAGTGTTTCCTTATAGATCTCTTCATCTTTTTCCATCTCTGCAAGTTCAATCATCTCCAAATATGCTTGTAAACTCTCATCTATGGATATGATTTTTTCAATATTTGTCTCCAAATATGTCTTTTCTTTTAGTATGGATTTTGCTTTATTTTGATCTGACCATAAATTAGGATCCTCAACTTCTTTCGACAATTTTTGTAGTCTCTCTTTTGCAACCTCTAGGTCAAAGATAACCTCTTAGTAGCTCTAAAGACTTTTCTATGCTATTCCTTATGTTTAAAATTTCTGTATCCATATTCTAATAATATACAATGTCTATTATTGACACATTACCAAAAATTAAGGGAAAGTACAGAGAAAATGCAAACGCTGGCAAAATGTGCTGGTTCAAGACAGATGGCATAGCTGATATTTTATTTATTCCCCAAGATATCGATGATTTAAAGCATTTTATATCTAACAAGCCTAAAGATATGTCGATTTATATCATGGGGGCTGGTTCAAATTTGTTAATTCGTGATGGTGGCTTCAAAGGTGTGATTATAAGATTAGGAGCGGGATTTAATTATGTGCATCATTATGAAAACAGCATTATAGCTGGCTGTGCTACTCTAGATTTAAATGTGGCAAATTATGCAGCAAACAACGCTATTGCAGGGCTTGAGTTTTTCGCAGGTATTCCTGGAAGCATAGGGGGGGCGTTGGCCATGAATGCAGGAGCATACAACAACGATACATCCTCAGTGTTGATTGAAGCAAAGGCAATAAATATTTTTACAGCTGAAATGAAGAAATTTTCAAATCAAGAAATAGGATATTTTTATCGCGGGAAAAAATTAACTGATGACTGGCTATTTTATGAAGCTAAATTTAGAGGACATCAAGGAGATAAAAGCAAAATACAAGAAGCTATTAAGGAAATTCAAGAGAGGCGATCATCTACTCAACCAATAAAATCCAAGACAGGTGGATCAACTTTTAAAAACCCACCTAATCAAAAAGCATGGCAACTAATTGATCAGTGTGGGTTACGTGGAATGAAAATTGGAGGTGCAAAATTCTCTGAACTGCATTGCAACTTCCTTATAAATGAAGGCGATGCAAAAGCTTCAGATCTAGAGCATTTAATCAACCTAGCTAAAAAAAAGGTGAAAAATAATTTTGATATCAACTTAAAAGAAGAAATAAAAATTATAGGTAATCACATACAATGACATGATTCAAAAATGCCATAATAATCATTATTATTATTCTGTGCAGCATCATGTATTTCTTGGGTATTATTATGTGGAATATTAAGTTGCGGAGTATCTTCTAATATCTCTATAGCAAAGATGTTGTTGTTGTTGTTGTTGTTGTTGTTGTTGTTGTTGTTGTTGTTGTTGTTGTCAAGGCAGTAACCTTGGTTTAAACTTTCGGCTTGATTTATGTCGTTTATCATATCAATTTTAATTTGTTAAGTTATAGGCAGTTAATCATTTATAGTAACAGTGATTAATAATATCGCGATGTGAATTTGTCTGATGGAACAATTGTTTAGTGAGATAGAATCAAAGAGCTATCTAGTTTATGATCAAAGCCCGAGTCATTGCTTTTTGACATATTATATTCGGATATTTATAACAATAAAAATTTACTTCCTACCCAATTGTAATATAATAAGTTGTAAATTGTCAAAAAATAATCGTGGTCTCTCCCAATTTTTACAACTTTTGCTTAATCTATTATGAATATTTGGCTTGGTACATTTGTATTTGGATATCTTCAGATCCAATAGGATTTTATGTCCTATATATCTTGTAAAAATAAAGTATTACATATAACCCTTAATAAACGGGTTAAATATACATAGTTTTTTAGGGAGAAAAAATGGCAAAAATAGAAATATTGGGAAGACCAGTTTCAGGGTTTGAAATAATGAAAAAATATGCAGCACATCATCTTTACATTGTGCACACAAAAGATAGTGGAGATCAAATTGCATATAGAGGTGGCGCAGAAAAAGGAAGTTACACAAGAGAGAAGAAAGGCAATGCTCTGAGAGATGCTCTGAAAGTCACTAAGTCATCTTATGAATGAGGGTATGTGGATTTTCCACACTTCGCTCCTCACGCAACAGACCCAGTTAAAGCTATTTCGCTATAGTCATTTTCACACCATTGGTGAATTTTAAAATTTGCTTGTTGTCTAAATTAAATTTTGACGCAAGTAATATGATATTATCATAGCTTAGGACTATTTTTTGATCTGAGGATATAGTATAATTACCATAGTTAATTAATAAATTTGGGGAAGATAATTTTATCATATTTTTGCTAGCAATATCCACTTTGCCATCCAAGAAGATGCTTCGTTTATCAGTCATTAATATAGCTTTTTGCGCGTAAAAGCTGAAGTCAAAATTATCTTTTAATTTTACATTTCCTGAAATGGACTCTAAATCAATTTGTGAATTCATTTTATTTGCGCTTTTAGCCTGAATAAATAACTCTCTGTTCTCATTGTCATAAAAGAAATATTGCGGATCTAATATTGATGTTTCATATTTAGATCTACTAAATGCTGATGCTTCGTTGGACGTAGTTATTATATTTTCTGTTTCTAATATATTAATGTAGTAATTAATAGTTAAGGATATACACATTCCTACAAGTACAAGTATGAGACCAAATTTGATAGGATTTTTGTATTTCATTAAACTATTCCTGCTCTCACTAAGTCATGCATGTGAATGATGCCAATGGGTTTGTTATCTTTAACAACAAAAATCTGAGTAATGTTATTTTCATTCATTATAAATAACGCTTGAGAGGCAAAAAAATCCTTTTCTATTGAAAAAGGCTTTTTACTCATAATATCCTTTGCTTTTGCATTTTTAAAATCCATATCGATGTGCCTTCTTAAATCTCCATCAGTTACTATTCCTATTAACTCATCCTCATCATTTAGCACTGCAGTGCAACCAAAGCCTTTTTTCGTCATTTCAAGGATTACATCCATTCCGGAACTATTAATAGAAACTGTAGGTACAGATTCTTTTTTATGCATTAACTTTGATACTTTTAATAACCTTGCTCCAATTTTACCACCTGGATGTAGAATTTTAAAATCTTCCTGAGAAAAATTTCTTATTTTCTGTAATGCAATTGCAATAGCATCCCAATATGCAATCATCATTATGACAGAAGTTGATGGAACGTTTATATCAGAAGCCTCCTTGCTATTAGGCAAAATAATTGGTAAATCAGAAATTTTGCTTAAAATGGAGTTACTTTTCCTAGTAATGCCTACTATATAAATATTAAATCTTTTACAGTAATCTATAATAGTATTGAGTTCATATGTATCACCTGAGTTTGATAGCAATACTACGATATCATTTTTTGTTATCATTCCTAAGTCTCCATGGCCTGCTTCAGCAGGATGAATAAAGAAAGATGGTGTTCCGGTTGAAGAAAGAGTTGAAGATATTTTTCTTGCAACATATCCACTTTTACCCATTCCACTAAGAATTAATCGTCCGTTGTTGTCTATAATTTTTTTTATTATTTTATAAAAATTTGAATCAATTGATTTTTCTAAATCTTTTAGCCCGTTTATTTCATCTTTTATGATTTGTTTTCCAATTGATATTAGATCACATTCTTTTTGCATATCTTATAAATTATATAATTTGAAGAAATGATTTGATAAATCAATGTTTATTTTAGCATAAGTTTGTACATAATGTAATTAACTTGTGTTAGTATGCAATATTATTTATAACTGTCACCGGCATAGAGGGTACTTTGCTATAACCGGATTTACAAATTTTTTGATAAAATATGAAAATAAAATTCTTTATTGCTATTTATTTCGTTTTTATAAGTTTTGCATTTGCTAATGAAGCTACTTTGATTAGCAAAGTTGAACATTATTTAAATAACATCCATAACTTATCTACGGATTTTAAACAATTGGCACCATTAGATAAGCAAAAATCTTCATCTGGAAAATTATACATATCTAAACCTGGCATGCTAAGATTTGATTATTTAGCCCCAAAAAAGCTAACAATTATAATAAGAGATGAAAATGTAATGTATCATGATCATGAATTGCAAGAAGTATCATATGTGAGCCAAAGTAATTATTTTTTTAAATTACTCTCAGAAAAAAATATTAAATTAGCAAATGACGTTAAAAAAATTAGTTTATCTAATAACGAAATTCATCTACATGTTGAGAAAATTATAGATAATGTTAATACCAATATAGTTATGATATTTTCATATAATCCTATGAACTTGAAAGAGATACGTGTAAACAAAGATGATTTAGAGGAATATTTTTTATATTTTACTAATACAGAATACAACTTAAATTTTGACAAAAAGTTTTTTTCTCTTCAAAGTCCACAATTTTATTCAGCACCATATTAATATGAAAGTAAGAACAAGATTTGCTCCAAGTCCTACAGGTACACTACACATTGGAGGAGCTAGAACCGCAATTTTTAATTGGCTATTTGCAAAAAAGTATAAGGGAGATTTTTATTTAAGAATTGAGGATACTGATAAAGAACGTTCTAATGAGCAATATATAGAATCAATACAATGTGGGCTAAAATGGTTGGGTCTTAATTGGGATAAGGATATAGTATTTCAATCTGCAAATATAAAAAGGCATGTTGATGTTGTGAAAAATTTAGTAGATGAGGGTAAGGCTTATTATTGTTATGCCACGCAAGAGGAAATTCAAGACTTTAAGACTAAAAATCCTGGAAAAAAATTTATAAGTGAGTGGAGAGATAAGGTTCATTATAAGAAGGATTTAAATCCTGTTATCAGACTAAGAACCTTAGATGATGGAATTACTATTTTACAGGATGATGTTTTAGGAAGAGTTGAAGTTAGTAATTCAGAAATGGATGATATGGTATTATTACGTTCTGATGGTACGCCTACTTATCTTATTTCCTGTGTCATAGATGATTATGACATGAAAATCACACATGTCATAAGGGGCAATGATCACTTAACAAATACATTTAGGCAATTACAAATAATAAAGGCGCTTGATTGGCATCAGCCAAAATATGCGCATATTCCTTTGATACACAGTAGTGATGGAAGTAAAATGTCAAAGAGGGATGGAGCATTGGGTGTTGATGAGTACGAGAATTTAGGATATTTGCCACAAGCAATATTTAACTATCTTTTAAAGCTTGGATGGAGTTACAATGATGAAGAGATAATAAGCAGTGCAAGGGCAATAGATGTTTTTGATTTAAAAGACGTTAATAAATCTCCAGCAAGGTTTGATTTGGATAAATTGAAATTTATTAATCAGCATTATATTAAATTATTAGACGATGAAATAGTTTTTAATAAGATAATTAGCAAAATCAATAAAGAATTATTGAATGAAGGGTGTTTAAAAAGAATTAAGAAATCCATTCCTTTAATTAAATCAAGGGGTCAAATTATCAATGATTTAATTGATTTAGCATCCATATTTATTTCTTATTCCAATCCTATTGACGATCAGTCAAAAGATATTCTTGCGCTGGACGAGTCTAAACAACTTTTAAAAAATCTTTTATGTATTTTTGAAGAGGAGCAAAATTGGGATGCTGAAACATTAAAGCAACTTTGTTCAAATTTTGCAAAGGAACTTAATATTAAGACATCAATTATCATGAAAGCTCTTAGAGCTGGAGTTTTAGGGACTTTTAAATCTCCACCAATATATGAAACTCTGGAAATATTGACTAAAAAAGAGGTGATATCTAGGATATCACAAATCATCAATTAATGACTGAGGTATAAAATTATTAATACCAAATGCTATTGAGTGTTTGAAATAGTTAAAAAATTAAGTTAAATAGTAGGGATAATTATACGTATTTATGTTGTGTTTAAAGTATTGGTCTTTATTTTATTGTTTATAATTGCAATATTTTTCTTTTCTCTTGTTTTTGTATATAGGTTGCTTTTAAAACCGTTTAATGCTAGTAAGCACGACGGCAAAAAGAAAAAAATGAAAAATGTGAACAGTATTGAAGAGAAAGATGTTTAAGATGCAAACTTTTCAGTAGCCTCTAATGTGTTTTTCATATATCAATAAGTGGTAATTTATAGTCTTTATATTAGTAGTGGAAAAATGGGATGGTAAGGTTTTTTAGATCAATTAGATTAAGTAAAATTAGTAAGCTGCTGCTTATAGTTATGAGCAGTATATTTATTATTATAATTTTAAGTCTAGTAGGGATTCATTTAAAAGAGCAGAATGAAAAAATTCATAATGATAATTTAGCTGAAATTGAACAAACTCATGTTCAATTTCAAGAGAAAATAAAAAATATTGAGATTCTTTTAAATATTCTTGGAAGAGTAATTGCTGAAAATAATTATTCTCATCCAGAAAAAATTTATTCGGTATTTTCTAAATATATTAATTATTATGAGAAACATTTAAATATAGCGACTCGACAAGAGAATCCCCTTCTTATTCAATTTTTAAACAAATTTGGTGATATAAAAATAGATAGATTTAGTGGCATTGCGAAATGTACAAGTACAGATTTATGTTTAAATCTTATGGATAATACTCGCAAGGAAAGCTGGAAAATTCATTTTGACAATACAAATAAAACATTGTTAAAAGATGACTATGTTTCATCTCTTTTATTTGGATTGACAAATAAGAAAGAGGAATATTTTGGTACTTTATTAGTTCATCTGAATAAAGGAAATATTAGTGATCTAATAAATTATTCTGGATTAATAATAGCCTTAGATAAGGAGTGTAAATTTATTTTTGCTAATAAAAATATGCATGTTTTCAATCTTCAAGATAGTAACTTTATTAATCATTGTAAAAGTATAAATAATATAGAGAACATAGGTAAAATAGATTGGCACGAAAGAAAAGGCATGCCCAATTTGTATAATTTAAAGTATAAGGATTTAATATTAATTTTTGAACCCAATAAAAGTGCATATTCAATAAATAATTTTTATTCAATTATAAATAATAAAGCATATATTGGTGCACTCATAGTGTTGATTATTTTATTTTTAATAACTACTTTTTTATATATCTTACATTCAAAAATTAAGAAACAAGAGGAGCAATTTGACTCTTATGTTAATAACAGAAGCTATAATAAAACAAATTTTTCATATATTTTAGAAAAAGTTAAAAATTTAAGTCAATCCATAGAAAGTGACCAAGAAAAAACGGATGAATTAGAGTTAATAGAGAGGTTAATTCCAATTATTTCTCAAAATATCAATGATAATATTTGTCGCACTCTAGCTCTTATTGATGAGCATAAGGAAGATTATTTAGATAAGGGGTCTAGTAGGTTAAAATTAGCAACAGATTATTTTAAAGTTTTTAAGTATAAAAACAATACATCTATCTATAAAAACTTCCTTGATGAAGATAATAATGATCTTACCGTGGCTAAGTCTAAAATATCATTAAAAGAATTTTTAGATAATATTTTGAGTGAGATAAATGAATATGGACTTAATTGCTCGTGGGACGAAGAATGTAATAATAACAGCTTAATATATGGAGATAAAAATTTAATAAAAATAATGTTATTTGAATTGCTTACAGAGTTTTATGAAAATACAGATTTAAGTGATATTAAAATTAATCTACAAAGAGAGGCGAAATTAAAAAAAGTTAGCTTGGTGATAGAAGGAAAGTTAAATTTAGAAGAAATACACAAAAAAATAATTAAGATTGATTTTCCTAGGTCAACGGCGATTAACAGCCTGCTTTTTTTAACTAAAGGGTTATTATATGCAAGATTTATAATGAAAGTTCACAGTGGTAGTGTAAAAATTAAAAAAAATGATAAGGTAATAGTTACAAAACTTTTATTTGATGAAATTTGAAATTTCCTTGCTTTCAAAGGGAGTTATTATAAGATGATTCTAAACCTCTTAAATTAAAGATATGAAATATAGTATTGCAGTGATTGGTGCTACAGGAAATGTTGGTAGAGAGATTTTGAATATCTTAGAAAATTCCAAAGTTCAAATTGAAAAAATATTTGCTGTTGCATCCCAAAAATCAGTTGGGAAAGAAGTTTTTTTTAAGAATAGATCAGTTGAGGTGAATTCTATAGAGGGTTTTGACTTCACAGATATAGATTTTGTATTTTTTGCAACCAATACAAGTATTTCTAAAGAATATGTGCCAAAAGCAAGTAAAAAAGTAAAATTAGTAATAGATCTGTCTTCACATTTTAGAATGAATGAAGATATTCCGTTAGTTGTACCAGAAGTTAACTTAGCATCATTAAAACTTGCAAAAGAATCACATATAGTAACAAATCCAAATTGTGTAGCGATTCCTTTGGTTGTGACACTGAAAAATTTGCATGAATTTGCACAAATATCAAGGATAGTTGTTTCAACCTATCAATCAGTTTCAGGAGCTGGGAAAAAAGCAATGGATGACCTGTATACTCAAATAAAAGACAGATTGGGCAATGTTTTTTCTGATGATAATAATAGAGAAAAAATAGCATTTAATGTTATTGCTAAAATTGATGAATTGACTGAAACTGGTTACACTAATGAAGAAATTAAGGTTATGGAAGAAACAAAAAAAATGTTATGCAGTGATATTGATATCACTGCAACATGTGTAAGAGTTCCAGTTTTTGTTGGCCATAGTATGTCTGTTAATGTTGAATTTTCTAAAAATATATCGGTAAATGAAGCATATAATATATTAAATAAATCAGAGGGCGTAACAACGGATCGATCAAGTGAATATAATTATTTTACTCCAGTGGATTGTGTGGGCAGGGATGAGGTTTTTGTATCAAGAGTTAGGCAAGATATTGCAAATAATATTTTAAATTTGTGGATAGTTTCTGATAATCTTAGAAAAGGTGCTGCACTTAATGCAGTTCAAATTTTTGAAAAATACGTTGAAAACTACTTGTAAAATGAAACTTTTACTCAGTGCAGCAGTATCACTTTGTTTTTTATTGAATTTATATATAAATGTGGCTATTGCAGAAGACGAAACCCCTGAGTCAGTTTTAAGAAAATTCAAATTAATGCAAAACACGTCTAAGCAAAGCGCTGATGACGTAACCAAAGTAGAAAAATCAACCCTTACTAGAAATAAGATTCAGAATTTGCTTAATTCAGCACAAGATTCTAATCAGCCAATTAATATTGTGGAATCCCTAGGGCAAAATTTTAGTGGATTGGATCTGTCAGGTTTAGATTTTTCAAATACCATTATGTATCATGCTAATTTTTCTGGCTCAAATATGGATAATTGTACTTTTGGAAATACTTTTTTAGAAGGAGCAAATTTTTCAAATACCTCTTTAAAAGGAGCAACATTTATTAAGGCAAATCTCAGTAGATCAAATTTTACTAAAGCAAATTTAACAAATGCTAGATTAAGTAAAATTTATGCAAAAAATTCTGTATTTGCTTCGACAAACCTTGAAAATGCTAAAATATTTGCATCAAATTTATCTAACTCTCATTTCAATAACTGCAACCTAGATAAGTCAAAAATAGTTAGGTCAAAATTTAACTACAGCCTATTTGAAGATATAAAAATTACTGAAGTATTTTGGAATTTGAATTTTTTTTCTTCTAGCATATTTAATAAAATTAACATTGAAAATAGTGATCTTCAAGCAATAGATTGGGACAATAGTGAATTTACAGAAGCAATTTTTCAGGACAGCATTATATTCGCATCAAATTTTCAAAATGCAAAATTATCAAATGTGACGTTTAATCAAATAAATGCTAAGGCAATTAATTTCAGCGAAGCAAAGTTATCAAAAATTATTATTAATAAAAGTAACATGAATTATGCTCTTTTTCAGGATAGTGAAATTGCTGAATTTATTGTGATGCTATGCGATTTTAATAGCTCGAATTTTAGAAGAGTCAAATTAACAAGGTTTAATTTTTATTCAGGTAACTTAAAAAACTCTACGTTTTATCAAGCAATCATAAATAACTCTAAAATATCCAACTCATATTTAGCAGGAATAAATTTTTCAAAAAGTAACTTAATAAATGTATCAGTCAATGATAGTAATTTATCATATGCTAATTTCAGAATGACAAAAATTGATAATTTTAATTCACAAAATAACTTTATAAAGAAAGTATTAATTAATGAGTAATTCTATCAAATCATCAGATAGGATTTATCTAAAAAAGCCACTGGTTATTTTGAAATTCAGCCTTGTTACGTTATTACTTGTCATGGTTAGTATGATAGCGTATTTAAGTTTTTTTGGATCCAAGCACTTCATATTTATTGATAATATTATTAAGCATAATATTGAAAAAAATTTAGATCAAATAAATATACGTAAAATACACACAGGCATAGTTCTTGATCTAAAAGATGGATCTATTATTCTCAGCTTGGAAGATTTAGAGTTAAGTTATAAAAAAAGTGCTGTTTTTATTGCACCAGATTTAAAGTTAAAATTTGATATTATTGGTCTAATATTAAGAAGGCCTAAACAAATGTTTAAAGGCATTATTCTAGATGAGAAAAAAATAGCAATTATCTATGATAAATCAGAAAAAAATAGAGAATTAAAGCAGGAAAAAATTCCTGTAGCGAATATAATGAGCATATTGAAAAAATATCAATATACACTAAAAAATCAAAGTTATCTTATAGAAGATTTTAAAATAAACATTACGAATAACAATGGAGATGATTATAATGTTAATCTAAAAAATTTAGAGATAAAGTTTGATAATATAAATAATATTGAAGTTAATTCTTTAGTTCAGATGAATAACGCAGCTGCTAATCTGAAAATTTCTGCTAAAACTACTGTCGGTAATGCCATAGATATAAAAGGCAGCATTATGTCAGATAAGCAGTCTGAAATGAGTAATGAGCTCATTGTTGGTCAGACAAATATAAAAACTAATTTTAAAATCAATTTTGACACAAGATTATCCCATTTAAATTTTATAGAGAAGATAAATTTTAATTTTATACAAAATGGAATAGCAAGCGTGACAAATTCTAACTTTCTTCAAAATAATTTGGATATCAATGTTTTAAGTTTTAAAGGAGAGATATTAAATAATTTTAGTAAAATTGACATACCATATTTTACTTCGAGGATAGATAATAAAATTTTAATTAAAGGTGAAATTAATTATGAGGCAAAAAAACTAATCGCCAATCTCAATGTTTCAAATTTATCTACAAATGAGGTTTTAAATGTATGGTCAAATAATTTATTACCAGAAGTGCATTTATGGTTGTCAGAACATCTTAAGGGAGGAGAGGTCAGCAATTTAATACTTGTAAATGATTTTAATGAGCAAATTGAACCTTCACTCACTACTTCAATAAATTTGAAAAATGCTCATCTGAAATATCTAAAAAATGCTCCTATTGTCATTCTAAATGCTGCGGAAGTGAAATTTACAACAAAAAATTTGGTGATAAGCAGTGAAGATGGAAAAGTTTTAAATAGTTCTATAAACAATATCAAGGCTGAAATTGAGGATTTAAATCAAGAAAAGTTGAAGATGACGTTTAATGCGAATATTGTGGGGAGCATTAGTGAACAATTAAAGATTGCTAATATGCACTATAAACTTCAGGAACAAAGAGAAGTAGAGGGTATGGCAAATACAAAAATTAATTTTGTAGTGCCCTTTGATAAAGTACCAACGTTTGAAGATTTAAAATTCAACCTGCAATCTGAATTAAGTGATGTTGTTATGAATGGTGTATATCAAAATTATCAATTAACTAACGGCAAATTGGAGGCGAACTTAGCAGGAGAAAAATTAAAAATAAGTGGTAATGCCAAAATCAATAAATTGCTTAATATTTTTGTGGATGCAGACATTTTGATTAAAAATAATAAAAATTATGTAATACAAATTGATATTAATGATAACCTACAAAATTTTCAAAAACTAAAAATTCCCTTCTCAAATTTTTTCGGCAATTATGCCAATATAAGAGGTGTAATAAAAGCAAATTCTAAAAAAATAACTTCAGAGTTTTGGGCAAATTTATATAATACTTCAGTAAATATTGATGTGCTTAGCATAGTAAAAAAAGCAAAATTACCAGGAAAAATACATATTGAGTTTATCAATGATTGGAATGATGAAACAAAAATCTCAAAATTTGAATTTAAAATACCTCATAAATATTTTTCCGGAACTGGAAGTATTAATGACAAAATTGGGGAATTAGTCAATTTTAAGTGTAGTATATTTCAAAATAATGTCCAAGGGATGATTTTAAATTACAACAAAGTAGAAAATTTAAATCGAATTACGGTCAATGGGATTAAAGCAGATTTGAGTGAATTTAGTTTAAAAGAATTAGTGAGCCAATTAAGTTCTGACAATTTAAAGGGCGGAGGGTTTTTCAGTTTTAAAGGTAAGATTGATAATTTGATGCTAAGAAATAATACTTTGCTTCATGATGTAGATATTTCTGTGAATAATCAGAGGAACATAAGTGTAAACATATCTGCGTTTCTGGAGAAAAATCAGCCACTTAGGGTATATTATAACTACCCCGTATTATCTATAACTTCCCCTGATGCAGGCTCCGTATTCAAAGCACTTGGTATAACAGAAAAAATAAATGAGGGGGATTTAGAAATAAAAGGTAGCTTTAAGACACATAAAAAATTTAAAGGATTTGTTGAGTTGAATAACTTTTACGCAATTAAAACTCCAGTGTTGCTTAATTTGCTAACTCTAACAGCTCCAATCTCAACATTAGAAAGTATCATAAAGAACAAGGGAATTAGATTTTATAGTTTTAAATGTCCTATTGAATATGATGGAAGGTACCTAGAATTTGATGATTGCATTGCTGAATCCAAATTGTTGGCACTAAAGCTAAGCGGTAATATAGACGTAGAAACAAAATATTTAAATTCAAGAGGAGTTATTGTACCTCAAAATATAGTGAATACAATTTTTAAGAAGATCCCATTTTTAAATCTTTTTTCTGGTCCAAAAAATGAGGGTATGATTTTGAGTACACTATTTGATATGAAGGGATATTTTGATGAGGATTTAAAGATCAGCGCAAATTATCTTTCCACCATAACCCCAGGATTTTTAAGAAATATTTTCAAAAAACATATTGCTAAACCGCAAAAGCAATCGACAGAAAATAAGAAATAATAAATGGAGTAAGGTAAAATTAGAACAAAGAGTGATGAGCACAGTGTGTAGTTCTTCTTACATCAAAGGAAGGAGGCGATGTTTATCAAGCGCAAAATCTAAAACGATAGACTTTGATTAGTGATTTTAAGCGCGGTATATAAGAAGTGATGTGTTAAGCAGATAAGCAGTAGTAGAAATAAAAAAAACTGCCCCGAAGATGAGGCAGTTTTAATAATATTATACAAATATGTGTAGTATTACATAGATTGTAGTAATTGAAGTAAATGATGTGGAGTTTGAATCAACTTAGCTTCAGCTGCAATAGAAGCTGTCAATTTAGCTTGCTCTTGAGAGAAGTCTTTTGTTAATTGTGTGAAATCCGCATCCAAGAACTGAGCTCTAGCAGCATCAACATTTTCAATCGCTGTTGAAATACTTTCTGCAACCATTCTAAATCTAGATTGGTAAGCACCAATTTTAGAGTTGTAGTTGAACATGGTTTCTAGTGTTTTACCAATTTGCTCTTGTGCATCTTCAGCGCCTTTAACTGTAGTTAATTCGATTTTATCGATACCAAGACTTTTTGTATCAACGCTGTCAAATCCAATAGCAATTCTTTGATCTGATTCAACACCAACTTGGAATACCATAGGATTTCCAACAGGGTCACCACTTGCAAAATTATATGAATTAAATTTTGTTTCTTTGCCAGCAGCAACATTTGAAACTAGAGTTGATGGTGTTTTACCAGCATCAGCTGTAGCAACTATTGTTAATACGGTATCTGCACCGTTCTTTAATGAAGCGACTTTAGCAGCATCATCAAACGTAAAGTAGGTTTCTTTACCATCTAAGGATGTTACAGCTTTATTTTTCGTATCAATTTTATATAATTTTTTTCCAGATAAATCATCAATATAACCTGCATTTGTTTTACTTTCATTAATTGAAAATACAGCTGGTTTTCCCGCTTTTGCAGGATTTGCATCAGGAACAGCAGGAGCATAGTTTAGAATTTTATTCTCTTGAGCATCAAAAATACCTGTTTTATCATCGTTATCAATTTTTAACTTCATGTCATTACCGGCATCAAAAGTAACGCTTTCTGAAGTTTCACCATTTATCAATTTTCTACTATTAAATTCTGTTGCTGTTGAAATACGATTAACCTCAGCTTTTAATTGTTGAGCTTCAAGATTTATCAATTTTCTATCAGAGTCACTAGCACTTCCTGTTAAAGCCATGATTGATAATTGATCAAGCCTTTTTAAGATATTCACCACACCCTTTGTTCCACCGTAAGCAATGTTTAGTACAACAGATGCTTGATGAGCACTTTTAAGAGCTTCTTTTTGTACTCCTAAGTTTATCTCTAATTTAGTACCAATTGCAAGACCTGCTGGATCTTCATAAGGGAATATGATCGCTTGTCCTGAAGCCAATTTATTTGCAATTGTAGAGGAATTTTCCAGAATATTGCTGATTGAATTTTGTACACCAGCTGTCTGGGTATTGGTAATCGATGGTATAGACATTGTCTTTCTCCAATTTAAGTTTATTAAAACGAGGACTACTGTCAAAAAATGATTTACCTTGCATTAGATGAAGCTAGGTGATTATTGATTCTGAAATATAATCAGAAATCTGATGAACCCCTTTAACACACTACCCAAGATAAATTACGACTTCTGTCGCCATACTCTTATCAAAAACGTTAGCACGATAAAAAGTATTTGCAAGTCTTTATTTTAGATTAATGCATCAAATTTTTATTATCACCAATCCCAATTAAAAAAAGAATTATTCTTTCAATATTTAAATTTATATTGTAGAAAATACTTATCTATTTTTGTTGAGAATAATGAATAAACAAGAGGTAATATCCTTTAATAATCTATCCAATGTGGCAATAACACCTATGATGAAGCAATATTTGGGTCTAAAATCTGCACATAAGGAGTATTTATTATTTTATAGGTTGGGAGACTTTTATGAATTATTTTTTGATGATGCGTTAGTTGCATCAAAAGTGTTGGATATAGTTCTTACAAAAAGAGGGAAGCAAAGTGGAGATGACATACCCATGTGCGGTGTTCCTCACCATAGTGCCACTAATTATATAAATAAGTTGCTAAAAGAAGGATATAGTATTGCTATTTGTGAGCAATTGGAATCTCCAGAGGAAGCGAAAAAAAGGGGATACAAATCTGTAGTAAGGAGGGAGGTTGTTCAAATTATCACCCCTGGAACATTGATGGATGACCAATTATTAGATCCAAAGAATACTAATTACCTGATGTCAATTGCAGAGAATCATAATTCTTTCTCTATTTCTTGGATTGAATTAACCACAGGGGAGTTTTATGTTTCTAGTTGTAGTAAGGCGCAAATTATCAATGAAATATCAAGGCTTAGTCCTAAGGAAATTTTAATCCCAGAGAAGTTAAGTGATGACCCAAATTTATTAAATTCTAAAATTACCTTTACCATTAGAAGTAATAATATCTACGACTATAAGTCCTGTATTGGTAGGTTGGAAGAATACTATAAAATCAATTCCATTAAGAGTTTGGGGAATTTTAATCAGGTTCAGGTAATGGCAGCAGGCTCACTTATTGAATATATAGTGCACACCCAAAAGAGTAATTTGCCAAAATTAAAAGTTTTGAAAAAGCTGGATAGGGAATTTTTCATGGAAATTGATGCATCCACAAGGATGAGTCTTGAGCTTGATAAAACTGCTACAAACAGAGAGTTCAATTTGCTTAGCACAATTGATAAAACCATAACATCAGCAGGGGCAAGATTAATAAAAAATAGATTGAATTCACCGCTTAATAATTCAGCAGTCATAAATAAAAGGTTAGATTGTGTGCAATTTTTCCATGATAAAAATGAACTCCGGAAGCAAATTAGGGAGTATCTGAAATATTTTCCAGATATTCAGAGGGCATTATCAAAGATATTTATTAATAAGGCGTTACCAAAAGATTTAAATATTGTTAAAAATGGTTTGAAAATTGCGACCATGGTTAGTGAGTTGCTGAGAATTAAGGATACAAAGTTAATTGATGAAATAAATTCTTTAGTTTCCCAAATTTTTGGTTATGGCAAATTGGTAAATGAATTGGAAGAAGCTTTGATTCCAAGTGAGGAGCCTGCAGATGGTCAAAGTTTCATAAGAAAAAATTATAATCAATATTTAGATGAGTTATATGATTTAAAAAATAATTCTAACGAAAAGATTATTAATATAAGAGATAAATACAGGAAGAAAACAGGTGTGCAGAATTTGAAAATATCTAAAAATAATATTTTTGGTTATTTTGTGGAGGTTACCAGCTTAAATGCAAGTAAATTGGATGACGATTTTTTTATTCATAAGCAAACTTTAGGAAATTCTGTAAGATATTTCACTCCTGAACTAAAAGATTTAGAGAGTGTTTTATTAAATTGTGACAATAAAATTAGTAATTTAGAGCAAGAAATTTTCAACAAATTATGTGATAGTACTAAAAACTATTTTGATGAAATTAGCTTGGTTATAGATAGTATTTCTAATCTTGATTTTTATGCTGCTTTAGCTGAATTTGCTGTTCAAAAAAATTATGTCAGGCCAATTGTAGATGATAGTGATGCGTTTTTGATTGAAGAGGGAAGGCATCCAGTGGTGGAGCACTTTCAAAAAGAAAATTTCATTTCAAATACTTCAAATATCAGAGAAGAAGAAAAGATATGGCTTATTACAGGTCCTAATATGGCTGGAAAAAGTACTTTTTTAAGGCAAAATGCTTTGATTTGCATACTTGCGCAAATTGGTAGTTATGTGCCTGCCAAAAACATGCATATTGGGGTTGTTGACAAGATATTTAGCAGAATTGGTGCGGCTGATAACATCGCAAGGGGGGAGTCCACTTTTATGGTTGAGATGATAGAGACGGCATATATTATTAATAATGCTACTGAGAAATCATTAGTTATTCTTGATGAAATTGGTAGGGGCACTTCAACTCATGATGGGATATCAATAGCGTGGGCAGTGCTTGAATATTTGCATAATAAGATTAATTGCAGAACTTTATTCGCAACTCATTATCATGAATTAACTCAGTTAAACAAATATTTAAGCAAAGTTGCCAATTATACTATGGAAGTGAAGGAGTGGAATAAGGATATTGTATTTTTACACAAAATAATTTCTGGTGTGGCAGATAGTTCATATGGCATTCATGTTGCAGAATTAGCAGGGTTGCCAAAGGATGTGATTAATACTGCTAAAGGAATATTATGTAATTTTGAAAAACAGGATTCAATAGAAATTCAAAATTCCTGCCATGAAAGCAAAAATATTGGGGAAAATGAAGCGCTAACAATCCTGAAGAAGATTGATATCAATAACATTTCTCCAATGCGAGCGCAACAAATCTTGTTTGAATTGAAAAACAAAGCATAAAAATAGTTTTTAATAATATTCATTCGTATACTAGTAAAATAGTGTAGCTTGTGGTACAAAATGACAGTAAAACTATTATGTATTTCTAAATATTTAAAATGATTATTCAAGGGATAAAAAACGAATGGGAGCTTATTATAGGCTTAGAAATTCATGCGCAATTGAGTTCGACCAGCAAACTATTTTCTCATTCTTCAACCAATTTTGGCGAGGAGAATAATGAGCAGGTATCTTTTATAGATTCAGCAATGCCTGGCATGTTGCCTGTAATAAATGAAAAGTGTGTGGAGCTAGCAGTGAAGGCAGGTCTTGCTATTAATGCTGAGATAAATGAGTTTTCAATGTTTGATAGGAAAAATTATTTTTATCCGGATTCTCCTCAGGGGTATCAAATTTCTCAGTTTTTTTACCCAATAGTATCTAACGGTAGTATTGAAATTAAAACAAAAGATGGAGAGCAAAAAACAATCGTCATAAATCGCATTCATATTGAGCAAGATGCTGGGAAAAGTATTCATGATCAAAGCCCAACGGAAACGTTTATTGATCTTAATAGGGTAGGGGTTCCTTTAATTGAAATAGTTACAAATCCGGATTTTCATGATCCAGATGAAGTTGAGCAATTTATGAAAAAATTGAGAAATATATTAAGATATATAGATGTTTGTGATGGGGATTTAGAAAAGGGTTCGATGCGATGTGATGCCAATGTTTCTGTTAAACAAAAGGGAGAAAGTGAATTGGGAACAAGAGTTGAAATAAAAAATTTAAATTCTTTTAAAAACATAGGTAAAGCTATAATATATGAGGCTAATAGGCAGATAGAGCTATTAGAAGATGAGCAAAAGGTTGTTTTGGAAACAAGGCTATTTGATGTTAATTTAGGCCAAACAAAGTCTATGAGAAAAAAAGAAGAAGCTAATGATTATAGATATTTCCCTGATCCAGATTTGCTACCACTTAGAATTTCTTCAGAGTATATTAACAATATTAAGAATAACCTTCCTGAATTGCCGGAAAACAAGAAAAAAAGGTATATAGAGCAATATGGTATAACAGAATATGATTCTGAGGTGCTAACTGCCGATAAAAAAGTTGCAGAATTTTTTGAAAAGATTGCTAAAAAAATTGAACCTAAGCTTCTTGCAAATTGGATTTGTGCTGAGCTCTTTGGAAGATTAAATAAGGTGAATATGGAGTTTAGTGAATTATCTATTAGTGCTGAAGATTTTAGTTCTTTATTAGAATTAATTATTTCTAATAAGATTTCAGGTAAAATTGCAAAAGATGTGCTTGATAAAATGTTTGAAACTAATGAAAAACCCGAAGAAATAGTTGAAAAATATAATTTAGTTCAAATTTCTAATACTGATGAGATTGAAAAATATATTGATGAAGTTATAGATTCTAACCCTGAAAAAGTAAAAGAGTATAGGGCGGGGAAAGAAAAATTATTTGGTTTTTTTGTAGGGCAGATAATGAAGGTGAGCAAAGGTAAGGCTAATCCTAAAGGAGTTAATGAAATATTAACAAAAAAATTGCACTCCAATTAAAAATGATCATCAAATGTAAAAATTGTGACACCAAATTTAGGGTTAATGGATCCTATATTGGGAAACATGGAAGAATGCTATGTTGCTCAGTATGTGAATATGAGTGGCTATATATACCTAACAAGGAAACTGCAGAATTAGAGGAAGATAATAAGCCATCAATTGCTAAAATTCCCAATAAAAATATTAAAAATAAACTGCCAACTATTATCTACTCATTTATTGTTTTTATCATTTTATCCTTATTTTTATACATAGAGAGAGAGTTTTTAGTTGATCAACACATTGCTTTCGAAGCCATTTATAGATTATTTGACTATCACAATACTGAAGGATTAGAGGTAGAGCTTTTTGAAACGATTAAGGAGGAATATGGGGATGAGCATAGTGCTAATAAACAAATTAAATATAAAATACCAATCAAAATTATTAATAACTCTAATAAAAACAAATTTGTACAGACAATAAAGATAATAGGTTATAATGAAAATAATAATATTTTAAATTTATCAACTAACCTTAGAAAGGATATTCCACCTCATTCTGAATTGAATGTATCAATATGTCCAGACAAAAAAATTGATGAATTGGATTTTATTTTTGTGAAGATAGGAAATATTCATGATTTAAAAAATTTTCATCATAAACGTGAGCATAAAAAATTAAAAAAATAATATTTGTTAGGTAGGTCATGTATAATATGAGTATAAAATATGATTTATTTTAAGATTAAAATTGATAAAGATGTTCATAAAATGTTAGGTATAAACGCAAAAAGATAGTATTTTGGTATACTTTTTTATTGCTATTTTAATTAAATAAAACTAGATTATATCACAAACCTCTAGGAGAGATGGCCGAGTGGCTGAAGGCGCTTCCCTGCTAAGGAAGTATACGATTTTTTCGTATCGAGGGTTCGAATCCCTCTCTCTCCGCCACTTAAATTATTTGCAACTAACAATGAATTCAAAAGTTAAAGTAGCTTATGTCATTTTAGCTTTACCATTTAATCAAGAATTTACGTATAAAGTATCTGATCAACTTCAACCTCAAATTGGCTCTATGGTTAAAGTAAATTTTAGAAAAAGAGAGCAAATTGGTATCATAACAAATATCAATAGTGTTGATACAAGCGATTTAGATTTTGAATTGAAGGAGATTATCGCTGTATATAACCTACCTTTAGTTGAGAGCAAGTTATTAGATTTTGCAAAGTGGGTTGCTAAATACAATATGACTAATTACGGCAATATTATAAAAATGCTGTTGCTCAATAAAAATAATGTTGAGTATAATATTAAATGTGAGGAGTATAAAAAATTTCAAAATGATGCAGATGTTTTAAACAAAGTGGAGCTTTCAGATCTTCAAAATCAAGTAGTTAGCGAAATTAATAAAGTTGGATTTCTAGATTTTTCGGCACATTTAATTTTGGGTGCAACTGGTTCTGGAAAGACAGAGGTATATTTAGAGAGTGCTCAAAAAATTGTTGATGATGGCAATCAGGTACTTATATTACTTCCAGAAGTGCTGCTTGCAACTCAATTAATAGAAAGGTTTAGAAAGCGATTGAAAAATTGTGTTATTGCTGAATGGAACTCTTCTTTAACACCTAAAAAAAAGGCCATTATTTGGCATGGGGTTTTAAGTGGTAATATTGACGTGGTAGTGGGAGCAAGAAGTGCGTTATTTTTGCCTTTTAAAAATTTAAAACTCACAATTATTGATGAGGAAAACGACAGTTCTTTCAAGCAAGAAGAAGGTATAGTTTATAACGCAAGAGACATGGCTATTATGAAGGCAAAAATTGAAAAAATCCCCATCTTGCTTTCAACTGCAACGCCTTCTGCAGAATCCTATTATAATACTATTTTAGGCAAATATAAAATTCATAAATTACCCAATCGTTATACAGGGGTATCATTACCTCAGGTCCAAGTAGTAGATTTAAAAAAAGTAAAAAAGACACATAATGAATGGATTTCAGAAGCACTTAAAAATGAGATAATTTCCTGCTTAGAAAAAGGAAAGTTATCAATGATTTTTTTAAATAGGCGTGGGTATTCACCACTTACTATATGCAATAGTTGTGGAGAGAAATTTTCATGTCCTAATTGTCAATTTTTTTTAGTTGAACATAAGAAGAAAAATCAAATGCTATGTCATTATTGTGGATATATGCATGAGAAGATTATTAAGTGTAATAAATGTGAGTCGGATGAAAAATTAGTTACCTTGGGTCCTGGAATAGAAAAAATTGAAGAAGAAATAAACAATTTATTTCCAAATGCTAAAGTGGTCACGCTTACAAGTGATACGGTCTCAACTTTTAAGAAAGCATCTCAAATAATTAAAGATATAGAAAATAAGGAATATGATATAATTTTAGGTACTCAAATGCTAGCTAAAGGGTTGAATTTTCCTGATCTACATCTAGTAGGTGTGATTGATGCAGATATATCATTTGCAGGATGTGATCTGAGGGTTTTAGAAAGAACCTTTCAACTTTTATATCAGGTTGCAGGTAGGGCAGGGAGGCAACATGAAAAAGGTTTAGTATTAATTCAAACTTATTTTGCTGATAACCCATTATTAAATTACATAGAGAATTGGGATTATGAGTCTTTTATTAATGATGAGTTAAAAAATAGAAAGGATTCATTCATGCCCCCTTTTTCTAGGTTAATCATAATTAAGGGGAGTGGGTTAAATGAGCAGACTTTACATTCTTTTATGCATTATATAGCCGAAAAAGCACCCATTGGTAAGCAAATTGAAGTATTAGGTCCATCTCCTGCTCCTATATATAAAATTAAAAATAATTTTCGTTACAGAATTATTTTGAGAACTGCGAAAAAAGTCAATATTCAAAGCTATATACATAATTGGTTTGATAAATTTGTTACACCTGCGTCAATTAAATTAAAAGTCGATATTGACCCATATAATTTTTCGTAATAGCATTAAGGATTAAACTTTTGGGTATGTATGGTGGTTAATATTAATACTTTAGAAAAAAGCTATGAAGAGGGATATGAGCTGGATGGAGCGGAATATAAAATTTTTGATGCTGTTCCAAGGGCAATAGATAATCTTAAGGATAAATTTTTAACTAGGTCACGCGTTGATTCAGGGGATGATGCGCAAAGAGATTTAAGTAGAGACGAATTGGTTATTTATGAAAATGGAGAGAAAATTGCTATTATAAACGATATAGAGCAGATAAAAGAGTTAGAATATTTAACTGGAGAGCAAAAAGATTTTATCTTAATGCATTTTCAACTTTTTGAAGGTTCATTATCTGGGTATTTAAGAGATGATTATTCTGAATCCAAAGACTTTAATTTTGGTCAGACGCTTGGTAAGAATGGTTGTCACAACTCTTTATCGGTTGAAAAGGATGCTGATGGTGAAGCTAAAAGCATAATATACAGCAGAAAAAGGGTGTATGGGTATGGGAGAGATGCGCAAATTCAAGAGACGTTGATGAATGAAGGAAACCTTGATCAGGTTTATATGTCTGTTGAATCTGATATTACATCTCTTAAGGCAAAAGAAATGACTGAAAGTACAGTATTACCAAAATTTAAACTTACAGTTAGCTCGATTAATCATACTGAGTTAAATGCTTCAGAACTTATATTCCCAGAATCTGCGGTTGGCATTGATAAGACAGACCATCAATCATTGAAATCTTTTTTGATTGAGCGGTTTATAGATAAAATTAAAGATAATAAAGAAAATAGAAAAATATCAGATTTATTTCTTGAAACTTTTTCTGTTGTTGCAACTGATCCAAAAACACTTAATGGTCTTAGAAATGAAGCTATTAAAGTAGAGCGTGAGATTTTATTGCAGAATGGAGAATTAAAGCCTATTGAAAAAATAAAGCATTATTTAAATAAGCTGGTAGAATTGATTTTTGGAGCTGAGAAATTTTTAAGTGCAGCGCATCATTCTAAAATGAGTTCTTTTGTTAGTCATATCTCAGATCAAAATGCTAAAAGCACAATAAGGGGTAGGTAATTACTTTATAGGTTAAAATATTTTGAAATTTAGCATTTAAATTGTAGGATAGTTATGTGCTTGATTTGAATGCAAGAGGGTTGGATGATAAAGTTTTGTTTAAAGAATTTTAAGACAAAATTTCCAGAGTTAGTTCCGCAGGTTGATATCAGTTTAATTAAGACATACGTCAAGGATAATTTTTATAACTCTCAAGAGCCGATATATGGAGTAGGAGCTAAATCTCAAATGGAGGCGCTTATAGTAGAAGCTGAAAAAATGGGCTTGAATAATTTTCGCTCCATAGCACCCTTATCAGAAAATCAAAGCATTAAGGAATCATTTGAGAGTATTCTTTTTAGTTTTAAAACAAATAATTTAGATCCAACACTTTTTAAGGATAGAGTATTTATATGTGGAGAAGGGACGTTAACTAATTTGCAAAATATCTTACTTGATATTTATGGCTTAAATTCATTTAGTGGAATTATTTCAAGATTTAAAAAAGAAATGCTTGAAGGATTTGCGATAGAAATTCTAAATGGGGCAAAAACACAAAACAATGAAGTGATTTTACAAAAATTTAAATCTAGAGGAGATATATGGCATATTCATGATATATCAACCATATTAAATGTATTGTCATCTGAATGGAATATTAATCGCAAAAGTAAATCGGAAGATAAATATATAGGAAATATTGATAATATTTTTGAGATTAGAAGGATAAAAAATTATATAGATCAAAAAGTTCAAGATATATTAGAAAATCATGAATATTTGTCGGAGGTAATATTAGCTAAATTAGAAATTGATCTGCCTGAATTTGATATATTAGAAAGCTTAGATAGTAGTTATATTAAAAATTTCAGCAATAAACTAGACGAGTGGATTAAATCAAAAAGTAATGATTTTAAATTTTTAAACCAATATACTTATTCAAGCGAGCTATTTTGCGCACAATCCTTAAAATTAGGTACTGAAAATATTGAATTATTTAGATATAAGGATAATTACAAAGAAATTCTTAGAAATTTTATTATTTTATTTTTGAGCGATAATGGAGTAGTTCAATTAAGCGATGAGCAGAAATATGTAATTATCAATAAACTACTTGTGGATTGTGGTTTGCCAATAGATGAGGAAATTATACCAGAATATCTACTTCAATATGCTATAGATAATGATAGAGTTATTATTAATAAAAAATATCAGGCTATTGACCCAGTAAGAGTATGTTTGCAGGGCAGTAAAAAACAATACACTTTGGAGCGCCTTAAAAAAAATTGTGAAAAGTATGGTTCGAATATTGCAGATATTTTAATTATATTAAATGATCCAATAGAATCTGGCGGTAGGGCTTATTCAGAAATTGTGACGCAATTAAAATATCAAAAACAATGTTTTGATATTTTATGCAATGCTATTAGATATAAGCAAGATAAATCAATTCATGAGTTATTTAATTCAGTGCGAAAAGAGGGTGGTATAGAGGAATTATTAAAAATGAGAGATAAAGTGGATTCAATATTTGATTATGCAAGAAAAGGTAAAAATGATTGGCTAATAAAGGAGATATTGGGTATTGCAATACAGGATGTAAGTTTGTTTGATAATATAACGGATCAAGATATTTCTAAAATAAACCTATATAAATACCCAGAGTATCATAAAGTAATTAAAAATTATTTTAATGCTAAACAGGAAATTATAGAAGATATCAAGAGTGAAATTAATCCAGCTAAGTGGAGTTATTTAATGCCAAATATTGTATCTAATTTTACAGAAAGGTTCAGCTACACTGAGGAGAGGGATGTTTTAGTTCTAAAAATTGTAGACACATATATTGAAAGTAAACATTACTCCTTGAAGGAGATATTGGAAAAAAGAGAGAGTATAAAAATAGATTTACAAGAAATTGTTAGGGATAAAAAAGATGAGATAATAAATTTTTTAAATCAAGGTGGAAATTATGCTGTAGGCAGAAGTACAATTAGCGAGATATTAAATGAAAAAAGATTCGATAACAAAACCTTTGCTGAAAAAATCATTGGTCAAAATAGTTCTACATCTTCTAGATCAATTTAGCTTTAATGAAGTATAAGAGAGGTGAAAATGGTGTTAATGAAGTTGGTAACTGAAAAGGGTTGCAGTTTTATGCTTTCTAAAATCCTAACACAATGCCAGCAGACAAGTCATGTCCTGTTATTTTTTTGGAATCATTATTTGATAATTTATATTTGCCATAGTTAAAATATCTAGCACTCAGTTCTAATGCAACTTTTGAGGATATTTTGATTTTTGTTCCAACTCCAACTCTATATGCAAAAGAAGTTTTGTTTTTTAATGTGGGCACATCATTCATTCCAGACTCATCTAATTTGCTTGCTGTTTGATTGATTTTCATATGAGATACACCTGCACCAAGTGATAAAAAAGGTATCACTCTGCCTTCATTATGAGCTTTGAATTTTACCGATGCAATTAAAGCCTGCAGCTTCATTTGAATCACAATATCATGATATTTATTAATAATAGTTTTATTAGAAGGCATATGATCACAAAATTCATCTGGAGTGGTAAAAGTTTGAGGAATATCACTGCATTGCCCAGTGGTAACTCCTCTATGCTCTGATTTTTTTGCAAAAGCAAGATAAGTACCTTTTTTTATTTTAGCTGTTGCTTTTTTCACATCATCATTTACTCTGCCTATCTCATTCCTAGAACCGTAAAATAGATATTTCATTTGATCAAAAATAAGTTCGGTCTCAATATAATTTGAAAAATTATAACCTAAGCCTAACCCGTAAGTGTCAGTTATGCTTTTAGCATATTTTTTATACTGTTCATGTTTAGTCTTGTTTAAGTCGCTATATTTTTTATATATAGGTAATTCTACTTTTAGATATACACCATTTGAGTAGGCTTTATTTATAAAGAAAAAAACTATGATTAACACAAAAATTCTAATAAACAAAGCACCTACCTCTATATAATTTTGTTAAATAATAATTACCGAAATATCAGAGATATTTGTAAATTTTAAAGTTCAACATGTCCATTTTCAGACTCTTGAGAATTAGTATTTTCTAATTCCTCCATAATTTCGTATAATTTGTATTGTGCCGACGGATTGCTTCTAGCATCAGCTTTTTTATACCAACTAATTGCTTCTCCAACATCCTTTTTTATGCCTATACAACCACTATGATAAATATCGCCTATCAACTCCTCAGCATCATTAAATATCAATTTATTAGACGTATCATCTTTATTTTCAAGTGATTTTTCAAATTGAGCAACGGCCTTCTCGCAATTTTGTTTCATGTGTTTACCTTCATAATACACCTTAGCGAGAGCATATTGAGAGTTAGCATGATCATTATTAGCAGCATCTGTGAGATATTTTAATCCCATCATAGTATTTTTTTCACCAACATATCTACCTTCTAAATATAAATTCCCTAAAATATATGATGAATCCAAATTACCTTTTTCAGAAGCTTTTTCAAGCTTATCTAATGCGTTATTAGCATCATTTTTACTTATATTATCTCCATCTAAAAGAATTTTTCCAAGTAAATGATATGCTGTAGCTGAATTTTGTTCCGTCGCTTTTGTTAAGTATTCTATTGCTTTGACTTTGTTTTTTTCAACAAACTCACCTTCTAAATATATCTTAGCTAGTCTGATTTGAGAATAAACATGTTGACTATCGGCTGCTTTATTAATCCAATTAACACCTACTTCACACAATGTTTTTTCTTCATAAAAACCCAAAGATATTAATAATTTTTCAAAAATACCTTCATTTGATTCTTTTTTACAGTCAGTAAGTATTTTATTACCAAATTTTAATTGTGCTAACAAATGGTTATTGTTTGCTGATTCAGATAGCCATTTCATACCTTCTTTAGCGTCCTTAGACACTTTTTTTGTACCACTAAAAAATAATTTACTTAGCTCGTATTGCGCATCACTATGATTACTTATAGCTGCTTCTTTTAATAATTTCACTCCTTCTTCTAAATTATCTTTTTCTAAAAACAACTTACCCAATACATATTTAGCATCTTTAGAACCGAGTTCAGCAGCATTAGTTAGTAATTTTATGGCTTTTTCATAATTTTCAGTTACACCATTGCCATCTAAGTGCATTTTTCCAAGCATATATATTGCATCAGGAAAATCCTTTTTTGCAGATGCTTTAAAATGCTTGTGTGCAATTTTATAATTTTTAGCAACAAGTTTGCCATCATAATAAAATTTACCCAATAGATAATCAGCTTTTTCGTTTTGAAGTCTTGCTGATTTTACTAAGTAATCCTCAGATTGCTTGAAATCTAAATCTACTCCTTCACCAATTAAATGCATTTCCCCTAATGTGTATAATGCCTCTGAATATCCATTGTTTGCTGCTTTTTTAAACCAATTTGCAGCCATTGTATAATCATGTTTTGCACCAAGTCCATTTTTATAAAGTACCCCTAACATATATTGGCTACCAGGATTTGCCTGCTCAGCTGCGTCACTAAACATTTTAAATGCCTTATCAAAGTCTTGCTTTACTATTTCTCCCTTGTAATTCAACATTCCAAAAAGATACTGCGCTTCTGCTAAGCCACCATCTGAAGCTTTTATCAGCAATTTAATTGCCTCATCATAATCTTGTTTAATTTCTTTACCATCTATGAGCAATTCAGCTAATCTATATTGAGAGAGGGAGTAGCCATTGTCTGCTCCCTTTTGTAATAATATAACTTTGTTGTTATCTACTGTGGTAAGTGCATTTTTGTTCGCCATGAATAATCCTCCCTCAACCTTTTTTTAAAAATTAAAATCTTCTTCGTATTCCAACTCTTTGCAAAAGCCTGCGGTTGTAGCAAGATTAAATATTTCAAGACAAGTTAATAATTCTAAGAAATAATCTGGATCGCCAACCTCGTTTACATTTTGACATACTGTCACTTGATGATGCAATGATGTTGTTATTTTTAACTTATTACAATCAGCTATAAATTCATCAAAAACATTATGTACTATCTTGTCAACTTCAAGTTTATCTTTCGTTAGTATCTTAGCCGATGCTTGATTCACTTTTACTCCATTGTGTCCTGTCATTTTTTCGGACTTTGGGCTTATATACTCAAAGCTATCTAATACATCATGTGGGGTATATGATTTACTACTATCTTCTTTAAAAGTAACAACCCAATCTGGTTCTAGTTTGCGTGCATAGTCTCCAATTACTGCTCTAATCATAAAAAATTTATATGCTAAAGTTTTATCCGCAGGTGAAATCATTCTTGCCGTATCAGAATGACTTTCTTGCAAAGCTTTTAAAAAGATACTAGGGTTGTTAAACTTTAAATCACCCAGGCATTTGCTTTCGGCATCTTTATCGAAGTAGTAACAGTTTTTATTTGCAAAAGAAGTTTCAATATAATTCATATGAGTTTTTATTGATGCTGTAAGTTTTTTGCCAATAGTATCGTATGCCATCTTTGCAGCGGAGATTAACTGCTTATCATTAATACCTTGAGAAGCGGCATAAAAAACCTGCATGTGATTTCCAAGATCTACCTCAGACACCTTAACATATGGAGCAATAGAGTTCACAATAAGACTCTTTACATAACCTGTTATATGTTCCTGTGTAGCTTGTGCTTGCTTCATACCAGCACCAGTTTTTTTGTCAAATTTTTCAGACTGATCTGAGCCACATGAAGCATCTATAGATGAATCACACTGACCATTATTTGTATTAAATTGATTATTTTCCATGTTCATTTTCACACACATTTAATTAATAAGGCGCATAATACATAGGGTTGTTTTATTTGTCAAGTAGTGTTTTTTATTTTATAAAACTTTAGCAAATAGCTCATTTTTGTACTTTCTGGTTGTATGAATTGTTTTAAGCACTAGAAAGCTATTTTTTGATGTGTGCTGTTTTTTGCAACTGATTTAATTTTAAATATTGCTTTGAATTTAAAGTTACTGATATCAAGCAGTTTATATTGTTTATCAAATTAAAATAGTGCACAATAAAGATATAATTAAATAATGGGGATTATTTATGTCTGAAAAAACTTTAGAGCTAAATGTAATGACATTTAATGTTCGTATTGCAGGTGCAGGTGGAGATGATCGGCAAAAGGACTGGAATGAAAGAAAAGATTTTGTTCTTTCAACTTTAAAAGGTGAAGAAAATACTGATAGTGGTGAAAAAATCGGTATCATGGATTTTATAGGTATCCAAGAAACTGGTGGTTCTCAAATAAGTTATATAATGTCTAATATGGCTAGTTTAAATTACAATCAGGTTCCTGGTGATGGAGCACTATTATTATATAAGGCTGATAGTTGGAATTTAAAAAACAACTACTCATTTGGGGTTACTGGTGATCAATGGGGGCCGAGGTATGTGAAATGTGGCTTATTTAGTGAAATTATAGAAAGTGCGAAAAATGTTTTTGTTTGTAATACTCATCTTCATGTTGGGAGAGATGAAAGAGCTAGCTATCCAATAATTGATGAGAATTTACATAAAATAAGGCAAGATAGTCCAGATGCTCCAGTAATTTTAATGGGAGACTTTAATGCTAATTGTAGATCATCTGGTAAACCCGAAGAAATTCAAGGTATGGGATGTAAAGTAGGTAATGGATTAGTTGATATTTTTGCACCAAAGCCAGAAGAAAATAATTTCAATCCTGATGATAACCGGGCAACTTTTCACAATTGGAGTGGAGGGCGTGAGGGTAACTATAATAGAATAGATCATATTCTTATTCCAGATTATGCTTTTTTTTCAGATCCAGAAAAGAATAAAGCAATAATAATACATGCCTCTAGGCAGTGGGCTAAAGACGAACATGTAAAACAATATCCATCAGATCATTTTCCTGTAATTTCAAGGCTATATATGCCGCTAAAGAATCCAGTAGAGAGTTGTAAAGATTCCACTAAATTAACTGGTAAGGGTTTGAATCAGAAAGATATGACTTTATCCTTTGATTGGAGTGTTGATAGTGATAAAGAGAATTGTGTACGAGTTTCTTTTGATGTGTATGGTTATTTGGGAGTAGGTGTAAATAATAAAATTGCAACATTAGAACCAGGTCATAATTCTTTTGAAGAAACGATAAAAGACAAAAGTCCTAACGGTCACTATAAATATTATTTGCAAAGTACCTTTTCAGATGGTTATAAATCTCAGGCTATAGAAATTGATATTGGACCGGACAATATAATTGCTCATGATGAATTATAAAAATAAACTATCTTAATAAATTTGACTTCGTTGCAAACACTAGGAGAGGTTGAAAATAGGTTTAGGATAAGCAGTGTATTAGATGGCAAAATCCAGTGAGTGAAGATTAAAAAGTTTGTTCTTTTTTCAATTTCTTTTTCCTATTTGCAACAGTGCTCATTGATAGTACGGATTTACATTTGCTTGACTGCTTTGATGCCTAAGATTTTTAACCCAGATCTAAGAACTAATACGACTGCATAAACAAGGGAAACCCTTGCTTTTGTTAATTCAACATTATCTTCAATTATGAATTTTATATTTTCTTCTTTGGTGCCTTTACTCCATATTTGGTGAAATTTACATGCAAGATCATATAAGTAATATGTTATTTTATGAGGATCTAGAGTGTTTAGGCAAGAAGTTAATATTTTTGGATATAGTGCCAGCATCTTAATCAAATTAAAATCATACTCACTATCGAGAAATGATAGATCAATCTCGTTTTCTATTGCATTTTCAATCTCGATACCCATTTCTTTAGCTCTTTTTAAAATGGAATTAGCTCGAGCAGAGGCATATTGAACGTAAAACACAGGATTATCTTTAGTTTGTTGTTTAAGTTTTTCCACGTCAATTTCCAGTACTGTATCTGAGTTTTTAGATAAAATTGCGAATCTCAATGCGTCCTTGCCAATTTCATCTAAAATTTCTTCTAAAGAAATAAAATTTCCTGAGCGCTTAGACATTTTAATTGGTTTGCCGTCTCTTAAAAGCTTCACTAATTGACAAATTTTAACATCCAATTTAGCTTTTCCATCGCTCAAAGCATCCACAGAACTTACAAGCCTTTTCTTATAGCCTATGTGGTCGGCTCCAAGTAATAACACCATGTTATTAAATCCCCGTTCAATTTTGTCTAGGTGATATGCGATGTCGGATGCAAAATATGTGTATTGACCATCGGATTTTACTACAGCTCTATCAATATCATCACCATAATTTGTTGATCTAAACAATGTTTGTTCTTTTGGCTCCCAATCATCGCTTGATTCCCCCTTTGGTTTTTCTAACATACCTTGGTAGAGTAAATTTTTTTCCTTTAAAAAATCTATGCAGTGCCCAACTTTATTTTGTAGTATCAATTGTTTTTCAGAAACAAAATTATCATGATATACACCAAGCCTATGAAGGTCATTCTTAATAATTTTTAATATTTTTTCAGTAGCAAGATTATTTAAAAAATTTTCATCATTTATTTTATTTATATCATCTCCAAATTCTTCATGTAAATTTTTTGCTAATTCTATGAGGTATTCACCAGGGTAGCAATTTTCATCTAATTCTATTTTTTCTCCAAGCAATTGTTTGTATCTAATTTTCAGTGATTTGGTTAGGTTATTAATCTGATTTCCTGCATCATTAATGTAAAACTCCTTTGTAACATCATAACCGCATTTTGAAAGTAAATTAGCAATAACATCCCCAAAAACAGCTCCCTTAGCATGCCCTAAATGAAGGGGACCAGTGGGGTTTGCAGAAACAAATTCGATATTTACTTTTTCCTCATTACCAATATTTATTTTAGGATAGTCATATCCACTGCGAATTAATTGCTTTAAAAATAAATACCAAAAACTTTTTTTAACCTTCATGTTTAGAAAACCTGCCCCTGCAATTGTAACTTCATCTACATATTCATTTTTGCTAATTGCATCTGATATTTTTTCGGCAATTTCTTTGGGATTTGCATTTGTTTTTTTAGCTAGAATCATCGATATATTTGATGACAAATCTCCATATTCTGGATTATTAGGAAATTCAATCTTAACGTCATCACTCCTTATAATATTTGGATAGATAAATTCAATATCATTAAATATTATATTTCTGAAATGGGCAAATATATTCATTGAAAAAGATTAATAAATTGCATGTAATTAGAGCTGCAAAACATAGTTAAGTTATAAGATTTGATAGGTATTTGTTATACGATAATTTTCAAAACATTGTCAAAGAATTATTTTTTTATTAGTATATGCACAGTATTAATATATAGCAAAACTATGCAACACAAAAAAATTAACGAAAGGATTAACGAAAAAATACGAGCAGTAAGATTGGGTGGGGGACAAGAGAGAATAGATAAGCAGCATCAATCTGGCAAATTAACTGCTAGGGAAAGAATAGAAATTTTATTAGATCCAGATTCATTTGAAGAAATGGATGCTTTTATTGAACATAGATGTCAAAATTTTGGCATGCAAAATAAAGTTTTTCCTGGAGACGGTGTCATTATTGGACATGGCACAATTAATGGGAGAATGGTTTTTGTATATAGTCAAGATTTTACTGTAATAGGTGGTTCGTTAGGTGAAATGCATGCAAAAAAAATCACCAAGATACAAGATTTAGCTTTAAAGGTGAAAGCTCCTATCATTGGAATTAACGATTCTGGAGGAGCAAGGATTCAAGAGGGAGTTGATTCTCTTAAAGGATATGGTGATATTTTTCAAAGAAATGTAAATTCTTCAGGAGTAATACCTCAAATTACAATAATAATGGGGCCATGTGCAGGAGGTGCGGTATATTCTCCAGCACTAACAGATTTCATTTTTATGGTTAATAAAACATCATACATGTATTTAACAGGACCAGACGTAGTTAAAACTGCAACACATGAGGATGTTACACATGAAGAGCTTGGTGGAGCACAGGTTCATATGAAAAAAAGTGGAGTTATTGATTATATTGCGGAAAATGATATAGAATGCCTACAAATGGTAAGAAGGCTTTTTGATTTCTTACCTTCTTCGAATATAGCAGAATTACCAACCTACAAAACAAATGATCCTGCAGATAGAATTGAGATGTCTTTAGAAACTTTGGTGCCAAAAGATAATACTAAGCCTTATGATATGAAGCAACTAATAGAAAAAGTTGTAGATGAGGGTGATTATTTTGAGATAAAGGAAAATTATGCAAAAAACATTATGGTAGGTTTTGCAAGATTTGAAGGACGACCTGTTGGAATTGTAGCAAATCAACCAATGGAGATAGCTGGATGTTTGGATATTAATGCTTCCATAAAAGCTGCAAGATTTATTAGATTTTGTGATGCCTTTGGTATACCAATAGTATCTTTTATAGATGTACCAGGTTTTTTACCGGGGACTGACCAGGAGCATAAGGGCATTATTAAGCATGGTGCAAAACTATTATATGCGTATGCTGAAGCTACAGTTCCAAAAATTAGTCTTATTGCTAGAAAATCATATGGAGGAGCTTACATTGTTATGAGTTCAAAACATTTAGGTGGTGATATTAATCTAGCCTGGCCAGATACTGAAATTGCAGTTATGGGAGCCAAAGGAGCTGTAAAAATACTTAAAGGTGTTACAGTGGATGAATATGAAGAAAAATTTGCATCTCCACTTGTTGCTGCTTCACGCGGATATCTAGATGATATTATAAAACCTCACAGAACCAGATGGAGAATATGTAAATATCTAGCGATGCTTGAAAATAAAAAAGTTGATAAGCCATGGAAGAAGCACGACAATCTTCCATTGTGATGCCATTTTATATCAATTTGCATCTCATTATGATTGGAGCTTTTAATATAAAAATAAACTCTGATTATGATGATTGTGCAAATTGATAGTTTGAATTTACATTGATGGGTTGGCAGACATGGTGGAAAATACTACTAAGTATATTTTTAGAGAAAATAAAACGAGATTAATGAAGATTAATTCAGTATAAGTAAAGTAAATATATCAATTTATGGGAAGGTAATAATTGATAATGGAAGAAATAGATAATAAGCATGGGCACAGGCAGAGATTGAAAGATAGATTTTATAAATCACCAATAAGGACATTGCCAGATTATGAAATACTAGAAATGCTGTTATTTCATGTTATACCAATTAAGGATACTAAGCTTGTGGCAAAATTATTGTTGAAGAAATTTGGAAGCCTAGCTGGCGTAATCAATGCTGAATATAGCCAATTGAATCAAGTTAAAGGTTTGGGGAAATCAGCTGAGATATATTTCAAATTATTAAAAGACTTATTTAGCCGTTTGCATATACCTGATAGCTCAAATAAAAAATTTCATATACTTAATAATTGGAATTCTGTTATAAATTATTGTAATTTAACTATGGGATTTCAAAAAGTTGAACATTTTAAGATACTTTATTTAAATTCTAAAAATATATTAATTCATGAACAAATGATTGATTCAGGTACCGTTGATAGAATAGCTATACATCCAAGAGAAATTGTGAAGAATGCATTAACGCATTTCGCATCTGCAGTTATTTTAGTACACAATCACCCAAGCGGAGATACATCGCCATCAAAACAAGATATAGAAATTACTAATAAGGTAATAACAGCTTTAAAGGCTGTGAATATCGTTGTACATGACCATATAATAGTTTCACACAACGATTATTTCTCTTTTAAAACAAACAATTTAATTAATTCAGAATGAAATTAATAATAGGGCTAGGTAACCCCGGTTTAAAATATAAACAAACAAGGCATAATATAGGGTTTGATGCAGTTGGAGTGCTTGCTGATAAATTTAAAATCCCAGAATTTCAAGATAAATTTGATGGTAAAATATCGAAAATTACAATTTTTGACCAAGAGGTAATATTTTTTATGCCAATGACGTTTATGAATAATTCGGGAGTTCCTACTAGTAAAATAGTGAATTTTTATAAAATTTCTCTGAATGACATATTTGTTATTTTTGATGATTTAGATTTAGCAATTGGTAAAATAAAAATCAAAACTGGTGGTAGAGATGCGGGTCATAACGGCTTAAAATCTATTGATGCACATATTGGTAAAAATTATACCAAAATGAAAATTGGTATTGGGAGGCCACCTTCGGCTTCCATGGTTACGAATTATGTATTAAATAAATTTCATGCAAATGAGTCTGATGAAATTAACATGATTTTTCATTTTTTAGCTGATAATTTTAACCTAATTTTATGTAAGCGATATGAGAAGTTCTTAAATTTATATTATTCTACTAATACACCCCCAAAAGAGATCAAACCTTAAGTTTTATATGGTAACTCAATAATAAATGAGTACTTGCTTTACAGCATGTTAAAATCCAGTATTAGCAGGTGCAATTTCTTTCATAGTAGCTTTTTCATATTCATATACAGAAAAGAGCCTATCGTTTACACCATTTGATTTTAATTTAAATGCCCCAGTAATTCCTTGATAACCATCAGTTCTTTCAAGTTCTTCAAATTTTATGATTATTCCGCTGTTAGCTTTGTTAATAATTGCTGAAATTAGCATTATTGAGTCATAAGCAACTGCGGCAATTCTCGGAGGGGTATATTTGTAATTATCTTGGAAACGTGAATCGAATTCAGAAAGCGTTTTATGAGGTATATCAGCTATCCAAGCTTTTTGAGTAATAATGTTTTGTGTTAGTGAATACCTGCTCCAATCTCCAATACCTAAAATTTTATATTTAGGGTCATTGCTGCTATGTAAAAATTGCAATTGATTAACTACATTAATCAAATTATTATTTTGTTCTGGCAAGAGGATAGCAGGATGCCCGAATCCCGGGATCTTATTGGCAATATCGCCATTAACAGAGCTTTTAATGCTTAATATAGCCTCACTTAATGTGAATCTTTTTACAGCTGGTATGTCTGAGGCGGTATAAAGAGAGACCTTTTTAACATTGTAATGATCTGCTCCCATACTTTCTAGTAGTGTTTTTTCAACAAAATCTCCATATTTATTTTTTGGCGCAACAGAGTAAATGTTAGAATACTGCTTGCTACTTGCATATTGGACCACTTTTTTAATTTGTTGGCTAGGAATTATGTCAAAGATATAAAGACCCTGCATGTTCATTAGGTCTAAATCATTAGAGTACGTGATCATTAGAAGGTTATTTTTCTTTGCCTTCTTGTAAATGTGCTCTGCTTGATCTTTAAATGCTGGCCCAAGAATGATATCTATGTCGTCAAGGTTAACATTTTCCATTGCCTTTTGAGTACTGACAGAATCACTCCCTACATCAATGGCTCTATACGTTATATTGTCAGCTCTTAATTCATAAAGAGCTAATTGTATGGAATCTAAGATGCTTTGACCTAAATACTGATATTTGCCAGATAAAGGCAAGAAAACAGCAATTTTTACTTCCAATGGATTTTTTGATGGCAAAGCAATAAGTTTCGGATTTTCATTTGGTTTTTTGTCAAAAAAATGCCCTATTTTGTTTTCAATAGTATTGCATCCAATAAGTAATGACAATAGAATCACGCTGAACAGTCTTTTCATTTTACACACATTTGCTACTTTCTTTTAATATAAGCTATTATATGATTCATCTTATGTAAAGATTGTTTTTTATTTTCAAAATAATTAATGCAAATATACCTTGAATATAAGGTGATATATTGTTAGATTACATTGCAATAAATGTACATTAATTTTTTTAAAAAATGGATCCAAAAATAGCCTTCACTAACATGCTTTGTAACGGAGTTATAATGGATGTCATGAACGTTGAGCAAGCAAAAATTGCAGAGGATGCTGGGGCGGTTGCAGTCATGGCTCTTGAAAGAGTGCCAGCTCTAATAATTAAAGAAGGTGGTATAGCAAGGGCAAGTGATCCTGTAATGATCAAAAAAATCCAAGAAGCTGTTTCAATACCAGTGATGGCTAAGTGTCGTATTGGGCACGTAAGTGAAGCAAAAATCCTAGAGGCTTTAGAGGTTGATTGTATTGATGAAAGCGAGGTGTTAACCATTGCTGATAAAGAAGATCACATTGATAAAACTAAGTTTAGCATTCCATTTGTATGCGGTTGTCGTAATTTAGCAGAGGCGCTTAGAAGAATAGAAGAGGGGGCTGCATTAATTAGGTGTAAAGGACAGGCAGGAACTGGGGATATTGCAGAAGCAGTATATCATTTGAAGGCGGTCAAGAGAGAGATTCATAACTTAAAGGGCTTAGATTCTTCACAAATTAAGATAAAGGCTCAGGAAATGAGAATTCAAGCATCTTTATTAGCTAAGATTTGTCTTGATCAAAAGCTACCAGTTCCTTTCTTTGCAGCAGGTGGAATAGTCACCCCAGCGGATGCTGCATTGTGTATGGAGCTTGGTTCCGAATCAGTATTTGTAGGAAGCGGTATTTTCCTAAGTGAAGATCCAGTAAAGAGAGCAAAGGCTATTGTTGAAGCTATTAATCATTGGAAAGATCCTAAAAAATTAGCTGAAATATCTGAGGATCTTGGAGAATCTATGAGATGAAAATCATAGGGGTATTTGCTTATCAAGGTGCTGGCCATCTATTTGTGGAAGCCCTAAATGTACTTGGCTATAAAGCTGTAAAGATTTTTGCAGAAACAGATTTTTCAAAATTAGATGGTATTATTCTTCCAGGGGGAGAAAGTTCTGTGCAGTATGATTATTGCGTCAACAGTCAATTAGATAAAAAAATCCATGCATTTTTTTCAACTAAAAAGCCTATACTTGGCACTTGTGCAGGAGCAATACTACTTTCTAAATATATCTCTAAGAGAGTCAAGGGATTAGGGCTTATAAATATAGATATAGAAAGAAATTTCTACGGAAGACAAATTAATAGTAGATTGATCAAAACTGATTCTAATCAAGAAGCCTTTATGATACGTGCTCCCGGTATAGTTGATTATAGTAAGGAAGTGGAAATTTTAGACACACTAGGCAGCAACCCTATTTTTGTTAAGCAACAAAATGTTTATTGTACAACTTTTCATCCTGAATTAGGTAAGCTTGATTCAACAAACCCCATAAAGAAAATTTTCGTTTAATTTTGAATTTAAATCAAAAACTAATGTTAATAGGGATTTAACAGAAGTCTTTAAATATTTAATTGAGCAAGGGGTCGAATACTGATAAAAAAAATCAGAGTACTTGTAAATCAGCTTTAGACATAGCTAAGGAATTAAATGATATTCATTTAGTAAAGAAAGTTTTCTGATTGTCATGATGTGACCTATTATGGTAATTATAAAACTATTGGTATAGTTTGTTTAAAGCCTATGCCACATAAAATTTTATAGGTTTCATGCACAGGCAATCCTATTACATTGCTTGGGTGCCCACTTATCCAGCTGATATATGCTCCTGCAGTCCCTTGCAATGCATAGCCTCCGGATTTGTCTCTCCATTCATTTGAGGTAATTAGATTATCAATTTCTTGATTTGTGAGTAACTTAAATTTTAACTTTGTTTGCACTATTTTTTTTAGACATATGTCACCCTTTATGACGCATACACCTGTATATACTACGTGTCTTCTACCTGACAACAATTTTAGGTATTTAAGCGCTTCTGCTTCATCCTTTGGCTTAGGAATTATTAATCTACCCCTTGCTACAATTGTATCAGCTCCAAGGATTAAGCTCTCAGGAAATTGTTTGTGCACTTTTGATGCTTTTTCAACAGCTAATCTTTCAGCTAATTTTGCAGGTAATTCTTTTTCCTTTGGAGTTTCATCAATGTTTGCAGGTACTATTTTGTCTGGTGTATATCCAATGCTTTTAAGTAAAGAGACTCTTCTGGGTGAAGATGATGCAAGTATAAATTGATACATAAATAAATACTTAGTGCCTGTGACTGACTCTGCCTTTTGTCAAATCATATGGAGTCATTTCAACCGTAACCTCATCTCCTGCTAATACTCTGATTCTATTTTTCCTCATTTTTCCTGAGGTGTATGCAATTATTTGATGGCCATTTTCGAGTTCTACTCTAAAGGTTGCGTTAGGCAACAGCTCTATAACTTTCCCTCTTATTTCTATGATGTCATCTTTTGCCATAACTACAAAATAACTATAAATATATTAATCTTATTTAGATTATATACCTTATAGACTTTATTATAAATATTTCAACTACATATTGACATTTATTTTAAGTTTTAATAGCATCTGAGCAGAATTTAATTTATCAAAAAGAAGAATGTTACCTGTTACAGATAAAGATTTTCACCGAGAAATTGAAAAATACAAAGGCATCTCAATAGTTGACTTTTGGGCTGAATGGTGTGGGCCGTGCAAAGTTTTTTTGCCAATATTAAAAGAGGTTTCTGATTCAATTGAAGCTAGAGTTAAAGTCATGTCAATGAACATTGATGAGTGCCCAGAAACTCCAGCTAGATTAGGTATAAGAAGCATACCCACTCTAATGATGTTTAGAAATGGAGAGCATATTGATACTAAAATTGGTACAATTCAAAAAGCTGTACTTACAGAATGGATTGAGAAACATGTGGAAGAGTATGAATTATCACTAGAGTAATAATACTATTTTACAAATTTTGAAATGACTTCTGAGGCAGGGAAAATTTTCCCTCAATCAGTCCATGGTAGATATAGATCGATTAAAAATCGAGTCAACTACCTTTTATTGGCGATATATTTTTTTGGTTCCTGGATCAGATGGGATAGAGGAGAAGGATTGCCAAATCAAGCAATTATGGTTGATTTGCCAGCAAGGAAAGGTTACTTTTTTGGTTTGCAAATTTGGACAGATGAAATTTATTATATAACTATAATCTTGATCCTGTCAGCCATAGCACTATTTGTTTTCACAACGCTTTATGGAAGGCTATGGTGCGGATATACTTGCCCTCAAACAGTCTTCACGGACTTATTCATAAAAATTGAAACTTTTTTTCAGGGAGATAGAAATAACAGAATTAGACTCAATGAGTCTAGTCTTACTAAAGAAAAATTTATAAAAAAATCTTTAACTTATTTAACATGGCTCTCGCTTGCATTTATATTTGCTTTTAGTTGGGTAGCTTATTTTCAGGATGTTTTTGATTTAGCAATAAATATCGTTAATGTTAATCTAACTTTTTCTACTAAAATTTGGCTATTGTCGCTTACATTCACAACGTATATTTTTGCTGGATTTTTAAGAGAGAAGGTTTGTATTTACATGTGCCCATATGGAAGATTTCAATCCGCAATGATTGAAAATGACACAAAATTAGTAACTTACAATCACTATAGAGGTGAGCCTAGAGGGAAGCAAGTAGAGCAAAAATCCGGAGACTGCATTGATTGTTTTAGATGTGTTTTAGTGTGTCCTACAGGAATAGATATAAGGGATGGATTGCAAATGGAATGCATTGGATGTGGATTGTGTGTTGATGCTTGCAATGAAGTGATGGAAAAAGTAGGCAAAGAAAAAAATCTGATTCTATATACTAGTTTAAATTCTTTAAAAAATGGACTGGTGGATGAAAAATTAATAAAAAAAATATTTAAAGTTAAAAATATTTTTTATGCTGCCATATTTTTTGTTTTCTCTACTTTTACAATAAATAGCCTCATAAATAAATCAGATATAAATATATCGTTGATAAAGGAGAGAGCTCCACTTTTTACAATGACGCCAAATGGACAGATACGTAATACGTTTACATTGAAAATTCAGAATAAATCTGTAAAACTTAGGAAATTTATGGCTTATGTAGAAGAATTAGAACCATATGATATAAAAATACAAAGTGAAGCTAAGTGTTTAGAAAAAAAATGTTCTATTAACTTGGAGTCAGAAGCAGAAGATAGGTTTAGAATTTTTATTTGGTCAAATAGTGATTCATTGCATGAAAAGAGTTTTAATTTAATTTTACAAGATACTGAAAATGGTGAAATATATAAAGAAAGAAACATATTTGTTTTTAACTAATATTTTTAGAAAGCAATGCTAGAGAAATTTTTTTCAAATAAGAAAATTATAATTTTAGTTTTCAGCCTGATACCTTTGGTGATTGCATATGTTTCTGAATATTTTTTTGAAATCAAGCCTTGCAAATTATGTATTTATCAAAGAATTCCCTATATTATGATAGCAACAATAGTAGCAATTGATTTTACCAAATTATTTAAAAAGCTATCCAATAAAATCACTAATTTTGTTATTGAAATTTTACTGATAGTTAATTTTTCAATAGCAATTTTTCATTATGGAATAGAAAAAAGATTTTTTAAATTTCAAAGTGGTTGCGTAAATAATTTAAATAATGCTGAAAATTTTGAGGACTATAAAAAGATGCTAGCAAATCAAGATTATGTTCTTTGTGATCAGGTTAGCTATGAGTTTTTAGGTGTGTCGATGAATATATGGAATGTAATTTATACTATATTTTTCTTTATATTAATAATACAATTCAGTAAAAAATTGAGTAAATAAAAATGAGCAAAAATAGCAATAAGAATTTTATAGAACAGACCATTAGAGTCAATCATGCTGGAGAATTTGGGGCAAAAAGAATATATGAAGGGCAAATTAAATATTTAAAAAATGATGAGGATTTGGAAACTGTAAAGCATATGTATAAACAGGAACTAGAACATTTGGATTTTTTTGATAAGGAGTTAATTAATAGAGATATTAGACCCACACTTTTAATGCCTTTATGGAATAAACTTGGTTTTGCACTTGGTGCTATTACTGCAAAAATGGGAAGTAAATCTGCTATGGCTTGCACAGTGGCAGTTGAAGAGGTCATCGAGGAGCATTATCAGCAGCAGATAGAAAAATTGAAAAAAAATCCCAAAGAAAAGATGCTGCTTAATAAAATTAAAAAATTTCAACAAGAAGAAGCTGAGCACAAAGAGATAGGAATAGAAAATGATGCTTTAGAATCTCCTGGATACACAGTGCTAACTACCTGCATAAAAAAAGCTAGCAAATGTGCAATTTGGCTCAGTAAAAGATTTTGAAAAATTAGCCTGACACAGTTGTACCAATATTCCAGAGTTTTATCAAAAATATGAAACATAATGACTAAGCTAAGTTACAAGAAAACTATTGCGGCTATATACACAATAGTACTTTTCCTAGATAGACTAGACTTAACTATAGTAAACGTTACATTGCCTACTGTTGCAAAATATTTTAATGTATCAATCATAGCTACAGAATGGATTAATTTATCATTTCTGTTAGCTCTTGCGCTTTCGATACCTATTAGTGGATGGGTAAGCGATAGATTTGGTCTTAAAAAGATTTATATTCTTGCAATGCTAATTTTTGGTATTGGCTCAACATTATGCGCTTTTGCTACAACTCTAAATCAATTAATATTCCTAAGATTTGCACAAGGTATTGGTGGTGGAATGCTAATACCAGTGGGAATGACTATAATTTATCGTGTCTATGATAAATCAGAATATGCAAGCATTACTAGCTTTACTTTTATTCCATCACTAATAGCTCCTGCTATTGCTCCATTCTTTGGTGGAATACTATTAGAAACTTTTAGTTGGCAGTTTGTTTTTGTATTTTCAGGACCAATTTGTTTATTACTAGCTATTTATTCTATTATTTATTTAAAAGAAGAATCTCATAAAGTTAAGTACCCGCTTGATCTAATGGGATTTATTCTATCATCAATTATTTTAATTAATATATTTTATAATTTATCTCAACTTAGTAAAGTTGGCTTTTCTTTATCTGTAATATTGGGGCTGATGGCTTTAATACCCCTTTTTTGGCTATTTATTAAAATTGAAAAAAATCATAAGTATCCATTAATTAACTTGAAATTCTTTAAAAACAATACTTTCGTACGTGCCAATCTGATTCAACTATGTTTCCAAATATGTCATTTTGGAGCAATCTTTATGATAGGATTATTTTTGCAGGTGGGTGTTGGATTTTCTGCTATGATAGCGGGGCTATTAATGGGTATGCAAGCTGTAGGAGCAATGGTTACTAGTCGATATTCAGTTCATTTATTTAATAAATATGGAGCAAGCCTGCCAATTACGGTAGGATTAATTGGAATTGCTATTTTTACCCCTATGATTATGTTAATTAACAATTCTAACATGCTTATCTTTGGTCTTATTTTATTTTTTATAAGAGGTATATTTAGTGGATTATGTGGCACACCAATTCAAACAATAAGTGTGATTAATTTTAATAAGAAGGAAATAAGCACTATCAATGTTGTTTTTAATGCTTGTAGACAAGTATCAATTAGTTTTGGTGTTGTGATTTCTTCGCTACTAATTTCATTGGGAATGTATATTACTAAAGTTCCATCTACTTCTTATATTCCAAAAGATAAAGTTATAGAAATATTTGCTTATGGATTTTGTGCTATTCCAATTATAGCAATTATAGGAGTATGGATAGTTTCAGGAATAACTAAAACAGTACCAGTTTAAAAATAGAGTATGGTAACCATATAAGGATAAATGTCACCGTGAAGTTGAGTTTGAAGCGCATTACGAGAAAATGAAAAATGATGTGGATGTAGGATTTATAATGATGATTTTTTTAAATTTTTATTATTTACAATAATGGTAGCCTTAGTATATTAACTGAACCTACTGGTACTATAGCAATGTATATCAACTACAATAGCATCATCAAAGCTAAGCTTAATAAAGAGCCATTTAAATACTTTGTTATAAAGGATTTTGTAAATAAAAATCATGTAAAAGACTTAAGCAAGGAATTTCCCAATATAGCAACCAGTGGCAGTATTCCGCTATCCTCATTAAGCTACAAGGCTAAATTTAATGAGTTTATAAAAGAACTAGAGGGAGATGAATTTAGAGAAGTTATGGCCAAGAAATTTGATATTGATTTATCAGAGCGTCCGGTGATGATAACAGCAAGAGGAATGTGTAAAAAAGGTAATGGAAAAATACATATAGATTCCAAAGGTAAGGTGCTGACACTCCTGATATATTTCAATGATGAGTGGGATAGTGAAGGAGGAAGATTAAGATTACTACGTGAGGGAGGTGCAGATCTAGAAAATTATTTTGAAGAGATAGAGCCCCTTATGGGAACATTAGTAGCATTTGAATGTGTTGAAAATGCATGGCATGGGCATAAGCCACATGTAGGGGTTAGGAGATCAATGCAACTGAATTGGGTTAAAGATAGTAGTTATTTAGGAAAAGAACAAACCAGGCATAAATTTTCAGCATTAATAAAAAGATTATGTTGCTACATAAGTGGAAAAAAACAACATAATAAATAGATTTTACTTATACACTTCTCATCACTACTTTTTTAGCATCAATTTCTCTAGGTAAATTTCACTAAGTAAATATTAGTTGCCACTTTCAGTGGAAAAATTATTTATTGTATTAGATAAAAGAAACATCTATGATTTAGTTAGAGTGACTGAAAATATTACGATTCTATTATTATGAAAAAGTTTAAGATTCCGTGTACGTTTTCTGGCAAAACATCTCCAGTGACGTTCTATATAGGGACTCCAGAAAAAGATCATCATCCAATTCAATTTCAAGCTGATTGGCTTTCAAAAGAGAGAGGCGGAACTGTGCCTCCTGAAATTATGAAAAGCTTGGAAGAGCTAAAAGCCTTATCAGAAAAAAATGGTGTACCTTTTGAAGAGTTGTGTAGTTATGCTCTAGAGTCCATTGAGAAGGGGCAATCATTGGAAAAAAGTAAAGAAAAAGCAGTTTCGACAGATAAAATTGAAAAAAAGTAATTTTTCCACTCATTGAACTACAAAATATATTAACTTGAATAATAAAAAATTTGTTATATTTTATAGCTCTTGTATCTACACAAAATCATAAACAATGAAGAATTCAAGGTATCTTTCGTCCATTTTACGTTTATCCATTGCATATTGCATCATAATGTTTTTAACAAGGGTAGTTCTTGTTACTCAAAGCATATATTTAAATCAAATCGGTGTAAATATTGTAGATATTATAAAGATAATGTTACTAGGTGAAATTAGTGATTTATCAGCTCTATTATATATTATAACGCCCATATCATTTGTATACCTGATATTGCCAAAAATATTAATCAATAATAAATATGCAAAATTTTTGGGTATTATATTTGCCTTTGTGTGTATCTATGCACTTTTATTTAATTTGGTTGCAGAATGGTGTTTTTGGGAAGAATTTGGTGTAAGATATAATTTTATTGCAGTTGACTATTTAGTATACCGTAGAGAAGTAACTGGTAATATATATGAGTCGTATCCACTTATAAAAATTCTTTTGGTAATAGCGTTATTTGTACCAGGTTTTTATTTTTTAATAGAGCGTATCGTTAAAAAAGTTAATTGTGAAAAATTTGGCAAGTTTTTTATATTTAAAATGTCACTATTATTCCTAATTCTTTTAGGCTTTAGTTATACTTTTAATCCAAAAAACTTAATCAACAAAGAGTTTGACAATAATAACTATGCTGTAAATTTATCCTATAACGGATTGGATGGCCTTTTTAGTGCATTTAATAATAATACATTGAGTTATAAAGATTTTTATATCAACTATGACAAAGATAAAGTTTTAGAAAATCTTAGAGGTAAAATAATAACAAAAAACAGTGAATATATTTCTGATCAATTAACTGATATATCAAGAAAAGTAACACCTATCAATCCTAATGGAGAAAAATATAACGTAGTATTAATTGTTGTTGAAAGCTTAAGTGCTGAATTTTTCGAATATTTTGGTAATAAGAGTAATATTACTCCTTTTATGGATGGGTTAATTTCAGAGAGTATGTTTTTTGATAATTTTTATGCAACAGGTACAAGAACCGTGAGAGGGCTTGAGGCAATTAGTTTATCTTTGCCACCGTTACCTGGCAATTCAATTTTGAGAAGACCTAATAATGAAAATCTTTTTAGTATTGGCTCAGTCTTTAAAAGCCTTGGTTATGAAAATAAATTCGTTTATGGTGGGTATGGTTATTTTGATAACATGAATTATTTCTTTGCGAATAACAATTTTGAAATTGTTGATAGAGCAAATTTTAATAAGGAGGAAATAAATTTTTCAAATATTTGGGGTGTAAGTGATGGAGATTTATTTAGCAAATTTATTAGTGAAGCAGATAAGTCATACAACAGCAAAAAACCTTTCTTCTCATTGGTGCTAACAACTTCAAATCACAGACCTTATACATATCCTGAAGGGAAGATTGATATTCCATCTGGTACAGGAAGAGATGGCGCTGTAAAGTATACAGATTTTGCAATTAAACAACTGATAGATGATGCTAAGAAAAAGCCATGGTTTGATAATACTATTTTTGTCATTGTGGCAGATCATTGTGCTGGAAGTGCTGGTAAAGATCACATACCTTTGAACAAGTATCATATACCTTTAATTGTATATGCGCCAAAAATTCTTAAACCAACAATGATAAATAATTTATCCAGTCAAATTGATATTGCTCCAACTCTGCTTGGAATATTAGGGGTGCCGTATGATAGTAAATTTTTAGGACGTGATATTATTAATTCACCTGCCAATAGGGCGTTTGTTAGTACTTATCAAAAAGTTGGGTTATATTCTGATAATAAATTTACAATACTTGGACCGAAGGAGATGCATTGGGCTTATTCGATTGCAAAAAATTTAGACCAAAAATTGATGAAGTCCAATCAGGAACATCTCTTTGACACGGTCACATTTTATCAATCAACCAGCTACTTATTAAATAATGGCTATCTAAGAGATTTTTGACTTGTTTCTTAGGTTAATCTGTTTTGACCTAGCTATAGCCAAAGCATTTTTTTCAACATCTTTGGTTATAACGCTGCCCGCTGCAATTGTCGACCTAGAGTCAATTTTTACTGGTGAAATAATGGATGAGTTTGAGCCTATAAATACTTTTTCCCCCACGAAACTTCGGTGTTTATTTTTGCCATCATAGTTGCAAAATACTGTTCCTGCTCCAATATTTACATTATTAGAAATTGTTGCATCTCCAATATATGATAAATGACCAGCTTTGACATTTTCCATCAAGTCTGAGTTTTTTACTTCAACAAAATTCCCAATTTTTGAATTTTTTCCAATGGTAGTTTGTGGTCTAATTCTAGCGAAAGGTCCTATAATTGAACCATTTTTTATGTCTGCTCCTTCAATGTGTGAGAAGGAATGGATTATTGAATTACTTTCTATCGAGGTGTCATTTCCTATAAATACATTTGGGTAAATAACTACATCTTTTTGGATATTGATATTATTTGCAAAGTAACTAGTTTCAGGATTTATTATTGTGACACCATTGCTTAATAAGCGGTCAACAATTAGGGATTGATTATATTTTTCAGCAGATATAAGTTGATGTCTATTGTTGATCCCAATCACCTCATCTTCTTCAGCGGTAATATATGTACAATTTTTTTGCTTCAAGTTTAAGTATTTTACAATATCAGTTAGGTAAAATTCATAATTTAAATTGTACTCATCGCTACTGTGCTTGTCTAAAAAATCACACAAGGCTTCTTTTTTAGTTAAAATAATTCCTGAATTACATAATTTTATTTCTTTTTGTACAGTGCTGGCTTCTTTGTCCTCAATTATCTCTAATATTTTGTTTTGTCCATCTGATATAATTCGACCATAACCTGTTGGATTATTAGAGTTAAAGCCAATAATACATAGATCAGCGCCCCCCTTGATTTTATCGTACATATTTAATATGGTTTCTTTTTTTACAAAAGGAGTGTCCCCATATAAAATAAGCACTAAGTCATTTAGTGAATCAATGTTATCACAAGCTGTTCTAACTGCATCTCCTGTTCCAAGCCGTTTTCTTTGAACTATTTTATTTAATTTATATTTTTCATTGAATTTTTGAAAAATTTTATGATTTTGTAATTCTGGATTAATGACAATATGCGTATGATTGGAATTGATATTTAATGATATACCTAGATTTATAACGTATTCAATAATAGATTGCGAACTAATTTTATGTAGTACCTTAGGAATAGTGGATTGCATTCTTTCTCCATTTCCAGCAGATAATATAATAATTGTTGGCTCAAATTTTGCTTGCATAATTAGAAAATATTCCTTATTTATTTGGTTAGTTATATATATAGTAAACTTAATGTTAAAGTTTTCGAAGTGGAAATTAGTTAGTATAGTCATCGTCATATTACTTTCAATTTATTTTTCAATCCCTACATTTTTCTATAATGTTAAGGAAATGAGTTTTTTTACAAATCAAAAGGTGAATTTTGGTCTTGATTTAAGAGGCGGGGTCTCGTTAACAATACAAGCCAGTCTAGATGATTATGTGAAAGAAAAATTTTTACTGACTGCAGAGCAACTAAAAAATAAATTAAATAGCAATAATGTAGATTTTGACAATTGGGATTTAAAAGAGAGTTATTTGAAATTTTCAATTAATACTAATCAGCATAAAAATGCATTAAAGGAAGTGAAAAATCTTTTAAAGAATAAAGATTTTAGCTTAGAAAATTCTGGTGATAATTTTATTATTAGGTTTAACAATGAATATGTTGAGAGATTAACATCAGAAGTTTTAAAGCAGAGTATAGAGATTATTCGCAAAAGGGTTGATTCTGTGGGTACTAAAGAGGTGGAGATCCAAACTTTTGGTAAGGATATGATATTGCTACAAGTGCCTGGGTTAAGTGATCCTAAAGAAATAAAGAAAATTATTGGAAAGACGGCTAGGCTTAGCTTTCACATGGTTAAAAACAAACTTACAGATAATTTAACTGAGGCTGAAAAAATAGCACTACTAATTAATTCAAAAGTGGTTCCTTTGGGAAATGATAAGGGTGCGCTTATAGTGGAAAGCCGACCAGTAATGACTGGTGATATGTTGGAGTTTGCAAGTGTTGATAAAGGAAGATTAGGCGAGTCAGTAATTAGATTTCGTTTTGATAGCTTGGGTAGAGACATATTCGCTGATGTTACCACAAAAAATAACGGTAAAATGTTAGCAATTATATTTGATGATAAAATAATTAGTCACCCTGTGATTAACGAGCCCATATTAGGAGGTGAGGGAATTATATCTGGTAATATGACTCCTGAGGCTGCAACTGATATTGCATTATTACTTAGAGCGGGATCCTTACCTGTGCCTTTGCAAATAATTGAAGAGAGATTGGTTGGTCCTACACTTGGGATGGAATCAATTAAAGCGGGCATAAAGGCTTGTATAATTGCTGCGGGATTAGTTTTTATTATAATGCTAGGTTACTATAGATTTTTTGGACTCGTAGCAAGTGTGGCTCTGATTATAAATTTTGTCATGATGATTAGTGTACTTTCAATTTTTGGAGCAACTCTTACATTGCCTGGAATTGCTGGTATAGTTCTAACCTTAGGTATGGCAGTGGATGCAAATGTTTTAATTTTTGAAAGGATAAAAGAGGAATTAAAAAAAGGAATGGTTCCACTCAATGCACTACACAATGGATATAAATATGCATTTATTACAATTTTTGACTCAAATACTACAACTATTTTTGTCGCGATTGTTCTTTATATATTTGGAACAGGACCTACTAAAGGATTTGCTATAACATTAATTATAGGAATTTTGTGCTCCATGTTTACCTCTGTTTCAATCACAAAGGCCATAATAACATTATGGTATAGGGTAAAAAATCCCAAAGTTATTAATTTGTGACTAATATTAATGTGATAAGAAAACTAAAAAATAAATTTTTAGATCTTTCATTAAAAAAGAAATTTATTATTTTAATTGCAGGAATTGCAACTATTTCTCCAATATTTTTGATCAGCTTGCTAGCATCTATTTATTATTATATTGGGATAGAATCACTATTTAATGATCAAGTTGGTAAGGCTGTTTCTGAGACTGTAAATGTAGCTAAATTATATTTAAAAGAGAATAATGCAAAGATAAAATTTGAGTTGCTACAAATTGAAAAAGCTATTGATAAGCAAGTTAAGGTTATAGATGAAAGCAATGAATTGAATTTTATACTTGATGAGCAAGTCAAAAGCAGAGGTGTTTCGGAAGCTATAATTTTTACAAAAGAGGCTATTATTGCTAAAAGTTCCTTTAGTTTTTCGTTTATGTTTCAGAAGATTTCTCCTAAAGTTTATAAAATGGTTGATGAGGAGAAGATAGTTTTATTAGAGAATCCAGGTGGAGATAAGATTAGAGCAATTACAAAGTTAGATAGTGTATTTTTTGGTGATGTATATTTAATGATTGGAAAATATATAGATAAAGAAATTGTAAATCATTTGAAAAAAACACAGGATTCAAAGGATAAATACTATTATTTATTAGCTGATTTAAAATTTACTAAAAGAAGTTTACAAACTACTTTTATCATCCTTTCCTCTCTAATGTGCCTTTTTTCATTCATTATTTCAGTAAAATTAGCAAATATTATAGTTAATCCATTAAATAGGCTTTTAAATGCAACTACTAAGATTAAAAGGGGAGATTATTCCGCTAGAGTTCTTGAGATGGCATCAAGTGATGAAGTTTCTCAATTAGGGACGGCATTTAATAAGATGACAAAAACTATTGAGAAGCAGCACAATGAATTAAAGGTTGCTTACAAGAGTATTGATGAACGAGTGAAATTCATAGAAACAGTATTAAAAGAAATTTCATCTGGTGTTATTGCGCTTGATAAAGATGGGCACATTTCCTTATATAATTATCCTGCTAAAAAATTACTATGTTTGGAAAATTTTGATAAAAATACTAAAATATTTAGCATAGTTCCAGAGATTAGCGATTTAATTAATCATATATTAGAGGAACCAAGGAGCGTATTTAATGATAATATAATTATCAAGAGAAAGGGGAGGGTGATGCATATTTTTATCAAGATTGGTGCAGTAATAATTGAAGATAAGATCAGTAATATTATTATTAGTTTTGAAGATATTACTCAATTGGTTATAGCTCAAAGAGAAGCTGCATGGTCAGACGTTGCTAGAAGAATTGCGCACGAAATTAAAAATCCTTTAACTCCAATTCAACTGTCTGCGGAAAGATTGAAAAGTAAATTTTCCAAACAAACTGATGATAAAGATATAAATAATTATAACAAATATGTTGATGCAATCATCAGAAATTCTAATGATATTCATTCAATAGTAAATGAATTTATACAGTTTGCGAGAATACCTAAACCTAAATTAAGCTCCTACAATATTAATCAGATAATTAGAGAGGTGATTTTTAATCAACAAAACGTTTTTGGAAAAATTCATTATTCGTTTGATTATGAGAAAGAAAATCAGTATGTTACATGTGATAAAACACAAATTACACAAGTATTGACTAATATTGCAAAAAATTCTGCTGAATCTATAATCTCAAAACATGGAGCTAATAAAGAGGTTGGTGAGATAAAATTTTTCCTAAAGAATATTAACAATGATTTTTTAGAAGTCTCTATTAACGATAACGGACAGGGTGTGGAGCAAGATTTAATTTATAAGATTGCAGAGCCATATATGACAACTAAAACATCTGGTATGGGTTTGGGGTTATCTATAGTTAAAAAAATACTAGAAGATCACGATAGTAAACTTAATATATCAAATATTAAAGATGGAATTAAGGTGTCATTTAATTTAAAAATCGGTAATAAAAATAATGAATAAAAATAATAAACTTAGAGGAATTGGATACATGATATTGAATTCTTTTGCGCTATCATTGGTTTATATATTGATGAAAAAACTCTCTGTTGATTTGAATTCAAGCCAGGTGGTATTTTTTTATAAATTTTGCTGTTTAATCATTATTCTACCTTGGGTTTTTAATGAGGGTATGCAAATATTAAAAACTCCGCAACTAAAGTTACATATACTAAGAGGGTTTCTTAGCGCATCTGGCTCATTATTTTTTATGTATTCTTTGCAGTTTGTAAAGGTAGTAAATGCTACAGCTTTATCATATCTAGAACAGGTATTATGGGCAGTTATTGCTATATTATTTTTTAAAGAAAAATTTTCTTGGCAGAAATTCATTGCAATTTTTGCTAGTTTTTTAGGAGCTTTAGCGATTATTTACCCCGGTTTAATAAATGCATCTTTCCCATTTGTTGATGTGAGTAAGATATCAATTGCTGACTATGATAAGTATTATACATTTACTTTTTTAGCAGTGCTTAGCTGGACAGCAAACAGTGTTTCTGTGAAAATTTTAGGCAGGACTGCAAAAAATAAGACGCAGGCATTTTATTCGTTGTTATTTTCTTCTTTTTTTGCATTTCCCGTAGCTTTTTTAAATTGGGAATATGTTAATATTGGTTTTAATATTCCAATCCCTAATGGTTTAGTTCCATTCTATAGCCTAGAATTAAAACCTGCTTACTTGGTGTACTTTATTATTATTACCATTTGTTATGTCACTCACTCCATTGCCTTTTTTAAAGCAATGAAAAAGGCAAATATGTCTGCTTTAGCGCCATATCACTATTTGAAAATTATATTTGTAGGTGTTTTGGGGTACTTAATATTTGGTCAGTCTCCTGATAATGCTGTGTATTTTGGATATCTATTGATAATTGCTTCTGGCATCTTCCTAATGAAGTATGAGCATAAGATAGACAAGAAAGAGAAAGATAATAATTAACTATTATCTGCTGGGTTCATTATTTCAAAGATTTTTAAATATTTGTTTATAATATTTTTACAGAATTTATTTCTTGAACTAAGTTCTGTTTTTTCCGGGTTTTTACAGTCTATTTTTAATAAATCAAAAATTTCATGAATAATATTGCTAAGAAATTTTAAATATTTTTCATCTCTAATTGCCTGTGTAAATTGGCATGAATCATAGCTTTCTAAATTATCGAAGTGAAGAACTTTTTTTATGTCCAGTTTGTAATTGGTCATTTTAATTAATTCTATAGTATTTTCAGAAGTTATTACAAATATACTGTCTTTAAATAAATTTAAAAATGATGCAATAGTTTTAAGTTTTAAAAAACCCTCCTGATCCATAATTATTATTTTATGCTTTGAATGCACAGGATTTATGGATATTTGAAGTAAATTTAATAAGGCATCAAATCCAAGTTCAGAGCTTAAAAAAAGAATGTTTTTTAAGGTTTTATTGTAATCTGATAGAGATAAATGGATATTGTGCTGATTTAATAAATTTTCTTCATTTTGATTACTTTTAGATTCTTTTAAAGCATCTGTAATATTTGAATTATCAAGATATAAATTTTTAAACTTTCCATAAATAAAATAATTTAATTCAGAGAGAATTAGAGAAATAGCAAGTGAAAAATTTTCCTGTAAATATGAATAGATATAGAAGTCAATATCGATATTTTGAAATTTTTGTATAGGAAAATTAATTCCTTTAATAATTCCATCAAATTCCTCATGAGTAAAATTCCTCATTAATAAGGAAGTGAAAAATGAGCTAATTTGTGCAGGTGTGGCTCCTCCCTTTAAACAAGTATTCATACATATTTTGGCATCCTCATTGCTTAGTGCCTGATTTTGGATGGACTGATTAATTAAGCGCTTTATTATCATTTTTATAATTTACCCCTTTTTGAATCATACTAATCAAACCTGCCAAGCTAATCAATGCGCAACTTAACCAAATAAAGTTAATCATTGGATTATACTGAATATTCACAGTAATTTTTTCTGAACTTTCAGGAGAGTTAATTGAAAAATATACATCATAAAAAATATGATTAATTGTATCAATTTCTACAGTCTGTTGTTTTTCAATAGGGAAGAATCTTATTTCAGGATGTACTTTTATTTCGTTGTTAACCGATATTATTGCGGTTTTTGTAAAATAGTTAGATTTTGTCCTGTAATCTATGTTCTCTAATTTAATATGCAAGTTTTTAAATGTTATGGTCTCTTTTAATACAAGTGTTTTTACAACCTCATCTTTCAGTCCATAAAACATTGAAATTGAAAAAATTAATAAAGCAAATCCTCCATGAGCAAATGATACTGGTAATTTTTTCAAGCCTCTGGATTCTATAAGTATTTTTATGGATGATAAAATTAGAGGCACTGCAATAAAAATACCTAATATTGAATAGGGTTTTTTGATATCTAAATAGTATGAGAGGGTAAAAGTGAAAATCAGAGAAATAAGAATAAAATATAAATTATCTTTTATAGGATTCTTTTGTGGAGTATTGCTAATTCCAAACGTACATAATGCTGCTAATACTAGGGTTATGGGTGGAACTAAAAGATTGTAATAATTACTATTTATAGAGAAATATTTTTGAAATGCTATTTCCATAAATAATGGATATAAGGTGCCGAGGGATATAATGAATGCTATTATGCAGAGTATTATGTTATTTAATAATAGGTATCCATTTGTGTTTTTCTTCACTGCTTTATCAGTACATAGTTTTTTAAAATTCAATGCATATATTAGTAGGGCACAGCCAGAGATTAAAAAGACTGAAATAAGAATAAAAAATCCTCTTTTAGAATCTTGAGCAAAAGAATGAACTGATGCAATTGTTCCTGATCTTACTATGAATGTACCTATCATTACTAAAGTGAAAGTCAGTATGCTGAGTAATACTGTCCAACTAAGTTGGGAGGTAGATTTTTTAGAAAATTTCATTGAATGGATTAAAGCAGTTGAGGTTATCCATGGTATCAGGGAAGCGTTTTCTACAGGGTCCCAAAACCAAAATCCTCCCCAACCCAGTTCTCTATATGCCCACCATGCGCCGGAACCAATGCCCATAGTTAAAAAACTCCAGGCCAGTAGTATCCATGGCTTTATTGATTCAATCCAATAATCTGTATTTTTTAATATCAGTACTGATAAACTTGCTGAAAATGGTAATGAAAATCCAACATAACCAATATATAATATAGGCGGATGAAAAGAGACGCCTATATCCTGCAATAAAGGGTTCATACCAAGTCCTCTGACGGGTGCAGGGAGGATCCTTTCAAAAGGATTTGATGTGTATATTGTGTATAGAACAAACATAAATGCTAAGATGGCTTGGAGGATTAGCGTAAGATTTTTTGTTGGTAAATTATTGTTACTAAAAACTCCAAATAGAAATGTTGGGAGAGAAATGGAAATTATCCAAAGTAACATTGAGCCTTCATGGTTACTCCAAGAACCCGCTATTTTATAAATCAGGGGTTTTAATTTATGAGAATTATAAAGCACATTTAAAACTGAATAATCAGATATAATATAGCAAGTTATCAAAGATATAAAGCTGACTATTGTTGATGCGGCAATTACTCCCCACAAGAAAATTGAAATTTTTAATCTACTATATTTTGGAAATATGGAGTTAAAAATTATTAAAAGTAGCATTATTAGGGAGAGATGTAGAAAAAAATTTCCAACTTCAGCGAACATTATTTACCCAATACACTTACAGACTTATTGCTTCTGAGTTACTTATAATACAAATAATAAATATATCAATATAATTCAATGGATATAGAGTATCATTACTATATTACATATTTAATAGCAATAAAATCGGGCTTTGAAATACATGAAGCTTATATAATCGCTTATAGCTCTCAATTTGTAGATGATAATTGTCATGAATATATGATATATAGTGCAAATAGCAGCCAAGTTGAGTATAAAAACTTTATTTCTGCGATTAACGAAAAAACCTTAAATTCTCACAAATTGGATGAGATATTAATACCATTTCATTTTTTACCAGATGTTAAAATCAAAGATAGTAGAAAGGATGGGGAAATTCATCCGTTTAATACTGTGAAAAATTCTACATTCGCAGAGTATATTTTAACTAATGCACTAAAGAGTGGTAATTTATATTTGATAGGCATTGCCACTCATGCTTATGTTGATACTTGGGCGCATCAGAATTTTGTTGGAGTGCGCAGCAATTATAATGCCTTTAATAACTTCTTAGCAAAATTATTGCCTAATATTGGCCATTTAGACGCGCTAGATAAACCTGATTTAGTAGGGTTAATCTGGAAAGATACCAGATTAAAAAAAGTAGAGATTAATAATGTTCACAGATTTACTCAAGCATCTAAAAAATTAATGAACATGTATTTAAGGTTTACTGGTCATCGCAATTCTAATAAAAATAAATTTATTTCTGAATTAAAATTTATCATGAATAATGATAAGAAAAATAGTTATTTTGCTGTAAAGAGGTTTAAAAATAAAAGAATTAAGCAATACAATGACGTTGTAAAAAAAATCTCAAATTTTGATATTTTAAATTATAATCGCTATTGCTGGAGAGATGAATCAATTATTAAGCAAAATACAGAAAGGTATGTTTGGAAAAAAAATATAGAGTATGAAAAAAGTAATTGGTTTAGGTTTCAAGAATCAATAAAACACCACCATGCTTTTGTTATGTCAAATTTAAAATTATTATTAGAGAGAGAAAAGGATTAGAGCATTTACATGGACTAATCCTAACAGATATGAAATGTATTTAAAATAATATACTAAAAGTCATCGAGAATTCTGAGGTTTTTTCCTTGCTTTGTCAGCCTGGAACTTCTCTATAGCTTTGCGCCATGGTTGCTTACTTTCCATCTTAGAGCGTCTCTCTTTTCTATCATCGGCTTTATTTGCCAATCTAGCCTCTTCTGCTGTTCTTTTCATGGCTTTTTACCATTATGTTATATAAAATGCAGGAACTTTATAATAATTAACATCACATCCTACTTTCTTCAATTTTCATCGTATCATATTTTTTTTGAAAATTCATTGTTATAAATATTAAATATGCTGAAGTTTATCTATATTATCTGATACTTAATAATACTGAATTGATAGAGTTATCATTATTTAATGATTGCAGTATTTCTGTTGTTATCATATAACAAAATTGCAATGATTGAAAAAACGTAACAACCTATATTTTTATTACCTAAGTAGTTGCAAAAATAATATAATGTAAAAATTATGACCATTTTATTTATTTCAGGTAGTACTAGGAAAGGATCACTCAACACAAAGTTAGTGAAATATTCTTATGATTATGCCATTGGTATTGGTCTTGAGTCTAAACTCATAGATTTAGCAGATTATGAAATGCCGATTTATCAAGGAGATTGGGAGAATGAAAATGGGATTCCTCAGGATATTAAAAAACTAAAGGAATTGGTTTTCAATTCTAAAGGTTTATTCATTTCTACTCCAGAATACAATGGATTTTTTTCGCCATTGATAAAAAATACTATAGATTGGTTAAGTAGACCTGAAACAAAGGATGAGGAAGCATTAAAAGTTTTTAAAAATAAAATTGCAATGATTGTGGCAACGTCTCCTGGCAAGCTTGGTGGGATGAGGGCATTGCCACACTTAAGGCAGCTATTAAATAATGTTGGAATTACCGTTTTGGCAAACGAAATAGCAATTCCATTTGCAATGAAAAATCTTGATGATAATGGAAATTTATTAGATGAAGGCTTAAAGAAAATGCTTGGTACCCATATTAGGAGACTCAAAGATTTCGTAGCAAAAGGATAGATTTTGCAAATAATATCCTGGGCAAAAGTTTTCAATAATAATTTCAATTTAGCAAAAATATGATATACTTGAGATTGTAAGAGATTATATGTGAAGTTAAGTGAAATTAGTAAAATTATTCTTATTTAGTACCCCTTCTTGGGTATATTTATTATTGCTGTATTACGTATGGGGAGAGATTAAAGCATCAGAAGAAAAAGTTGTGCAGTTTAAAAAGACGATCATCACTCCTATTATCTTAATATTATTATTAGCTCATACCCTAATAAGTATACCAAGTTTAGATACTTTTATTATATTTTTATGCATGACGGCGATTATTACTGGAATAATCATAAGTTATCTCATAATTGTCACAAGAGATTCCATGTTTGATGATAATAATCAATTAAAAATTCCATATTCTAAAATTACATTCTTTTATGTAATGGGTATGTTTATTAGTAAGTATTACTTTCAATATATAATTGTGGTTAATAAAAAAATATTAAATGACTCACTATTTGAAGAATTATATGTTTTGGGTTTTTCTATATTAACTGGATTGTTAATTGGGAAATCAATAGGGTATTTTCATAATATGAAAAAATCTAGGTCATCTCAGCGAGTTAAAATTGCAAACTCACCTTAAAGTAGAATAAAATGCTTGAAGTTATTCGGAGGCGTGTTAGTATTTATTTATACAATTTAAAGTGGTGCAAATATGAAAAGAGCCTATATATCAATGTTTATCTTTTTTTCTCTATTTTTAACAATAACTTTTTTTAATACTAATATATCTATGGCGGTTGATCCTGATCCAGCTGGAAAGGATAGTACTGATCCTGGTTCACAGATTGCAGATGTTTTATGTAATGTGATTAAAATTGCTCAAGGTAATGTAGGTAAGACAATCTCAATTTTGGTCATTATTTCTATTGCTATAGGTTTATTTCTAGGTAAAATAACCTGGGGTGTTGCTATTGCAGTTTCCGTTGGCTTAGGAGTTCTATTTGGAGCAAATTCAGTGGTAGACTTTATAGCTTCAGGCTCTGAGCAAAAAGGTGGCTCAGGACCATGTCCAAAAGACCCTAGTAAATAATGAAAAAGTATAAAAATTATTAAGAATATATTTGATAAAAAATTTAATAAGTTGCAAAATAAACCTAGGTTAGAACAAGCTAATCTAGGTTTATTGTTTAATGAGTCAAAGTTTCTGCTCAATGATAACTTAGATTTAATTTTAGAGTGTGAAAAAGTTAAAGATATACTATTTTATTCAATCAATTCCTTAAATATACTAGATATAAATAAGAAAATTCAGAATGGCAATAATGTTAATGTTGAGCAACTTTCTCTTAAAGATTTGAATGAAGATGAAATTAGGTTATTGAAAAAATATGATTTAATAGTTAGTTTTTTAGCTCTTCACTATAGTAATGATGTTATAGGGTCTTTAATTCAATATAAAAATTGTTTAAAACATAATGGCTCATTTTTAGCAATATTATTTGGGGGTGAGACTCTAATGGAATTGAAAAGTTGTTTTATTGAAGCTGATGAAAATTTATATGGTAAAGTTTATCCAAGAATTATTCCAATGATTAGGCCAGAAATTGTTCCTTCCCTTCTTCAAAGAGCAAAGTATAATAACCCAATAATGACGATAGAAAAAGTAAAGATTTATTATGATAGCCTGAAAACTATGGTGGGAGATTTAAAGAATTTAGGACAAAGAAATTTTTTAAAAGATAAAAGTAATCACTTGGATTGCAAAAATTATTTCAAACAAATTGAGAGTTTATATTTTAAAAAATATTCAGAGAAAGATAAGATTTATGCATCATTTGAATTTATAATTATTTTTTCTTCAAGAAATCAAAATATAAAAATAGGCTAATTTTGTTGGCAATTTAGGCAAAAATATGTCGCTCTTTGATGATAATTTTTTTTTATAATTGGTTCTTTACAGTAAGAACACTCTTGATTCTCTTTGCCATATACTTTGAAAAAATTCTGAAAATTTCCCAACACACCATTTGGGGCAATATAGTCTTTTAAACTTGAACCTCCTGCGTTAATCGCATTATTAAGAATTTGCTTAGTACATATAATAATGAGCTCTGTCTCTTTTAGAGTAAGATTTTTCACCATTTTAAAAGGGGATATTTTTACTAAATATAAAATTTCATTTGCATAAATATTTCCAATTCCAACAACGTTTTGTGAATTCATTAAAAAATCTTTTATCGATGTATTTTTATTTAGAATTTTAGCCTTGAGATACTGTGTATCAAATTGCTCAGAAAGTGGTTCAGCTCCTAAGTTTTTAAATAAATTATGTTTATATATATCAGTAGTTTTTATCGTAATAACCAGACCAAATCTCCTTGGGTCGTTATATGTTATACACATGTTATTTGAGAGGTAAAAAATTACATGATCGTGTTTTTGTGGATTTAAGTTAGTGATATTTTGTGATAGTAATCTGCCAGACATTCCTAAGTGAATGATTATAGATTTTTCTAAATCTGTATTAATAATTATATATTTTGCTACTCTAATTACTTCAAGTATACAGGCGCTTGTTAGTTCCTCTGGAAAATTTTCAGGATATGGGATTCTGAGGTTATAATTGCTTCTAACTACTTTTATAATTTTATTACCAGGAAGAATTTTTTTTAATCCTTGAACAACGGTTTCGACTTCAGGAAGCTCTGGCATTTTGTTCTATAATGTATTTAGCATCACTAATATCTTTCTTAATCTGACATTTAAGTTTTTCAAGATCTTTTAAATTACGTTCTGGTCGTAAAAAGCTAATAAATTCTACCCTGATATTTTTTTCATAAATATCTTCGTCAAATTCAAATATATGAACCTCTAAGGTAATTGTTTTATCATTTGAGACTGTTGGTTTAATTCCAATATTTGCAACACCAAAATAACTAATATGATGATTCTCTTCTATAATGATATTTACCAGATATACGCCGTTCAGTGGATAAATGTAATCTTGATTTAATTTGATATTTGCAGTTTTAAAACCTAAAGTTCTTGCTAGTTTTTTGCCATAAATTACACTTCCTGCTATAAAATAGTTTTGACCTAGAATTTTACTGGCTGTTTCAACCATTCCTTTTGATAGTAAATCTCTGATTTTAGACGAAGATACCTCAATAAAATCTTTATCAAATTTGTCTACAATATCATATGTAAATCCTGATTGTTTTGAAATAGTCTTTAGAAAATTAGTATCTCCGGATCTATTTTTACCAAAGAAAAAGTTGTAACCCGTTATGATGCCTTTAACCCTAAACATTTTTATCAAAATATCCTCAACAAATTTATTATGTGGCATATTCATAACTTGATTGTTGAATTCAAAAATAAATAAGTGAGCAATATTTAAATCCCTAATTATAGCGATTTTTTGAGCATTGTTATATATAAGCTTTTTCTTTTGACCTGTATTTGTTAGTTGGCTAGGGTGAGGTTCAAATGTTAATATAGCAGGGATAAAATTATGTTTTTTTGCTAAATCAATGCATTGATGGATTATTTTTTGATGCCCAAGATGTAAGCCATCAAAATTTCCAATTGCCAAAATTAAGTTATCAATATTTATATTAGAATTAATATTGCAGCTATGAACAATCATGATAATACTAACTCTACATCCCTATTAGCAATATTAGCACCAATATGTTTTGCGCATGAATTGGTTATTATTCTACCCCTTGGTGTCCTATTAATGAAACCAATTTGAAGTAAGTAGGGCTCGATTGTATCTTCAACAGTATCTTTTTCTTCTGATAATCCAGCCGCTATAGTATCTATTCCAACTGGTCCACCATTGTAGTTATCAATTATGAACTGTATGTATTTATAATCTAAATTGTCTAACCCTATAGAATCAATGTGCAATTGATGTAACGATGTTTCAACTAAATCAATATCTATCAAATTATTTTTATTATAATTTGCGTAGTCTCTAATTCTCTTTAATAATTTTACTGCAATTCTAGGGGTTCCTCTAGAACATTTGGATACCTTTTCTGCCGCCTCTTGAGAAATTTTGATGTTAAAAATTGCAGCTGCTCTTTTGATGACATTCTCAAGTTCACTCTTGTTATAAAAATCTAGTTTAAATGTAATGCCAAATCTATCCCTTAAAGGGTTGGTTAATAGTCCTAACCTAGTTGTTGCACCCACTAAAGTGAATTTTGGTAGATTAATTTTTACAGTTCGTGCTGCTGGTCCATCTCCAATTATTAAGTCTATGTAAAAATCCTCCATAGCTGGATAAAGAACTTCCTCTACAGATGATGTCATTCTGTGAATTTCGTCAATAAATAGTACGTCATTTTCCTCAAGATTTGTTAAGACTGCTGCAAGATCTCTAGTTTTGCTGAGCATAGGACCTGAAGTGATTTTGATATTGGTATTTATTTCTTTAGCTATAATTTGAGCTAATGTTGTTTTTCCAAGACCAGGTGGTCCATGAAATAATACGTGATCTAAGGATTCATCTCTAAATTTTGCAGCACCTATAAATACTTTGAGATTTTGAACTATTTTTCCCTGTCCAATAAACTCTTCTAGTTTTCCAGGTCTAATATTAACTTCATTTAAATCCTCTGTATCTACTTTATCCCTAATAATTTCACTGCCTTTAATGTCCATAATTTCATTTTTGAATCTCTAGTTTTCCATCATTCAAACAATAGATTTTGTCAGCATTTTTTGCAATATTCATATCATGAGTGACGATAATAGTAGTAATTCTATGCTCTTTTGATATTTTTTCCAATATTTTTGCTATGTTATTCGTATTTTCAGCATCTAAATTCCCAGTTGGTTCATCTGCCAAAATTAATTTTGGCTTATTAACTAGGCTTCTTGCGATTGCGACTCTTTGTTGTTCTCCACCTGATAATTGACTTGGATAGTTGTGATATTTATTATCCATCTTCAATTCTTTGAATAATTCTTTAGCTCTAGATACTGCTTTTTTTGTGGGAGTTTGCATAATATTTTGAGGTATAACTACGTTTTCTAGTGCTGTAAAATCAGGCAATAAGTTATAGGATTGAAATATAAAACCAATAAAATCTCTTCTTAAGATGGTTTGTTTATCTTCACTAATTTTGCTGCAGTCCAGGTCATTTATTTTTATTGAGCCGCTATTTGGTGTGTCGAGTAGTCCTATGATTTTCAGCAGTGTGCTTTTACCAGAACCAGATGGACCAACAATAGACAATAGCTCCCCTTGCTGGATCTCTAAATTAATATCTTTTAGTATTTGATAACTTTTTTTATCAAAAGAATAGCTCTTAGTTATATTCTTTAAAGATATTAAAGACACACTATAAATAATTAACTGGTTAGCTTTTTCTCATTGAACATTACATGCTTTCTTAAAACAGGATCATATTTTCTAAAACTTAACTTTTCCTTGAGTTGTTTAGGATTCCTCTTTTTTACGAAAAAATATCCGCTTCCTTCACTGCTTACTAGCTTTACTAGAACTGTATTTTTCTTAGCCATAAAATTACTTTTTAATTGTTATTCTAAACTGCATTATACTCAATGTTTTTTAATCTTCAACTTTTAACATGTTCCAATACTTAGTATAAATATCTATACTACTACCTAAGTCATTATGCAATATACTATTTTTAATGATTTCGCTATCAGGGAATATAACTTTATTATTTTGTAATTCAGCTGAAAGTAGCTTTTTAGCGGCTGTATTTGGTATGCTTAAGCCATTATTTTTAATAATCTCTTTTGCTATATCTGCTCTATAAATAAAATTTATAAATTTATAGGCATTCTCTTTATTTTTAGCATTTTTTAAAATAACGAAATTATCCATTGAAAAAATAGCTCCTTCTTTTGGATATATAAATTTTAAGTTTTCATCTTCTAGCATTGCTTCGTATGAATCAGAATTCCAATTCATACCAATTGTTGCATCTCCGCTTAGGAAGTATTTTTTTGTAGATTCTGCTGAAAAAAGATTAACGTTAGGAAGAATGGATTTTAATTTTATATAGGCATTTTTTATTTCCTCCTCGTTTACAGTATTAACATCATATCCCAATAAATTTAGTGCTATGTGAAAAACTTCTCTAACATCGTCTAATAGTAAAATTTTGCCTTTATACTCAGGATCGAATAAATCTGCCCAGCTATCAATTTTATTTTTTACAAACTCACTATTATACATAATTCCTGTAAAATACATAGTATATGGTAAGCTAAATTTATTTTTTGGGTCGAAATTTAAATTTAAAGCATCCTCATTGATATTTTTGATATTAGAGATTTTGGCTTTGTTAATTGCCTCAAGTAAGTCTTCTTTAACCATTTTTTGAATAAAATAGGTAGAAGGGAATACAATATCATAGCTAGGCCGCTTACCGAGTAATTTTAGTTTTGCATACATAGTTTCGTTATTTTCATAAGAAGAAAATATAATATTAATGCCAGTTTCCTTTGTGAATTTTTCTAGAACATGGTCGGGAATGCTATTAAACCACCCATATATATATAGTTTATTGGCGAAAACTAAGTTGAAATTGAAAAATAATAGTACAAATAAGGCAATTTTAATCATGTTTTTTCCTCAATAAAATTTGTGATAAAAGTATCAAAAAAATAGAAATAAGCAACATTAAAGTACATATTGCGTTGACTTCTGGTTTAATTCCAGTTCTTGCTAAGGAAAATATTGTTAGCGGTAAAATTTCATATTGTGGACCATTTACAAAGTAGCTGACTAATACATCATCTAAGGATAATGTAAAAGATATTAGAAAGGCTGCTATGATATTTGGTGATATTATGGGAATGATTAATTTTTTTAAAATATCATAATCACTGGCCCCTAAGTCTCGTCCTACTTCAATGATATTTTTATTTAATCCTCTAAATCCAGAAAATATTGTAATTATCGAAAAAGGTAAGGCTAGTATTATATGGGAAATTAATAATGTGTAAAAACCTAATTCAAGATTAAATAAAATAAATAAAAATAATAAACTTACTCCTAAAATAATATCTGGAAACATAATCATTATTTGGATAAAAAAATAAATTATTTTACGACCGAAATATCTGTATTTGTAAAAACTGAATGATGCAATGGTTGCAATAATGGATGCGCAGGTTGCTGATAAAAGCCCTAAAACTAGAGAGTTTTTCATAGCTTCTATTAAGGAAAAATTATCAAAAAGTTTAATATACCATTTGAACGTAAAACCCTCCCATCTAATTGAATGTATAGAATAGTTAAATGAATTTGTCATTAACATGGTGATGGGGAAATAGAGTATTAAAAGAAAGACACTCAGATATATTATTTTCAATTTTTGTGCCATCACTTATTTGTATAAAAATTAATTTTGTAGTTTTCTTTTTGAAAAATAATTCCAAAAATAACTATCAAGTAAAGTATGATGCTAATGGCGCTACCTAAATTCCAATTGCTGTTTAAGAGTATTTGATCCTTAATTAAATTACCTATCATAACGTTTTTTGAGCCACCTAATAAGTCTGACAAGTAAAACATTCCGAGTGATGAGAGTAATACCATTGAGCAACCTGATATAACTCCGTTACTACTTAAGGGTAGTATAATTTTGAAAAAAATATTGGTTGAAGAAGCTCCTAAATCCTTTGCTGATTCAATTAATGAATAGTCTATTTTTCTTAAAGATAAAAAGATAGGTATGATCATAAATGGTATTAAAGTATAAACAAAACCAAATATCACAGCATTTTCACTATAAAGCATGTTGCATGGTGAGTTTATTAATCCAGTAGCTAACAGTATTTGATTTAAAAAACCATTTAATTTTAAAATAAAAATTATTGAATAGGTTCTGATTAATGAGCTAGTCCAAAATGGAATTATGATTGCAATAAGTAAAAAATATTTGATAAATTTGTTATTTTCTCTATACATTAAAAATGCATATGTGTATCCAAATACTAAGCATAGTAGTACAGTAATTGTTCCAATTTTTAGTGACTTCAGATAGACTTTTAAGAAAAGTGGAGAAAGTGCTTGAGAAAAATTTTCTAGGGTAAAGGTAAGATTTATTAATTGTTCTGGATCTCTTTTTGTAAAGCTAATTAAAATTATTAAAACGTTTGGAGCTATTGCAGTAATAAAAAGCCATAGCATGGTATTTATAATGACGGCTTTTCTAAAAAGATTATTATTTTTCATCTTTCAAAATTACCTCCCAACCATTAATCCAATTAATAGTGATGTTTTCTCCGATTTTATAATCAAAATCTGCATCATCCTCATCAAAAAATTCACTGGCTTTTATTCTTTTTCCACTCTTAAGAATAATTGATGACTCAAGCGTCGCACCTTTATAAGTGGTATCCTCAATTTTTCCAATAAATACGTTTTTCAGGGTTTTGGAGTCTTTTATTGTTTCAGTTCTTAAATCTTCAGGTCTAAATAGCAATTTCACATTATCACCTACTTTGAAATTATCACTATTTTCTGTTGTATAAGTAATTTCATTTTCTACATGAAGGGTGATTTTATTATTAGAAATTTTAATTATCTTTGCATCGAAGACATTTATCTCACCAACAAATTTGGCAACAAATAAATTACTTGGTGTTTCGTACACATCTCTTGGGGTGCCGATTTGCTCAATTTTCCCTTCGCTCATTACTATAACTTTATCTGCTACAGATAATGCCTCTTCTTGATCATGAGTTACAAATATGAAGGTTATTCCCAAGTTTTTTTGTAATTTCTTTAGTTCGACTTGCATCTTTTGGCGTAATTTTTTATCAAGTGCACTCAAGGGTTCGTCAAGCAATAGTATATGTGGTTTCTTGATTATGGCCCTTGCAATCGCAACTCGTTGCTTTTGTCCACCGGATAATTGATCAGGAGTTCTTAGTAGTAATTTTTCTAGTCCAACTTTTTCTGCAATTTTATAGACTTCCTTTTTGATATAATCTTTGGATTTTCCTTCAACTACTAAACCAAATGCAATGTTATCAAATACATTCATGTGAGGAAATAATGCGTAGTTTTGAAAAACAGTATTTACTTTTCTATGAGTTGGTAAGATGTTATTAACTTCTAATTTGTTAATGGAAATGCTTCCTGAATCAGGCATTTCGAAACCTCCAATCAACCTTAAGAGTGTTGTTTTGCCACATCCAGATGGCCCAAGTATGGCTACAAACTCGCCATTATTTACAGAGAAGCTAACATTTTTAATTATCTCTTGTCCTTGATAGCTTTTACAAATCTTTTTGAGATTTAAAATCGGATAATTGTTTTTCAATTCTTAAATAACCTCCAATACTAAAAATTTAAAAAAGCTTAATTGAATATCAATCTCTATTAGAGGACTAGACTATACTTATTTTTTTATATTTATCAAAATAAAATTGAAAAGGAATTCTATATTTTCTTTTTTTGTATTGCTTATTTTTAAGTTAGGAGAGTGGTGAATTAATATTAATTATTTAAAGTTAGGCTAGGGGAATGAGAAAAATTATTTAAAAAATTTTTAGCATATAACTCGATGAATTGATACTTCGTAAAAGTTTTGAAGTTTATTTGCAATATTAAATTTGCAAATGAGTCTACTGGCGCAACCAAAGCAGTTAATTTGATAGCGCCATCGACATTATTAAATGTAATTTACTTTAAAGGTTTAATTTTTTGCCTTATTTTCCAGTAGTGAAATTATATCTCACACCAACTGTTAAACTATGTGTTTTAATTTTTATACCCGAATCTTTAGCAGGGTAGTTTGTCCATGGTTTGTCGTTTAATTTTTTTGTGTAAAATTTCTTAGTTTTGCCATAATCTTGGAATTTATATCCAATATCTAGGTTCAATTTGTCAGTTATGTTTGTTGAAACGCCTGTAATTAAGCTATAAGTGAAATTATTTGAATTCTTTGCCTTATAAGTCATTGCATTAGAGCCAGAAGTTCTTAAAGCTTCGCCAGGCTTAATATTTGCGTATCCTAGACCTATTCCCACATATGGTCTAATTTTATACGCTGATGAAATGTCATAATATGAATTCAACATTATTGCTTGAAGTTTAATCTTTTGTTTGTACTCTCGATCAGCTGTTATTTTAGTACTATATTTCAGATTATTCACCTTATTATAAGCTAATTCTGTTCTAAAGTGATCATTGAATTTATAACCCAATCCCAATGAATATGTAATTCCAGAATTTAATCTTTTTTCTCCCCCTTTTTTATAAAAAGTTTGCTTATTGTCAATTTTAGTTGATTTTGAAAATCCTATGTCAGTGCGCACATAAAAGTCATTTTGCAGTAGATATCTCGTAACAACATAGTGCTGAAATAACACTTAAAAATCCACGTGTATATATATTCATAATATTTCTCCTATTGATTTAAAATTAAATTTATTAACATTCTCCATCCATGATGCAACTTTCTGCTTGATCTAGTTCTTCGGCAGTATATGTATTGCTACCAGAAAATATTTCGTGACTTTTGACTAGATTTGGCAAATGTTCTTGTTGAAAATCTTGCTTACGAGCTATAATGGTCGTGATAGCATCTTCAACTGATTCTTTAGAATATTGAGCCGTTAAAGTATCAAAGTTAACATTTTTCAATACGTTCAGGTTATTTTCGTTAATAGGTAGATTTTTTTTCAAAACTTCATCTTTAGCAATGGTTATTATAGCTTCCTGAGCTTCAGCTTTGTCAGCAGCGTCTTTGGCAGCCTTCTCAGCAGCTTTTCTATCAGCTTCAGCTTTCTCAGCAGCTTTTCTATCAGCTTCAGCTTTCTCAGCAGCTTTTCTATCAGCTTCAGCCTTCTCAGCAGCTTTTCTATCAGCTTCAGCCTTCTCAGCAGCTTTTCTATCAGCTTCAGCCTTTTCGGCAGCTTTTCTATCAGCTTCAGCTTTCTCAGCAGCTTTTCTATCAGCTTCAGCCTTTTCGGCAGCTTTTCTATCAGCTTCAGCCTTCTCAGCAGCTTTTCTATCAGCTTCAGCCTTTTCGGCAGCTTTTCTATCAGCTTCAGCCTTTTCGGCAGCTTTTCTATCAGCTTCAGCCTTCTCAGCAGCTTTTCTATCAGCTTCAGCCTTTTCGGCAGCTTTTCTATCAGCTTCAGCCTTTTCGGCAGCTTTTCTATCAGCTTCAGCCTTCTCAGCAGCTTTTCTATCAGCTTCAGCCTTCTCAGCAGCGTCTTTAGTTTCTAGTTCCCAGCCATTTGGAAGTTCGGTATTTATTTGTTCAGCCGAAAATGTATTTACTGCGTCCCTAATATTCTTTAGCATATGATTATTTCCAGCATATGTGCAGATCGGTTGATCTAAGAAGCTTGGGCACTTAAAATATTGATCAGTATCAATAAACCATTCTGAACCTAGTTGATTTTTATGGTCTACTAGCTTATCCCCCTTTAAATTGATAGCTAAAGATACAGATTTATATAAATCAGAGTTAAGTTTTTCACCATTTTGTGAAGCTACTTTTTCTAAAAATGTCTTGCTACCTGGGTTGGCAAATACTATAGATTTGCAATTTGTATTTCCTTTTGTGTTTAAGTGATAAAGTGTAACATCTGATAACAATGCACCTAAAGAATGTCCTGTTATTATGATAGAAAAATCTTTGTATCTACCATCTTTTAGTACTTCTTCTATGAAGCTAATTGCTTCATCACACTCCGTGCATTCGCCATACTCTGTGAAATCTTTGTTCTTAAAACCTGCAGTGATAAAATCATAATTTTTTTTATCAGAGCCCAATGGATTTACGCTATCTGTTCCTCTATGTGTAAATATTAGTTGTTTTTGCTCCTCATTAACGTGGGCACTACCATAATATCCATTTTTATCTCTTGCACTAACAAATGTGTATTCATCTCCTTTAAAAGGTTTGCCTTTATAGGCAGATACATTAAGTTTGTATAAAAGGTCTAACTGGTCTTTATTGATTGTACTTGCATTTGTTACTGTAGTAACGTCATCAATTTTTTCAGTTTCAGAAGCTTCAATTTCTGTTGGAGCTTTAAAACACTTTTGATATAAAGTTTTATAGTTGTTAAAAAGCGTAGAATATTCATCTTTGTCAGTCTGAATCTCTTGAAGGAATAAAGCTGAGATTTCTTCAAAGTCTTTTAGTGAAAATAATAAATCTTCTTTTGTAAGATCATCGCCTTTTATTGTATATGCATCGCACTTGTTATTATAATTCGCATATATTTCGCATATATCTTCAAAACATTTTTCGTAGCATTGGTTCTTGTATTGCTGATTAAATTCTTTAGAATTTCATTTTGTTTCGTAACATCTGATTTAATAAATGATTTATTAAGTGAAATCATTTTATTCCTAGCACTTTTTGCTATTGGGCCGTTTTTACTATTAATAAAAGGAATGTTATCGAACAACTGATCGAATGCAGATAATTTATGATGTAGTTCTGTATCTTCAGGATATTTATCTGGATGATATTTCATTGATAAATTTTTATAAGCCTTATGTATAAGATTAGTCATTTTCACTCCTTTAATTTTGTAATTTATAGCCGCTTTACCAAGATTAAGATACTGTTCCCTAGCAGCACCTTAATCTTGTTTTATTATAATGATTGAATATTATAGCTCAGTATGTAGTTCCGCTTTTTGAGATGCGTCAAAATCAGAAATTACTTCCTTAAAACTACAATACATTTGATCTTCTTCTGTTCCTGCAAACCCAAGTGTTGGACAAAATGTATTTAATTCATCTGTTAAAGATTCTTGAACACTGCCTAATAATTCAATATCTAAAAAAGCTTTTGTATCTATTAGTTTCTTTAGATTGTTTTTAAATATTGTTGTTAAATTAGAATCTAATTCTTTTAAATATAAATCGTAATTTAAAGAAAATTCATAATCACCTAATGTAGGCTTTTTCCTTTCTTCTGTAATAGCATTGCTAGAAGATGAGCTAATAGTGTCTGATATGTCTATTTGAAGATCCACAATTTTTTCAAATACTTTTTTTGCCGCTTCTTTAATCGTACTTGATATTTTCATAGTATCTGGAAAAGCTGAATAGTCTTGTACTACTTTATCATTAAATTCTTTTAAAGATTTGAAATGAGATTTGGCGTTTAAATAATCTGTGAATTTTGAAGAGTATTCAAGCTTTCCAACAAAATATTTTGCAAGAATTTGAGATGTAGTGGTTTTTATAGATGTTAAGGTTTTATTAATTTCTTCTATATTGCCATTTATCCTATTCAAAGTTGAGGTATTGCAAGTTTTCAATATATCATTGTTGCTATAAGGTAATTCTAAAGCCTCAATGCAGTGTTTAGAATGATCTATAGAATCGGTATATAAAGTGTCTATTTTGCTAAAATTATCGGATACCAATTTTATCTTATCGGCAATTTTCTTTTCTATATCTAATTTTTCTTTTCTACTTTTTTGTTCCCCTTGTATCTTTGCAGTCTTAAGATTCAACGATTTTTTCATTAAATCATAGTACTCTTTTAATTCTGGCCCTTCCTTTATTGGGTTTAGTATGTTTTTGAAGTCATAAGCCACCGGGATTGCCACTGCTGATGCATTATCATTTTTGGCAGAAAATAATTCATTTAAATTAGATGGAGTGCTTCCTATCTCAATGTCTAGTTTTTGAACATTAAAAAATTTATTTAAGCTATCTTTAGTGCTCTTTATATTGTCTAGGTTTTTAATTTTATTTTTAAATGTCTCTATTAATTGTGTTTTATTCATATTGGTCCTCTATTAATAGAAAAATTATTGTATTAAAAAGATTTTTCACTATAATTCGCTTCACATATTCACTTGGGTGATTATACACGTTTGAACTGTGCATGCCAATTGCAAATTTGAAGATAATAAAAATGCTGTCGTGTAGCTGCTTAAAAGCGCGTGGTACGTGGGTTAACTTATGCGACATTAAGCATACACCACATCTTTAAGTTGTACTTTTTGCTTTTGATTAGATACTTTTGTTAAATATTTATATTTTCAAAGAAATATAATTTTACAGGTTAGTTGTTATTAATAAATGTTGTTTAACAAGGATCAATAATGTATAAGTTTTTATCAATTTAAAATTAGTTATCACTTTATATAAGGCACCAATGACAGGGATAGTATTTGAACTTTTAACGCAATTAGATGCAATGTTATGGGACTATATTGGTTTGATAATAATTTTATTGATAGGCTTGTATTTGACGATTTACTCAAAATTTTTCCAATTTAGAGCTTTATTTAGAGTAAGGACCTATGTAAAAGATTTAATTGCATGTGCAGGAAAAGATAAGCAGGGTACCAATCCAATAAAATTATATTTCGCATCAGTTGGTGGGATGGTAGGTTTAGGTAATATAGTTACCGTTGTGAGTGCGGTCACAATTGGTGGGCCTGGAAGTCTTGTGTGGCTTTGGATTGCTTCATTTCTTGGTATGTTAGTAAAATATTCTGAGGTTTATTTGGGGATTAAATACCGAATTAAAAACAGTGATAAAGGATTTGATGGTGGCCCAATGTATTATCTTAGAGTTGCTTTTAAGAATAGGATTTTACCTATAATGGTATGTGTTTTATTATGTATATATGGAGCAGAAGTCTCTCAATTTTTAATTTTAACTGATACAATTGTAACTACATTTTCTTTGAATAGATATTTAGTCATAGGAATACTTTTGTTTTTCATATTACTAACTGCTGTTAAAGGTGTTAAGAGATTTGCAACTGTATGCACAGCGATGATGCCTCCATTTATGTTGATATATGTTGCACTTGGGATATGGATAATAGTAGATCACTATTCTGATTTACCAAATGTATTTTTATTAATATTTTCATCATTTTTAGATTACAAGTCTCAAGTAGGAGGTATTGTATCTGGAGGAATACTTTTAGCTGCTCATTATGGTGTTTCTAGGGCAGTTTATTCTGGGGATATAGGGATTGGCTATGATTCAATAATACAGAGTGAGACACAAACAATATATCCTGAAAAGCAGGCTAGGATGTCAATATTTGCACTATTCACAGATTCTTTGATTTGTACTATCAGTATATTAATACTTTTAGTAACAGGAATGTGGGAGGCTAAGGGGCTGCAGCCATCGGAATATGTTGTGAGTGCGTTAAAATTATATTTGCCAAATGTTGAGTATTTTATGGCTATTCTTTTTGTATTTGCAGGCTTTACAACAATAACAGGGTATTTGGTTGTGGGGCAGAAATGTGCAAAATATTTAAATAAAAAATATGGGCAGTATTTATATATTTTATACTCTATATTTGCATTTATATTTTTCTCATTCTATAGTCAGGAGCAGGTTATCCTTGTTATGAGTGTTTCAGGCGGTCTCCTTATGGTCATAAATATGCTTGGGGTATATAAGTTGAGAAAATCAATAGAATTTTTATAATGAGATCTTTATGTCTTTGAAGAAAAAAAAGGTCAAAACAAGAAAGGCAAGATCATTCTTTTTCAGTAATCGTAAAATATACAAGAGATTTATATTTAGGGCACTATTTGTTATGGTGAGCATTAGTATCTTTTGTTTAATTATTTATAAGGCGTATAATTATGCTCATAATCCTGCTGATATAGAGCATATTCCTTTAATTAAAAAAGATAATAAGTGTGTAAAGAGAGAATTTGAGGAGAATGATGGTTTGATTTTTTCTAATCAAGATAAAATAGTGTATAACAGTATCAAGCAGAGAGACAAAAAAACAAATCATTCCAATTACAAATCTGAAAGTGTAATTCAAGATTTTTCTCATAAGCAGATTTTTGATATAGTGCAGGATATAAAAAAAGATAGTGCTGATGTTCATGAAAATGATAAATCAGCAAAACAAAAAATTTTCAATAAAAAGAAAATTAATAAAAATAACCGTAAATTAAATTCTTCAAATAAGACAAAGTCAAATATAAAGAGTATCTTTGAGGTGTTAAATTAGGTATTAGAAGAAAATAATTAGCATTGTTTTAAGCAATACCGATCATTAAGGTAATTATTAATTGAATTATTGATATTTTTGTCCATAATTATTTCAATCGCAAATTAAATGGATATAATGAAAAATTTTAATGCAGACTTAAATGTTGTTTTAGAAGCTGTTAGAAAAGCTTCAGTCAAAATTACTAAGGATTTTTATGAAATCGAAAAGCTGCAAATTTCTAAAAAAGGAGTTGCTAATTTTGTTACAAAAACAGATTTAACTGCAGAAAAAATATTGATATATTATTTACAAAAAAATAGACCGGAGTATAGTTTTATTACAGAGGAAAGCGGTATTCTAGAAAGTGTAAAGGAAGATGATTCAGATCCAGCGGAATACAAGTGGATAATCGATCCTATCGATGGTACATTTAACTTTATGCATGGAGTGCCATTTTTCTGCATATCTATAGCTTTGGCAAAAATAACTAAAGATGAATCAACTATTTTGCTGGGAGTTGTATGTAATCCTGTTAATAACGAGATATTTTGGGCAGGTAAAGACATGGGGGCTTTTTTAATAGATAGTCTAGGTATACAAAGAAAAATAAGAGTGGCATCCCATAATGATTATGAGAGAGTAATTTGTGCAACTCATGATGATTCAAATAGTAATGATAAAATGAAAAAATATTTAAGTTTTATTCATTCAAGGCATAGCAAAATAAGAATTTTGGGAGCATCAGCATTAGAAATGGCATATCTAGCAGATGGGAGGATAAATTTGTTGATTCAAGGAAGATTGCACTTATGGGATTACGCCGCAGGTTTAATACTCATTAGGGAAGCCGGTGGTGTGGTTAGAGATCTAAATGAAAAAAATTTAGGGCTCAATGTATACGAAGGAGTTATTGCAGGGAATAATAAATTAGTAAGTGAAATTGAAAAAGGTAGTTGATTTATATAAAAACAAATTTATGGAACATGCCCTAAAGCAAGCTGAATTTGCAATTGAAAAAAATGAAGTGCCTGTTGGGGCAGCCATAGTGCGTAATGATGGTGTAATTTCTACTAATCATAATAGAATGCGATCTGAACATGACCCTACTGCTCATGCAGAGATTCTTTGCATAAGGGAGGCAGCAAAAAAACTACAGAGGGCAAATTTAAGTGATTGTGATATATATATAACACTTGAACCATGTGCAATGTGTGCCCAGGCAATAGCATTTAGTAAAATTAAACGGGTGTATTTTGGGGCCTATGACGAAAAATTTGGAGCTATTGAAAATGGTGTTAGATTATTCAACTCCAAAGCGCATAACCATATGCCAGAAATATATGGTGGAATAGAGCAGCAAAAAGCAACAAGATTGATGAAAAATTTTTTTACCAAAATTAGAAAAAAAGTTTAATATATATATTAGATCTATAAAAGTACCATTAGCAACATGACAAATACCAAAAAATTTGAATTTAGCAGCCCTAAATATAGTTTTGCTGAAAATACAAAGAGTAAGGAATTTAAAAATTATGAATTTCCCACTTTTAAGATCAAAAGCAACTGTACTGGATCATATCTTTTATACTTTAATGATAAAGTTGAAAAAATTGATGCTGACAGTGCTTATGAAGCAGCTAAAAAAACTAATCTCAAAAATATTGATAAGATCCTATATGTAAGTGAAAATGTTTGTATGAAAAACATTTTTCCTTCCAATGAATTAATAAAACAAGATTGAATTTTATATGGCTATTATAACGAGATTTGCACCAAGTCCTACAGGATTTTTACATGTTGGTAACTTAAGAACTGCTTTGATAGCATGGTTATATACAAAGTCAAATTCTGGGAAATTTATATTGAGGATTGATGATACAGATACTAAAAGATCTAAAGATATGTATATTGATGCGCTAAAAGATGACTTAAAATGGATTGGCATTGATTGGGATATTTGTTTTAAACAATCAAGTAGATTGGCTAAATATGAGGAGGCGAAACAAAAATTAATTAATGCAGGTAGGTTATACGCTTGTTATGAGACGGAAGAAGAATTAGCTGTTAAGAAGAAAAGTTTACTAAGTAGAAACTTGCCACCAATATATGATAGGGCATCACTGAAATTAACAGTAGAGCAAAAAAGAGAATTAGAGGCAAAAGGAGTGCAGCCATATTGGAGGTTTTTATTAGACGAGGAAGAAATATCTTGGAATGATAAGATAAGAGGTAATTTAAAATTTGAAGCAAAAAATCTTAGTGATCCAGTATTAGTTAGAACAGATGGAACTTTAACTTATAGCCTAGCTTCGGTTGTGGATGATATTGAATATGCAGTAACCGATGTCATTAGAGGTGAAGACCACATATCTAACAGTGCCATACACATACAGCTGTTTAAAGCCTTGTCGGCTAAGTCACCAAATTTTAGTCACATTGCATTGTTAACAACAAAAGAGAAAAAATTATCCAAAAGAGAAGGTGGTTTTAGCCTTCAGGAGTTGAGAGAGGAGGGGATTTTGCCGGCATCTGTTGCAATATTTTTTTCAAAAATTGGAAGTTCTGATAGTATTGTAGCTAAAAAAGGTTTAGAGCATTTGATTGAAGAGTTTTCTTTTTCTAAATTAAGTAAATCAACCGTTCAGTATGATTTTAATGAATTAAAAGCTTTTAATACTAAAATACTACACTTATTAGAATTTGATGAGATACAAGGCATACTGCAGAAATTAGATGTAGAAGACATGGATGAGGAGTTTTGGTTGTCTATAAGGGCTAATGTGAGTGATATTCAAGATATAAAATATTGGTATACAGTTTGTAAGCATGATATTAAGACTGAAATTATTGATGTAGAGTTGATTAATTTAGCAAAGAGTTTGTTGCCAAATGAAAAATTTGATCTAAACACATGGGATAAATGGATAGAAGCAATAAAAAAGCATACTGATCTAAAAGGTAAAAAACTATTTATGCCACTTAGAATTGCTTTAACTGGCCAGGAATATGGCCCTGAGTTAAAAAACTTATTACCAATGATAAATAAAAAATTAATATTTGATAGATTGAGTAAATAATATAGTTAATAATTGTTGAAAAAATGATGCATTAGTATACATTATTTGTCAGGAAATAAATATTAACAATATTAACTATGTTTGATATGGGTAAGAATGATAATCAGATCATTATGTCAAGTGCTCAAGTTAGAGCTGCAAGAGGATTGCTAAATTGGACTCAATCAGAGTTAGCAAACAGATGCAGTTTAACGAAAGCTACGATTGCTAATATAGAAAATGAAAAACATCATTTAACAAGTAAAACGGCTAACAAGATCCAACAAGCTTTTAAAAATGCAAAAGTTGAATTTCTAGTTAACGATGGAATAAGAAGTAAGTTTGATATCATAAAAACATTGGATGGTAGAGAAGGATTTATATATCTTCTTAATGATATATATGATTCGGTTAAAGATGTTGCTGGGTGTATAAAAATGAGTGGGATAGAAAAAAAATCCCTAGCTAAAATGCTTGACAAAGAATATTTGGAGATGCATGAAAATAGAATGCAAAAGGTAAAAAATTTAAGTTGTAAAGTTTTAATCAGTGATAGAGATAATGATATTGATCACCAAGATTATAAAGAGTACAGGAGGATTCCGTCTGAGTATTTTTTCCCGTTACCAATTTATATTTATGATAGAAAAATAGCATTTGTTATCTTTGATCCTCTCAGGGTTTTATTAATTGAAAATTTTCATTTATTTTTAGTTAACTCAAATCAATTTGATATGGTTTGGGATAATATAAGTAAAAAATTATAAAATTTATTTTAGATTTGCTTAGTGTAGTTTTATATGAATTAGGTTATTGGGAGTGATATAAGGCCGTGCTACAACACTACATAGATTTGACAGGTAATATATGTCAGGTAAAACAACTATAATGCTCGACTATGGTGATAAATTAGCTTTAATTTTGGTATATTGCGTGAGGAGCGAAGTGTGGAAAAACCACGTAAGCAATAAACAAAATCGTACCAAATTTATAGATATCCAGCTATAAACTTGTAGCATGCCGATTTTACTTTAATTCAACACTCCCTAAATTTTAGAAGGATCTCTTCAATATATCAAGAAACTCCGTTTACTATTGATCTCATTTTAAGATTAGCATCATAGTTTTCTGATGTTAAAACTAAGGTTGTTACGACTTTTGTACCATGTAAAGAACTGCACCATTGAATCTACTTGATCGTCATGATTAGATTCTGGAAATGAAAGAAGTTCTGCTTCAAAGTCATATAACCAAGATGAACCCTTAGGAAGGTATAATTTACCTGCCTCTATGATGTTTAACGCTAACATGAACCGAACTAATTTTGATTTTTTTGGTAAAAATTTAATGATTGGCATCTTGGAAATAGAATTGATGTCTTGAATTATTTGCTGCCCACTAGCCTTGTCCTCAATGATAACACCATTTGGTTTATACTCATTATATTTTTCTACAATCATCTGCTTTAAATCAGGGTAGCCCAACTTCTTTTTAAATACATCGATGAGGTAGTAAGCATTGTTGGTTAGGCCCCAAGAAGTACAAACGCTATAATCATTTGCAATACCAATCTTAATTGCAGTATCCCAGCTTTGATATACACAATTAAAATTCGGAACATTGGAATATCTTTGAATCCATACCTTATCAATAAGCTTGCTTTGCATGCTAATTGGATTTTGTTGATATTGCGCTGAAAAAGCATGCAAGCCCAATTCTTTTTTTAGAATACAGACTTCTTTGAATCCCTCTCTTTTTTCACAAAGCAATTCATCTTTATATCTAGAATAGCTAAATTTTTTAAATGAAATATCTTCTTTGTCTTCAGATATGATTGGTAGTTTTAAATATTCCCAATTTTTATTTTTAAGCAGGCATCCCGAAAGATCGTTGCTATTTAAGCGCTGCATTACAACAACAACAACTCCATTTTTTTTGTCATTTAAACGAGTTAAAAATGTACTAGCAAACCATTCGTTCACTCTGGCAAGTTTTTTCTCGCTAAACGCTTGTGAGGGTGTTAGAGGATCATCAACAATTAGGAAATCACCTCCTTCCCCTGTGATATTACTCCCAATTGAACAAGCAATCCTAAAGCCATGATCTGTGGTACAAAATTTTTCTTTTGTATTTTGTTTATTGGAGATAGTAGTATCAAAAATATTTTTGTACCAATTTGCATTCACTAAGGCTTTACAATCCAATGATAATTTTTTAGCTAGTTGCATGCTATGACTAGCTACAATAATTTTTCTAGTTGAATCTTGTGCAAGTAACCAAGCAGACCATGCAACACTTATACAAAATGATTTTAAATATCTTGGAGGAATATTGATGATAAGTCTTTTTATCTCCCTATTTTCCAATGCTTTTAAATATTCACAAATCAAGTCTATATGCCAATTATTTATAAAAGGTGTGTTTGGATGTAAAGTATAAAAAGATTTTTGTAAAAAAACTTTAAAATTTGTTTTAATGATTTTATTTAAAATATTCTGTATCCTTGATTCTGAAAAATAAGACATTTAATAATTAACTAACAAAAATAATAATTTAAACTGAAAAACTGATTCAAGGAAGACTGAGCATGAATAGCATTGAAAAAATAAATTTATTAAAAACCTCATTTGAAACTCATAATATAGATGGATATCTCATACCAAGCTATGATGAATTTCAAAATGAGTTCACCCCTGAATGTCTTCAAAGACTAAAGTGGCTGACAAATTTTAGTGGCTCAAACGGCTTAGCCCTTATAACAAAAGATAGACATTATCTATTTACTGATAGTAGGTATATAATTCAGGCCAAAAACCAATTGCCGGATGATTACATCATACTTAACATGCAAAATGCTGAGGAAATTTTCACTGAAATATTTGGTAAAATCAGCTCCAAATTTTCTATAGGATATGACCCATTTATTTTCACTAAAAGGGGGGTAGAGTATTTTTCAAGGAACTATATAAAGGGTAATAAACATGCAGAACTTTTGCCTTTAGAAAACAATTTAATAGATGAAATTTGGGATAGAGATAAAAATTTTAATACCAAAGCTCCACTTGTTCTTGATGTAAAATATACATCAGAAACAGAAAATCAAAAAATTAGTAATTTAATCAGTAAATTAAAAGCAGAATATCTTTTAATCACATCTCCTGAAAGTATTTGTTGGCTTTTGAATATCAGGGGAAGTGATTTGAAGTACACCCCGCTAATAATGGCATATTGTTTAATTAGCAATCAAGGAGATATAGAAATTTTTAGTAATTTAAAAAAAATCAAAAGCGGCTATGATAACATTAAGCTATTTTCTTTTAAAGATATCAAGACTAGAATTATTGAGTTAGATAATCAAAACAAAACCATCCAACTTGACCATTCTCAAACTCCAATTTGGTTTGTTGATAACTTTCAAAAAAAGAATCTTATTAGTGATAAAAACCCTTGTATATTACCAAAAGCAATTAAAAATGAGGTTGAGGTAGCTGGTATAAAATACGCAACTATTCAAGATGGAATTGCTCTAACAAAACTGTTTAATTGGCTTGAAAGTACAGTCGGTACAAGCAAAGAAATAACAGAAATTGATGCTGATGAAAAATTGTCATACTTTAAAAAGCTAACCCCCCTGTTTAAAAGCAAAAGTTTCGAAACCATTTCTTCCTTCGGCAAAAATAGCGCCATAATACATTATAATCCTTATGACGGAAATAATTCAAAGATCGTACGAGATGATTTCTTTTTGTTGGATTGTGGCAGTCAATATGAATTTGGCACAACAGACGTAACGAGAACATTTTTCTTTGGCAACCCATCAGAGGAACAAAAATTGCATTATACCTTGGTATTAAAGGGAGTAATTAATCTTAGCTCTCTTATTTTCCCTAAAAAAACTTCTGGTTCACAAATAGACGTACTGGCGCGGCAATTTCTATGGGAATATTTCCTGGATTACCCTCATGGTACTGGTCATGGAGTGGGACATTATTTATCCGTTCATGAGGGGCCGCAAGGGATTAGTAAACTTAATCACCAAGAATTGCAGAATAATATGATTGTCACCATAGAACCAGGGTATTATATTCCTGAAAAATATGGAATAAGAATTGAAAATATAGTAGTTGTAAGAACAGTTGATGATAACAAAGATTTTTTGCAATTTGAAACTCTTACTTTAGCTCCTATTGCATATAATCTAATTGATGCAAATTTATTAACCGCTAATGAAAAAAAATGGCTTTTATCCTATCACAAAAAAATAACTAACACTTTGTCCCCTTTTTTAGATAGCATAGAAAAAGAGTATTTGGAAAAATACTTGCAATTTTATAGCAATTTAGCTTAAAATGCACTTGTATATAAATTATTGTTCACTATATAAGTAATAGAAAATAGGTAACCATTATGACTATGACTGAATTCAATCTACCTTCAACGTCTGCGGAACTAAGCGTTTCATCTTATATGCAGCAAGTTAAGAAATTTCCTGTGCTTTCACAAGAAGAAGAAAGTAGCCTTGTCAATTCGTGGCTAGAAAACAATGATTTGGAAGCAGCCCATAAATTGGTAACTTCTCACTTGAGGCTTGTAGTTAAAATGGCTTTAAAATTCCGTAATTATGGACTACCGTTAATGGACATAATATCTGAAGGGAACATCGGATTGATGAAAGCAGTGAAGAAATTTAAACCTGAAAAGGGAAATAGACTTTCTACATATGCAATGTGGTGGATTAAAGCTAGTATACAGGACTATATAGTTAAATCTTGGTCTATGGTTAAAATTGGTTCAGGTGTTTTACAAAAAAAACTCTTTTCTAGTGTTGCAAACTTTAAGAGAAAATATGGTTGTCATGATACTGAAGTTGAAAAAGTGGACAGCATATTAGAAAATAGTTATCAAACTGTTTCATTGAATGAAAAATTAGGCAAAGAAGAAGGTGCTGAATTTATTGATACAATATCAGATTGTACTCAGACTCATGAAGAAAATATTTCTGATAAACAAACTGAAAACTTTAGAGTCAATGTTCTAAAAAATGCAATTAGCACTTTAAATGATAGAGAGCAAGATATCATAAAACAAAGAAAATTATCTGAAATCCCCGTTACACTAGACGTACTAAGCAAAAAATACAATGTATCTAGTGAGCGTATTAGACAAATTGAAGAATCTGCACTAAAGAAAATAAAGAGATTTGCCAAGCAAACTTAGGTATTATCTGACTCATGACAAATTAATTTATGAAGTTTTTTACATCAGAATCTGTTTCTGAGGGACACCCAGACAAAATAGCTGACCAAATCTCTGATGCGATTTTAGATGAAATACTGGAGAAGGATAAAAATTGTGCAGTTGCATGCGAGACAATGGTCAAAAATTCACTTGTTATTGTTTCAGGAGAAATTAACACAAATGTATGGGTCGATCTAGAAAAAACAATAACTGATGTTTTTAAAAATATCGGTTATAAAAATATGTCAAAAGACATAGATCCTGATAAAATAAGCATCATCAACCTAATTTCTAAACAATCTAGTGAAATTCATAATAGTGTTTTTGACAAATCTGATGAGTGCATTGGAGCTGGTGATCAAGGCATAATGTTTGGATATGCTTGCAGTGAAACTGATACATACATGCCTGCACCAATATATTTTGCCAATAATTTATTAATTGAATTATCAAAAAAACGTAAATCTAATGAAATAGATTGGCTTGCTCCTGATGCAAAAAGCCAAGTAACAGTTCAATATGAAGGAAATAATGTATCGAGAATAGATAGTGTGTTAATATCGACGCAACATAAAGAGAATATTTCACAAAATCGAATAAGAGATACTATTGTAAATGATGTTATCAAAAAAGTTTTACCAGCAAAATATCTTGATGAAAAAACAAAATATATTATCAATCCAAGTGGAAGTTTTATTATTGGTGGTCCCTATGCAGATTGCGGCTTAACCGGAAGAAAAATAATCGTTGATACATACGGTGGCTACGCAAGGCATGGAGGAGGGGCATTTTCTGGAAAAGATGCCAGCAAAGTTGATAGATCAGCAAGCTATATGGCACGATATATAGCAAAAAATATAGTAGCTGCAAAACTTGCAAGCCAATGTGAAATACAATTATCTTATGGTATTGGAATCTCAGAACCATTATCAATTTATGTCAATACGTTTGGCACTGGCAAACGTTCTGATTCTTTATTAATAAAAATGATCGAAGATAATTTTAACTTAACGCCAAAAGGAATTATAAATACCTTAGATTTAAAAAATGTCAAGTACATAGATACCGCAGCATATGGACACTTTGGCAGAAAAGATAAGGAATTTTCCTGGGAAAAATTAGATATTGTAAGTAAGCTTGTATAAAACTACACCTCCACTTCCACCAGTTCTAGAGGCCCTTCACATAGATTAAACGATATTATCTCATCACTATAATAAGAACTTTGAAAAATATTAACGCTGAAATCAGCTAATTTTTCATCTCCTTGATTGCACCCATTACCCATAACAACATAGGTATTTACCGCAGTTTCTTCTTCTATTAGATATTTCATACATTGTTTTAATGAATTAAAATCTCTTGGAGAAGTAATATTAATTGATTCATATTCAAGTATTTCTCTACAATTTATGATCTCTATTTTTTCGACCAATAATCTACTAGCAAACGTAATAGCTATGCCAGCTTTTTGAAGATAATTCTTTGCTATAGTAGTCTTTATACAGCTAATTGCCTCTAGAGTGATAAGTCCCATTATACCTTTCCAGAAATAATTAGATACTGTGTTATTAAATAAGCTGCACATAGCATAACTGAAATCATGCGCTATTTTATAATGGTTTTGCAATTCAGTTACTTTATCATAATAATTACTTTCTTTATAGTAATTTAAAAATTCAGCTTTATTTAAAATAAATGCATAATCCAATGGAGTTAATTGAAAAATTTGATCTTGGTACGTATTTAATTCATCTTTACATTTTACTAAATCTTGCAATGCGTCAAATACCTTTTTACTGTCAAACATAATGGATAATTGTAGGAAATTAAAATTCATACTGTAATCGTTGCAGTTAACATTTCCTTTATTAATTTCCATTGTAACCGCCTCTGAATCATCTTTTTTAATCAGAGTAACTGCCTTTAGGTACTGGGATTTTTTTAAATTACTAAGTATTATCTTGCAATTATCTTCCTCCCTTGGAATTATTTCCATAAAAGACTCCAACACCTCTGCGTTAGGTATAGAAAATTCAAATTCTCTACCATTTTTTTTCACTGAAAAATAACCAGAATTTAGCAGTAGGTATGCAAAAAACTCCTCGTTATCAATATCCGAATACCAATTATACTTAAATAAAGAGATTTTATTATCAAACTTTAATTTAAAGGTTTTATTAGTTGATAATTCTAGAAATTTATTGCTTAATTCACTATTTGTACATTTCTCTTTAGCTAATAACCGTTTCAAAATCGTACTGGCACCAGTTCCTGTCCAATAATTTTGTGGAGTATAATCTTTATCTAAATATGCAGTATTGAGATATTTCATCACTGCCCATGGAGTATATGCGTGAATGTATGTATCTACTTCAATAGGAATATAATATCCATCATACCAATCTGTTATTGTGCCAAAAACTTTATTTTTGTCGGCAAAAGGAAATTTATTTATTAATTGCCTTACTTCTTCTTGGGAAAAACCAAAATTTTTACTAAATTTAATATCGGAAATTCCATATGGTGATACATTGTTACACCCAGATCCTGCTTCCTTATAGACTGTATCAAATATCCCAGTTAGTATTAATTTCTCTAAATATGAATTGGTCTTAGCTAAAGGTGAACAAAGTGTTTGAGAGATTAGTTTTGATGTTTCAATCACTAATTGATTCTGTCTTGAACTTTGCTCTTTTCCTAAATTCTTTTCCAAAAACGTATTAATCAATTTATCATATTCATCAACTAAAATGTATACTTTTTCTCCATAATGTCTGTGCAATAACTCACTTAAAAACCCTATGCTACCCTCTAATGTGATTCCTTGATAATCGATATTTATGTATTTTTGAAAATCCTCTTTTTCATCCTTATATAATTTATCACTATTCAAAACAGATCTAAAAGTTTTATATAAAGATTTGATCTTATCTTTAAGAGAGTCCTTTATTTCGTCAATTGTATCACCTATCACATCTTTTAAACTTATGAATATCACTGGATGTTTTCCTTGATATTTCATATAGTAACCTGCATCTACTTTCGATATAGCTAATTTATAATCTAAGAATATATCTTTATTGCAAACTAATTTATCACCATTTCCAAAAGGCAATGACCAGGTCCAAGGATAAAAAGGAGAGTAATTATCTTCTGCTTGATCAGCTTTTTGGCATTTTTCAGTTTCTGGTTCAAGGAAAGTTTTTAACATATCTAAATTTAGAGTTTTACCCCATCGCCTAGGATAAGTAATCAGCATAGCTTTTTCACTGCTATCTAGTACTTCTTTTATAAACAAAGTTTTATCAACATAGATATCATACTGAGTAATCATCTCTTTAAAATTATCAGTACCCAAGGCAATTTTTAGTGGCTGATTTTTATTTTCTGGATAAGTCATAACACACACCAAGCAAAAATTTATAACCTATATATCACATTTTCACCTAATTTGTACTTTTTATCAATAAAATTAGTTCATTTGACATTAATTTTATAATATTGCTTTAGTTTATTTTGCAGTGTATTTATCGAAATACCCAAAACCTTGGCTATTAGATCATAATTTTTATTATATTTGGATAGGGCTTTGTCAATTGCTTTTTTCTCTGTCGCCTCTAGTGATTCTATATTATCTTCATCCGAAACATTTATTATGGATATACATTGATCTTCAATTTTGGGACCAATGGAGGTCAATACTGCTCTGTGAATAGTATTTTCTAGTTCTCTAACATTGCCTGGCCAAGAATGCAATGTCAGCTTTTGTAATGCAGATTCATCTAGAACTTTGGCTTCTAAATTATTTATTTTGCAATATTTTTTAAGAAAATATTCTGCTAATGGTTTAATGTCCTCAATTCTATCAGTAAGTGACGGTACCTCTAAATGTATAACATTTAATCTATAAAACAAATCTTCTCTGAAATTACCTTTTTTTACCTCTGAAATCAAATTTCTGTTAGTTGTGGCTATGATTCTAATATTAAGCTTCACCGGATCATTACCACCAACTCTAAAAATTTCTCTTTCCTGAATTGCCCTTAGTAATTTAGCTTGCAACTTTAAATCCATTTCACTAATTTCATCTAAAAAAAGCGTACTGTTATTTGCCTGCTCAAATTTCCCAATCCTCCTTTCCACAGCGCCAGTAAATGCACCTTTTTCATGTCCAAACATTTCTGATTCTAATAAACTTTCGGGAATTGCAGCACAATTTATCGATACCAATTCATTTGATGGATTTTTACTATGTTTATGTATCAATTTTGCAATAATCTCTTTGCCAACTCCTGATTGACCAGAAATCAAAACATTAGCAATCGATGGAGCAATTTGCTTAGCAATTGAGATCACTTTTAACATTTCTTGAGAAAAACAAATTATCTCTTCATTATGTTCTGAATTATTTGATATTATCGAAAACAATGTAGCAATCGCATCTTTGTTTGGAGGAAGCAACACATATTCAATGGCCCCTTCCTTTATACTTTCAGCAGCTCTTTTCGGATTATTAGAAAGCCCACAAGAAACAATGGGTATTGAAAAATGCTCACTATCAAGAGCACTTTTTAATTCTTTAATATTCATTTCAGAATCAATCATGATTAATTCAATATTCTTGCCGCTTCTCAATGTTATCATAGCTGAGTTAAAATCAATCGCATGCATAATCCTAGCGTTTTGCTCCTTAGCTAATTTTGCAGCATTAATCATATGTCCTTTTAAATCACCTACTATCAATAAACGCATCTTTCACTCTATAATTTATTACCTAAATTATAGTCACAAAATAACTTAAATCAATGTAGGATATCTTATTAATAATACAATCACTAATCGTAATTTATATTTCCCCATGAAATACCTCCTATCACCCCTGCAATAAAAATTAAAACAGCTGCCAAGCACAATGCAAATGAGGGTTTTGCAAATCCAAGTAAAATCAAAATCAATATAGAAATGATCGGATTAAAGTACGATAAAATACTTAATAATTTCAAATTGCCTTTTTTGATTCCATAATCCCAGAAAAAATATGCTAAGCAATGTGTGGCAATCCCCATAAATATCAGCGCCAATATATTGCCAAAAGATGGGATCACAGTTTCTTCATAGTATAAATGCATACAAAGTGATAATATTAATCCAATACCACAATAAATTCCGATCATTTCTGGCTTTAACTTACCGTATGATTTTGAAATTAACGTATAACATGTCCAAAATAGCGCCGCACTAAACGCAAAGATATACCCTTTTATATACTGATATTCAAAAGAAACAACTCGCGGACTATCATAAAAAATCAAAATATATATTGCCATAAATGCAATAATACTAGATATAAAATATCTAAAATGAAATTTTTCATTAGGCAATAGTGCAGAAAAAAGAATAACCATTATAGGCCATAAAAAATTAATTAAATCTGCATGTGCAACTGGTGCATGTTTAAAGGACATAATAAAAAGCAGCTCATTTCCAAAAATACCAATTATACCAACTACCCAAATATAAAAAGGATGCTTAGTGATATTTTTCCAATTATTATTTTTTATGTTGTATAAAACAGAGCATACAAAACCTATGAAAAATACTATAGTTAATATTTCATAGGTAGGGATGCCTTTTAAACTTGCAACTAATACTGCCGATACAGCCCACATTAGAAGCCCTAATTGACCAACTATATTAGCTTTGTACTTCTTATAAAACCTACTATTAATTTAACTATCCTTACTATTAAGGGTAACATTTTATTTATGAACAAAAAAAAGTCAACATTGTTAAAAAAAATCGTTATTAACAATTCAGGATGCTAAATTATAAATTTTAATTTTTATTAAAAATATATTGACTAGTAATAAAATTACAAGTATAATTCTCTACGAAATAATGTTTTAAACCTATGAAAATTAACCACATATCATCTTATAGCATTAGAGATATTCTGCCAAGGTGGGTTAATTGCGACTTCATTAGGCTGATATTTACATCCTATCTAGGGTCAATTTATAGATTTAGTTTCTTTATTAATTAAGCTAAGTTTCTAAATTACCCCCCTTTTTTTTCCTACATCGATCTACAATAAATTTTAACGGTAAAGAATTATGCATAATATAAAGTCTATAGCAAATGCTATATATACAATCAGCAAACCAATACTACCTGAGGCCGCTAGAGCAACAGCAGCATTTTCAACTGCATACATATTTAATTCATATGTATATGAACCCATAGCTAATACTACATCAGAGTATGCTAAAGAGTTGGGGTTATATGGATATAAAACTGCAGTTTCTGAAAGCATATACAATTTCACCTCTACCAATTTAAGCCCAGAAATTGCTGATTTTGGCTCTCATTTAACAACAAATTTTCTGCCATCATTAAAAAACGCTATGTTATTAGATGGTATAGTATTTTATGTTTTAGGAGGTCCGGTACTACCAGCAATCATTGGAGCGACAATTGCCTATGACTTAAGAGCAAGTATCAATAGTTATTTTGAAAATTCTAAGCCACATGGGGTAGCAGGAGGATTTTTTGCAGGTGCAATTAAATATGGAATTGCAGGATTAGCCTTAGATAAAAAAGTATTATTTATAGGTGCTATGAATAACGCTGCTTATGAATATTTTAAAACAGAAAGTGATGATATTGTTGCTGATAGCGATGTAATGGGCTTATATGCTTTACTAACTCAAATAGAGGGTGTAGATGCCATACTTAAAGTTATGTTAAAAGAAAAAGGTAAATTAGAACAACTTACAGCAACCTTAAAGGTTGCGGGGCTATTGAGTGGTTCAGTGTGGGGGTTATTACAAAAGAGTAAATTTAATGAGCTAAAGTACAACTGTACAGAAAGTATTCCAAATCTTTTTAGTAAGTCTTATGACGATATTTTATATACGGTTAATCTACAAAAACCTGTATCTAATGATTTAGAAAATGAAGTGATAAATATAAACTCTGCACTTTACTATAATACTAAAACACAGTGTATTTTAAAAGATTTTGCACAATTAGATATATGTGCCCTTGATGAGCATGATGATGAGTTGTCACAAAATACAGAATTGAATAACGAAGAAGTTTTACAAAATATAAAAGAAGACCTATAAACATATGCAATGCAGTAAGTATGCATTGCATTGATTTTTTAGTTAAAAATAATACTATAAATTATATAATATGTAAAAAAAACTTTACAACGTTATTACTGAAACTTACCATATTATAATAACATTTTATGTTGCTGTGAGTGTATAAAAAAGTATCATATTTTATTTCAACTGGACAAGATACAGCTGGTAAAACTCCAAGTTTTCAAGCTACACTAAAAGGTGATAGTCAAAAAGTAAGATATCAAATAAAGCGTTCAAATTATATAAATAGATTTAGAAGATGGATTGGATTAGACCCTGATCAATCTGACATACTTGGTGAATACATCGCATCTAGAGTAACAGCAAATTTGCTTAATAAAAATTCACCTCCAGATTTAGCTCCTGAAGTTGATTTAATTTACAATGAGAATCAACACGATTTTAGCTTAGCCTCAAAATATTTAAATGACAGGAACCAAAGATTTGTTGGCATGACCCTTGGTGAATTGATTGAAGATAAAGATAAACTAAAAACTCAAGAAGATATAAGCCAGCTTAATGAATTAAGAGAATCTTTAGTTATCTTAAAGAAAATGGAATCTGTACTAGAACTTAGCACTCCTAGACAAGAGATGTTAGATAATCTTGTTAAGGATTATCTAGAAAAATTAGATTCTAGTTTTCAAGAAATTGAACGGACCAAAAAAATTGAAGAACCTTATGAAAAAAGAAGGAAAAAGACAAAATTAGTATTTGGAAATGCCAAAGATAATCAATTATCAATGGATAAATCTTGTAAAATTGAAATTGAAGGTGTGCCAGAAGCTGTTTCTATTAATAAAACGGAACTTTATAATGCTTTAGCAAGCTCAATTATTCTTGGTGATCATGATATCAATCCTAATAATTTTTATGCTATTTTTGATAAAAAAACAAAAGAAGTGCGTATTGGAAGAATCGATTTGGGCCATGCATTTAATGATTTAATAAAAAATTGGATGGTTGGTTCTCATACACCTAATATTAATGGTAATCGAGGAGCAGTTTTAGATTTTCTTAATAAAAAAAAAGAAAACGGAGGAGTGACAAAATTCAGTAGACATATTGACAAAGGAATTATTTTAGACCCTGAGTTTGCTCAAGCTTTGAGAGATCAAACCAAAGATATAACTGGCACATTAAATACTTGTAAAGGTGAGATATTAGAATTAATGAAGGCAGATGACAAAGTAAGAAAAAAGCTAGTGAAGTCAGCAAAAACTATGCAAAAAAGAATAGGGATAACTGGATTTTTAGATAAAATTGCTCATCGAATTGGTAATATTTCTAATAAAACACTAAGAAACATTATTGGAGTAACAGTCTTATTTACTAGAAAATTACTTAAAGCTCTTCTTTTTATACCAAAAAAAATATTAAGCATCCCCAAAAAACTTGCTATGCTTATTCCTCCAATTAGAAATTATTATGAGCAACAGCAACATAAATCAGATGAGAAGTTGATAAATGATCTTTTTGATAACTGTAATAAATATATTGCTAGAAATCAGGAAGAATCTCAATCTGTTGCAAACTTGATTGATATTCAAATTATTGTAAAAAATTTACTTGAAAAAGAAAATGTTGCAGAAAAAGATATTAAAGAAGTAAAAGATAAAATAGAAGCTATTTACCAAGCCGATCAAAATTATTTAAAAAATAAATCTTTAAAGGATAAAGTTGAGTGGGTAAATTCTAGCGAATCCTCTAAACCTTTAAAAATGAACTTAAACAAATATATAAAAACCCAAGCTATGCAATTAGGAAAAAAAGATTTGGCTATGAAAATAATAAAAACTTTTGAGGGCAAAAATATGGTCTCAAAAGAAAAAGAGGTAGAAGTTAATCAAAAAGGAGAGGTTGGGCACTCTATAGATGCAACTAAAGAACAATCCATAAAAAAAGACAATCAACATGCCACTGTAGCCACATTAAATCAACATCATTCACATCATGCAAAAGATGTAGGGCAGCATCATACAATACGTACAACCTTGGACTTGGCAATAAAAGATCATGATATCAAGAAATCATTCTGTTCTGGAGCAAAGTCTCTAAATAAAATGTCACATATTAGAGGACACTGATGCCGTTTTGAAAATTAAGAAAAAACTCATGAAATGTGAGAATTGTAGAGGAGGGTGTAATAAATATTTTTAGTAACTTATACAAGGTACATTACGAGAGTGTTGAAATGGACCATACGCGTCAAGTTAAGCTCGCACCGTTGTTAATTTGAGCATTTGAAGTATTGATATTATTTTCTATATTATTCATTTTGACTCCTATAATTTATTGATTATCATATCATATTTTATAGTGTCTTTCAGATCATATCTTTACTATTGCACCAGTAGACTTTATCGTAACGTTTTCTTTTTAAATACCTAATCTGGTATTTTGGGTGTATAGCGTGACCATTGTTGCAATACCTTAAGTTTTCAAGCCTAGCTTTGGTTTACTATAGTTTGTATTATTTGATTTTAATTTAAGGCCCTGTTTATTCATTTTAATGGAGTTTTTTTCTTTCGCAAGCTTATTGATTTTTTTTTGCTCAATCCTCTTTTTGATTTCCTCCTCTGTCTTGACGTATAATTCAACATCTTCTTTTGTAACAAGGCCTACTTTATTGCCCTCTAAATCATATCTTGGGGAATTTTCAACATGCAGCTCCCTGTATTCTTTTTTTTCAATACATAATTGTAGAAATTTTCTGATTACAGTTCTATTGAAGTCAAGTCCACCATTATTAAAAATATCCCTATGTATTCCCTTTTTAAATATAAAGCTTTTTCCTTTAATAAATAATTTTGGATATTTTTGGGATAGTGCATCAAACACCTTATCATAGTCTTCAGGTGGCAGTAGATGCCAATCATTCTGTTTTATATTCATTTTTTTTCCTAATTTAATTAAATATATCTAAAAAAGAGCTGTGTTTTGTTTATTGATTCATTCATGTTCTTTTTTATCTTCCCTAAGGCTTCTTAAATTTTCTTTTCACACTTGTGTTAACAATGCTTTTAAGTAAATAAGTGTCTATATTTTAGTATTTTATTGATTTTCTTCCATTATTTTTGTAGTCATCATATAGCAAATACAGATTAGGAGCCTTAGTTTACTTGTATATGTTTTACCTTTTCTCAACATAACAACCCCAAAAAGGCAAAACATATTAAAGCTACCCTACACCCGCTGCTGCTAGCATAAAGATATTACTATATTGCTGTTCACTAAAAATGGCTATTTATCATTCACTATAGATTTAAACTCGGAACCTGTAGAAAAACTTACCCTTCTTTGTGCAGGTACTTTTGCCATAGTTCCCTTTGGTGTTCTCACCTCTTTTGCTTCTGTATTTTTTGCCTTAAAGCTTCCAAATCCTACAAATCTTAATTCATCATTTTTTTTCATAGATGTCGCTATGCATTTAAATATTGTGTCTAAATATTTTCCTGTTTCCGCCTTACTTATATCCAGTTCGCTTGATAGCTTTTCTATAAATTCAGTTTTGTTCATGTTACTACTCTTTTGTTTATAGTTAGACTAATGCTATGTCCTCAGCTGATTCTTTGCCTTGGTTTGCAACAATCTTGAATTCTATTTTTTGATTATCTTGCAAATCATCAAGTCCTGCTGCTTCTACCGCTGACCTATGTACAAATACATCCTTTGATCCATTGTCCGGAGCTATAAACCCATATCCTTTGGTAGAGTTAAACCATTTTACTGTTCCTGTTATTTTCATATTACTTTATATTTTATTAGTTTATTGTTTAATAGTAGATTGTTGTTTCCAACTGTTACATTAGATAGCAACCGACTATTTTTCATACTCTATCACATATTTGTGAGATTGCCTCATTTTTTTTTACCTTATTGAATTTTTATATTAAAAATTATAAGAATTGTATTGCTATGGCAGATTAATTCTTATTATAATCGTGAAATTTGAGTATGTTGATATTTAAATGTTTTAACCATTTGTAATGTGTAATGACAGCAATTACTTGATGTTAGTCGCTCAATGTTATGTTTTGTGGTTGTATAATGTGCTATATAAAAGGAACTTTGCTATTAAAATCTATAGTTAATTGACTTGAGCCTTAAATGCATTTGTTGTTTGTGATAACAAGAAGGTTGTTTACTACGTATTTTTTGATAACAAAAAATCTATATTACCTTTAGTATTTGTGAATTTATTGTTGATGTGAGAATATGTCATGTTCTAACCAACCCAGTAGGTCAAGTTTTGTTTTTGTTGGTAAAAATTTAAAACATGCTTCTGCAATTTCCATTTTATTTTCCCTTAATAATAAAAGTGACATTTTATCATATAATTGATGTAGGTATTTTACATCTTGAGCTGCATAGTTTAATTGTTTTTTACTTAGCGATAGGGCGCCCCAATCTGATGACTGTTGTTGTTTGGAAATTTTAACATCTAGCAATTCATTGCAAAGTTCTAATAAGCTATGATGGTGTGTATAGGTTCTGCAAAGCTTTGATGCAATTTTTGTGCAAAAAATATTTTCAATATCAATTTCTAGATATTTTTGAATAATTGCAACGTCGAATCTAGCATAGTGAAAAATCTTAACTCTTGCCTTGTCAACAAGAAGCTTCTTCAAATTAGGAGCATTATAATTTCTATTTTTAAAGTGTACTAAGTGAATATCATTTAATTCATCAGCCAATTGCAGTACGCACAACCTATCTCTATGGTTGTTCAAACCCATTGCTTCGGTGTCTATAGCAAGGTCTCCTTTCAGATTTAAGTTGCCTGGGATGTCATCAATATGATATTTGTAGTCATATTGCATTATTATCCTTGTCTTGCTTTAAATTTAGGATTCTTTTTGTTGATTACGTATAACTTACCTTTTCTTTTTATAAGTTTGCAATTTAGATCTCTTTTTTTAGCAGACTTCAACGACGATAATACTTTCATTGCATTTATTAAATTTTCAAATTATAGATAGATAAATAGTATTTTTTTAGGAAATTTACAAGCTTTTTATAGACAAATAGGTTTTATAAATATAAAAAATGGGCTTTAATGAGTTTTTAAACCTTTTTTTATATAGTTAAAAGATGAGTACAGGGGTTTTTCACAAAAAATCTGGCCCTTTTTTACTAAAGGATTTGATAAATGACGTTGATACTATTGAAGAAATAATAGGAGGCAACGGGGAGTTAATTTATAACATTTCAACTCTTGATCATGCATCAAGGCATGATATTACTTTTTTCCACAATCCAAAATATGTTGAAAATTTAAAAAATACTAAAGCTGGGGTATGCATTTTAAAACAAGAGCATAGACCTTATGCTCCTGAGGGTATGACCTTGATTATAACAAAAAATCCGCAATTAATTTTTGCAAAGCTTATTGATAAATTTTATCCCAAAGACAATATAAAACATAGTATTTCAAAATCGGCTTTCATTGACTCATCTGCTAAAATTAATAAAAATTGCTGCATTAGTGAAGGGGTTGTTATTGGTAGAAATGCTGTAATTGGTGAAAATTCATATGTCGGTTATAATACTGTAATTGGAGATAATGTTGTAATTGGTGACAATACCAATATTGAATCTAATGTGACAATAGTATTTGCTGTGATAGGTAAGAACTGTAATGTATATAGTGGAGTTAGAATTGGACAAGATGGCTTTGGCTTCATCCCCGGCGGCCCAAAAATCAGGCAAGTAGGCATTGTAGAGATTGGTGATAATGTTGAAATAGGTGCAAATAGTTGCGTAGATAGAGGAACTTTAGGAAACACCGTAATTAAAAATAATTGTAAAATTGATAATCTTGTTCAAATTGGTCACAATGTTATCATTGATGAAGGTGCCGTAATTGCTGCGCAAACTGGAGTTTCAGGTAGTACCAAGATTGGCAAAAATGTTTTGATTGGAGGGCAAGTAGGGATAGCTGGCCATCTAAATATTAGCGATAAAGTTATGGTTGCAGGAAAGTCTGGAATTGTAAATGACATTCAAGAGGGAGAAGTAATAGGTGGATACCCTGCAATTAAAATAAGTAATTGGCATAGACAAAATATATTTTTAAAAAAACAAATAATTAAATAATAATATGAAAAATATATTGGATATTTCTGAGATAAAAAAAATAATTCCCCATAGATACCCGTTCTTATTATTGGATAGGATATTGGAATTAAATTTAAATAAAAATATTGTTGCGTTGAAAAATGTGACAATTAATGAAGATTTTTTCAATGGACATTTTCCACAAAAACCAGTAATGCCAGGGGTGTTGCTTATTGAAGCTATGGCACAAGCAGCAGCGGTTTTTGCATCAAAAAGTGTAAATGATGAAAATACTAATGATGAAAATCAAATTATATATTTTATGTCGATTGAAAAAGCACATTTTAGAAAGCCTGTGGTGCCTGGTGATAGTTTGCATATTTGTGTGGAACAGGTTCAAGCAAGAAGAAATGTTTGGAAAATGAGTGGTGAGGCAAAAGTTGATAATGTGAAAGTAGCAGATGCCATTTTTTCTGCAATGTTAGTTAAAGAATAAAATAGATTAAATAATGATTCATAAAACAGCAATTATTCAAAAAGGTGCAAAAGTACATCCAGAAGCTAGCATAGGTCCGTATTGCACGATAGGAAAGAATGTTGAATTAGATAAAGGTGCAAAATTGCATTCACATGTTTGCATTGAGGGGTTTTCATATATTGGTGAAAATACGGAAATATTTCCATTTGCTTCTATCGGATATCCTCCCCAGGATCTTAAATATAACGGTGAAGAATCTAGGGTAATAATAGGAAAAAATAACGTTATAAGGGAATATTGCACAGTCAATACAGGCACGGTACATGGAAATATGGAGACAGTGATAGGTGATAATTGCTTATTTATGATAAGCTCTCACGTTGCGCATGATTGTATTGTGGGAGATAATGTAATTCTTGCAAATAATGCAACTCTTGGAGGACATGTGATCCTGGATAACAACGTTATAATTGGTGGACTTGCAGCAATTCATCAATTTGTTAGAATTGGAAAATTTGCAATTATTGGGGGGGTCAGTGCTGTTGTTGAGGATGTTGCTCCATTTGCAAGTGTTGCAGGTGATAGGGCTAAAATTATTGGAATTAATATAGTTGGAATGAAAAGAAATAACTATAGTAAAAATTCTATAAACATTGTTAAAAATGTCTTTAAAGAAATTTTCAATAAAGATAACAACAAAGGATTCGATGAAAAAATTAGAGTGATTAAAAATAATTACAATAATGATGAATCTAACGAGATAATAAAATTTTTAGAAATAGATGGCAAAAGGGGATTTTGTATGCCTAGTCATAAATTGGAGTTAAATGACCAATAAGGATTTTGGAGGAGTTGGAATAATTGCAGGTCAAGGATTGTTGCCAAAGTTGGTGTATGACGAATGTCTCAAAAAAGGCATAAGGTCAAAGTTAATTGGTTTAAAAGGCGAAATAAATGAAAATCTTTTTCAGGATATTAAGTATGACCTGTTTAAACCTTATGAAATAGGTCGTATTTTCAATTACCTAGAAGAAAATAATTTAACTAAGATTATTATTGCGGGTAGGGTAAATAGAAGCAATTTATCAAAATTAATTTTTGATAAAATTGGAGTAAAAATATTCGCAGAAATAGTTAAAACCGGATTTAATGACAGTAGTATTTATTCAGCAATAATAAAAGTTATAGAAGGAAGGGGGTTTGAAATTATTTCACCAAATGAAATAATAGAGGATATTTTAGTGCAAAAGGGAAATATTACAGATACTTTGATTGATGAGGAATTAGATTCTGATATAAGGAAAGGAGTTGATATTTTAAAAGGAATTATAGGTTATGATATAGGTCAAGCGCTTATAATTGACAATGGTTTAGTTCTTGGAGTTGAAGCAGCAGAGGGAACAAACGAGTTAATCAATAGATGTAGTAAATATAAAAATAGAAATAACAGTGGAGTATTGATAAAACTATGCAAACCTCATCAAGACAAAAGAGTGGATTTGCCTTGCATTGGTCCGGATACAATAAAAAATATTGCAAAAAATGCTTATAAAGGTATAGTCGTTGAAGCAAAAAAATCCATCATTCTTGCCAGTAAAGATACTATTAGGCTTGCTAATGAAAATAAAATTTTTATATACGGAGTTTAAAATATGTTTGATCCAATTAAAGATATAATTGAAGAAGCTAAGTTAGGTAGACCTTTTATTATTACCGATGATGAAGATAGGGAAAATGAAGGAGATATCATTATTCCTGCTCAATATATCACGGTTGAGATTATTAACTTAATGATAATGTTTGCAAGAGGATTAATATGCGTTTCTATTGATCAGAATATAGCCGATAAATTTGACTTAAAATTGCATCCAAGAAGGAATGTGGATGAATTTGAAACAGCATTTGCTTATTCTATAGATTCTAAGGAAGGAGTCTCAACTGGAATGTCAGCTGTTGATAAAGTTCACACTATTCAAAGGCTGATTAGTGAAAATTCAACAATTGACGATTTCAAAGTTCCTGGACATATATTTCCAGTGATTGCTAGAGAAAAAGGTGTTCTTGAAAGAAGGGGGCATACTGAGGCTGCAATAGATATAGCTAAGCTTGCAAAATTAAAACCAGCAATGGTTATTTGTGAAATTATTAATGATGATGGTACCATGGCTAGAAGAAATGATTTGCTAAAATTTTCTAAAAAACATGGCATGAAAATTTCAAGTGTTGAAAAATTAGTACAGTATATCAAATAATACAGCATGGATGACAATTCTAAAACAATTGTGATTGCATTTGATGGCACTGCAGCATCTGGAAAGGGTACGATCGCAAAACTATTAGCTAATAAACTTGGATACGACTACTTGGATACAGGTATAATGTTTAGAAAAGTGGCGTACTATTGCTATAAACATGATTTGAATTTAAAGGAAGGTCAAGATTTAGCAAATATAATCAAAGAAATTGACCTTTATAAGTCAATAGATTCAAAAGAGCTTTATTCAGATAATATTAGTGATATCGCATCTAAAATAGCAACGCAAAAAAATGTAAGAAATGTGCTATTAGATATACAAAGAAAATTTGCAGAAAATAAAAAAGGTGTTGTAATTGATGGGCGAGATATTGGCACTATTGTTTTTCCAAATGCAGATTTTAAATTTTTTTTTGATGCTTCTATTGAAGAAAGAGCTAATAGAAGGTATAAACAGTTGCAAAAAATGGGAAAAAGTATTAAACTGCCATTAGTGCTTGAGTATCTTAGAGTTAGAGATGAAAGGGACAGAGGGCGTAACATTGCACCTTTAGCTAAAGCTGAAGATTCATTTTTGGTTGATACAAGTGGGCTAAATATTGATAAAGTATTAGACATAGTGCTAAAAAAGATTGAAAATAACTAAATATTAACAACAAAAAAATATGAACATAGAAAACATACTAAACTTCTCACAAGAAAAATTTTCTCAATTACTAGAAGAAAGTTTGAAAAATCAACCAAAAGAAGGTTCTATTGTTGAAGGCGAAATAGTAAATATCTCAGGTGATATAATCTTTATCGATGTTGGTCTGAAAAGTGAGGGAAGAGTATCGATTAATGAATTTCCCAATAAAGAAGAGATTAAAGTAGGGGATAAATTTGATGTATATATTGATAGATTAGAAGGAAGGAATGGGTGTACTCAATTAAGCAGAGATAAAGTTGCAAAAGAGATGGCTTGGAATAAGTTTGAGGAATTAAATGCGAGTGATAGCAGTATTAATGGAAAGATAATTGGGAAAGTAAATAAAGGTGGCTTTGCTGTTGATATCGAAGGTATTTTAGCATTTTTACCAGGTAGCCAACTTGATATTAGACCTGTAAAAGATCCTTCAGTATTAATGAATATTGAACAACCATTTAAAATTTTAAAAATAGATAGAGAGCAAGGTAACGTAGTTGTATCTAGAAGAGCAATACTTGAGGATTCAAGAAAAGAAGCGAAAAGTGAACTCTTAGCAGGCATAAAAGAAGGTATGACTTTTGATGGAGTGGTAAAAAATATTACCAACTATGGTGCTTTTATAGACCTAGGCGATATTGATGGATTATTACACATAACAGATATTTCATGGGAAAAAATATCGCATCCGTCAGAAAAGATAACTTTAGGTCAAGAAATCAAAGTTGTTGTGACAAAATATAATTCAGAAGTACAAAGAGTTTCTTTGGGATTAAAGCAACTTAGTGATAATCCTTGGAAAGGTCTAGAGAAAAAATATACAGCCGGTACAAAGCATAAAGGAAAAGTCATTGGTATTTCGGACTATGGTGTGTTTGTTGAACTTGAGAAATCAATAGAAGGACTAGTTTATCTAAATGAAATTGACTGGAATACTAAGAATACTCATCCAACTAAGCTTGTTAATGTTGGAGATGAGGTGGAAACTGTGGTGTTAGACTTAGATATTGACAAGCATAGAATCAGCCTAAGCATTAAACAATGTACAGAAAATCCATGGAAAAGTTTTGTAGATAAATACCCTGTTGGGACAAAAGTTAAAGCAAAAATCAAAAAAATAGTTGATTTTGGATTATTTGTTAATGTTATGGAAGGTGATAAAGAAAATGAATTAGATGTATTAGTTCCTGCAGTTGAGATTAATTGGGATGATAACCCAAGAAATGCTCTGAAAAATTATAAGGTAGGAGAGGACATAGAAGGTGTGGTACTAAGCTCTGATTTAGAGAGAGAGAGGGTCACAATAAGTATTAAACAACTTGAAGAAAGTAACTATAAAGAAATCACAGACAAATTAGTTAAAGCAGAAGTTGTGACATGTAAGGTCTTGGAAGTAACAAAGGATGGACTATACGTTGAAGCACCAGAGGGTGTAAAAGGTTTCGTGAAAAAATACGACTTATCTAAACATAAGGATCAACAAAAACCTGAAAGATTTACTGTTGGTGATAGGATTGATGCAAAAATCATTTCATATGACAAGAGTAAAAAAATACTAAACTTCTCAGTTAAAATATTAGAAATTGCTGAAGAGAAAAAAGCGATCGCAGAATATGGTTCTGTTGATAGTGGTGCAAGTCTTGGAGATATATTAGGCGCAGCAATTGAAAAGAAAGAGAGAGACAATAAGTAATACACTAATTTTATTATAGAGTGATAGCGTAATTCGTAATGCTTAAATTTTTGTTTTCTACCTTATGGAATATATTTGTTTCAGCAGTAGTATGCTTGGTTATAATTAAGTTTTTACTGCACTCCGTTGTACAAAAAGAATTTGATGACTTCAAAGAAAACCTAGGGACTAGGACTGAGAAAAAATACAAAGAAATTAAGAAAAAGCATTTATCAAAAGATAGCATTAAAAATCTAAAGAAAAAACTTTTTGATTAAGATAAATAATAAGAGGGTTTAATGGGTGAAATTAAGCTTTGAATGCAGCCCAAGAAGTTATCACATAGATCTTGAAAAAGACGGTTACGGGAGAGATGGTGAGCAAAATGGGTTCAGAGATATGCACATGGCACTTTATAGGGAGTGTGCTAGTAATCAAAAGGGAGAAGTATGTATAAAATTTCTTGAAGAGGGATTTGTTAGGGGAGCGGGAAAATGTGTTGTAGATGGAGAAGAAAAATATCAAAGATTTGTATATAATAAAGATTATACTAAAAGAATAAATCGCGATGATGATAATGGAATAGATGAATTGTAATTTTTAGCAAGCCCTGCGATATCTTGGCGAGGTAGATGTGTTGTTGCAAAGGATTGTGAGCGCCTTCTTAAGGAAAAGGATTTTATTATAGCATCTAATAAATTTGTACAAGATTCAATTACTCAATGTCTTCTCTTACTAAGAGACCTAAGGGGTTATGAGTATGAAAAAGTGATAGATATAACCGATCAATATATAAACAAAGAATCTTTTGATAAGCATGATATGCAGCATGATCAGTGTCTTAATCTACTTAAATCAAATGAAATTAGCACCGATTTTTAGGTGAATAAAAATAGTGGTTAAATGAGAATTATCCTAATTGCTCAACGTCGGTTTAAATAGACAAAAGTTAATTTTAGCTTTTTGTAACATTTTCAGTTCCAATTTTAAGAACATTTTATATTGTCGAGTGTTGATTAGCAATATGGCGGAAGGAAAGGGATTCGAACCCTTGTTACTTGTTACAGTAAACACGCTTTCCAAGCGTGCGCCTTAAGCCACTCGGCCACCCTTCCAAAAAAATTTTATTTGTTAGTTTTATTTATATAATAATTAAATATTGCAACATTATAAAATTATATTGACATATACTACAAATTTGCAGTAATAAAAAGCTTTATATATTACTTTATATATTGTGATTAAGTTCATCACCTCTCTTAAGACATCCAATCATTTATCAGGCATATTGTTGATGGTGGTAAATGCGTTTTTTATGTCACTGCTATATATAATAGTAAAAATTCTTACAAATAATTTTAGCTTTACTTCAAGCCAAGTCGGGTTGTTATATAAATTAACTATATTGATTTTAACGCTATTATCATGCTTTAAACGTGGATTTGTTCATCATCTAAAAACTAGGAAGCTTTTATTTCACACATTAAGGGGATTCTTTAGTATTATGGGTTCACTCTGCATGTTTCATGCTGTATCTGTTATGAATGTGCTTAATGCAGCAGCAATATCTGAACTAACTCCAGCATTTATGGTTATTGCAGGAGTGTTGGTATTTAATGAAAAGCTAACCACTCCTAAAGTGGTATTACTTTTAGGGAGTGTACTAGGGATATTCTTTATTAAGGATTTTACAAGTATAGGAAAGGATTTTAACTCAGGGTATTGGTATGCTTTCTCAGCATTAATTTTTTGGTCAATAAATAACGTAGTCATAAAAAAGTTAACAAAAACAGAACATTCTCGCGCCCAATTATTTTATTCTAGTTTATCTGCATCAATCTTTGCATTGCCAGTAGCATATTTTCAATTTACATTTGACTTTCCTAATGACTGGTTTGATTTTGCAAATTACTCAATTGATGCTAACCTAGCAACCTGGCCTGATTTTTCTATCATTGCATATTTAGTGGTTTTTTCAGCTGGCCTTGCAAGTCTTTTGCATAAAGTATCGTTCTTTAAGGCATATAAGCTTTCCGATATGTCGGTGGTAGGTCCTTTTGATTATCTAAGATTACCCTTCACAGGTATTTTTGCTTATTTCATTTTAAATGAAGGTATACCTAATACTTATTCATTAATAGGTTATGGACTCATTGTGTTGAGTGGAGTGTATTTCATTATGCATAAAGAAAGGCGAGCTTGATAACAAACGTATCGTACCTTTATTACTTGTTATTTAATATATATAATTGATGTAGTACGATAGCGGTAGCATTGGATACATTTAGGCTTTCTAACTTTGGTGACATTTCTATTCTTGCAGTCATATCACTCTGTTTTAAGTTTATATCTCTAACACCTTTCCCTTCTGAGCCCATTACTAATGCCAATTTATCAAATTTAGCAATTTCTTGGATTGAGCAGTTTCCATTTTGTATAATAGAAGCAATCCAATAACCATTATCCTTTAATTCATTAAGCGTTCTAGAAATATTTGTTACCTGAATATATGGGATATATTCGAACGCTCCTGCTGCTGATTTTACGAGAGTAGAATTTTCAGATGGTGCATTATCTTTTGTTGTAATTATTGCATCTACGTTAAAGCCAAGTGATGATCTAATTATTGCACCAATATTTTGAGGATCAGTTATTTGGTCTAAAAACAAAACAGTACTATTTTTATTAACTGTTTTGAGCAACTTTTCAATAGAAGTGAATTCTAATTTCTTAATTTGTAGTGCAACACCTTGGTGCACAGATTCCTGAATATCGATTTCTTCACTAATTTCGGTATTAGTTAATACTTTAACCTCAATATTTTTATTCTTAATAATAGCTTTATACTTATCTATTAATTGAATTGTATTTTTAGTTACTAATAATTTATAAATTATTCTCGATGTATTATTTATTGCTGAGTCTACTGGATGCTTGCCATATAACCAATATATGTTGTTATTTTTAATTTTTTTACGCATGAAATTTTAATTAAGTTAATTCAATCTTTTTAATTGCTGCACACCTTGCAAGTTCATCTGCCATTTCATTGTATTTATCACCATTATGAGCTTTAACCCAAAACCAAGAAGCCTTTTGCATGGAATTCAATTTATCCAATTCTTGCCAAAATTCTATATTTTTAATTTTGCCATTTTTCCAATTATTTAATTTCCAGCTCTTTATCCATTCAGTTATACCAAATTTTAAATAATTACTATCTGTATAAATTTGCAGATCATGGGTTTCCTTGAGATTTGCCAAAGCCTTAATTGCAGCTGTTAGCTCCATTTTATTATTAGTTGTATGTTTTTCAAATCCATAAATTTTTTTTACAACTTGATTATCTTTAACAAATACAGCTGCCCACCCGCCAGGTCCAGGATTACCTAGGCATGAACCATCGCAATATATCTTCATAAAAAAATCTAATGTTTTTTTCGATTTCATGATATACTGATGTTCATCAAAGTAAATATATTTTTATACGGCGTGCAAGCAGAGTTATCTAAAGGAAAAATATTTCTTATCAAGCTAATATTATGTACATTATTAATCTTTCCACATTGTTCATTTGGGAATGAAAAGTATAAAGATATGAAAGATTTTGAAGAAGTGATTGATATAATTCACAAACAATACATTGATAAAGTTGAGAATAAAAAGCTCATTCAAAGTGCTATAAATGGAATGCTAGATTCTCTAGATCCTTATTCAACATTTTTGAATAAAGAAGAATATGATAATATGAAATCTAGTACAAAAGGAGAATTTGGTGGTATTGGGGTGGAAATCAATATGGAACAAGGCTTTCTAAAAGTTGTTTCTTCGTATAAAGGTCTGCCTGCTTATGAAGCTGGTGTTAAGCCTGGTGACATTATTGTAATGATTGATGATGAAGCAATTGGTAGTATGGGTATTGTGCAAGCATCAGATAAATTAAAAGGAGAGCCTGGAAGTAAGGTGAAATTAAAGATTTATAGAGATTCAGGGGAAATCAAGGAATTACTAATAACCAGAGAAATTATTAAGCTCATTCCTACAAAAGTTCTTTTTTACAATCAGGATAAAGTAATTTATGCAAAAATAGGTAGTTTTAGTGAAAAAACCAGTTTAATTCTAAAAAATGAGTTATTAAAAGTAATTAATAGCCGTAAAGAAATTAAGGGTTTAATTTTAGACTTAAGAGATAATCCTGGAGGAATCCTAGATCAAGCGGTTGAGGTCTCAAGATTGTTTTTAACAAAAGGGAAGATTGTATCACTTAAAACCAGATTTACTAATGAAGAAATTGCTTATGAGGCAGAGGGAATAGATATCATTAAAGGATTGCCAATAGTGATCTTAATTAACAATGGTTCTGCTTCATCCTCTGAAATTGTTGCAGGAGCGCTTCAAGATAATCAGAGAGCATTGGTTATGGGTGAAAAATCATTTTGTAAAGGGTTGGTGCAGAATCTAATTCCTTTTAGCAACGGATCTGCTATAAAATTAACCACCGCCAAATTTTATACACCACTTGGAAGGTCAATTCAAGAAGAATGCATAGTACCCAATATTGAAATCATCACTCCATCTACTGAATTAAGTGATAAGGGTGAGTTAATTGATAAAAAACATCATGATTTTGGCAATTATTCAAGTGACTATACTCTTCAAAGGGCAATAGATTTAGTCAAAGGAATTTCTCTATATAATGAACAAAATGAGCAAAAGGATGAGTAGATTTGTATCATATATAATAATATTTGTATCAGTAGCATCGCTGTTTGCAAATGTATCTAATGGTTTTGAGTTAGAATCAACAACATCGGAAAAAATGAATAAATTAATTAACGATGAAAGAGAAAAATCCAAGTTATTATATTTTTTTACCACTTGGTGTTATGAATGTAACGAGTCTTTAGATCAAATTTCAAAAATGCAACGTGATCATAAATTATCAAAAAAATATAATTTTATAAATATTTCATTAGATGACAATTTTAAAAAATTAGAAAAGTATTCAAAAAATAATGAGGAAAATAAATCTAAAATATATTATTTCAAACAGCAGAAAGAAATAGGGAAGTTTTTTGTAAGTACAAAAATTAATTATGACAATGCAGTCCCATATTATTGCATATTAGATCATAATAATAGTGTGATAATGGAAGGATATTTTGAGCTAGGAGACATCGAAAAGTATTTAAAATAAATATGGCTCAAGATGAATATAGAGGGAAAAGCCAATATCACATAGAATTTTGGATTTAAGGTCTATGCAATTTTAGGATTTTATATATAAGATATGATAATGCAGGTGACATTGTCATGATTATTGCTAGTGGTACCTGAGTATTGTTTGGTACATAGGAAGCAATAGCACCTATTACAACAGCTCCTGTAATTTGTAGGCATCCATAAAGTGCGGAAGCTGTGCCTGCCATGTGCCCGAAAGGTGCGAATGCTTGTGCAAAAGAATTGGGAAAAATAAAACAAATTCCTAAATTAAAAAGTACAATTGGGATAAAAATAGCAAATAAATTCATTCCAAAAATGTAAAATCCAGATAAAAGCAGAGTTCCTGCAATGAACATCAAGCTCCAGCCTAGCTTAAGTAAATTTTCAGAACCATATGATTTAACGAATTTACCATTAAGATACCCCCCTAAAAATATTGGACAACTTGCACAAATTAGAGTAAGCCAACCAAAGAAACTTGGTGTATGTCCAAGGTGATGTATTACTATTACAGGACCTATCACAAACCAAGAAAATAGTGATCCAAAACCTAAGAATGAGCATAATGTATAGCCAATAAAGATCCTATTGGTAATTAATATTGAGTAATTTTTAAAAATATTAATAACTGAAAATTTATGGATGTCCTTTATTTTATGTGATTCATCTAATAACAGTACAGCTAACAATATGCTAAAGATGGCATAAATAATCATAAATACAAAACTTGCTTGCCAATTAAATATCTCTTGCAAATAACCTCCTACAAGTGGAGCTGCTGGCATTATGAATGTTATAGCTATAGTTAAATAACCACCATATTTTGCTATGTCAGTGCTAGAATATTTATCTCGAAAGATTGAACGCCAAAGTGATGCACTAGCTCCTGCTCCCAAACCCTGTATTAAGCGACTGATATTTAGAATTAAAATATCATTGGCAAAGATAGCTAATATATTGCCAGTAATAAAAATTATAGTACCTAGTATTAATGGGTTTTTTCTACCGTATATATCTGCAAATGGTCCATATATTAATTGACTAAAGGAAAGTCCAATCATAAAAATCACCATGCTGGACTGAACATGTGTCATTGATATATTTAAGTAATTTGAAATTTCTGGAATAGAGGGGGCGTACATATCTGAGCTAACTGCAGCAGTGCAGGCTATTAGCGTGATAACAATTAAAAATTTAATATTGTTGTTTATCATACTATTATGAGGATTTTATATGGCAATTGTGTAAGTTAATAATATAAAACTACTTTCAATTGTGCAGTTTCTATGCAAGATTTGATATTATCTATTTAAATATTTGTCAAATATTAATTTAGAATAATAGCAAAAGTTTTGCCTTTAATGCAATTTTTTGATTTAGAATTTAAACAAGTTTTGCACAGGCTTGTTTAATCCTACTACAAGCTTCTATAAGATTTTGATTTGAAGTTGCATACGAAATTCTGAAAAAATTTTCAGCACCAAAAGCAATACCTGGAACCACTGCTACTAAAACTTCTTCTAGCAAATATTGTGCAAAATCTGTACAGTTTTCTATTTTTATGCCAGCTGGAGTTTTTTTTCCAATTAGATCTTCACAACTAGGAAAAATATAAAATGCTCCATCAGGAACCTCAGTTTGAATGCTAGATATTCTACTTAATTTTTCGATAACTAGATCACGCCTTTCTTTAAAAATCAGTTTATTTTTCTCTATGAATTCATAAGAATTTTCACTTAGAGCCTCAATTGAAGCGTACTGACTGATAGAGCAGGGGTTTGAAGTGCTTTGAGATTGAATTTTTGAAACAGCCTTTATTACATCTTTATCACCTGCTGCGTAACCAATTCTCCAGCCTGTCATGGAATAAGCCTTTGATACACCATTTACAACAAATGTTCTATCCTTGATAGAGTCACTTATATTTGCAATATTAACATATTGATTATTTTGATATCTTATGTGCTCATATATATCATCTGAAATCACATATATATTTGGATGATCATTTAAAACTTCTAATAAGGATTCAAATTCGTTTTCTGAATAGCAGGAGCCAGTTGGGTTGCTTGGAGAATTTAAAATTAATAATTTTGTTTTATTAGTTATATTCATTCTAAGAATTTCAGGAGTAAGTTTAAAATTTTCACTTTTAGTGGTTTTAGCAATAACGGGAGTGCCACCATTTATTAATACCATATCAGGGTATGAAACCCAGTAAGGTGTTGGTATGATAACTTCATCACCTGGATTTATAGTTGCTGCAATAATGTTGTAGATTACATGTTTAGCTCCGCAACCAACAGTTATATTTTCTATATTGTAATCTAGTTTGTTTTCTTTTTGAAATTTATTAATGATGGATTCTTTTAATTCAGGAATTCCATCAACAGCTGTGTATTTTGTTTTTCCTGATTTAATAGCAGCATAGGCTGCTTGTTTTATGTTTTCTGGAGTATCAAAATCAGGCTCACCAGCTCCTAAGCCTATAACATCTTTGCCTTCTGCCTTTAAAGCTTTTGCTTTTGCCGTAACTGCTAAAGTAGGGGAAGGTTTGATTAATTTTAATTTTTTTGAAATTAAATTTGTATTTGAATTCATTTTATCCATTAATTTTTTTAAGTTCTTCTACTTTACAAAACTTTAGAAAAATTTAAAGTAAAGAGTTGATTAATATTAAAAAATTTCATTAAAAATTTGTTTTGCTAAGTATAACGCTACTATGAGCATTAATATAGCAGCTATTTTGTTTAATAGTTTAATATAATGTCCTGTTTTATCTAATTTACCCAATTTATTGCCTGTGTAAGCTAATCCGAAAAACCAAATCCATGAAGTTATTATGCAACTCAATGTATACGCCAATTTTGCATTTTCACTATACTGGATTGAATTGCCACCAATGACCATAATCGTATCAGTTATTGCATGGGGATTAAATATTGATACAGAAACGGTAAATATAATCTGTTTTTTGGCAGAATAAGCTTTAAATTCTTTTTTTATCTTCGAGGATGACATGTTCCAATTTGTATATGAGATATATAATAAAAAGAACAGTCCTATAACCATCAACGCTATTTTTAGCCAGGATAATTCTAAAATTAATAATGAAACTCCTAAAACGCCAATAATAATTAAAAGTGTATCGCAAATTGCTGCAGTTATAATACAGGGTAGGATATTTTTAAAATTTTTTTGAGCAATACCTTGATTAAGCACGAATATATTTTGCATACCAAGGGGTATCATTAGTCCAAAGCCTAAAATGAGACCATTGATGATCGAATAAAATATTTCCATATTGATTTATGATGCTCACTTTAAACATTTGGTGTTATATATCTAAATCTCTATTAAATCAATATTGAAATTACTTGCTTCAAGGTTTGGATATTCATTAAAATTATTAATGTGTGATAAGAAATATTCTGAGTCTGCCTTTATCAAAAGATTTATCTGTTTAAAGGAGGTTATAAAAAAAGGTGTTGTAACAATTTCTTCTAAAATTTTTGGAGTCTCAAGTAAGTTATATTCTGTTTCTTTGCGATAAATAGGTATGTTGAGATTGATTAATTTCTCATCAGTATCAATAGAATTCTCCTCTTTATTTTCTTCCTCTTCCTTATAAATAGTATCAAAAATACTCTTAATATTATTTGGAAGCTTAATCACTATAGTAGGTTCCACATTTAATAGTTCCTTTAAATTTTTATTAGCTTCTTCAGCAAGTTTCATTATCCTGGAGTTCTGGTGCCAATAAAAATATGCACTCCATATTATAAATAGTATAAATTCACCGGTTACAGTTGCTACACATCCCTTTATAAATGCAGGAATTTGACTTTCATTATAACCACTATTTTTTTCCTCATTTTTCCCCTCATTTTTTTTATCTTCTTTTTTGTCTAGCTCCTCTTTTTTATCTAACTTTTTTTTGTTAGTTTCATTCTTCTTGTATCTTTTATTAAGTTGAATATATTCATAAGATGATTTTTTTAAATCTGCATCTAAATTTATCTGTATTTCTTTTCCTGTTTGGCTAACAAAATTTTTCTTTGTGTATGTGTGAAGCAGTTCATATTTTAATGTTGTCCTGCTATTAGTAATATTATGTGAGTAGTATTCATAAGATGATTTTTTTAAATCTGCATCTAAATTTATCTGTATTTCTTTTCCTGTTTGGCTAACAAAATTTTTCTTTGTGTATGTGTGAAGCAGTTCATATTTTAATGTTGTCCTGCTATTAGTAATATTATGTGAGTAGTATTCATATGAATTTTCATCAATATAATGTCTATTGTTTGATATGTGAATTGTGCTTAAAGTGTCTAAAGTGTTGTATATAGAATTACCAGAGTAATTACACGAAGATTGAAAATCCTGAATTTTTTTTATTGAATCAGCATAATTTTTTCTTGTGCTTGATTCAATTGCTGGATTTGCTTCTTTAAAATATCTTGACACATTGGAGAGGAGATTGTAATGATCTTCTGAAATTTGGTTTGAAATGTTGTCTTGATAGCTATTAATTATCTCTTCTAAGCTATCAATTAATTTATGTGGTTGTGCTTGAAAAAAATAACTTATAATATCTTCAAGCTCTTCATTATTTAATGCCTGATTTCTACTCAAAATTATAGCTCCCCAAAATGGTATATTTGGAAGTGAATAAATAGTTATTCTAGAAAATGTATAAAAATTTCCTGCATCTTCTTGGTAGGTTTTATTTGAATATATATCTATCCAAAATTTATTGCTTGCATAATGATTAAAAATATCTACTCTTGCATTTGCATAACTGCTAAATACATTGTTAGCAAAAGGTTTATTATCAGTACTTGAGGCAAGATATTTAAGAAACTCTAATTGTTCATTACTATTCAGTGAATTATACTTATCTATGTCACCTTCACTTATTAGCTGTCTATATTTGTCGTTCTTGAGGAATTCTAATATATCGTATGAATCACTGTTTCTATTTGCAATGTCAATATAGTCAATATTGCCATTTTTAAACTCATTTGATATATAAGTGAAATCTTTGATTTTCTCTAGATCTTTTAAAATTATTTGCTGAAGAAAAATTAGGGAATTTTTTAGTGCTGCTTTTTCTTTTTTCAATTCATCAATTTCTAGAGATAAATTACCAGTTAATTTCTCACTTTCTTCATCCTGTGTACCCCAAAAATTTGGCTGTAATTTTGATTTAACAGATTCTTTACTTATTTGCGTATTTCGTATAGTGCGTAATTTATCCTCAATATTAGTGTAGAAGTTGCTATATAAATTTTTGATTTCTTCGGATACTCTAGCACTTGACATAATCTCTTCGTGAAAATACTTATATGCATGCTTTGGATCAAATGAAGATTTAATATAAGATGAGCATTTATTAATTAATGATGATGAAAATCCATTGTTTATATAAGATGATGAAGATTCGTTATTTATATTAGTAGGGCGGTTTGAAAAACACTCATTGAGCTTTTCTTGAATGCTACTATCGCTGCTACATGAGATCAAGCTCCTGTTAATAGTATTTTTTGAATCACTTAAGGTAGTGTCATCGATTTTTTTGCTTTTATTATGTTTATTCGAAGCGTCACTTTTATCGCTAGTATTGCTTATATTGAAGTCTTTACTATCTTTTTTTTTCATTGCTCAAAACTAACAATTCTATACTACCATAAGTATACCAACGTCTTGAAGTTTTATTCAAGTAAAAAATTATGATAATTATAATTATGAAACGTTTTCTTGATTTTTTTATAATTTACATATATCTAAGTACTATGAAATTATGGCGGGTATAGCTCAGCTGGTTAGAGCGCAAGTTTGTGGAACTTGAGGTCGCGGATTCGAGCTCCGTTACTCGCCCCATCTTAGCACAATTAATATGAAAATAGAGAAGTTTAAGAATCTAGGTGTTTTCAACTCAACGGGAAGAATTTATCAAGAAGATATAAAACATGATTTTTTAGAGGATAAATTTAGAATAATAAATTCAAAAGCCTTTAGGAGATTAGAATATAAAACACAGGTTTTTATCAATTATACCGGAGATCATTATAGAACAAGGTTGACACATTCTTTGGAAGTAAGCCAAATTGCTGTTTATATTGCTAGAGAACTCGGATTAAACGAGGAGCTTGCTGAGGTGATAGCTTTGTCTCATGATATTGGTCATCCTCCTTTTGGACACGCTGGCGAAGAAGCTCTCAATGATGTTGCCGGCAATTTTGGAGGATTTGATCATAATATTCATGCAATAAAAATTATTACAATGCTGGAAAAAAGCTCATCAAAATACAAGGGGTTAAATTTAACACTTGAAACTATTGATGGAATTTTGAAGCATAATGGGCCAATACACGATAAAGGGCAATTAAATAAACTGAATAAAGTTCTTAACAATTTTCCATTAAATTATAGTAATAATGCTTCATTAGAATCACAAATAGCAGCGCTTGCTGATGATATTGCTTATACTAAACATGATATTGATGATGGAATTAGAGCAGGCTTTATTAGTACTGAAGAATTAGGCAGTTTGAAGCTATTCAAAGCAATAAATATAAGAGATATTATGGAAGATAACAAAGAGATTGCATTGAAAGAGTTATTGATGAGTATGAGTATGTTTTTAATAGCTGATTTGCTAAATCAAACAATAAGCAATATTAAAGATTACAATGTCAATAATATAGAAGAGATTTATAATTATCAAAAAATGATTGTAGAATTTTCAAAATTAACTAAAGAAAGTTTTTTAGAACTAAAAGCTTTTCTATTTACAAATGTATACAAAAATTATCAAGTAAATAGAATTACTCATAAAACACAGACAGTTATAAGAGATTTATTTAATCATTTTATGAATAACCCAAAAACATTGCCGAAATCTTGGCAGGAAAGTGGCAGCTTAAATTCAGAGATATCATTATCTGAAATAGTTATCAATTATATAGCTGGAATGACAGATAGATTTGCTATTATAGAGCATAAAAAGATATTTGATTTATATCATTATTAATCCTTACAATCTTGATAATATATGGTATATTACGTGATATATTTTTAAAAATTTTGCAACTATCAGCATGATTGTAGTTATTTCAAAAAACCAAAATAAGAGCATAGAGAGAAAAGAAATAAAAATAAATGATCCATTGCCTGATAACACAATCTGGATAGACCTTATCGAGCCTGAACCAAGTGAAGAAAAATACATAGAAAAAATATTAAGCATAGAAGCTCCAACAGAAGAGGAGATGGATAAATTTGAGGTAATAAGCCCCTTTTATATGGAAAATGACGTTGAGTATATGACAGTAACGATCATGGACAAAGCATGTGAAGATTATCCTGATAGTACTGCTATAACGTTTATTATGACGAAAAAGTATTTGATTACCACTAGGTATGATAAGCCAAAATCATTTGATTATTTAAATTCCTGGCTCAATAGAAATAAAAATAAAACTTTTACTCCAGAATATGTACTAACAACAATTATTGATTTTGTTGTGAATTGCTGTGCAGATATTTTAGAGGAGGTAGGTAATGAAATTGATAGCCTACTAAAGGTAGTTTTTGAAAAGCCTATAGATAGGAAAAAGAACTCTTCTGAATTCTACAATGATATAATCAGGAAAATAGGGCATACAGGGACAATTATATCAAAAAATAGAGAAAGTCTGGTAAGCCTGAGCAGAATGATAATTTATTTTAGTCAGATCGATAATGCTAAATATATGAGCCAAAAAGATTCGAGACTCAGAATAAAACATATTTCGAGGGAGATTAGCTCACTGAGTGAATATGCAAATTTTCTATCACAGAGGAATAGTTTTTTACTAGATGCCACGCTTGGTATGATATCTGTAGAGCAAAATATTATAATCAAAGTGTTCACTGTGGCTGCAGCTATAATTATGCCTCCAACATTAATAGCTACCATCTATGGAATGAACTTTAAAATGATGCCAGAGCTTAGTTGGAGTTTTGGATATCCGCTTTCACTTATATTAATAATCATATCGGCAATAATACCATATCTATACTTCAAGAGAAAAGGGTGGATATAATATAGATTTATTCGGGTAGGAATGTTTGATGAAAAAAATATAATATTACAAACTAAAAGACTTAGCATATCTATTCCGACAATAAACAGTCTTGGTGATTGGTATAAATTACACTCTGACAAAAATGTAATGAAATATATTAGTGATGGAAAAGCAAGGAATCAAGAAGAAACAAAAGTAAATTTACTTAAGGCTATAAATCATTATGAAAAATATGGATTCACTTTATTCGATATTTACAAAAAAAATACTAATGAATTTATAGGTGAGGCTGGGCTAATTTATCCAGCCTTTGATAAAGAAAATAAAGACATAGAAGTGGGATATACGCTGCACGAGAAATATTGGGATAAAGGATATGCTACGGAATTAGCTAAAACTTTTATTGATTGGGGATTTAACAAACTTCATCTCAATAAAATAGTCGCCTATTGTCAATCAAACAATACAGCATCGAGCAATGTAATGAAGAAATGTGGTATGAGATATAATGGCAAATATCTATATAATGGAAAATATGAATGTGATATATATGTCATTGATAAAAAAGACGATGAAGCTGAGATATTACTATCAGAGCATAATCCTGAGTGGCCTTTAAAATTTCGACAGGAAAAAGATTTTTTAATGAGCGTCATAGGGAAGTATCTAAATGGTAAAATAGAGCATATTGGTAGTACAGCAGTGCCAGGACTTACTGCGAAACCAGTTATAGATATAATGTTTGGTGTTAAGTCACTGGAGGATTCTAAGCCAGCAATAGAATTGCTCACAAAAAATGGCTATGATTATTTTCCATATAAAGCAGATATAATGCATTGGTTTTGCAAACCATCTCCTGCTTTTAGAACACATCATCTTCATTTAGTGCCTTATGAGAGTAATCTATGGAAAGAAAGGATAAAATTTCGGAACATTTTGCGAGCAAATGCTGAAATAACAAGTAAATATGTAGAATTGAAAAAAGCATTAGCTATGCGCTATAAAGAAGATCGTGAAGCGTATACTAATGGCAAAACAAATTTTATTCAGAATGTTTTAAGGCAAGATGAAGAGATGATGGGGTGATTAAGTAAGATGAATTATCCATTACTCGTAATACACTATAGGATTTTTTTCGCAGCTATGTTGCTGATAAATCTCCTTTTATCATATAAGAATGATAAATAAAGGGTATGTTGATTTTACAAAAATTTAGCTCTTTCTATCTTTTATTGAACACTCCATCTATTTTTGTTAAAGATTTATTGAACATATTCCTAAAAAGGTTTACGATCGAAATAATTTTAAAGGCTTAACTTTATTCTACCTTTAGGTTTATGCTGGCGGCCATTAGTAAATAACTAATTATAGTTCGCTAGAGATAAGCAAATCACCAATTCTAATTTCGTCAATACTTATACCCTCTAAATATACCATACCTATTGATTTATAGGGCAGTTCTTTTACTTCTTCACGCGTTAATATTTCTAATTTAGAGCATTTTCCAGCAATTAATTGCCCATTATGTTTTTTTAATGTAATTAAATCTCCTAATTTTAATGTTCCTTCTAAAACTCTACATACAATATATATGCCATTTTCATTAATAATATCCTCAATTTGCGCTTTTACAGGCCTTAATTTAGGATGTGCAGGTAACTGAATATCAAAAATTGCATTTAATTCATTTTTGCTTGATTCATTTAATTTTGATTTAAACTGATCTATTACTGCCTTACCTTCTTCATCTATGCTCTCGTAAATCATTGAAAACCAACTCTTTTTATCAAATTTGGAGGATAATCCATTAAGAACCTCAATTGCCGCTTCAATAAATTGAGTGAAGTAAGGTAATCCTCTTATATAAAGAAAATGATCGTCCGTAACGCCATAAAATATATATGATTCCCAAAGTATATTAAGTTGCTCTAGAGCTATTTCATATGCCTTTACTTTTAAAAGGGTATTTACATAGTATAATCTAAGCTTAGGAATAAAGCTGCTTTCTTCATTTTAACAATATGCAATAGTTTTATTAAATGCTTGCGTGGAAAGATCAAAATGTCTATTTAAAGCGGAAGCATTGGTTAAATTAAACCAATCAAAAAAAAATTCGCTGGTGCTGCATGCTTGATTAAAATATAACTCGGACTCTTTATTTTTCCCTAAATGAAAATAATTGAGGCCCATCAATGAGTTCGCCTGTTGTTTAATAGTAATGTTTTGATTATTAACAAATGATTCAAGTTCTGTTATTGATTTTTCATAATTCTTATTCTCAAATTCATTCTTGGCTTTAGACAAAATTGCATGATACTTATTTTTCATAATTAACCAAATCAATAATACATGTAACTTCTTTTACAATATAGCTTTGGAGTGGTGTATAACAAAGCAAGTGTTAACTATCTTTTTAATGGGTATTTGCAAATTTGGAACAACAGCTTTTTGCAACATTTCTAACCCTACTAATATATGATGCTCTTTCAGTGACACTTAGCACTCCTCTTGCTTCTAAAATATTGAATAGATGGGAAGATTTTACACAATAATCATACGCAGGATATAGAAGATTTTTATCTACTAATTCCAATGCCATTTTTTCATAATCCTTAAAATGCGCAATCAATATATCAGTGTTTGCGGCATTAAAATTAAATTCACAAAATTCCTTTTCTTGAGCCAAAAATATATCTTTGTAAGTAATGCCGCTTGAATTCCAAACTAAATCCCACACGCTATCTTTATCCTGAATATACATAGCTAATCTTTCCAATCCGTATGTTATTTCTCCAGGTATTAATTTGCAAGTGATTCCTCCTACTTGTTGCATATAGGTGAATTGTATTATTTCCATGCCATTACACCACACTTCCCATCCTAATCCCCATGCACCCAAGGTTGGGTTTTCCCAGTCGCTATGAACAAACCTTATATCATGTAATTTATTATCAATGCCCAAAAGCTCTAGACTCTCTAGGCATTTTTTTTGAATATCATCCGGAGAGGGCTTCATCAAAACTTGAAATTGATAATAATGCTGCATTCTATTTGGATTATCACCATATCTACCATCTGTTGGCCTTCTGCATGGTTGCACATAGGCAACGTTCCATTCCTTATCATCCAGTGATTTTAACATTGTTGCGGGGTGAGATGTACCTGCGCCTACTTCAGTATCTAAGGGTTGCAATACTACACAACCTTGTTGATTCCAATATGTTTGAAGAGTGAATATTATATCTTGAAAATACATTTTTATTTATAAACTTGCTAAATTCTTAATTTCAAATACAATAATATCCACTAAACGAAAAATTATATCAAGTTTATTTTATAATGTCTGGCAGATTTGGAGAATTAATTTTAATATTATTAATAGTCTTTGTATTATTTGGTGCTGGTAAATTACCAAAAGTTATGAGTGAATTAGGTAAAGGTTTAAGATCATTCAGAAAAGGTGTGGATGAGAAATCAAAAATAGATGAAGATTCAGAAAAAGAATAATCCTATAGTAAAGCAATCACCATTGCATTTGAACTTCACATTAAACTCGAAAATTACAAACGAAAAAACATAATTTTACAAGTTGCGTTACTTCTTGACAATGCAGTTTTCAAAAAGCTAATGTCTAGTTATGACTTGATGTTCTTATGGGTTTTTAAGTCAAAGTATCAATACTTTATGGTGTGTGTTAATGAAGAACAAAAATATACTGCTATTTATCAATGTTAATATTGTAATTTCAATAATTGCTTTCTTTAATCAAATATATGCTTTAATTGCGGATAATTTAAATTTTCAAAAGATAATATTTATTTTATTATTCAGCGCCCTAACTATATTGACTGTCATTGGTCAAAGAAGGTATTTCACGCCAGCTTTTTTACTTAGTTCATTTTTCATCATTGTTACCCTACGGTTATCAAATTTATCTAATTTGTCAGTTTGTGTGTGGTTATATCTTTTTATATTATTCACTCAATTTTTAATTTTTTTTATGTACTGCAAGCAAGATTTAAAGTTATTTAAAGATAAGGATAAGGCTAAAGAAAAGTTAATGTTATTCCAGCTGATTTTTATTAGGATGTATATAGGTTATGATTTGATACCACATTTTTGTGAAAAATTATTTGCAGGAGACGCTATAAGAAATATAGATGTGTCAGCTTTTACTACTCTGGGAGTGCCTAATCCACTTTTTTTCGTATATATGGCAGGCATAATAGAATTTTTAGGTAGTTTGGCTGTGAGTTGTGGATTTCTAATTAGATTTAGTTCATTCGGATTAGTATTGTATTTATTGATTGCCACTTTCTTAGGGCATCATTTTTCTCTAGGCTTTATTTGGGCTGGACGAGGTGGCGGATGGGAATTTCCAATTTTATGGAGTGTTATAATACTGAGTTTTGGTGTTATTAAGCCTACGCTTTTTACCATAGATGAATTTATTTTGAAAAACTTTAAGTTACCAAAAACTCTAAGATGTATATTGGAATATTAAAATTTTGTAAACATTATAGTTTTATGCTTACGGTTAGGCCATCATTGGTTGGTAAAATTAAACTTTTATATTTTTGCTGATTACTTAAGTTGAGATTAAAATCTTTTATTGCTTGCCATTTTTTATGATATTTTGGCATTGAGTCTTCAAATACAGTTCCAAATAAAAGGGTGTTATCAGCTATGATAAGACCACCTACTTTTAAGAAAGGGTATACTAATTCTAGATACAATGGATAATCATCTTTTTTAGCATCAATGAAGACTGCGTCTAATTCATAATCAAGCTTGAGTGTTGTTAAAAAATTTATAGCATCATCATTAATGGTAGTAATTTTATTAGCAAATGGCATTTTGGCAAAATTTTGTTTTGCAATTTTATGACGGTTTTCATCTACTTCTAAAGTAATAACTTTCCCATCTTTTGGCAATGATGAGGCTATCCAGCAACATGAGTAGCCTACTAAAGTACCTAATTCTAACACATGTTTTGATTGATGAATTGTAAGAAGCATACTTAGTAATTTTCCCTCTTCAGGACTTAATTGAATGTTTTTTTTATCATTGGCAGTTTGAAAAATATCATGAAATTTATCATCTTCCTTGCAATACAAAGATCTAATATAGTTTTGCTTTTTTGAGATATCTTCTGGTCTAGCCATTATAAATTATATTTTTATTTTTGAAACAGTATAATTAATTGCAGAACTTTGCAATATTTGCTAATCTTGTTTTAGATTTTTAATAGAGAGTCATCAGATTTTCAATGAGTGCACAGCAATTATCTAAAAAACTACAAAGCGATAAGAAATTACAGAATTTGATACTTGATTCTCACATTTCTTTTGATGAGTTATCAATAACAGTAGACGAAGATGATTTAAAAGATACTATGATCATATTAAGAGATGGAAAAGATTATCTTTTTAGAATATTGATTGATATTTGCGGAGTTGATTATCCTAAAAAGGAAAAAAGATTTACAGTTGTTTACCAACTTTTAAGTATCGAGCATAATCTTAGAATTAAGGTCAAGGTTGAAGTTTCAAGTGATGATTTTGTGCCAACTGTAAAAGATATTTTTAGTTCAGCGCATTGGTATGAAAGAGAAGTTTGGGACATGTATGGAATATCTTTTATAGGAAATGATGATCTTAGAAGAATATTAACTGATTACGGATTCTCAGGTTTTCCAATGAGGAAAGATTTTCCATTAACTGGTCATACTGAGGTAAGGTATGACTCAGAGAAACAAAAGGTGGTTTACGAACCAGTGAAATTGGCCCAAGAATTTAGAGATTTTGACTTTAAAAGCCCTTGGGAAGGTGAAGATTATATATTGCCAGGTGATGAAAAAGCAACTAAGCAATAAGTTTCAAAATTTTGTTGATAAAGGTAATTTACTCGTTCAACAAAATATAGAAAAAATTAAAAATTTATTCACAGATTTTTCTGAATTTTCAAATAAAAATCCCTATGCGAGGTTGATTAGATTACATCAACCTATAGGAAGTCAGCTAGTTATGATGCCTGTCTTATGGACTTTGGTAATTGTTTCTCATGATATTATTCATTTTTTGTGCCTTTTAATTATATTTACCTTCGGAGCTGTTGTGATGAGAGGGGCGGGGGCAATAATCAATGATATAATAGATAAGGATATTGATAAAGATGTTGAGCGCACAAAAGCAAGACCACTAGCAAGTGGTGAATTAACCACTAAGCAAGCAATTAGGTTTTTGCTTATATTGCTCTCACTAGGTTTGCTTATACTAATATTACTGCCAGAAAAATCAATTTATTTTGGCATATTAGCCATGGCATTGATTGTTATATATCCACTGATAAAAAGATATAGTCATTATCCCCAGTTATTTCTAGGATTTACCTTTAACATGGGTGTTTTTATTGCATGGTATTCGGTTGAAAAGTATATTTCTTTTGTTCCGCTTTTAATATATATATCGGCAATTTTTTGGACTATTGGTTACGATACAATATACGCACATCAAGATAAAGAGGATGATGAAAAAATTGGTGTGAAATCTACTGCTTTAGCTTTTGGCAACAGGACAAAGGAAATTCTTAGATATTTATATAGAATAGCTATATTTTCTGTAGCCTTAGCAGGACTAAATGCTAGTATGAATGTTTTGTTTTTTATAGTTGTATTAATTGCGTCTTTTAATTTATCTCAACAAATAGATAATGTCGATTTGGACTCACCTGATGATTGTTTAAGAAAATTTAAGAGTAACTTTGCTTATGGAATATTGATATTTTTTGGGTTTGCTATTGGTTGTACTTAAAAAATATTCTTTCACTAAAAAGTATAATTTGCTTTTGTACTAAAGTTTTTAAGTACAGTACATCACTTTATAAATTGAATAAGATTTTTTAATTTTTTTTCTTGAATAAATGATTTTGATATATAACATTAGGATGTTTTGTAATTGAAACACGATGAGCAGTATCTTTCTTTTAATAGATTGCAACTACTCACTACTGTTCATCAGAAGGTGTTGCTTTTTGTGGGTGACACCTTTTTTTAGTTGTAGGTGGTGTGGGTTAAAAGTATTATTAAATTTTGTTAAAATCTAGTGAAAAGCATTGAGACCTATAGTTGAAACATTGTTATATTGGTACTACTCCTATAAATTGGCTCGATTTATACTTTCGTTATCACCCTGAAATAACTGTTACAAAGGCATTTTTAAAATATCTAGATAAGAAGAGACGATTTTATCTCTTACTGTAACTATTTCCTGCAAAGCAATTTCTGAATTGTTTATTGCTTCCATCACTTCAATCATCCCGGCTTTTCCTTTAATTGCATCTAAAGATACCTTGTCAGCCTTCTTAACTTTTTGCACTCTTGCTTTGATTAATTCTTGAACAATGCTTGAAAATTGAGAAGTTTTTGCAACGCCCTGAGATAAAATATCCATTTTATCACCTGCATACAAAACTCCTTGGCCTGAATTTGTATTTATTTTATTAGTTTGTGTTGTTGAACCCAGATTTTTTACATTTTTATTTGCTTTTTGATATGCTTCTACTGCGTTGTTAAAATTTGGCTTTATAGGTGATGAAGTTGTCATAATATTATCTCATTAATTCAAGAATTTTATTTTGATTTGATTTTGCTATTTCCAAAGAATTTACATTAGCATCAAATGTTCTTTGTGCCTCTTTAGAATCGACGGTCTCAATTATTATATTCACATTTGGATATTTTACCATACCGCTACTATCTGCTGCTGGATGATTTGGTTCATATTTAAGCGTAAACTCAGACTGATCTTCCTGTATAGAACTAACCTTTAGAATCTTAGTATCTATTTTTGGGTCATAAACATTTTTGAAGAAAATGATTCTTCTTCTATAAGGATTTTCATTGGGATTTTTGCCTGTAACATTGGAATTTGCTATGTTTTGTGATATAACCTTGAGTCTCTGACTTTGAGCTTGCATTCCTGATGATGATATTTTAATAGATGCTTCTAGAGAATCAGCTGCTATTCTTTCTTCAGCAAAAGAAATATTATTAAAATTGCTAAAAAGTAGTGCAAATATCATTGTTAATAAAATATTATAAGTCATTTTAAATATCCTGTTATTGCATATTTCATTATATTTTTTGATTTGCTATACATATTTGAAATTTGATTTAATTTAACAGAATTTTGATTCTTTTTTAATAATTCATTTTCAAGAGTTACGGCGTTTCCATCAGGCTTTATCTCAAGTATCTTTGCAGTAGACAATTTATATTTTGAATTCCTTTCCTCAGCATGGATATGCATAGGATTTGTTGTCTCTAATTTAATATCATAACCAAAGGAATTTTTTTTATCTTCTAATTTTTTTGGCAAATATTTTGGAGTATCAGCATTTGCAATATTTTGTGAAATTACAGCATCGTTTTTAGTCAAAAAATCCATGTAATTTTTATATATGTCAAGAGCGTTTTCTTGCGCATTAGCGCATATAAAAGACGTACAAATCAGTAACCCCACTACTATTTTGATCATTTTTAAAACTATTTTTTTATATTATTCCAGTCATTTAAAAAAATTTCAATACCTTTATCAGTTAAAGGATTATTAATCATAACCTCAATTAACTTTGGAGGCAATGTTATTACGTCAACACCAAGCTTAGCAGCTCGAATTATATGAATGGGATGTCTTATTGATGCTGCCAAGATTTGAGTTGATATATCTGGATAATTTTCATATATAGCGCAAATATCAGCAATTAAATCAATCCCGTCTCTACCCATATCATCAAGCCTTCCAATGAAGGGGGAGACATAAGTGGCTCCTGCTTTTGCTGCCAATAATGCTTGCAATGGTGAAAAACATAAGGTCATGTTCACCTTAAAAGCTTTTTCAGATAGTACTTTGCATGCCCTTAAACCATCTTCTGTAATTGGTAATTTTATAGTGATTTGTGGTGCAATTTTGGAAAATTCTTCAGCTTCTTTAAGCATGTTTTCGTAGTTAGTTGATATTACTTCAACGCTTATAGATGTATCAATCATATTGCAAATCTCTGTAATAACTTTTTTAAAATCTCTACCAGATTTTGCAATAATTGAAGGGTTAGTTGTCACTCCATCAACAAATCCTAAGTCTTTGTATTTTTTAATTTGGTCTACATCACAACTATCAATATATATTTTCATATTTTAAAAATGATTATTTATTTGACTACAGGTCAATTTTAAGATAGCTGTTTTTAAGTTTTATGCAACAATAAATATGACATGTTTAGCGGTATTATAGCTGATATTGGCACAATATTTGCCATAGATAAGAACAGTGACGATTGGAAAGTTGAAATTCAAACTGCGCTGGATACAAATGAGATTGCTATTGGAGACTCAATTTCTTGCGATGGAATTTGCCTCACAGTAACGGAAATTGACGATAATACTTTTGTTGTACAAGTTTCATTAGAAACAAGAAAAGTAACCAATGTTAACCATTGGATTTTAGGTTATAAAGTGAATTTAGAAAAATCCTTAAGGGTGGGGGATTTATTGAATGGGCATTTTGTTCAAGGTCATGTTGATTGTTGTACTAAAATATCTGAAATTAAAAAAGATGGAGATTCTCATAAAATAAAATTTGCCCTGCCTGAGCAATTGGGTAAATATATTACTTATAAATGTTCAATTACGATTAACGGGATATCTCTCACAATTAATAAAGTTACCGAAACTTTTTTTGAAGTTAACATAGTGCCACATACGTGGGATAATACAAATTTATCTCAGTTTAATGATGGATCAATAGTGAATGTTGAAGTTGATCTAATAGCCAGATATTTAGAGAAGCTATATTGACTTATATATAAATATTTTGATAGGTACTTTTTGTTTAGTATCATCAAATAATTATTAAATCTTATTCTATATCTGTGTTGTGTGTATTTCCCTGTTTACTTTCATGTCTGTTTATTATAGAATGCATGTAATAATATAACAAAAAAAATAGCATTTTGGTAGAAGTTCAAGTCAGATTCAACAACGTTGATTACTCTTTAAAAATTCTCAAGAAGAAATTGCAAAGAGAAGGTGTGTTTAAAGTGATGAGAGAAAAAAGGCATCATGAAAAGCCTTCTGAGAAAAAACTTAGAAAAAGTATTGAAGCAAGAAAAAGGAAACATAAATCTTTTAGAAAGGCTCCAGGCGCTAGCTATTAAAAGTCTTTTTTATTAATCTTCTATCTATAAAGTGTTGCAATATTGAATGAGCTATTATTTCATAACATTTTCCGCAATACTTCTCATTGTCTTCGTATACATTGGATATAAATCCTCTGCGGGAATCAATACAAATGATAATTATTTCTTGGCTGGCAGGAGTTTAGGGGTTATTTCTGTTAGCATGTCATTATTGGCTACACAGTTAGGTGCTGGAGTAATATTAGGAACATCAGATTTTTCTTATAAATATGGTATTTATGGTATATTTTACTCGCTCGGTATATCTCTTGGTTTAGTTGCAATTGCAATATTCGGTGCAAAACAGCTAAGGGAAAAAAATATTTCTACTATTGCTGAGTTATTTGAGAAAGAATATAAATCAAAATTCCTTAGAAAATTAGCTTCAGTTATATCTATAATTTCCCTTTACGGAATATTAATCTCATTAATCGTGGGTACAAGAAAGCTTTTGGTTGCATTTGGAATTGAAAATGAATTTATTGTCTATATCTTTTGGACAATACTAATATTATACACCGTATTAGGGGGCTTAAAAGCTGTGGTTTATACGGATGTTGTGCAGATAATATTTGTATTTATTACCTTTGCAATCATCACTGCATACTATGTTTTTAATAAATATGAGTATATTCAATTTTCATTTGATAATCTGTTTAATAATATCAGCAATAAAGATAAAGCGTTTTTAACCCCGTATATAATAGTTCCATTTTTATATGTCTTTATCGAGCAAGATATGGCACAAAGATTTTTTTCTGCTAAAAATTCAAAAACTGCATATATATCTGCTTTCATAGCAGGTCTTCTATTGCTTGGATTTTCTTTTTTACCACTTATTTTTGGGATAGCTGCAAGGAGCATTGAGAATATACCAGTTGGAAGCAGCGAGATGATATTCTTTTTTATTAGTACTTCTAACAGCTTTATTACGTCCATAGCAGCGCTTGCAGTTCTATGCGCAATTATCTCAACAGGTGACTCATTGCTATGTGCAATAAGCTCAAATTTAACATTAGATTTCAAAAAAAAATCACTTTCTGATAACTTACTTAAAACACGAATTATTACTATATTGCTTGGTTTTTTTGGAATTGTTATAGCAAAGTATTTTGATAACATAATAGAAACAATGTTGCTAAGTTATGAAATAATGGTATGCACATTGTTTTTTCCAATAGTGTTTTCCTATTTTAATTTCAAAAAAAGCACTGCTTTTGCATATATTTCAATTTGCCTGGGGATAATAGGATTTTTCATTCATCCGAATATTGCAGCTAATTTATATTTGAGTATTTCAAAAGAGCTGTTTTGTATATTTTTATCATTTTTATCTTTTCCTCTAGCTTCAATTTACAACAGACTAAAGGCCAGTTAAAACTTTAGAAATATATGGTTCGCCTCTAAAATTCAATGCATTATTAAATTTATTAATGCATGATGAAAAATATTTATCACATCCAGCTATAATGGAGTACCTATCACCAATTTCTAATCTATTCGTACGGGGTAAAATCAATTCTATTTTATTATCTATAAAATTCTTTATTTGAAAACATAATCCACTATTAGTTCCTGATAAAAAAGTTATTTTTCCAAAATTAAAATAAAAATTTTCTTCATTCCTTTTGGAATCATTAAAAATATTATGTGATACCAATGCTGTTATTTCCCCATGAAATGTATAATTATCCTCTTGTAGGGTGCATTTTTTATCACAAAATTGTGCTCTACAACGTTGAGAGAAGGAGTGTGTAATTTTTTTGTTTAATTTATTTTGTATTGAAGAAATATTTGCAACAAATTTATTATCAGTAATTTTTATATTATTTATATATCCTTGGTTTATGATTAATTTATTGCCATCCAGATCAGATGCGCTTACCAAGAAGATCTCAATATATACGTTATCTAATTTACCATTTATAATGTCTTCTTGTTTAAAATATTTATCATTAATTATTCCAAAAATTTCATTATCTTCTTTTGATAATTCAGAATTTTTCGCAACACTTTTATAAGTGAAGGCAGCATCGGCAACATACGTCCGTCCCTCGACAGTAATATCACTATCATGGTTGGTAAATCTTAATTGTTCACCATTGAGAAGCTGTATATACCAACAAATTGTGTAATTATTGACTGAATTAAATGATTTGCTTTTAGTTGATTCATTTATTTTAATCATAACTTAATTTCAATAAGGTTAATTTCTTTGCATGAATAAAGATTTTTTCCATCAATTGATATTGGGAGATAATCCATATCAAACCTCACAGGAACATCAAACTCAAAATTAGCAAAAATATTTGCTCCATCCTTTATTGGTGAAGTAAATGTTATATTTCCTGTTGTAGAATCGATAGTATAATGCACCTGATCTACTTTGATATTATCGATATATACTTTAATACTATTAGATACGGGTTTCTCGATAATTCTAATGAATTCAGACTCACCACTTTTATAAATCTTTTTTAACTGAAATTTTGTTGTATTTTCGTCACCGATTCCTATTAATTGATTTTTGGCACTAAAATCACTCCAGTCTTTGTATCTAAACCCAATAGCTCGTCCTCTCCTTGCTCTAAAAAACAGCAATAACTTATCCATCTGTTCTTTGGTTTTGACGCCATAAGCAACGTTAAATTTCATTCTTGAACAAGAATAATTGATATTTCTATATTCATTTCCGGAGGACGTATATATAATATTTGTGGAATATTGAGGCCCACCTATTGCACCGTAAGATATATCTTCTGGAAATCTTATTTCGTCAAATCTATTCATAAAAATCTTATAATTTTTATTTATTATAGTGATAGATTTGTTGTATCAGGAAGTACTTAAGGTGCACTTATTTTATAGTATCACTACCATCCTCTCTTCTTCCTCAATACCCATTATTGAAATTATTGGAAAAATTTTTAGACATACGGCTATTATCTACTTTTACTATTAGCGATTGGTGATTTAGCTTCAACTTGTAAGCGACCCTTAATTTTATTTAAAAAAGACTGATCTGCTAATTTACGATCATTTATTTGAATGCCTCCACTTAACATACCAACTGTGGTGTAAGAGGAATTATCATAAAAAATTTGTGATAAACTAGGTTGCTCAGCAATTTTTTGGCTCCAATTTCCATTTGATTTGTCATTGACCACACCACTTGTTTTATAATTTCCCACTAATTCATCAATGGCTTGATCAGTTAGTTTTAAAAAGTTTTCTTTTTCTTGTCCATCACTTAAGCCATCTATAGCACTTGGTAAAATCACTTTATTTAGAGTGTTGATGATTTTTTGAATGTCTTGCTTTCTGGAACTAGACGCATTTTCTCCAAATAATTTCTCCCCAAGTTTATTTCCAATTTTTTCTGCAAGCTCTTCAATTTTCGATGAATCTGATTGGCACTTACCCATAACACAATCTTTTACTGAATCAAAGAAATCTTGTGAATTTAATTTGGTAGTATTTAATTGAATGCCACCTGCAACATTTCCTAATGAGGTGTAGGAAGTATTGTTATAAAAAATTTGTGATAAACTATTTACATCCACTTTCTTCATTCCCACCATATTAACTTTATTAAAATCTCCAACTAATTTATCCACTAAGTCATCTTTATTAGAGCTTATAGCGTTCAATAGAGCTTCTTTTTCTACTTTTGGCAATTCACATAAAATATGTGGAAAAATTTGACCAGTTAAGTAAGTAATAATTTTTTGAGTATCTGCCACCCTAGAGCTAGATGCATTTTCTCCAAATAATTTTTCTCCTATTTTTTTACCAACTGCTTTTGATAATTCATTTATTTGTGCTAAATCAGAAATGACTTTAATTTGATTTAAATTACTAGTTGTAAATTTATCAAGTGCATCGCTTGTTGGTAGATATACTCCACTAGTGACAACCCCAGCTTTGGTATACTTTGTCATACTGTAGTACTGATCCTTTAATGAGTTTATTAAGATTTCACATTCAGGACTTGTATTTAATACCATGTTGTCATTCTCAATGGCACAAACGGTAGTATATAATTTTTGTTTTTCCTCAGGAGATAACTGATTAAAAACTTTTGCTAAATGTTCTCTGATAATTATGAAGTCTTTTCCTCTATTTTGACCTTCTCCAAATAATTTTTCACCAATTTTATCTGCAATTAGATCTTTCATCTGCTCGTGTTTTAAAGCATCTGCTAAATTTAAATCTGATAATTCATTATCAGAAAAAGCATTGGTGTAAAGAGTGTTTAATATAACCTGTGGAGTTATTTGCTTTAAATCTGAGTAATGCGTAATGGCATTTGGGTCAATTGTAAATTTGTCTAAATTGGTGTAATTTGCCTCAAAAAGATTAATTAAAGAGTTTTTCTCCGGTTCAGGCAATGCTCTAATTTCACGTAATAATTTAGTATTGAGTTGTTCAATTAATAAAGTAGTTTGACTAACATCTTTAACAACTAATTTACCGTCACTGATTAATTTATTAACAATAAGTCTAGATATTTTTCCAGTAATAATTGATTCCTTATTTTGTTTTTGTGCTTCTTTAATTTCATCAAATTTTTCTGCATTAAAATCTGTTTTTACATCTTGAATTTGCAAAGCTTCTTTTAATAATTCTGGATTAATATTTGTATCTTTTAAGTTAGCGTCTTTAAGAGAGCAGCCTTTTAAACTACTTACGCTCGTAAGATCAACCCCTTCTAAATTTATTCCTGATAAATCTAGTTCACTTAGATCACCTATAACTTTAGCTCCTTTTAAATTTATACTGTCTTCTAAAGAGGGATTTTTTCTGATAGCGCTTACCAAAGAATTTAATGTAGGGCGATCGATCACCGCTCCTTCAAAATCAATCTTTGGATTATTAGAATATGATACGGATTTTATTAAGTTTATATCACTAAAATTAACATTTTTTAATGTTGCATTTTTAAAACTAACTATTGCATTCTGTTCAATTTGACCTTTAGTTTCAGTTCTTCTTGGGAGATATAGTTCTTCTATTTTATAGGCACTAAATTTAGCATTACTAAAATTAACATTTTGTAAATTAGCACCTTCAAAGTTTACTCCTTTTTGAAAGGTAGCACTGCTAAAAGATGTATCTTGGATTTCAACATTACTAAAATTAGATTTAGCAAAATTTGAATTTACAAGACTGAATCCTTGGACATTTTGAATTTTGGAAAAATCAATATCATCAAGTGTTATACCAGATAGATCTTTTGTATTTCCTAAGTTAACCAGTTCAGTATTACCACTACTTTGCAATAGTCCACTTAAAGAATTAGGAGAAGTATTAGAGTTAACTTGATTTTTGATAAGCTTAGATAAATTGACGTCTATACTTGGAGAAGATAAATAGCTCATTATTGGGGCAGCTGTTAGTAGATTTTTAAGAACAGAAGAGCCACGATAAACATATGCAGCTAAAGTAACAGCTTTATAGCCATCTCCTATATAGCGATCTAATGCAGCGCTTACATTAGCTCTATTTTTTAAAACACCTGATTCAATTAGAGTTGGTATAAATTTATCAATCTCTACATTTCCTAATAATTCAACTTTTTTAGCTTTTAACCAAGGTGTTTTTTCTACTAATAATTTCGCAAAATCTCCTAAGGCTGTTTTATTTTCATCTAAAAGTTTAAATAAAGCTTCATTCTGTAATATAATCTTTGTTAATTTTACATAATCATCTTTTGTAAAATTAGAATAATCACCTAAGTTATTATCAGTTATATACTGATTTGTAATATTGAAAATCTGATTAGATACATCAATGAGCTCTGCGAATTTATCTGAATTATCTAAAGCAGAAAGCCCTGAATCCAAAATTTCTTTAAATGCTTCATTGGTAATGTCATTGTTATCCTTAAGATTTCTCATCAAGTCTATTTCCTGAAATAAGGATGAAACTAATTGTTTATACACACCTTTATGAGTAGTTAAGTAAGTTCGTAGTTCCACATTTGAATTAACAACTTCAATAAATTTTTGCGCAAGTTCCACATATTTTCCTTCATTTAGGTGCCCTAAGATTTTTTGAGTATCTTCAGGAGTTTTAATTAATATTGAAATAATATCAAATACCTGATCCGTACACCCTAAATCCTGGCATAAATTCTTAAGAAATGGAATGTTGTTGACAATGCCTTTTGTTAATTCAGCAGCCATTTCAGGTTTATTTACAAATTTTTGCTGCAGTTCAGAGTTTGAGTTTAATAAATTTAATATATCTTCTGTCCAATTAAAAACAGGTTTAGTTCTTATTGATTCTGTTATCTTAGCTATTTTAGCCACCCCATCATCCTCACGTAATACCAATGGTGCTAAATCTAACACTTCATCTGTAATTCCAAATCCTGTTAGCATATTACGCAGGGGACCTGAATCTCCTATGGAGTTTTTAGCAAAATTAATTAGTTCTGGCCCATTTGTTTTTAAAACTGTTTTTAGATTTGGATTTGCTGCTTCTATAACATTAGTAAGATCCTGATCTGGTAAGTAATCCACAACTCTTAACACGTTCTGTGCCAATCGCATGAAATCAGGTGCGATATTATAAGAATTTTGGATTGCTTCGTCTCTTAATTCTTCTCTACTTTTGTCAGAGCTGTTTTCTTCATGAAACCTAATGTAGTCATCAATATACTTTTGTTGATACAATGGTTCTTGAACATCAACTACATATGCTGCATGCTCTCTTAAAATATCAGAGACATAGACATCAAAATCATCTACTGCTCCATTTTGCGCTATATGAGTTATGATTTTTTCGTGGGTGCTACTTATTTTTTCTTGCAATACATTACTGTATTGCTCTTGTAGAATTTTTTGCGCCTCCTGAAGTGATAAAGTGGATGCTTGAGGAGTTAGTACTTCAATCCTATCAGTGCTAAGTCCTAAAGTTCTTAATTCCTGACGTAATTGAGTTTTTAATGCATCTGAAATTTCAGCTTTTGTAGGGTTTGCATTGAGTAATTTTATAGAGTTTTTTAAATTGTAATTTGAGTCACCCAATCTTATATCTGATTTTTCTTTTAGTAATTTAACCAAATCATTTTCATCTTTGATTTCATCTAGTATTTGGCTTTTTTCATATTTAATAAAATTATCAATAAAAGCCTCTCTATTAAAAGAATTAAGATTAAATTTAAAATAATTATTGACTAGTTCGGTTTTTAATTTATCTCGTGCACTTTCATCTCCTAATAGGTCAATAGTTGCACCTGTTACTTGCTTTAGAATGTTAGTCTGTTTATTGTCCTGGGTGAATACTAAATCATTGAGGAGTTCTTTTGTAATCTCTTTGTTTTTTCCTACTTGTTCTAATAAATTAGTTTTTTCAACCAATAGCTTTTGCATTTCAGGTGCAGATGCATTTTCATATACCCTATAAAGGCTCAAGATCATTGGTCTGAATGAAAAAGCTTTTATACCAAACGGTCTAGTCAAACATGCAAGCGAAAATTTAATCGTTTCTGCAGCAATTATAGTAGTTAAGCCAATAGCAGCTATCGGTAGTGCAGTCAACACTCCAACTATAATTTTGCTCCAAGAAGGTAAATTTGAAAATGCCTGATAAGCAGATTTTATAAATTTTGCTATTGAGAAAATTGGAAAATTATTTAGAAAACTATTGAAACTTTTTACATAACTTTCATATTGTTTAAAATCTTTTCTTCTTTGCATCATTATTTGTCTATTGTCTATTGGCATTAGCAGCAAATCCCTTACTTAAGTATTATTATGCTAATTCTTATATAATATAAGGTATAATGCAAGTAGATTTGAAACTATAATGGGGAATGATACTGCTAAATACATGGAAATATTTCCTGATAATCCTAAAGTATGGATAAAATTTGTACTAAAAAAAATAATAAATCCCATAGCCAAGCAATATAGAGGTGATAAATCAAATTTTTTTCTGTTTGTTGAGCGATTTATAAAAAAGAAACTTATCATAGACATACTTATAATATAGAGGGGTGATAATAATTCTTTTATGAAATACAATGAATATTTTGTTGTAGATAGACCAGATTCCTCAGTGATTTTGATAAATTCTAACAATTGAAAAAATGATATTGTTTCAATTGTGGCTAAATTTTCAAATATCTGTGATATAGAGATTTTTACAGGTAAAATTATCTCTTTTTCCTTTGTGATATAGAAATTTTTATCAAATATCATAGGTTCTTTTATCACTATGTCTTCATCACGAAACAAAATTGATTTCGCAAATATTTGGCGCTCTAAGCCACCATTTTTATTAATAAAAAAGATTTTAATATCATTCATAGTATTTGAAAGTTGTGAAACCCTCAGAGCATTAATTATCAAACTTTCATTTTTGAGTTTGTTTTTTAGCCATATTCCAGATTTTGATAAGGATACTAGGCTAGTTTGCTTTTTGAAGTTATGAGCTTCATAATTCTGATATTTTTTTAGTAACATTGAGCCTATAGGATTAATGATTGTGATGTTACAGACTCCAAACAGAAAAACTGCTGAAATAACAGGAAGTACAATTTTTAAATTTGATATACCGATGCTTTTGGCCGCAATCAATTCATTGTTTTTATTTTTTAGATTAAAATATATGAGGGATGATATAAGAACAATCATTGACGCTGTTTTGCTTAGGCTGCTATAATTTTTCATCAAAGATAATTTCATTACCATTGTAAAGCTCAATGAGTACTTTGATGTAATTCTAGAAAGCTCTAGCATATCAAACAAAAATATCACTAAAATAAAGCCAATAAATGTAAATGCAAATATTTTTAGGTATTCAAAAAAACTTTTTTTGAAATAAGTATTAGTTAGCAGCATTAAAAGTTTAGTGAAAAATTAATTAAAATAATAAAATATTTATCTGAATATAAAGCATAAAAACTTCAAGTTTTAATTGCAGGTGCAGATATTTGTGTAATATACATTAACCACACTATAGCATAAAAGTTATTTATTTTATCTTTTTTTAATGTGTGATATAAAATATCGATTAATAATATTATTCAGGATTGTGCTATGAAGTTTTTATTCAACAAACTCACTTCTATTACTGGGGAAAAGTTTAACATTGTATTTTTATCAGATGTGAAAATTCTTCCATCTTTTCTAAGATTAAATACAAAGGCGGTGACTGAAACATTAAAAATGTTTGAAGATTTTAATTGTAAGTTTGGAGAAATGTTAGTTGCGACAATAGAAATTGAGAGGGAGATAAAAAGGTTTTTGTTTTGTGGTACTGGTTCAGTAGATCAATTGAATAGAGTCAAAGCCCAAAAACTAGGTGGCAATATTGCTGATAAATTGAACTCATTGAAAGTATCAGAGGCTGGAATTTTTATAGATAATGATGAGTTAAGAGACAAAGAAGATTTTTTTGTTGAAAATGTTTGTGAAGGAATAAAATTAAAAAATTATGTTTTTGATAAATATTATGTATCTAAGAAAGATAAGCATAGGATCTATTTAGAAAAAATAAATATTTATGCTAATAATCCAAGTGTTGAGAAACTTTTTTCTGAAAGAGAAAAAATTATAAATTCAACACATTTTGCAAGAGACCTAGTTTCTGAACCGGGTAATACTTTAAATCCTGATAGTTTCGTTTTAGTATGCAAAGAGCTAGAAGAGCTTGGTATTAAGGTGAAAGTTATAGATAAAAAAAGTCTAAAAGAATTAGGTATGAATGCAATACTTGCTGTGGGGCAGGGTAGTGATTTTGGAACCTATGCTATATCAATGGAATGGAATGGTGATAAGTCGTCTAATAAGGGCGATAGACCTATTGCATTTATAGGTAAAGGAGTAACGTTTGATACTGGCGGTATTAATTTGAAGCCATCAGGGCCCTCAATTACAATGATGAAATATGACATGGGGGGGGCTGCTGTAGTAACCGCTTTAATAAAATCTCTTGCACAAAGAAAAGCAAAAATCAATGTTGTAGGTATGATAGGTTTAGCAGAGAATATGCCATCTAGTAGTGCTCAAAGACCTGGTGATGTTATCACCTCCATGTCGGGACAAACTATAGAGGTAGATAATACAGATGCTGAAGGTAGATTACTTTTGGCAGATGTAATGTGGTATGCCCAAGAAAATTTCAAGCCAAAAATTATGATTGATTTGGCAACCTTAACTGGCGCAATTATTATGGCTCTTGGACATCATAATGCTGGAATATTTAGCAATGATGATGATTTAGCAAAACAATTGCATAAAGCAGGGGAGGAAGTTGGAGAAAGAGTTTGGAGACTTCCATTGGATGAATTTTATGATGATCTAATTAATTCTAAAATAGCTGACATAAGAAATATTGGAAAAGGTGGGGCTGGCAGTATAACTGCAGCACAATTTTTAAAACGTTTTGTTCAAAAAGATTGTGCATGGGCGCATATTGATATAGCAGGTGTTAATTGGTTAGATGAAGGTGGAGATTTTTCTCCAAAAGGAGCTACAGGGTATGGAGTTAGGTTACTTAATGAGTTTTTAATTAGAAATTATGAAAAATAATACAGGAGTAAAATTATGAGTGAGAAAATTACTGAACTTCCAGCAAACTATAAGCCTTCAGAAGATGAGGAGTATATGAATGATATGCAATTAGAGTACTTCAGAAGAAAGCTTGTTGCATGGAAGGAAAGTTTGACTAAGGAATCTAAAGAAACTATTGATCATTTGAAGCATGAGAGGCTTAATGAGCCTGATATTAATGATAGAGCATCGATTGAATCAGATGTGAACTTTGAACTTAGAACCAGAGATCGCTATAGAAAATTAATTGATAAAATTAATGCTGCACTACAAAGAATAAAAACCGGGAGTTATGGATTTTGTGTTAAGAATTTTGAGCCAATAGGATTAAAAAGGTTAGAAGCAAGGCCTATTGCTACATTAAGTATTAGAGCTCAAGAAGAACACGAGAGAGCTGAAAAAATATATAGTGATGATTAATTCTATAATTAATTGCTCATTATAATGGTTATTTTGCAGATTAAGCAAATTTTGCTTGATTTTTAAGTCATATACCAGTAATTATGGTTTAGCATATTTTAGTGGGGCGATTAGCTCAGCTGGTAGAGCGTCTCGTTTACACCGAGGATGTCGGCAGTTCGACTCTGTCATCGCCCACCACTTAATTTTACCTCTGAAATGGGGATGTAGCTCAGTTGGTTAGAGCGCCGGCCTGTCACGCCGGAGGTCGCGAGTTCGAGTCTCGTCATCCCCGCCACTTTATTTAACTTCTTATAATTTGCTTTTCTTGATTGCTCTCAATCATCTAAACTTTTCATTCCTTACTAGTTTTTCACATACATCTTGCAAAAAATACTTTCTAAATTAATCTCTCAATTTTGACCTTGCTGGAAACTGATATAGAGGTTAAAACAGATTTAAGATGGGAAGTAGTTTAGATAGCAAAATCTAATGATTAGAGACTGAAAAGTTTATTAAGATAGTGTTTTTAACTTTAAAGTTATTGGTGTCCAGAAAAATTGATTTTCAGTCAACATGATCATTGTATCAACGCCTTTGATACACCTGCTATCAGAGGTGAAGTATTTAAATTTAGCATGGGTCATAGTCTGAAGTGGACCCCGTTTGGCCCCGGATAAATGGCATGCAAGTCCATTTCTCTCATTAATCTTTGGGCTCTCTTATGATTTGCTTCTATATTCTCTCTTACCAACATTATTGTTCTTATAGGAGACATTACTCTAATAATTTTGAAAGGTGGTTTTTAACTATGGTTGTGAGATATAAAAATATAACTAAATAGTATATTTTTATAGAGGGGGTTTATTGGTGATATTTTATTAACTTTGAACTATTGTGACAGAAGCTTATGAATTTTTAAAAAGCCATGGACTGCATATATTAGATATACTATCCATGGCTTAATGGAGTGGTTATTTATCAACTTTTAGGGTATTGCATACATTATTATCCCCCTTACTACCATCAGCAAGAAATCCAACAACTGTATTTGCTCCAAATAATACACCCATACCAACAGCAACTGCTATAGCCACACCCCAAGTAATTTTACCTAAGAACAAACCTATTGCCATAGATATGATTACTAATGTAGCTATTGTTTTTCCAGTTGCACCTTGAGCAATTTCAATCACATTGCAAAGCACTTGAGCAATTCCATCTCCCGCATTTGTTGACTTTCCTTGTCCTTGTCCTTGTCCTTGTCCTTGTCCTTCGCCATCTGCATAAGATTCGGTACAAAGTAAAAAGTTTGTAGAAAAAACTAGTATAGAAATAATCAATATTTTTTTAAAATTTAATAACATCTTGCCCACTACGCTAAAGTTTATATTAAATGAATACTAGCATAACTGTTGCAGTTGGCAATATTTTTTTGAAAATTAATTAGAAAAATTGAAATTGGTTGGGATGGGAGGATTCGAACCTCCGCATGACGGTATCAAAAACCGTTGCCTTACCGCTTGGCTACATCCCAATGAAGTATGTAGGTGATATTATATATGAAATTATTTTTTTCAAGTCTTTATTAGTAATTTTATGCTATAAAAGCATTTTGAACGCATAAGATACTACTTTATGAATAAAAAAGTAATAAATTACACTCTAGATGAAGTGAAAAAAGTATCTAATGAAATTGCTGCAATGTTAATAAAGCGCAATATTTTATTATTATATGGAGATTTAGGTGCTGGTAAAACTACCCTTACCAAAAGTATTGTTGAAAGTTTAGGAGGTAATCCAAAAAATGTAACTAGTCCAACATTCAATTTAGTTCATATATATGATACTAAAAAATTTAAAATTTGGCATTTTGATTTATATAGAATTAAATCTGAAAAAGAGTTATTTAACATTGGGATTGAAGATGCCATGACAGATGGAATTTTGATTATCGAATGGGGTGAAATTGCAGAAAATCTATTTAGTAAAAATTACTTGAAAGCTCACATAGAATTCGCAGATGATGAATATAAGAGAAGATTGTTATTAAATTACTATTGATTTTATTTTTATAAATTGGTTGAGGAGATGTTTAATGACAAAAAACTTGACTCAGCAAAAAGTAGTAGTAGGCTTATAATTCACTAAGTTGTGAATGAGAATTTTCAATTATGGTTAAAAAGCTTACAATACAACAAAAAGAAGCAATTGCGCTTCTTTCATTCGGCACATTGTTAGAATATTTTGATTTGATGCTATATGTGCATCTTTCTATACTCTTAAATGACTTATTCTTTCCAAAAACAGATCCCATGATTGCTAAATTGCTTGCTGCAACAGCTTTTTGCATGACATTTGTACTTAGACCTGTTGGAGGTTATGTTATTGGAAGAATTGGAGATGCAATTGGCAGAAAAACCACTATATATATCACAACTTTTATTATGGCAGGAACATGTGTAACGATGGCGACATTTCCTGTTTATGCAGAGGTGGGAATATGGGCAACAGTTGTGATACTTTTATGCAGAATGTTGCAAGGTTTTTCATCCTTAGGTGAAGTCATTGGAGCAGGAATTTATTTATTTGAAACTTTAAAATCACCACATAAGTATATAGCAAGTGGTATAGTAGATACAGCATCAAGAGCTGGAGGATTATTTGCCCTAGGTGTGGCATCTCTTGTGCTTAATTCAAATTTCAGCTGGAGATATGCGTTTTTCGCTGGAGCTATAATTGCGGTAATTGGCCTTGTTGCTAGGACGAGATTAAGGGAGACTCCTGAATTTGCTAACTATCAATATAGAATGAAAGTTATAAAAAAACAAGATCCAATATATGCCATAAATGAAAAGGTGAACAAAAAAGCTTTGGTTGGGTTGTCTTTTAACGTTATATTAACGCCTATTTGTTTTTATTGCACTTATATTTACTTAGGTGATTTTATGAAGAGCAATTTTGGTATGACGCCTGAGGCAGTAGTAAACCATAATTTTAAAGTTTCTATATATTCAGTTTTAGGCTCTGCTTTTATGGCATATCTATGTAGTAAATTTCACCCAATTAAAATAAGAAAAATAAGTATTGTTGCAGGTACGATGGCATTATTATATATGCCTTTTTGTCTTAATGAAATTTCTTTAACAAATGGAGAGATAACTATATATTTTTTACAATGTGCAATTTATATTCCAGCTATGTCTAATCTGATTAACATAGTTATGTGGGTAAAACATTTTCCTGTATCTAAACGATTTACAGCAGTTGCGACTACTTTTGGGGTATCAGGGGCTACTGGGTATGCAATTTCATCCTATGGATTGATTCCGCTCACAGAATGGTTTGGATATTACGGAATTTGGGTGTTGGTTGCACCCATTATAATAGGCTTCATATGGGCGATAAGTTATCTAACCGAATTAGAAAAAGACAGTGGTACTTATGATAAATACCCTAATGAACCAAGAATCAAAGATACTGCATTAAATGAGGAAGATTTTAATTGTGAACTAGATAAAGAATATGAAAAATATAGTAACAAGTGTGTGTATAGTACAGATTTGATGAGTAAGCTGGAGGATATTAGCAAAAGAGATGGTGTCAAGCTGAACATGAGGCTGGTTGAGAAGGCAATTATATTTGCCAAAAAATGGCATAGTATACAGATGAGAAAGACAGGAGATCATCCTTTTTACTTCCACCCCCTAGCAGTTGCTGGAATGGTGGCAGAGCACTATCCCAAAACTGATACTATCATTGCAGCAATTCTTCATGATGTAGTGGAGGATTCTGAATGTACAGTGGAGATAGTGGAAAAAGAATTTAACCAAAGAATAGCTGAAATGGTAGACAGGCTGACAAAAGTGAGATTTGAAGATGGTAAACGCATTACGCTCACACTTGAGCAAACACTAGATAGGCTAATTGAGCTGGGTGACCATGAGACGCTGTTTATAAAGCAAATGGATAGGCATCATAATCTAGAAACGATAGAAGGATTAAAGCCGCATAAACAACAAAGGATGGCGAAAGAAACCAACAGCTATTTTATAAAATGGATTGCTGTAATAGGTGATAAATTAGGAATTATGGAACGAGTGGGGCTTGAGGATAAAATGTATCGAATGGATGAAAAAATTTTAAATGATAAATCTAAAAATAAGGACTAATTGCTTAGGGATGTAGCGCATTCGATTTGTTGCATAAACACTTCACGTACCTGTTTTTTAGGCAATACGAGTAGTTTTAGTACTCCGATGCTTTTCATAATATATATCATTAGGTTATACCCAGCTCACTTATTTAGGAATTTAGCATGAGGAATCAATAAAATCATTGGTAAATTAAACAAAAACATTATAAGACTAAGCTCCAAAAATGATATAGTATACTAAGGCCTAGAATAAAATTTTTACTATTATGCTTATAGATGAAATTTGCATACACCCATTGTGGAAAGAGCTAAATAATAAGTATATTATCCTTCCAATTTCTCCAGCCTCATATCCATATTGTGAATATGAGAAAATTAAAGCTATTCCAAACATAAATTTATCTAACATTGATCCTTTATTAGATAAAACTTCCCATCCGTTTCATTCAAATACTGATGAAAAAAGATTAGAAGTTTTAAATAAAGCATTATATTCAGATGAAAAAAACTTAATTATATGGTGTGTAAATGGAGGTTATGGCTCATCAAAATTAATTAAATTTTTAGATAAACAAGTAAAGCCAAAAATTGAGAAAATATTTATTGGATATAGTGATATTACGGCTTTGCATTTATTTTTATCTCAAAAATGGGGTTGGAAAACAATTCATGGAGCCTGCTTGGGAGAGTTATTTAAAGACAATAAAAATGCTAATAATTTTATTTATATATTAAATCTAGTATTAAATAATAGATGCACAGTAAATGATAATTATTTTGATGGTATTACACCTTTAAACATATCAGCAAAAAAGTTTAAAGATAAACTTGATAATTATGAATTAACCGGTGGTAACCTTGCAATAATTCAAACTAGTTTTGGCACTAATTGGCAAATAAATATAAAGGATAAAATATTATTTCTAGAGGATGTTGGTGAGGAAGGCTATAAAGTTGATAGGATGCTCTATCATTTAAAATCAACACTAAAATTAGGAGATGCTAAGGCTATTATATTTGGAGAATTTATTAAAAGTGATGAATACGTAAATTTTGCAGTTAATGATTTTGCCAATCAAAATTCTGAAATTCCAATGTACAAAACAAATAAAATTGGTCATGGAAAAAATAACTTTCCTCTTGTTTATAATAGGATTTATTAATATAAAATTATCCCCATAATACATACCCATGATTTCTCACTGTTTGCAATGATATAGGGGATTTAGGGTCTTTTTCGATCTTACTTCTAAGCCTTGTAATTTGCGTATCTATAGTTCTGATATTTATATTGTTTAGTTGTTTAGCTATCTCCTCTCTTGAAATTATTATTCCTAAATTTGTAGCAAAAATAGTCAATAAATCACGTTGCCCAGTTGTTAATGGAATGATTTTATTGTTTGATAAAAGATTTTTGTTTTCTAAATCAAATTGACAATCTCCAAATTTTATCTTTTTCTCAGTAAAGGAATCTTTTTTAAACCTAGAGATTAATTTTTCAATCCTGATGAGCAATTCTTTTGGCTCAAAAGGTTTAGCAATGTAATCCTCAGCTCCACTTTCTAAGCCATTTATTCTGTCATCAACATCTCCCAAAGCTGTTAGCATTATAACTGGTTGTTTTAAGGTTTTACGCTTAAGAAAATCCAATCCTGTCTCTTTAGGCATTAAAACATCTAAAATCACCAGATCAAATTGAAATAATTCAAACAAGCTCTCTGCTATGATGGTACCTGGAGCTAAACTAACTATGTAGCCATTTTTGTTTAGATATTTGGCAAGAAGCTGTCTTATTTCATCGTCATCATCAATTACTAAAATATGGTATTGCATATAGCATCATTCAATCATTTTTGGAACGACATAAAAGCCATATTTACTTTTTGGAACATTTTTTAATATATCATTTTTAGTATTGTTCTTTATGGATACATCTTTTCTTAATCTTAGGTTATCATCATTTACATTATACAATGGCTCTATGTTATCTGTATTAACGTTTTTCAGCTTATCAAATAGATCTACTGTTTTTGATAGATCATTCATGTAGGATAATAATTCATTTTCACCGCAGGAAATGCTAGACAGTTCAGTTATTCTTTTTACTTCAGATTTTTTTATATCCATTATATAATCGCAACTTGTTATAATATTATTTTCTTACTATATGATATTTGAAAGTAAAAGTGAATTTTTAAATGAGTTAAATAATCTAAATAAATTTAAAGTTTTAGGAATTGATTTTGGTTTTAAAAAATCTGGCTTGGCTATTTATATGAGCGAGATTAATATCGTTACACCTCTGACAATTTTTAATGATATCACCAGTAATTTTGATAACTTAGCCCTATTATTAAAAGAAAATCGTATTAATGCTATAATTATAGGATATCCATTGAAATTGGATGGTAATGAGACAATTTATACAGAAGAAATTAAAAAATTTGCTGATACACTTGTAGATAAGGTAAATTTACCAATTATTTTAAGTGATGAAAGATTTACTACATCGCTTGCAAATACATTGCTTAAAGAAGTAAACTTAAAAAGAAAAGTAAGAAATAAAATGGATGATGTTGTTGCGGCATCAATACTTCTAGAAAATTTTTTCTACTAAAATTTTTAAAAATGCTTTTATAGAAATATAAATCTTAATTTGTGTGGTGATTGAGGGGCAATAACCACACAAGTTAAGAACTTCCTAAATAGATAATCTCTCCTTATCTATTCTTAATTATACTGATGAAGTGTTACAATTAGGTTAACAAAACAAAATATTTTTATATTATCCTGTTTTTATATTTATATTTGCCATTTATTCATGTATTTCAGCTAAATTTTTTTCAATATAAATTAAATCATTTTTTTGGGCATATGTTTTTTGATACTTTTTTGCTCTTTCTAAGAAAAGCTTTCCAAGTTTTTTATCATTTCTTAATATTGCATTCTTGGCATAACATTTATTAGCATCAAAATAATTTTTATTGATGTAATATGCATTGCCTAATTTTTTCCACATTTCAGGTATATATTTAAAATGAAACACCAGTTCTTTCAAAATTGAAATGACTCTGGTGATATCTTTTTTTAATAAAATTAAATTATTAGCTAATTCATATTTTGCAATATATAGCCTTGGATTTATTTTTATTGCTTTTTCGTAGTATATATTTGATTTCTCTATTTTTCCAAATTCAAATAAATACTGAGCTTTGGTTAGATAAAAATATACATAATTAGGATTTTTTCTTATTAGTTGATCAATTAGATTAATTGCTTTTAAATAATTTTTTTGATTGCTATATGCAAAAGATTGGGCGTATAAACAATAATCATCATCACAATTATACATGTCCAATGTTTCCTTTGGAGAGTGGGTTAAAGAAAACAACTTGGCTTTGATTAAATTAAATCTACTTTGTAATTGTTTGCTTGGATAGGTAGTATTTTTAACCGTATGATTATCAGTAGCAGATTCGATAGATTTTATTCTTTCTCTGCTAAGGGGGTGAGTTAGCCGATATGAATTTTTAAAATTAAAAATGCGCTCTTTATTTTCAAGCTTTTTGAAAAAATTTATCATTCCATCTTTTTTTATACCTAGATTATGTAGATATTTTAAAGCAATTGTATCTGCAGCATATTCATTATACCTACTGTGCCTTAGGATATCTAAGTTTGCTCTATCGGCTCCGCTAAGAGCTCCAATTGTGGCAATTCCTGGTTCATTTGTAGCCAAACCAATTGCTAGCCCTACGATTGTTGAAAATATTGCTTTTTTCCTACTTAAATTTATTTCTTCCTTAAATTTTAATATATGACTTTGTTTTATATGGGCAGTTTCGTGAGCTATAACACCAATTAAAGCATCTAAATCATCTGTGTTGCATATTAGGCCAGTGTATAGATATATATTACTTCCATCATTAACAAATGCATTTATAACATTAGATAATATGATTTGAATTGTGATATTTCTGTCATCTAAATCTGCTACCTTAAAAATTGGGTGAGATAAATCTTGAAAATAATTATTAATCTCATCGTCATATAGCACTTGTTCTGCATAACACTGAAAAATAAAAAATATTTGAAGAATAAGATAATAAACTTGTTTCATGACAAATCTATCAAAATTAACTATTTAACTGTTCTTCCTCACCTTCTTTATTTTCTTCATCGAATGACAAGAGTGCATCTAAATTTTCTTTAACAATGACGTCATGAACTTCCTTCCTTAAAATGGTCGAAGATTTAGGAGATTCTATACCTAATTTTACAGAATTTTTATTAATCTCAATGATTTTTATTTTTATATCGTTGTTAATGATAATTGATTCATCAATTTTTCTTGTCAAATATAACATGTTCAATATATTCTTTAGTTCTCAAAACAATATAACTTATTTTTTGACAATATTATAGGTCTAATCAATCGTATATGAATTTATCACAATATTCAGTAAGCTTTATCTATACCTTCTTAATAATATTTTGTAGGGTAGGGGGTGTGATGATGTTTGCGCCAGGCATTGGTGAAACCTTGATTAATATTAGAATAAGGTTATTATTTTCATTGGTATTAAGTTTAGTTTTATTACCAGTAACTTTTGCCACTAAACTACTTCCTATGCCAAACAATGCAATAGAGCTATTTTTAAATATATCAAGCGAAATTGTAGTTGGAGTGTTTATTGGATTGTTTTTAAAAATTTTGGTTTCCGTTGTAACTACATTTGGTTTTATAATAAGCAATTCAATGGGGCTTTCAGCTGCAACACTTGTTGATCCATCGCAAGCATCACAACAAGGTACATTACTTGGAAATTTCTTTACAGTTTTACTAATAGTTTTAATTTTTGCAGTTGGGATTGATCATGCCATTATCAGTGGGATAGCATCAAGTTATAAAACATTTCCGATTTTAAGCTATGCAGAGTATAGTGCAGATTATACACAAACAATAGTCAGAATTGTAAATGAAGTTTGGATATTAAGTGTAAAAATGGCATCTTCATTTATTATTATCAGTTTGCTGATCAACATAGGTGGGGGGATATTATCAAAATTAATGCCACAATTGCATATATTCTTTTTGATTATACCCTTGCAGTCCTTAATTGGATTTTTATTCTTATCTATTACAATCTCAACTTTGATGCTATGGTTTATTGACAAATACACATATCATATTAATAATTTATTTGGATAATGTCTGAAGCGCAACAAGAAGATAAATCGCAAAAAACCGAACAACCAAGTGCTAAGAAGTTAGAGGATGCTAAGAAGAAAGGTAATATTCCCATATCTAGGGAATTTAATAGTTTTATATTGTTTATCTTTATTACATTATTAATAGTATTTGTATTTCCGAAAATCAGTCTGCAATCTTTGAATAAACTTTCCTATTTTATTAACCAGCCTCATCAAATCATTTTAAAACCAGATACTATTTACCATTTAATAAAGCAAGTATTGCTCATATTATTCTATCTTGCATCGCTGCCGCTATTGTTTTGTATAATAGCTGCAATTATAGGAAATTTATTGCAAAATGGGGTTATGTTTGTTCCTGAAGTCATTAAATTTCAACTAGATAGAATATCTCTTTTGTCGGGATTTAAGAGAATTTTTTCATTAAATTCTGTTGTTGAATTAATCAAAGGACTTGCTAAAATATTCATTATTAGCACTGCCATATATATTACTGTAAAGTCTGAAATGTTTCAATTCACAATGATTCATACTTTTGATATGGAAGAAATATTAAATTTTTTAAATCAGTCCTTAGAGAATATTTTTACAACTGTATGCACTATTATGTTTTTTATTGCAGCATTGGATTTTCTCTATCAAAAACATAAATACATCACAAATTTAATGATGAGTAAGGAGGAACTGAAGAAGGAATACAAGGAAAGTGAAGGTGATCCTCTTATTAAATCAAAGTTAAAAAGTATGAGGAATAAAATATTAAAGGAGAGAATGATGGATAAAGTTCCAGATGCAGATGTTGTTATAACAAACCCAACGCATTATGCAGTAGCACTGAAATACTCGCCTGGAAATGATGATACAGCTCCAATTGTAGTTGCAAAGGGGATTGATAATATAGCTTTAATCATTAGGAGAATAGCAGAAGAGAATGAAGTGCCAATTTATGAAGACCCGCCTTTAGCTCAAGCTTTATATAAAACAGTTGAAATTGATGACGAAATTCCTTTTGAACATTATAAATCAGTTGCAAAGGTGATTACGGAGGTGATGAAGCTGAGAGGGAAAAAGATAGATATTTAATACTCAGGGTGGTATGCTGATCCTAATAGATGGATGGACGGATGCAGGACTATTTTTTAAAAACTGATAGATTAACTATGAGAATTCCAACAATCTATAGTTTAAACAATTGGTATGATTTACAGTTAGACAGAGAGGTGATAAAATATTTAGGGGATGGAAATCCAAGAGCTAAATTAGAGATTGAAAAAAATTTGTGTAAAACAATTAAGCATTATCATCAATATAATTTTTCATTTTTTGATATCTATGAAAATAACATCTTTATTGGTATAGCCGGATTATTTCATTTAGAATTTGATGAGAAAAATGAAGATATTGAAATTGGCTATGTACTGCATAAAAAATTTTGGGGCAAAGGTTATGCTACAGAAATAACTAAAAAAATTATTCATCATGGATTGTATAAACTTAAGTTAAAATACTTAGTGGCGTGCTGTCATTATGATAACACCGCCTCTAGTAAAGTAATGCTAAAATGTGGAATGAAGTATTTAAAAAAATATAAATATAAAGGGATTTATAATTGTGATCTATATCAAATTAAAGTATAAATTTAAATGCTTATATTCTTATTTTTATATCAATTATAATTCATCTGGCTGAGCAGTTTCACTTTGCTCTAATTCTTTTTGTGGAAAATATGTCATGCTCATACTACATTGCGGATTATCTGTTGTATATGGACTATAGGGTGATTTTTCTTGTGTAGAAGTTGTGCTTTTACATATAGTAAATTTTATAGTTTCATTTATAACATATGGATTTTTAAAAACTGGTTGTATTATTTCAGTTACTTTATCATCTTTTTCACTGCACTCACTATCTATTATTATATATATGTCTTGATGATGCTTCATATATTTTTCTGCATGTTTTAATTTAGTAAATTCATCGGGTTTAGTTATATTTATTTTTTGATAATCAGTATATTCTTTGCAGTACTTTGTTGTGGGTAAATTATCGCTTAAAAATTTCGAGAACATCAATGTTGGTATTAAAAGTAAAATTCCTGTACATTTAGTTAAGTATGGGTGCTTCTCTGAAAAATCGTCTATTCTATTGCCCTTAAATAGAGTCGGTGCACTGCGTATTATCAGCATCGATGTCAAAGTTGGAGCTACGGATATAAGATTTCCTCCCCAATAGTTAGTTAGAATAGAGCATCCAATATCATATAATTTATTATTTACATTGTGATAATAAAGTTGAGTAACATTTATAGCATCATCCACAAATTTTCTTTGTAATACACTAGCATAGTCTAATACAGTAAAATCGTTTGCATTATCAGGAATATAATCAGGACAACGGGTCTTTAAATGTTCATAGACTTTCTTATTAGAATAAATAATTGCTAAACTCACGAAATTGAAATTCATAGTATTATCAGTGCAATTTATTTTATAAGTAGTAAATTTATTTTCAAACTTATTTATAAAATCTTCTGATGGATCATTTTTTCTTATCATCTCTAAAATTTCTAGTTGACGATTTTTTTGTAAATTTTCTAATATTATTCCACAATTTTTATTACCTTTTACACCTTCCAATAAATCTGTAAATTCCTTTAATAATTCTCTATTAGGAATTGAAAGTTTGAATATACCTTCATCTTCCTTACCTGCTAAATATCCTGTATTAAGCAATATATGAGAGAAAAATGCTTCATTGTCAATATCAGAATACCAATCATATTTAAACAAAGATATTTGATTATCAAATTTTAATTCATAAGTTGCATTTTCAGAAATTTCTAAGAATTTTTTGCTTAAACTACTATCTTTGCATTTTTCTTGGGTGAATAAACGTTTTAAGATAGTCTTGTAACCAGTGTTTGACCAATGAGTTTGAGGGCTTAATTCCTTGTAATTATTTGAATCAGAAAGGAAGTTCATAACAGCCCATGGTGCAAATACTTCAGAGTGTGTTGTACTATCACTTTCTAGGTAATTAGTAGACGAATCACTTGTCATTGTTGGAACAAAATAACCACCATACCAATCTTTTATTATATTGAAGATTTTTTCTTTATTATCAAATGGAGCTTTACCCTTAAATTTATCAATTAATATTTTTACTTCTTCAGTTGTAAACCCAAAACTTTCACTGAATCTTTTATCAGAAATACCATATGAACGTATGTTATTGCAACCAGATGTGGTTCCTTTGTGTGTAGTATCAAATACTCCAGTTAAAATTAATTTTTCTACATAAGGATTTGTTTTAGAAATCGAAGAGCATACCATCTGTGAAATAAGCTCAGAAACTTTTTCGGGAAATTGGAGATGTTTTTCTCCAAGGTGTTGTTCTAATAACTTACTTACTGGCGTATCATATTCATCTACTAATACATAAACTGCTTCTTTATAATGTCTGTATAATAATTCACTTAAAAATTTTATACTATTTTCCAAAGAAATTCCATTATAATCCATGGTAATATATTTTTGAAAATCATTTTTTTCATCATCATATAATTCGGAACTCTCCTTAAGATATCTAAAATTTTTATATAATGTTTTAACCTTGTCTTTTAATTGTTCTATAATTATTTCAATTGAACCACCAGTAACATCTTTTAAACTAAAAGATATTACTGGGTATTTGCCTTGATATTGCATATATTGTCCATTACTAACCTTAGTAATTTTTAAATTATTATCAAAAAATAGTTGTTTGTTGATCGAGGTGTCCTCATAAGTAGATTTTGTTCCCAAAAGTTTTGCAAAAAAACTATAAATATAATGCTCGCTCTTTTCTTCTGCCCTACTATGTTTTTCGTTTTCAATTTGAAAAAAAAACTTAAGAGTGTCCAAATTTAATGACTTTCCCCATCTTCTAGGGTACGTTATCAGGATTGCTTTTTCACTACTATCTATTATTTCTTTGATAAATAAAGTTTTATCAACAAAAACATCGTATTTAGTTACTAATTTATCAAAATAATCTTCACCAACTGCTATTTTTAAAGGTTGTCCAATAATTTTTGAAATTGACATGACGTACACTACCACACGTATTTCGCAGTATTATCGCATAATTTATATAAATTTTCAAGTAATATTTAAATTAAAAATAGGCATCGTTAAACAAAAGTGGATAGAAAGAGATTTTTATAAAATAACATCCATAAAGAATGAACAATCATGTCTAAAGATTTGGAATAACGTTTAGTCTTTCTGTTGAATCTGGAGAGATAATGGCGTATTAAAGGGTTCTTGGATTCAACTAAAGAAGTCTCAGCCTTACTTTTAACATGTCTATGTGTAATCCTATATTTGCTATACACTTCATAATGATCAGTGCACAAGATGTTAATTCTATACCGCTTCTCTAGCGTTTGTGCCATCTCGTAATAAGCCCAAAAATCTCTGCTATTACTTACTTTGATATCAACAACTTCATTTCTGTTCCTATCAACAGCAAGCCATACGTACACTCTGGAAGTTTTTTTGGCAATAGCTAAATAACTCATCCACTTCCAATATCTCCACATCCTTTGCTTTCTCCGGCACTTTTGTAGACTCTATCTTTTCCCTAAGCATACTTCCCATCTTTCTTATCCAGTACACTATAAGTGTCGCTGATACTTCCTCCATCCTCTCTATACTCCTTATTCCAGCACCCTCTAAATACCATTTTAACACCCTTATCTTCTTCTCAAGCGTATATCTTACTCTTTCATCCCCCTCTCTACACGTTCTTTTGCAGCATTTGCACTTATACCTTTGTTTGCTTTTTTCAAATCCATTTTTTATTAACTTGTTCCCAGCACAATGTTTGCATTTTTCCATAATTTCCTTCCCATTTTAGGTTTCTTTCTCCCATTATATCTCTAATTCATTTTTACTCCACTTTTATTTTACAATGCCAGCAATGCCATGCCTACCCTGTGTTTATACACTTTGCTTCTAGCATAAACCCCTCCTTTGCTTTTCTCGTTTATATAATAATCTTATTCAGTTTGCAACAGACCTTTTAGGAATGCCAAAACGATTCGTGTTGCCTGAAAACTATGAGAACAGGTGGGTTAAGTGTTTGTGCAACAAAGTTCAGTTTTGGTTAAAATTTAATTTTAGTTCCAGCTAGTATTACAGTGCCCTTATTGAATTTAGCAGAAGTACCAAAGTTTTTATTCTCTTTGAATTTGAATTTAGTAACTTCAACATAAGGCATAAAGCCAGGCATCACTAAATAATCTGCACCAATTGAGAGTGCTTCAAATTTATTATATTCTTTTTCATCAAATTTTACATATGCATCATCATCATTTGCATTTTTAACTTTCGATAAACACCCAGCTCTTTTACTTTGCATATAATTTATGCTGATTCCATATTTTTCTGTTGAATATGCAGAACCAAGAGACCAATACTTACCACCTTTTTTAGCATTTTCATCTTTAGCAACTGATTCTAGAACACCAGATTTTCCAACGTCACCATAGGCTCCTGCAAAAGCAAAGCCTTTGTAATCAACGCCAGCACCAATTTGCCATGCTTTTAAGCTTTTTCTATCTGCTTCTGTTAGTTTAGTGGGAGTATCTATATCTGCAATTTTATCATAGTATAAAACTTTTTTTGCTTTACCAAATTCACCAAGTACCGCTGTTGTAAATTTTACACCATTTTCCATAGTGGTTTCATATCTAACCGCTGGCTGCCATATATTTTTGTATCCACCACCAGCATTTTTTAACACGTCTTTGTTTTTGCTTACAGTTCCTTTTGCTTTTGAATCTGGAGTATAACTAATGCCGAATGTAAAGCCATTTACACTTGGAGAAAAATAGTTGATTTTTCCAGCTTTTGTGGTTTCATCAAAACCTACTGGTAATTGAGGTGCCATTAGGTAAGTTCCACTAATTGCATTCTTACCACTATCATCTATAACACCACCGTTTTTAAGCCAATTGTTCCAATCTCCATCTAATCCACCTGTTGCACGTGCAAATGAATATGAATTAACTTCCATAGCGCTTCCTACAGGGGATGTATTTCCTAATTCAATTTTACCAAATTTATCCTCAACATATAATTTGACCTCACTAGCAATATTTTTACTTCCTGATGGAGAGTCTGAGGTATTTGCATTTAATTTAATATAAGCTCCATATCCCAATCCACTATCGCTTTTTTTATCATAATTAAACTTTAGAGAGCCACTATTAGCTAATGAATTTTTGTTATAATATTGCCCTGTTTCAAGTTTTTTTCTAAAAGCATCTTGTTGATTGACAATACCAAACTGAGAGTTGACCTCTCCACCTATTTTGATAGAAGAATCTTTTATTGCGTCAGTTGCTTGTGCAACAGAAGGAATGATGCCTAATGCTAATATTAAGCAGATGAAATTTTTGTTTCTCATGACTCAAATACCCATTGTTAAGATTTTATAGTCGCTATTGTAGCTACTTGCTAAGATGATTGTCAATTATTTTTACAAAATTATCGTAATTTTGTATAGAGTTGATGGGAATTTGATTGATATAAATTGTTGGCGTTTGATTTATGTTTAGTATTCTCATGTCATCATAAGCCTTTTTTTGTAATGTGTCGGCAAATCTTTTATCATCAAAGCAACTATTAATTTTATCTGTGCTGTAGCCAGAAAGCCGTGCAATGTTTTTTAGCATTTGTTTAAAGTCTTTTCTAAATGCCCACTTAGTTTGTGATTTGAATAAAATGTCAATAATGTCAAAATAATTATCATTAAAACAATTGGCAAAAATTGCTCCATATAGTGCTGGCTCATTGACTGGATAATCTCGAAATATGTATAGAACTTTATTAGTGTTGATATAATTTTTTTTAATTTTGGCAAATATGCCTTCGTGAAATGACGAACAACCAGGGCAAGATAATGAGGAATACTCAATGATGGTAACTTTTGCCTGTATATTTCCTAGATGATGATCTCCATCAACTAATTTTAGAATTGAGGAGTTATCCTCAATATCATTTGCAAATAATACATCTGCACTGATGGTGCAAATAAAAAGGTATATAAAAAGGATGTGAACTCTAATCATTATTTTTAATTTTTTTCATCATTTTTTTTATTGCTATGCTTCTATGGCTTATAGAATTTTTTTCTTGTGGGGACATCTCAGCAAAAGTTTTATTAAAGCCATCTGGTATAAAAATAGGATCGTAACCAAAGCCACCGCTCACGTCAATAGTATTAAAATTCAACTTACCAGTAATTTTTCCATTTGTTACTATAAATGTGTTTTTATCAAAAAATAAGACTAAATAGCAAATGAAGTGGGCATCAATCCCATCATGTTGCTCTATCCCTTTTTGCTGTAGCAATAGCCTAATTTTTTTAAAAGCATTGGAATAGTTTTTATCAGGTTCTGCAAATCTTGCTGAGAAGATACCAGGTTGATTGTCTAGTGCAGGTATACAAAATCCTGAATCATCCGCAATAACTGGCATATTAGATAATCTAAAATAGTACTGAGATTTTATTAAGGCATTTTCCTCAAAGGTTTTACCATTTTCATCGGGGTGAGAATTAATATTTAAGCTTTTTAAATCGTATAACTTTAAGTTTAACCGACCTAATATAGCAGACATCTCGTTAAATTTATCTATGTTTGATGTTGCGATACACAATTTATTATTTAGATAATTAATGTTCACAGTGATAACTTTAAATATAATGAGTTGCTATAATATCATATTACAATTTTGTAGTAACTAAAAGGCGCTCATCAGCATCAACTTCAATCTGCTCCTCCTTGAACAAGCCGTTATTATGCTTAATCCATTTTATTATTTTAGCTGACTGCTTTTGCCTCTCAACAACCATTATTTTACCATCATCTACTAAAATATCATTAATATATTCTGGAATATCATTCATAATTCCATTTATAAAAACTATATCAAATTTTAAACTTTTTAAATTTTTTTCAAAGTGTTCAAGCAACTGAAACATAATGTTATCTTTAGCTTGAGATAGAAGTTCTTGGCTCATGCCAATTTTTAATAATTTTTTATCTACATCGACTGCAGTAACTTTTTTTGCAATACCAGAGATTATCATAGATGAATAGCCCGTATTGCAGTTAAAATCAAGCACTGTTGCATTTGAATTTATTTCAGCTTCTTGAAGCATTTTTGCTATAACAAAGGGGGGCATGATAAACCTATTGTCATTCATGAACAAGTCGGTATCCCATATTGGCAAGATGGAATCTGAATAGGCTACATTTTTCCATTTACTTATAATGAATTTATGACGAGGGATTTTTAGTAGCAAATTTATAATCCTTTCATCGTTAATGCCATTAGGTACTAACTGATTATAAACCATATTATGCCTTGCTTTTGCGAAATATTCCTCATTATATAGCTCGTTAATCTTTATAGACAAAATCCGATGTGAAATAGTTTATTAGTTAATATTAACTATTATAGCAAATTTAAATTAATTGCAGCACTTTTTTAATCAATTTTAAAATTGACTATGCATGTATCACGCTTAATAAAACATCTTCCATACTATTCATCATGCCGTATGATTTTGCGTTATATGAATAAAATCTTTGCTCTTTCATTAGCTCTGTCATAGATGTTGTTTCATCCACATTAGAACCCTCTAAGCTACCGCTTACGATTATACCTGCACCATCTTTCCCAACTAAAGACAATTTAGCAGGGCCTGATTCTGCGGTATTTGAAAATACTGTTCCAAATTCATTTTGAAGTTTCATTGGGTCTTTAAATATCGCAAGAGGAATAGCTGCAAGTTTCTTATCATCACCATTGGTATAATGACCTGTTAAGTTTCCTTTTTTATCAATGCTAGTGTTCATTAACGTACCTTCTTTTTTTCCATTAGTAGTTATGTCACCATCGAATATGCTACCGTACATATTAATTTTTTCCCAATTAAGTTTGAAAGTGGATGTGACCTTTTCTCCTTTTACATCAAAATCAATTGTTAAGTCATCTAAGCCTGCAGGAGCACTTCCTTTACCATTGTTATCAAAAGATATCTCGCCAGATCCGACCACTTTTTTGCCACTAGCAGGATCAACTTCTTGCCCAGGAAGGTAAATTTCAACTGCATACTTGTTAAAATCCGTCCTTTTGAATGCCATGAAGACTTTATGTTCATTGTCTTTCTCATCAATTACCATGAACTCTTCCACAAAACTAGGTGAAATTTTTCCATCTGCCATATTATAGTCTTTATTCTCAGCATTATACCAAGACTTAACAAATCCTTTGTCTAGAATACTAGTTTCAACCGGGATAGTGGCAGACGATAAGCTTTTTGGTGCAATTTTATCCTTTATTATATTTGCCGTCTTATCCTCAAATTGCATTCTAGTATTTTCTTTCAATTCAAATGTAATATCATTACTCGATACAGTTGGATCAGATTTTAAATATTGACCAAGATTAGCTTTCATTTTTGTAACTAAATCACTTGCATCGCTATATATAATCGTCATTTTACTTCCATTTTTTATCACGTCTTGGGGTAATTTATTTTTAATCAAAGTAACAGAAAGTTGGTTTGATTTATCTCCCTCTTCTTGGTAAAAGTTCATGAAGAATGATTCATCATCTATTATTCCACTATTAGAGACGTCAACTGTCATTTTTGCTTTGCCTCCACCAACGATAGGAGCGTTTGCACTAAGTTTTAGATTAATATCAGCTGTTGTTGTTGCATGCCCCTTTATAGTGCCTGCAGATAACTCTATGCGCTTAGGGTCTGCAATTGCTTCTTTTTGTTCTTGATTATCATCTGTGTATAACTCACCAAGTAAATAACAGCCATTAGGAGCTACTAAAAAGCCATCTTTGTTTTTCTCAAATCGTCCGGCATTTGTATATCTTCTTTCTCCGTTGCACTCTACAACAAAAAGTCCTTTGCCTTCAATTGCATAATCAAATTCGTTTTTTGTTTCGGTAATTTCTCCTTGAACATCTGTTTTAATACGAGATGTAGCTATAACACCGCCGTTATATTGGCTAGTTTCACTTAAAAGGTAATTTCCAAAGGCTTTATAGCCAGGGGTATTTGCGTTACTTAAATTTATACCAATCTTACCTGTGACTGACTCTGCCGCTGCCATACCTTGAGTTACTGCTGCTATACCTGCTGAAGACATTTTAATAATACCAAATAAAGTTATGTTGATTGATGACAAGCAATTACCATGCCAAATTTAATTATTGATGGTTATCAGCTTTTAATAAATTTAAAATCCCTTGCATACCAATATCAATAGGTATTTCAAATTCTAGGGGTTTAAGGGATTTAGGATGAGTGAAAGAAATTTTATAAGCATGAAGTGCTTGTCTACTAAAGCGTTTAATTTTAGCAACTAACTCTTTTGATACAAACTCTGGATTGAAGTTATAGTACAGGGCATATTTTTTATCTCCTACGATAGGGGTGTTTTTATATTTCATGTGAACTCTTATTTGATGAGTTCTGCCGGTTTCTAACTCACATTCTACTAAGCTGAACATTCTATTTTCATAAATATTCATTACTCTGTAATTCGTAATCGCTATTTTGCCAGTTTCATCGCTGACAACTCGCATTTTAGTATGATCTTTTTTGCATGGAGCGATATTGGTTATGATGCGCCCAATAATAGGGTTTGGCACTCCATATGTTATTGCTAAATATCTTCTCTTTACTTTTCTTTCCATAATTTGACCACATAAGTAAAGGTGTGTGTCGTTATTTTTAGCTACCAAAATTAGTCCCGAGGTGTCTTTATCAAGTCTATGCACTATTCCAGGTCTATCCTCTCCACTTGCTGAGGATAAATTTTTAGAGTATGAAACGAGAGCATTTGCTAATGTTTGGTTATCTGTGTTTGTTCCAGGGTGCACTGTAAGATTTGGCGGCTTGTTTATCACCATTAAATCTTCATCTTCATATACGATATTTAATTTTAGATCATATGGCTCTATGCTAGATTCTTTTTTAATAATTGATATTGAAATTGAATCTCCAACCTTGATTTTTTTGCCGCAATTTCTTTCTATAATGTTATTGAGACGAACTCCTGAATTAAGAATTAAAAATTGAATTTGTGATCTTGTTTGTTCACCAATTTTTGAAGTAATGTATTTATCTAGTCTTTCCCCTTCTTCTCCTGGTATCACCTCAAAATCATAAGCTATTTCATCTGATTTTATTAATTTCATGAAAATATCGTTATACGTAAATACATTTTTGCAAAAAGCTTTGATTACTAAGTATACGAAAATACTTTATATTTACTATATAATTCGCTATTTTGGAGTTATTAATCTAACCAATGTATATATTTAGCCATTATGAAATGTCCTTTTTGTGAATTTTTGAATACTCAAGTAAAAGATTCAAGATCTTCAGATGATAATTCTAGTATCAAACGTAGGAGGATATGTAATAATTGTGGGGCAAAATTCACCACATATGAAATGTTAGAGGTGCAAGAAATCATGGTTGTTAAAAGAAATGGTTCAAAAAGACCATTTGATGTACAAAAAATATTAAGATCATTGGAAATAGCAACTAGAAAGAGGAACATAGAAAATGAGTTTTTAAATAAAATAGCTTCCAATATTGTAAAAAAGCTTCAAAAATTTGGAGAAGGAGAGGTAGAATCTAAAATTATAGGTGAGTTGGTGATGAGTGAGTTGATTAAAGTGGACCAAGTTGCATATGTTAGATATGCATCAGTTTATATGGATTTTAAGGAAGTTAAAGATTTTAAAGGATTAATACAAATATTAGATCATAAAATTAGTGATAAAGAAAGCAACTAACAATAAAACAATTATTATTTCTGCAGGCGGCACTGGTGGACATGTGTTCCCAGCACAAGCTGTCGCTGAAAAATTACATAAAGAAGGATACCGGCTGCATTTTGTATGTGACAAAAGAGCTTTGAAATATTGCGATGGAATACTTCGGGATATCAAAAAAACTGTTATTTTATCTTTACCTCCAAAGCAAAATTTAAGTAGTAAAATGCTGAATTTATCTCTTTTACTTGTTAGTACATTAAAAATAATGGGTAAATTTTGTTTTAAAAGACCGAAATTAATAATTTCATTTGGTGGATATCCAGCCTTTCCAGCATCTTTATGTGCAATAATTTTTCGCATTCCCCTTTTTTTACATGAACAAAATTCGGTTCTTGGTCAGATTAACAGAATTTTCTTACCATTTGCAGATAAATTATTAACCTCATTTCCTGATACACAAAAGATTAAAGATAAGTATAGAGAAAAAGTTATTTTAACAGGATTACCAATCAGAGGAAATTTAATAAAAGTTTTGCAAGAGCGTAATGCTAAAGCAAAATCAAAAATAAAAAACTTAAGGATATTGGTGATAGGTGGTAGTCAGGGAGCAAAGCTTTTTAGTGATATAGTGCCAAAAGCAATTTTAAATTTGGAAAAATCTTTGCAAAGAAGGATATCTATCACTCATCAAGTCAGAAAAGAGTATTTAGACGATACAATAGATGTTTATTCTAAAACAAGTTGCAAATCATGTGTTAAAGTTTTCTTTGATAATATTGAGGAGTTATATAATAGGCATGATTTAATTATTTCTAGGGCAGGGGCATCATCAGTTGTTGAGGTGTTGTTATTTCAAAAGGCAGCTATATTGGTTCCATTTGCCAAGGCAAAAGATAACCATCAATTATATAATGCAAAATATCTAAGCAAAAATTCAAAAATTGTTGTGAAAGAAGAGTGGCAATTATCAGAAAAATGGCTAGCTTCATATATAAAAGATTGCTTGGAAAACCCTGAAATAATACATGAGATGGAGAAATCTTATATGAACCAGCTCAGAGAACTTCATGTTAACGCAGTAAATAAATTTTTTAATGAAATATAGCTGTAATAAACACTATGCTCCAATATTAGCCATTATTTTATAGTAAAATATTAATTGTTAAATTAGAAACGGTATTGACTCTAATTATATTTAGCAACACTGAAATTTAAATTTCTAGTTTGTATTGCTAAATGGTTTAAAATTTGTAGAATGATTGGAAATAAATGTTCGGAATTTTAATGAAATCAGTGGATTGTTTAGTAAGGCAAAATGGATTAACCATTGCAACAGATACAGTAAATGAATTTGAATCTGCAACAATTAGCTTGTTGGTTAAGAATGGCAGCAGAAATGAAGACCAACAAAATAATGGGATATCTCATTTCTTAGAGCATATGGCTTTTAAAGGCACAGCAACAAGAACAGCAAGGGATATTGCTGAGGAATTTGATATGATAGGGGGGTATTTTAACGCTTACACATCAAGAACCTCAACTGTTTATTATGCAAAGGTACTAAAAGGTGATTTAGAAAAAGCAACTGATATACTTACTGATATTATATTAAACTCCACTTTTGCTAAAGAAGAACTAGAGAGGGAGAGGGAGGTGATTCTTCAAGAATTGTGTATGACAAGAGATACTCCCGATGATATAGTTTTTGATTATTTTCAAGAAACAGCTTTTAAAAATCAACCCCTAGGTCGTTCAATTCTTGGAACAGAGGAATTTATAAAAAACTTAAGTAGAGAAGAATTGTATAATTATTTTAAAAATCGATACTCTACTAAAAATACAATTATATCAGCTGCTGGAAATCTTGATGCAGATAAATTTAATAATCTAATTGATGAGAAATTCAAAAATTTTCAAACCGATGATGTTTCTAAATACGAAAAAGCTAGTTATTCTGGAGGTGAATTGCATGTTAATAAGGACCTAGAGCAAAGTCAGTTTTTAATGGGATTTGAAGGGCTGTCATATTTAGATGAATGTTTTTACGATTTGCAAATTTTAGCAATTATTCTCGGTGGCGGCATGTCATCAAGATTATTTCAAGAGATTCGTGAAAAAAGAGGTTTGGTATATAATGTTTCAGCATTTTCAAGTAGTTACAGTGATTGTGGTATATTTGGGATATATTCTGCCCTTGATTCAAAAAATATCAATTTACTTATAGATTTAACTATACAGGAATTATTAAACGTTACTGAGGAAATTGATGATATGGAAATTGAACGTGCTAAAGCACAAGTTAGGTCAAATTTACTTATGTCAATGGAGAGTACAACTTCTAGAGCGAAAAAATTATGTAATAATTTTGCAATGTTTGGCAGGTGTATAAGTAATGATGAGATATTAAAAAAGGTGGACGATGTCTCTGTTAATTCACTGAAAAAAATAGCCAAACAAATATTGTCAAAAAATAATATCACTATTACTACGCTTGGAAATGTTGCAAATATTTACAGTTACAATAAGATTATAGATAAGCTAAAATTATAAAAAAGAATTATGCCAAAATCTGTTAAGCTAATTAAATCTGGAGATAACCAACAGTTACAAATAGAAAATGTAGAAAATCAAAATCCAGGAGTGGGGCAGGTATTAGTTAAAAATATAGTAGCAGGAGTTAATGAGGATGATGCTTTTGTTAATGTTCCAAGTGATAAGCAATTTATTATTCCAGGATATAGTGCGAGTGCTGACATATTGGAAGTTGGTGCTAATGTAACAGGCTTTAGACCAGGAGATGCTGTTATATATTTTTCTAAAAATATGGGATGCTATCAAGAAAATGCAATTGTTAGTGCAGAAGATCTTATTGCAATCCCTGAGGAGATTTATCAAAAAACTGCAGCAGCAGCTTATTTTTCTGGCATGATGGCACATTCTCTTTTAAGGAGGGTTTATATAGTTGATTCAAAGTCGATAATTTTAATACATAATGTATCTTCTGGTATTGGTTATATATTGGCTCAGTGGGCAAATGATTTAGGAGCCATTGTTATTGGTAGTGTTGATAGTGATAATAAAAAAACCTTTGCATTGGAATGCGGTTGCAGGAAAGTAGTCAATTATCAATCAGAAAATTGGGAGCAAGAAATCATAGAATTTACCAAAGGATATGGTGTAAATATTATTTATGATTCGTTAGGCGGAACAATTCACGATAAAAATATAGCATGTTTAACTAAAATGGGAATTTTGGTTTATCATGGTGCAAAGTTAAATCAAATGTCTAGTATTGATATTGCTAAAATTTCTGCCAAGTCTTTATACATCACTTTTCCCTCTATTTTTGATTACAAAAGTAATAAGATGGAGAGGGTTTTATGTGCGGATGAAGTTTTTGGGATGATTATACATGATAGGATAAAAATTACAATTTGTGATGAATTTAACTTGGATGATATAACTCAAGCCTATGATAAAGTTAAAAGTAATAATATCATGGGTTCGACAGTAATAAAGATTTAAACTTTAATGCTATCTACCTTTTAGCAATACTTATTGGCTTCATTAATAAAATACTATAAAAAAATTTATTTAATGGTATAATCCAGTTCTTAGTTTTTAAATATTATGCGATATGCGATTATGCAAAGTAAATTGCTAAAGAAAACCAATATACAAGTTAAAGTATCAGAAAATGAAGCAAAGCATGCTATAGAGACAATATTGAAATGGATTGGTGAAGATCCTACTAGAGAAGGTTTGGTCGACACTCCTAAAAGAGTGGTTGAAAGTTTTAAAGAGTATTTTTCAGGTTATCTAGAGGACCCAAGTCAGGTTTTACAAAGAACCTTTACAGAAACATCAGGCTATCAAGACATGATTCTTCTAAAAGATATAAAATTATATTCCCATTGTGAGCATCATATGGCTCCAATTCAGGGTGTTGCTCATATAGCTTACTACCCTAACACTAAAGTTGTTGGTATAAGTAAATTGGCGAGAGTAGTTGAAATTTATTCTAAGCGTCTTCAAATTCAAGAAAGGCTTACATCTGAAATTGCCAATACTATTAATTTTACTCTAAAGCCCAAAGGAGTTGCTGTTATGATAGAAGCTAATCATAGCTGTATAAATAACAGAGGTATTAATCAAAAAGATGCAAAGATGAAAACCCATACATTAATGGGGTGCTTTAGAAATGATTCTGAAATTAGCAGAAGATTTTTTCAATTGGTAACTTAACTTCATAAAATCCAATCTTATTTTGGATATGCTTGCATGTCTGAACAGAGACAATAAAAAATTTAATAAGTACATTAAAATGCTAAAATTGCTATTTGTACCTTTTTAACAAAGATGCCTCTTATTGATGTCCTGCATTCAATAAATTCTATTACCCATTTTGTTATTGCCAAGACGTTGACTCAAGACAATAATATGCTAGACTTAAATCTATATATTTATCATGGGTTATTATGTCCTTATTGTCTGATTTTAATGAGTTTCTATCGAATAATGAACTGGAGTCTAATGTCACTCCCCAAGTTCTTAATGAAATTGAAAAATATGCTAAATTGGCTGATAGGCGTGAGGTAATTGCAGACATGTATAAAGTTGCGGTTGAAAGAATATTTTTAGATAATAAAAATTTATTGCCGTTTGCTCAAGATATTTTTGAAAACGTATTTGATCAATATGCCGGTACGAATGCCAAACTAAATGCAGTGAAAGATAATGTTATTAGAATGGCATCAAATGATAGATCTACTAATAGATCTGCTGAGAGTTCAGAATCATTTATAAATGACATAAAAGAAGCTATTTTAGCAAATGATATGCCTACGGGTGAAAAACCCATGCTGGAATATTTTATGGAAAATGCCAATCAGTTAGTTGAAGAAGGTGTCATTACTTTAGATGATTTAATTGATGTAATAGATTTTGCATTAAAAAATGACGTTAAGGTAGGTCAAAATAATACGCCCGCAATGGTGCTTGTTAATGAATGGGAAAAAAGTAATGGAAGAGAAGGGGAATTTGCAAAGCATGCGATATCGAATGGTTATAAGGTCGATGGAGTATCAGCAATAAAATGGGCAGTGAAAGATGATATTGTGATTGATGGTAAACCAGCATTTTTATATGCTGTTGAAGATTTAGGTAAAAATCAAGACAAGATATTTGAATGGGCGGTAAAGAATGATATCAATATAGGTGGAGAGCCTGCTATAAAATTGGCAGTGAAAAATGATATTGTGATTGATGGCAAACCAGCATTTTTATACGCTGCTGAAGATTTGGGTAAAAATGAAGAAAAAATTTTAAAATATGCTATTAAAAATGATGTAAATATAGATGGCAAACCTGCGTTGGAATGGGCATTTTTAAATGATAAGGCTATAGCTGGCAAACCGCCAATGGAATATGCAACTAGTATAAACGTCAGTGTGGGTGGAATGGACTTAATGGATTGGGTTGATAAAAATGCGGATAGATTATTGACTGAAAAAGCGTCTAAAGAAACAGTAGTTGGTAAGCATACTGCAAAATATGAGAGAGATATAGCAGCGAGTCAAACAACTGGAGTAAAGGTTAGATAAAATCTCCAAATATTTTAAACTTTCAAGTATTTAGAAAATATAGCATTGACAAAAATTATTGGTTAGTTAATTAATAATATGAGTAACGATAGCGGGTGTGAAGTGTCAATAAATAAAAATGTGAAGCTAGTCATCATACATTTAAACAGTATGTCATTTTTTAAAGTTTATTAAAATATAATCTATGCTATCATTTAATAAACATAAGGTTCAATATTGATCATGGAAAAAGGGCTTATAAATCAAAAAAAGATTCAAGAAATAATTGGCTTAATAAAAAATCAGTACGTAGCAAATTTTGCTACGAAATTTTTAGAAGAGCTTTCTGAAGATAATTTATCGACATTAAGTGCAAAAATTATAAGCAGGGGATGTGAAACTGCATATAATCTTATTAAAAAGAAATTCAAAGGAGATTTTATAATAGATGTTGATATTGAAAATGAAAGTGCTGACTATGCTACTTTAACCATTGTTTGTTTTGATACACCTTTTATAATTGATTCCATAAATAATGAGTTGCAATCTCGTGATATTGATATAAATCTTTTTTCTCATAAGGCGTTTAATCCCAAAGACTACGAAGATTATCAATTTACAGGTCTTGGCAATAACAAAATTACTGTTCTACAATTTCACATTTCAAATTGGTTTGATAATAATTTTTATAATAAATTAATTACAAAAATTTCTGAAATACTTGAATGCACAAAAATTGCAGTAGATGATTGGAAAAACATGAAAAATTCTTTGTCAATTTGTATTGATAATCTCACTAAAAACTTAGAGTCAAAGGATAATACTGAAATTAATCAAGAGCATCTAAATTTCTTGAAATTCCTTATAGAAGATAATTTTATTTTTTTAGGTTATACCCATGCGAAATCAAGTAATGGAAATAATTTTAAAATAGAGAAAAATAAAAGCTTAGGCTTATTAAAGCGTCCAAAATTCAAAAATGAAATAGAATTATTAGATAATTATGAATTTAATGGCGGTGTAATAACTGTTCGTAAATCTGAAACTAAAACAAAAGTACATAGAAAATCATATATGCTATGCATATCTGTTAAAAATTATAATTCAGATGGAAAGTGCATTTCCATTGATACGTTCTTTGGCTTTTTAATTACAAAAGTCTACTATATGAGTGTACTGAATATACCTCTTATTAGAGATAAAATTAATTATGTTATTAAGAAATATGGATATCCAAAAGATAGTTATAACGCCAAAGAACTGGTTTCTGCCTTAGAAGATTTTCCTAGAAGTGAGTTGCTACAAATAAGTCAAAATGATTTATACAAAATTGCTTCTGGAATCGTATCACTTACGATTAATCCTAGAATAAAATTATTTATTAGGGAGGATAAAGCAAAGAAATACATTAGCTCATTAATTTTTGTCCCTAAAACCAAATTTAATACTCAGGTTAGGCAGAGGATAGAGCATATATTATGCAACCAATTTGGTGGTTTTGTAGCAAAGCATTATGTTAAAATTGGAGAGGGGCAGCTTACCAGATTGCAGTTGATAATAAACTTACCTGATAAAATAATTCCTGATTATGATATTAATAGAGTTGAAAAGCTAATAGCTAGCACTATAAATGCCTGGGATGATAATTTAAAAGAGGTATTAAATAATAATTTTAGCAAAAAAGAAGCAGATAAATTATTTAAAAAATATCAAGATGTATTTAACGTACAATATACTACCAGTTTTTCACCTGAACAATCAATTCATGATATAAATGCAATAGAGGAAGCTTTAACAAAGAATAAAGTGATCTTTAAGATATACAATTCTGCTAAAAGTAGTAAAAGTTTAATTCAGTTAAAAATATTTTCTTTAAAAAATGAATTGCATCTATCCACTATATTTCCAATAATTGATAATTTAGGTTTATTTATAATTGATGTAGCTACCTTTGAAACTAAAATTAATCATTCAGGAGTAGAGGTAAAGGTCTTTATTCACTATTTTAGAACGAAACCTAAGTCCGGAGAATTTACTTTTAATAATACTTTACAGCTCAATTTAGAAGAAGGATTAGAAAAAATTTGGAATAATACGGTTGAAAATGATGTTTTTAATAACCTAATTTTCTATGTTGGAATTAACTATAGAGAGGCTAATCTTTTAAGAGGATATGCAAAATATTTAAAACAAATCAGATTCGAATTTAGTATTGAATATATATTAAGTACACTAGTAAAAAATTCAAGTCTTACCAAGAGTTTGATAAATTTGTTTAGGTTAAGGTTTAATCCAGATTTAAATTACACCAGTTCTGCTGAAAAAAATATTCTAAGTAAAATCAATGAAATGCTTTCAAAAATATCCGTATTTGTGGAAGATAAAATTTTAAGTACTTTTTTACGGTTAATTTTGGCAACGAAGAGAACAAATTTCTTTCTTATTGATAAAACCACAGACTATTACAAGAATTACATATCATTAAAAATTCATTCAAAGGAGATTGAAGATATGCCTCTTCCAAAGCCTGAGGTTGATACTTTTATCTATTCCTCTATGTTTGAGGCGATACATTTAAGAGGCGCTAAAATTGCAAGGGGAGGGATTAGATGGACTGATAGAACAGAGGATTTTAGAAAAGTTGTTCTAGATTTAATGAAAGCGCAAATGACAAAAAATTCATTAATAGTGCCTTCTGGTTGTAAAGGAGCATTTGTTATTAAATATCATTCAAGCAGCGATAAGGATTTTTTAAAATTGGGTATTGCTTGCTATAAAAATTTCCTTAGAGGGATTTTAGATATAACAGATAATATTGTGAATAAGAAAATTACTAATCCCAAAAATATAATCAGACATGATGAAGATGATCCATATTTTGTTGTTGCTGCAGATAAAGGAACTGCAACTTTTTCTGACTATGCCAATGAAGTATCTAAAGAATATAATTTTTGGCTTGGTGATGCATTTGCATCAGGGGGTTCTGCTGGATATGATCATAAAAAAATTGGGATAACGGCAAAAGGTGCCTGGATATGTGCAAAATATCATTTTAGTGCTCTAAATATAGACTTAGATAAAGATAATATTACAGCTGTAGGAATTGGTGATATGTCTGGAGATGTATTTGGAAATGGGATGCTATTATCCAATAAAATGAAGCTCCTTGCAGCCTTTAATCATTTGCATATATTTCTTGATCCAAATCCAGATCCAGAGGTCAGTTTTAAGGAAAGACAAAGACTATTTAATAATACACGTTTAAAATGGACAGATTATAACTCAAATTTAATATCAAAAGGTGGGGGAATTTATGAAAGAACAGTTAAAGAAATCTGTATTACACCAGAAGTTAAAGTTGCATTGGGAATAAGCGCTGATAAATTATCTCCATCTCAATTAATAAGTGCCATTTTAAAAGCACCTGTTGATTTATTGTGGAATGGAGGAATAGGAACATACGTAAAAGGTGAATTTGAGGATGATAATGCGATTGGTGACAAAGCTAATGATAATTTGAGAATTTTGGGGAAAAATTTAAGGTGTAAGGTAGTAGGAGAAGGAGGGAATTTAGGATTCACACAAAAGGGGAGAATAGAGTTTGCTAGGAAGGGAGGCTTAATTAATACAGATTTTATAGATAATTCTGGTGGTGTTGACTGCTCTGATCATGAAGTAAATATCAAAATTGCTTTGCAACACGAAATGGAGCAAAAAAATATTAATCTTGAAGAAAGAAATAAGATTTTAAGTAGGTTATCATCTGATATTGAAGCTTTAGTTCTAGAAGATAATCACAATCAATCTATTTTGTTAAATATGGAAAGTTATTCTGATATTAACAATTTGAAGGATTATAGTTGGTTGATAAATTGTCTTGAAGAAAAAGGAGATTTGCTAAGAGAAGTTGAGAATTTGCCAAGTCAAGAAGAGATAACTAAGCTTGAACTTGAAAAAAAATCTCTAACTAGGCCGGAAATTGCAGTACTAGTTGCATATGCAAAAAATTCCATTGCTAAAATACTAAGTTCATTTGATTTTACAAAGGAAGATTTTTTCCAAAAAATATTGCTTTCATATTTTCCAAAATATTTGCAACAGAATTTTGAACAATCAATATTGTTGCATAAGCTTAGTAATGAGATAATCATTACAGTCATATCAAATGAGTTTGTGAATACATTGGGCTGTACAACCTTCCATCTTTTAAAAGATGAAAAAGGCTTTGATGCTGTAGCTATAATGAAAGCGTTTTATATTATAATACAGAGCGTGGATGTGCAAAATATCTTAAAAGAGATAAACGGAACCTCTCTTAATATTTCATCAGATTCAAGGTATAAGTTATTAAATAAATTGCAGACCATTATAAAGGCAGGAATAAATTATATTTTAATGCATTATTCTGAAATAAATGATATTGATCCTATTATTTTAAAGCAGAAAAATGGATTTGTTGAATTGTGTAATTTATTTAGTAAAGGCGAATATTTTGATATAATAATTAAAAAACAAACCAAAAAGATCAATGGATACATTAAGGAAGATGAAAATTCAAAAAAACTAATTTTGAATATTATATATTTTAGTTTAATCAACTCATTTTTTGATATCATCACAATTAAGCAGTCCTCTAAAATCAGTATAAATGATATAGCAAAGGTATATTTTAAGATTAGAAATAGACTATATATCGAGCAAATATTGGAATTGATTAATAACAATAATGATGCAGATCATATAGAGAAATTAGCATATGACTATATTGAAAATGAGTTGAGAAAAATTACTGTTGATATTGTTAATGAACAATTAAAGGATTATAAAAATATTGATAGCTTTAGTTTTATTAAAGACACATCTAAATTGAAAAATTATGATGATTTTATATCCAAGATATTATTGGAGAAAGATGAAAATAATTTTGTATTAATTCAAGTAATAGTCAATAAATTAAAAGAATTAATTAGGTAAAAGCACATATAAATGAAGAGTTTAACGCTTTATCAGATTCATAAGTCTCACTATAAAATAACTTTTCCTAAAGTAATTGTAAAAATATTGGATGCTGGTGGGAAAGTGAATTTATTGTGTAAAAACAAAGATGAAATGGAGTATCTAGATAATTTGATGTGGACTTTTTCTCAATTGTCTTTTATTCCTCATTCAACGGAAAATGATAAATTTAATGAAGAATTACAGGATTTAGTGATAGCAATAAACTCTGATCATTTAACGCTTCACAATAAATTTTTAATACTTTCATCAGTTGACCTACTTACAAAATTTAATGTTGATTTGGTAAATGATATATTTATTATCACAACGAATACTATAAATGCTGAATATTTATTTACTAAATTAGATGGTAAATTATTTAATAATAAAATGAAATTGTTTGTACAAGATATTGATAATACATGGAAAATAGATTACAATAAGACTGTAGAATGAGTTTGGTACAATGCCTTTATTCAGATCTTTGTTTATTAAAACACGATAAACTTTGTAAAAATTAAAAATACTTATTGCATATGTTGCAATTTTGTTGATAAATAGTGTTTATAATCATATGTTTAACATCAATAATGGAGTCAAGGTGAACAAAAATGAATTTCTAGATATTTTATCAAAAGACTTAGAGTGTACAAAAGCTAAAGCTAGTACCATTTTAAATTCTGTTTTCAAGTGTATTGCACATTCATTAAAGGATTCAGATGAACTAAGATTTATTGGATTTGGTTCATTTAAAGCAAAACATACCGCTGCAAAGGAAGTGAAAACACCAAGAGGCACTATAGCTAAAGTTCCAGCTCAAAAAAGAGTTAGCTTTTCCGTTGGCTCTGAATTTAAAGCAACTGTAAATAACAAATAATATTTAATAATAGTCATATATGGTGTACTAATTGTGCACCTGTGTGCTTTTTTATCAGGGTACTAAAAAATAATGTCAGGTAGTGTCAATAAAGTCATACTAGTAGGAAATGTTGGTAGTCAACCAGAGATAAGGATTTCTCAAACAGGTGGGAATGAGATTGCAAATTTTTCAATTGCTACGAGTGAGAGATGGAAGGATAAAAATTCTGGAGAACAAAAAGAAAAAACAGATTGGCATAGAGTGGTGGTTTTCGCTCCAGGGCTTATAAATATTGTTAAAAATTATGTAAAGAAGGGAAGCAAAATATACATTGAAGGTAAGTTGCAGACTAGAGAATATCAAGATAAAGACGGCGTAAAAAAATATACTACCGAGGTAATATTAACTCAGTATAACAGCACACTTACATTACTAGATTCTAGAAATAACGATGCCCAGTCAGGTATGAGCAATTTTGAAAATAATCATCAAGAATCAAAAAAAGATCAATTTGATTTAGACGATGTAAAAGATGAAATTCCATTTTAGAGCTTTATTGCATAACCTCTCATAACCTCATGTTTAATTAAAACTAGGCAATCTTTTTACAGCTCGGCTTTCCTAGCGCTATAAATCTATTTAAAATTGAAATGGCAATAAAACAGCATCCTTTTTTACATGAATAAGTATTACACTTTCTCTAGCATGGGTATTGCTTTAGCTATATAGGCTTATAATAACAAAATCTATTTTGGTAATGTTATTATTTAGTTTATTATTTTATAATGATAAACTTTAAGATGTATAGTTGATATAAATTTGATTTTTGTGAATTATATCTATTGTTGGATTGTAAATACTAATATATTGTAGTGAGGCTATAATGGGAAATTCAGAAAGACAAGGGGTTAGAAGTGAATTGCATGGTATATTTTACATTAAAGTATGTACATAACTTTTGTTCATAATCAGTGATAAAGCTGCTGTTGCCTGATATGTCATTGTTACTTAACAATACAGATGCAATTTCTTGTAAATCTTGGTTATCCCTAGGAGTAGGCGCTCGTGAAGATATAATCATGTAATCTTTCTGGCTTAGTGTTGTCATCCCAACCAAATTCAGTAAGTTTAATACCATTTAAACTCAAATCTATAGCCTTTTTAACGTAAGGAATAATATTATTAGGTAATGCTTGCAAATCAAAAAACCTTAATTCTTTACATTTTTCAGGTTCTAAATTTTGTATTGAATTTTCCCATTTCGTTACTTTCATAAAATAATCAATCACCTCCCTGTCGGATGCCTTGCGATGCATAACGCAAGTGACTTCTATATCTGCTGGATTAATAATGATATTAACCTCCTCTCGAGCCTCTCTTATCATAGCATTTGTAACTGATTCGTTACCATCTAAATGTCCAGCTACTAGACTATATTGTCCATCTCCAAACCCTGTGTTTTGTCTTAAATACAATAGAATGCTATCTTTCTTAATCAGCAATAGGTAGACAGCTACTACTGCTTTAAACCTCTTTTTTTGGCTCATTGATTCCTCTTAAATTAAACAGCGATAAAAATATTATTATAATACCTATTACATTTAAACAAGATAATTTTTCAAAAAAAAGGAAATGATATTATAAACAGCATTACTGGGCTTAAAGAGCGTAAAGCATTAGCTTCTCCAAAAGATAAAAACTTTAAATTCTTAAAAAACAACATCATTGAAATAAAAAAACATCCAGCTGCGCATATCAGAAATATATACTCCAATAAAGTAGGCCAAATAAAAGTGCTATCAGTTAAAATAAAATATCCATATACTGGTAATATTCCTATCAGATTATTATAAAAGAACATTATTTTTGGATCCAATGTTACGGATTTAACTTTAGTTAGAGTATAGCTTATGGCAAAACAAAAAGAGGATAACAAGCGTATAAATACATTAAAAATACTATATTGTTCAACATTGCCTCTTAGCACAAAACATATACACCCTATTATACTAAACGATATTAATATTAATTGTTTTTTAGTAAATTTTTCATGCAATAGATGTACTGAAAGTATAATTGTAAAGACTAAATAAAACCTACTTAAAATACCTAGTGTTATAGGCGACAAAATACTATTGCTATAATAAGGACTTACGATTCCTATAAGATTTACAAGTGATATTGGAAGACATAATTTTAATATTTGTAGAGAGAACTGTTGCTTAATCTCTTGATAGTAGTATAAACATATTAATAAAGAAAAAAATAAATTTCCTAGAACAACTACAGATATTGGTAAGGTCAATAAGGAAAATTTATTACATAATATAGAAATTATTTGTGCATTATAAGATTCCTGAACTGATGAGAGAATATGATCAAATGCAAACTTCACTTGATCAAAGTATAGAATCAGCTCTTATTCAAAATAATTTAAAGCTTCAAGAAATTAAAAGAAACGTCCTTGATGATAGGGAAAATGATTTTCCAGGTTTTATGCAGGTTCAAGTATATGAAAGTCTGGAGAGTGCTAAAGAAAAAATACGTATGGACGTTGATAAAGCAGTAAGAAAAGTTAGGGGAATTGGCAGAATTGTTGAAAGGGATTGTGAAAGAAAGCTAAATAAAGAATTGAGAGAAATTGCAAATTCTCCACAAACTGAAGTGACTCCCAAGTCGTCAGACCAATATAAGAGAGACAATTTTAATATAAAAATATATAAATAATGTAATCAAAATATTGGTAAAAAATATGAGTAAACAAAAAAGTTACACAAAAGAATTTAAATTCAAAGTTGTAGTAGAGATGATAAAAGGAGATTTAACAATAGCGGAAATAATCTCAAAATATCAAGTACCAAGATGAGTTTTGAGTAAATGGAAAAAGCAGCTATTAGACAATGGTCCTGAAATATATAAAAAAGGTAATCAGCAAGTAGCGGCGTATAATCATGGTAATATGGAAAAATTACATGCAACGATAGGGAGGTTAAAAGTAGAAAATGATTTTTTGCAACAAGCCTCATCAAAATTGATGTTATAAAGAGGCGTAAAATTAAAGTCCAATATTCCTAAATGTGCATATTGGTATAATTATAGTGGACCGCATCAATCGTTAAATTATAGTACTTCAGCTGGGACTCTACATAAAGCTTATAGTAGTAATAGTTTTTATTTGAATTATTAAGATTTAAAAATTATTCAGGAGGTTAAAATGTGATAGGATTTTACGTATAAATTGTCTCTCTTTTTGATTCGATTTTGGTCTGACGACTTGTGCTCAATTCACAGATCTATTGCGGAAAAAACACGCATTGCAGGCCAGGAAGTAGAATCCCTAGGAAATTCATTAAAAAAGCAACATAGCAATAAATCAAAAGAAACAACTTATGTAGAAAGGGTTAAGATTTCACGTGCCAACAGGCAAGATCGGAGCTTCCTTCTATCTCAATAAATAGGGAATTTTTTACATAGGCCCAGTACCTTTTCAAGCGTAGCACCTTTAGTTAATGAATTTATTTTTCCATTTTTTGCTAAATCATCAAGAACATCTGCAATTAAATTGGATATGAGTCTAAAATCATCTTCTTTAAAGCCCCTTGTTGTAGCAGCAGCACTTCCCAGTCTAATTCCTGAGGTGATGAATGGCTTAGCATCATCAAATGGTATGCCATTTTTATTACAAGTTAGCCCTACTTTTTCCAAAGATTCTTCTGCAAGTTTACCGGTAATTTTATGTTTTCTTAGATCAACAAGTAAAAGGTGGGTATCTGTTCCACCCGTTACGATATTATACCCTCTATTTAATAAGCTATCTGCTAATGCCTTGGCGTTGAGTAAAACTTGATTAATATAATTTTTAAAAGATGGTTGTAATGCTTCACCAAATGCAACTGCTTTTGCAGCTATAACATGCATTAAAGGTCCACCTTGTATACCAGGAAATATTCCTGAGTTAACTTTTTTGAAAATATCTTCATGATTGGTCAATATAATTCCACCCCTTGGACCTCTCAATGTTTTATGTGTTGTTGACGTTACAACATGAGCATGCTCAATAGGGCTTTGATGATAACCAGTAGCTACTATGCCAGAAATATGCGCCATATCAACTAATAAATAAGCTCCAACTAAGTCTGCAATTTTTCTGAATTTTGCAAAGTCAATTTTTCTTGGGTAGGCTGATCCACCTGCAATAATTAACTTGGGCTTTGCTTGCTTAACAATCTCCTCAATTTGATTGTAATCTAGTTCATAAGTTTCCTTATCTACGAAGTAATGCTCTATATCAAACCACTTGCCAGATAGATTGACTTTTGAGCCATGAGTAAGATGACCACCACAGTCTAAAGATAGGCTAACAATTTTATCACCGGCGTTAAGCAAAGCTAGAAACACTGCTTGGTTTGCTTGAGAACCAGAATGTGCCTGAACATTTGCAAAATTTACAGAATATAATTCTTTTAATCTTTCTATTGCTAAATTTTCAATTTTATCAACAAATTCACATCCACCATAATAACGTCTACCAGGATAGCCCTCAGCATATTTGTTAGTTAGTATTGAACCTTGAGCTTCAAGCACTGCTGCACTCACTATGTTTTCCGATGCAATTAGCTCAATTGAATTTTGTTGTCTGTTTAACTCTGCATCAATACAATCTTTGATGATGCCATCTGAATGTAGTAAATTATTATAAAAGAAGTCTCTCTCCATATTAAGTGATAGTTAGTGAATGGTACCCGCAGCCGGACTTGAACCGGCAAGGGATGAACTCCCCACGGATTTTAAGTCCGTTATGTCTACCATTCCATCATGCGGGCATACAATACTTAAGCATTATGTATAATCAATAAATTATTTCAACAACTTTTTTACAATTTTATAGTTATTCTTTGTTAATTAAGGTGAAAATGGTAATTTATTAGCTATAATTTTCATATTGCACTTAAATTCTTTCATAATGCTCTATATAATTTCGAATTCATTGCCTTGATATAATCCTTTTGAATTTATTAATTTTCCAGAGAATTTTTTTATTTTTATATTAGCTTCAAGCATTAATTCGTTTGATATTTCAATACTTTCTTGCCAATTTTCATATTGATTTTCTTTAGTATTTCCTGGAAAATTTTCATCATATATCACTTCGATAATTCCTGCTTGAATGATGCTTTTAGCGCATCTAGAACATGGTATCCAAGGTGTGTAAATAGAACATCCTTTTGATGATATTCCATTTCTTGCGCAGTGTAATATGGCATTTTCCTCAGCATGATTGGAGGAAAGATATTTATAATTTTTATCAGTATATCTGTTTAATTTATCGTCAATATTCCTGGGCAAACCATTATAACCTGTTGAGATAATTTCTTTATCAACACCAACAATGACAGCTCCCACCCTTGTGCTAGGATCCTTACTCTTCATTGAGATTAAATAAGCTAAGGTCATGAAGTACTGATCCCAAGAATAATTTTTTTTCATAATATATAGATATAGCTACCTAGTTAATAATAAATAGATATCCTATAATTTAAGATTATAAAAGATAAAATAAAGTAAGTGTGCTAATTAGTGGCTATGAGTGATTATAGCTTGACCAGATATTATGACTCTATTATCCAGGTTCCTGCATTTAAGCACCCCACCTCTTTCTGAGGCTTGGTACGCTATCATTGTATCTTTTTTTAACTTTTTAGCCCAATATGGTATCAATCTGCAATGGGCGGAACCACAAACTGGATCTTCATCAATCCCGACAGAAGGTGCGAAATATCTTGATATGAAATCATATTCATCATCTTTAGAAGTGATCAGTAATGCTCTGTATGGCAGTGATGAAATTAATTTTAAGTTAGGTGTAAAATTTTTTACTTCACTACTATCTTTTAATTCTACAAATAGTATGTTCTCTGAAATTCCTAAATAAATAATATCCAGATTATTCAGAATTCTATCAATAATTTTATTAGATTTAGCTTCTACTACTTTAATACTTGGAAAATTTAAATTTATCCATTCATCTGTTCTAGAGGCTGTAAATATGTTTTTTGCATTAAAAAAATTAATTTCTCTATGGTTTTCAATTATATTGTTTTTATATATTATGTGCGCGGAAGCTAATGTTGCGTGAACACAAATTGGAGCTTCAGATACAGGTGTAAACCAGCGTATGTCAAAGTTATTATCTGATGTTCTTTTTAAAAATGCTGTTTCTGAAATGTTGTTTTTGGTTGCTATTCTCTGCATTTCAGCAAGATCTAAAAAATTATCTACAATACAAACTGCTGCAGGGTTACCAGAATTTATGTTGTTAGTGAAGGCATTAACAAATTCAATTATCATCAATAGCGTTATATTTTTAGGATATAGCCAACAGATCTTATTGTCTTAATTGCTTCAAATTTAGTATCACTAGACCTATTTATTGCTTTGCGTAATCTAGTGATATGAACATCTATAGTTCTATCTTCAACAAATGTTTCGGCTCCCCATATTTTATTCATCAAAGTTTTTTTTGCTATAATTTTTTCAGGATTTTCTAAAAAATATTGAAGAAGTTGAAATTCAATTGGTGCTAATTTCAATTCGATGTTATTTTTATATGCTTTATATTTTTCGTGATCAATTTTAATGTCACCATACACTAGATTTGCATTAGAAAATAGAGGTCTAGTTCTCCTAAGTAATGCATTTATTCTTGCAAGCAACTCTGAGCTATTAAATGGTTTTGCTATGTAGTCATCAGCACCAATGTCAAGTCCAGTAACCTTTTCAAAATCTTCATTTCTTGATGATAGCATTAATATTGGAATCGCTGAAGTAGCAGGTGTTTTTCTTAGGTCTGCGCATATTTCTATACCAGATTTTCCTGGCAATAGCCAATCTAAAATAATTAAATCTGGTTCATATTTTTTGATAGTTTCAATTGCTTCTATGCCATCACTTAATATAGTAACGGTGAAATCTTTTTGTTCTAGATATTGTCTAATAGTATATGCAACTTCCTGTTCATCCTCAATAACCAGGATGTTAGCCTTTATATTCTTGTTCATATCCCCTAAAAACATGGTGCCGGATGTCTGATTTGAACAGACGACCTACCGCTTACAAGGCGGTTGCTCTACCGCTGAGCTAATCCGGCAATTTAAATTTCTGTTTCGTCATTATCCCTAATATCTTTAAAAATTAGGATTTGTCAACTTGAAATGATTTTAAATGCTTACTTATATAATATTTTAGTGGTGTTAAATTAATTTTTAATGCATCAGCTAGATTCTCTTCATTCACTGTATTATTTATTAATAATAAGTCTACTTCTTCTGGACTGATGGGAAAATTTTTAATAAATTTTGATAAATATGAAAACAATTTGATAACACTGTAATTGATAGGAAGATAGTGAGGTTTTTTATTAAAATTTTGAAAAATATAATTTAATATTTCCAGAAACGTCAATTTGTCTGGCCCACCTATTTCCAAAATCTTTCCGTTAAATGATTGATTATTAGTTAGAAGGATTTTACATATAGCATCGGCTAAATCTTCTACAAAAATCGGTTGAAAAAAAACATGGCCTTTATTGATTAAAGGAAATATTGGTGAAATTTTAATTAAATTAACCAAATTATTGATAAATTTATCATTATTACCAAATACGACGCTAGGCCTTATTATAGTGGCATTTGGATAATTTTGTAATAATACACTCTCTCCTTTTAATTTTGTTTTTGCATAAGAGGATATTCTATGAGTTTTATCAATACCTAATGCAGATATGTGAATTAATTTTTTAATTGAATATTTCGTTGCATAGTGAGCTATTTGTTTAGGGATATTTATATGTAATTTTTCAAATGACTTTTTTTTATCTTCTCTTAAGGTTCCGATTAGATTTATTATATAGTCTGAATTGCTACATATGTTTTTGTAAAAATCCTTGCTATCATTAAATGTGATAGTACATATTTGACCAGGAAATCCGCATAAAAACAAATCATCATGTTTGCTAAAAGTATTTTGTATTATGTTGATTTTAATATCCAATTTAGCCAAATTTTTTACCAAATTGCTTCCAATAAATCCGTTGCCACCAAATATAGAGATAGTTGATTTTTTATCAATCATAATAATTCTTACTTATTTCTTTAAATTAATATTTACGCTAAAAAATATATAAAACAAGACGATATTTCTTGCAAATTTATACTTTGCTCATTAATCTCATGTAAAAGCGTTTATATTAAGTATAAAAAATAAAATGATTACACTTCAAAGCCTACCTTATGCAAGAGACCTATTAAAGCCAACTCTTTCAGATGAAACTATAGATTTTCACTATGATAAGCATCATAAGGGATATGTGGACAAGCTTAATAAATTAATTCATGAAACTAAATATGAATCTAAAAGTCTAGAAGAAATAATTAAAGAATCGTATGTTTATCAAGACCATTTGGTGTTTAATAATGCAGCGCAAATTTGGAATCACGATTTTTACTGGAAATCTATTACTAAATATAAAGAAGTTAATGTGCCGTCAGATGATTTATTGGAGATGATTAATGAAAACTTTACAAGTTTAGATGATTTTTACACAGCATTTATTAACGCGGGTGCAACATTGTTTGGAAGTGGATGGATTTGGTTAATACAGGATCCAGAAACTTTGAAATTGGAAATAATGCAATCTAAAAATGCAGACAATCCGTTGATATACAACAAAACAACGATTTTGACTATAGATGTGTGGGAACATGCATATTACATCGATTATAGAAATGATAGGTTAGGTTATTTAGACAAAATTGTGAAATTTAATTTAAATTGGGATTTTGCAAAAAGCAATATTACGTTTGAACAGCCAGAATGAATTTTAAAAAATTTTTTAAAAAAAATACCGATACTATTGCTAAACCAGAAAGCGGTATAGGTAACTTTATTGTTAGCAATAAGGAATTAAAAAATTGGAAGGATGACAGATATCAATCAACAGTTATTCAAAGGAATTTATTATTACTACTACTATTAGCCTGTTTTGTACTTATCATTATTTCTTTATCCACGATAAGATATTTGAAAAATACCCAAAGTATTGACCCTTTTGTAATCGAGATTGAGAAAAAAAGTGGTGTGCCAACCGTTGTAAAGCCCCTATCCATTCAAACATACTCAGCAAATGAAGCTATTAAAAGGTATTTTATAATGAAATATATAAGAGCTAGAGAAGGGTATTTTTCAGAAACTTTTAATGAAAATTATACTAATGTAGTTAGAGTGTTATCAAGTTCAGATGTGTATTATGGTGATTATAGAAGCAAATTTGGTTATAATAACCCCTCGAGTCCGCGTAATTTATATGGAAGTACTTCGTTTAGAACAGTGGGGTTAAAGTCCATTATATTTCCGTCGGCAACCTCTGCGCAGGTAAGAATTAATTTAGTGGTGAGCGGACAAATTAATCTTACTATGGACAAGATTATATATATGGAATTTGATTATTTTAATTTAAATATGAACGAGGCGGATAGGTTAATAAATCCGCTTGGATTTCAAGTAACTTTGTTTAGGATGAATGATGAAAATAATTAAGAAATTATTAACGAGATTGCAACTGATAACGATTTGCTCCCTATTTTTTATTAGTAATGTTTTTGCAATAGATAATCCTATTTCTACTGATAGTAGGATAAAGACTCTTATTTATAACCCAAATGAAATCTTTAGAATAGTTGTGCATTACAATTTTCAAACTAGTATTGAGTTTGAAAAAAACGAAGAAATCAAGACAATATCTACGGGTAATAGTTATGCATGGCAATTAACACCAATGGACAATAGGCTATTTATTAAACCTCTGGAGGACAATATTTTGACCAACATGACTATAATAACTAATAAGAGAGTGTATCAGTTTGAAGTGCAATCTAAGCCATATTCTGGTTATGTTGATAATGAGCTAATTTATGTCGCAAGATTTTATTTTCCAAGTACTGACGAAAAAATTGCCTATCCAGAAATTCAAAAAAATGAAGACAGTAGTGGAGTACTTAACATTAAGCCATATAATTTTGATTATTCAATGATAGGTCCTGTTAAGTATTTACCTTCAAAGATTTTTGATGATGGGATTAAAACATATATATATTATAATAAAGATATTAGCTTAGATAAGCCTAACATTAAGCTTATCAAAGGAAATAATGAGGTTTATAATATTAAACCAACCATAGTTGGAGACTATTTAGTTGTTGATAATATAGGGAAAATTTTGGAATTAAGTTTTAGTAATAATGTTATTGAGATAACTAATAAAAAATACTCAAATTAAGTCTATGACCCAAGAAGATCAAATAAAAGATACTAACAATGTAGAGCAAGTCCAAGACAACAATGATGTTGTTGAGGAAAATAAGGCCTTTTCAACAGTCTCGATTGCTTCAGGTCAGAAGAAGTTGTTACTGGTTGTTTTGATACTACTAACAGCAGGTGTGATTTACTATTTTATTTTTGAAAATGACGATTCAAAAACTAAAAATACGCCCAAAGTAGTTGACGTAAAAGAAAGGGAAAGAATTTTAAAGGACTCCAAATCGGTCCCAAAATCAGATAGCGAAGTAGAATCAAATGAAGTTGTTGGAAAATCTGAACCTCTAGCGGCACCTGAAGTAAAAGCTCCTACGCCTCCTCCACCGCCTCCACCGCCTCCGAAACCAGTGATACCTCAAAAACCTGCATTGCCTTTGCCCCCAAGTTTAAGTGGTAATAATAATGATTCATCTTCTCCAAAAACTATATTTCATTCTCCTTTTTCTGATGATAGTGAAGAGGAAAAAAAGAAACAAATGGCTATGGAGGCAAAAAAAAGAGCTGGAATTATGGTTTCTGGAGGGGGAGGCAGTGGTAGTGGAGGATTGTTAGACAGCAAAGGAAAGAAGGTGCCTCCGACACCAGCAAAGAAGAACTCGTCTGATTTTTTAGGCTTTGGTGATGGAGCCTTAGATGGTGAGGTGATTGGAGATAGCAAAGCAGAAACTGCTAAAGCCACAGAGGTTAATAATCTTAATAGAACGATTCTTCAAGGTAAAATAGTCAATGCGGTTTTAGAAACGGCTATAAATACAGATATACCAGGGATGCTTAGAGCTATGGTGACTCGAGATGTATATGCTGAACAAGGTGTTGATATAATGATTCCTAAAGGCTCAAGACTAATAGGTAAATACGCTTCTGAGGTAAAGGGAGGGCAGACTAGGGTTGCAGTAATGTGGGATAGACTTATTAGACCTGATGGAATAGATATAGAAATTGCTTCTTCTGGAGTAGATCAATTAGGAAGGACTGGGGTTGCTGGTACTGTATATGACCATTTTTGGAGAAAAATTGGTAATGCATTTTTGGTTTCTTATGTTGTGCCTGTTGCTGCTGCTGAAGCTGCAAAAAAAGCTACAAATGTAAAGACTAGTGATAATACACAAACAAAAAATCCGGATGGTTCAACAACTACAACCACAAGCGGAGATCCTGTTGCGCAGGCCATAACAGATAGTACTAAGCAGTTTAGTGATATTACAAAAGGTATGATACAAGATTCTTTTTCTACAAAGCCTACGATTACAGTAGATCAGGGCACTATTATTAATATACTTGTGCAAAAAGATTTAGTATTTCCTCCGCTGTCATATATACAAAATAGGAAGATAAATAAATGACTTTAAATGTAACAGCTCTTGAAACGTACTTAAAGCCACTATATTTATTATTTGATGAGGATGGTGTTAATGAAATTTCGATTAATAAGCCTTTAGAAGCTTGGGTTGAAAAAAAAGGAGATATTAGAAAAGAAAATGTTCCCCAGCTGAACTTCGAGCATTTAAAATCATTAGCTTTATTGGTAGCTCAATCGACTGAGCAAATAATTAGTGAAGAGAATCCATTGTTATCAGGAACTTTGCCAAATGGCTTTAGGATACAGGTGGTAATTTCCCCAGCTTGTGAGGCTGGTACAATTGGCATTTCTATTAGAAAGCCATCAACAATGAATTTAGACTTAGATGCATATGAGAAGCTAGGTGCATTTGATAGTACTGCAACAGAAAAGGTTGTTGATGAGAATGATGCAATTTTAAAAGAATATTTAGAACAAAAGAAGATCAAAGAATTTTTAAAGCATGCGGTAGTTAGCAAAAAAAACATTATTATCAGTGGAGGTACGTCTACTGGTAAAACAACATTTACAAATGCAATGCTTCGTGAAATTCCATCAGATGAAAGGCTAATTACTTGTGAAGATGCTAGAGAAATTATGTTAAATGATCATCCAAATAAATTGCACTTGTTGGCTTCAAAAGGAGGGCAGGGTAGAGCTAAAGTTACTACACAAGATTTGATTGAAGCATGCTTGCGTTTAAGACCAGACAGGATAATAGTTGGTGAGCTTAGAGGGGCCGAAGCATTTAGTTTTCTTAGGGCAATCAACACAGGACATCCTGGTTCAATTTCTACATTGCATGCTGATACTCCACTCATGGCAATAGAGCAATTAAAATTGATGGTTATGCAAGCAGGTCTTGGCTTACCACCTGCTCAAATAAAAGAGTATATTATGCAAGTGGTAAACATTGTTGTACAGCTTAAGAGAGCAGAAAAAGGAAGGAGATATATATCTGAAATATATTTTAATCCGTAATCACTTTACTAACAATCACTCTTAGGACTTTTACTACAAATAACTTAATATTTATTAAATAATAATTTTGATAAAATCCTTGAACAACTATAAGTAGAATTATATAGTTAATATAGTGTGCGAAATATAAAATTAGAGCACATTTAATTATTAACATTATTTATGGAGAAATATGAGTGAAAGTACACAAAATGGTGCACCAATTACGGCAAATTTTATGCAATACGTTGGGCAAGAAGGAATGATTGATTTTGTATCTTACGTCAGAGATAAAGAAACTGCTTTTAGTCAATTAAAAGTTGTTTTTTTAACATTGCCAGATAGTAATGTAGGTACCTTGATATATAAGGAGGATGGGCAAGCTATAGCTATAGATACAGAATATAAGATTGATCAAATTAAATATGCTGCTAATGGTGACACTGTTCAAGAATTTGTTTTGAACTATTATGTTGTTGATAGTGCTGGTTTTGAAAGTAATACAAAGAGAGCTACTATAAATGCGATAGATGAGCAAAAAACAAATAATGATACCCAGTTAATTGGTACTGGCCATGATGATATACTAATTGCAGATAGCTATGGCGCTTACTATATTTGGGGAGCAGGTGGTAGTGATACATTGGTTGGTAATGAGGGGCAAAATACATTTATAATAGACCATAGTAGTACAAAATCTAATCAAACTATAACAACTATTGCAAATCTAAAAATACTTGAGGATAAGATTGACTTATCACACCTTATCTGTGTGCAAAATATCAATGATATTAATATTGATTCCAAAAGCAATAATACACAAATTACATTTAAAGACAATGCGAAATACCCGCAAGAAATTTTATTAGAGAAGACAATACCAGCAACTGTATCAGAAAATCACAAAGAAATTTTTGTCTTCAATAATAATAAAAATGACATAAAGAGCAAATGCGATACTAGTATTGTTGATAAGATTATTACAAGTGAATACAGCTTTCTAGCCGCTGGCATCGCTATGGGGATGGTTGGTATGAAAATAATTTCATGTATATCTTCATGTATATTTGGTAAATTTGAAAAAACTACAGATATAAATATAAATTTACCAGATGCAAGTACAATAGCATCGAATACAGCTAGAAGCATGACATTTTATGACAATAATGTTCCTATAGGTATAACTTTTGAAGAAGGAAGAGAGATAGAATTAATAAGCTTAAAAGATTCAAATACGTATTTTAAATATAATGAAGTGGCTTCAAAAACTTCATGGGTAAGTAAAAGTGATGGCATATTATTTTATGATTATAATAAATCAATGTCTGCTGATAGTAAAAATATAGTGATGACAGAATGGAGCAAGAATGCAAAAACAGATTTTGAAGCGGTGCTAGAAGTATTTGATACCAATCAAGATAAGATTTTTGATAGTAAAGATGATAAATTTAGCGATTTTTATGTATGGCAGGATAAAAATAGTAATGGTGCTGTAGAAGAAGGTGAGCTAAAATCATTAAAGGAGCATGGCATACATTCTATCAATTTTAATGAATCTAGAGTTAGTAGTGAGGAGCAACAAGAACAAGGAATACTTAATGTTGCTACAGTTGAATGGGAAGATGGTAAAATAACTAATGCATATGATCTAGTATTCACTGCTGAAGTAGTAATTGAATAAATATGGTTATTTAGTTAATTTAGAATGGTGTTAGTTAAGGTCATGTCTGAGCTAGCACCATTAATTTGCACAATTTCACATAATTAATAATTTTCATCAAAAAAATATCTCCTAAGCCTTGAAAACAAATAATTAGCGTATATATAAAGTACATGTTTAAAGCTAATTATTTTTGAGGTAAAAATGAATTTCCAACCATTACACGATAGAGTTCTAGTTGAGAGGCTAGAAGAAGAAAACAAAACAAAAAGTGGCATTATTATACCTGACACTGCAAAAGAAAAGCCAATGGAGGGTAAGGTAGTGGCAATTGGGTCTGGTATTAAAGATGATAAAGGTAACGTCTCACCACTGGATGTTAAAGTGGGGAATAAAATTTTATTTGCTAAATGGGGTGGTACAGAAGTGAAGCTTGATGGTAAAGAATACCTTATCATGAAAGAATCAGATATCTTAGGAATAATTCAATAATAAATTAATAGGAGTTTAAAATGACAGCAAAAACAATTGATAAAGGGATAGCAGCTAGAGATAAGCTACTAAAAGGTATAAAGATAGTTGCAGATACAGTGGGTGTAACATTAGGACCAAGAGGAAGAAATGTAGTTATTGAAAAATCTTTTGGTGCTCCAAAAATCACTAAAGACGGAGTTTCAGTTGCAAAGGAGATTGAACTAGAGGATAAAGTTGAAAATCTAGGAGCACAAATCTTAAAAGAAGCTGCAAACAAAACTAATGATAGGGCAGGTGATGGAACAACAACAACTATCGTTCTTGCAGAAGCTATTGCCAGAGAAGGTGTAAAAGCTGTTACTGCAGGGATGAATCCAATGGATTTGAAAAGGGGAATTGAGGCTGCAAGTGAAAAAATTCTTGAAGAAATTAAAAAAGCTTCCAAGAATATTTCTTCATCAGAGGAAATTTCTCAAGTTGCAACTATTTCTGCAAATGGTGATGCAGACATAGGAGAAAAGATTGCCAAAGCTTTTGAAAAAGTTGGTAAAGATGGCGTTATAACAGTTGAAGAAGCTAATAAGAGTGATGTTTTTGAAGTGGATGTAGTAGAAGGTATGAATTTTGATAGAGGGTATATTTCTCCATACTTTGTTACCAACTCAGAAAAAATGACTTGCGAATTAGAAGATGCACATATCTTAGTATTTGAAAAGAAAATCAGCAATTTACAACAAATGTTAAAACTTTTAGAAGAGGTTGTACAATCTTCAAAGCCACTTTTGATTATAGCAGAAGACATTGAAGGCGAAGCTCTGGCTACGTTGATAGTAAATAAATTAAGAGGTGGCTTAAAGGTTGCTGCAGTTAAAGCTCCAGGATTTGGAGATAGAAGAAAATCTATGCTAGAAGATATAGCCGCTTTAACAGGAGCTCAATTAATTAGTGAGGATCTTGGACATAAGCTAGAAAACGTTACTTTAGATGACCTTGGGAGTGCTAAGAAAGTATTTATATCAAAAGATGATACCACAATTGTGAATGGTGCTGGCAGCAAATCAGAAATCAAAGCTCGTTGCGATCAATTAAAGGCGCAAATTGCTGAAGCCACATCTGATTATGACAAGGAGAAATTAGAAGAAAGGCTGGCAAAATTGGCTGGTGGTGTTGCTGTGTTAAAAGTAGGTGGAATCACAGAAGTTGAAGTTAAGGAAAAGAAAGACAGAGTTGAAGACGCTTATCACGCAACTAAAGCAGCAATTGCAGAAGGTATTGTACCTGGTGGCGGATGTACCCTTTTATATGCTTCAAAAGCATTAAGTGGAATGAAAGGTAAAAATGCAGATGAAACAGTAGGGATTGAGATTGTGAAAAAAGCTTTGTCAGCTCCGATTCGCAAAATACTCGAAAATGCTGGTCTGGAAAGCGCTTTGATTGTTGAAAAACTTTTAGAACAAAGTAAATCTACTATGACATATGATGCTCAAAATCATGAAGTTGTTGATGCATTTAAAAAGGGCATAGTTGATCCTACTAAAGTTGTTAGAAACGCACTTCAAAGTTCTGCATCGGTTGCGTCATTATTAGTGACAACTGAAGCAACCGTTTGTGATACTCCAAGTAAAAAAGATGACTCAATGGCAGGCGGTGGAATGCCAATGGGTGGTATGGGAGGAATGGGTGGTATGGGAATGTAATAATTTCATACCCTCTATCCACTCTAAAGCTTCAAGAGCGCTCTTGAAGCTTTTTTTATTGTACAAAGCTCCTCTTATCCACTTTTGTTTAACAATGCCAAAATACAACTATTGATTACACTTGACTTAGGTGTAAATATTTTTACTATACACTATCTTTATAATTAGTGTGTGTATAAGTATGACAAAAAAACCAGTATTTTTAGTTGAGGGATTAAATCATCAGACAGGGCTAGGTACAGATAAAACTTGTGAATATTTAAAGTCTTTGTCTCTTAGAGATTTTAGCAAATATTAAGATAGTGGTAAAGTATCTGCAATAGCTCACTACAATGGATTATTAAAATTTGATCCAATCGAGGGATATAATAATCCAAATGTTATCTATAATTTTATAACTGGTTTAAAAGGTGGTAAAACACATAAGGCTATGATTTTTGAGTTAATAGTAATGAGGGCTGCTAAGGAATTTGTAGTTCAAATTTTCCCCCCTGCAACTCTTAATTCACAAGAGGAAATACTGCAATCAATCAAGGACATATATGCAATTGATATGCCTATAAATGATATAAGCCTTAATTTTATACCTCAAATTGCAAAGGCTTTTGTAAAATTAAAAAATGCTGGTCATTTTAAAGATACTTATTACCCAAATTCTGTTTATAAAGGAGCGACTTATTCACTTAAGAAAGCAGTTCAGTATATAGAAAAACATTATCACATTCCTGATATTACACGTGGTATGGAGTTTATCGTTAATCTTGACCAATATATAGGGAGGGAAATTACTCCAAGATTAATTAAAATTTGCAATGAAAACAGCAAGGCCAATTTGCAAGATATAGTGGCTGAAAATCCAGATATGGATGAAATTTATGCCTATATAGGTGCTCACCATCTAAATATATTTCATGACGATTTAGCTATTAAATCTAACAGCGGTCATAAGAAACATAACCCAATTCACTTAGAAGTTACTATAGGGCATAAACTCATAAAGCTACATTTATTCCCTGACTCTCATCTTAATTCACATGCTTACCGAAGTTTTAAGGCTTATGCAGGCAAGCATGCTATTAAAACCCCAAAGCTAAATAAACTTAAAGCAATAGTCACAAAGCTTGGGTGTGAAGCGACGCATAAAGCACTTTCTAAATACTATTTTAGTGATGAAGAGCTTGGTTTTCTAATTTGTGCCACTGTAAAAAATTATTCAAATTATACAGAGAAATAATGTGACTCAGTATTAGATGAAATAAAAAATGATCCTCCTTCATTTGTTTTGTGCTCTGCACCAAAAGAAGAAGTGAATCCTGATTATTGGTGGTATCAAGATTTTACAGCAAGAGAAATTTGTTCATCAGAAACTGTGCAGCAACATGACGAACTATAAACTCTGAAGCTTCAAGAACACTTTTGAAGCTTTTTTATTTTATAAAGCTTCTAAAACAACGTTGCATAATACGTAAAGATATTTTAATATAAGCACATGAAATCGATGTAATACAATTGGTTGTATTTTTAGTCTTGGTATAATAACGCAATACACTAACTAGAGTAATATACAATCTTTTAAATCTTGAAATATAATTATAATGTTAAAGTATATAGCTAGAAAAGTTTTTGGTACTAGAAGTGAAAAAATATTAAAATCACTAAAACCATTTTTGAATAAGATTAATAAGTTAGAGAAAGAAATTAGTACTCTTTCTGATAATGAATTAAAAGCTAAAACTTTAGAATTTAAAAATAAGCTAAAAAATGGTCAAACATTAGATGACATAATTGTTGAGGCTTTTGCTGTTGTTAGAGAAACTGCAAAAAGAGTGCTAGGTGAAAGACATTATGATGTTCAAATTCTAGGAGGTCTGGTTTTACATAAAGGGATGATTACAGAAATGAAAACAGGTGAGGGTAAAACACTTGTATCATCTTTACCTGCATATCTTAATGCTTTAGCAGGTGAGGGTGTTCATATTGTAACAGTCAATGATTATTTAGCAAAGAGAGATTCAGATTGGATGGGAATGATTTATAAATTTCATGGCCTAAGCGTGGGATGTTTAATTGGCAGTACGCCTGAAGAAGAGAGGAAAAAGGTGTATGCATGTGATATAGTATATGGCACTAACAATGAATTTGGCTTTGATTATTTAAAGGACAATTTAAAACATAATATCAATTCATTGGTACAAAGAAAATTCAATTTCGCAATTATTGATGAAGTTGACAGCATATTAATTGATGAAGCTAGAACGCCATTGATAATATCAGGTCCATCGTTTAGCAGTCCGGATCTATATGTTAAAATAGATAATATCGCATCTTTACTGCATGAAGAGGATTTTGAGTTAGATGAAAAAAACAAGACAGTCCTTTTTACTGATAAAGGTAATGAGCGAATTGAACAATTAATAAAGGATTTGGGGCTGATCAAAAAGGATAGCAGTCTTTATGATATAGAGAATATGAGTATCGTACACCATCTAAATCAAGCAATTAAAGCGCATAAAATATTTAAATTGGATGCAGATTACATCATAAAAGATGGAAAAATATTAATAATAGATGAGTTTACTGGCAGAATTATGGATGGTAGAAGATATTCTGAAGGGTTGCATCAAGCAATTGAGGCAAAGGAAAAAGTTTCGATACAAGATGAAAATCAAACCTTGGCTTCTATTACATTTCAAAATTATTTCAGAATGTATCCAAAGCTTGCCGGTATGACTGGAACAGCGATGACAGAGGCACAAGAATTCATAAGTATATATAATCTTGAAGTTGTGCAAATACCAACAAACATACTAATTGCAAGGGTTGATGAGCATGATGTAATTTACAAAACTGGAGCTGCAAAGAATAATGCAATAATTGAGGAGGTTAAAGAAGCGCATAATAAAATGCAACCAATATTAATAGGTACTATTAGTATTGAGAAATCTGAGTTGCTGTCTAATCTTTTAAAGAAAAATGGAATTAAGCATAGCGTGCTTAATGCAAAATTCCATGAAAAAGAAGCGGATATTATCGCACAAGCAGGAAGGCTTGGCTCAGTTACAATTGCAACAAATATGGCAGGGCGTGGTACGGATATAAAATTAGGCGGTAATGAAGAGGTAATAATAAGGGATAAATCTGAGAGAAAAACTATATCTGATTCAGAGATTGAATCAATTAAACAGCAAATACAAAAAGATCGAAAAAAGGTTTTGGAGATAGGGGGATTATTTGTAATTGGTACTGAAAGGCATGAATCTAGGAGGATTGATAATCAGTTGCGAGGTAGATCAGGAAGACAAGGAGATGCAGGAAGGACAAAGTTTTTCTTATCACTTGAAGATGATTTGATGAGAATATTTGGTTCAGTAAAAATAGGTAATTTTCTAGGTAAATTAGGGCTGAAAGATGATGAAGCAATTGAGCATCCTTGGATCAATAAGTCATTAGAAAAAGCTCAACAAAAAGTTGAATCAAGAAATTATGAAATTAGGAAAAACCTTCTTAAGTTTGATGATGTAATGAATGAACAAAGAAAAGTTGTTTATGAGCAAAGGATCAACATCATGAAAGAGAAAAAATTTGATGACATTGTGAATGAGAAGGTTCAGGTATTAAATAAATATTTGGTAAATAAGTTTATTCTAGATAAATCATACGAGGAAGAGTGGCAGAAAAAAGAAATCATGCATGAGGTTCACAGAATTTATGGAGTTGATTTTGAAATCAAAGAAGGGGTAAAAAAAGCAGATGTATTAAAAGATTTAAATGATTTAACCGTTGAAATTTTTGAAAATAAAAAGAAGGAATTTGGTGAAGAAGTATTCAATGAAGCCTTAAAAAGGATTTTTCTTGTAACATTGGATCAACTTTGGAAAGAGCATCTTCATGCTTTAGATAGATTAAAAGCGGGTATTAACTTAAGGGCATATGGACAAAAAGATCCATTAAATGAATATAAATTTGAAGCCTTTAAATTATTTGAGGACATGTTTTTGGAGCTTGATGAAAATATAATTTGTACTTGTGCAAAAATACAAATATCACATGAGTTATCTGATCTGGAAGATTTAGATTCAACCAAAAACACCTTTGAAACTAAAAAAGAATTTAACTCTTTAACAGATAATCAAAAATCATCTGTTGGTAATAAAGTAATTCCTATTATTAATAATCATAGGGAGCTGGATCCTAAAAATCCAAATACATGGGGTAAAGTTGCTAGAAATGAACTTTGTCCTTGTGGTTCTAATAAAAAATACAAGCATTGTCACGGAGTGATAATGTAGTTTTTAAATGTCTAACAAAAAAAGCTCGTATATTCACATATAAGCTTAGTCATTGATGAAAAAAATATATCATTTAAAGATTCTGTATTTTCAGTACATGAATTATCTGCAATCGTTTCTTCAGCAAGATTTACTGTTACACTTGATACATCGTCAATCTTGCTTTGCAACAAATTATCAGTAACTTCACAATTTCCAAATATATTTTTTGTAATAATTTCCTTCATTTATAATACTCAATTAATTATTAAAGGAAAAATCACAACATATTTTGAATTATTAACCAAAAAATTTTGCTTTATGTAACTTAATTAGTTAGGTTTAATGAATGATTATGTAGTGGGCAAATTGATGATTATAAAAATAAAGTCAAAAAAATCTAATATTAATAAAAAGATAATAATTTTAATTCTTACGCCAATAGCAGTATTAATTTATGGATTATATTTTTATTTTTTTAACAATGCATATATTTCTACAGATGACGCATATATTAAAATAGCAAAAGTTTCAGTAAGTGCAGAGGTGCAAGGCAAAGTAAAACAAATCAATATAAAAGATAATGCTCAAGTAAAAAAGGGAGAGGTTTTATTCAAAATTGATGATATGCCTTATAAAATTGTATTAGTAAACGCTATAGCCAATTTAGAAAAAGCTAAGGATTATATAAATAGTATGAAAGCGCTTTATGAACAAAATCTTGCTGAACTTAACAAAATTGACGAAAATATAGCATATTCTAAAACAGAATATCAGCGTTATATGGAATTGGAAAAGAAAAGTGCAACCTCAGAAAGAGCACTTAATTTAGCGCAACATAACTTAGATGCAACTATTAAACAAAGAAACATAGTGCTAAAACAAATAGAAGAGACAAAAGCCAAGCTTGATGGGGATCCAAGCCTGCCTGCTAATCAATACTCTTATTATAATGAAGCCCTTAGTGGATTGTCGAAAGCGCAGCTTAATTTAGAGCATACAGAAATAAAAGCACCTTTTGATGGTAAGGTAGCTAATTTTGCAATGCTTCCAGGAGAATATATTAATGTTGGTGCTCCGTTATTTTATATAGTTGATTATAAAAACACATGGATAGAAGCTAATTTTAAAGAAACTGATCTTCAAAATGTAAAGATTAATCAAGCTGCATTAATAGAGGTAGATACATATCCTGGAAAGAAATTTGATGCAAAGGTGGTTAGTATTGCACCAGCAAGTGGATCAGAATTTTCTTTATTACCTCCAGAAAATAGCTCAGGAAACTGGGTAAAGGTCGTTCAACGCATAAAAGTACGCTTGGAATTGACTAATAAACCAGAAGATATACGTTTATTATCAGGTATGAGCGCATATGTTACAATTGACACAAAAAGTGTAGAAGAGAAATAGTGTGGGTGACTCTTTAGTAAAAACAAGCTATAGCAAAGGTCTAGTTACCTTATTTGTAATGATCACAACGATTATGCAAGTTATGGATATGACTATAGCAAATGTTGCTCTGCCATATATGAAAGGCAGTATTTCAGCTACGCAAGATCAAATATCCTGGGTATTAACCTCATATATTATTGCAGCGGCTATTATGACACAACCAATCAGCTGGTTTGTTGAACGTTTTGGTAGAAGAAAGATTTTTCTTATTTCTATTGTTGGTTTTACACTTGCTTCGATGTTATGTGGAATGGCTTCTTCAATTGAGGAAATAGTATTATTTCGTATTTTACAAGGGGTATTTGGTGCTGCATTAGTTCCTTTATCACAATCTACATTATTAGATATAAATCCCAAGGAAAAACATGGATCTGCTATGGCAATTTGGGGAATGGGAGTAATGGTGGGCCCAATTGTTGGTCCTGCACTAGGGGGATATTTAACAGAGTATTATAATTGGAGATGGGTATTTTACATCAATGTTCCTTTAGGAATTATTGCATGTTTAGGAATAATATTTTTTTTACCTGATAGTAAAAGAGTAAAAAATTACTTTAACATTACTGGATTTGCATTATTAAGTATAGCTATTGCTTCATTACAGCTAATGTTGGACAGGGGGCAACAGTTAGATTGGTTTAACTCACATGAGATAGTTATTTATTTCGGCTTAACAATTGCATCACTTTGGGTGTTCATGATCCATATAGTATATTCTAAAAAACCTTTTATAAGCACGGTTCTATTTAGGGATTTAAATTTTATGATAAGCGTTTTATTAATATTTATAGTTTCAGTAATTTTTTTGGCTACTTTAGCGTTATTACCGTCTTTTATGAGCATGATGGGTTATCCAGTACTTGATATAGGAATATTGATTGCTCCAAGAGGTATAGGAACGTTTATATCTATGATGATCATAGGTAAGTTAATTAATAAAATAGATCTACGGTTATTGGTGTTATTAGGCCTAATATTGACTGCCATTGCACTTTACAAAATGTCTGGATTCACTACTTTTGTTCCTCAAAATAATATTATTATTACTGGCATAATTAATGGCCTTGGTATGGGGTTTATATTTGTACCTTTAAGTACTGTTGCCTTTTCAACTTTGCCACTTAAAAATAGGGTGGAGGCTACTTCATTTTTTAGCCTAATTCGCAATATTGGCAGTAGTATAGGTGTATCGATAGTTACATCTTTGCTGATAAGAAATACTCAAATTAATCACGCCTATTTATCAGAATCTATCACCTCAAGTAAATTTTGGATTATGAAGCACTATTTACCTCAATTTATGCACCAAAGTGATAGTATGGTATATAATATGTTAGATAAAAACATCACTCTACAAGCTATGACTATAGGTTATATAGATGATTTTAAAATTATGATGATATGTGTGCTATTATCAGCACCATTAATATTGTTATTAAGAAATCCATATAAGTCTAAGGAAAAGTAGTTAATTACTACAACAAACCTATATCATTTTCCATAATATACATTATCATACCGATTAATCCCATCCATTAAGAGTAAAGTAATAACGTGCTGCTGCGTAATAAATAATCAAATAAATGATGAGCTATTAAAAAAATTTCGTAAAAGAGGAATAACTAAGTGTGATAATTTCATTAAGCAGCATAGTTTTATTGATAATTCAAAACACTATAATTGGTATTATAACCTTTATAATATTCGTGAAAAAAACGCAAACTCTACTAAACAAGCAACTCTTGTATTTTTTTATGGTAAAAAAAATGATTCTGTAAAAATTACCTATAACTATTCACAAAATGATAAAGAATGTACTTTAACTAAAGGGGTTACTTTAACTTTTTCAGGTAGCTGTGAAGACAATATAAACGCTGATTATTGGTATGTTGTAGATAATTTTAATAATTTAGATTATACAGAATATAAAAGTCAACATAACAACTGCATGTTTGCTAAAGAAATAAAGGTTGGAAATTTTAGAGCATGCATTCAAGAGTATCTTAGTATGTTTTCACAAATATTTTAGTATAATAAGGAAGCTACTTTCCTACTTTTAAGACGGAAATGAATGCGCTTTGTGGTATATTCACATTACCAACTGATCTCATGCGCTTCTTTCCTTTCTTTTGCTTTTCTAATAATTTACGTTTTCTTGTAACATCTCCACCATAGCATTTGGCAGTCACATCTTTTCTTAGTGCGCTTATTGTTTCTCGTGCAATAATCTTACCACCGATTGCAGCCTGAATTGGTATTGCAAATAAGTGCCTAGGTATTAATTCTTTTAGATGCTCGCATATTTCTCTTCCTCTAGTTTCTGCTTTTGATTTATGTATTAGCAAACTCAATGCATCTACAGATAATGCATTAATTAATATATTCATTTTAACTAAATCACCCCTTTGATATGTATCCAATTCCCAATCACAACTTGCATATCCTTTAGAACAAGATTTTAATTTTTCATAAAAATCAAAAACTATTTCGTTAAGTGGCAATTTATATATGAGCATCACCCTACTCCCTACATAAGTTAATTCATTTTGCACCCCTCTTTTATCAGTACATAAACTTATAACAACGCCCAAGTACTCATCAGGAACCATTATTGTTGCCTTTACCCAAGGTTCCTCCATATATTCAATATGAGTAGGATCTGGCATGTCTTCAGGGTTATGCAATTCTATCATTTTTCCTGAACGAAGGTATAACTTATATATTACACTTGGAGCAGTTGTAACGAGGTCAAGCTCATATTCTCTTTCCAATCTTTCTTGGATTATTTCTAAATGTAGCATTCCAAGAAATCCACATCTAAAACCAAAACCTAATGCCTTTGATGTATCAGCTTCATATTGTAAGCTAGAATCATTAAGTTGAAGTTTTGCAATGCTATCTCTGAGTATTGGATAACTACTTGAATCTGTTGGATAAATTCCACAGAAAATAACAGGTTTACTTGGTTTGAATCCAGGCAAGGCATTTTTTATGGGGTTTTGAACATCAATAATCGTGTCACCTACATTACAATCTGACACCTGCTTAATGCTCCCCGTTATAAAGCCAACATCCCCAGCACTTAGCTCATCAACAACTAATTTTTTTGGATTAAATATGCCCACTCTTTCAATAATGCATTCAGCATTAGTTGCCATCATTTTAATTGTCATGCCCTTTTTAAGCATTCCATCAATAATCCTAACAAGTATGACAACGCCTAAATATTTATCATACCAACTATCAACAAGCATTGCCTTTAGAGGGGATTTGATCTCTCCTTTAGGTGGAGGCAAAGTGTTTACTATAGCTTCCAAAACCTCATCAATTCCTTTCCCAGTTTTGGCAGATATTTCGATTGCACCATCGGTATCAAGACCAATGACATCCTCAATTTGATTTTTTATTCTTTCAGGATCAGAGGCAGGCAAATCAATTTTATTTAAAACCAATATAATTTCATGATTGTTTTCTATAGCTTTATAAGTATTGGCGAGCGTTTGAGCTTCAACCCCTTGAGATGCATCAATTACCAAAATAGAACCCTCGCATGCTGCAAGTGATCTATCAACTTCATAGCTAAAATCGACATGACCTGGGGTATCAATCAAATTTAAAATATAATCTTCTCCTGATTTTGATTTATATTTCAATTTTACAGTTTGAGCTTTAATTGTGATGCCCCTCTCCTTCTCAATCTCCATTGAATCAAGAACCTGGCTGGACATCTCTCTTTGTTGTAAATTTCCACATTTCTCAATCAATCTATCGGCAAGAGTTGACTTACCATGGTCGATATGAGCGATAATTGAAAAATTCCTTATGTTGCTTAATTTTGACATCTAAACTTTAATATATAATTTCATCTAAATTCCATCTTGATTTTGGCTCAAAATCTAAATTGCTATAGTAGTTATTTTTTAATCTCTCCATTCCAGCATATGCAATCATAACTGCATTATCTGTGCATAAAGCAATTGGAGGGTAAAATAGTTTATACCCCAAATTTTTAATATTTTCACTTAATTTCTGTCTTAAATATTGATTAGCAGCAACGCCACCAGAAATAACAACATTTTTTGAATCTGGAAATTTAACGCTAAAGAATTTCAAAGCCTGTAAAATTTTATAATTTATAATCTCTGAAACTGTATATTGAAATGAAGCGCATATATCTGCTTTGTCTTGATCAGATATTTCTTCCAATTTATTGATTTGATTTCTCACAGCAGTTTTGAGTCCTGAAAAAGAAAAATTATACTCCTCCTTTTTTAACAATGGTTTTGGAAATTCAAAAGCTCTTTCGTTTCCTTTTTTCGCATATTGTTCGACGATTGGTCCGCCAGGATAGCCAATATTTAATAACTTAGCAACCTTATCGAATGCTTCTCCAGCTGCATCATCAATGGTTTTACCAATAATAGAATATTTGCCAAGTTCTTCAACAATAACTATCTGGCAATGTCCTCCAGATATTAAAAGCAATAAATATGGATATTCAATGTTTTCTGTCATTTTTGGCACCAATGCATGCCCTTCTAAGTGATTTATTGCTATAAATTTTTTATTCATACAGGACGCGAGTGTTTTTCCATACATTACCCCAACTATTACACCTCCAATCAAACCCGGTCCTCCTGTTGTTGCAACTGCGTCTATATCATTCAAAGTCATTTTAGCATCCTCAAATGCTTCTTCTATTAAATCTGGAAGAAATTCCACATGACTTCTTGCAGCAATTTCTGGCACCACACCTCCAAATTTTTTATGCAGGTCGATTTGTGAAAATAGCTTGTTAGAAAGAACTTGATTGTTTGAGTTTATGATTGCAACTGCAGTTTCATCACAGCTAGTTTCAATTCCAAGTACTATCACGTTAATTATTAAAACATGTTTTGAGCAGAATTCTATACCATTCGCATTATTATTCAATATATCATTTTCAATTTATATGAATGCGCCTAAGGAAAAAATATAAACAACAAAAAATGAGTTGAATATTTGATTGATTTTTCGTAACATACCTCAATGCTGCGGTCGTGGTGGAATTGGTAGACACGCAACGTTGAGGTCGTTGTTCTCATTTTTTGAGATTGAAAGTTCGAGTCTTTTCGACCGCACCACCAATTAGAATCCAGATGGACCAAATCCGGTATGTGAAACCTCATTATCAAATGCTAACATATAGCTAATAGCGTATACGAGAGCGGACGCTGCAGCTACTGTATAACAATTTAAATCACAATAACCAGGTGTTGTATAAGCCGTCACATCATCGTCATCTAGAGGCTGCACCGTTAGACTTTGATGACCTTGATGACTAATTTCATGAAAATCCTTAGAATCACAATTTTCAACTGTGAATCCTTTTGTTTTTACAAATTCGTCCATACCTTTTATATCTTCTAGATCATTATTTGATGGCTTATTTTTAATATTGTCAATATAAATATCTTCTTTAAGTTTTTCTTCATAATGCTTTTTGTATACATATTCAGCAATTTTATCAATCTCCTCCTCAGATAAATTATCGTATCCCTCATACTTATTATACGCTTTTTTATATATTTTGTTAGCTTTGCTCAGTAATTTCGTTAAATATGAATTTTTTACTTCTTCCTCTTGTTTTTGCCCTACTTCTTCCTCTTGTTTTTGCCCCTGTATCAATTTTAATATTTTTTTACCAATAGTTGATTTATTAAGGTGGCTCTCTACCATTTCTTTAGATGTTGACTCATTCACTTCTTTTAAAATTTTATTTTTAATACGTATGTTGCTAATTTTATAGTTAGTTACTATTTGTCTGACCTTCTCTATATATTGTTCTGTTTCTAACACTAGATCTACTATCAATTTTTCCATTGAAGGAGAAATTTTATACCCAAATGTTTTCGTATAAATTTTAACATATAATCTAACTTCCAACATTTTAAGATCGTCATTTAAAGTATCATGTTTTGCTATATTTTTTTCTGAAGTATTTTGCTGATCTGAGTTGAATTTTTTCTTGCACATAGTATATAGTTCATCTTTGCTAAGCTGATTCCATTGGTATGGCCTGAGACCTTGGTATTGATCTTGTAATGGAGATTTATCAGAATTTTTAGAACTATTATTGCATTCAATAGTCCATGACCGAGTATTATCTCTATTGCTTTGATTATTAGGTGAATTTACAAAATTATCTGTCTGACTTCGGTTTGTGTTTTGTGAACTATTATGTGCAAATGGATTTTCTTGCGTGTCATTATTATTAATAAATGACATATCTAATGTAGGAATATCTAAGCAACTTTTATCGTTATCATTATCATTATTTCTAGGAGAATTAATATCTCTACCAAATGTTTGAGTATCAAATGTATTGGTGCTTTTATTCTCTTCTTCTTGTATATAAGAAAAAATTGACTCTTTAATTTTATCAATATTTTCACTTATATCCTTCTTTTTTTCTATATTACTTTGATTGCATGATTTAAACTTTAAAAAATAAGTATTATATTTTTGCTTCAATTTAGTTAAAGTTATCGTACTAGCTTCATATCTTTTCAAATAATCTTTTAGCTTATCAATAACTTTTCGCATATTATCTTCTTTAAGGTTACTATTGCTTAATGACTTTTTTAGGTCATTTGAATTTAAATATTTACTTATGCTGTTTTCTTCAACAGTCTTGACTTTACTGTTGCCACATAACATGGCAAGTATATTATAACCTCCTTCAACTCTTTCTGTAGTAACTAATTCTTCCTCCGCTCTGAAAGTCTCTTGATTGCTAATATCTTTTTCTTCCCCATCTGTTATTGTATCATTAGCCTCCGTAATATTATAACCTTCTTCAACTCTTTCTGTAGTAACTAATTCTTCCTCCGCTCTGAAAGTCTCTTGATTGCTAATATCTTTTTCTTCCCCATCTGTTATTGTATCATTAGCCTCCGTAATTTTTTCGTTTTTTAAAGTTACATCTTGGCTATGATTGGTATTGTTAAAACCCTCGTCTTTCTCCATTTTTTCAACAACTTCTTCATTTTTATTACCTGAATCTTGATTGATGTTATTATTATTATTATCATTATCTATCATATTTACCTCTAAATTAACAAACTATACTTAAGAATGATATAATCAATTTAAAGTTGTGTAAATATATATTTTTAGAGATTATTTTAAATAACTTGTTTATAAAAAAAGTTTAACTGATAGAATTCATTAAAATTTTATAAAGTAATATATATTTATATATGTCAGATAGAAAAAATTCGTCAATAAATTATACACACTTAATCAATGAATCAATGTATTATATTGTTAAGATGGCATTGAAAGAAGCGCAAAAAAATGGATTACAGAGAGATAACCATTTTTATATTAATTTTGTAACTGATTATGAAGGAGTGAAAATCCCTGAATTTTTAAAAACTCAATACCCCGAAGAAATGACTATAGTAATTCAATATAATTTTAAAGATTTGCGGGTATTTGATGCTTACTTTGGAGTTAGTTTAAGTTTTAATGGCAAATATTATGACCTAATAGTGCCGTTCAAATCCATAACAGTATTTGCTGATCCTTCTGAATCTTTTGAACTGGAGTTTAAGCAAGAAATTAATAATATAATGGAGGATGGTGAACAATATATAAGTGAGGATAATTTGTATTTAATAGATGATAAAAATAAAGTAAATATGCCTAAATCAGATAATGTAATATCGCTTACAGATTTTATAAAATCCAAAAACCCTACTTAGTTTGTTGCGATTTGAATCTAGGAAGATAGTGGCATATTGAAGAGCTATTCATTTAACCAAAGAGTTTTAGCCGTACTTGTATATGTGCAAGCCTATGTTTTGCTATACACATTATAATGATCGGTGCACAATATACCCTGTGAAACATGAGGTTAATGTTGACTAAATGCCACTTTAAGAAAAAAATTATTATTTTTCAATAGCTTCTTCTTTATTAGAGTCAATCTCTGTTTCTTCCTCGCTGCCTAAATATTCTTTTGCTCTAGATATTAGCTCCTTTGCTATTTCTTCATCTAATCCTTCAACAGAAGCAACGGCTTTCATATCAGCTTCCGCTAAACTCTCTACGCTACTAAAACCTTCTGAAGCAAGCAATTGCGCAAGAATCTCTTCTAGATTTAAAACTTCCATAAATAAGTTGGTAATTCTGGTAAACTCTTCCTGTCTTTTGCTTGATTCTAGTTCTTCAGTAGTTATGTTGATCCTCCACCCAATTAATTCAGATATTAATTTTACATTTTGCCCTCTTCTTCCAATGGCTTGGCTTTGATCTTCTTCTGGAACAACTACTTCTATTCTATTTTGATCCTCATCGATTACAACCTTAGAAACTCTGATGGTACCAAGGGCATTAACTACGTATGTAGCGGGATCTTCACTCCATTTTACAATGTCAATCTTCTCTCCTTGTAATTCTTTGATGATTGCTTGGACCCTTACCCCTCGCATTCCTACGCATGAACCTACTGGGTCAATAGAAGAGTCTGTTGAATAAACTGATATTTTGGTTCTTGAGCCAGGATCTCTAGCAATGTTTTTAACTTCTATTACTTTGTCATATATCTCTGGCACTTCTTGTTTAAATAGCTGCGTCACAAAGTCCTTATGAGTTCTGGATAACTTTAGGGTAGGATCATTTGACTCCTTGTCTAATTTTAATAGATAGGCTCTAATTCGATCTCCCAATTTGTAATAATCTGTTTTTAAGGCCTGATCTTTTTTTAATATAGCTTCAGCACTTCCCATTTTTATTATATATCCATTTGCTTCAATTTTTTCGACAATACCGTTAAGTATTTCTCCTACTCTATCTTTGTACTCTTCTAAAATTTTCTCTTTTTCTAGTTCTTTTACTTTACCAATAATAACTTGCTTTGCAGAAATGGCATTTAGCCTGCCAATTTCTAATGGAGGTAAAATTTCTTTTATTAAATCCCCTTCATTCAAGTCTGGATTATCTTTTCTAGCTTCTGATAACTTAATTGTTTTTACCCCTTTATTAATGTCATCTTCATCTACTTTGAAATCATCTTTTGTAACTAATACTTCTCTGTATATTTCAATATTGCCTAAGTTTCTATTGATTGCAGCTTTTATATTAATATTAGCTCCATACTTCCTCTTTGCAGCTATTGCTATCGCCTCTTCCAAAGCTTTAATGATAGAATCTTTGGATATACCTTTATCTCTTGCCACAGCATCAGCTACATGAAGTATTTCATTGCCGCCAAAATTTTTATTTTTCATTTCTTTTAGTACCAAAATTAATTTTTATTATATTCATATTGCAAATAAGCTTCTGATATTGAATCAAATCTTATATTAGTTATTTCGTCGGTATCAATAAGTTTTAGTGATATAGAATCTTCAGTAACTTCTTTTAGATATCCTTTAAAGCTCTTTCTGTTTAACACCTTGAATAAAGTTTGTACTTTTATTAGCTGATCCTTATTTTTAATAAAGTCTTTGGTCCTTGTTAAGGGTCTATCAATTCCAGGGGAGCTAACTTCTATCGTGTAATCCTGCAGTCCTAGATCATTGTTATTCAAAATTTCCATAACTACTCTGTTGACATTTTCACAATCTAGAATTTTGACTTGTGTGCCATCAATTCTATCTATCATTATTTGGCATTTTTTCCCATTTTTATCCTTGTAAGCTCTGATTCTTATAAGTTCATAGCCATCTTTATCTATTAAATCTGATAATAAATATGCAAGTTCTTTCTCTCTTTGAGTATTGTAAACGTTTAACATTCAATTTATTGGAGTTAATAAGAATACTCACATAATAAATTCATGAAATAAAAAGTCAAGAAAGTAATTAATTTAGATAGATGTTTTCCTTATGGATACTATAGAATCTAAATCTGCCATTCATTAAAAATAAAAACTCTTATTTCATTTGATTGAATAAGAGTTAATAAAACACTATTATTTTTTATCATTTCTCCATTTGCAACCTCGCTCTAAAGCAATCTTCACCTGCTTTAAAGTCTTCGCATACTCTAGATCAGCTAAATGACATACGGTTTTAAATTCATCATTATGTTTTTCATCTAATAACCATCTTAAAGCTTCCACTTTTTGTTTTTTGGCGAACATTTTTTTAGAATTACTTGAAGCGTCCATCAATGCCTGAGTTATCACAGCTCTCCAAATACTTTTATATACGTATATTTCTTTATTAAAATATGCTTGCCCATCATTAACTTCAATTGCGTAATTATTTGTAGTGTTATGGAAAATACTCATTTCTTCTTCCCTAATTATTGTGTTTTTTACTCATTAATTATTAATAAGTTTCAGTCTTAATAATATACATTGTCATCGAGTTTGCGCAAGTATATTGCCTAAATATTTAAAAACTATTTTTTCTGAGCACGTAGAGTTAATCTAAACAAACTTTCGCATGCAGAGGGTAATTCAGTTTTAAAGAGGATAAAAATATCTTAGGTTAGTATAAGCTAGATTAGGATAAAATTGTTATAGTCCCACTGTGTATATAGTATGAAGAGTGCATAATTAACGCAACTTCATCATAACTCTTTATATTGCTTTAGATATAATAATATATGCGCCAGGCATAGTGTTGTTAAGAGTAGAGGGTGAAACTCTATTATAGCCTGATATAGAGGAATACCGTTAGCTGAGACAAGGCTAATTTTGCAAGAAGTAGGCCCCTGTGGTCACGCCTACTGACAAAAAGAAGATGGTAGAAATGTAAGGCTGCTACAAATGATAATATGGTAGCGAATGCCTATATAGTAGGATAGTTCTGCGTCACTCACTCACCAAAACTAATAATCACTAGTTAAATTAGATTACTTATACAATTATTTATCATAGCTCTACTCTTTTAACTTGTAATTTTATAAAAAGTTTTATAGTATTACATTATGTGTGCTGAATTTTAAGAATTCAAACTTTTTAGTTATCTATTACTGCTGACATGAGAAGCAGAAAAAGTAGTGAGGGGATGTGTGTGAAAGTGACCAATTAGATGCTGCTTCTCATGTCATGGGTGATAGTACGATTAATAATGCTATATTGCAAGCAAAATAATGCAACTTTATGTTAACTTTTTATTAACAATTTTAAATTTTATTATTTTTTTAACTTACACCTAAAGTAGTTGTCATAGAGGCAATTTTTCATCTTAACGGAAAAATGTAAAATACAAATAAATATACTTAAAAAATAAAAAAGCCTATATTGACTGTAAATTTTTATCAATTACACAAGTGAATTTATCTCCAAATACTCTTTACAATAGATTTTTACTAATGATTTTACTTCCTATAATTATTATTCAAATTGTAACGATAATAATTTTTTACGAAAGGCATTGGGATAATGTATCAAACAATATGCAAAATTTTTTAATAAATGATATAAACACCATAGTAAATTTTCATATTAAGTATAAAGATCAAAATAAGGAAGTGATTAGAGATTTAAATCAGCTAGGATTTAACATATTTGAACTAAACGACAGATCAAAAAATTCAAAAGGTAGTGGAGACACGTATCTATCAAACCTTCAAACTAAAATTGGTCAAAGTATTAAATATAAAACTCAATTGTCTTATATAGATAATATGTCTAATATACGGGCTTTGATATATTTAACAAATTCCCATATATTGCAATTAGACTTTTCAACTAAAAGAATCAAAAACCAAACAACCTACATATTTGTTATATGGATTTTAACTACATCAATTCTTTTTGGCCTTATTTCTTTATTCTTTATGAGAAACCAAGTCAAATCCATTGTTAATCTTGACAAAGCAGCTTTGAATTTTGGTCAAGGTAAAATATATAATTTCAAACCCTCAGGAGCTAAGGAAATTAGATCACTTGGTTTATCATTCTTAAAGATGAGAAAAAAAATTTCAAAGCAAATAAAAAACAGAACGGAGTTGCTTGCTCATATAGCACATGATTTAAGAACACCCATTACAAGAATTAAATTAAGGTTATCTTTAATAAGCGAGACCGAGGATATTGAAAACATACATAGTAATATCAAAAAAATTGAGGATATGATTAATAGTTATTTAGTTTTTGCAAAAGAAGAGGGAAATGAGGAAAGCAAAAAGTGCAATATAATCAGTGTAATAAACAATATAATGAGCTTGCTAAATGATAATAGAATAACTTTTAATAACAAAGCTAAAGATGATAATGTTATTCTTTTTTTAAAAGTCGGGGCAATTGATAGAGCGCTGACAAACATAATTGACAATGGTTTAAAATACTGCCTTTCTAAAGTTATGATAAATTTATCAAAAATTAATGAACAACTTTTGATTCAAATTGAGGATGATGGTGTGGGGATTGAAGAGAAGGATTATAAAAAAGCTTTTGAAGCATTTAATAAATTAGACATAAATGCAAAACAGGGATACGGTTTGGGTTTAGCAATATCAAAAAATATTATTAATGCCCATGGGGGAGATATTTCACTTGATAAAAGTCACATGGGCGGATTAAAAGTAAAAATAAAACTACCGATATAATTATGCAAAAACAATCAAAATTATTGCTATGTATATTAGATGGCTGGGGATATTCCCCTAAAAAAAATTTCAATGCAATATACTTAGCAAATACACCATGTATGGATTATCTATTGGATAATTTCCCCACTTCCAAAATCAAAACCTGTGGTGAAAGTGTGGGGTTGCCACCTTTTCAAATGGGGAATTCAGAAGTTGGCCATATGGCACTTGGTGCGGGAAGAGTGATACCACAGGATTTACTGAGAATAAATAGCATAATTAAAAATCACGCATTGCTGAAAGATAATACTACAGTGAAAAATTTAATTAAGAAAACTTCTGGTAAAACTTGTCATATATTGGGCATGATATCAGATGGTGGCGTTCACTCACACATAGAACACTTAATTAGTTTTGCAAAATTTTTAGGAGATAACAATATAAAAGTTAGATTACACGCTTTCACAGATGGCAGAGATACATCGCCAAAAAAAGCTAAAGACTACATAAATAAATTGATAGAAAACAACATAGAAATTGCCTCAATAAGTGGCAGGTATTATGCAATGGACAGGGATAATAGATGGGATAGAACCAAATTAGCTTATGATGCCATCACTTCAAGCGGCAGTTGTTGTTATGATGATTTAATTGATTATATTGAAAAAAATTATGATGAAGGTATCACTGATGAATTTATCATTCCTGCATACAATAAATCATTTTCTAAAATTGAAAATGGTGATTCATTATTATTTTTAAATTTTAGAGCTGATAGAATTAGACAAATTACCGAATCATTAGCATCAAAGAGTTTCAAGCATTTTAAAACTCTTAATCTTGATTCATCATATATTGTCTCCTTAGTGAATTATTCATCTGAATTTAAAAAAATAATTGATGAAATAATTTCTCCAATAAAAATAAAAAATGATTTAGGTGAATATTTATCAAGTAAAAATTTAAATCAGCTAAGAATAGCTGAGACAGAAAAATATGCGCATGTCACATACTTTTTTAATTGTGGTAGGGAGCAAAAATTAAATGGTGAGGAATGGTTATTAGTCCCCTCCCCTAGAGTTAAGACATATGATCTAAAACCAGAAATGTCTGCATATGAGATTACTGACAAACTAATTGCTTCAATTATTAGTGGCAAATTTGATTTTATATGTGCTAACTATGCCAATGCAGATATGGTAGGTCACACTGGGAACATTGATGCAAGTATTGTGGCATGCTCAACAATTGACAAATGTATTGAAAAACTTTTAAAGGTCTGTAAAGAATATAATGTTGAATTACTCATCACTGCAGATCACGGTAATGCTGAAGAAATGATGGAAAAAAGCAGTGGTCAAGTTAAAACCTCACACACCTTAAATGATGTCCCGCTAATATATTTTGGTAATAAAGAAATTAAATTAAAGAATGGTGAATTATCTGATATAGCACCTACTATACTAGATTTATTAGAAATTTCTAAACCTTCTGAAATGACTGGAAAATCATTAATAATATCGAAATAAAATAGTGATGTAATGCATCATAATTTTGAAGAGCTGCAGCATGAAAAATCTTCCTTTTCTCCTAAGAAAAATTTTTACACAATAAAAATATAAATTTTTTTCTTGCAATTTTCAAAGAAATCCTTACTAGTACTAATAAGATAAGATAAGATAAGATAAGATAAGATTAGGATAGGATATCATGATTAACAATAAACTTACAAGACAACAAAAAGAGGCTATAGTACTACTTTCAATTGGTACTTTCCTAGAGTACTTTGATCTCATGCTATATGTTCATATGGCCGTGCTTCTGAATGAGCTTTTCTTTCCACAGGGTGATCCTGCAGTTGCTAAGCTACTTGGGGCAACCGCCTTTTGCTTGACTTATGTATTAAGACCAGTTGGTGGTTTTATAATTGGGCGGCTGGGCGACCAAATAGGAAGGAAATATACTATACTAATCACCACCTTTATAATGGCGGCGTCTTGTGTCACAATGGCAACTCTCAAAACCTATGAACAAATCGGCATTACAGCCACCATTATAGTCATCATATGCAGAATGGCACAAGGCTTTTCTTCTCTGGGTGAATCAATAGGTGCAGAAATATATTTAACCGAAATTTTGAAGACACCACATAGGTATATTTGTGTAAGTATTATTGGTATTTTTAGTAATATAGGTGGTTTGTTTGCTCTGGCTGTTGCATCATTTGCAATTTCTGAAAATTTTAATTTTGACTGGAGATATGCTTTTTGGATAGGAGCGGTAATAGCTGCAATAGGTGTTTTAGCAAGAACAAGACTCAGAGAAAGTGCTGAATTTGCAGATTACAAAAGGAGAATGAATATTCTTGCAGAGAGTGCTCCAAGTATAAATGAAAAACCTCTTTTAGAGGAAAAGGTAAACAAAAAAACTGTGTTGGCTTTTTTCTTGACTCAATTTATCACGCCAGCATGTATTTATATAACGTATATATACCTTGGTGATTTTATGAAGGAATCACTAGGTATGACATCTGAAGAAGTTATTAATCAAAATTTAAAAATTTCTATACTGACAATTATAGGTCTTATCACCGTAACCTATCTTGCCAAGCATTATCATCCTATCAAAATAACACTAGTAAATACTTTCTTAATTGTAATGTTGCTAGCCCTAGTGCCGAGTTGTTTACACAAATTATCGATTTCTCCATCTTTATTTCTTTTATCATGTACACAATTTGTTACTTTTGCACTCACGTTATCTTCATTTGGTCTTTTAGAAGCAGTATGCTATAGGCATTTTCCTGTTAGCAAACGCTTTACCTATGTTGCAACAACATTTGGGATTGCAAATCCTATAGGATTTTTTATGGTTTCATTTGGCCTAATCCCACTTACTAACTGGTTTGGTTATAATGGGTTGTTAGTCATGTTTATTCCTTTTATAATCGGCTATACATGGAGTGTATACTACTTTAAAAAGCTAGAAATCAAAAATGGTAGATATCATAACTACCCACATGAAAAACCTCCACATGAGGATACAGCTATAAACGAAGATGATTATGAATATGAAGACTTGGGAGAGGAGTATAAGCCATTTATGAATAAATGTGAATATTCAACAAATTTGATGAATAAATTGGATGAATTAAGTCAGGAAAAGAATGTGAAGCTAAACATGAAGCTGATAGAGAAGGCAGTTACGTTTGCTAAGAGATGGCATGATGGGCAGATGAGAAAAACAGGAGATCTTCCATTTTATTCGCATCCATTTAAGGTAGCTGAGATGGTGGCAGAATATTATTGTAAAACAGATGTGATAGTTGCATCAATACTGCATGATGTAGTTGAGGATTCGGAATGTACTGTGCAGCTTGTGGAAAAGAAGTTTAATGTTCGTATAGCAGAAATAGTGGATAGAGTAACAAACATAAGATGAGGTTGAGGATAGTATGAAATTTGAATATAATAAACACATTAAGCTCACACTCAAGCAAACGCTAAAGTGGCTTATCAGGATGGGCGACTATGAAGCTATGTTTTTAAAGCAAATGGATAGAATCCATAACCTAGAAACAATAGAGGGACTAAAGCCAGAAAAACAGAGGAAGATGGCAGAAGAAAGTAATAAATATCTCATAAAACTTATTGCTATTATAGGAGATAAATTAAATATCCATAGCAAAATGCACCTTGAAAATAAAATGTTTAAAAACTGTCATAATATTATGAAGAAGAGAAAAAAGTGACTACCTATTTTTCTCCTTAACTTGATGCTACCAAAAACCTAAAACACTTGCTCTTACATAAAATAATATTTAGGATTGGATATGAGTATAATCTAAATGTTGGAGGTGCCAAATGAAAATGCAAGATTTAATGCCAGTGAACTGGTTTAAAGATGAAGAAAGGGTGTTTAAAAACAAACCCTTAGGGTTTTACACTCCTCTTTACAAGATAAGGAAGGAAATGGATAATATATTTTCTGACTTCTTAATGAATTATGATGAATTTTGGCCTAGTAATGAAGAAACGAGTAGCTTTTTTACTCCTAGATCAGATGTTATTGAAACTAAAGATGAGTATAAAGTTTCTATGGACATGCCGGGAGTAGAAGAGAAAGATGTTGATGTGTCTTTAGACAATGGAGTTTTAAAGATAACTGGCAAAAAAGAACATGAAAAAGAAACTAAAGATGCTAAAGTGCATAGAATAGAAAGAAGTTATGGTAGTTTTAAAAAAACTATACAATTACCCGATAATGTTCTTAAAGATAAGGTAGAAGCTCATTTTAGAAATGGGGTTTTAAAAGTCATTATCCCTAAAACTGAAGAATCAAAGAAAGAAGTAAAAAAAATCAAAATAACTACAGATTAAATTTTGATAGGATGGAAGGAGGAATTAATTTCCTCCTTTAAGTTTTTTTATTTATATAAAACAGAACAATGGATAGTGATTATTTTTATATGCAAGAGTTGGACATCCAGCAGCAAAAAAAGGAGTTGATAGCTCAATTAAAGAAAAATGGTATTAAAAATGAGCAAGTCATTGAAGCTATATCTAAAGTTCCAAGAGAAGAGTTCATTCCACAAAATTTAAAAAAGTATGCATATGAGAATAGACCTTTGTCAATAGGTTATGGGCAAACTATTTCTTCACCAGAGATCGTTGCATATATGGTACAGATAGCTAATTTAACAAAAGAAAGCAAAGTGCTGGAAATAGGAACAGGATCTGGCTATCAAACTGCAATATTAAGTTTATTATGCAATAAAGTATTTAGTATAGAGATAATTCCTGAGTTAGCTGAATCAGCTAAAAATATTTTGAAAAAACTTGGATATTATACTGATAAAAATAATATAGAAATTCAGGTAGGTAGTGGATATTTAACAAAATATAAGGATAGTTCTTTTGATGCAATCATAGTTACAGCTGCACCCCCTACTATACCAGAACATTTGAAGAAACTATTAAAAATTAATGGACGACTAATAATTCCAGTAGGAGATGGTTTGTACCAACAAGAATTATTAAGAATTACAAGGCATGAAAATGATGAGTTTATTGAAGAGAGATTATTACCTGTAAAATTTGTTCCTATGGTAAATTTATGACATATATTAAAGTAGATAATCAAGAAATCGAAATTACACATGGAGAAAGGATAGTTTTTGCAGAAGTGGGTATTACTAAAAAGGATTTGATAAATTATTATCTAAATATATCAAATTATCTATTGCCTTTGATTAAAGATAGGCCCCTTACAATTAATTGTTTTCCTCAAGGAATTGAGTCTGAAGGTTATTTAAGGCAGCATCCTACTCAAAATTTACCTGCTTGGTTTAAAACAATTACTCTGGAGAAAAAAGATGGCTCCCTTATGAGTCATATTTTATGTCAAAACAAAAAGAGTTTAGTTTATTTAATAAACCATAATACTGTCACTATACATAGATGGCTAAGTAAATATACTGATCCTAAATCTCCAGATATAATGGTGATTGATATTGATCCACCTAAAGGTAAATTTCACGTAGCATGTAAAGGAGCAATTTTTTTAAGAAAAAGGGCTAAGGAATTGGGATATAAAGCATTTGTTATGCTAACTGGAGCTAAAGGTTTGCATGTTGTATTTCCAATTGTAAAAAAAATGAGCTTTGAAGCTATAAGAATGATATTAGGGAATATTATCCTGGATCTAGAGCGTGCATATCCAAATGAATTTACCAGTAATATAAAAAAAGAAAAAAGAGACGATCATGTATATCTAGATATTTTACGAAATAGTTATGGTCAGACCGCAGTAGCACCTTATTCGGTAAAAGCAGAAAAAGAGGCATCTATTGCTATGCCTATTGATTGGGATGAATTAGAAGATCCTTTATTACATCCTAAAAAATATAATATTTTAAATATATTTGCTACATTAGATAAACGTAAAACTGACCCTTGGGAATACTTTTATAAATGAATACACTTTATGCAGGGCATTCATTTATTTTTTAAATTAACTCATAATTCATCATGATTTGTATCATTGTTTATTTCTGTAACTGGATGTAAAGGCATGACATCATCTAAGTCTCGCATACTTTCTTTATCTACTTCTTTTTCAATGCTTTTAGTAATATTAGATTTTTTATGATCCCAATATTCCCAGCCCACCTTTATTATATTGCCAATACTATCCTGTGCTATTCTAACAGTTGGAGTAATTATGAAGGAAGTCACACCTTCAGCGACTGTTTTTAAAATAAAATCTACTCCAATTAATGCACTTATAATGGTTGCTTTTTTTAAATGTTGATTAGGTGTAGCAATATGCACCGCTGTTATTCTATGATGTAAAAGATTACCCCCAGCTATTGCATCTACCGTATGAGAAATAAATTTATTCTCAACTGTTACATATATTGTCTTAAGAAATTGAAAAACACCTAATTTACCAAAAAAGCTACCCACTTGATCAGCAACTGTGTTTTTAGTTAATCCTTCAGCCGTTGCTTGAAGCAATAATTCTGTATCTATATTCTTTATTGCAAATTCAAAATAATTAATATCAGTAATATTTTGCATTTGTTTTTCTTTTGAGAGTAGATTATATATCCTAGAAGTAGGCTCACAAATATAGTTTGATATTCTACTAATTTTTTCTAAATCTCCTTCACCTAAACCATGGTTAAAATTTGCATGTATACCAATTATAGAACTTTTACATGCAATTTTTGTTATACCACCATATACATTGCCTTCATCGTATTTAACATGAGTTCCCCCTATCTCATTTTCATTCCACCATGCAGCAATATTAGAAGGAATTTTAGTCCAATCTCTTATTACTGCTTTTGCTATAGGATTAATTTGATATAAACGTTCAATAAATGGCTCAATAATCATATTAGCAATTGCCAGTGGATAAGACATAGTGATAAGTTCATTTATGTTTGGAACTCTAGCTAGGGACCAGTCTATATCATTTTTGAATTGATCATATGAAGTTTCATGATCATGGTGATTATAGTATCTATGACCTAATACCCCAAGCATAATAGGTAGAGCAATTAATTTAATAAACATGTCTGCCTCCTTCTTTTAGTTGGTTATTGTACCGGCACAACAACCTCATAAGTGTAGCATAAAAATTATTTTTTTAATATTGCTAATGCTCTAGTACCATATATTGTTAATATTACACCTATTTTTTTATCATCCTCAATTATATCCTTATTTTTGATTTCATAATCATCTAAATTGATATATTCTAGATGTTTCATTTTTTTTCCACGATAATTCATTCTGGCTGTCACTTCTTGACCAATATAGCAACCCTTATGAAAACTAATAGCATTTAATTTATCCATTCCTAAATTTAGTGGAAAAAATTCTTCAGGCATAAAGTCTATTCCAAATTCTGGTATTAAGCATTGTAATCTACGCTCATCATAAACTTTAAGCATATTTATGTCTAAATGAGGACTTACCTTTTTAGATTTAATAAAGTCATAATATCTATATCCTAAATTAGAGTGTCTTGGATCGGGGTAGCAATATGTACCAAGGTTTTCATCACAAATAAATATTTCGGTATCAAAATTTTTAATTTGAACATCTGAATGCAATTTATAATTTTGCAATTTTTTCCTAATATCGTCTAAGAATTTTACATGACAATCCAAATAAAACGCATTTAAAAATTTAAAAATAAAAAAATCGTATAATATTTTTCCTTGAGGAGTTAACAATAAATTATACTGGAGGTTTCTTCCGTTAATTTTACCAATATCATTTGATAAAATATTTTGAAGAAATTTTACAGAATCTACGCCACTTACTTTAACTAATTTTCTGTGATCTAGCTTATGGATATTCATAATATCTGGATAAATTATAATTTATAAAGTGCAAATAAGTCTTAAAAAAATAATAAAGCTTGAAAATATTTAAAACTATTATTATTAATATAGCATATTAAGATTAGTTTAATAATTATTTCATAAAATTTTGTGATCAAAAACATACTTACAAAGCCAGTAGTTCTTATCGGTATGATGGGAAGTGGAAAAAGCACAGTTGGAAAAAAGCTAGCTAGAAAGTTAAATCTTCAATTTTATGATAGTGATAAGGTTCTCGAGGACAGAGAAGCTTTAAGTATCGTTGATATACATGATTTTATGGGTGAAAAATATTTTCATCAAAAAGAGGAAGAAGTGATAAAAGAAATAATTGGATATGGAGTTGTGGTACTATCAACTGGTGGCAGCAGTTTTATGAATGAAAATATTAGAAATTTTATTAAAGAAAAAACCATATCTATTTGGCTTGATTCAAACTTAGATACTATATATGAACGTGTTTCTAGAAGGAATACAAGGCCAGAACTTATTGCGTCAGACAATAAAAAAGAACTGTTGGCAAAAATGCTTAAGGAAAGAGATCCCATATTTAAGCAAGCTGACATCAAAATTGAAAGTGATTTAGAAGCTCATCATTTGGTTAGCAGTATAATAGAAAAATTAGATGCTTTTCAAAAATAGAGAACTTATTTGACTAATAGGAAGAAAATTTATAGGGCTTTTATGTTATTTTTTTTCTTATTATTTGTTCTTATAATAACAATTTTCTTTTTAGCCAAAAAAAATGCTCATAGAAGCTATTATAAAGGCTCTATAACAAATCACTTTGATGGAGAAAAATTTCATAATTTAAAAAAAAATGATTCAAAAACAAATGATAAGGTAGTATTAAATTATTTCAAAAAAAAATTGCTAGGAGAAAGTGCTAGTTGGCCAAGTAAAATAGCTGTGAACTCAATAAATCCATTAAAAATTTTAAATGATAATAATGATGTAATATTTCTCATAAATCATGCAACCACACTGATAAAAACTTCGAATTATAATATCCTAACTGATCCTATATGGTCTAATTGTACAAGCCCTGTGAAATTTATTGGACCAAGAAGAAAAGCAGATCCTGGTATAAGATTTGAGGATTTACCAGAAATCCATATAGTGCTAATAAGCCATAATCATTATGATCACTTAGATCTAAGTACAATAAAAATGCTCATTAAGAATCATGATCCGGTTTTTATTGTTGGACTTGGAGTTGGAGGAACTTTATCTCAAATGGGGGTTAAAAAAGATAAAATTATTGAACTAGATTGGTGGCAAAATTTTAATCATCAAGATATAAGTAAATCAATAAAAAGTAATTTAGAAATTACTTTTGTTCCTGCGCAACATTTTTCTTCAAGATTTTTTGATGATAAAAACAGTACTTTATGGGGAGGTTTTACAATAAAATCAGAGAATAGAACGATTTATTTTGCAGGCGATACAGGTTATGACTCAGAGCAATTTGCTCAAATTAGAGAAAAAATTGGTAAAATTAACGTCTCAATATTACCAATTGGAGCATATAAACCAGATAGCTTTAGATATGTACATATGAACCCAGATGAAGCTGTAAAGGCTAGTATACTATTAGGAAGTGAGGTTAACATACCAATGCATTATGGTACCTTTATACTTTCTTTTGAAAATTATGAAGACCCAATTAGGGATTTATATCTCTCATTAAAAAAGCATAATCTACCTAAAGATCATTTTAGTATATTAAAAAATGGTGAATATACTTCTGAATAGAATCGGTATAAGGGGGCAACAACTAGAATTAGCAGATCAAGAAAAAACTATAATTCATTATAGCTATAACCACAATCATTCACATTCCTTATTATTGTCTTAGGTAAAAAATTTCCCAGATCTGCCTTATCTATATACCCTGCCGGATAATGCGTATTTATATATTCGTTATTTTGATAATCTCTTAAATCATCAATTTTTTCTATACTAGAGGTAGTTTGATCATCTTGATATGTAGCTTTGTGATATTCTTCAAATTTTTCTACAGCTGGTTTTATTAGTAGCTCTTTTACCATATGCTTGATGTGATCTTCACCACTTAAAAAAGCAAATTTAATACTTTTTATTAAACTTTGTATTACTTCTGAATTTAATATGCAAACTTGTATATATTTAGGTAACTCATTTATCCTATCTGTCACCAATTTATCAATCATATCTTCTGCTATAGTTTTATCTTTTTCATTTGTACCAAGTGCATCTAAAATATTGCTCTCACCATTTTTTCCTGTATTGCTATCCTGCTTTTTTTCTCCTAAATTAAGCTCATAAGCCCGTTGCTTAGCCTGAGTATTACCTAAGTTAGACGACTTTTCGCCATCTGATTGATAAGTAGTATCCTCTACTTGAGCATCTTCAACATTCTCTGATAAATCAGGCAGTTCTTTTTCATCAAAATTAGAGTCCTGTAATTTTGCAGCTTCTAATTTAACATCGCTTAAGATCTTAATGTGTTTGGCATACTTAAGCATTTTTTTATCATTACCTTTCTCTTTGGCTTTCCTATATTTATCTTCATATTGTGATTTTGTGAGCCCTTTAGATATTAATAATGCTGCTACTTCTTTTTTATCATTAATTAAGGCATAATCTAATATTGAATAACCCATAGAGTCAACAATATTTAAATTTACTCCACTCTCTATCAATATCATTAATACATCATAATATCCAAGACGAGCTGCATAATGTGCAGGAGTTTGCCCACTTTCATTTTGGATATTTACTATTGATTCTTTCGTTTCTTGTATTATAAGGTTAACTTCTTCTGTATTATTAAGTCTTACGGCTTTACTAAGCATTTTAGCCTGATTTTCTAAACTCAAAGATTTAATATTTTGTTTTACAATCTCTAACTCATCACTTTCTATTGCTGTTTTTACTGCCTTTTTACAGCTTTTTTCTAATATTTCCATTTTTTTATTAGAGCTTTTCAAATATTCAACATCTTCTTCCGTAAGAAAGACTTCAACTTCTCTTGGTTCGCCACCAGAAGGTGTGTAAATTGCGGTGCTTTTGCCCACTGTATGGTTCCAAATTATTGTATATTCCATTTCAAAATCTATATTTTTCTGCTTGGCCATAATCTTGGCCATACCATCTGCCTTAATGGTAAATCTTTTATAAAGTTCCGTATCATGATTGGTGGAAAAGCCTATGGTATTGGAGTATCTTGTATGTGCGCCTGCAGCTATAAGATAGCTAACTATAGATGAATTTCCATTTATTAATGCTATCTCTAAAGGAGATACTACATTCTTTAGCTCTGAGATAGTATAAAGATTAGATGTTTTTAATAGCTTTTTTATAAGCTCCCCATTACCATCATCACGCATACTGCCTGAATTAATATCAATATTAGGTATTTTTAATAGCCTTTTTACAAGCTCTTTATTATTATCTCTGCACGCTCTTCCTAAAATTGTATAACCATCTTTATCAAATTCACATGTTAAATCTGGAGTTTCTTTAATAATAGCTTCAACTATTTCAAATGGAGTTTTGTCATCAAATATTATGTTTTTTTTAATTTCTCTTGCTTTATTTTTTACCCCATATGTCACTTGTGATCTCTTGAGGGTATCGTTTAAAGACATCTTAAAGCTTAGTATAAAAAAAATGTAATTTTTTTTAATGGTTTCTCCAGATTCTACTACTACCTCAAAATCACCATTTGGAAATCTTATACTGCTGGTTATTTTGAAATTTAGTTCCCCACTAACTTCTGGAAATATTTTTTTTATATTTATAATATTTTCTTTTATATAATTCCTAAAATTTTTAATCATTTCTTCAGTGCCATTCGGAGATAATTTCTGAACTTCCCCAACTCTTGGATTCAAACCAATGCTTGAATCTAATATACTTGTTTGTTTAGCGGTACTTTTTATATAACCCGTAATTATTAAATCTTTTTTTAAAAACTGTGAAATATCAGGTTAATATGATATCACATCTACTAAGGAATGAATTTGCATATACAGACGGAGACGATGCCCCCTTTATCTAACAGTCGTGATCATTGTAATATAATATGACCATCTTTACAAGTGCAATTTTGGATTGCATAAGAGGCTGGTGATTTAATTTAAAATATAACTTTTAAATTTTACCTATAAAGTTATATAGTTCTTCTTCTTTTAATATTTTAGTTGCACCAGTTTTACGATTTTTTAACTCAATAATTTTGTTCTTGGCATGCTTGGGACCAATAATGATTTGCCAACTTATACCAATTAAATCCATATCTGCAAATTTTTTACCGGGGCTATTGTCTACGTCGTCATAAAGCACATCATACTTAATGGATAATTGAGCATATATCCTCTCTGATAATTCAGTACATTCAGGATTTTCTGTTTTAATGTTTATTATAGCTAGCTTAAATGGAGAAATTGAATCTGGCCATATTATGCCATTCTCATCATTACTACTTTCAATAATTGCAGCTATTAAACGCGTTATACCAATTCCATAACAGCCCATCTCAGGAAACTTAAATGATCCATCTTGATCTTGATATGTGCAATTTAAGTCTTTAGTATATTTTTGTCCCAAGTAAAACAAATGCCCTACTTCTATGCTTTTACTTTGCAATATATTTAACGAACCTATGTTTTCATTTATATGCTTTTCCTCTTCTTTAGCATAAAATTTCTCATATTCTTTAAGTGAAAAATTTTCGTTTTTAAGATATTCCAATAATTCATTTTGATAATATATTAGACTTTCACCATTTTGTGCTAAAACATGGAACTCATGACTATAATCACCTCCCATCGCACCTGTGGGAGCTAAGACAGGAATAACTTCTAGTTCTAACTCTTTAAATATTTTGAGATATGTTACAAGGATTTTTTCATAACTAAGAAGAGCATTTTCTTTGCTTGTATCAAATGAATATGCATCCTTCATTAAAAATTCTTTTGCCCTCATAACCCCATGTCTAGGTCTAATTTCATCTCTAAATTTCCAGGTTATTTGATAAAGAATTTTATTAACATTTTTATATGACTGGACACTATTATTAAATAAATCAGTTACAACCTCTTCACCAGAAGGGGGTAAAACATACTTATTTTGTTTTTGATCTGTAAGATGAAAAATTTGTGACTTAAGATCTGATTCTTCTAATGCTCTTCCTGATTTTTCCCATATTGAAAGTGGTTGCAAAGTTGGCAAGATAATTTCATGACTATCGATATTATCAAGTTGCTGTTTTATAACGCATTTAATTTTATCTAAAACTTTAACCCCAAGTGGAAGCCAACAATATACCCCTGAGGAAATCTGCTTTATCATACCACTCTTTAGCATTAACTGATGGGATATAAGCTTTGCTTCTGAAGTTATATCTTTTGTTGTATGTAGTAAAAATTTGCTTAGACGCATTTTACTACTCTAACCCCACAGCATTTTTGTAAAGCTCAAAAAGTGCTTCTTGCTCATTGAGTTTATCAGCATCCATTTTTCTCACTTTTATTACCTGTTTAATGATGTTTGGCACAAAACCTTTTGCTTTTGCATCAAGTAATAGATCCTTAATATCATTGTTAATATTATTTTTTTCCTCCTCTAACCTTTCAATGCGCTCAATGTATTGTTTTAAAATTTGTTTAGTATCGTTATCAATAGAATCCATAAAGTTATAACCTAATATTTATATAGTTTGCTTTTTTTGTATGCTTTTATAAAGAATCTTATAATCACAGCAATTATCGCTGTCAATGGAATTGCGAATAATATTCCAAAAAAACCTAATAGACTACCACCAACAAAAAGTCCAAAAAATATCCATAGCGGATGAAGATTTAAACTTTTCCCCATAAGTCGTGGTGTTATAAATACCCCTTCTATTACATGTCCCATAACATATACTATTGCTAAGTAAACAATAATGCTTGTAGTCTTAAAATGTACAAATGCAAGAATCGAAGTTAATATAAAACTGAACATTATTCCAAAATAAGGAACAAAAAGTGACAATCCAGAAAACATACCAAGGACAAGCGCATAATCGACCTGCAAAATAAATAAGCTAATACTGTAGTAAGCAGCTAATATAATTGAAACAGTAACCTGCCCTCTTATATACTTAGCTATAGTACCATTGATATCTTTAAAAAGTCTTATTACATCATTCCTGTGACTTATAGGGATGAAATTTTTTAAAGCATCTAAAATCTTATGCATATCCAAAGCAAAATAGAACGTTAGTATCGGCGTTATCAACAAGATAGTTGCCAAATTCAGTATTATTCTACCAGATTGCACAATATTGGCAAATATTTCATTTGAGAACTTAAGGAAGTAAGTGGATATATTATCCACTCCATTTTGAACTATATCTGCTAAGGCTGGAAATTTAGCATTTAAAAATTCAATGATTTTGTCTGTTCCCATTGCTTGAGTAAAATATTTTTTTACATTCAATTTGACTATCAATTCATTCGTCTGATTAATTAATCCAGGAATCAAATAATATAAAATTATGAAAAAGATAGTAAAAAAGGTCGTTAATATAATAAAAATTGAAAGAGTTTTATGACATTTTTTCTTTACAGTTATATAACTGATTATTGGCTCTAACATATAGGCAAAAACAAAGCCTAAAATAAATGGAGTAATAATATTGATAAATTTAAAGATAAGGAAAAGAATTAGTAAGCAAAAAAGCGCAATAATGATCCCTTGATTTTTATATACATTGTTAGTTTTCATTGTAATTTACTTTCCTTTTTTATTGCCTTTTTTTATCACCCCTCTATAAGTGAACTCTCTACTGCAATATGGGCAAGAAATTTTCTCTTTCTTGATAGTTAAATATACTAAAGGGTGACCTAAGCTTTCTTCTGTGCCGGAACACCTTACTTTTCTAGTATCTGATACTATGTTATTATCTTTTGTTTTCATTCTTTATTCTTATGCATTTCATATAAAAACTTCAGCCCTTCTAAAGTTAAATTTTGTTCAAATATATCAATAGACTGAATTTCGCCTTGAATTAAATTTGCATTACCCCCAGTAACAATGACCTTAAAGTCTAAATCTAAATCTTGTTTAATTTTATTAATAATTCCATTCACAGACTCTTTGTACAAATAAAACATTCCTGATCTAATTGAATCTTCAGTATTTTTGCCAAGTATATGGTTAGGCTTAGAAAGATGAGTGTGTGATAGTAGATCAGCACTTTGAACTAATCCATTAAGTGCAGTGTGCATACCAGGCATAATCAAACCTCCTAATAAATCTTTGCTTTTTGTAACTACACCAATTACTAATGCAGTGCCAAAAGAAATAAATATACAATTTTCATTGTAAAGTTTACTAACTGCAATTGCATTTGCTAAAATATCTGATCCTAATTTTTTTGGATTGTCAATTTTGATATTTAGATCATGCTTTATTTCAGAGGCAATTATTGGCGTTAATTTTATGTATTTTTCAACAAATATTGCTATTGGCTTAGTAACACTTCTAACCACAGATGAAATTATCACTCCCTTAATTTTTGTGTAATCAATTTCTGCATATTGGAAAAATGGCAATATCTTAGTTGCATACTCATCTTCAGTACAGTGCTTAGGAGTACCAATTCTCCATTTATTCATAAGTTGATTTTTTTCAAACATTCCAATAGTAATGTCACTATTGCCTATGTCAATGGCTAATAACATAAATTACCTGCTAAAATTTTACACATAATGACTAATTATTTTTAGCACATACGATGGAAACAATATATACAAAATGTTAAACGCAACTCCCAATGTAATAACTAAAGTTTCTATAAGATTTAATTTAATTTTTGGTGTAATTAAATCCTTTTGCTCTTTATCAAAGTACATTTTCCTAATTATATTTATATAATAAAAAGTACCAATAACTGTTGCAGTGAAAGCTATAATAGCTAAGTAATAGGCGTTGGATTTTATTAATACAACAAATATATAAAATTTAGCCCAAAACCCTGCTAAAGGCGGTATTCCTGCCATTGAGAACAATACAACGGCTAATGAGAAGCAAATATAAGCATTATTTTTAGATAAACCCTTCAGCTTATCTAATTTAAAATTAAAATTTGATTTTTGCTTTAAAACTAGGATTAAAGCAAAGAATGTAAGAATTTGAATTATATAGGTTATTGCATAGAAAATCGTATATTTTAAATCACTTTTATTATAGGACACTACACTCATTAAAATAAAACCCATATTACCAATTGCGCTGTAAGCAATTAATCTTTTGATATTGTTTTGTATCAAAGCGACAATATTTCCAAATAGAATGGATAAAATTGAAACAACTATTAATATTTGCTGCAATTGTTCTTTAATCATTATCAATGGCTCAAACACTAATCTTAGGAAGATTATTAATGCAGCAAATTTAGCGGAGGAGGCTAAAAGCACAGTAATTGAACTTGGTGAACCTTCATATACATCTGGAGTCCAATTATGAAAAGGAACTAATGAAAGTTTAAACATTACAGTGGTTATAAGCAAAATCAATCCTGTTAAAAACACTAAGTTTTGGCTATAAATGCAAAAATTTGTACAATAGTTTGTGAGGTATATAAAGCTCATTTCATCAAAATTAATTGTGCCAGAATTTCCATAAATTAAAGATGCTCCAAATAAAAATACCCCGGAGCTAATAGCACCTAAAATGAAGTATTTTAAACTTGCCTCAATTGACTTGCTATTACTTTTATTTGTTGCAATTAGTATATATAAGGCTAGGCTAAACAGCTCCAATCCTAAATAAAAGGTTAATAAGCTGTTACTACTAACAAAAACACACATTCCAAGTGTTGATAATGCAATTAATATTGGTATCTCAAAAGATGCTAATTTGTTAGTTGATTTGTAGCCAAAATAAGAAAATATCATGAGAATGACGCAGTTACATAACAATATTATAACTTTGCTAAATTGAGTAAACTTCGACACAATTATAGAATTATTAAACAATAAATGCTGGCCTTCATCAATACTTAAAATTTGATAGACACTAATAATGAAAGTTAAAATTATAAGATTGCTTACAGTTTCAACGGGATTTTTTTTGATAAATAGACCTGTTAGTGTTGATATAAAAATTCCAAGTAATACTATAACTTCTGGTGAAATATAATATATGTTAGTTAATAAATTTTTTAATATCATCTCATAGTCCGTTATTTGATTTTGTAGCTTCAGATAAATTCATTGAGTGAGCTAGATTAATTGAATTTTTTAATGAATAGTCATTAATTATTTTTGGATAAATTCCTATAAAGATTACCATTATAGCAATCAAGGTTAATATTATGCGATCAGGTGTTTTTATATCCCTCAAAATCTGCAATATTTTCTCTTGGTCTCCAAAAATTATCCTAATATATAGCCATAACATATAGGAGGCTCCTAATACCATACCTAAAGCTAATAATATTCCATATAAGGCTTTTACTTCAAATGCTCCCAGTAACACTAAAAATTCACCTACAAAACCAGATGTAATTGGCAAACCTATCGATGCCATAACAAATACGGTGAACAGTAGAGAAAATTTAGGCATTCTTTGAGCTAATCCTTGATAATGTTCAATTTCTTTCGTATATGTCTGCTCATATAAAATTCCTACACATAAAAAAAGTGCACTAGAAACCAAGCCGTGACTTATCATTTGAAAGACTGCTCCTTGTATTCCAATTTGACTAAATGTAAAGATACCTGCAACAACATATCCCATATGTGCAACAGATGAATATGCAATCATTTTTTTCATATTAGTTTGCATTAATGCTACAATTGATGTGTATATGACCGCAATTATGCTTAACCACCATACGTATTCAGCAAAATATATTGATGCATCAGGAAACATTGGTAAATTGAATCTAAGTAACCCATAACCACCAACTTTTAATAATACTCCTGCTAATATTACAGAACCACTTGTTGGAGCTTCAACATGAGCGTCTGGCAACCAAGTATGAAATGGCCATAAAGGAATTTTTATTGCAAAAGAGACGAAAAAGGCAATCCATAATAATTTTTGAGTTTCCAGTGGATAGTTTCGCAAATATTTAGTCAATTCCGATATATCAGTAGTAGGCTCATTAATAAATATATAGGAAATTGCCAGTAGCATTAGGATTGAACCAAAGAGAGTGTAAATAAAGAATTTGATGGAGGCGTAGACTCTGTTTTTACTTCCCCATATCCCAATAATTAAATACATAGGGATCAAAAATGCCTCAAAAAATACATAAAATAAAATTAGATCTTTTGCAGAAAAAACACCTATCACACATGATTCTAATATAAAGAAAAGTGAGATAAAAAGGGCTTTATTTTCTTTTGCAGACCTAAAGCCTACAAATATGCATATGGGAATTAGAAAGATTGTGAGTAATATAAAATAAAGAGAAAAGGAGTCAATACCCAGTGAATAATATACATTCCACTGTTCAAACCATATAAATTTTTCTTCGAATTGAAAATTTGGATTTTTTGGATCAAATCCCGACCACATAAAAATCCCTAGCAGCAATTGAATTGCTGAAATGATAACATAAATAGCAGTATTTAAATTTTTATTAAAGAGGTTAATCAAATATATTAAGATTGAACCTAATAGTGGTAAAAATATTAAATATGTTAAAATTGGCATACTATCCATATTAATTAAATACAACAAAACAAATCATCGTTAATACACCGATAAACATAATAAATGAATAATGGTATATCACTCCTGTTTGCCAATAACGTGACACTTTAGAAACATTATATGCAATCCTAGCTAAGCTATTTGGTATGCCATCAATAATGCTATTATCGATAATTTTCCAAAATAAATTACTGATTTTTTTGATGCAACTTACAAACAAAGCGTTATAGATCTCATCAAAATAATATTTGTTTAGTAAAATTTTATATATCAATTTGAGTTTATCAGCTATGAGCTTTGATAAATTTTTATTATTCCAATAAATTACATAGGCAATCATAATACCAAAAAGCCCAACAATCAACGGCAAATATTGTATAAATATAGGTAAAATATGAACGTTTCCTTCATGCTTCAAGGCACTTGCTATTGCACCATTCCAAAAACTACTAGAAGGATTTGCCATTTTTAATACATATTCGCCAACAAACCCGCTAAATACCGCACCCAGAGCTAAAATAATCATTGGAATCATCATTGAATTTGGTACGTCATGAATATTGTGGACAATATTTTTTTCTAATTTTGATTCTCCATGAAAAACTAATATAAGTAGTCTCCAAGAATAAAAGGCTGTTAGGAAAGCAGCGGCAATGCCCATCCAAAATGCAAAACCTCCAAATCCTATTTGAGATAAATATGCACTTTCTAATATCAAATCTTTAGAAAAATAGCCAGCAAATGGGAATATTCCAGCAAGGGCAAGAGACCCTATCCACATTAAAAAATATGAACATGGTAATAATTTACATAATCCACCCATTTTCCTTATATCTTGCTCATTATTTATTGCATGAATTACACTTCCTGCTCCCAAAAACAATAAAGCCTTGAAGAATGCATGCGTCATTAGATGAAACATTGCTACTGAATAAGCAGAAACTCCACAAGCAAAAAACATGTAGCCTAATTGACTACACGTAGAATAAGCAATAATCTTCTTAATATCAGTTTGAACAATAGCAATGGATGCAGCAAATAAACAAGTGAATGCCCCTACAATTGTTATAATATTTAATGCAATTTGTGAATGCTCAAATATAAAAGAACACCTAACTAACAGAAATACTCCCGCTGTAACCATTGTTGCTGCATGAATCAAGGCAGATACAGGGGTTGGACCCTCCATAGCATCTGGCAACCATGTATGTAGGCCTAATTGCGCTGATTTACCCATGCAACCTATAAACATCAGTATGCAAATTGTGTCAATAGTGGAAAATTCTATTCCAAATAACGAAAAATATGTATCGTATACCTTATCTAAGTTTGCAAAAATTTGTTGATATTCAATAGTTTTAAAAGTTAGGGCGATTAAAATTATAGATAGTGCTAATCCTATATCACCTACCCTATTAACTAAAAAAGCTTTTATAGCTGCATTTGCAGCACTTTTTTTCTTAAACCAAAATCCTATTAATAAAAATGAACTAAGTCCAACACCCTCCCATCCAACAAAAAGTTGCAACAAGTTATCTGATGTTACCAAGACCAGCATGAAAAATGTAAAAAGAGATAAGTATGCCATAAATCTCTGCTTATGTGTGTCATGAGACATATAACCAATTGAATATACATGAACTAAGAATGATACTAAATTCACCACCACTAGCATAATAGCTGTGATTGAATCTATATAAATGGACCAAGAAGCTTTAAAAAATGATATATCTACCCATTTTAATAATTTTATGTGCACTACATTATGCTTCAATGTTACATAATAAAATATTATAATAGAAAAAATAGTTGAAGCAAAAATTGCAGATGTAGTGATAATCTGAGCTACCCTTGCTGCTAAAACGCGTGTATTTAAGCCTATAATGGCAGAAGCAATTATAGGTAAGAACAGTGTGTATATCGCTAAATATTTAATACTAAACATAATACTTCCTATCCCCTTAAATCTTTAGTTTTATCTATATCAATGCTTTTTTTACTTCTAAAAAACAAAACTAATATAGCAAGACCAATTGCCGCTTCAGCTGCAGCTATAGTTAGTATGAATATCACAAAAATATGCCCTGTAATATCTTGAAGCATTTTTGCAAAAGCTATAAAATTTAAATTTATAGAAAGTAGCATAATTTCTATTGAAAACAAAATATTGATTATACTTTTTTTATTAATCATTATCCCACATATACCAATTAAGAACAATATAGATGTAAAAATTAAAAAATGATTGATTGAAACGCTCCCAATTAATGAATTATCTATCATATTTTGACTCCCGATCTTGATTTAACATCTACTAGATCTATTGACTCCTTTTTATTTCTCATGATTTGATCGGTAATGTTTTGCTTCTTAACTAATCTATTGGGTTTTCTATGTACCAATGTTATTGAACCAATCATAGCTAAAAACAGTATTACTCCTGCAATTTGAAATTCTAATATGTATTCTGTGTACAATCTAGTCCCAATATATTTTAATGAATTTTCAAATAATTCTGTATCCTTGTTGTTTAAAAGAGTTATAGCCTCAAAATTTATCTTTGATTTATATAGTGCATAAATAAAAACGGCTAAAAATAGCATCGATGATAATATTGCATATGGCATTGTTTTCGTGGATGATCTTTTCAAATCAGAATTACTAACATCAAGCATCATAATTACAAATAAAAACAATATCACCACCGCTCCTACATACACAATAACTATTATCATTGCAATATACTCTGCCTCTAACATCACCATCAGACCTGCAGAACAAAAAAACGTTAATATTAAAAATAATACCGAATAGATCGGATTTCTTGAAGAAATCACCATTAGTGATGCGAATAATATCATCGCCATTGAAAAATATACTAAAAATGAAATCATTTTAAATAGGTTTATAAGTTACGTGTTCAAGGTTATATGTTCAATTTATAAGATTATACCATAATAAATCAAGTTATTTAATTTGACTAAATCAAATTTTGTAAATAGACTGACCTTGTGTGATTTCATTTGGTAAGCATATGGGTGAGGTAATTATAAACAATGTAAGCTGGAATAAATATGGTGAAAAAGAAGGAGGAGCAAGACCTTCTGGTAGTTTTGGTGGTGTCTATAAATCTGGAGATAAGGTAGCTTTAGTCAAGCAAGATAATTATGCACAGGACATAGCTGAATTTTTAGGTGCTAAAATACATAATGCTACTGTTCCAAATCACTCCCCTGAGCTACTTTTAGCAAGAATTCCCCAATCAGATGTAGGAGAACAAAAGGATTCTGACGTATATCTAGTCTCTGTTTTTTTTGATAACTATAAGGATTTATATAAAGATATCTATGTAGAAGAAGGCCTTACAGCGCCAGAAGATAGGCCTAGGGCTATAGGCTCCATTGGTAGTGGAAAAGATATATTTAGGCAGGGATTAAAAAATAATAACTACACAGGCTTTCCTGAAGTCATGGCGACATCATTATTGATTGGAGATTTTGATGTTCATTGGGGCAATATAGGCGTTGTTAGAGAAAACGATCAGGATCCAAAATTGGTGCGTATAGATTTTGGAGCTGCATTTGATTCCTTAAAAGGAGAAATAAATCCACATTCAATGTCAGAGCATCTACCAGGATTTGGCCCCACAAATCATTTTAGAGAATTTCCTAGAGAAATGAAATTAGATGTTAATTTTATCAAAGAATTAGAACGAGTGGCAAGCTTAAATATGTCTGCCACTATATCCAAATCTTTTGAAGAGTTAGAATCATTTTACTCTCCTGAGGCACTGAAACAATTTGGAGAAAGGCTTGGAGCAACATTCAAAGATGATGATATCTCTACTACTATCAAAAGTCATTTGACTGCTATTATAGAAGAAAGACAAACTTCTCTTAGAAATTTTGCGACTGAGTTAAAAATTGATCTGTGCATTTCTAAAGATGCAAGGACTGGTGAATGGATATTAGATAGTGAAAAATTTGAAGATGCTGTAAGAGAAAATCCAAAATATTTCGAGGAGGTATGTAAAGGAGAAAGAAAGATAAATCTTTATGACTTAAACCATAAAGACAAATGGAATCCCTTCAGCTCTAACCCTGATGCCGCTTCTTTAAAAAGGGTTTTTTCAGCGATAGCGCATGCTATAAATCAAATATTGCCAGAATTCATGCAGTTACCTACTAATGAAGTAGCAATTTTAGGCCTAATAAAAGATAAGATCAATGTTGTTGAACCTCGGCAAAGCAAGCAATATGAATTAACTGATAATAAGCCAACTTCATTTGTAGAAATGATTAATTTGGATAGACAAAAAAAAGAAATCCAATCACCGCATAGATAACCCCTTATTTATTATTAATAATATTTAATTGTACTTAAGGATTAACAATGATTGAATAAAATGCATAATTTATGTAATATGCATTATCAACTGTTTTAGATATGCATACCTTGAATAAAAGAGAAAAATTAGTTTCACCAAAAGAAAATGCAAAGGTTCTGCTGCACTCTTGTTGTGCTCCTTGTTCTGGAGAAGTCATTCAGGCCATGGTAGAATCGGGAATAAACTTAACAATATTTTTTTACAATCCTAATATTCATCCTAAAAAAGAATATGAAATTAGAAAAAATGAAAATGTAAAGTATGCAAAAAAATTGGGGATAGATTTCATTGATGTTGATTATGATGTTCAAAACTGGTTCAAAAGAGCAAAAGGTTTGGAACTTGAGCCTGAAAGAGGAAAGAGATGTACGATGTGTTTTGATATGAGATTTGATAGAACAGCGTTATTTGCATATGAAAATGGATTTGAAGTCATTACAAGCTCCCTTGGCATCTCAAGGTGGAAAAATATGGAGCAAATCAATGAATGTGGAATTAGGTCTGCTTCAAAATATCCTGGGATCAGCTATTGGACATATAACTGGAGAAAAGGTGGTGGTAGCTCAAGGATGTATGAGATAGCAAAGGATGAGAGTTTTTACAAACAAGAATTTTGTGGTTGTGTTTATTCCTTAAGGGATACTAATAAGTGGAGAACACAAAATGGTAAGTCAGAAATAGAAATTGGAAAAAATTATTATTAAAAAAATGATCAACTTAAATAATTACGATGTATTACTTATGGACCTATGGGGTGTAATATATGATGGACATCACCTATATCCTAGAGCACTAGAAACCTTATATAAACTGAAAGACTTAAAAAAAGAGGTGATATTTTTTTCTAATGTGCCAAGAAGAAAATCAACAATTCAAGAATTGCTAAGTACTTTTGATGTTGATAAATCTTTATATAAAGATTTAATTGCATCAGGCGAATTGGTTAATGAATTACTTGCAGAAAAGAAGAAGTTTGGAACTAAGTATTTTTATCTTGGTTCACCAGAATCTGAAGAAGTAATATTGAATCTTAAGGAATATCAAAAAGTTGATCATCCTAAAAATGCTGATTTTAGTATTATTACTGGTATAATAGATTACTTTGAAGAAGCAATGGAATTGGCAAAAAAAGCCGTTCAACACAAAATCCCCCTACTCTGCACTAATCCAGACAAATCTTCTATTAAAAAAAATGGAGAGGTGGTGCATTGCCCTGGAGTCATTGCTGAAAAGTATGAAGAATTAGGCGGGGAAGTAATTTACTTTGGCAAACCATATAAAGAAATCTATGAATATGCTTTAAAAGACATACACCCATCTAAAAAAATTCTTGCCATTGGGGACAGTATGGAGAACGACATCAAAGGAGCAACAAACATGAACATTGACTGCGCTTTGGTCTGTAGTGGTATTCATAGGCATGATTTAAAAATTGATGTAGGTGCATTTCCTACTGATGAAAATTTATTAAAACTATATAAAAAATATTCCCTAGAACCAACATTTGTGTTAAGTGTTCTAAGTGATATAATCAGACATTAAATTTAAATTTATAATTATGTTTATACAAACACAGGATACTCCAAATCCCAACACTCTAAAATTTATCCCAGGTATTGAAGTCATCAAGCTAGGATCATCTAAACAATTTAATAAAAATGATGATTGTAAAGATTCTTCACTTGCAAAGCAGCTGTTAGAAATAAATGGTGTGGAATCTGTGTTTTTTGGAAACGATTTTGTGTCCATTACAAAAGGGGAAAACATTGACTGGGACGAAATTAAAACTTTTGTGTTATCTAGTTTAGTTGATTACTTTATTACAGGGCTACCAGTCATTAATGAAACAAACATAGATAGGAAGAAAAATAAATCACATTCAAAAATTGAGGAGCAAATCATTGAGTTATTAGATTCAAAAATTAGACCAGCGGTTGCACAAGATGGTGGTGATATTATTTACAATAAATTCGAGGGTGGTATTGTTTATTTAGAATTACATGGAGCGTGCCAGGGTTGCCCAAGTTCAACAATAACATTAAAACAAGGCATAGAAAATATGCTAAAGCATTATATTCCCGAAGTTGAATCAGTTGAATCAATATAAATTTAAAGAAGGTTTTATATCATGGATACGAAATTGTACAAAGAAGCATTAGATTTTCACTCTCAAAACCCGAAGGGGAAAATTGCAATAAAATTACCCAAAAAGTTAATTAACAAACATGATTTATCATTAGCCTATAGTCCAGGTGTCGCAGAACCCTGCAAGGAAATATATAAGGACTTTAATAAAATTTATGAATATACCTCAAAAGGAAATTTTGTGGCGGTTATTAGCAATGGAACTGCAGTTCTCGGATTAGGAAATTTAGGAGCAGCTGCATCCAAGCCCGTTATGGAGGGCAAAGCAGCATTATTTAAACGTTTTGCAGATATTGATTCTATTGACATAGAAGTTGATGAAACTGACCCAGAGAAGTTTATTGATGTAGTAAAAAAAATAGCTGTAAGTTGGGGGGGCATAAATTTAGAAGATATTAAGGCGCCTGAGTGCTTTATTATTGAAGAAGCATTAAAAGAATGCCTGGACATTCCAGTATTTCATGACGATCAGCATGGAACTGCCATAGTTACAGCTGCAGGTCTTATAAATGCTGCTCACATTACAGGTAGAAAAATAGAAGACGTAAAAATAGTAGTAAATGGAGCAGGAGCAGCTGCCATAGCTTGTATTAACCTAATGATCACACTAGGAATAAAAAAAGAGAATATTATAACCTGTGATACAAGGGGAGTTATTTATACAGGTAGAAAAGATGGGATGAATAAATGGAAGGAAAATCTAGCTGTTGATACAACATTAAGAACACTTGAAGATGCTATGCATGGAGCTGATGTATTTATCGGAGTTTCAGCAAAAGGTGCTGTATCCAAAAGTATGGTCAAAAGCATGGCTGCTAAACCGATAATTTTTGCCATGGCAAATCCTGATCCAGAAATTACCCCAGAAGAAGTATATGAGGTTAGGAACGATGCCATTGTTGCAACAGGAAGATCAGACTATAAAAATCAAATTAATAATTTCATTTGCTTCCCATATTTATTTAGAGGTGCACTCGACGTAAAAGCAAAAACAATAAATGATGAGATGAAAATTGCTGCAGCTTATGCCTTGGCAAAATTGGCTAGAGCAGAAATAACTGAAGAGGTTCATGAATCATGCATTGGTGGAAATTGTAAATTTGGCCCTGATTATATAATTCCGATAGCATTTGACTCAAGGCTTATAGAAGAAGTCTCAATTGCAGTGGCAAAAGCAGCAATTGATTCAGGAGTAGCAAGAGAAAAAATTACAGACTTCGAAGCATATAGAAGAAAACTTTCTGGTAGACTAAATCCATCAGTGAAAATTATGGATAAATTTTTTGCCAATACCTATAAGACTCCTAAAAAAGTTATTTTTGCAGAAGGTGAGGAAGAGCAAGTCATAAGAGCAGCATCAGACTGGAGTAAATTTGGGTATGGCAGTGCTATTTTAGTAGGCAGAGAGGACATAATTAAAACTAAGTTGAAACAACTTAATATTTCTTCACCAGGAATAGAAATTATGAATGCTGCTCTGTCTGATGACACTAAAAATTTTGCAAATCATTTATATCAACGTTTTCAAAGAAAAGGTTATGTATATAGAGATTGTATAAGACTTATAAACAGAGATAGAAATATATTTGCATCAGAAATGTTGATTCATAACAAAGCGGACGCATTAGTTACTGGCATCACAAGGAGCTACTCGAGGACTCTTGACGAAATAACCAGAGTGATAGATATTAGAACAAACCACTCGCTTTTTGCTCTAAGCATTGTTTCAATAGATGATAGAAATATATTTATTGCTGACACTACAATTAATGAAAACCCTTCAAGTGAAAGATTAGCAGATATTGCAATTCAAAGTGCTGCAGAAGTAAGTAAATTGGGTTTAACTCCTAGTATTGCACTTGTAGCATCATCAAATTTTGGAAGCTCAAGTAGTATTGAGGCAAAAAAAGTAGCAGATGCTGTTAAAATACTAGATATGAAACATGTTGACTTTGAATATGAGGGAGAAGTATCTATTGAATTTGCTTTAAATCCCAAGAAACACGATACATATCCTTTTTCCAGACTTAAAAATCCTGCAAATATTCTCATCATGCCTTCACTTAGTAGTGCAGATGTTGCAGTAAAATTATTGGCACAATTTGGCCAAGCTAAAACTATTGGCCCAATGTTATGTGGCCTTAGCAAACCTGTTCAAATTCTTCCTATGAATGCAACTTCAGCTGATATTTTGAATTTTGCAGCGATAGCTGTAAGCATATAAATTACAGTATAAATATTGAAATAATAAAGTATTAATTATAAGACATTTACACTTGATTTGAATACGCTTATAGCAATAGAAATTTACCTACGCTAAACGTCTTCCCTATTTATTAAGACGATAAAATCTTAATACAATTTTTAATAAGTTTTTCTAATTTCATTTCCTTTTCTTGCGGAATCGCCTCATTTATTGCAGAATTTATTTGCCCCTGTACATAACCTAGATTTAATAATGCAGATGTTGCATCTGCAATAATTTGAGAATATTTATCATCAGAAGTGCTGATTTCATGCTTTACTTTGATAGTTTGCAATTTATTTATAAATTTCTTGGTCTTCAATTCATTCACAAGTCTTGCTGCAAGTTTAGGTCCCACTCCACTAATTTGCGTAAATTTTGTATTGTCATTAACCTGTACTGACTGAATTATTTCATCTATGTCAAGGCTTCCAATAATAGTTTGGGCAAGCTTTGCACCAACACCTTGAATAGTTAATAAATGATTAAAAAATTCCTTATCAATACCATTGGGAAACCCAAAGATACTTATATCATTTTCTTTGACAATTGTTTGGGTCATTAATGCGATTTTATCACCAACATTATAATTATTTGTTATCTTTTTAGAACAATAAACTATGTATCCAACACCGTTTACATTAATTATTATGTGATCTAAATAAATATCACAAATTTCACCAAATAATTTACCAATCATTTTTTATATAAGTTTGAGTTTCCCCAAATATTACATATAATTTTTTAAATTACTATAGATCATCCAAGAATTCATATTCTCTGATCATATCAGGACAAAACTCATCAATCGAAGCTAGTGTGAACACTTCTTGACAGGTTATGCACTGAACAAAATAATCTTGATCCTCAATATCATATGCAGAATGGCAAATTGATTTGACAGTTGCTTCCTTGTAGTATTTAGGATCTATATTTTTTAGTGTGTTGCAGAACGTACCATGTCTAGTAAAGACATCTTTGATAATATTCTTAAGTCCTTCTATATCTGCCTTCAATATTTCAGAAACCTCATTATTAATCACGTTGTCAGCGTATGTTGGTATTTTAACGCCCTGTGAATTTACATATTTAAACAGCGTCATAACATCAATGTTATCGTATGATTCATTACTATTTTCATCAAATGTAATTACATACGTTGGGCCTATTTTGTATTCACGCGACTGTAAAATTCCATTAGCATCAATTATTTCATACTCTTTTGCAGAAGTGATAAGCCTGTACATAAAAAATTGATATCCTAAACTATCATCAGTATATAGCGATATAATAGGAATACCTGATTTTTCATTATGCAATTCTTTAATATAAACAGATTTGTTGTAGTATTTCAAGCTGCCAACACCAGGGTACATGACCTTTGTTTGATCATATTCATAAGATGAACTAAGTTTTTTAGTGTGATGTCTCACTGCAGCATCTAATTTTTTAGATAAGAAGTTAAACGCATATCTTATATCATTTTCAATATACTCAGTCTCAATTTCTAGTATAGTTTCTAGGTTAATTTTTACACACATTTAGTTAATTGGTCATATTAATAGCAAAATAATTTAATAAGTAAATACAGTAGAATAATTTACTAAAAATAGTGTTTCTGTTAAATTAATCGGGAGATGACAACAGAGATATGAGATATGAGATTTAGAGATTATTCAGAGTATATTCTTAATATTATTTACCCTCCAATATGCATAATGTGCAAAGCAAATTGTTATATTTCCAATATATTATGTAAAGAATGCTGGGAGGAAGTTTCATTTATAACCAGGCCATGTTGCAAAAAATGTGGAACTTCATTAAATTTTTCTAAAAACATAATGATATGTACCGAAGAATCGTGTATTAATGAAACGCATTTTTACAAATATTCAATGTCTGTAATCGAATATAATGATTTTGCAAAACAAATTATTAAAAAATTTAAGTTCCAGTCTACCTTCAGATTAAGAAAATTATTAAAAAATTGGCTCATATATATTTTAGATACTGTAGACTATAATGATATAGATTATATATTTCCAATACCACTCCATAAATCAAAATTAAAAATACGTGGTTATAATCAATCGGCAATTATTGCAAAAATGATCTCAGAAATAACAAAAATTAAATATAATGCAAAAATTCTTATTAAGATTAAAAGCACAGCCAATCAAAGTGAACTGATGAAAAATTTAAGAGAGAAAAATCTAAAAAACTCATTCCATATTAATGCATCTAATAAAAAATTAATTAAAGGAAAAAAAATATTATTAGTAGACGATATAATAACTACAGGCAGCACTATCAATGAATGTTCAAAAACCCTAGTACAAAATGGAGCAGCTGAGGTTATTGCAATTTCTATTGCTAGGCGCTAATATTCATTTTTTAACTTTATTTTATATTTATTACTTATCCACTATATAATCATTTATTAAAACTAGCTAAAGTTGTATAAAGTAAAATTTTTTAGGGTTGTTGGCATTTATATTTACTTACTTTTTTTTACATGCTACCAATATTATATAATGTTAATTTATAATTTGAGGTCGAAATGAACAAAAGTGAGTTTATAAATGTATTATCTAAAAAATTAGAATGCCCTAAAACACATGCTTCCAAAGTAGTGGATATGGTTTTTGAATGTATAGGCGATGCTTTAAGAGAAGAGGATGTTTTAAGATTTGTGGGTTTTGGAACATTTAAAATACAAAGTTTACCTAAGAGACAAGTTAAGACTCCAAGGAGTGGCGAAATAGTCACAGTTCCTGCCAAAAAATACGTAAGATTTTCTTCTGGTGAATTACTGAAAAATAAGGTTAATAAATAACCTGAGGGGATAAACTAATTGTTTTGTGTAAAGCAATGACGCACAACATGATGTTATTATGTCCAGCTAATGAGGCTATAGACAAGCAGCCAATGATGATGTAGCTTCATTATCTTTTCAAATATTTTTCTTTAGTTATTTTAATTAAATGATAAACTGAGGTCAGTTATAAAAATAAACAAGAATTATGCTTAAAAATGATGACAAGATTTTCACTAACCTAGATGGAAAAATGTCATTTGATATACAATCCTCAATCAAACGAGGCATTTGGCATAATTATAAGGATAATCTAAAAAAATCTCCAGATACTATAATAGATGAGGTTAAAAAATCTGACCTAAGAGGACGTGGTGGCGCTGGGTTTTCAACAGGAATGAAGTGGTCATTCATGCCAAAGGAGTCAAAAAATGGAAGACCATCTTATCTAATAGTCAATGCTGATGAAAGTGAGCCAGGAACTTGTAAAGATAGAGATATAATTCGCTATGAGCCTCATAGAGTAATTGAAGGAAGCGTCCTTTCTGGGATAGCAATAAGGGCTAAGGCCACGTATATCTACATACGTGGAGAGTATTATAATGAATATATCATTCTCCAAAAAGCTATAGATGAAGCATATGAAAAAGGATTTTTAGGTGAAAATATCTTAGGGACTGGCATTAATTATGATGTCTACATACACAGAGGAGCTGGCGCATATATTTGTGGTGAAGAAACAGCTTTGCTAAACAGTTTAGAAGGTAGGAAAGGAATGCCAAGACTTAAACCTCCTGCATTTCCTGCAGTAATTGGTGTATGGGGTTGTCCTACTACAGTAAATAATATTGAAACAATAGCAGTTGTACCAGAAATTTTAAAACGTGGTGCAGATTGGTTCGCATCAATTGGCAGACCCAAAAATACTGGAACAAAGGTTTTTTGTATTTCTGGTCACGTAAATAAGCCATGCAATGTAGAAGAATCTATGTCTATACCGCTAAAGGAATTAATTGAGAAGCATGCAGGAGGAGTTAGGGGTGGATGGGATAATTTGCTTGCAGTTATTCCAGGAGGATCATCAGTACCTGTTATTCCCAAAAATGTTTGTGAAGATGTATTGATGGATTTTGACAGCTTAAAAGATGCTAACACCGCTCTTGGAACTGCAGGCGTCATAGTGATGGACAAATCTACTGATATAATAGAAGCTATTGCAAATTTATCAAAATTCTATATGCATGAATCATGTGGGCAATGCACACCTTGTAGAGAAGGAACAGGCTGGTTATATAGAATGATGGATAGAATGGTTAAAGGTGATGCAAAAATAGAGGAGATTGATAGCATTATAGAACTTACAAAGCAAATTGAAGGGCATACTATTTGTGCATTAGGTGATGCAGCAGCGTGGCCAATTCAAGGATTAGTTAGACATTTTAGAAGCGAAATAGAGGACAGAATTAATTCAAAATAAATTAATATCAAAAAGAGATATTAGAAAAAAATTTTCGTGTAATCATTGGATGGATAAAGATCTAGTTTTAGGAATGAAAATCAATAGTAAAATTTACCAGCTCTAAAAATTGCATCTTTTACTCACTTTGATTATAAAAGATAGTACAATAGTTAAGAGAGATTGATATACAATGCATAAAATAGTTAATTTCATATCAGGTCGAAAATTAGCAGGATCAGAACAAGTATCTATAGACTATATTGATATTCTGAATAATGCAAAATTTGAGACTTATTCTATTGTACGCTCTAATTCAAGCCTATTAAAAATTCTAAAAAATAAGAATTATAAAAATATTTATACAATTAAATTATATCCAAATATACCTTTATTTAAAAAGCATCCTATCAAAAAAATGCAAAATTTAATTAACAAAATAAACCCAAGTTGTATTATTGCACATAAACAAAAAGATTTGCTTTTTATAAAAAGGGCATGCCCATCAACTCCTTTAATATATGTTGCTCATTCATTTGAAGTTAGATTGAAATATATAGAAATGGCTGATTATATTTTAGCAGTATCGAATTCTGTCAAAAAATTTCTCACTCAATTTCAGTTAAAAACACAAATAGACGTACTAAATCCCTGTATAGATATAAAGTATGAAGGCATATATAAACCTATTGGGTCTAAAATTGTGATAGGTACTATGGCAGTAATACGTAGAAAAAAGAATATTAAATGTTTATTGCAGGCATTTGCTTTATTAAAGAAACGAGAGGTACCTTTTCAAGGGATAATTGCAGGCAGAGGATATAGTATATTATGGTTAAAATTATTGAGCAAAAAATATAATATATCAGATAATATTATCTTTAAGCCTTGGGTAACTGATAAAGAAAAATTTTTTAATGAAATAGACATTTATTGTGTAACTTCTAATAAGGAGACATTTAATATTTCATTAATAGAAGCAATGGCTCATAAAAAATATGTAATTTCAACAAAATGTGGTGGACCTGAAGAGATAATAGTGCAAAACAAAACGGGCTATTTAATACCGATAAATGACTACACAGAATTAGCTAAACATATTGAATTTTTAAGAGGAAATCCAGATAAAATGGCAAGAAGTGTGATAAATGGATATAATAGAGTAACCGATCTTTATAATTTTGATACATGCGTTATAAAACTGAAAAAATATATTAATTCACTAATTAATCTAAACAAGTGAGGTTGAAAATGTATAAATATGTAATTTACATCATTTAATTTTTTAGTTAACCTTACTATGTATTTTAGATCCCAAATTCTTGCTTAATAGTTGCTGCTACTCTCTCATAGGCTTCATTGATCAATGGTTCTCCATGAGCGCTAAGAAGATGATGGAATGAAAGAAGTTTTAACCTCACAAGGTCCTGAGCTTGTACATTACATGCTTGCTGCCATATTTTTGATATAGTTGCAAAACCAAAATATCCAAGGTCCCTGTATAATTTTTCTGTATGTTTATTGAAAAATTCATCGCTAGAAGTCCAATTTTTAACACTGTCACATGTAATAATAATGCCTGATTCTCGGTTTATATGAAGTATTCCCTCAGGATGTATTGATGTTTCAAAAACGAATAAAGAACAATCTGGAAATGGCATTTTACCATTAGGAATAAGCTCTATATCAACACTTTTTTTATTTTCATCATTCATGCCCTTTAAAGCCCAAAACTTTGCTAAATACCTATCAATATAAAATGCATCATGTCTACCATGAAATGCCCCTATTCTGACTACGTTGGTGACTTTTCCTAAATTGTCAAGTGCAGCAAGGCCCTTATCATTTAATCTGACGGTGTTGATAAGTGTCAATTCATTGGCATTCTTCACTATCACCATATTACAACTATGCTGCAGTTCACTACCCTCATGAACAGTAATGTTTGTGCCCATTACCATAAATATATGTGGGAAAATTTCTTTAATTTCACCATGTGGCCACGCAGGAGAATATAGAGTCATTTTTATATACTTTTAAATATATTCAATTATTAATAGATATACTAACTAATTTGATGTCTTGTTCAATACATTGATTTACTATTGTTTTCAACATCTCCTGCTAAGTATAGTGAACCACAAATAATAATTCTGATTGCCTTACTTTGGCTTTTTATTGCACAGAGATCAATTGCTTCACTGAGAGATATGCATTCAATAGATTTCATACCAAGCTTTTCTGCAGATATTTTAATCTTATTAGGATTTTCACTTTTTGGCTCCCATTCTACAGGGACTGCAAACACATACTCAACGACGTTCATAAATGGTAACAAAAACCCTTCTATATCTCTATCTCTAGTCATACCGTTTATTAAAAAAGTTGGCATTTTAGAAAATGTCGTAAGTGTTGCAGCAATCATCTCTGCACCTGCGGTATTATGAGCACCATCAAGCCATACTTCGCTATTTTTCGGCAATAGGGACAAGAGCGTCCCATTTTGGATTTTTTGCATTCTAGCTGGCCAGCAAGCACTGGTAATTCCTTGCTTTAAATGCTCTTGAGTAATATTGAAAAATTTTCTTAGTTTTTGTGTAGCGCATATAGCAGTTGAGGCATTAATTATTTGATGTATTCCTTTAAGATTTGGCATTGGAAAATCTATCTCCTCCCCTATTGAAAAATCAATGACCTTAAAACCGTTTTCTGTTTTTTTAAAGCTCCAATCTTTTTGACAGGCAAAACTTTTTGCTCCAATTTTTTTACACTCATCAATTAAATAATTTAATACTTCTTTCTCTTGCCAACTGATTATACTATGAGAATTATTTTTTATTATGCCTGCTTTTTCAGTTGCTATCTTCAATGACGTTTCTCCAAGAAATTCGGTATGATCAAGCGAGATTGGAGTTATGATACTCATAAGTATATTTTCCATAACATTGGTTGCATCATACCTCCCTCCCAATCCAGTCTCTAATAAAACTACATCTGCTGAAAATTTTGAAAATGCTAAAAATGCAGCAGCTGTTGTGGCCTCAAAAAAAGTTAAATTTAGATCTTCTGACTTTAATCTACACTCTTCAATAACTTCATATAACTGCTCATCAGTGATTTCATTATTAGAGATAACAATCCTCTCATTAAATCTAATTAAATGTGGAGAGGTGTATTGGTGCACACTATATCCTGCTGCATTAAAGATTGCTTTTAAAAAAGCAATCGTAGATCCCTTCCCATTTGTTCCCGCGACATGAATTACTGGAGGAATGTTTTTTTCGGGATTTCCTAATCTATTTAATAGATTTTTGATCCTTTCAAGTCCCAAATCAATGAAATTTGCACCAAATTGCTTAGGCCAGTGAGGCATTCTTACCATAAACAGTATTTTAAAATATATTGAGCTAACTGTTAATTTATCATATAAATAGAAAAATTCTAAACTCATTAATTAAAGTAAATGGATAATTTTAAACAGGTATCAGTTGGTGATATTAAAATTGCAAATAACTTACCAATAGTATTGATTGCAGGACCATGTCAAATGGAATCAAAGGAGCATGCATTATATATGGCTAAAGCTATTAAGAAGATAGCTGATGCTCATTCAATCAGTGTAATATTTAAAACATCTTTTGATAAAGCAAATAGAACATCAGTGCATGCAAAAAGAGGTATTGGAATAGATGCTTCTATACCAATATTTGCTCAAATAAAAGAAGAGATAGGTTGCCCTATCTTAACCGATGTGCACTCTCCGGAACAATGTAGTAAAATTGCAGAAGTTGTTGATATATTGCAGATACCGGCATTTTTATGTAGACAAACTGATTTATTAGTTGCAGCAGCAAATACAGGCAAGATAGTCAATATCAAAAAAGGACAGTTTCTTGCGCCATGGGATGTTAAAAACATTATTAGCAAAGTTACATCATCTGGAAATGAGAAAATATTATTGACAGAGCGTGGAGTTTCTTTTGGTTATAATACTTTAATCAACGATATGAGAGGTTTAGAGATAATGAAAGAAACTGGTTATCCAATAGTATTTGATGCCACTCATTCCGTTCAACAACCTGGTGGTCTTGGCAATCAAAGTGGCGGACAGCGTCAATTTATCAAACCTCTTGCAAGAGCTGCAACTTCAATAGGAATATCTACCTTATTTGTTGAAACTCATGATAATCCTGATGTTGCTCCTAGTGATGGATCATGTATGCTTCATATAGATGACTTAAATCAACTACTAAAGGAGATCAAAGAATTTGATAACATAGCTAAAAAATTTACGAACTAGATGAATAATTCTCAAGGCGACATTAAAATTATTGCTCAAAATAAAAGAGCCTATCACGAGTATGTAATTGAGGATAAAATTGAGGCAGGGATTGTGTTGGCTGGGTCTGAAGTTAAATCCTTAAGGTTTTCAAAAGCTAGTATCAATGAATCATATGCGCATAGTATTGGAAATGAGATTTTTATATTAGGAGCTAATATTCCAGAATACAATAAAGCAAAGTCATTTAAGCATTCTCCAACAAGACAAAGGAAGCTTCTATTGCATAAAAGGGAGATAAAAAAGTTAATTGGATTAATAAAGCGCAAGGGCCACACCCTTATACCATTATCATTGTATTTTAATAAGAAAAATATAGCAAAAGTTTTATTAGGTATAGCAAAGGGTAAAAAGAAGCATGATAAAAGAGAGACTATAAAGCAAAGGGATTGGGAGAGAGATAAAGCGCGAATACTCAAGAATTCCTAAAATTTTCAATTACTTAAGTACGAGGTAACTCGCTCAAACTGCATAGTATGATTATCCCAGAGGGTATAATAAATTTTTTGTAACTTATACATAAGTATATTACACCCTCTTACACAAAGAATAAAGTGACTCTACACCTCTGGTTCAAATCAACACACTCCTCTTTTACAAAATATCATATATGCTGCTATTATCATCTCCATCATACTGTAACTCTTCGTTTCCTTTTTGATTAACCTCATTTTTCCTATCATGAATGCATAGCCTGTATCACTTCCTGTGGTGAATAATACTCCTATATTATCTTCTTCTCCTTCAGATCCATTATTCATAGCTACGTTATTTGCCGATATTACCAGCTCAACCATCTCCGCATCCATTGCTTCTTCCATTTTATATACCTTCTCTCCTTTTTCATCTGTGTATTTATAAGTTGGATCATCTGTTGTAGGTTGCACTCCTTTCTCCTTTGCATTGCCTCCATTATTTCCTTTTTCATCATTGTCATTGTCATCATCATTATCATCTCCCCTATCCTTTTTATTATTTGGATCTTCACAGCTTTCCTTTCCTGCTATTGTTTTATTTTTCTCTAATTTTATTTTCATTTGTACTACCCTATTATATTAAATTTTAACTTAAAATTGTCTTTAAGTGAGATATGGATTATACATAACAAATGTTAAGATTACGTTAAATTTACGTTAAGATTTTTAAATAAAAAGCATTAAGAATGCCTAAAACTATTTGTATTTCCTAAAAAACAGGTAGGATAAGCAGGTGGGATAAGTGTTTGTGCAACAAAATTTATCATAATCTTTCAAAGATTTTTCTTATATCTTTCATTTCAAGTTTAATAAATGTAGGTCTGCCGTGATTGCATTGCTCTGAGAAAGAAGTTTGCTCAATTTGTCTTAAAAGTGCATTCATCTCTTCTAAATTTAAAACTCTACCAGCTCTTATGCTAGAATGGCAAGCTATGTTACCCCAAATTTCTTCTATTTTTTCATAAATAAGCCCTATATCATCAAATAGATAAATATTTTCAGCAATACTTCTGACAAAGCTATTTATATCTAAATTTTGAAATATTGATGGTACCTGTCTGATTAAAATTTGAGAAATTCCATTTCTCTCAATTATCAAACCAAAAGTCTTAAGACTATCCTTTTTTTGAATTATTTCTTCGGTTAAAACTTTCCCCAATTCAACTATTTCAGGTATGAGTAAAATTTGGCTTTCAACCTTCCCTTTTCTTAATTGTACTTTAATTTTTTCCAAAGTTAACCTTTCATGTGCTGCGTGTTGATCAACTAAAATCAAACTGCCACTTTTTTCTGCCACTATATAGGTTTTATCTATTTGGCATTTTGCAAAGCCCAATGGATATTCCTCATCTGAAATATTTTGATTATCCTCTACATTTCTGCGCTCTATCTCATTTTCAATAAAGTCGCTTAAATACTTTTCATTATTTTTTTTATCTGATATCTCCTTCTCATTATCTTTGGATTCAGAGGAGTTCAAATTTATATCTTCTCTTGTAATAGCCTCATGGCTATGTATTAAATTCCTTAGTCTATGTTGATTAGTTGGTTTTTCATTGTTTAGAAACAACTTATCAGTAACCTCTTCTCTAGATTTTGTATGAAAGGCACCTTGGGGTTTAAAAAACCTAACTGCATCATTTGCCAATTCCTTATTACTCATCAGCTCAGCTTTGGAGATAGCAGTTCTTATGGCATTTATAATAATACCTTTGATTTTTTGGCCATCTCTAAACCTGACCTCCGCTTTAGTTGGATGAACATTAACATCAACAAATTTTGGATCAATATCTAAATATAAGGCTATTTGAGGAAATCTATTATGCGGTATTAAATTTCTATATGCAGCTTTTACCGCAATAGATAAAACCTTATCTTTAACAAATCTTTTATTAATAAAAAAATGTTGATTCAAAGAGGTCGCAGCATTATAAGTTGGAATTGATGCATATCCATATACTTTAATTTCCTCATCCTCTATAAAGAATTTTATAACATTATCTATAAATTTTTTACCTATAATATCTTCTAGTCTTTGAGGTGAATCAAGAATTGAGACATCTTGAGCTTTTGTATCAACAATTACTTTATCGTTTGATATAAGTTTAAAACTAATATTTTCTCTTGATAGCGCTAATTTGTTAAGTAATTCAATAGATGCGCTTGTTTCACTAGCTTCAGATTTTAAGAATTTTAACCTTGTTGGTGTTGAAAAAAATAAATCCCTCACCTGTATAGTTGTGCCAACATTTCGAGATGTAGGCTTTAAATTGGATTTTTCTCCACCTATTACTTCAATTTCCCATGCCTCATTACATTCAAAATCTTTACTTATAATTTTTAATTTGCTCACAGCAGCAATGGATGGCAAAGCCTCACCTCTAAAACCTAAATATTGAATATTGCTTATATCTTCTTCTTTGAGCTTAGAGGTGGCATGCCTTTCTAAAGCTAGCTCAATTTCATTCTTTTTAATTCCCTTTCCGTTATCTGATACAGAAATGAAATTTCTACCTCCCCTACTAATCTCAACTTCAATTTCCGTTGCACCTGCATCAATTGAATTTTCTACTAATTCCTTCACAACTGATAAAGGTCTATCAACAACTTCTCCAGCTGCTATTTTATTAATTGTATTAGTGGTTAGGATGCGTATTGACATAAATTATGATCCTGAGTTTTCTTCAGTTAAAGAGAAATTTTATTTTCCTCTCCACGATACAGTCTGACTATATTATCTTTATGTTTATAAACAATCAATATTAAAATGAGTACTAGAAAAATAGAGTTAACATAGTTTGTATCAATAATAATCAGAGTAACGACTGATACAAATAGGGAAACCAAAGAGGCAACTGACGAAATTTTAAAAAATTTAAAAATTACAATCCAAATTGTAGACATCAAAAAACCAATTAAAGGGTTTAATCCTAATATCACTCCTAATACTGTGGCAACTCCCTTCCCTCCTTTGAAATTTAGCCAAATAGGAAAAATATGTCCAAGTATGCAAACAAAACCATAAACTGCTATAAATTTTTGTTCGAAAAATATTGCTAGTATAATAACCGCTAATCCTTTTAGTAGATCGAATATTAATGTGAGCGCTCCCAATAACCTACCGCCTACTCTCAGTGCATTAGTTGCACCTATATTTCCTGAGCCAGCTTTCCTTAAATCACCTTTGTTAAGTATTTTACTTAAAATTAATCCCGAAGGAATGCTACCAAATAGATACGAAGCTAACAATAGAAAAAAATAAGTTTGCACTGTGATTAAAAGCCGTAATGATTAAGCCACCTCAAATCGCCTTCAAAGAAACATCTTAGGTCTGAGATATTGTATTTTAGCATTGCTAATCTTTCAATACCAACGCCAAATGCAAATCCTTGATACTTCTCTGCATCAATATTAACATTTTCAAGTACCCTTTTGTTAACCATACCACATCCAAGGATCTCTAACCAATCATCACCTACTCCTATTTTTATTTCTCCTTTTTTACTTCGATCACATTTAATATCAACTTCAAAAGAGGGTTCTGTAAAAGGAAAATAACTAGTCCTAAATCTCATGGGGATTTGCTCTAAGTTAAAGAATAGCTTTAAAAATATTTCTAAGCATCCTCGCAAGTCCAAAATATTTGATTTTTCATCCACAACCAAACATTCTAATTGATGAAACATAGGTGTATGAGTTGCATCATGATCAGACCTATAAACCTTACCAATGGAAAATATTTTCAGTGGCGGCTTATTTTTTAACATATGCCTAATCTGAACAGTAGATGTATGAGTTCTTAGTAGATTTAACTTTTCTTCATTTTCTACTTCACCATTTTCTTTAACAGAGTTTTCTACATAAAAAGTGTCATGCATTTGCCTTGCTGGGTGATTTTTTGGAATATTAAGTGCTGTAAAATTATTCCATTCATTTTCTATGTCAGGTCCATCAATATGTTCAAATCCCATAGAATAAAATATGCCTTTTATTAGATCTATAGTATGTGAGATTGGATGTATCTTTCCTCTATTATAGCTTCTTCCAGGTAAGGTTGTGTCTATTGATTCTGTCTTCAGCTTTTTATTTAGAACTGTATCTTCAAGTTTTTCTTTAATTTCCTGAATATTGTTCTGAATCTCACTTTTTATTTGATTAACTCTAGCTCCAAATTCTCTTTTGTACTCAGTTGGTATGGAGGCAATTTTCTTGGCTTCATTTGTTATTAAACCGTTTTTACCGAGAAATTTGACTCTAATTTCATCCAAGCTTTTTTCATCTCTGACAGTTTTAACTAAGTCTTTAAATTCCTGATATACAGAATCCAGATTGTCTAACATATTTACAGATATTAAAAGTTTTCAAAAATACTAAGTCTATTCTGCTAACTTTTTTGTATCATCGTCTAAAGCTTTTTTAGCTTTGTTTAATATTTCAGTAAAAGCTTCTGCATTATGTATAGCAAGCTCTGACAACATTTTTCTGTTAAGATCAATTCCAGCAAGCTTTATTCCTTTAATAAATTGAGAATATACTAAACCCTGCTCTCTAACAGCAGCATTAATCCTTTGAATCCACAAGGCTCTGAAATCTCTTTTTTTATTTCTTCTATCCCTGTAAGCATATTGCAAACCTTTTTCTACTCTTTGTATTGCAACTCTAAAACAGTTTTTTGCTCTACCTCTATAGCCCTTGGCTAATTTTATTATTTTTTTATGACGAGCCCTTGAGGTGACTCCGCGTTTTACTCTTGACATTTTTTTATCTCCACTAAATTAATTAAGCATATGGCATATATTGAGGTAATCTTCTTGCCTCTACTTTAGGCAAAATAGTCGTACCTCTTTGATTTCTGATTTGACGCTTGCTGCGTTTCCTCATGTTATGCTGCTTATTAGCTTGCGTGGCTATAACTTTTCCACTGGCTGTGAACTTAAAGCGCTTCTTAGCACTTGATTTTGTCTTCATTTTAGGCATTTTGTCTCCGATATAAACATTTTTTTGCTTCAAAGGCATGCCGTTTATAGCCCTTGATGCTAATAAAGTGTATTATTACCCTAAAACAGAGCAAATATCAATACAATTAATCCCCATATCTATATAAATTCAAATTCCATATTAATAAATTTAAATAAAATACAGAAATGAAGTGTATAAATTGCACTGAATATAGAATTTTATTTTCTATCACTAGCTATGATTTTCTAATTTTAAATATGCAAAAATGTACCATTAAATATATAATGAAGAGAGCAGTAAATAATAAATTGGCATTCCAACGATTATATTAAACGGAAAAGTGATGGCAAGAGTCATAGGAAGGTAAATTTCTGATCTAGCTTTTGGCAAAGCTGATTTCATAGCAATAGGAACTATTATATATGAAGCACTTGCGCACAAAACAGTGAACAAAAAATTAGTACCTTTGTCGATATTAATAAAAAAACACATAAAAGCACCTAAGCATCCAGAGATTAATGGCATATAAATTCCAAATAAAAATAAAGAAAGATTGTATTTTTTCACCTTAGAAAAATGCTTAGCAACAAGAAGACCCTTATCTAATAAAAATAAACAAATTATACCTTGAAAAGGAACAACAAAAAAGCCATGCACTTTTTCCATGCCTCTATTGCCAGTTAATAAACCTATAATTAATGATCCAACCAATAGTACTATTGAGCCATTTAAAATGGTATATTTATACAATTCTTTTTTTAAATTTTTTTTACTGCTAGAATTGATTTTACCTGCTACTAAAAAACCAAAAAATAAAGAAAAAATACCGAAAAATGGTATTGTTAAAGATATATAGCTATAATATGAAACACCAATTGATTTTAAAAATACTATTCCAGAAGTATATGCAGCTATACTAACAGAACCATAATGGGTAGCTAATGTAATAGATGTTTGTTTATCCAGCTTTACTATGTTTTTAAGTAAAAAATAACCTAAAAAAGGAACAATGATTGCCATTGCAGTTCCCAATAATATTAAATAAAACATGGTAAATAAGTGATTAAAATTAGTACTTATTTCAAAGCCACTATCAAATCCAATGGACATAATTAAGTATAATGAAATTAATACACTCATATTAGGCGGAAATTTCAAATCCTATTTAATTATTCCTGCAATAATTCCTAAAAAGAAAAATAATATAGGAGCAATCAAAAGGCTATTTAGTATTTCTAAATAAAATCCCATAGTTTTTCAAAACAACTTTATCAATATATAAATTGTAACTGATTCAATATGTAAAAATCAAGTGATTAATATAGTTGTTTTCTAATCTAAAAATGTTTATCAAATTTACTAAACCTATTAGACTATTATGACATATCCTCTTATAAATTTAAGAGTTATTCAGATAATATCTGAGAGCATTGTCTCATAGTTATAGAATTTCTGCAAATTGCGTTGCTTAAATAGTAATTCAAAGGTTGGTTGTCTAATGTGTCTTTTGTAAAGTTTTTCTGTTTTGATGGAGTTTTGATTAAGTCATTGCTCACTAAACTATCGGTGATTTTAAATACAGGATTGGTCTTAGACATCGTATCCCTAATCTCACTAAGTTTTGAATATGGTAATTTAACACCTGTTAACTTTGCTAAATCTAAAATAATTTTCCAATCAATCTGTGCTTCTCCAAGTGGGTCAATTGCAGAATATGTATTTTGCACCCTACCCTCTAAGTTTACATATGTAGAATTTTTTTCAGTAAACGCTGGGGCTGGAAGAACAACATCTGCAATTTCAGCAGCTTTATCTCCATGATGCCCAATATAAACAATAACCGCTTTTGGGTTGATTTTTTTTAAATCTATCTCATCTGCTCCAAGCAGTATGATTATTTCGCATTTTTGAAGGATTTGATTTGTATCCATACCCTTATCATTTGGTATAAATCCTATGTCTAATCCCCCTACTCTAGAAGCTGCTGTATGAAGAATATTGTATCCATTCCAATTTTTACCAAGATAATTATATTGATTTAATAATTTAGCCATGAAGTATTCATAGGCTTCAAAATCAGGTTGAGTTGTTAAGTGCTCACCAAAGATAAGCATAGGTTTTTTTGCCCTTTTTAAGTCTTTACATAGTGGATGATCACCATCAGTAATTTGTTTTAGTATCCAAGGATTATTACCAAGATACTTATAGGAATATGTTAAATCTAATTTGTTACCTATCAAAGCAACAGGAAGCTTATTATTCAAGTATGACTTTCTGATTCTAGCATTAACCATTGTTGCTTCATACCTTGGATTACAGCCAATTAATAAGCAATGATCGGCTTCTTCAATGCCATTAATTGATGTATTAAAAACATACTCAGCTCTAGTATTATTTGTTAATTTACTGCCATTTTGCCTACAATCGAAATTCCCACTACCAAGTGCTTCAAGATAATTTTTAACTACCAACATTGTTTCCACATCAGTTAAATCACCTGCCACAGCACCAATTTTGCTAGTGTCAGTAGAGTTTACTTTTTTTGCAAGTGTATTAAGTGCTACCTCCCAACTGCATTCCACTAACTTACCTTTTCCTTTAATCATTGGCCTATCAAGTCTCTGATATTTAAGACCATCATAAGAAAATCTTGTTTTATCAGATATCCATTCTTCATTAATATTATCATTAGTGAGTGGCAATACCCTCATCACCTCATTTCCTCTAGTATTGACTATGATATTTGAGCCAACTGCGTCCATAACATCGATTGATTGAGTTTTGTGTAATTCCCAATTTCTTGCCTTGAATTCATATGGTTTTGAGGTCAACGCACCTACTGGACATAAATCAATAATATTTCCAGACAACTCAGATTTAACGCCACCTTCAATATAATTTGTAATTTCAACGTCCTCTCCTCTTCCAATGCCACCTAATTCATATGTGCCTGCAATATCCTCAATAAACCTAACGCATCTTGTGCAGTGAATACACCTTGTCATATGCGTTTGAATTAATGGGCCAAAATCTTTATCTTTCACAGAGCGTTTTTCTTCTTTATATCTACTTTCAGCTCTGCCATATTTCATAGCCTGTTCTTGCAAATCACACTCACCACCTTGATCACATATAGGACAGTCCAGCGGGTGGTTAGCAAGCAAAAATTCCATCACCCCTTCTCTAGCTTTTTTCACAAGTGGAGTATTAGTATGAATCACCATTCCTTCACTTGCCACTTGTGCACAACTTGCCACAGGTTTTGGCGCCCTTTCCATTTCCACCAAACACATCCTGCAATTTCCAGCTATTTTCAATTTGTCATGATAGCAAAATCTGGGAATTTCAACTCCAGCTTTCTCACATGCTTGAATGACTGTATAACCCTCAGGAACTTCAATTTCTGTGTTATTAATTTTTAATTTCGGCATAATTACGTAGGTATGTGTTAAACTACTATTTATAGAAAGTTATAACATAAGAATATCCTATCTTCTATTGATAAATGATATTTATCATATTGAGTGGGACCATAATACTTATAACCCAATTTCAACCGTTATATATTATTTGCAATATGATCTAAATTTTGTTCCATTTGCACTTCTGTACATACACCATCTAATCCGCAAACATATCCAATACTATTTCCAACTGTGCTTTTAAAATAATATTGTCCTGCAGATGTATTAGAAAAACTTGGCAAATTATATCCGCAATCATTATTGAGCTTATGAACAAGTCTTTTGTAAATAGCTGGGACAAAAGCTGTAATGCAAGCTATAGTAAGACCACATAAGATCAATACTGTAGCTTGCTTGGTAATATCTTGCCAATAAGTAGACTTAGAATCTATAATCTCTACATTGTATCCTATATCCCCACTATAATTCCAAACACCATTATCCACAGAAGTATAATGTATCTCTATGGCATAAGTTCCAATTTCCGTATTATCTGGATTAAAACTAATACTCCCATTTTTTTCAAAATTCTCATCTTTATGCATCCATGGATATACATAAGTATTCTCAAGAGAAAATATTAAATCAACAGCATGGCTTTTATTAGGAATTATATATTTATTTTATGTGTTTTTTTCATATATATAACTATGCTGACTGACAGCCACAATAAGATCTACGTATTTTATTAAAGATTATAAATCTTGAACCTAAAGAGGATGGGTTATCAATTACTACTTGCTTATAATAATTCAAATAATCAGCTTGTTCCTTATCGTTATTATTAATAGTAAATGGATACACAGGAATTTTTATACTAGCAAATGCATTGTACTGATCAATCGATATAAATTGTTTTTTTAACTTATATCTAACTAAATTAGGGTTATTTAGCACAAATAGAATTGCATCATAATTTGGCATAGGAAAAATATTTAAATTAGCATGAACTTTTCTTAATTGCGATAATTACTCCCAAATGAACTTAGGTATATATAGGTATACCTAGGTATACCTCTGTAATTATTTTATGGTTTAATCTAATTGCATTATCAATAAATATTATTATTTTTTTGTAGTTTTTATAAATTAAATTTACCCGTACTATCCCTGCAATCTATGAATGTCCTGGGATGAAATAATATAGAAATCTTACCTTCTTCTAAGGGAAGGTTTTTTAAAGCAGAAGCTATGGCATCATCATTTGTATGTACCCAGTTATTTTGTAAATTTTTATAACTTCCGCCTAAATGTATTGTTTGATTAACTAGGATTTGCGAAATCCTATCTAAGTTTTCGTGTGCTAAATTTTTTAACATTTCGCTTTCACTATAGGAATTAATTGCTAATTTAGATGAGAATACATCAACATCTTTAGCAAAAAATTTTCTCAAGTTTTTAAGATTAGTTAATTGGGAATTAGTTATAAATACAATTATAAAAAATTATAACATAAAAATATTCTATCTTCTATTAATAAATACTGCCCAAGTGCTATTTTATATTATAGACACTAGGAATCAGAAACTGGCTTGCAGAACGGTATTGGAAAAAGAGGGTCTATATTACAAAAATTCTGAGATAAGAATTTATTTTCATTCTTGTCTTTGTCATATAATATACAGTTTCCATCTTTGCATGAAATTATACTACCAGGCATTATAAATTCACCCCTTTTTAGCTTTTTAATAAATTCAGGATGATGGCTATTTTTCAGGTCTTGCTCAATTTTTTCAGTCTCATCTATAATTTTAAAAGTGGCTTTCCCATTAACTTCTAATAATCCAATATTTAATACTTCACCACCTTTCACCTCAAAACCTCCATATATAAATTTATCGTTCACCAATCCAGGACTAGGATAGTATTGTATAGAATGATATGAGGTATATACATTGACTTTATCTAAGTAATAAATACCTGGTTCCAAAACTATATATTTATATAAATATTTTTTAAAATTACGTTCTTTTCCTTCTATCTCCATATACGCACTTTTTGAACCAATCTTTTTTAAGAAAAACGGATGATAAGAATCGTGATATGAACCTTCATAGAAAATTTGACTCTTAACTGCAAAAAAAACAACGCCTTTCTTCTTTTCTTCAAACTCGCTTTCATTAAAAACGTGATATGAAGATTTTTTTACAGCCTTAGCTACCTCAATAACAGTACAACCAGATAAAAACAAACAAAGAATAAGAAAAGCTAATCTCATATCAAAACCTAAATAAATCTTTGGAATAAAGATTATATAAATTACTATTTTTTAACATTTTTTTCTTCTTTATCAAATTCAATTATTTTGGCAAGTTTTGCGTATGAATCTTTCAAGGTTTCCTTTTCGTTATAATTTTGAGAGATAAATTTATTAATCTCATCTATATATTTTATGGATTCATCAACCTGTGGATCAGAACCAGATTTATATGCTCCAATTCTAATCATATCTTCCATATCAGTATATTGAGAAATCAAGCTTTTTGCTTTATTCACCAGCTTATTCTCATATTCTGTATTGCACTTGGGCATAGTTCTTGAAATACTGTTTAGCACATCAATAGCCGGATATATACCACGTCCAGCAATTTTTCTACTCAGTACAACGTGTCCATCTAATATCCCTCGCACAGCATCAGAGATTGGTTCATTATGATCATCTCCTTCAACCAGCACACTAAAAAAAGCTGTCACATCTCCCTGCCCCTTGGTTCCCGGCCCTGCTCTTTCCAATAATTTTGGCAACTCAGAAAAAACACTTGGAGTGTAGCCCTTTGTTGTTGGTGGTTCTCCAACAGAAAGGCCAATCTCCCTTTGTGCCATAGCAAATCTTGTGACGCTATCCATCATACATAGCACTTGTTTACCTTGATCTCTGTAATAATCGCATAATGCCATGGTAAGATAGGCTGCTTGTTTTCTTTTTAGTGCAGATTCATCCGAAGTTGAAACTACAACAATAGCTTTGCTTAAACCTTCTTCACCTAAATAATCTTCAATAAATTCTTGAACCTCCCTTCCTCTTTCTCCTATTAAACCTATAATTTTCACATCTGCATCTGCATACTTAGTAAGCATTGATATCATCATAGATTTTCCAACCCCAGATCCAGAAAATATCCCCATTCTTTGACCATAACAGCAACTTAAGAAAGCGTTGATAGATCTTATTCCCATATCCATTTTAGCTCCCACCCTTTTTCTCAAATGTGCTTTTGGAGGATTATTATGCAATCTGTATGGAATGTTTCCATTTATTAATGGACCTTTTTCATCAATGGGGTCGCCGAAAGCATTAATGACCCTGCCGAGCCACTTGGTAGATGGATAGATGGATTGGTCATGGGCAATCACATGAACTTGACTTCCAATCCCAATTCCTTCTGCTGAATCATACGTCATAAGCAAGGTTTTTTCTTCTCTAATGCCTACAACCTCAGCAAAAATGCTTATTTTATTTTTATTAATAATTTTACATTTTGACCCAATACTAACGGCAAATTCAATTCCTATAGCTTCAATTAATAAGCCTCTTACAGAACAGACTTTTCCAATTACCTGAAATTCAGGCATTAATTCAATTTCATTAATGATACTTCTTAAAATATTGGACATAAAAAATTATTTGATATAGTTTGCACACGTAACATATACCAAGAATTAAAACACATATAGTCTTCGATGCAAATAAAAATTTTTGAAATAGAAAAAGAAGATGATGGCTTAAGGCTTGACAGATGGTTTCATAGGAATATTCCGAACATGCCGTTTACTATTATTGCTAAGCTTGCAAGAAAAGGGCAAATTAGGCTTGATAGTAAAAGAGTTAAGATTAATATGCGAATCAAGCACGGTCAAAAAATACGAACTCCGATTATTGAATATGATGGCCCAATTAAACAAGAGTATATCAAGCCAAATAATTTCAATTATATTAGAGATAAAATATTTAATTCCATCATACATGAAGATGAACATATAATTGTGCTAAATAAGCCATATGATTTATGTGTTCAAGATGGATCTAAGGTTAAAATATCAATAGATCGTGTGTTTAAGTTATCTGATTTACAATACAATATTGTGCATAGAATCGATAAAGAAACAACGGGGTTGATTGTTTTTGCCAAGAGTCCTGTCGTAGCAGCAGAGCTAAGTAAACTTTTTAGAGAAAAGAAAGTTGATAAATCCTACCTAACAATTTTATGTGGAATACCTAAAAATCAAGAAGGTATAATAGATTCCACTATCACAACTGGAGATTTCGAGGAACCGAAAGAATTACATGCAAAAACTAAATTTAAAGTGCTGAGTAAATACGAAGATTTATTATCTTTCGTTGAAATGATACCACTGACTGGTAGAAAGCATCAAATTAGAATTCATAGCAAGGAAATTAATTGCCCTATATTAGGTGATAAAAAGCATAATCATACCAGTATTAAGCAAGAAATTTATCTTGCTAATAATTTGCATTTACATTCGCATTCATTAGACTTTAATTTATTTGGTAAAAATTATACCTTTAAGGCAGAACTACCCGATCATTTTCAACAAACCTTAAATCAATATTTTCCAACCTATTAATGCATCAAATTCATGACAGACAAAAAAATAGCAATATATCCTGGAACGTTTGATCCCATAACCTTAGGGCATCTTGATATAATAAAGCGTTCAGCAGCTCTATTTGATAAATTAATCATAGCCGTTGCTGCAGATACCATAAAAACTCCATCGTTTTCTGTGGAGGATAGAGTAAGCATGATTAGCTATGAAATGAAAAATTATAAAATTAAAAATGTTATTATCAAACCTTTTAAGGGTCTATTAGTAAAATTCGTCAAAACAGAAAATGCAAATATAATTATTAGAGGTCTGCGAGCTGTTGCAGATTTTGAATATGAATTTCAAATGTCATTTATAAATAGAACTTTAGACACAGACATTGAAACAGTATTTTTGCCGGCAACAGAAAATGTGCATTTTATTTCCTCTACTTTTGTAAAAGAGATTACAAGGCTACATGGTGATACAAAAAATTTGGTTACCCCTAATGTTCAAAAACTTCTAATTAAAAAATTTGAGGATGCTTAAGCTCAGATTAAAAATTTTAGCAACTTTATTTTGCTTGATAATTAATTGTAATGCCAATGAAACCGGAATTTCAACAGGGCTTCCAATACCGAGATATGTGAGTTTAAAGTCTGATGAAATTAAAATGCGTGTTGGTCCTGGGAAAAAATACCAAACTTCACATATTTACGAATGCAGGCATCATCCCGTCAAAGTGATAGCTGAGTTTGATAATTGGAGAAAAATTGAGGATGAAAACAAGACTCAAGGCTGGATTCATCAAAGCTTATTAAGTGGGATTAGGTATGTCATTATAGAGAATAATTCTCTGATAATCAAAAAAGATCTGAGACAGAAATTGTCCAAAAATCACTCGTTAATTTTTAAGGCACCAGATGAAAATTCACCTTTAATAGTAAAAGTTGAATTTGGAGTATTAGCAAGAGTTGTTAAGTGTGAAAAATTTTGGTGCAAAGTATCAATTCAAAATTATACTGGGTGGATAAGAAAAGTAAATATATGGGGCGTTGAATAATACTATGAAAATTGGCATTGCAAATGATCATGCTGGATGTGAATTAAAGAGGCAGATAGTAAAATATTTAATAAATGAATTAAATATTATCACAGTTAATAATTTTGGCACAGACACAGAAAAATCTGTTGATTACCCTGATTACGCAAAAAAACTAATAGCTGTAATTGAATCTAAAGAAATAGATTATGGAATACTAATTTGTGGTTCTGGAATTGGAATGTCTATATGTGCAAATAGAAATAAGCATGTTAGAGCCGCATTATGTCATAATTCAGAAATTGCAAAACTTTCCAGAGAACATAATGATGCAAACGTTTTAGTATTAGGAGCAAGATACATATCCGTTGAAGAAGCTAAAGTTATAGTAAAAACATTTTTGACTTCCGAATTTCAAGCTGGAAGACATTTAAAAAGAGTGGAAAAAACTATAATTTAATAAATTAATTATCTTTTATTAAAACCCTAGTTTCAAAAAGCATATCCTGCACAGCAACTTTTTCTTTCGTAAAAAGTATTGTAAAGAAATTAACAATAAAAACACCAACAAAGCTTAGTAAACATAGCACAAAATATCTAAATATTGACCTAGCAAAAGAGATCGTCTGATTATCAACATTAACAATTTTTATATTCATTGCCAATTTACCTATGGTGCCTTGAAATTTTGAAGATTCAAAAAGCCCTATATATAAGGCATTAATCATTATGCTTAATAAATAATAGCTGAATGTATGCACTTTTACACCATCAACATCATAAATATTGCCAATATTACTAAAACCTAAAACAACAAGATGTGGTATAACAAGAACCATTGAATCAATTATAGTGGCTAAAATACGTCTCGATAGACCTGAATAAATTTGATTTTGCATGAATGAATTATTTATTGAGTATAATTTCAGGCTATTCCAAAAAAATATTTAAGTCAATTAATCTAAATCTGCTTCTGTGTAAAATTATATCCAGGATATATAGCTAGATCAGGATAAAATTGTTACAGTCACACTATATGTATAATAGGAAAAGCGCGTAATTGACGCAACTTCATCATAACTCTTTTATCTTAATTTGGCTATAAATGCACTTCACTCCCTGTCAAATACCACAATTACATAGCGATTAAAGCATTTCATATAACCAGAATTTAAATTTTTAGAACTTCCAAATTAAACCAATAGTTCCACCAAACCCTCTGATTTTTGTACCAATTTCATCAGCTGTGTTTGTTATTTTATCAGTACAGCCTGTAGCGGTATCACTACAGCTTTTATTATAGTAGGCACCTGTCATAGATGTACTTTTGCCATAATCATAATATCTACCACTAATTTCTAAGTCTATTTTTTCATCACATATTATTCTAAATCCTGCTCCCACTTGCCATGCGATTGAGTAATTCACATCTCCTGGATAGATTATTTTATTAGTTTTTCCTGTTGGATCATTAATATACCTTTCTTTATGTATATCATAAATGAAGTCATTAGATTTATTAACAGCCAATCCCAATCCTACAGATCCAAATGGAACAATTTTATTTTCTGCTGAATTAAGAATATCATATTTAAAATTAGCAATTACAGCATTCGTTGTTATCTTATTTGATAATCCCATATATGCATCAACATCAACGTTACTTGTGCCAAATTCCTCCTTAATTACATAGCTTTTTTTAAAATCAGGCAAAGCTCCCTTAAAATTATGATTCATACGATTGAACATCAACTCAATGCTCGATCTATCCCTAAGCTTTACACCAAGTCCTATTTCAAAACTTGGTGAAAAACTTGAGCTTATTCTATTATCAGGATGAGAATAGTCCGATGTTTTATTATACCCTACTCCAGTTTTTTGATAGAATTCTGCAGCTTTACTCATAGTAGTAAAAGATGACAAAGCTATTAATAATATTGATAGGGTTGTAATATTTCTCATATATCCTCAATTATAATAATTTATTTATAATATCTATAAGCTTAATAATTTTTTAGTCAATCTTATTCAGGTATTACTTAAGAGTTATAATCTGTTAATTCTGGCAAAGGATTTTCAATAACATGCACTTTAGTTATTTGCTCATCAAATACACTAAAAGATTCTTCCATTGATAATGCTTTATTCTCAGCTGTATAAGCGTTAAACAGCTTTACTAAAGCAAAATTTGCATGCTTACACACATCATTCCTTACAACTTGAAAATTCGATACTTCTATATCAGCTAAGCATTTTTCTATTAAATCATTCATAGTGAAACCAATAATCTTATTATCATAAAGCTCATTATAATGATAAAACCCAACTTTAGCATTATAAACTTCTCGTAAAAATTTAGATATATCTTCTTTAATATTCTTTAAAATCTCTTCTTTCTTCTCATTCGTATTATTGTAAATATCACGTATCTCAGTTATCTTTATTACACTAGTATCATCGTTTTTATTTAATGATACCATTTCTTCATCAGTGTATGATGAAATTATCTTAACAACATCAATGTATGTTTGATTTAGATTTGCATTATCACTTATATTGCTTTCTACGGCTTCACTTATGATATGTAAAATAGGTTTAAAAAAATTACTATAGCAAAAATTAAAATCTTTTTCTGGTTGCATCTTTTCCATAGCAGCTTTTTGTTTTTGTTTTCTTTTTGAGTGGTATGACATATTTTTTCTCCTTATTTAATTAATTTATAGTGTCATTGTGTATTATACACACCTAATGTTACATTTAGGTTAACAATCATAAACTTTTATAAAAAATTTTCTTAAACAATATAAAAACTAGTCTTGACTTTCGGGTGCGCTATACTTTTTAGGACCTAAGTAATTATCCCTAACTGAATTGATAATTATTAAGAACCACAAAGATGTACTTTTTATTTACTCTACGATATCATGTATACTTAGAATTAAAATTTTTTCAAAATTACTAAAATGAGAATTAATTTTTTAAATTTAAGGAATTTCATATATTTTTTATTATTACTAATGTTTTTTAATTCATGTAAATATGCAAATTATCAAATAAACGAATACCCATCAGAGAAATGGGATAAAACCAAGAAAATAAATATTTCTTTAGTTTTAAGTGGTGCAGGAAGCAAAGGAATTGCGCATGCTGGTATAATTGCTGCATTTGAAAAACATAATATCCCAATTGATTTAATAGTTGGTTCTAGTGCTGGATCATTAGTAGGGCTCCTTTATGCAGATAGTAAAAATCCTGCTAAGGTTAAAGAAATTTTAATCAATACCAGTAGAAAGGATTTTTTACAAGGAAGCCCTGCCGTCAATTTTATTGGCGCCACATTATTTAATAGCCCTTCTGGATTTAAACAATTTAATAAATTCCTGACAAAAAATATTAGAGCAAAGAATTTTGAAGAATTAAAAATCCCGCTAGTGGTCGTTACAACTGATATAAATTCTAACAAATCTCAAATTTTTAATTCTGGTCCAATCAAGGACAGCATTTTTGCAAGTTGTGCAATACCTGGCCTATATAAACCTGTAGAAATTGGAAATAAACTACTAGTTGATGGAGGTGTAATTTCACCTATTCCAGTGAAAGAGGCTTTACAATTTAAGCCAAATATCACAATTGCAGTCAATATAGTATCCCCTCCTCCTGATACTGCGATAACAAATAATCTCTCAATATTATATAGAAGCAGTTGGATAACCTATCATAAACTTTCATTAGAACAAGAGGGTTATGCAGATATATCAGTCAACATTGATACATCAAAATACGATTGGTTAGATGATTTAACTAAAGAAAATAAAATGGAGTTATTTCAACTTGGTTTTGATGCAGGAGAGAGGTTAATTAATAATAACAAGCAACTGTTTAATCGTAATAACAAATAAGGTAACTACCGCCTAATTGGATAGTAATGCTTCTGCAAAATCTTTTGCAGAGAATGTGTTTAAATCTTCTATGCTCTCCCCTACCCCAATATAATAAATTGGTAATTTAAACTTTTGAGTGATCGGAACTATAACACCCGCTTTAGAAGTACCATCAAGTTTTGTTAATATAATCCCATTAATGTCAACAATATCCTTAAAGTTCTCAACTTGTTTAATTGCAGTTTGTCCAATAGTAGAATCAATCACAAGTAAATTTAATTGAGGTAAACGCTCATCATTTTTTTTCAGAACTTTGTTTATTTTTTGCAATTCATTCATTAAATCAATTTTATTATGCATCCTGCCTGCTGTATCAATTAACAGCACATCAAAATTTTCATCCTTCGCTTTTACTAACGCTCTATAAGCAATGCTAGCAGGATCGGATTGATGTTCCCCCGTTACTATCTCACAATTGGATCTTTCTGCCCAAATTTCTAATTGTTCAGTTGCAGAAGCTCTAAAGCTATCTCCTGCTGCAATCAATACTTTATTACCAGTCTGTTGTAATTTATATGCTATTTTACCTAGTGAAGTTGTCTTTCCACTGCCGTTTATACCTGAGAAAATAATTGTATAAGGTGATTCTGCATTTGGGATAATTAACTCTTTCGTATATGGCTCCAATATAGATTGTATTTCTTCAACTACACAATCTACAACCATTTGCTTGGTTATATTAGTGTTGAAACTTTTTTTTGATATCTTCTCAATAACTTCATTAGAAAATCTTACACCCAGATCATTTGATATTAATATTTCTTCAATATCATCTAATATTTCCTTATTAGGTCTATTTAAAGCAAAGACTTTTTTTAAATTTGTACCTAAGTTTGTAGATGTTTTGCTTAGTCCACTCTTTAATTTACTAAACCAATTCTTCATAATTTTAATTTAAATTAATAAAAAGTATGAATAACATAAAAATACTGTATTTAAAATTATTCATTTTTTATTCAGTAATTAATGTAGTTGGATGTTGCTTTATCACTGAACTAATAATAGAATCAGGATAAAAGTAATTTGTGGATATGCATTATGTTTTTAGATCTAAGCGCTGAGTTTTTATCGAGAATTCAATTTGCATTTGTTATATCATTTCATATAATCTTTCCTTCCTTCACAATTGGCTTGGCTAGTCTACTAGCTGTGCTGGAAGCTATATGGCTAAAAACAAAACACCCTGTATACATTGAAATTTATAGATTTTTAATAAAGATATTTGCTGTTACCTTTGGAATGGGGGTTGTGACAGGAGTCGTCATGTCATACCAATTTGGTACTAATTGGGCTGTATTTTCTGATAAAACCAGCAATGTCCTCGGACCTCTATTTGGATATGAAGTTTTAACTGCTTTCTTCCTAGAAGCTGGCTTTTTAGGTGTAATGCTATTTGGAAGAGATCGAGTTAATAACAAAATTCACTTTTTTGCCACCTGTATGGTAGCCATTGGAACAGTAATATCTGCATTTTGGATACTTGCAGCCAGCAGCTGGATGCACACACCTGCAGGTTATGTAATAGGCGATGATGGAATATTTTATCCAACGAGCTGGATAAAGATCATTTTCAATCCATCTTTTTCATATAGATTTTTTCATATGCTTTTTGCAACGTATATTACTACAGCCTTTGTTATAGCAGGAATTGCATCATATTATTTAATTAAAAAAAGATATCTAGAACATGCTAAAATTATGCTGACAATGTCTATCTTTTTTGTAGCTATACTAATCCCTATACAAATCTTTGTTGGAGATAGCCAAGGTCTTAATACAAGAAAATATCAACCTGCTAAAATTGCTGCAATGGAAGCAGTTTGGGATACAGAAAAAGGTGTGCCTTTAACAATTATAGGATGGCCTGATGAAGAAAAAATGGTAACAAAGTATGCAATAAAAATACCAAAATTAGCAAGTGTGATTTTGACTCATTCTCTTGATGGAAAAATAACAGGCTTAAAATCGTGGAAAAAAGAAGATAGACCCCCAGTAAAACCTGTTTTCTTTGGATTTAGAATTATGGTAGGAATTGGTTTCCTAATGGTATTTACAGCATATTTAGGAATTTATTTATTTTTTAAAAAAAGATTATTTACCTCAAGTAATTTTCACAAATGGTGCTTACTTATATCACCAACTGGATTTATTGCAATACTGGCAGGTTGGATAGTTACGGAGGTTGGAAGGCAGCCATATGTTGTATATGGCCTACTAAGAACCTCAGATGCAGTCTCAAACGTAGCTCCACATCAAGTATTATTTACACTGATTTTATTCATGATTGTTTATATCTTCATGATGAGTTTTGGCATTTTTTATGTTTTTAAATTAGTAAAAACAGGTATTAATGAAGGAGATTGGAGTAGCAAAAAAGAAACGAAATTAATAACAAGTCGCATAAAAGATATATTTATAAAAATGTATGGTGAGGCATAAACTATGATGGATTTCTCGAGCTTTTTAAATTTACCAATTATTTGGTTATGTATATTGGTAATTTCAATATTTTTTTATGTACTACTAGATGGATTTGACTTAGGTGTTGGTATTTTATTACCATTTGCACCAACAGAAGCTTGTAGAGATACAATGGTGAATTCCATCTCTCCTTTTTGGGATGGAAATGAGACTTGGCTGGTGTTAAGTGGTGGCGTTCTATTTATAGCATTTCCACTGGCCTATTCCATAGTTATCCCCGCTTTGTATTTGCCCATTATATTAATGCTGATTGCATTAGTATTTAGAGGAATGGCAATTGAGTTTAGATCAAAAGCCAGTCCAGATAAGAAAAACATTTGGAATACTGCATTTCATTTTGGATCTTTAATAGCTGCATTTTTTCAAGGAGTAATATTAGGCACAATTATGCAAGGGTTTGAAGTTGAAGGAAGAGTTTATACTGGTGGTGATTTTAGTTGGCTAACCGCTTTTTCTATTACAACTGGCATTTCTTTAGTTTTTGGATACACATTGTTAGGTGCGACATGGTTGATACTAAAAACAGAAAAACATACTCAGGACTGGGCCAGGAAATGCGCATTATACTCAATGATATATGTGCCAATATTAATGGGTATTGTTAGTCTATGGATACCATTTATTGACGAAGAAATTTTTTATACTTGGTTTAAAATTCCTAATATATTGTATTTGCTGCCTATACCACTAATGACTATTGTCACTACATATTTTTTATATAAATCAATAATTGAAAATAATGAATTAACACCATTTTTATTGACTATTCTACTATTTTGTTTTGGCTTCATTGGCTTTGGAATTTCATTGTGGCCATGGGCTGTCCCTAGAAAACTGACTGTTTGGGAAGCAGCAGCAGGACCTGAATCATTGTCACTGATGCTCATTGGGGTAGTGATAATATTACCGATAATATTAACCTATACTGGGTATAGCTATTATGTATTTAGGGGCAAAAGTCAAAAAGGAACAGCCTACTAAGTTCACGATCAACACAATAACGGCTGATTGAATTTTTCTGACTATCCAAACTTTGTAGTACTGGCTCTATTATAAAAATCTTTTATTATCCACTTTTATTTAACCCATATTTGAAAGCTCTTATAGAATCAGGAAGCAAGTTATTTATGGCATAAACTCCTATTAAATGCCGGATTATTTTATTCCTTCTTGAATTACAAAAGCGTATTCTTCCGCAATTTCCTTTAAATAAGTATATCTCCCTGTTTTTCCAGCATGTCCTGCACTCATATTAGTTTTAAATAAAATTTTATTGTTATCAGTTTTATTTTCTCTTAATTTGGCCACCCATTTAGCAGGTTCCCAGTATGTAACTCTTGGATCACTTAAGCCTGCTGTAACAAAGAAATTTGGATAATTTTGCTTTATAATATTGTCATAAGGTGAATAACTTTTTATGTAAAAATAATAGTCCTTATCTTTAGGATTTCCCCATTCTTTATATTCACCAGGGGTTAAAGGTAAGGTTTCATCAAGCATTGTGTTAAGTACATCAACAAAAGGAACATGAGCCACAACTGTTTTGAAAAGTTCAGGCTCTACATTTGCAGAAAATCCAACAAGCATTCCACCTGCACTACCACCCGCTATGGTGATATTACCATATTGCACATACTTTTTATTAACTAAAAATTTAGCTGTATCAATAAAATCATAAAATGTTCTCTTTTTATTTAAAAATTTGGCAGATTCATACCATTCATAACCTAAATCGTCCCCACCTCTAATATGTGCGATAGCATATATAAATCCCCTATCTATTAATGAAAATATACTCTTTCTAAATGATAATGGGATTGATATTCCATATGAACCATAGCCATATAAGTACAATGGGTTGTTTGAACCAAATGTAAATTTATCTTTTTTATAGATTAATGAAATAGGTATTTTTTCTCCATCTCTTGAGTCGGCATACAACCTTTCCACTTTGTATTCATTTGGATTAAATCCTGAGGGTATAGCATCAATTTTCAAAACTTCCTCATCATTTGTTTCAAAATTGTATTCTTTAACTGTCAGTGGTGTAGAAAATGAGCTATAATTAAATCTAACTGACTCTGCATCATAAGTAGTGAAAACTACATCAACTTGATAGCTCTCATCTGGAAAACTTAATCTTCTTGATGAATTACTATTTAGATTTATAATTTCTATATCCAATAACCCATTCTCATTACTTGAGCTAGTGACAACCATATGATGTTTATATAGTTCAAAATTTCGAATATAACGATCTTTGGAATATGCTATAAAATCTTTCCATGCTTTTGATAAATTGTTCTTTTCAACTTCCGCGATCCTAAAATTTTTACCTTTATCATTCGTAAGTATAAAAAATTTATTACCATGATCATTTATAAAATATTTATGACCATCTCTTCTTTTTAATAAAAGCTCCGGATTAAGGTTATCCACTGTTAGATCTATATAATAGCATTCATTTTCTTCATTATTGCCAGAGGATATTACTAAATATTTTTCACTATTACTTTTTGTGATATCCACATTAAATGTTATGTCCTCTTCTTGATATATCAAGTTGTCATCTTTATAATTTTCACTCAATTTATGATAAAAAACCTTTTTTGCTCTCCAATTTTCTCCAGTTGGGATATAAAAAAATCCTTCATTATTTTCATGCCAAACAACCTTCCCAAAGGTATTGGGAATAGTATCACTCAATAATGTACCCTGCTCTATGTCTTTTATTTTTATCTCATATTCTTCATTCCCCTTGTAATCAACAGCAAAAGAAACAAACTTATGGTTTGGGCTAATTTTAATGCCTCCAACTTTACAATAATCATGTCCCTTAGCTAATTCATTTTCATCTAAGATTATTTCTTCTTTACTGTTTAAAGATTCATGCTTTCTTGAATGAATCCAATAGTCCATACCCTTTTTTATGTATGAATAGTAATAATAATCACCTATCCTAACTGGTACAGTTTCATCATCCTCTTTTATTCTTGATTTAATTTCATTGTATATTTTATCAATTAAATCTGAATGCTTAGATAGTTCATGATTGGCATAATTATTTTCAGATTCAAGATAATTTAGTATATCTTTATTATTAACATTTGGATAATCTTTATCTCTTAACCAATCATAAAAATCAACCCTTTCATCTCTAAAATTCTCAAGAAGTATCTTATTCTTTTTTGCTATTGGTGCTAAAATTTGATTATTCATTTTCACTAATTTTGGATTAACTAAAATTATAAATACATAAAAAATAAATATGTGCAACATATAACACGCATCAATGCAAACCTCACCCCAATTATATGATATGAGCCAAAAAAATTCAATCTAATGTTATTTAATTACTGACAAATATGTTGAAAAATAGTATGATTCCCGACTCATTTGGAAAACATATAGATATGATACTTTTTACTCTATTAGATCGCTTCTTAATGCCTAATAAAGATGGTAAATACCTAACAGATTTTTTATCTGGATTAACTGTTGCACTTGCATTAATCCCGGAAGCTGTGGCTTTTGCTTTAGTTGCTGGGGTGAATCCAACTGTTGGCCTTTACGCAGCGTTCTTTATGTGCTTTATTACTGCTATTTTTGGTGGTAGACCAGGCATGATTTCAGGCGCAACTGGATCTATGGCGGTTGTTATGGTATCAATCATGCTGCTTTTCCCAGGAGACCCTGTAACTGGTATTAATTATTTATTTGCAACAATAATTTTAACTGGAATTATACAAATTATATTTGGTATGCTAGGTTTCGGTAAATTCATACGAATGATGCCTAAATCTGTTATGGTAGGTTTTGTAAACGGCTTAGCCATTGTAATTTTCATATCACAATTACAGCAGTTTAAATACATGCCAGAAGGATTTGATCATAAAGTTTGGCTTGAAGGGAAGAGTTTGTACGTAATGATTGGACTAACATTACTTGCTATGATTATTACGCATTATTTACCAAAGTTTACTAAAGCAGTTCCATCTGCATTATCAGCAATTATTGTTGTAACTCTTATTACACTGTTTATACCATTTGATGGAGTATATATTTTAAACGTCAGTGATATGATTGGCGGTAGTAAAGATGCAATGCAACATACTTTTAGCATCCCCTATATTCCATTTAATCTAAATTCCTTCAGCATCATAGCGCCTTATGCTTTTATATTAGCTATTATTGGTATATCTGAATCATTAATGACTTTATCATTAATTGATGAACGTACTAAAACTCAAGGATCTGGCAATAAGGAATGCATTGCACAAGGAGTTGGCAACATTGTTTCTGCCCTCTTTAAAAGCATGGGAGGATGCGCAATGATTGGTCAAAGCATGATAAATATTAGCTCTGGTGGTAGAGGTCGTTTATCTGGTATCACTGCCGCGATATTTTTGCTATTACTTATTTCCTTTGCGATGCCACTCATTAAATTAATTCCACTCGCTGCTCTTGTTGGAGTAATGTTTATGGTTGTCATTGAAACATTTGAATGGGCAAGCTTTAAATTTATTCGCAAAACTCCAATACATGATGCCTTCATTATTATTGTAGTAACTATCACAACGGTTGCAACAGATTTGGCAATTGCAGTCATTGTAGGTGTAATTTTAGCATCTTTAGTTTTTGCATGGCAAACTGCGAAAAATATTTATACCGAAAGTTCAATACATAAAAATGGTACAAAAAAATACATTTTACATGGCCCACTATTTTTTGGTTCAAGCACACGTTTTAAAACTTTATTTACTCCTGAAAAAGATCCACAAGAAATAATTATTAGTTTTAAATATTCCCGTATTGCTGATCATTCTGCCATTGATGCTATTCAATATATTGCAAATATTTATAGCAGTTTAGGTAAAAATTTACATCTAAAATACTTAACTAATGATTGTCAAAAATTGCTTAAAAAAGCTGATAATTTAGTGGAAGTCAATACATTGAACGATACAGATTAAGAACTTGTTAAGCTATGATATTGCCATATTGCTTGCCCTATTGTCGCTATTACATATCTTGACGGTGCCATCATTAGTTATATAAATCTTCTCACTTTTTAATTACATTAACAATGAAGTCAGAAAAAAATTACTTGACGTTTGAATTTTTAACTATCAGTATGAAGATTAGGAATTTTTGACATATCGGATGTTTTTTATTATTTAAACTAAAGGGGTAGTGTTTATGGGATATCATACTGACGGAATAGATTATGATGATTTTACAGAGAGATCATGTGAGATATGTCACGTACATGGTAGTGATAGTCAAAAAACAAATCTGAACTCTAACCAATTAAAGAAACTTCAAAACCGATTAGATGCTTTAGACAGAGAAAAACTTGAATTAATGCGTAATAATGCTTTGTGTAATCAAGAAAAGTTATCCTCATCAACTCTACTAGAGAATTGCAAAACAAAATTACAAACTGAATTAGGTCCACTCCAATCTCAGATACTAGCTCTTCAAACCAACATAACTGGAACTACAAGTTTATTAAATCTCAAGGTTGAAAAATTAGCACAGTGCGAAGTAGATAAAAGTGACATATCTGCTAAAGCTGGAAGATTGCAAATTGATTTAAACGAATGTAAGGCTCAAAATGAACAAATTCATCAACTTATAGAATCAATTTCTTCTGAAAAAACAGAGCTAGAAACAAATAATCAAGACCTAAATTACCAACTAACTACTGAAAAAACTAAAAATTCTCAATGTCAAAATGCTAAACAAAAGCTAGATCTAGAAGCAAAAGAAGAAAAACAAAAATCCGCAAAATGCCAGGAAAATCTAGAGCAGGCTAATCAACAAATGGCTGAATTGAAATCTAATTACAATGACTTGAAAAAAGAAGCAGAAACATCCAAAGAAAATTTACAATCATGCCGTAAAAGTGCAGCTGATGGCTCTATAACCGCAGAAAAAGAAATAGAACGTATACAAACTGAATTAGATGCTTGCTCTCAATTACAAACTAAATGTAACGGAGATTTAGCCAAAGTTACTTTAGAAAGGGATACCCTCAAAGAAAAAGGAGTAGAGTTAGACATATGTAATGCAAATTTAAGAAATTTAACGCAAGAAAGGGATTATTGTAAAGTAGAGTTAGAACAATCAAAAAATGATTTCGCAAAAGATTTGGAGCAATTGAGAGGTAAAAATCAACAGCAGGGATCAGAAATTATTACTTTAAAGGAACAAATAGGCGGATTAGTAGCTACAAATAAAACACTAACCAACAGTTTTAAGGCTTGTAGTGACAATTTAACTCAATCAATAAATTCAGCAAATCAAAAAGATAATAAAATAGATGATCTTGCTGAAGAATTAAAAACCTCAGAACAACAGAATAAAGATTTCAAAGAACAGCTTCAAACTTGCCAGGATGCATTATCAAGTGCCCAAAAAGCAAAATTAGATGGTTATATTTCATCATGTAATTTAATGCATGAAAGATATCAAAGATATTATGAAGGTGCTACCCAAGAAGATGCTTCTTGGTGGGAAACTTTAACCGATCTTGTTAAGGATGCGGTTTCATGGTTCCACAATAGATATGACGACACAAAACCAATATGGAAAGAAAGTTCGCTAAAAGCTTTGCTTTGCTTATGGCAAGAAGAAGGAATTGTACGTTCGGATGCTATGATTAAAGCAAAAACTATGGGTGGTTCAGAGAAAATATATTCATTGGATGACTTGTGTAATAAAAAACAATTATTAGATACTATTGAAGATGATATTTTAAATCCTTGTGGCATTAACGATGGTTTGTGGGATAGCAGCTTTTGATTAATAATATTAATATAGTAGGTAAGGTAGTTTATGAGTAATATTTTGAGATTCTCGATGTTAGCATTGGTAATTATATTAACATCAAATAAAAAATCATATGCAGATAATAAAAATATTTACCTAAGGGTAGATTTTGGCATTCCATATTATAACAAGTTATCAAATGATTATGATAAAGCAAGATTACACAAAGGGCAATTTTATAATATAGGCTTAGGATATAAATTTGAGAATAAAATTAGATCTGATGTTACTTTATCTAGATTGAATAAAGCGAATTTTTCTTATAACTCTTCAAATCAAAATTTCGAATCAAAATCATATTTTAATGTGAATAGCACCATAGCCATGGCCAATATATATTATGATCTAGTAAACAAGGATAAGTTCAACATTTATGTCGGATCAGGGGTTGGAGTTAGTCAAAATTCTGTGGATAATTACTTATCAGATAAAAAAAGTAAAATGACTGCAGCAGCAGATCCTGAGATCGTAATGTATAATAAATCTAATTCAAATTGCTCTTTTGCATATGGTATCTCTATTGGCACTTCTTTTAAACTAACTAATTCTTCACTTATCGACTTAGGCTATAAATATTATGATTTGGGGACAATGAAACATGAAAAAATTCCTGATATAAGACAAAGCAAGGATCTCAAATCATCACTTAGAGCTCATACAATAAACTTTGGTCTAAGAGTTTTTCTATAGGTTCTAGATAAGTGTAAAATTCACAATATCCATATGTCGCTTTTGACTATTTGCATATCCAAACTCTTATTTCACTCTAAGTTTTAGATATAAAAATCTGAGTTACAGATGGATTCACTCCCCTATCATTTCCAGAGAATCTTCAGTGACTTTAAATGATTTTAGCTTATTTAGAAAACTCATTCCAAGCAATGATTTATCTAACCCATCATCACTACCCACTGATGCACTAACATTATGTACTATTATATCATTGATTTTTATATAATCTAATTTTATCGATGCAGATAATGCTACACCATTCGCAGTGGAAACTTTTTGGCTATAATTTAGCTGGGTTAAATCAATTCCTAATTTTTTAGCATCACTTCTTGTCAACGAAACTGTAGTGGCACCTGTATCAATTAAAAAATTAATACTTACTCCCTGAATTATGGTATTAACATAATAATGCCCATATTGATTAGCATATACAATAACTTGCTTATCTCCACTTACTACATAGTTTCCAGGAATTAAATTGGCATACACCCTATCATAAACTTTTATAACATCGCTTTTATAACTAAACCCCACCAATAAAACTCCAATGATTAAAACCCAAGCTCCAGCAGATTTAACTAATTGCTTAAACGGTATTTTAGAGTTAAAAATGCTAACTATTAATGCACTTATCACTATTAAGGAATAAACCACGTTCAATAATTTTTCATTTTCAAAAGAAATCGGACCTGTATATTTAGTAAAAGATAATATTAATATAAAAGCAATTATTGCAATTACTATAAATCCTTTTCTCATAATTTTAATATTATTCTTTATAATTACTAAGTGTAAATCTAACTCCACCTTTTAAATTTTTAATAACTGGAAATTTTTTTACCTCCAATTGAAAATTGTTAGGTTCTATTATTTTATATAATAAATTGTATAGCTCATTGCAAAGATATTCTATTGTTGAATATACCTTATCACTTGATAACTCTAATTTATTGCATATGTTGTGATAGCACAAAGTATCATCAATACTATCAGTCATAGTAGCTTTAGGTGAATTTTTAAAGTCAATTTCAATAGATATTAAGATTTTCTGTCTTAGTTTTTTTTCCTGCTCACTCACACCAATATAAACACCTAATTCATAATCTATAACACTGAGTTTGCTATTTCTTTTTTGCACTGGCGAAATTTTCTTCTAGTTTTAAAACACCAACTAATCTTATTATATTATTACAATCTAAACATGTTTCAACAAAAATTTCATTACCAACTTTTTTTGTCTTTCCAACATAAACACCATATGGCATATAACCACCTTCCCCTGAGGTAATAACAATTTTCCCATCCTCAATATTTATATCCTGAGATAAATAAGATAGTTTTAGATAATTTTTTTTATTTATACCACTTGCAACACCATTATATTCCGTTCCTAAAATTGAAACAGGAATTCTTGAATTTTTATCATTAATTAATTGCATTTTTGAGGATTGATCACTCACATCCATCACCCTTCCAATAAGTCTATTGTGATTTACAATTGCATTACCTTTGCTTACCCCGTTCCTAGAACCAATATTTAATAGATATTGTTTCTCGAAGCCTTCATAAGATTCAATAACAGCCCTGCCTGTTATCCTTGAAAATTGCAAATTATCCTGAAAATTAACTAAGCGTCTTAAATCATTATTTTCTGCTTTAATTAATTCCAAAGCTTGAACTTGTTCTTTTAGTTTTTGATTCTCCAAATATATTGTTTTATTAGTTGATATTAGTAGTATATAATTTCTTATCTCTGAATAAGAATTTTGCACTAGGAATAACGGATAAGAAATAGCAGAGTATGTTACTGAAGATAAATCACGAAATTTAGTATGTATAAATTTGAATTTTACCATATCTATCACTAACAATAAAACTGCGAAAAATAATACAATACCTTTAACTCTTTTTTTTAGATTTTTTTTACCCCCAAAAAATAGTTTAAATCTCTTATTTTTATCCCTATTTTTAACCATTAATATTTATACGTTTTAGTTTTACAAAATCCTCCTCCGCATGATAGGAAGATCTGGTTAATGGAGTTGCTGATACCATATGAAAGCCCTTCACTTTTGCCATTTTTTCATAATATTTAAATTCATCTGGCGCAACATACTTTATGACCTTAGCATGATTAGGGGTAGGTTGCAAATATTGTCCAATTGTTAAAAAATCAACATTAGCTGCTCTTAAGTCATCCATTACTTGAAGAATTTCATCAGTAGTTTCACCTAACCCTACCATCATACCTGATTTGGTAAATATGGTTTTATCCAGCTTTTTAACATTATCGAGAAGATTTAGGGAATTAAAATACCTTGAACCTGGCCTGATTTTTGGGTAGAGGGATGGAACCGTTTCTATATTATGGTTAAACACATCTGGTCTGGCATCAACAATGATTTTAAATGCATCACCTTTCCTCAAAAAATCTGGAGTAAGAACTTCAATACTAGTATTGGGACATTTTTTTCTGATTTCTAAAATACATTGTGCAAAATGACTTGCTCCCCCATCTTCTAAATCATCTCTGTCAACAGAGGTTACAACAACATGCTTTAAATCTAATTCTAAAACTGACCTTGCAATTTTTTCTGGTTCATGTGGATCAAGTTTGTCAGGCAAACCTGTTTTAATATTACAAAACCTACATGCTCTAGTGCAAACACTCCCTAGTATAATAAACGTTGCGTGCTTTTTATTCCAGCATTCACCTATATTTGGACATGCAGCTTCTTCACAAACTGTATTTAATGATTTTTCCTTTACAATTTGCTTTGTTTTTTCAAAAATTTTTCCTGTAGGAGCCTTAACTCTAAGCCAATTGGGTTTTTTTAAAGTATTGCTAGGTTGATTTTGCAGCACTTGACCCTGAGGTGATTTTTCAACTGGTATACTCATAAATTTTTGCCATATTTAAAATGATATTCTTTGAACTGTATATCAATATTCTAGTTACTGAACGGCTTACAGTCATAATATTTACTGACTTTATACATCAAAGTACAGTAAAATACTAGAAAAACCAATTAGATTTAATATTTATGAATTGATTTTTTAATAAACTGTCTGTACCTTACTCTAAATTGTTAAAATATAGATAGATATGCTTACACAAGGCTTATACAAAGCAATGAAGAAAAACCCTCAAATCATAGAGCACGAGTTTGGAATGATGCTGATCATAGATTGCATGATATGATAAAAAATGAAGAGCTTATATCTATCGAGGAAATAATAAATCAATGTACTGCAATGGGCATCATCACAGCATGGCATATGGCAGCTATAAAAGATAATCCTATTTTTATACTAACTTTGTTTAACTTGCAAAAATATAATTTAAATACTTTATACTCTTTAACCCTATATTTTGATAAAACACCCGATATTAATCAAAAAATAATTAAAAACCACTTTAAATCGTTAATATTAAAAGAAACGGCTTTATCTATTGATAACTATGAATATCATCATTACGCAGCAGTAATATTGGATACAACTACTCCATCCGTTAACAATTCATTAGAAATTGTTGCTAGAGGATTTAAAGCCACTGGATTAGAAAAAACTAAGCATATAATGTCAATACTGTTTAAATATTTGGATGCACCTTTATATGCAAAATTATTTAAGGCAGTAATAGAGAAGGAAGATAATCAATCATTGGCTAATTATGATGGCCAATTATTAAATAAAGCATATGAGCTTTTTTTTGGATGCTGTAGCATCTCAGATGTTAAAAAAGCTATAAACAAACCCAATATTAGAGACAATATAATAAAATTTCTCAATAAATTATATGAAGAACCAAAAAATAAGTTTACTGATTTGTTTTACTGGATGAGCGCCGAAGACTTAGATGATACAATAGATAAAATAACTAAATCTGCAGAATTACAAAAACAATCTACATATTTAGATCTACATTTAGAAATACACGACATACATCATGATAGTATAATTGAGCCCACTATTCTATAATATATATCCATCAATACATTATCAAAAGCACTACTTATCATAAATTAATTCAAATATTTAGTCATAGTAGCACCTTCTATTGCTATAAAATTTGCCTTGTTCTTTTTTTAATTTCTTCTGTAAAATTTAACACATCCTCTAGAGAGGATATATTGATTTGTTTAGTTTGACGCATGATTATTTGAATAATCTCATCAATATTTAAAAAGCCTATTTTCTTATTAAGAAATGCTTCAACTGCAATTTCATTTGAAACGTTAAATGCAATCAACGCATAATTACCAAGTTTATATGACTCCTTAGCCAGATAAAATAAGGGAAAGCGTTCCCGATTAATCTTTTGAAAATTGAGAGATCCTATTTTTGAAAAATCTAAAGGGTGATATTTAAATCTCACTCTTTTCGGATATTCAAGCACCGTTGAAATTGGTGTTCTCATATCATGATATCCCATTTGAGAAAGAACAGAGCCATCAGCATAATATACCATGCCATGAATTATTGATTCTGGATGGATTATTGCATCTACCTTATCAATATCTAAATTAAAAAGTTTGCATGCTTCAATAACTTCCAAGCCTTTATTAACCATATTAGCACAGTCTACGGAAATTTTATTTCCCATTTTCCACTTAGGATGCTTGATTGCTTCCTCCGGAGTGATATCCTTAAGCTTACTAATGCTTTTGTTAAGAAAAGGACCTCCTGAAGCAGTTAACATAACTTTTTCAATGTTATTCCTATTTCTTTCCTCAAGTACTTGAAAAATGGCATTGTGCTCTGAATCAAGTGGAATGATTTTAGTAATGCTGTTTTTTACCTTATTGATAATTAAATCTCCCGCACAAACTATGCTTTCTTTATTTGCAAGCCCAAGCACTTTAGAATTGCCGATTGATTCCATAATGGGCTTTAGTGCAATAATACCACTGATCCCAACAACTGTGATGTCATATTTTAGACTAGCTAAATTCACAAGCTCATCATAGCCAGAGAAAATTTTTATGTTATAACCGCTTAGTAATTCTTTAAGTTCTTTGAACTTACTATTATCACAAATTACAACATTCCTCGCTCTAAATTCTATAGCCTGTTCAGCTAGCTTCTTAACATTTTGATTGGCCGTAAGTGTTTCAACTTCATACCTATCTTTATGTTGCGATATTAAGTCCAAAGTATTGCACCCAATACTCCCAGTTGAACCTAAAATACAAATCTTTTTTTTCATACTAAATAGAAAAATTAAGGATTAGATAAAAAAATATTGATGCTAAAAATATACTATCCATTCTATCTAATATTCCACCGTGTCCCGGCAAAATATTACCACTATCTTTAACATCAAACCTCCTCTTAAAATATGATTCCATCAAATCTCCAACTTGTCCAATTATACCTATCAAACTCAAATAAAAGCCCATAATAATTGCAAATGCTGAAAGAAAAATTTGATTCAACATAATAATAGATATTAAGCTGGGAATAATAAATGTGATAAGACTCCCTCCAATCAGTCCTGCCCATGTTTTTTTGGGGCTAATTTTTGGTATTAATTTCGGTCCTCCAATCCATGAGCCTGCAAAATATGCAGCAGAATCAAACACCCAAATACTTAAAAATAACACCGTTATTTTTAACTGCCCCCCATCGTACAATCTTATATATTTAAGAGATAGAAGTGATATCCCTATATAAATTAATATTGGTATTATCCATATTAACTTTTTTAGCTGCGATAGTTTTTTATCATTGTTAACAATCCTAATTACTTCATATATAGCAATGATAAATATTAGTCCCAAAAATAAATCAAATAAAATGCCTCCTTCAATTACTATGTAGACTACTATCGGGATTAAAATTAAAGCTGTGAGAATTCTTTTAAATAAGTTACTTTCTAGTATTTTATTTGCCATATTTCCTCTCTCTTTTGTTAAAATCATCTATTGCATCCAGCAAGTCTTGACTAGCAAAATCTGGCCAATATTTATTGGTGAAGTAAAGCTCTGTATAGGCAATTTGCCACAATAAAAAATTGCTAAGTCTTTTTTCTCCACTTGTCCTAATTAACAAATCCGGGTTTGGTATTTTATGTGGATTTATAACAGATTCAAATGATTCTTCAATATTATTTTGGTTTAAAAATTCTTTATCATATTGCTCACTGAGTTTTAAAATTGCTCTTGCTATTTCATTTTTTGCCCCATAGCTCATTGCAATAATTAAACAAAAGGTATTTTGTAAAGATTTATCCTCAGCTTCTTTCATGGAAATTTTGATGTCTTCATCCAATTTGGAGCGATCACCAATAAATATTATTCGTATATCTTTTTTGATTAATTTCTCAATATCTTTTTTTAAATAACCTCTAAACATATCCATAAGTTTTGCAACTTCATCTTTTGGTCTTTGCCAATTTTCAAGAGAAAATGCGTATAAAGTTAAATATTTAATACCTAAATCTTTAGAAGATTCTATTATTTTTTGAGCAGATTCAATACCTTTTTGATACCCAATTATCTTTGGTAAATTTTTCTCTCTTGCCCACCTACCATTACCATCCATAATAATTGCTATATGCTGTGGAAGCTTAGGAATATTTGTTTGAATCATCAACTACCTAAATTAATTCTAAAAATTCTGACATTATTTTTTTCATCCCATCTTTTTCAAAAAACACTTCTTTGATATTTCCATCAACAAACAGAACAATACCTCTACCAAATTTTGTATGTGCAACTTTGGTTCCAACACTAAACTTTTCTTTTTTTACTGGTTTATAATTTTCCTTTTTAATCTCTTTGAACGAGGTTACACTTTTTTGTGCTGAGGTTGAAGAATTATTAAAATAATTATTTATAATTTGGTAACTATCTTTTGGCAATTCATTAATAAATCTTGATACTTCTGAAGCTTTAAAATCTCCATATATTCTTCTATAACAAACATATGAAATTGAAAGATTTCTCTTTGCTCTTGTTATTGCAACATATGCCAATCTTCTTTCTTCCTCCAGCCCAGATTCCTTTTCCTCTTCTATTGACCTTGAGCCAGGAAAAACACCCTCCTCCCAGCCTGGCAAAAACACTGTATCAAATTCCAAACCTTTAGCAGCATGAATAGTCATGATGTTAACTCTATTGCCTTCTGCAACATTATCTGCATCACTTATTAAACTAATATACTGCAAAAAATCTTGCAAATTTTCATACTCACTTAAGCTATTAATTAGCTCATTAATATTTTCAACCCTCTCCTTCGACTCATGCTTATCATCACTTTTCCACATATCAATGTAGCCAGTTTTATTCAATAAAACTTTCACAATATCAGTATGATTGCCAGCTTCTAGCTTACTATTATTTTCATCAATTTGCGTGATGAAATGCTTTAGTGATACCATGGCTTTACCTTTGATTTTATTCTCACTAAGCATCTTTTTTGTGGCATCAAACATTGATAAATTCAGCTCCCTAGCAGTGTTTAGAACGTTCACAAGTGTGCTATTGCCAACACCTCTTTTAGGTGTATTGACCACTCTTTCAAAAGCTAAATTATCATTATTATTAACAAGAAGTCTGATATAACCAATACAATCTTTTATTTCTAATCTATCATAGAATTTAGTGCTACCGACTATTCTATATGGCACTCCCAAAAAGTTAAGACTTTCTTCAAAATTTCTTGTTTGATACCCAGCTCTGACTAAAATTGCTACTTCTGACAGAGTAGTTTTTTTCATTCTTTCAAGCATATCAATTTCATCTGCAATTGCCCTTGCTTCCTCTTTATCATCATAATAATTTATGATTTTGACCTTGTCCCCATCTGCTCTATCAGTCCATAAACTTTTTGAATGCCTATTTGTATTATTAGCAATTAGTTTACTAGCTAAATTTAAAATGTGTTGAGTTGAGCGATAATTTTTCTCAAGTCTTACCACTTTAGCATCAGGATAATCTTTATCAAATTTAAGAATATTTGTAACCTCTGCTCCCCTCCATGCATATATGGATTGATCATCATCACCAACACAACAGATATTATTATTATTTTGAGATAAAGTTCTTAGCCATAAATATTGAGCAATATTAGTATCTTGATATTCATCAACCAATATATATTTAAATTTGTTTTGGTAATATAAACAAATATCTAAATTATTGTTAAAAAGTTGGATGTTATTTAAAAGCAGATCTCCAAAATCCATAGCATTATAATTTTTCAACCTACTTTGGTATTCTGTGTATAATTGATTTAATTTGCCACTTGCAAAATGTTCCGCTTCATTAACTGGTAAGTTTTCAGGAATTATTGCCTTGTCCTTAAATCTGTTAATGTAATAAAGCAATCCCTTTGGCGAAACACTTTTCTCATCAAGTTTATAGTCTTTAATCAATTGCTTAGTTAATCTTAATTGATCATCTTGATTGATAATGGTGAAGTCACTAGTATAGCCTAAGACCTCTGCATGACGTCTCAAAATTTTCGCAGCTATTGAATGAAAAGTTCCTATATTCATCGAACTAGTTACATTTTCTAAAAAATTTTCAACCCTTTGCTTCATTTCATTAGCTGCTTTATTAGTGAATGTAACAGCAAGGATTTGTGATGGAAATGCAATATTACTATTTAAAATATGTATAATTCTTGAGGTTAAAACTTTTGTTTTACCAGTTCCTGCACCTGCTAAAATTAACAAAGGACCGTTAATATGTGAAACAGCTTCTAACTGATTTTCATTTAACCCAGATAAATAGTTCCTTTTATAATTTTCCATTGCTAATTTTATTATTTTGAAAGTGGTAATTTTTCAACATTTTGCAGTTTATTTTTTATTACGTTACCTTTATATTCAGCCTCACCTATAGCTTTGCTAGCCTGATCTAACTTTACTTTTGTTTTACTTAAAATGCCAACGAAGTTAGAAAATTCATGTTTCACTGTATCTAATAATTTCCAAACCTCACTTGACCTTTTCTCTATAGCTAAAGTTTTGAAACCCATTTGAATACTGTTGAGCAGCGCTGTTAAGGTAGTTGGACTGGTGATTATTACGCGATATTCACGCTGAAGTTTTTCAAGTAAATCAGGAATTCTGACTACTTCCGCATACAGACCCTCAACAGGTAAAAACATCACTGCAAAATCAGTACTGTGAGGTGGCTTAATATATTTTTCATTTATGCTTTTAGCCTCTTTCTTAATAGCAATTTCTAATATTTTTACTTGTTTTTCAATATTAAGCTTATCACCTTCTTCATAAAATTCTATAAGCTTATAGTACTCCACCATTGGCAACTTTGCATCAATAGGCAACAAAGTATCAGTATTTTCATCATCCTTGTTGGGTAATTTCAGAGCATATTCTACCCTTTGATTACTTAAGGGATCTATTTTGGCATTCTCTGTATATTGCTCCTCACTTAAAATTTGTTTTAGGATACTTCCTAATTGAACCTCCCCCCAAATACCTTTTGTTTTAACATTAGTAAGTACTTTTTTTAAATCCCCAACACCTGTTGCAAGATTTTGCATTTCTCCTAAGCCCTTATGCACCATTTCAAGCTGATTACTAACAAGCTTAAAAGATTCTCCTAACCTCTTCTCTAAAGTGGATTGAAGTTTTTCTTCTACCGTTACCCTAATTTCATCTAATTTCTTTTGACTATTTTCTTGCATCTGATTAACTTTTTCTTCCATTGATCGTCGCATGTTTTCAATTTTACTTTCATTTAATTCTGCAATCTGGACCAATTGTTTTTGCATAGAATCCAATTGCTTTTGCTGATTTAGATGATTGTTTTCAATTTGTTTCGAGATGCTGTTATGTAGAAAATTTACTTGTTTATCAAAAAAATTATTTAGGTGGTTTAATGATGACTTTTGTTCCAATATTATGTCCTTTAAATTTTCTGAGTTTTTGATGTTTTTACTAACTATAATATAAGTTAAGGCTACTATGCAAAATATTAATAGCAATAGTGATATTGTTGCAATTATAAATGTAATGTTCATAAGCTAGATTAGCTAATTAATTTTTTAAAAAAGTATTTTATACCTTGAAAAACTTTTTTAATAACCCCTGATTTTTCAACATCTGTACTTGCAATAAGATCCACTTCCTTAATTAATATACTTTCTTTATTATCCATAATTTTTAATTTACCAACTACATCACCCTTTTGAATGGGAGCTTCCAATGGCTCATTAAATTTTGTTAAAAATAATAAATTTTTCATTCTGTCATATTCCAAAGGCACAGTGATCACAATTTCACTTTGTACATTTAGTGATATTTGATTTAAATTTCCATATATCACATCAGCTTCAACAACTTCTTTTTGTCCTTTGAACAATGTTAGATTTTTAAAATTTGAAAAACCATAATCAAGAATTTTCTTTGCTTCAGACTCTCTTTCCTTCTCGCTTTTTAACCCATTTATTACAGCAATTAATCTTCTTCCATTCTTTTTTGCACTTATCACTATGCCATGTCCAGCTATATCTGTCTTCCCAGTCTTTATTCCATCCACACCATATAGACCAATCAGAGTATTTCTATTATTTTGTCTTACCCTATTAAATGAATATTGTTTAATTGAATGATAGTGATAATATTCTGGAAAATCCTTAATTAGTCTAGTCGATAAAATCGCCAAATCTCTTGCGCTCATTAAATGTCCTTCATCCGGCCATCCCGTACTATTTTTAAAAACAGTATCTTTGAGGCCTAATTTATGCGCAAATATATTCATTTCATTAGCAAATTCTTCTTCACTACCGTGCAAACTTTCTGCTAGAGCAATAGATGCGTCATTTCCAGATAATACTATTACCCCTTTTAAAAGTTCGTCTACTGAAACTCGTTGCCCTGATTTCAAAAACATTTTTGAACCACCTTTTTTAGAAGCAGTACGGCTAATGATAAATTTATCGGATAATTTTAATGCCCCCTCCTGTAATTTTTTAAATGCAATATATGATGTCATGATTTTTGTCATAGACGAAGGCGCCATCGGGATATTTCCGTTCTTATCATATAGTACTTCACCACTTTCATAATCAAGTAAATATGCATATTCAGCACTTGTATTAAAATTTGTTGAAAAAATGTTATCTTGAGCTAAAGCAAAAGTTATTGTATGAGTTATTAAAAAGAATGTTATAAAGATTCTATACATTATTGAATTAAACATTGAAATATATGAAAAATAATTTATCTCTAATTGGTTTTTTAATCTATCTTTGCTTACTATGTAGCGTAGCTTCAGTAGAAACAAAAGCCAGCACAGAGAAGCAACAAAGAAACATAGGTAACTGGATAACATATATTCAGAAAAAAGGTAAGCAAAAAATATGTTATACCTATTCTACCCCTATTAAAACTATGTCATACATGGGAGAAAGAAGCGCTCCATATGTTAATATTAATTATCTAGGAACAAATAAATTCTCAATCACAGCCTATGCTGGTTATGATTTATCTAGGCAACATCCTGTAATTATGACTATTGATCAAGATAAAAAACATAGTTTAAATAATTCTTATGAGAATTATGCCGCAACATACAATAGTGATCAAGACAGTTATCTGATAAATTCATTAATTAAAACCACAATAAACTATTTTTCAATTAGGAGTTATAATGATGACAAAAATTTTGCTTTAGATTATTACAGTCTGTCAGGTTTAAAGGAATCTCTCCAATATTTAAAAAATCATTGTACCTAAAGCAATATGCATTTTATAGACGAAGCAAAAATTTATCTTAAAGCTGGTGATGGTGGGAATGGCACAGCAAGTTTTAGAAGAGAAAAATATATCCAATTTGGCGGACCTAATGGTGGCAATGGTGGTAGAGGTGGTTCAATCATACTTAAGGTAGAGCCAAATTTAAATACTCTAATTGATTTTAGATATAAACAACATTTCAAAGCCCCTAAAGGACAAAAAGGACAAGGAAGTGATATGACTGGTAAATCAGGTGAAGAGTTAGTCATTTATGTGCCACAAGGAACGCAAGTTCTTTCTGAAGATAGGAAATACATCCTATATGAGTTAAATCATATAGGACAAGAAGAAGTTATAATTAAAGGTGGTAGAGGTGGTCTAGGAAACAGCAATTTTAAATCTTCTAGGAACCAAGCTCCAAGAAAATTTACAGAGGGTGAGATTGGTAATGAAATGTGGGTATGGTTAAATTTAAGACTATTATCAAACATTGGATTGCTAGGACTGCCAAATGCCGGAAAATCTACCTTTTTATCAAAGGTAACATCAGCTAAGCCAAAAATTGCCAATTACCCATTCACCACTTTAAAACCTCAGTTAGGAGTTGTTTATTATGAGCATAATGAATTTACAATAGCAGATATCCCAGGTTTAATAGAGGATGCAAGCCTAGGACAGGGACTTGGAATTAAATTTTTAAAGCACCTAGAAAGGTGTGAAGTACTCTTACATATTATAGATATTACAGGTGATGATATAATAAATAGTTATAAAATAATCAGAAAGGAATTAAAAAATTACGGCAATCTCATTGATAAGAAAGAGCTAATTTTATTATCAAAAATAGATATGCTTGATAATGAGCAAATATTAAAAAAGAAAAAAGAGCTTGAAGATTATACCAATAAAAACATCATGCTCTATTCAGGCATTGACAATACTGGCATTGTCGACATCAAAAGGAATTTATTTAACACCTTGCAATCCTTTAGGTCTGAAACTAGTTAACTGGATTTACTAACTAGTTTCTTTCAAAATTATATATGATACTTTAAATTAACATAATATATCTGTAGGATCAGCTATACTTTATATTGTATTAGGCAACCAAACCTGCTTATATTTTCTTTTAAAGTTCACTATGAGACTCAGTAATAGGTAAATAAGTTTCGGCATTTAACAATTCTACCTCATGATCAAAAGCATACTTATCATTATAATCCCAACAAAGAGGTTCAAATGCTTTAATATCTCTTGTAGTCATAAAAAATAGTTTTGTTAATGTTTCTGAAACTTGCCATGGCAATATCGCTATATTGGCAGTCATAACCTGTTTATCAGTATGTTCATTAGGGCAGTGATGAAAAAATCTAGCCACATTGCCATAATCTTTTGCATCTATATTTGTACCATCATCATTCAAAGCTAAATAGGTAGTATCAGAAATTTTAATATCAGAAGGCTTTCTTTCCCCTATGTATTCTGCAATAATCACTCCTTTTTTTAGAGCAGCATAAGTTGATATAGCAAAACCTATTTTTTCAGAAATTTTATGTACAACAAATAAGTCCCTAGTGTTTGTTTCTATTCCATAAGACTTGAGCCCTTCTTCAATTAAGTTTTTTGGTAAACTGTGAGTAATATCTTGTTTAAATCGAAAACTCTCTGCTTCTTTAACAGATTTTGAAAGATCATCGCATAAAAGTTTAAACCCGAACTTATTTTTCATTTGTTTAGCTTCTGCAATGGAAAATTGTGACTTTGAAGATAATATTCGATCTGGTGAATATATAATATTACATTTATTTGAGCCGTGATGAAATTCTTTTGAAATGTGATAAAATGGCTTAACCGATTTTTCATAAGTGCTTTGCTTTTTTGTCATATTCACACATAATAATATCTAAAAGGTGTACTATATATATAATTATGCTTAAGTCAAGAGAAACCAAAGATTGTTTCCGTACAATCTTTGGTATTTACGGTTTTTGTTTAATTTTTAAATTCTTAAAGCTCGAAATAAAAAGAGAGCAAATTATAAAAATGCTTTTTCTACTTATTCAGCAAAACTTTGTGAGCATTCTTCAGAATGAACAATTAATTCTTGAATTCTTTGAAAAGAAAAATTTCCAAAACATCTACCTTCAACATCATCTCTCACCTTCATTAATTCATTCACAAGTTCGTTACCAGTATCAGCCCCCATGTCCCAAAGCATAACTCCACCTAATTTCATATATGCTGCATAACATTATTTTAGATATACAGATGCATCGCTATCATAACTTACAAAATTTTTTGTCTCTTTATCATAGGCATATGCAAATCCATAATTGTAATCTGAGCCATCACCACCTCTTATGAGATTATGATCTAATTGAGTTACAATTGATTTGCCCATATTTGGATTATAATATAGTGGTGTACTTCCTGTCCCACTAAATTTAGCATATAAATAACTGCCATCATCATTTGGATTAACACCTGAAATTTCTCTTCCATATGCTGCAGCACCTATAATAAGCTTTTTAGGACTAACGCCAGCATCTATCCAAGCTTTTACTGCCGAGTGAATATTAAATTTACCTGCACCTTCCAGATCTTTAGGCGCTCTAGGATCACAAAACAGTGCAGAATGAGGAGCTGTAACCTTACTCCAAACACCGTTATAATCATAGGTCATTAGGTTTATTTGATCAACTTTTTCAGATAGTGACTGTATTAAATTTTTCTGTACTGAATTAATTCTACTAACAGTAGTAGGATCACCACTAATAGAAATTGAAAGTTTCACTCCTGGAACATAAATTTTTAGCTGATTGATGAAATTAACAAAATAGCCAATTTCTTCATCACTCATTTTTGACCAGTGATTTGAATATGGCTCCAAATCAATATCTATTCCTGCAATGTGATTTTTAATAAAATCCTTATTTTCTTGACATATATTATCAGGATTAAATGGAGGAAACACACCCCATTGTTTTTCATTACAAGTTTGTGGAATTGCAGCTGGTAAAAATTTTGTTAAAAATTTGTATGGATAATTATCAGAAGAAAACCCTGATTGTTCTGCCTCCTTCTTCATTGCGTCTAAAAGTTGTACACTTCCAGACCAACCACCAATAGATAAAACTAAATCCTTGCCAAGCTTTGCTATCTTAGGTAAATTACCTTTAGCATCCCAAGCTTTATATGGTGTTTGATAATTCCATACTTTATTAAAAGAGATATCATTTCTTATGTTTGGCCAATATAATGGAAGATTGCCAGGAATTGTAGATCCAGGAATCAATTTATTGTAATAACCTATATCATTTGCAGGCCATTTTAATAAATCAGAATATGGATCTGTGCTATAAATTTGCAAATCAAACTTACCTGTTGAATAAGCATTTGGATCTTGATCACATGTAACCTTATTATTATTTTTATAATCACTCCATTGATTATCAACTGTATCAGGGTTTTGCTTGCAATTTCCTATTTGAAAAAATGCATAATTAACTTGATCAATATTCTTCGTGATATTTTCTGGCTGATAATCTGCTTGATAAGTCCTATAATTTGCATACCAACCAATTACTTTAAATGCTGGCGCAATACTAGAAGTTAAAGGTAAAGCAGTAGATGTAGAATCTACTAAAAATTCTTGTAAGCCTTGATGACTCTTTATAATATAACTTTGCAACTTCTGATGCTCTTGAATTAGTACGTCATTCTTTCTTTGTTGTTCTTTATGATGAAATGTATTTGACATATTTTGCCTATATATTAATTAAAATAATAAGAAATTCCTAAACTAAAACTATTTACTCCTAATAAAGAAACTGGAGGCCCTATTGTTTCTCCAATTGTATTTTTCAATACTTCACTTGAATTTTTAATTTTTCCTAAATTATGATATTGATAGTTAAAATCCGCAGCCAATTTATCATTTATCCTATACCCAATTCCTGCCCCTACATTGAAAGTAAAATTATTTGAAGTATTTGAATTTAAAACATATTCTTTTGACTTATCATCAAGGTTAATTACATTATATTTACCCAGCTTATTTTTTGATAATCCAATGCCTACCCTTGCAAAAGGATAAATTTTAGAATTATTTTCAAAATTATACTGTGCATTAATAGTATAGCTAGAAATGCCAATATTCTGACTATAGGAATATTTACTATAATCTATGGCACTATACTTAAAGTTATCAAATTTTTTATAACCAAAATCTAGTGAAACATTATTCTGAAATTTATAACCAATATTGATACCATATTGGTTTGAATTTTTTGGCCTTGAAGCTGGTGCATAACCATCATTAGAATAGTCATCTAGCCTGTTTAAAATGCCAAATCCTGAATTTATCCTAACAAAGGTGGCAGCATTTAGACACTCAGTATTGAAGTTTATTAAAAACCCAGTAAGACCAACAAAATAAGTAACTTGTTTATAAAACTTTTCATATTCAATCCTCTCTCACATAAATTGTATATCAACAATACACATACACCCATACATTGTGTCAAGAGTATTTAGTTTCATATCAATAAGCTAAGCATTCAGCTAATCAAATACAATTTTTCCAGACCAAATATAATAAGCCTTTTGGCTATTTAATTTTACAATTTTGAAAAAAACTAAGGTTCTTTTTCTGAGCTTTTGTGTCAATCTTCAGCATATCTAAAATAGAATGAAATAAATTATCATGAGAAAGCTCCTTATCTAAATACTTTGACACACATTCTTTATCAATCCCAAAATCTTTAGTAAAATTTTCTGATAACCACATGATCATCGGAATATGTTTTTGGTATTTTGGCGCTACTAAATAAGGCATTCCATGCAAATAAATACCATTTTCTCCTAAAGATTGTCCATGATCAGAAACATAAATCATAGCTGTATCTTTATCTTTATTCTCCTTTAACATATCAATAATTTCTGATAAAAAATAATCTGTATATAAGATTGTATTATCATAGCTGTTAGTTATCTCTTCAGATGAGCATTGTTGCAACTCAACTGACTTGCAAACTGGTTTAAATTTATCAAAACCCTTTGGAATCCTCTTATAATATGCAGGACCATGGCTACCTTTTTGATGTAAAACAATAACTAAATCATCTTTATTATTTTTCTTAATAAATTCTTTAGAGATATTTAACATCTCCTCATCATATATTTCTCTGTTAGGATCACTTTTTATATATGACTCCATTTCAATTGTTTCTACATCATTACAAGCGGATTTACACCCACTATTATTATCTATCCATAAAGTATTAAATCCTGACTTTTTTATTAACTTTAATAAATTATCATTATTTCTAAATTTGGATTTACTAAAGTTTGATTTATCAAGTGAAGAAAAAATGCATGGTACAGAAACAGCTGTTGTAGTTCCGCATGAATAAAAATTACTAAAATTAATGACATCATGCTTTATTAAATTCGGATTTGTTTCCTTTATGTAGCCATTTAATGTGAAGTTATTCGCCCTTGCTGCTTCACCAATAACAAATACAAATATAGCCTTTCTCGGGTGATGCTCCCAATTTTTATTCTTACTAGCTTCACTTGATATCATTTTTATATTTTTCTCAGGAAATAAAAGTATTATATTTTGATAAATACCATTGATATAATTATTTGGTATAATTCTAAAAATAATATCCTTATGATTCCTAAAAACCGAAACAAATGTTTTGTATTGGGTAAATATTACACCAATCAAAATTGCTAACGCTAAAATGCTAGAAAGGTAAAATATAAGGTAATCAGATATTTTTTTAGGATATTTTATGTTTATTTTATAAATAATAAATGAGGGAATGATTCCAAGAAATACACTCATTAAAATCATTTTATAAGTAAGCAATTCAAAAGATTCCTCAAAATCTGTCTCAAATACGTTTTGAATCATTGAACTATCAATTATAATCCCATATTTTAGCATAAAATATTGAGCAAATGAGCCACAAATTATAATAAAGGATAGTAATAATTTATGTATATAACTAAATGAAAAAAGGGAAATTCCAAAGTATATAAAACATACTAGAGCAATTAAAAATGCAAATAGAAAATTTAATAGAAAAAATTTATGAATAGTAGCTAGGTTGTAAAGAAAATTCCATAGCGGTAAGTTTAAAAATAAAGCTATAAAAATAGATATTAGTAAATTAAATGCCCCGAGTGGAATGCTATTGTTTAATTTTAACATTGAATATCTCTATAATTTTTAATCAAAATTCTACTACTTCTCTTTTAAAATTTCTCTTTTACCTTGAGAATTTGCAGGACTTATAATGCCATCATTTTCCATTCTCTCTATTAAAGAGGCTGCTTTATTATATCCAATTTTCAACCTTCTTTGAATATAGCTAGTAGTGGGTCTCTTTTCATCTAGCACTATTTTTATGGCTTGTTGATATAAATCACCTCCACCTTGCTCCTCAAAATCACCACCACTATTTGAGTTATTTTCTGTAATTATAAGGGAATTAAAATCCACATCATAATCACTAGTATTATTTTTTTTCAACTGCTTTACAACATTTTCAACCTCTAAGTCACTGACAAAAGGGCCATGCACTCTTGTTATATTTCCCCCTGGCATCATGTATAGCATATCACCCATTCCTAAAAGTTGTTCTGCTCCTTGCTCTCCCAAAATTGTTCTACTATCAATCTTGGAAGTAACATGGAAGCTAATTCTCGTAGGAAAGTTTGCTTTTATGACACCAGTAATTACATCTACAGATGGTCTTTGTGTTGCCATAATTAAATGAATGCCAGATGCTCTAGCCATTTGCGCAATTCTTTGGATATATCCTTCAATTTCTTTACCAGCAACTAACATCAAATCTGCCATTTCATCAACTATCACCACTATATAAGGCAATTCTTCATTTCCTAAATCTACTTCTTCAAACGTTGGCTCACCAGTTTCATTGTCAAAACCTGTTTGTATAACTTTTTTAAGCGTTGTTCCTTTTTTATTAGCTTTGACTAATAGCTCATTAAATCCCATGATGTTTCTAACTCCAAGCGAAGCCATTGCTCTATACCTTCTTTCCATTTCCTGAACAACCCATTTTAACGCACCAACTGCTTTTTTTGCTTCAGTTACAACCGGTGAAAGAAGGTGTGGTATTCCATCATAAACAGATAATTCCAGCATTTTAGGATCTATCATTACAAACCGACACTGCTTAACTGTGCAAGAATATAATAATGATAAAATCATTGTATTAATTGCTACTGATTTTCCGGAACCAGTGGTACCTGCAACAAGAAGATGAGGCATTTTAGCCAAATCTGTAATTACTGGCGTCCCAGATATGGATTTTCCTAATATTAGTGGTAATTTATAATCATTATTTTTATATTCCTTACTCTCTATTAGCTCTCGCAGATATATTATTTCTCTTTTTTCATTTGGGATCTCAATACCCAATGCATTTTTGCCAGGTATCACAGCAATTCTAGTCGAAATTGCACTCATAGATCTTGCTATATCATCAGATAACCCAATCACTCTTGAAGCTTTGGTGCCAGCTGCAGGCTCTAATTCAAATAAAGTTACTACAGGACCAACACTATGGTGTAACATTTCCCCTTTAACCCCGTAATCCTTTAGAACTTTTTTAAGACTATCACTATTTTCTTTTACTCGCTCTTTATTAGATGAATTTTTTGAATTAGAATGTTCTGAAATTTTATCTAAAATATCAACGGATGGTAATGTAAATTGACTATCCTTGTTCTCACATTTTACAGCATCCGATTTTTTATTATTTATTGGCTCATCTACCTTTATCATATTTTCATTTAAAGACTCTTCTCTAAACTTCTTCCTTTGACTAGATAACTTAACAATAATAAATCTAGTACATTTAAATAATATTTTAATGCAAAAAACTATGTATCTAAATATTGCTTTCCATTCAGTAAATGAAAGTCCTATACAGACAATTGCACTTATAATAAATATAGTTACAAGAGAAAATAACAAAGTATCTTTTTCAATATGAACCAACAATAATTGCTTTAGATAATCGCCAATTACCCCACCATATCCAATATTATTCATGATATTACCACTTGATATCAAAGAAAATATTGTGGAAAATACCAGTGTTCCAAATAAAATACCTAATGTTCTATATATAAAAAATTTATTAGGCTTGTTATTTAATATCTTGATAGCAAAAATGAAGAAAAATGCAATTGGCAATATAATTGAGTAACCAAAAGTTTGCATTAAAATATCCGCAATATTGGCTCCATAAATACCGAAAAAATTATGTATACTTAGAGCTTTTACTGCATTTAACGATGATGGATCAATCTTGTCATAGGTAATGATAGAAATTGAAATAAAGACCATTAGACACACTAAAATGATAGCGATCAATAACCTTAAGCTTTTCATTAAATAAGACATTTAAATAAAATATGCGTAAAATTATTTTTTAGTAGAATCATTATAAATCTGTGGTTTCTCATTAAAAACACAAATTACATCATTTCCATGCCTTAATGTATATTTCCTAGCCACTCTCTCAACAACGATGTAACCTTTTTCAACTCTGTAGTTAATAAGAGCCTCGCTTCCGTCATTATTTACAAGAAATATTGCAGGTAGTTCTGCATTTATCTCTCTAAATTTAAAGTATGTAAATCTTCCATCATCAAAAATTTGAGTTGGCTCAATGTTTGCAGCATTACCACTAATTTTATAATCAAAATTATATAATTCTGGTTTTGCTAAATCAGGTCCACTATGACTTTCAACATGTTTCACAGAAGAATAGTTTGTTTCACTAGGATAAACAAATTTTACAATGAAAGCTAAGTCAGGGTCATTTATACTATCTGCGTTTTTTGCATGCATTTCAAAAAAATACATTCTTTTGTTTGTAATCACAGTCATATTTGTGGTTGCATCATCCTCAATAGGTTTGAGGAAAATTCTATTCCCTGCAGGAACAATTTGCCAAGGAGTGGGTGTGCCCATAGTTATAGTTTGAATCTCTTCATCCAAGGAGAATTCTATAATTGTTTGGTAATAATAGTGTCCTATATACCTAAATACAGCATTTGGTACGTAGTTAATTATTTTAATTCTATCTTCTCCTCCCATTGATCTAGGCATCACAGTTGCGTTGCAACAAATGTACATATTTAAAAAGATAAAGAAAATAAGTAGACTTTTTAAGTATTTATTTTTCATAAAATTATTAAACGTATCAATCTGTATAATTGGTTATCAAAAAGTTTATATTTTTTTTTGAATCTATAAATCTTTTATTAATCTCTGACATAAAAAAATTAATCTCAGCTACTCTTTCTTCTGATGTTTCTTTATCGTCAATTAGTGAGCGAACTGTGTAAAATACCTTTGCATACGAAGGTACAGTAACATTTTTTAAAAATTCTACATCCGTAATCTCAATTATCCTACTATTTTTATATCTATATTTCAATAAAGGACTTTCTGAATTGTTGTCAATATTAATAAATTTAAAATATTTTTGAAACACCCTAAGAGATGAAACATTATTAATATAATTCAATCTTTCATTTAATTTTTCAGGATTTAGACTATTATAATCAAATTCTCCCCTCGTCTTTATGTAATTTGTTATCAGATACCTTGCTATCGACAAATTGATATTTTCATTTTTTATTCCTACGCTTTGAATTTTCGGATAATACTCAACTTCGTTATCGAAATAGATAGGAAATGGATAATTTACGGCCTCCTTATTAAGTCTAGCTGTTTTATAAATTACAAACGCTGCTAAAACAAAGATTATAGTAAAAATTAATGTATATCTGACATAAATATTTATATTCACATATTTAAAGAAAAACCAATCTAAAGCCTCATCATAATAATTAGTATTTAATGATACTTTATCTTCTAAAGGTTCTGAATCTGATTTTATCATTATAGTGTTGTCAAATGATTAATAATTGCTATAAAAAATATAAGCACATAACTACTACAATATATATATTTGGCAATTTTCATATTATATTTAGTATATGTGTAATAAGCTGCTGCTATAAGCAAAGTATAAGGTATCATCAAATTCAAATCAAACCAAAAAAATGCTACAGAGAAAATTTTCAACAATTCTAAATGTATACTATTAAAATTATACCTATACGAGATATTCATGCATAGAGTATAAAAAATTGAACATATGGCAATTTTAAAAACCCAATCATAAATTGTAAAAGTTAATAGCGTTTTATATATTATTGCTAAGAAAATATTAAATAATAAAAATTTAGCATCAATTTTATTGCTAGCACATAGGGTGAGTGACATAATTAAAGATATTATCCCAAATAGAACAAATATTATATACCAATCAAGAAAATAAAAATGGTAATAGCAAAATAAGGATAAAAACAATGAGAAAATTTCAATAATAAAATAGTTAAAATCAATTTTTACGCCGCAATAATTGCACCTACCTTTGCAAAAAATATATCCAAAGACTGGTATGTATTCTTTCAGTTTTAAATAATGATTGCATTTTGAACAACTTGGAGGAATAGAGTTGGCATAATTAAAGCCCATTAATGAAATTTTTCTTGGAATTCTAAAATAAAAAGAAGTTGCAAAATTTCCCATTATCAGCCCAAAATATCCTGCTACGAAGTAGTTAATGATATCTAACATATTCATTAAAATTATTTTACCGTTTATTTTAGTCTAGTTTGATAGAACTTAAAATATCAATAGAATTCTTATCTTTAATCGTTTTAAGGTTATGCTTTTTTAATGATAAATTAATCAATGTATCTAATAAATCTTTATATTTTATACCATAATGATCCAATAATTTTGGATATAGGCTTATTTCAGTAAATCCTGGCAGTGTATTTATCTCATTGAAAAATAATTTATTAGTTTTGTTTTCAAGAAAAAAATCCACTCGCGCAAGATAATTACATCCCAAGGTTTTAAAAATTTCTCCAGACTTTTTTCTAATAATATTTGTTATGGAATCATCTAATACTGCAGGAATTTGGAATTTTGCACCATCCTTCATTATATATTTAGCTTTGTAACTATAAAATTCATCGTTTGGAATTAACTCACCGGGATAACTTACTATAGGCTGATCATAATCATCAATATTTTCTAGCACAGATATCTCTATTTCTTTACCTATAATACCTTGTTCAACCAATACCTTGTTGTCATATTTAAATGCATTTTCTATGCTATTCAATAGATTGTCAAATGTGCTTAACTTTTCTATACCAATACTGGAACCACAATTAGCTGGCTTAATAAATATAGGTAGAGCAAAATTATTTTTGATAGCTTGAATAAATTCACTTCTCTTTTTTTTATCACTATATTGATACTCCTTAATACTGATATATGGAGCAATTAAAGTCCCTTTTTCTTTTAATATTATTTTGGTGAATTCTTTATCCATTGTTACTGATGAGCTCAAAATATTTGAACTAATATACGGGATATCAATTAATTCAAGAAATCCTTGTACTGTTCCATCCTCACCTGTTTTGCCATGTATAATAGGAAATAATACATCAACTAATTGACTTATTTCACCTAAATTTATAGGTTTGATATGGCAGTTGCTGCTGCTTTCTTGAATTTTAATCTGCTCTATGCACTGCATAATATGATCCATGAAACCTAAAGGATCAATATTATATGTTGATAAGGGCATGTCTATGTAATTCCACTCACCTTTGGTATTCACATATATAGGAATAATTATATATTTATCTGTATTAAGATTTTTAATTATTGAAATTGCCGATTTGATTGAAACTTCGTGCTCAGCCGACAGACCTCCAAATAAAACGCCAATTTTTAATTTTTTCATTAAGGTATGGTTACTTTATAAAACACTAATTATTAAAATATCTTAAGAATTTATTGTTTGATGAAACAACTAAAGAAGAATTTTTATCAAATAAATTCTTATATATATCCAATGACTTATAATATTCATAAAAATCTCTATCCTGACCATATGCCTGAGCATATATATTGATTGCTTCGGCATCACCCTTCCCTTTAATTATGTCCGATTCTTTATTGGCCTCTGCAATAAGAATTGCTTTTTCCTTATCTGATTTAGCTTTAATTATTTCACTTTCTTGATGCCCTATGGCTCTAATTTCCTTAGCTTCTTTTTGCCTTTCTGTTATCATTCTTTCATAAACTGCTTTTCTTGCTTTGTCTGGTAAATTCACTCTAATAAGCCTAACATCAATAATATCTACTCCAAAGCTTTTAACATTATCATTTACTATACTTATTATATCTTCTCTGATTTTATTTCTCTTTGCACCCAAAATCTCCACAAATTTTACTCTACCAATCACTTCTCTAATTCCAGATTCAATGATAGATTCTAGTCTAATTCTAAATTTATGATCATCTTGCACTACTTCATAAAAACTTTTTGGATTAACTATTTTATACTTTGCATAAGCATCCACTTTCATTGTCTTTTGATCAAAGGCAACAACCTCACTGTTTTCACTCATTTTAAATGTTAAGTTTTGTATTCTTTTATCAAAAAACTTAACATCTTGAATCAATGGCAATTTAACTTTCAATCCAGGTTCAATCACTTCACCCATGACTTCACCAAACTGTATAATAATTGCGGTTTTTCTTTGATCTAGCACATAAACTGAATTAGCTACAAGAAACAATATCATTATAAATATTATGAGCAAACTGCCTTTAACTTTTTTCATTATACCTCAATTTTATTCATTATCATTGTTTGTTATCCATCTTATTAAGTGGTAAGAATGGCAATATCCCTTTTGCAATATCTTTATCAATAATAACTTTACTAGTATTTTGATAAACTTTTTCCATTGCGTCTAAGTACATTCTCTTTTTTGTAATATCTTTATCGACCGAATAGGCCTTATAGATTTCATTAAACTTGCTTGCTTGGCCTTTTGCTTTTGATATTGTGGATTCTTTATATGCAAGAGCCTCCTCTACCAATGTTGCAGCCTCACCTTTTGCCTTAGGTATAATTTCATTTCTATAAGCTTGTGCTTGATTTATAAATCTCTCTCTATCAGCTTTAGCAGATTGAACATCACGATATGCATCCCTAACTTCTGGCCCAACATAACTATATAAAATACCAACACTAACAATTCCAATTCCAGAATGATATGAATCCATTATTTTTTGCAACCCTTTTTTGACATCCTGCTCAATTAATAATCGTTTTTCTGATAGCGCTTCCGACAATGTAACTTCACTAATAACTTGCCTCATAACACTTTCAGCCGCACTTCTAACAATATTTTCACTCTTACTATCTCTAATATTAAATAAATAATCTTTTGGATCCATAATCTTCCACTGCACATAAAAATGCATATCAATTATATTTTCATCCCCAGTTAGCATCTGACTTTCTTTAGGATAGCTTAGATCAGTTTCATTTTGTCTAGCGCTATCTCCACCTAGATAATTAGTTTTAGAGAAACCAATTGGGTTGGTTATTTTACCAATAATATCTTTTTTTACCCTTGTTACACTTACTTTTTCAACTGTTTCAATAGGACTTGGCAACTTATAATTCAAACCTGGTTTAACCTCTCTGCCATATTTACCAAATCTCATGACTATCCCTTCTTCATCCGTATCTACAGTAAAAAATCCTGTAGAAAGCCATGTTAAGGTTAATAGAAATAAAACCACATATAGCATTCCTAAGTGATTAGTTTGCTTTTTCTTGCTAAATTTCATATAATCTATAACTTTTTCTTGAGTATTTTTTACTGACTTCTTTGCATTGTTATCTTCATTTTCAGAATTTTTATTATCCGAATTATTACCCCAGGGATTATCAATCATAGTTTTAATTAAATATTAATATGAAAATACAATATTATGAATGTATAATAAAGATTATTGGTTCTTGCAAGCAATTAAATAAAAATAACTCATTTTCTATTTTATTCTCCTACTTTCTTCAAGTATTTCTTCCTCTAATTTTTTCATACGCTCCATTTTTTGTTCATACATTTTAGATTCTTCCTGTATTTTCATTATTTTCTCCATAGCAGTTTCAGTATGCACCACATGATCTGGCACTAAGTCAGGTGCCACTTGTTGTGTTTGCGGCTCTAAATATAAATCATCACTAGTCCATTTATCTTGCACTGAACTCCTGTAATCATCAATTTCAGATTTTTGTTTTTCATATGCTAGTTGAGCGCTACTAACCTCCTCTTGAGCCCTTGCCAAATCTTCAGAATATTTATTATATTCCCTGGTTTGGAGTTCTAAATCTTGGCTATAAACTTCTCTTCTTTCTTCTACCTGAGTTTGCAATTGTTCCACATGATTTTGCTGCTCAATATACCTACTTTCTAATGCATCATTAAGCTTCAATTTTGAGGCTTCAGTCTCATCTGTAACTTGATCTTTATTTCTTTGTAATTCTTGCGCAAGTTGCTCAGCTAATGCCTTTTCTTGCTCCATTTTTTTATTAAGTTCATCTAATTGCCTTAATTGCTCTTCTAAATGAGCTTGAGAATTAGAAAGCTCTGCTTGCTTTTCTTGGAATAAACCAATCGTTTGATTCATTTGTTCTTGAGTACGATTTAATCCATCCTCAATTTCATATTTACTTATACCACCGTCAAGAACTCTTTGTTGCTCCTCATATAATTCGTATTGTTGTTGGACCAAATTTCTACTTTCCTCAAACTCTTTTATACTATTTTGATAGTTTTCAACTTCTTGTTGATGCTGAGCTAATTGCTCTGTATAATTACTTCTTTCCTGCTCAAGAGATAATCTTTCACTCTCTAATTGTTGCTGCTTGACTGCTAATTCTCTTTCTTGCTCACCAAATCTTTCTTGAAGTAATTCTTGATACCTTTCCTCAACTTTATTTACATCCAATGGATCACGTTGATCTTTTAATTGGGCTAGCTCACCATCATTCCTTTGAATATCATCTAAACCCCTCCTCTCTAAAGTTAAATCACTAACTTTTTGATCTAACTGATCTTGTTTAACGTTGATATCGTTAAGTTTATTTTCAAGCAACTCTTTTGAACCTAAAATTTTACCCTGTTCTCCTTTTAATTGCTCATATCTCACATCCAAATCTAATGTATTTTTATCCAAAATCCTCTTGTCTCCCATTAACATTTTTTGCATTAGATCTCTATTTTCCTTTGCCTCATCTTTATTTTCAGATTTCAAAGCTTCTCTCAATTTTGCAAATTCCTTTACAAAGTCTGCCCCTTTACTCTTAAGGTCTTTTAATCCATCTGCTGCCTTAGCTTTTTCTTTATCAATATTGTATGCTCCTAGAGTAGCTTCATGACTAGTATCACCAGTAAAATCACTCCACATCCCCGTAGCAGCTCCAGTAGCTTTACTTATTCCGGTAGCTACTACTTTTCCACCTTTAATTATAGAATCCTTTTTAGTACCTGCAATTTTATGTGACGCTCTATCGACATAATGAAGTAATCCCATTCTTTGTTGTATAGGTGATAATATTTTTTTATTTAAAAATTGATAAGCTCTTGTACTGCGTAACTCTCTTTCCCGAGCTTGAACAAAACCATCAAAAGTATTCATCATACCGCCATACATGTTTGATAATGGCGTTTTTGCAACACCACCTACAGCATCAACAAGCTTAGGCACATAGTCCATATATACTCTAAATAATACAGACGAGATCAAAACATAAAAAAACTTAATAGGTGTTACAGCATCAGAAAATTCACTAGCATTACTTGCTTTCCAGAATTTAAAAAACCCAAGTATATTAATGCCAAATATCTCCCAAGTAAATATTGTACTCCAACACACCGTATAATATAGTAAGTCTTGCAATTGTGTTATGATTAGACTCAACATTAAAGCAACTGTCGCTGTTACAACTATCATCATGATACATGATCCTATAAACTGCTCTAACCAATTATCAAATAGATGTATAGTTTGTTTGAATAGAATGCTTATGATAAAGATGGGTAATAAAATAAGAAGCAAAGCCAATAGGAAAAAGCTCAATAGATATTGCACCAGTGATCTCCACATACCCATAAACATCAAAATCACACAAATATATATCCCTATTATTAGATAAAATTTATTTGTAAACAACATCCCCCAAATTTTTGCATTAAAAGCAGCTGACGTAACCATCTGAATCACATCATCATACGCAGAAAAAACAGTATTTAATTCAGGAAAAGGCAGTAGCGACCTACCATTCACTGGATCAAACATCGATGCCTTCATAATTATAGTAGATATGCTTATAGTAGCATCTACTATGCCTTGAAATAAATCAGGTATAGCTTTTAAGGTTGGGTCAGAAATTACAGTGGAAATAATACCAATTTTAAATAGCCTTACTATTAATTCTGTTTGATTCATTTCAATTAAACCGAGCATAAAAAATATAACTGTAAATACAACAAACAAGATAAGTATTGCCCTCACTACAGTCCTAAAGCCAGACTGTTCAACTATATTATCGTATATAATGTTTCCTACCTTATCAAATGTCTCTTTGAAAAAATCAATCAATTGCTCTATGTACCCCTTCTTTTTAATAAAGGCACCATTGTCAACTTTGATTTTATAAGAACCCATATTATCTCTGTAGTATGAATCCTCAATTTTGAAATATAAGACTCCGCCAGCCGGTATTTTCTCTGGAGTGAATGATGGATTTGCTTGATTTGAAGTATCCCATTTTTCAACATGATCAACAACATATGTTTTTATAGTAACAGGAGCAGAAGAGCCGCCACTAGAGGTACTAGGTTTATATTGCTTTTCTTTTAGTGGCCCTACTCTAAAAGTTCTAAAATCTTCATTACCTAAGACCGGAGAATCATTAGGATTTTTACCATTTAACGCAATCAAGCCATATATGCCATAACCATCCTTGATACAACAAGGTAAATTTGCTTGTTTAAAACCCTTATCTATCTCTTTTCCATCAGGATAACAATCTTTACCTATACTCTCATTACATGTGTTAAATTTACAATTTTTCCCATCTATTTCTAAATCTCCCCATGGTTTCCAGCCACCCTCTACAGTTATAGCTATATTGTTCGCATTACTATCAATACTAGTATTTCCTTTAGTAAAAAATTCTGGATCAAATTTTTTCCACTCACATTCTCCACACTTTGGATCTTTTGAATATTTACATTTATCATTACCATCAATATCTTTGGTACACTTAGATTTGATAATTATTGAGCCTGTTGAAAATCCAAAATCATAAGCCATGTAGCAACTGCCCTGAAAATTATCAGTAATTCCAGAGCAATCATTAGAATCATCAGCATCAACTATAGTAATAAAATAAAAATTTTGTACTAAAAGAAAAAATAGTAAAAATTTTAAAAAGATTTTTATTTTCCCTTTGTCCATTACTTCCTCTTAACTTGATCTGGTTTATTTTTGGAATCACCTTTTTTATCACCGTTATCTTTTTTATTACCATCATCCTTCTTGTCACCTCTATCTTTAATATCGTAATTTCCCATACCAAGCGCAGTATTACCTACTTTAGAAACAGCACTAGTAGCATATGATTGCGTTTTTATTGCAACTGCCTCTAGATCAAATCCATAGAAACTACTTGTAGCTATTTTATTTGCAAAGCTAGAAGCTAACCTAACCATTCCATCCATAGCTTGCACAACAATGAGCAGCGCCAAGACAGGTGTTAATAAATTTATAGGTGATGACATAGAGGCCTGTAGTGGAAAATGTGCTCCATATAAAGCAACCCACCATGCATTTTTCCAAGGGAAAGGTAAACATAAATAAGAACCAAATATATTAAATGATAACAAGCAAGTTGGGCATGCAGTAAAGCTTAAAGCTGCATGCAAAGTCATAACAAAAAGTTCATGTAAAATTGCTAATGCCACAAATGCAAAGATTGGCTGAAACACCATCGATATCATATTATTAATCCATGATTTAAATAACTTTGACGTTTTATTAAATAGCATAAAGGAAATAAAAATTGGAGCTAAAATAAATAGTATGCACAAGGTTATCATTGAGTATAAATATGTAATAATGATTCGCAATGCACAGATTAAATAACTTACGATTGCGATAATAATTAATAATGCTATTAATGCTCCCACTAAACTTGTGCATATTAAGGCCCATATCTTTGTCCATATAGTATTATTGAATAACTGATGAAAAATTCCATCAAACATTCCAAAAACTGTATTAACTAATTCAGCATGCGTTGGATTGCCAACACTAATTTTTTCTATATTTGCAATTGGCTGAATGATATCATAAATCAGTTCCATACTAGCGTTTAGTAACACACTGAATAAATACTTATTAAAAAATACCCAACTATCTGGTGAAATTATCATTGCTACAAAAGCTATTTTCAAAACTCTATTGATTACTTCCTGTTGCGTTATCTTTGCAAACCCTATCATGTAACTAATTCCTGTATATATTAAATACAGAACCAATAAGGCTCTAATTCCATTAATTATCAAAGGATCCTGAGTTAATTTGTTGAAAATATATTGAACCTTACCAGAGCTTGCTTTATTGCCATCTTCACCAATAAAAAATCTAGTAATTTGGTTTATAATGTCAGATATGGTTTTAGATATTCTACTGTTTTTTGTATCTTCCTTGTTTACAATTACACCATATGAACCTAAAGTAGCTTCTCTCCCCCCCTGTATTAAAGCTGGATCTATACGAAAATAAATTTTTCCATTTTTATCAATCGGAACAGGATTATCTTTGCTTCCATCTAAATATTTTTTAGCATCATGCCATTTAACACCATCACCCCATGGCTTATATTCATCTCCAGTAACTTCAACAATAGCATATTGCAATCCATCACCGTTAAAATGCGGACTCCCCTTCCTGCTTATTTCAACTTCATATCCACCAAAATTATTTGAATAACTTCTTTGCTTGACTTCACTCTTAGAGGTAGTCCCTTTTTCATATACATCCTGACTAACAGTATATGGTTGGCCTTCATTAACTACAACGCCATTAATTGTCTGCACACATTTTTGGTAATATATAACAGCATGTTCTGCACAACAACTAAGACCACTACACCAACCAATTTTGTGACGAATACACCGCCCTTCCCCTGTACCTGCGTTACTGCATTCAGTCTTCTCAATATAATCATCCTTGTATTTAATTTGCAAAGTGTCCCCACTTATATGACCTTTAAAATAACCTTGAAATTCAAATTTATCTAAAGGAATATAGTTAGCACTCCACCCACTATCTTCAACTTTTAACTTTTTTTTGACAAACGTAGCTCTGGTACCCCCCAAAAAGCATTTACTATTACTACTATCGTTGTTATTGTTTTCAATTATTCTTTCTTCATGAAAACCAACACATCCTTTATCAGCACAATCAATAGTTTGATTTTGTTTGTTAATACAATATGATTTTTGATTGTCAGTATAATAACATATTGCTGATTCTTCTCCTGGAAAATAGCTTTTTTCGCCAAAACAAGTGCCATTAAATGTTAAATCTAGATCTGATCGACTAGGAATATACATTTTATCAGAAGTATACGGCAACACACTCCCTTTATCCTTGCCAACATAATTACCAAAAAACTTCCCCCCATAAGCAAATCTTAAATAATCTCCATTTTTTAATTTTACCCCTGTATCCTTCCAGTCTGAACTTTTTACACTCCAGCCGCCTTTGTTTGGTTGTTCAGGTTTAGTATACCAATAATCTGGCGAAATCCTTACTGTTTCAAACCCTCCTAAAAATATTGTATTGCCATAAGAAGTATCTGAATTTCCTAAACTAAAAATTACTACATCATTCTCTTTAACATCAAAGCTTATTGGGAAGTATGCGAAATCAATAGATTCATCATTTTGTTCTCCATCAGTACTACACATTGTATTTATTGTAATTGGCTCTTTACCCATATCTTTAGCCCACTTCCATCCAAAAATACTTGAATCTCCATCATCTTTAACTCTATAATCACTAGAAAAATAACTCCCCTCACCCTTTCTACAATGTACTAAACATTTCTCTATGATATCTTGATTGAGTTGTACACCAGTGAGACTATTTGGTACACCTGATTGAGATGATTCAAGGCAACCATCCCCCTTTCTTTTTTTGCAATCAGTGCTACTGAATTCACTTGGTTGGGAAAATTCTCTACACTGATTTTCACATATTTTATCACATTTACTTCCATGAGGTCTAACGTATATATAACTCTTCTGAGAATCTCCATACTCCCATGGCATATAGCAATCATCAAAATTTATACTTTCTGCAAACACACAAGAGTAGCTAGTTATAACCAGCAACAATCCTACACATAGTAAAAAACATTTGCTAATAATGGTTTTTATAATATGTTTCATTTGTTATCTCCCTACATTCTCAATATAAATACTACACAATGATAATCTAGGCATTTTATCATTTATCACCTCATTTTTTAGCACCACCACCTCCTTTGCTTACAGCTTTTTTCATAGCTTTCAACGGGGATTTTGCCATTGTTCCAAATGCTTTTTTAAATGCTCCTGATAGGTCACCTTTAGCAAGTCCAGCCACCGATTCCACCCCAGTTAAATAAGCAAAGAATGTTGAAATTGAATTCATCAGCATGAAAAATAAAAATGACATCAACGCTAATTTAAGCATCGTTAAAAATAGTGCATCTACCACAGAGGAGCTCATTTTAGTAAATGTACCTAATATCCATAAATCAACTGTTTCATATAAGCCTTTTATTATGCTCCCAATATTCATATTACACATATCTTTTATGCCCGTACCCACAGCATTTTCACTATTAACATTTAATGCAATTGCACATATAGGACTTTCTGACGCCCCTAAGTCAGTACACTGTTTAAAAAGACTAGGAGATTCAGGATTCAGCTTCAGATTTCCAAAATATATATTATCAAAAGTTGCAAGCATTAGTGCTATGAAAGCAAAATGCAGTCCTGGATAAATAGTGTACCCCAAAAGCATCTTAAACCACGTTTCGTAAATACCTTTTGTAAAATCAAATAATGCAAAAGTTATCATAATTGGAGAAACAGCTACCAATATAGTAATCGAAAACATAGAAAGAATAAATATATGGGTAAATTTAAAGATAATCTTTAGCAGCATAAATGAATAAATGAACATTGCTATGCACAATACAAAACCAATACCACTAACCAAAATCAATGCCGTAATTGACCATATAGCAATAAGCCCAGCAAACGAATAGTTACATGTCCCCATGTTTAAATAATTTATTACTCTGCAATCAATCAAATCCCACACAGTCATTTTAACATAACCTGCATTCCCATGAGTATTGGTACCCGCAGTAGGAGTGATGCTACCGACAGCCGCAATATTTCTTTGGCTTAACAATTCTTTATCTCCGTATTTAAATCTGCAATGTCCCAAAGGATCAGACATATTTTGCGCTTCCATAAAGTAACTGGCTATTTGTTGAGAGCCATCAATTATACCGTAATAAATTCCAACTTTATTTCCTTTTTCATCTGTAGCAAACCATGCATTACCTAACGTAAAATAAACAACTAATGCTAATTTAATCGCAAACATTAGATAATCACTTCTTTTTAACGCTCCTCCAGAACTCATTATTTTAATTCCTGTTAGACATAAATATAAAGTAATCGCAGCTAGTACTATTTTTTTAAGATTTTTCTTAATTTCTGAAAAAAATCCTGTCTCACTATTAGGATTAATAAAGACCCTTTCAAGCAAATCTAAAATACATCCAACCGTGGTACTTGTGATGTGCATTTCACTCATCAAGAAGCTTGAAACAGATTTTTTATTGCCAAAGTGATCATCAGGCACTCCGCCATTATTTATGTATAAACCTAGAGTTTTTAGATCCGTCCTACCCTTACTGAAGTATTCACATCTAGTACCTTCACCAACATTTAAATTCGGCACATCAACTAAACTGACTGGCGGCGGAACATAGGTGCAACCAATTTTAACAGGAAATAATGTATATGGCGCTGCAACACATAGCTGAACCTTACCTATATCAGAATTAAATCTATAATAGCCAATAAATCGATAAAACCCCTGAGCCGGACTCTCTCCAGTAATATCATAAAAATCTCCTTCTGGTTGAAAAGTACATGAATCATGTTGATGTCTAAATAAATTAATTAAAATCCATGCTATATCCGTAAGAGCAGCACCTATTCCACCTCCCAAAGCATCCCCAACAGCAGCTCCAATACCAAGTGATGCCGCTGATACGTCAGATATTCTGCTTATAGCATTAGTATAATATACTAATGCATGACCACTAGATAATGATTTCAAATTTTTCGGGGCAGCACTTGGCAAACCACCTCCTTTGATATTGGGGGCACCAGGCCCTACTAATTTACCGTATTGGTTAGTACAGTATGGAGAAGCTTCTTGCATATAACCATACGTATTATCGACTTTTTCTTTATAATCACAATCTTTCTTCTTCTCATCATGTTCTTTTGTACAATCTACCAATGGACCTCCAGATGGAACTCCATCATTATTCTTATTAGCATCAGGATCATACATTGGATCACAATGATAAAAGAATGGCACATCAACAGCTGTTAAAGGAGGCAAAGGATTATTATCTCCCTTCACAAATTTAACATTACCATTACTTTTTTTAGGCTCGCAGTGATATCCTAGCACAATATTTGCATATTCATGCGGGGCAATGATATATGCATTAGTACATACATCAAGCATTATCATATACTCCACTCCAATGGCAATGAGCCCAAGAACAGTAGTAACAGGATTGCCAGATAGCAAAGCACTCATATAAAGCGACGCCCTTCCTATGGTTGCCAACTCAGACCAACCTGCTCTGGAAGATTGTTCCATAGAATTATTTTCTTTTAAGTAATGTGGTATGTTGACATTATTAAAATCTCCAACAGACAATTGAAAAACTGCTTTACCAGAACTAAAGCAGTTATCGATATGTGTAAACCAAGAGCTACCATCTCTCGTTTTATTTTCATACTCTACCATTGAGTCAAAACTATAAGCTTCTTGTCTGCTTAAAAAAATTAAAAAGAAGAAAACAACAAATAATTTTAAATATCTCATTTTTTTAACCTAATTTCTTTTAGTTTTTCTGAAAATTTGGGAATCCAAATACTTGGATCACTTCCATATTTTTTTCTAACCTCATCTAATATAACAACTGTATCAGCCCTACCAGATAATATATCTACCACTTCATTCATTCCACCTAAGTCAACCTTTGCTACAACTGCATCATTACCCTGTTTAATCAAAAAATATCTAGTACCAGGATCAGTTGTTTTTATCAGCTGATATTCTCTTTCGCTTAGCATAAATGAGGTTTTATATACATCAGTAGCTTTTAAATTTGGCAAGAATATTTGAGTTGCAGTCTGCTGTATTAGAGTATCACTAATTTGACTTTTACTAGCATCCTCTACACTTTGCGTAGCAAAAACAACAAATGTATTAAGCTTTCTTAAAACTTTTAACCAATCTTTAATTCTTGGTGCAAAAATCGGATTATCTATAAGAGCCCAAGCTTCATCTAACACTATCATACTTGGAGTACCATCAAGTGACAGGTTGATTCTATGAAATATGTATGACAACACTGGACCTAAACTTGACTTGTCTTTTAATAGCTCTGCCATTTCGAAGCCAAATACACTAGATTTGCCAAAATCTATCACATCTTCATCATTGTCAAAAATACTTGCATGTGAGCCTCCAGAATGCCACATAGCCAATCTTCCTGCAAGAGTTCCAGGACCAGACATACCTAAAAATGCTGCGATATTAGATAATTTTCTATCCTTTCTTTCTAATTTAAAATTTCCCTCAATAGCTCTACTCAACAAATCAGTATCTTGCGCATTAATTGTCTCTCCATTGACAGAAACTAATTGTTTCAACCAATCAAGTAGGAAAGTTTTGTTTTCTCCCCTATCATCAAGCTTCAGTGGATTAAAATTACATTTTTTACTTGGATCAATAACTGTATATTTACCCCCCAAAGCTCTTAAGAATATCTCTGCCCCCCTATCCTTATCAAAAAAGAATAATCTGCATTGGTATTTCTGAGATTGAGCACATAAAAAATTCATTAAAACCGTTTTACCTGCGCCTGTTGGTCCAATTATTGTGGTATGACCAACATCTCTTAAGTGAAAATTAAAATAGTATGGAGTACCAGATGTTGTATCCATAACTGTCACCGCATCCCCCCAATGATTATTAAATTTTTTGCCGATAGGATAATTATGAAAAGAATTAAAAGCTGCTAGGTTCAAAGTATTAATAGTGGATGACCTTACAATAAAATCATCATTGCATGGTAATTGCGCCCAAAAAGCTGGCTCCATATTTACACGCTCTCTAACTCCTATGCCACCAGTATTTGTAAGCTCAACTGAGGCCATGGATAGCGCATTTTCTAGCTCTTTTAGATTATCAGCAACACACATAATGGACAAATGATGCATACCAAATGCTATTTCTCCTCCCATAGCCATATCCAAGGCCTCTGAAATACCTGCAATCTGAGATATAGCTTTATCACCAGCTTGAATCATTCTATTTTGCTGAAGTTGCATTTTCGCAATTGCAATCTGTCTATTAATGAATTGAAATGATTGAGTTACAACAAATTCAAATGGCATTTGCAAAAAACTATCCATCATACCTGCCCATGTTTTTTGACTATATTCCTTTAAGCTAACCATTCCTGCAAATTTTGACTTGCCATTAATGCCTTTAATTTCCATTGCCTTTTTGCCAAAATAAAGCCTCTCATTATTAACTAAATTGTCAAGCATGCCAAATCCCATCAGTGATTTTAAATTGTTGCCACAATTAACAATACTACTGAAAAACTCAACTATTTCCGAATATTTCTGATTACCCCTTTCAACTATACCTAGTACCTCTGGGCTATATTGCCTAAGTGAATTCACTATTCTATTGGTAGCTTCTTGTAATTGTTCGAATCCCTCTATCATAGATTCATCCTCTGTTGCTTTCTTAGGATTTTTAGAAAACTTTTCAAAGAAGTCGTTAATAAATGATACGTTTAAATTTCTTTTAACTTTATATGAAATAGTGATGTATAATTCATTTATAAAACCCTTCTGATTTTTGTGCTTTTGTATCCATTTATCGTCTAAAAAACTTGCAAATCCATCAGGCATATCTATATTTCCTTGTGAACCTTCGTAGACATCTTGCTTTTTCCTAATTATATGAAAATATAAACTGATACTAGGATCTGCCATTCCTTTAAAAAGGAAATTCCTTATATTCTTTTTAATATCAACATCATCATCATCTGCCGTTTCAAAAGAAAAGCCCCCAAGCTTGATAACCTGAAGTAACTGACTTTTTTTGGTATAAACTGTATTGTTATCCAAATGATATAAGTACGGAATAAATCCACTCAGTGGGTATTCTTTATTTATTAACGCGTTTTTCTCTGGTTTAGCTGAAAAAAATCTCATTACTTTATCTATATATATGCATTAAAATTAAAATGGATCATATGAATTAGCACCATGAAAAAATTTATTTTTACATTTTGAGCATTTTTCAGCTCTTACTTTAAACAATTCTATGAACAAAGGTTCCTTTGAACATATATAATAACCCAATCCATGAATTGGGAATGCAATAACCAAATATAAAAATTTGGTTGTCATGATGTACAGCAACATACATGTAAGCGCATTAACTATAAAAAAGTTATAGCTTACCCCAAAAAGGAGCGGCGGTCTTGTTAACCCTACAAAAAGATGGTCCGTAGTTAAGGATCCTGGCATAAATACTTTAAAAAAATCACATAATTTATAGTAACTACTTGATTCTCAGAGCACAAGTTATAAATTATGAATTGCTATATTTTTATTAAAATTGTGTTATTACGATGGATTTTTTAAAAAATATAGCTACGATATAGGTCGTGGATTTGTGTGAAGTAAGATTATTTTACAAAAACAAATATTTTAACTCAAGTATGAAATTTATAACGTTTGAAGGCTGTGATTTTTGTGGAAAATCAACACAAATACAATTGTTAAAAGAATATTTCGAAATTAATAACAAAAAAGTATTTCTAACCAGAGAGCCTGGAGGCACTGATACTGCAGAAAAAATTAGAAAACTAATTTTATCGTCTAAAGGAATTACTGATCCACTTACTGAATATCTACTAATTGCCGCCGCAAGAAAAGACCATGTTGATAATTTAATAAAGAAAAAAATTCAACAAGGATACTATGTTTTATCCGACAGATTTTATGACTCATCTATTTGCTATCAAGGTTACTATAAAAATTTAGATATCAATATTTTAGAAACTATTAAAGAATTAACTATTGGTAAATTTGAACCAGATTTAACTTTCTTAATTGATATCCCTGAAGATGAGATTGAAAAGAGAATGACAATAAAAAGAACTGGTAACAACGTTTATGATAGAAAACCTAAAGATTTTTATAAAATAATTAGATCCGGATATTTAAAAATTGCACATGACAATATTAATAGGATATTCATCATAGATGGTAATAAAAAAATAGAGGATGTGAACGCTCAAATAATCAAAATTATTAAAGAAAAAATATTATAGTTGATTTAATATTTAAAATCATGCAATATTTCTTAAGTAATTTGAGATTCATCCAATGATTAAGCCTAAAATTAAACTGCTTTTTATATTACTATTTACTCTAGTTATCAGTACAGGCAAATCTTACGCAATAGACAAACCTCAAAATCCTTTTGAAAAAACACAAGCAACAAACAATGATAAGGTTCCGGTAAAAATCACTACTGATCAAAACATAAAAAAACAGGAATTCTTTAATCCTAAAACAATAACAATTGCCACAGGTTATTCAAATGATAGCATTGGAAAGGTGATCTGCAGTTTAGTAAACTATAATCAACATATAACGGGCTTTAATTGCACGACCAAACCAACCTCTGGAAGTATGGAAAATATAGATAAATTAAACAAAGGTGAAGTTGATTTTGCAATTGCTCCAGCAAGTATTGTATTCGATCAAATTCAAGATAATGAAGATAAAAACAATCTAGATAAAAATTATAGGTTTGTTTTGTCGCTAAATGCTGAAGTTCTAAACATTATGGTTAAAAACAATTCTAAAATAAAAACCATTGATGATATTAAAAACACTATTATTGATGTTGGCAGCAAAAATTCTTCCACATATATTTTTTTACAAAAAATATTGCAGCAAAAAAAATGGACAAATCATGATTTAAGTGGAATTGAATATATAAACTATAAGGATAAAACAAATGCTTTGTGCTCTAACAAAGTCAATGCAACATTCATATATGGCGGAATTCCAGACATATACGTCAATGAGATTACAAATTTTTGTGAAGTTAAATTGCTCTCAATTGATAACAGATTGATCAACGATATGTCTTCATCCAACTATTTTATAGATGAAAAATTAATTCCTGGTGGATCATATCTTGGCAATCCAATTGATATTAACACCTTTGGCAGTCCCACTCTAATAATTGCTTCGAGCAACTTTGATAAATTAACAGTCTATAATTTAGTAAAATTGATAGTTAACAATATTAATACACTTAAAAAAATTCATTCTGCATTTGATATATCTCCCTTGAAAGCAATAGCAGATAATAAAAATCAAATTCCATATCACGATGGATCAGCTATATTATTTCAGGAAAGAAATTTACTTTATCAATAGAATTAAATTTTCGAAAATTCATTCTTATGCTGTATAAACATACACTTTTTGTATTTGTGTCATTGTTTTTAAGTTGCATAACTCAAGCAAAAACAGAATTACCCTTGATAATACCACACAGAGGTGGAAAAGCTGAATTTCCAGAAAACACTATTTACGCCTTTTCACAAATGGATAAATTAAAAATGACTATTATGGAAATTGATGTGCAGGTAACTAAAGATGGGACTCCTGTAATATATCATCCTGCAGACCTAAGCGTACGCTCCAATCTGAATGGAAAAATTTCTGATTATTCATACTCTATCATCAAAACAGCCAAAATAATAAACCCTACTAATATTAATCAAAAATTATATATACCAAGTTTACACGAAGTATTAACAAAATTTAAAAATATAACATTTATTATTGATTTAAAATCTCTTCCTGCCAAAAAATTAATTGACTCAATAGCAAAAACTTTAGAACATTCCAATGCCTGGAACAGAGTTATATTTTACTCTACAGATATTAGCCATTATCATTATTTGAAAAAAAATTACAAATTAGCTAAAATTTTTGAAGCAAGAGATCATACCAGAGATAGAAATTTAAATATGCTACTAAATGAATCTTGCTCTGTTCCATTAAATGAAGATTGGATCGGTTTAGAATTAAAAAGAAAAATAATTATAAAAGAATATTTTGCTTTAGGAGAAGGCACAACCTCAGTCACTGCTAAATTATGGAATCCAGAAATTACAAAATGCATAAACAATTTTTCAAAAAATTCTAAAATTGTTGTTTTTGGAATCAACAATATCGAGGATTATTGCGAATCAATAAAACTAGGTGCATATGCAGTACTTAGTGATTATCCTACAAAAATGACACAACTAAAACAAAAGCTTGAAAATGAAGGTGTTGAACATAATTGTTCAAAGATTAACCATTAATCAAACGGAATTTAGCATATAAATATTCTGTTCATGAATTTTAACATATATAGCGAAATAGCTTTAATTTTGGTACATTGCGTGAGGAGCGAAATGTGGAAAAGCCACATGAGCGATAAGCAAAATCGTACCAGATTTATAGATATCCAGCTATAAGGCTAAATTTTGTGTAAAATTTAAATATAGTTTAGTAGCAAAAATTGATGATATTAAGCGCTTTTTTTGGCACTGAAAAATCTTTTAAATTTACTCTTTTTAAAACGATTATTGCCAGGTGATTTAGACTTGGTGAATTTCCCCTTTGAAGAACCTTTGCTAGGATCAAGCAAACGCTCTATTCTTTTCCACTTATTCAACTCGTTTGGCAAAATTAGATTCAATGCCGATCCATCAGAATCAGCTCTTCCTGTTCTTCCTATGCGATGAATATAATCCTCAGGTGACATTGGCAAATCATAGTTAACAACATGCTCAACATGAGATATGTCCAAGCCTCTTGAAGCAATATCAGTTGCAATCATTATACGGAAGTTTTTTGCACGGAAATTTTTAATTACTCTTTCACGTTTTCTATGCATAACATCACCATGTATTGTTGAAACACTGTGATTATCTTTTGATAGCTTTTTAGTTAGGCTTTCTGCTAAAATTTTTGTATTTACAAATACGATTATCGATCCTTCTCGAGCGTCTAACTCACCTGAAAGATCGCTATATCTAGTTGCACTACTGGTATGCTTAATGTCCTGCTTTATTTTTGGAGTTACTTTATTTAAAGAGCCAACTGTAACTCTTTCAGGATCTTGCAGGTATTTTTTCGATAATCTTAAAATTTCCGGTGAAAAAGTAGCAGAGAACATTAGCGTCTGCCTTTTTGCAGGTAAAAATTTTAGAATTTCATCTAATTGAATACTAAAACCCATGTCTAACATTCTATCTGATTCATCAATTACCAGCATACTTATTCTTTTAAGATTTAAACTTTTACGGTTTAAATGATCAGTCACTCTTCCCGGTGTCCCTACAATTATATTAGGTCTCTTTTTAAGATTATGAATTTGTTTGAATATTGGAGCTCCACCAATCAATAAAACTGAAGAAATAGTTTTTATTTTAAGGAGCAAATTCTCGACTACAGCCTGTATCTGTGTAGCCAATTCTCTAGTTGGAGTTAGTATTAAAGTTTGCTCATCATCTGCTTGTAAAATTCTAGATAATACTGGAACCAAAAAAGCCATAGTTTTACCTGTACCAGTCTGAGCGGAGCCTATCACATCTTTACCTTCCAAAGCTAAAGGTATGGTTTGAGCCTGAATGGGAGTTGGAATAGTTAAATTCATTCTAGTTAAAGAATCTTTAAGATCATTAGGTATATTAAGAGAGTTAAAATTGTCCATAGATAAATACAATAAATAATTATTATTTAGGCGCCACATCACCTTTATTTTATTAATAATTATTATTCGAGTATTTATTAATTTAGCTGTCTAGGATAGGCGCTAACTCTAACAGTTAATCCTATAAAGTTAAGATATAAAAAATAAATTATTAATAACTCTGGAACTATACACAATCATTCAACAAGTGTCAATCAATTAACCACTTCATCAAAAGAAAATCACATAAACAATCTTCAAAAATTCTCTTTAAACCATCCCCAAATTGATTTTAAAAATCCCTTTTTATCCTCTAGTAAATTTTTTCTGTGGTGATTCATATTTTCAATGCATTTTAACATCCCTATTGGAACTGCAAAACCAGTTCTTAAAAAATTACTGGGAATTCCTTCTTGATTGTTAGGCATACCAATTCTTGCTTTTGTTTCAAAAACTTTCTCTACCAACTCTTTCATCCCAATTGACTGTGCACATCCACCTGTAAACACCACTTTACTGACTAATTCCATCATATCATTATCTTGTAATTTATTTTTTAACAATACTAGAATTTCATGCATTCTCGCTATAATTACATCATTAAGTTCATTTTGATCAATAAAACACTCTTCGTCATGAGATGTATCTATATCCACCTTTATAGATTGTGCACAAGAATCACCATCTAACCTAACCATTGAGCCATATGTGTTTTTGATTTTCTCTGCCACTTTCATATCTAAGTTAAATACTTTTGCAATATCTTTTATGAGGTTTGCGCCACCATATGGCACTCCATCAGTAAAAATTATTTTATCATTAAAAAATAGTGATATAGTTGATGAAGCACCATTAATTTCAATTAAAGCACTACCAAATTCCATTTCTTCACTTTTTAAGCAGGCTATCCCAGCGGCATATCCACTACATATGTAGCCCTCAATTTTAAGCTGGCATAGCTCAAGGCACTTTGAAATATTCACTATGTAATTTACTGGAGCACTTACTATATGAAAAAATCCTGTAAGTTTATTTCCGTAAAGTCCCAGTGGGTATGAAATCCCTCTATTTCCATCCAATATATATTCGTATGGAAAAGTATGAATAATTTCAACTTCCTGTTTATTAAATTTGCTTAATACCTTAAATAATAGCTTATTCAAGTCTTTGACTGTCACTTCTTGATTAGCAAGAACAATATCTCCCGAACTCCTTTCAGAAATAAGAAATGATGAATTGAGACTTACAAAAACATTCTTTATGGTTACTGAAGCCATTTTTTCCGCCACTTCTACAGATTTAATAATAGCATCTTTTGCAATTTCTAAATTGACAACCATTCCAGATTTCACGCCTTTTGAAGCAGTTTGCGACACTCCTAAAATCTCATAATTATCCGCATAAATTCTCTTGACTATAAAGCAAGTTATTTTCGTACTACCTATATCTAAAATAGAAATTATATGTTTTCCCTTAATCATACCTTGTTTTTGAATCTTAAAAATAATTTTTCTGGATATAATCTTAAATCAATTATATCAACTTTATCCTTATATTTTAAACTTTTAAATATTTTTTCTAATTTTTTAATTGCATTATCCACATTATTTTCCGGCAATTTTATCACTATATTATCTTCAGTATACACGTCCCATCTTCTATTACCAATATAATGCAAACTTTTAACTTTTTTATACAAAGAAAATGGCCTTAGTAAATCAAGAAATTTTTTCAATTTATTATCAAAATTTTGTCCAAATATTATAATCAAGTCTTTATATACCTCCACATCCTTAATTTTCAATATTTTATTTCCCTCATCATCAATTAACCAAGGCGCTTTCTTATTCCACCAAATAGCAAATGGTTTGCGTTCAAAAATTATAATTTTTATTGTCCCAGAATAGTTTAGGCTAATATGAACATCCTTAACTTCATCTAATTTAAGTAGCTTTTCTCTAATATCGCGCACAGAAATTAGGTATAGTTTTTGCCCTTTCTCAAGGTCAATTAATTTTAATATAAATTGTTCAGATAATAAACTATTTCCTGAAACATCAATCTGCTTTAATACGGCAAAATTTTCAAAACTATACTGCAAATAACTCTTTATACCTAATATGTAATTATTGTTATTGGCATAGTAATACAGGGTCATAAATATCACTGATAAAAAAATAGATTTTAAAAATAATCTACGTATCATTATGTTGATTAATAAATAGCATGCGGTCAATATAGCAATATTATAGTTTTATTGCCATAAATTTAAATATGCCATAAATTTAAATATGTGTAGAGCCTCTAGTATTAAATTTATGTCTAAAAAGATTTTTTAAAAGAAATTGTAATATATTATTCTTAGGTTATTCTGCATCTATTATAGTTACTAGGTTAAATATTCTTTTTTATTTAAAACTCAAATGTTACAATTCTTAAAAAATTATATAAAATGGTAGCACTACAACAGTTACACAGATGTGAAAAAATAGGGGTAAAAGTTGGCGAAGTATTAATTGGTGCAAAAAACCCTGTGGTGATACAGTCTATGACAAATACATCAACAAAAGATGTTAAAGCCACCACTTCCCAAATTATTGATTTATACAATTCTGGCTCTGAAATAGTGAGAATTACAGTGAATGACTTAGATGCTGCAAAAGCTGTCCCTGCCATAATTGAAAACTTAGATAAAAAAGGCTTAAAAATTCCACTCGTAGGATGTTTCCATTATAATGGTCATACTTTATTATCAGAAGTTCCAGAGTGCGCAAAGCTACTCGCAAAATATAGGATTAATCCAGGAAATGTAGGCTTTAAAACCAAACGTGACAAAAATTTCGAACAAATTATAGAATGTGCAATAAAATATGATAAACCTATTAGAATTGGCGTTAATTGGGGGAGCTTAGATCAAGACCTAATTGCAGATCTAATGGATAAAAATGCTCAATTAAAAACTCCAAAATCTGCAGATTTTATCATGAGAAAAGCTATGGTTGAATCAGCTCTCATGAGTGCAAAAAAAGCAATAGAAATAGGGATAAATAGAAATAAAATTATTTTATCCGCAAAGCTTTCTAAGGTACAGGATCTCGTGTCGGTTTATAGAGAGTTGTCAAAAAAATGCAATTATCCCCTACACTTAGGATTAACTGAAGCAGGCATTGGTATAAAAGGAATTGTTGCTACAACTACAGCCTTATCTGTTTTATTGCAAGAAGGAATTGGTGACACGATAAGAGCTTCTTTAACTCCAATGATTGGCGAACCTAGAACTATGGAAGTGAAACTATGCCAAGAGATTTTACAATCCCTAGAAATTAAACATTTCACTCCACAAATTTCATCTTGTCCAGGTTGCGGTAGAACCTCAAGCACATATTTTCAACAATTAGCTCAAGATATACAAATGCACATAGATAAAAATATGGTTAATTGGAAAGATACATATAAAAAAGTTGAATCACTGAAAATTGCTGTAATGGGGTGCATAGTTAATGGTCCTGGCGAAAGTAAGCATGCTGACATAGGAATTAGTTTACCAGGAGATGGAGAAAATCCTGTGGCAGTTGTTTATGAGGATGGGAAAAAAACTCACACTTTAAGAGGTGATAACATTACTTTAGAATTCATTAAATTGATCGATTGTTATATTGAAAAAACTTGTCAAAAAATTTAAAAAAGAATGAGAACTCTCATATAGTGTGAATAAATTCTTAAAGATTGCTATACGTGCAATTTGCCTTAAATAATTTCTAGCAAAGGCCTTGATGTTATTGTATTATAGCCTAGCTCTCAACAACTAAAAAACTGCATGAATAATAAAAAAAGGGTTTTCTCAGGGATACAACCAACTGGTAAAATCACCATTGGAAATTATCTGGGAGCAATCAAAAATTGGCTAACAATGCAACAACAATATGATTGCTTGTTTTGTATAGTTGATTTGCACTCGCTAACATCAAATTTTAATCCCCAAGAATTGCAAGAAAGCATCAAGTATAACATTGCACTCTATATTGCAGCTGGTCTAAATCCTGATGATGTGACTATATTTCAGCAATCAAAGATTTCCGAACATGCTGAACTTGCTTGGATACTCAGTTGCTTCACTCAAATGGGGTGGCTCAATAGAATGACACAATTTAAAGATAAGGCAGGTAAAAACAAGGAGACAGCTAATCTAGGGCTATACTCATATCCAGTTTTAATGGCAGCAGATATTTTGCTTTATAATGCAGATATCATTCCTGTTGGAGAAGATCAAAAGCAGCATATAGAACTGACTAGGGATATTGCAATCTCGTTCAATAAGAAGGTAAATAAAGAGATTTTTACAATTCCAGATGTTGTGATGAATTCTAAGGCGAAAAGAATCATGAGTTTAAAAGACGCCTCAAAGAAGATGAGTAAATCAGATCCATCAGACCTTTCAAGAATAAACATATCTGATAATGAAGAGCTAATCAGAAAGAAAATCCGTAAAGCAAAAACTGACGATATTCCAGGCATTAGTTATAATGCGAAAGAGAGGCCTGAGATTTCAAATCTTATAGATATTTATTCATGCTTCACAGCAATTGATGTTGATGAAGTTGTTAAAAACTTTAAATCCATGAAAAATTCTGAATTTAAAGAGGTTTTAGCTGATGTTATTATAAAGCAAATTTGCCCAATTAATCAAAGGGCACTTAAAATTATAGAGGATCAAAAATATCTTGAACAAATTATAAAAAATGGAACAATGAAAGCCAAAGCTATTGCTGAGAAAAATATCAGTATAGTTAAGCAAATTATCGGTATCACTTAATTATGTCATTATGTATCGTAGATGGATATAACTTTGTATTCAGAGCATTTCATTCCCTACCCCCATTAACAACCTCCAAGGATATACCTGTAGGAGCTGTTTATGGATTCATCAATATGCTCGCAAAGCTTATAGAGGACAACGATTGCGAAATGTTGGCAATCGCGCTAGATACTGGCAAAAAACCATTTAGAAGCGATTTATACCCAGAATATAAGGCTAATCGAGATGAGCCAGATGAAGCATTAAAAATTCAATTCCCAATTATAAGAGAGGCAATTGAAGCATTTGGTGTAAAGGCAATCGAGGCACCTGGTTTTGAAGCCGATGATATAATTGCAACATACACAAGGCTTGCTCTTGAAAAAAATTTTAAAGTTCGGATTATCAGTTCAGACAAAGATTTAATCCAACTAATGCAAAATAATGTTGAAATTTTTGATCCCCTGAAGAAAAAGTATATCACTTCAAGCACAGTTTTGGAAAAATTTGGAATTAAACATTCACAAATGATTGATTATCTTTCACTTGTAGGAGATGCATCAGATAACATACCTGGAGTTAAAAAAGTTGGACCAAAAACTGCTGCTAAGCTACTAAACCAATTTGAAACTCTAGAAAATATCTATAACAGGCTTAATGAAATTGAGCCTATAAGAATAAAAGGATTGCTTGAAGATTCAAAAATAGAAGCTTTTTTATCTAAAAAATTAATTACTTTAGATGATAAAGTCACCCTCCCCCTCAAGATTGAACAACTTAAGTTTGACGGTGTGACACAAGATAAATTAACTGATTTTCTTGAAAAATACGAATTCAAATCACTTAACACTCAAAGGGTAATCTCCAAAAAAAGTCAATCTTTACGTACTATAAATCCAGTCACTGAAAAAAGCATTACATTAGGTGAGTTATGTAAAATGCATGCTGAGATTGAAAAGTTTGGAAAATTTTATTTTCATGTCAATGATGAGATATTTTCATGTTATTTTGGCAACTATCTTTATAAAATCAATTTAACCAATCAATTAAATTTGCTTTCATTTAGCGATGAAGATTATGATGACAATAATCTTAGCAATATATTAAAAAATCTTAAAAATGTTCTTGAAAATATTTCGATTAAAAAGGTATGCTTTGATGTAAAATTGATAATTCATTTATGCATTAAAGATGAAATTGATTTTAAGATTTTTGATGATATTTCATTACTTGCATACACACTGCATACGGGCAAACAAAAAATTAACTTTGAAACCTTAGCTAATATTTATGATATAAATTATAAATCTCATGATGCATTTTATATTTATTGCATACATAACATATTAAAAACACAGCTAGCAGAAGAGAGAAAATTTAAAATATATGAGACTATTGAAAAGCCATTGCTCTCATTATTGGTAAAAATTGAAAATAAAGGAATAAAAGTAGATAGAGATTTATTAATTGAACTTGGAACTGAATTTGAACAAAAGTTAAAATTATTACAAAATGAAATTTTTCAATTATCTGGTGAAGAGTTTAATATTGGTTCGCCTAAACAAATTGGCGAAATACTTTTTGATAAGTTAAAATTAGAGGGTGGAAAAAAATCTAAAAAAAGTGGCAGCTACATCACGGATGCGGAAACACTAGAAAAACATGCTATTTTAGGAGCACCAATTGCTAAAAAAATCCTAGAATGGAGGCATTATTCAAAATTAATATCCACTTATATTAATGCTCTACAGAAGGCAATAAATAAAAAAGATGGTAGAATTCACACAACTTTTTCCCTAATAACCACTTCAACAAGTAGGTTATCATCACATGACCCAAACTTGCAAAATATTCCAATAAGAACAAGTGATGGAAATAGAATAAGAAAAGCCTTCATTGCCAAAGAAAATCACTCCATTGTTTCTGGAGACTATTCCCAAATTGAACTCAGAATATTGTCTGACATTGCAAATATAGCAAGCTTAAAAGACGCATTTATCGAGAAAAAAGATATCCATAGCATAACAGCCAGTCAAATATTTGAAATTCCACTAAACAAAGTTGATGCAGAGCACAGAAGAAAAGCAAAAGCCATTAATTTTGGCATTATATATGGTCAAAGTGCATATGGTCTTGCAAATAACCTAAACATCAGTAGAGAAGAAGCATTTACATACATCGAATCCTACTTCAAGCAATATCCCGGTATCAAGGAGTATATGGATGTGACTATTGATTTCGCAAAAAAGCGTGGCTACGTAAAAACTTTAATGGGAAGGAGATGCTACATTGAAAATATAAATGACAGAAACTATAATTTAAGAAATTTTGCCCAAAGAGCAGCAATAAATGCCCCCATTCAAGGAACGGCTTCAGAGATAATAAAAAAGGCTATGGTGAATTTAGATTATAATCTTCAGGAATTCTTAATTTTACAAATTCACGATGAGCTATTATTTGAGATTCCAAACGAAATTATTGAAGATTGCTGCACTAAAATTAAAAATATAATGATAAATACCTTTAGTTTATCTATACCTATTGATGTCAATATTTCTCATGGTAAAAGCTGGTATGATACTAAATAAAATCACCATATTGCTGAGCTTTTTTAATCCATAGATTGTAGACAGGGTCTTAATTTGTTGCTATTATCGCTTCACAAAATTAATAGGATTATACCATGGCTAATTACAATGATAAAATTTTCTGCAAAAACTTTGTTAACGATGTAAAAACCCATTATCGTGAATATGATTATATTTACTACAAAGAAAGATGTGATTTATTTAAAAATTTGGATTGTAAACAATATTATAAATCTGATATGACTAGCTCACCGGGTGGTCAAATTAAAGTTTTGAGCATTGATAGCGGAGGAATTAATGGAGTTGTGTCATTAAAGACACTTCGTGAATTAGAGGATCAGGCTTCCTTAGAATTGGTTAAAACAAAATGTCATAGCATTAGTTCTAATTATGACTTTGACCATACCTCATCAAGACAAGGATACCCTGTGCTAGGTTATACTGATAGTGACAATTTAGATCCAACTCCATTAAGGTGGACGCCATCGATAGATGATAATAGTGATCTATAAGTCGCTGCCTCAGTATAAATGATAAAATGTTTTTAAGAGTAGAGTAACCAGCTATTATCATGATGTTGCACTTGATTTCAGAGTAATGTTGCTTTTTTACACAGTTATAACTCGCATCTAAACATAGCCTCACTATTAATAATTGGCTTTTTTATTTACCTAAAACGTAGATTATACTATATTCTGGATAAATCTAAATTATTACTATTTGCAAATGTTACTTAATGACATTAGAAAATCTTTCTTAAATTATTTTCAAAACAATAACCATAAAATTTTACCTTCATCCCCACTGATTCCACATAATGATCCCACATTACTGTTCACCAATGCGGGCATGGTCCAATTTAAAAATCAATTCACAGGCAAAGAAAAGGTGGAGCACCTTAGAGTTACTACATCTCAAAAATGCATCCGCGCAGGAGGAAAACACAATGATCTTGAGAATGTTGGATTTACTGCTAGGCATCACACCTTTTTTGAAATGCTAGGTAATTTTTCGTTCGGAGATTATTTTAAGGAAAAAGCAATTTTTTATGCATGGGAATATTTAACTAAAGAACTGCAAATAGATAAGGAAAAATTATATATCACTATATATCATGAGGATAGTGAAGCATTGAATCTATGGAAAAAAATTAGTGGCTTTAGTGATAATAAAATAATTAAAATCAAAACTAATGATAATTTTTGGTCAATGGGAGATATTGGCCCATGTGGACCATGTTCAGAAATTTTTTATGACCACGGGGAAAAATATTTTGGAGGACTTCCAGGCACTAAAGATGAAGATGGAGATAGATATGTTGAGATATGGAATTTAGTATTTATGCAATATGAAAAATTAAAATCTGGTGAACAAATCAACCTTCCAAAACCTTCAATTGATACCGGAATGGGGTTGGAGAGAATTAGTGCTGTTATGCAAGGAGTGAGTGATAATTATGATATCGATATATTTAAAAAATTAATACAAACAATTGTTGAAATATCTGGCAATGATAAAGAAATTATTTCTAATAAAGTAGTAGCTGACCATATTCGCTCTTCATGCTTTTTAATTGCAGACGGTATTTTGCCATCAAATGAAGGGAGAGGATACGTTTTAAGAAGAATAATGAGAAGAGCAATGAGGCATGTTCATAACATTGGATATAGTGGCAATTTATTATCCCAAATAGCTCCTATTTTTATCAATAGCATGCAAAATTCTTATCCAGAATTAGAAGAAGCGAGTGATTTAATAATCTCAACTTTGAATATGGAAGAGGAAAGGTTTAAGGATACTTTAAAAAATGGCATTAAATATCTAAAGGAGGAAATTGATCATTTACCTAAAGGCAGTGTTCTAGACGGTTCAAAAGCATTTAAATTATATGACACATATGGTTTCCCACTGGATTTGACGGCTGATATTTTAAAGGAAAAAGATTTGCAACTTGATAATGAAGGTTTTAATGTTGCAATGCAGGAACAAAAAACCAGGGCTAAAGCCAATTGGAGCGGTAGTGGTGAAATAGGAATCTCATCTCTTTGGTATGATATATATGACAAATTTGGAATCACTGAATTTATTAGAAAAGAGAATAATAATTTTGTTGGAAAAATTCAGGCCATAATAGTTGATGATAAATTAGTTGAATTTGCAAATGTTGGACAAAAAGCTATTGTTATCACAGACCAAACTCCATTTTATGCAGAATCTGGAGGGCAAATTGGAGACAAGGGCTCTATAAATAACAATAAAATATATGATACAAAACTATTTATAGGAAAAATTCACGGACATTATACTACTTTATCAGAAAAATTGAATGTAGGAGATGAAGTAAAATTAGCAGTTAACTATCAATTAAGAAACAAGATTAAAGCTAATCACTCAGCCACTCACCTGTTACATTTTGCCCTAAGAAACAACCTAGGCAAACATGTAGTTCAAAAAGGCTCTTTGGTAAACGATGAAAAATTACGATTTGATTTCACTCATAATAAAGGGATGACCAAGGAGGAATTAGCTGAGGTAGAAAAATTAGTAAACATCATAATTATTGCAAATAAGAAAATAGAGACTAATTTAATGAGCATCAATGATGCTAAAAAAAGTGGTGCCATGGCACTTTTTGGAGAGAAGTATGATGATGAGGTAAGAGTTATTTCCATGGGTGATTCAGTCGAGCTATGCGGTGGCACACATGTAAATCATACAGGAGATATTGGACTATTTGCAATCACATCAGAAGAATCAATATCTGCAGGAGTTAGAAGGATTGAGGCATTAACTGGAGTGAAAGCACTAAATTATTTTAGAGACAAGGTCACTCAGAATGAAGAAATTTTACAGTTACTGAGGTGTAAAGAGGAAAATATAGTAAGTGATGTAATCAACTTACAAAATCAAATTAAGAGTTTAGCAAAAACTAATGAAAAATATAAAAATGAATTACTCCTTAATGGGCTAGAAAAAATTACTGTAGGTGGGAATAAAATTTTATTACTAAAACTAACTGAGCAAAAAGTGGATCTCAAAAGCATTTATGATAATTTAAAAAGTAATAATCAATCTATTATCATATTAATTAATACAGATAAAATGAATCATAAAACCTCCCTTTTAATAGGTGTATCAAAGGATATATCAATGCAATACAACGCTAAAGATTTGATTCAAAAATGTTTCGATATTATCGATGGAAAAGGAGGAGGAAATTCTGACTTTGCTCAAGCAAGTGGCAAAAAGATAAATGTAGAAGAAAAAATCGTAGAAGCCATCAAAAATTCTCTATGATATTCTAGATAATTTATAATGTACTTATAGCTAAATAGGAACAAAAAAGTTGCGATGAAATTATCAATGATACACTTTTCCTGTTACATACAATGGTGATACTGTGCAATTTCATCCTGATCTGACTATATAGAAGTAGTTCATTACAAAACTTTAGTTACTCAGAGGCTTTAGCTTTAGAAACTTTTTTAAACTCACTCGCTAGCATATATACAGCAACCAACCAAACAACCATTATTATTAAAAATATAACAAATAGACTGGATGAAAGGGATACCAACGATGCTCCTGGAATAATAATCAATAAAAATTGTTGGATCAACGCTCCACCAGATTTACCCAATCTACCACCAATGACATCAGCAGCAGCCTTCCCTTTTGATTTCAATTCTTCACTAAGAGGAATATATGCCATCTCCTTTGTAGCATCAAAAAAAGCGTATTTAGTTGCCTTGCCAAGAATATTTTGTAACAACCCAATAAACACGGCAATAACTATAGGAGCTAAAATTAAAAATGGTAATAAATCAACAATCTCAACTTGGTATATTGAAAAAATAAAAAATATACCTCCCGTTGCTAAGATAGCAATAGGCGTCAGTATAGCAGCTGTTCTCCAAGAAATAATGCTTAGTATATAAGATCCAGATATCATAGCTACCATACTAGCAAGACCAGTATAGGTTTGTAAATTTGCCATAAATCTGGCATAATCCTGCTTATCCGTATAAACTACTGCAGCTTGCGCTTTCCAAACTCCCTCTACTATATTTATTGAAATACCATAACAAATAATTAACAATGCAATTAACCCAATGTATTTTGATGTAAATACATGCTTTAATCCTTCAATAAATCCAATTTTTTTCTTTCTCTTTTTTGTCTCAGCATTAATAACATCACTTGGTACAAGTACATTTGATAAAATCCAAAATAAAACAGATAATGTTACTGCTGCAAATAAAGTTGATAAATTTATATACCTTATGGATTCATCCCAACCACCTTTAAAAATAGTTTTATTTGAAAACAATCGTAATAATTCTCCAGAGATAATCATACCGATTTGAGCAACTAAACCAAATAAAGGGTATAGCCTCTTAGCTTGATCAATCTTAAACACCTGATTTGCAGTTTGCCAAAACATTAAAGAGAGCATTACACTCCCCCATAATTCTGCTAAAATAAAATACAAAGAATATGACCAATTTTCAACCATCTGCACTACGAACCTTAAATAAGGATAATTATCTTTTATGTCACTAAAATCAAAGTGTAGAGTTGAAATATTAGGGCGTATAACAAAAGTGAAAACAATAAAATATGTAATAAAAAATGCATTAAGTATGTGAAAAACAACAGTTTTGTTTAATTCACTAGATAATTTTGCATAAATGAGCATGATTAAAATTGCAAATGGCAAAGTACCATAAAGCTTTATCGCACTAATTAGCTCAGCTCCCATTTCATTTACAACTATTGTATCTTTAACAGTTCTTTGTATGCTGTAGATAAATAACACCATCAACATCATCAATGATACAACAACAAATTTGGGCGCTTCCTCTTTTTTGATAGGTAGATATTTAAAAATATCAATCATTAAATTCTTATTAAAATTATACATTCGTTGAGTATTATATGAATTTTCATCTAAAAGTCTATACATTTAATTTCTATTAATGCATAATTGCCTAAAAGCAGTTAATTATGCTTGTAATTTAGTATATACTTTGCTATTAATGGCTTACAATTTAATTTCAATAAAATTAAGATGACAAGGAAATGCCAAATTGACGTCAATAAATCAGTTTCTGTGGGCAACAATGTATCTCACTCAAACCGCAAGACAAAAAGAAAATTCATGCCAAACATGCAAAACTATTCACTTATGAGTGAAATTCTTGGTTGTTTTGTAAAATTTAGAGCTACACCAAGCAGTATTAGAACCATTGAACACAACCATGGACTTGATAGTTTTCTTTTAAAAACACCTAATTCTAAACTTGCTTCAGAAGCAATAAAGGTAAAAAGAAGAATTAAAAAGGTACTAGTTAAAAAAGAAAAGAGCTCAGAAATTAAGACTGAAGATAGTAGCAAAGAGTAGTTTTATATACTATCTACTAACTTCAGAATTAAATTATCAAAGACCTTATACCATTTTCCATAGCCAATTGAGTGAGTCTTTTTTATGTTATGTTGAAAATAATGTAGCTCGAATGCAAATATTGCATTTGCAAGATTCCCATCAAAAATTCCATTAAGCTCCACTTCATAACCAATGTCCTGCAATCTTCTTTGTAATAACTTAACATCCTTCCCTTCATCTCCTAGCTTAAACACCACTTCATTATTATCATCACTCCCCTCCTCTACTTCATGATATACACCATGACCAAGTAAATTTAAAAATCCCCAATCAAATGCAATACCTGGATCAACTTTTCTTAATGTTTTTGCCGTAATATCACTATGTCCAACAATATTTCTATCAGTAATTTTAGGATAAAGCTTTTTTAATTTATCGATAACTTTAGCTAAAGCAAAATACTGAGCATTATAAAATTTTTGCACTCTAAGCACTTGAACATTATCTTTTAAAAACTTTAGCTCCATACCCCAATTGACAATTTCAATCCCAATGGAATTCTGATTAACATCACTTTTCCCCCTCCAACAACTAATGCCAGCGTGCCAAGCCTTGTAATCCAAAGGAACTAATTGACACACCTCTCCTTTTTCACTAATCAAAAAATGACTGCTAACTTTTCCAGATTGAGTCAAAATCCTATACGAATCTTTAAAACCTAATTGTGTATAGTGAATAACAATTGTATCCACTTCAATTCCACAATTCCTTTTCGAATAATTTGAATATTTTGTATTAATTTTACTTTTATGATACATTTTGCACTCTTATGTATAAAATCTGATTTATGTCAAAAAAATTTAATTTAATTAAAAATATAGTTGTTATTTTTATCCTAGGCATTAGCAGTGGATTACCTATAGTAATAACAGCTTCCATACTAAAAGCATTACTACATGACTATAGCATAGATTTAAAAACAATAGGAGTACTCGGATTAGTCACAATGCCATATTCTTTTAAATTTCTTTGGTCACCTCTAATAGATTATTGCAAAATCCCTATACTTGATAAGTATTTAGGACATAGAAAATCCTGGATATTAATATCTCAAATATTTTTAATTTTCTTCATAATTATTTTAGGCGAGATAAATCCACAAACAAACATGCTACTGTTTGTCGCAGCAGCCTTCTTACTTGCATTTTTTTCAGCAACGCAAGATATATGCATCGATGCCTACCGAATAAGAATATTGGATTTAAATGAACAGGGATTAGGAGCATCATCCACAACTTATGGATATAGAATCGGCATGATTATCTCTGGAGTTGGTGGACTTTATTTAGCAGAAATATTTAGTTGGAAAATTTCTCTTTTAATCATGGGATTAGTCATTTTACCGACCGCATTAGTGACAATAATGGCTTCAAAAATACCAGATGAAAATTCAGAAAGAAAAAATACTTCATTACAACAATCATTCATTTTGCCATTTAAAATGTTTTTAAAAACTGAAAACTGCTACTTAATTGTAGTTTTAGTAGCTTTATATAAGCTTAGTGATGCATACCTTGGGGCAATGACAACTCCATTTTTATTAGATTCAGGTTATAGTAAAATAGACATAGCAAATGCAGTAAAATCTTTAGGTCAAATTGGAACTTTAGCAGGGGTTGCAATTGGTGGTTGGTTAGCGTTAAAAATCAAACCTGGTATTAATTTATTTTTTACTGAAGTTTTAGCCATGCTTTCAAATCTACCCTTTATACTAATCAACATCCTCCCTAAAAATTTATATCTACTAGCTGTTGTCAATGGTTTTGAAAATTTAACAAGCTCAATTAGTAATATTGCAATAGTTGCATATATAAGCAATCTCAGCAAAAACAAATATGCTGCAACTTACTATGCAATTCTAACCTCAATAATTGCTGTAGGGCGAACAATCGTTTCATCCTCATCAGGATTTTTAGCTGAAAGTGTCGGCTGGAATAATTTTTTTATTATTTCTTCTTTACTATCATTGCCATCATTAATATGTATATATTTATTATTTTTTAAAAAAATTAATGGATACACTAAATAATAGCATATTGGATATTGCCAAAAAAGAATTAATCAATAGAAAATTGATTTCTATCGATGAAGTTAAGCAAATAATCATTTTAACTAAAAATATATTAAAAACCTCTAATATACATTATTATGATATTTTCAATGAGGTATTAAAGGATTTGAATAATGATATACATAATAGTCTCCAATTAAATGAATATATTTTCAGCTTCTCACATGAATTAACCCCCTTAACTTATCCCTTGAAATATAACAAAAATTTTGAATTACTATCTGGAATATTAGAATTTTGCAAAAATTACACTCACTACCTGTTTTCAGATGAGTTGCTTGATGATTTGGACAATGAAAAAATCTCAATCAATAGAGTTTTATTCAAAGGATTTGACTCATATTTAAACTATATTAAGATCTTTTATTTTACTACTTTGCATTTAATTCTGAAAGATAAATTAAGTATATTTTTTTATGATAATAATATATTGAATATCTCTTTAAGCCCTAATATGCAAACAACACTACTGCCAGAAAATCTAGATCATAACAAAATTAAATTTAAATTGAAGAAGTGGAAGTATTTTTATCATGATAAATTTAGCAAGGCACAAGGTGAATTATTATACCCCACCAATGGTTATGCCTTTGGTGGCTCAAATGAAGATAGAAGATTTGCATCAAAAAAATTTAGAGCTGAAGATTGCCTAACATCTATATTAAAATGGATTGATGCGGAAAAAGATTTTACCCAAAATAAGTTAACTGAATTTTCAACTTTAGACATTGAAAAATTTTATGATAGCTATAATGGCCAGGAAAAATCACAATTCCATGGTATTTTATCAAATTACATCACCCCTATCCATAATTTTGATAATGTCAGGGCTGGTGATATTTTTGCTTATAGAGAATATGATCTTCAAAACGATCCAACAAAAACAAACCATAAATATTCATTATGTGGTCACATAGGTGTAATTTCAAAAATGATAGATAATTACTCTTTTGAACACATCAGTTATTCAAGACGGATCCCAGAAGTAGAGGGGCTTGTATTCTCATTAGAAAATACAAAAATGCACCCTCATAAAAAATATATGTTTTTTAAAACTTTATAGATCACTCATAAACATGATAAGCATCATTTTCTGGAAGCGAGTCATCAATACATTTTTGAAAATCAGCAGGATAACAACTATCTTTGCACTCTTCCTTATTATATTTTGGTACCAATTCTTCTTCAACATACCTTTTCATTTTGCTGTTTTCCAATGAGCATTGGTAAAACTCTTGCTTACAAACTTGATACTCCTTATCCGTATTTTTACAGATTTCTAATGTACTTTGCATTTTTGGAATCATATCCATCATCTTATTGACCAAGATATTCTCTTTCATAGTTTCATTTTCTGCTAAAAGTCTTATATGTCTTACATTTAGTTCTTCGAAATTTTTGCTAACAACAGATTCATTAATAACACATTTAGATAATTGTTTTGTTATAGCTCTGTTTTCATTTTGTACTTCTTGTAAAGTTCTTGCCATATTTTAACCCTAAAAATAATTATACCTATAAGTGATAGGTTATATTTTTAAGACCAATATATCAACTATTGATTGTGCTTTTTTTTAATTTATCTAACCAACAAACATCCCCATATGAAAAAAATCTATAATCCTTATCTATAGCATGTTTATATGCCATTTTAATATTATTTACACCAGAAAATGCGCTGACCAACATTATTAAGGTAGATTTTGGAGTATGAAAGTTAGTAATCAAACAATCCACAATTTTAAATTCATACCCAGGTGTAATAAATATATCTGTCTCACTATTTTGCGGAATAATAAATCCATTACTATCAAAAGATGATTCAAGCGCTCTAAGCGAAGTGGTGCCTACGCATATAATTCTATTTCCATCTCTTTTAGTTTGATTAATTGCTTCTGTAGTTTGCTCAGAAATAATAAATTTCTCTGAATGCATTTTGTGGTTGTGAATATCTTCAGATTTTACAGGCATAAATGTTCCGGCACCAACATCTAATTTAATGTAGGCAATTTTAACACCTAAATTTTTAATCTTTTGCAGCATTTCATCATTAAAATGAAGACCTGCAGTGGGAGCGGCAACAGATCCATAATCTTTTGCAAATACAGTTTGATAATCACAAACATCTGACTTCTCCGGCTTCCTTTTAAAATAAGGGGGAATTGGCATTTCACCAATATCACATATCCTATTAAATAAATTAGAAGCACTATAATTAAATTTTAAAATGAACTCTCCAGAATCTAATTTTTTAAAAACTGTGGCAACCAAACCTTTTTTAAAAATTATATCCTTACCTAGTTCTAATAACTTTCCAGGCTTGGCAAAAACAATCCATTTGTCTTCATCTACTTCTCTATTCAAATATATTACAATATCTTTTATACCACTTGATGAATTACTAATCTGCCCAACTAAATATGCAGGAATTACTTTACTATTATTCAAAACCAGCAAATCTCCTTTTTTAAATAATCTTAGTATTTCTGCAAATTTATAATCATAAATTTTAGAATCACCATTTAAATATAAAAGTCTAGAATTTCCTCTTGGATATTTAGGATATTTTGCAATTAAATCTTTGGGTAAATCAAAATCAAATTCAGAAAGTTTCATTTAAGGTTTTTTAAAATTATGGCATTAAATTCACTCACTATATTCCTATACATATCTTTTTTAAAATCAACTATCATTTCCTCTAATTTATTTACATCAATCCATTTCCAATCTACAAACTCAGCCCCAACTGTATTTATATTTATTTCTTCATCATTTCCTAAAAAATTAAGTAAAAACCACTTTTGTTTTTGACCTATATATTTTCCCTTGAACCATTTCTTTTTGTATTTTAGTGGAAAATCGTACTTGAGCCAATTGCTAGATTCAGCAATAATATGAAAATTATTCGTCCCTATCTCTTCCATAACTTCTCTTAACAGCGCATCTTGAGGTAATTCATTCATCTCAATTCCGCCTTGTGGCATTTGCCATGCATTTTTAGGCTTTTTTCGCTCTGCAACAAAAGCTTGATTTTTGCTGTTAAGCATCATCATACCTACACCCAGTCTATATAAATTGGACACTAGAAATTTATTATGTATTTAATCAATATGGAACTTGATCGTTATCCTTTTCATCGTCTGTTAAGTCTTCTATGACGCCAGCACCAGCAGGCTTATTACTATTTTTATTACCTAAGAGTATCACTGTGCTATTATAGGTCTGAAGAACAATCTCTGTTGTATACTTTTTTATCCCTGTTTGATCATTCCATTCCCTAGTTTGAAGTGATCCTTCAATATAAACTCTCGTACCTTTATTGACATAACTTTTTATTATATTAACTAAAGCAGGAATAAACACAACGATTCTGTGCCATTCAGTTTTCTCTCTGCGTTCACCACTATTTTTGTCCTTCCAATTTTCAGTTGTTGCAAGCGGGAATGTTACAATTTCTTTACCTTCCTGCGTCAATCTTATTTCGGGCTCCTTTCCAACGTTTCCAATAAGAGTAACTTTATTTAAACTAACAACCATTATATAAAACAGACCTTATTATTATTTAACATTACAGTTATAACTTTTTACCCATCATGTAAACAGAAAGTTCTCGAATATAAAAAAAATTTCTTGCTCTTATGTTAAATTTTATGTAATTAGAAGATAAATTGAATATCAATTAATAGCTTCATGGCAAAAGTAACAAACAAAAAAGAAGAATCGAAAAATGAGAAGTCAGTTTCAAAAAAAGTAAAAAGCTCTCTTCATCCAAATTACAGAGAAATTACTGTTGAAATGACTAATGGAACTAAGTTCAAGACCAGATCAACTGTATCAAATGACTTGTTGAAATTGGATATTGATCCAACAACTCACCCAGCTTGGACTAAAGATGCAAATTATGTGAATACTAAGGCGACTGAAGTATCTAAATTTAATAATAAATTTAAAGGACTTAGCTTTGGAAAATAAGTAAAATAAAATTCGATAATTGACTTTTATTTTACCTCACCACTTCCTGATATACATATTTCATCCTCATTAATTAAGCCAAAGTATTTTCTTGCAAGTTCATCAAGGTGATCCCTGTTGATGTTTTCATCGTAAACCAAACTCACCTTACTTTCTAAATCGCTTCTTTCTTCATTTAATGCAATCAATTTACTTTTCCGAGAAATCACTTTTTCTTTTAGATCAAGCATCTTTATATAGCCTCTCTCGCCAACAAAACAGTGAAATACGAAATAACAGATAATGAATAAAAAGATAAAATTAAAAATGATAAATTTATAATTTATTTTCTTCAGTTTATTCATAAAAGGTTTTGATTAATTATAATTAATATTGTATTAATACTTAGCTACTTATTAATATAATAAATATAAATTTTTTAAAGAAAAAAATGCTACCTTTCTTATTCGGATTTCAAATTTTTATAACCATCTTACTATCATTAGTTATTATTTTTCAAAAATCTAGTAGTGATGGTATAGTTGTAAGCAATGCTGGTGGTCAAATGCCAAGCAGATCACAAGCTACGTTTATAAGCAAATTTACTATATTCCTCATATTGATATTTATGGCTAACAGTTTATTATTAGCAAAAAATTCAGCAAGTGAACATGGTAACGATAAATCCATTATAAAATCACTAGAAAATGAACATATTCACAAGGAAAAAGTTACAGATGGAACTAGTGTTCCAAAGATGGAGTAGATTTTGTGACTAAATTTATATTTATTACAGGTGGAGTAGTTTCATCATTAGGTAAAGGCATTGCTACATCATCAATTGCAAGCTTGTTACAAGCACATGGATATAAATTGAGGATAAAAAAACTAGATCCCTATTTAAACATTGACCCAGGAACAATGAGCCCTTTTCAACATGGAGAAGTTTTTGTTACTGATGATGGTGCAGAGACAGATTTGGATCTTGGTCATTATGAAAGGTTTACTGGGATATCTGCAAAAAAATCAGATTCTATCACTAGTGGAAAAATATACTCTAAATTACTTTTGAAAGAAAGGCGCGGAGATTATTTAGGCGGAACAGTGCAAGTAATACCCCATGTTACAAATTTAATAAAGGAATTTATTTTAAATGAAAGTAAATTAGTAGATTTTTTATTATGCGAAATTGGTGGCACGGTAGGTGATATTGAAGGGCTACCATACTTTGAAGCAATAAGACAATTGGGATATGAACTTGGAAAAGAAAATGTCATCTATATTCATTTGACACTGGTTCCATACCTAAAGCATGCATCGGAACTTAAAACCAAACCAACCCAACATTCAGTAAAAGAATTAAGATCTATAGGCATTCAGCCGGATATTATATTGTGCAGAAGTGAAAGAAAAATTCCAGAACATGAAAGAAAAAAGATTGGGTTGTTTTGCAATATCAAAGAGGAAAATGTAATTCAATCTCAAGATCAAGATTCAATATACAAAATTCCTTTGGCATATCATCAGGAAGGCATTGATAGACAAATATTAAAAATTGTTAATTTACCATATAATGATAATGCTGATTTATCTATATGGAGAAATATAGATGAAAGTAACAAGTTAATTAAAGGAAAGGTTAAAATAGCTGTAGTCGGCAAATATCACTCATATAAGGACTCTTATAAATCTTTAATTGAGGCTTTTAAGCATGCTGAAATACATCATAAATGCAAGGTAGAGTTAGTTTGGATTGGAACAGACAATATTAACGATAAAAATATTTCAGAAAAACTTGGCAATGTAGATGGTATTATTGTGCCTGGAGGCTTTGGAAAAAGAGGGGTAGAAGAAAAGATTTTAGCAATAAAATTTGCCCGCACAAACAAGATACCATTTTTTGGAATTTGCTTAGGTATGCAATTGGCTACAATTGAATATGCCAGAAATGTTTTAAATATTTCTGATGCTCATTCAACTGAATTCGATCTTGAATGCACCAACATATTTGATTTAATGCAAAATCAAATTAAAGATAATAATCTAGAAAATCAATCCTCTAAAACAAAAATAGGAGGCACATTAAGGCTAGGCAACTATAAGTGCACTTTAGAAAAAAATAGTAAAATTCAAAATATCTATAAATCATTGCAAATTGAAGAAAGACATAGACACAGATATGAATTTAATGTTAGCTTTGAGGATAAATTTATAAATAGTGACTTGAGTTTTAGTGGCATGTCTTCTGATAATAAATATGTAGAAACAATGGAGTTAAAAAATCATCCATGGTTTATTGGCGTACAATATCATCCAGAATATAAATCAAGACCATTTTCTCCACATCCCCTATTTATATCTTTCATCAGTTCAGCAAAAAATAAATTAAATTCATAGGCTGGTATTTATGAAAAAAAATTCTAAAATTGATTCCTTTTTTAGTAGCTATAAATCTATTATATTGATGATTTTACTACTCTTTACATCCTTGGCTTTTTCCTTTATTTCTACCAATCTTTTTATTTTAACTTTTTTTGGATTCCTACCAACGCTTGTTGCTATAGCAATTGACAAATATCCAAAAAAAATTTTATCACAGATTATATTTTTATTTAATATTCTTGGTAGCATTCACTTGTTCTTAGAAATACTGTTTCATCCAAATAATATAGATCAAATTTCCTATTTAGTAATTTCCATTCCACACACCTGGCTTGTTATATATTCATCATGCGCATTTGGATGGATAGTATATTTATTGGTTCCAAAAATCATTTACTATTTCTCCTATAGCAATAAGTTAGATTTGCTCGATAAACTAAATAAGGAATTAAATGACATATACCTGGAATGGGGTGAAGAAAATATAAACATGGCTTTAAATGAAATTTCTAAAAAGAAAATTTAATTATCTTACCTTATAGCTTATACACTCAGCTATAGCCATGCAATTACCTTCGCACAAAACATACCATGGTGTTTTCATTAGTTTCTAAATCACACCTCATATGATATAAATATCGTCTAACTGTATTTACTTAAAATTGTATTTGATGTACGATTAACTTAGGTGTTTATAAAGGGGGATTTTATGACAAACAATATTATGTATGCGGCACCTATAGGTGAAAAAATAGTTAGTAATTCTCACTATATATATAATATAGTAAAATATCCAATGATTGGGTTAGGAATAGCAGGACTAGGTTATTATGTTGGTGGAATATTATATCAACATGACTTGTTGATTGAGTTAGTTTCAAAATTTGACACAAATAATGCGCATAAGCTTACTATTTTAAAGCATTATATATTAGCGAAGGATAATTTAAATATTTCAAATAACCTCTTAGTAGGGTTAGTTTCAAAATTTGATAAAAATACTGGATATCAGTTAGCTGTATTCAAACATTATGTGTTAGCTCAGGATAGTTTCGATAATATATATGAATCAATGAATTTAGAGCACTTTGGTAAATTTTTATCAAATAGCGCTCTAGCTTTAGGATATAGCGCGGCATATATTTATAGTAAATCTTCAGATTTTATCAGTGGATTGATGCCAGATAATTTACCTTTTTCATCTAAAGCTGATGAAGAATATGGTCTCTTCAACGAAACCTACAAGGCCTTAGAAAATGTTGAAGATATATTTGTGTAGTAAAGTTGCGGATTACATTTAGATAAAATATAATCCAAGCAATATATAATTCATTCCATTTCAATTGTTGCGGGAGGCTTTGAAGTAATATCATACATAACCCTATTTATGCCCTGAACTTCATTCACGATTTTTCTCGCAACATATCCAAGTACATTGTGAGGCAAATCTACATAATCAGCGGTCATCCCATCAACAGAAGTAACTGCTCTCAGAACACATATGTATTGATACGTTCTTGCATCACCCATAACACCAACTGTTTTAACAGGTAAAAGGGCTACATAAGCCTGCCATATTTTATCATAAAGACCATTTTCTTTAAGCGCATTGATGAATATATAGTCCGCCTTTCTAAGGATATCGCATTTCTCCTCAGTTACCTCTCCAATCACTCTAATCCCCAAACCTGGGCCTGGAAATGGATGCCTATTTAGAATCAAATTTGGCACACCTAATTCTTTGCCTAATTTTCTTACCTCATCTTTGAATAATAACTTAAGTGGTTCAATAAGCTTTAAATTACCCATATCTTCTGGCAATCCTCCTACATTATGGTGAGACTTTATAGTTACTTTTTTACCAGTAGAAGTGGCTGCTGATTCAATGACATCAGGATATATTGTGCCTTGTGCAAGATATTGGATGTCTCCAAGTTCTTTAATAGCATTTTGAAATGTTTCAATGAATACTCGACCTATAATTTTTCGCTTCTCTTCAGGGTCAATCACCCCCTTAAGTTCAGATAGAAACTTTTTACTTGCATCTATAGTAATTATTTGGAGGTCAAAACTACCTTTTAAGCTTCTTTCTACTTCCTCAACTTCATTATGTCTTAAGAGTCCATTATTAACAAAAATACAATAAAGCTGTTTTCCAATCGCTCTATGAAGAAGAGTGGCTACAACTGTTGAATCAACACCTCCAGATAAACCAAGTACAACTTTTTCTTTTCCAATTTTATTACTGATCTGAGCAACTGCCTCTTCTATAAAGGAACCCATTTTCCAATCTTTTTTGCAGCCAGCAATTTTTATAAGAAATATATCTAATAGTTTAATCCCATCAGGAGTATGCGATACTTCAGGGTGAAATTGCAATCCAAATATATTTTTTGATTTATGTTGAATAGCTGCATAAGGCGCCTTATCTGTTTTTGCAATAACTTTAAAGTCATTTGGTAATTTATTTATGTAATCACCATGACTCATCCATACCTGATAACTACTTTGTGGTTGCCAATAGTTATCAAATAATACTGATTTTTCTAAAATTTCTAATTGTGCTTCACCGTAACTACTTGATGTAGAACTTGCCACATTACCACCAAAATCTTTGCAAATTGCTTGTTGGCCATAGCAAATACCTAAAATTGGAATATTTAGTTCATAAACAATTTTTGGAATTTCAGGTGAGTCAAAATCAGTTACCGACTCACTACCACCAGACAATATTATTGCCTTAGGATTGAAATCTCTTATCTCCTTATCAGAAATTGAAAAGGGCTTAATTTCACTATATATATTCAGCTCTCTAATTCTACGAGTAATCAGCTGAGTTACTTGAGAACCAAAGTCGAGAATTAAAACTTTATCATGATTATTCATATCGTATTTTTGTAATTAGTAGTTGGTTCTGATTGATCTAAGCTGTGAATATGACTTTCCCTCATTCCTGCTGGAGTTATTTTAATAAATTTACAATTCTTCTTCATTTGCTCAATAGTTTTATTACCTGTATATCCCATTGCTGAAGTTAATCCTCCAAGTAATTGAGTCACAACGTCATTAACCGCACCTTTGTATCCCATATACCCCTCCACTCCTTGGGGCACTAAATTTGTTTCACCTTTTTGAAAATACCTATCTGCTGAGCCAGATTTCATTGCTTCTACCGACCCCATACCTCTATATTTTTTATACTTTTTATTACCAATAGTTATGATTTTTCCCGGCGCCACATCTGTCCCAGCTAGGAGCGAGCCCAACATTACACAATCAGCACCAGCAGCAATAGCCTTCACTAAATCTCCAGAAAATTTTATTCCACCATCAGCTATTAAAAAAGAATCCTTTGTTTTGCAAATTTGCGCAACCTCTAATATCGCAGACAATTGTGGAACTCCTATTCCAGAAACAATTCTCGTTGTACAAATTGAACCAGGCCCAATTCCAACTTTTAAAGTATCTGCTCCTGCGTAGAGCAATGCAAGAGCCGCATCTTTAGTTGCAATATTGCCCGCAATTATCTCTGCTTGCGGATATAATTTTTTAATTTCTTTTATTGTATCAATAACATTTTGCGAATGACCATGCGATGTATCAATAGCAATTGCATCTACATTAACTTTCATTAATGCTTCTACCCTCTGAATTGCATCCTCTCCTGTCCCAACAGCTGCAAGAACCCTAAGATTATTATTATCATCAACACAGGCATTTTGATCTTTTAAAATATCTACTTTATGCTTCTTTACCTTATTCACTTCCTTACATTGCAAATCAATACTCAAATTTTTATGAATTGCTCCTATACCACCAAAAAGAGCCATTTCTATTGCCATCTTATGTTCTGTCACTGTATCCATAGCAGCAGATATTAGTGGAATTTTAAGGGTTATTTTCTTTGTTAATCTTGTAGTTATATCAGCTTCTTTTGGAATTATATTTGAATAACTCGGTTCAATCAAAACATCATCAAAAGAATACGATTCTTTTATTTTTTTCATTTTTAAAATTCTTGCATTTTTAAAATAGTAATATAGTAATAATAGCATATAAAGTCACCATATATTATTTACCCAAATATTATGACAAAAAATTTCTTACAAGATCTCACTTTACTAACAAAAACCATGATAGATGAATTACCAATTTGTGACATTCATGTGCATTTACCAGGGGTTATTTCTCCACAAATTGCTTGGGATTTAGGTGTAAGAAATAAATTTATATCAGTTGTAAAAGAACAAAATGGGGAATATACCCATTCGAGCGGACCACAATCTTTATCTATTTTAGATCCACATGAACATTATATAGACATATTTAAGAGTGGATTTATACTAGATGAAAATGGAAAACCTCAAAATTTAGAATATAATATTGATGCAGATAGCTTCAAGGACTTTGATAGAATCATGGCGACAACTCAAGGACATAGGCATCCACCTGGTGGTATTCAAACTAAAGATGACATGATGTTTTTACTTGATAGCTACCTAGAAGATTGTGTTAGACAAAAAATATTTTATACAGAACTTCAGCAAAATATAAAAATTGCATATCTACTTTTTCCTGATGATGAAGCTAAAGATGCACGAAAAAAATTGTATCTATTATTTAAAGACGTAATCGAAAAATTCAAACAAAAAGGTATACATCTCAGATTTCTACACTGTTTCAACAAAACTAAAGCAGCAGGAGATGAAAAAACCACTCATGAAAGAACATTAGAAGCGGCTGGCTGGTTAGAAGAAACCCAAGAAATTGCACCAAATGTGTTTGTTGGAATAGAATCCGCAGGTCATGAAAAAGATGAATCTGGCTGGCCAGTGCACTTAAAAGCCGGATATGAAAAAGTACGAGACTTAGGGCTTGGTTGTGAAGCACATGGTGGCGAAGGCATTGGGGTTGAACACATGCTTGATGTTGCAAAATCATTACCAATCACCAGGCTAGCTCATGGATTTCAAGTAATTGAAGATATTGAAGTAATTGAATTTATAAAACAAAAGGCCATTACATTAATAATGATGCCTATCATTAATTTGAATTTAGGTTTATGCCTTCACGTTAAACAGAATGATAATAACGAATATATTCCTTGTGCAAAAACAAAAGGAGGAAAAAAAATTCATATTAGAGATTTTTGGCAACATCCATTTTTTGAGCTATTTAGAAAACATAAAATGAAAATAACCTTAAGCTCAGACAACCCCAACATTGGAGGTGTTCCCATAAAGGATACTATCTTAGCGCTTGCTGGTTTGAGTAGCAAATATAAACTTCCAAAGCAGGTTTATCCTTTAAAAGCAGAAGAACTCGCAATACTTTGTAGAAACGGGATTGATGCCATATTTAGCGCTGATCATATAAAGCAGGATTATAAGAATCTACTTAATACTTGGATAGAAAAACATAATTTAGACCAGGAATTTATAAATAATTACTATGGGCAAAATTAATTGCACATAGGAAGGAGAGGCTACGCTCAAGCATAGCCAATATAATATATGTTACATTCCCCGTCCAGTGCTTGAAGTAGACCTACTCTCTCTTACTTTATCAGCATAAGATGATTTTTGCGCTTCTGCTTTTTCAGACCTCTCTTCTTTAACTGCATTTTTACTTCTAGTATTCAAATGAGCTTCCTTATTTAGTGAAGCTTTTCTATTAACATTAAATACATCCTTTTTGAAATCTGCTTGTTTTTTCATACCTTGAAAAGTATCCCTAAAACTTTCTCTGGATTGAATTTTTTCTGTTAATTTTTCATGATCTTGACTCATCTTATCAAGCACAGTGTCTTGGTATTTTTGAGCAGAAATAATGGTTTTATCATCTTGTCCAGTAAAATCCATCTTTGAAAACCTACTTTGAGTATTTAGCATATCTTGGTATGCTAATTCACTTTCCACAAGTAACTGCCCTGCACTTTTATTAAACTTATCAGCAACTGCTTGAGAAACACTTCCTTTCACTGATTGAAAAGCATCATCCATTGCAAGCACTCCTTTTTGCATTGCAATACCTAAATTTGCTACTCCACAAGACATGTCTGTGCATAAATTTTGCATTCCAGTTTTTACATCAACAAACATATCATGTGCACCTATTTTGATCTCATCAAAAAGCTTTCCGAGAGATTCCATAGCCTTGCCCCACATCTCAGCTATTTCTTCTCCAAATTGCTGCATTGCTTCTTTAAAATTCTCAAATTTCTGACCTGCATATTCTTTAAATTCTCCCCAAGCTACAGACATCTTATTTTTCATTTCTTCAAACCAATCTGATATAGCTTGAGATGCTGTATTATATTTTTCCGTTGTCCAATCTTTAGCAGATTGCAAACCATTTAAAACAGATTGCTTGGCATTATCTAGTTTTTCACCTTGCTCTGCCCACCACATCTCGTTTTGCAACCCCTTAAAGTCTTCAAAAGCCTCTAAAAGACCCTTATTTCCATCTTTAACTGCTTCTTGTAATAAATTTATTTGATTATTAAGTTCCTCAGTTCTTGCATTCATGTCAAACACCCCCACTTGTTATTATTAATAAATCAATCTTACTCAGGAAATACAATTCAATTCAAGTTATATTTTTATTTTAGAAAAATATTTTATACTTTTTTTGAATTGTTGGGGTTTGATTTTTTTAAAAGCATTATACTTTCTAGCTCAACTAACTTCTTTTATAGCTTGGGATATTTTATTGAAGGTTAATATTTCACTTAAAATCAATCCTTTTTTATCTAGCTGCCATTGTATCATTTTTTTAGCTATATTCATCCTTCTCATGGCTAATTTTCTTATGGTGGTTTGGCTATAGTTCAACAATTTAAAACAATGCTCATCCTACAACTTATAAAAACTAAGACTATAATTTAATAAAACCCATTGAAGCTATTGTTTCTTCAAAGCTCATTCTATTCCTTGTAACTGAAAATTTGTTCCCATTAATTAAAATTTCAGGAGCATATGGTCTTAAGTTATATAAACTACTCATTGAGGAGCAGTATGCACCTGCTGTAAGTATTGCAAGAATATCACCTTCCTCAGGATTTGATAACTCAATATTTTCATTTATTATATCTGTTGATTCACAAATATTACCAACTACTTTTACTGTTTCTTTTATTCCTTCTAACTTCGATATGTTAATGATGTGATGATATGAGGAATATAATGCAGGTCTTACAATATGATTAAACCCCGTATCCACTCCGATTATTTTTTGTTTATTGTAATCTCTAATGTTAGTAATTTTTGTAAGTAAGAATGTAGACTCAGCTACCAGGTACTTTCCAGGCTCAAAAATTATCTTTATATTATTAGCTTCTAAGGATTTATATTTTTTATAGTGCTGATTAATTACTGATGCAAATTGAGTTAAGTCAACTTCTTTATCTGTTGGTTTATATTTCACACCAAATCCACCACCCAGGTCAATAAATTGCAAATCGACCATTTGCTCTGCAAGCTTAAACATAAAATCAACCATTAGTGTAAAATTTTTAGTGTCATATAAACCTGAGCCTAAATGGCAATGCAATCCTACTAATTTTAAATTATTGTCGCTGATTATCTTGAGTGCCTCATAAATCTGAGTGTAATATATGCCAAATTTTGAGTCCTCCCCCCCAGTTATAATTTGCTTAAATTCACCGTCTCCAAATCCTGGATTAATTCTAATTGATATTTCAGCACCACTATATCTTTTTGCAAAAGAATTTAGTTCTGAAATCGAGCCTAAATTTACCATGACCCCAGAATTTCTTGCTTGCTCTAATTCATCTGCATCACAATTATTACCTGTAAATAAAATTTGACTATTATCAAACCCTAGCTTTTTTGCTAGTTTTATTTCAAATGGAGATATAGTCTCAATTCCATTAATTCCTGCTTCCTTGAGTACATTGATTATTATGGGATTAAAATTAGCTTTTATGGCATAAAACAGCAAACAATTTTTATTAAATGCTTTTTGCATACTATTCACTTTCTGTTTTAAAATTGCTGTGTCTGTAACAAAAACAGGGGTATTTATTTTTTCAACTATCTCAAATAATAATTCTAAGTTATTTTTAAAAAAATCTATTGATTGCATTCTTCCTCTTTTAAAAATTTCTGATGCAGTGCTTTTAATATTGTCTTTGTTTTATTTTCATCAATTAACATAGTTATGTTGTTACCGGACGCACTTACACTAATTGTATATATTTTGGTATCAAGTTCCATACATAATGTAAAAATACCAGCAAGAAGTCTTTTATCTGATGTAATTTCATTGCCAATAAAACACAATTTTGTAATGGTGTTTTTTACTTTTACTGTGGCAAAACTTTCCAATATTTTAAGTAATTTTTTAGAGTAATCTTCACTTTTGATGGAAAAAGTAAATGAGATTTCAGATGTAGCACATACATCAATTGGTATGTTATGTTCGGCAACAATTGAAGTCACTCTTTTTACAAATCCAACTCCATTAATAATACTAGTATTTTCTAACGTAATAATTGTATTACCTGGGCTTGCAACTATGCCTTTGGCATGAGGAGCATTTTTTGTAATTTTTGTTCCTTTAAATGAGTTATCAAAAGTGTTATAAACATATACAGGTATATTTTTTTCAACAGCAAGCGCAATGGTGTCTGGATGCACCACTTTAGCACCACTATAAGCCATTTCAGACATCACGTTCATATCTAAACTTGGCCATGAAAATGCATCTTTAACAATGCGTGGATCAGCAGTCATAATTCCATTAACATCTGTCCATATTTCAACTTCATTTGCATTTAAGACCATCGCCAAAATTGAGGCTGTATAATCACTCCCTCCCCTACCTAACAATGTAATGTTACCATGAGTATCTTTTCCTATAAATCCTGTAACAACAGGTACGATTTTCTTAGAAAAAATTGGCCTTAATATTTTTTTTGAGGATAAATTTGTTGCTTGAAAATTAACTTTTGCCTTGAGGTAGTTATTGTCCGTTCTTATAATTCTTTCTGATTCAATTCTTTGTGATTTAATACCAATTTTTTCAAGGGCCAAAAACATGAGTAGAGATGAAAGTTTTTCTCCAAACGCACAGATCCTCGCCTCAGTTTTATCAGTCAAGTCTCCAACCAGACTTGTACCATAGCTTATAGCTTCGAGTTTATTAATAATTGGTTCAAATTCTTGGGTCCATAAATTTTCTGTTTTTTGATCATCTAGTATTAAATTTTTAAGAATTTGTCTGTGAATATTTGATATTTCAATAACTTTTGATTTAACTAATCTCGGCTTAGTTTTTCTTGCAAGTCTAATTATTTCTATTAATTTATCTGTTATTCCTCCCACTGCAGAAACCGTAACAACAACTAAGGATTCATTAATTTTTTTCTTAATAATTTTAGCACATTCTTGAATTGATTTAGCACTTCCCATTGAGGTACCACCAAATTTAATGGATTTTAGATGCATAAAAAATCTACAGTAAATTTCAAAGTAATACTTATATATAAAATTAAAATATAGTTCAAGGATATTTATTTGCAAAAAATACAACCTTCTCTTTACACCGCATATACCTTAACTTTCACATAAAAAATATAATTATCAAATATATAAATACAAGATAAATTTTAACTTAGCGAAAATATTTAAATTAATATTTAAAGTATAAATTCTCAGTAATTAACAACTGAGTACAGTATTGATCAAGAGTAGAAATTAACAGCCATTATTATAATTTCAAAAGGGATTTTTAGCAACAACAGTAGATAAATATAGAGTTATATATGATTTGTACTAAAAGGTAGTCTCATGCACTTATTTGATTAGCCTAATAGTAATTAAATTATTTACGTTTTTTTGTTAAGCTCTCATTGCTTAATTTAAACATCCTATTCTCAAGATGCACATTGCCATGTATGCCAAGTTTATCTCCAATTATTGCAATAAGTTTCACAAAATAGTTGTTGCTCTCTTCTACCATCTTCTTTTGCTTACCTGCCTTCAATCCTTTTATCGTTTCCAAGTTGTGCTGTCTGTCCATTTGCTTTATAAACAGCGCTTCATCATCACCCAATTTTTGCAATCTATTTATGGTTTCTTCAAAACTAAGCTTTATGTGCTTTCCATTTTCAAATCTCTTATTCGTCAACCTATCCACTATTTGAGCAATACGAGCATTAAACTTCTCCTCTATCAGCCCCACAGTACATTCTGAATCTTCCACTGTATCATGCAATATTGCAGCAACTATCACATCCGTTTTGCAATAACGCTCTGCCACCATCTCAGCTACCTTGAGTGGATGAAAGTAAAATGGGTGATCTCCTGTTTTTCGCATCTGCTTATCATGCCATTTCTTAGCAAATGTAACGGCTTTTTCTATCAGTTTCATATTTAGCTTCACATTCTTTTCCTTGCTAAATTCATCCAACTTATTCATTAACTTTGTTGAGTACATACACCTATGACTGAATGGCTCATACTCATCTCCCAAGTCTTCATAATCATAATCTTCCTCTTTCCCTGCAGTATCGTCATGTGGAAAATCCTCATGTGGGTAGTTATGATACGACCCTCGTTTTATTTCTAGTTTTTTAAGATAAGAAAGTCCCCATAAACAGCCTATTATACATGGGATATAAAAAACCAATATACAGTAATGCCCCATATATTTTGAAAGTGGTACTACCCCAAAAGAAACCGTACCAAACCCTAAAGCAGTTCCAATACCGAATATAGTGGCAATGATAACAAAACGTTTTTCAACTGGAAAATGTTTTATCCACATAGCTTCATTATAAAATGAATTGATACAAGCATATATTAATATTTGTAAAAAAAGTATCAAAGATAAATTTTTAATATTTTCAAGGCAGTAAGGAACAAGGGGTATGATAACAAGCACTAAAATGAAATTATATCTTAATACTTTTACAGGATGATACTTTTTTGAAAATAAAGTTAACATGACAATTCCTAAAACACCAAAAAATGCGAGCTTTAGATTATGATTTACAATATCCTGAGGGCTCATTCCAAAAGAATTTTTTATCAATGCCCCAATATATGTGTATGAAATATAAAAACTAAATGGCATAATGATCACACCAAAAAATAATGCAAGAATAGCTTTTTTATCATATTTCAGATCCTGGCTGGGTGTGTACATTTTGCTTCCACTTTGCCCTTCTTTTAATTTCATTCTAGTTTTATAATCTGCAAAATCAGGAGTTTCCCTGAGCCTCGTTCTTGCAAAAACTCCAATCACAGCAATAATCGCACCTATCCAAAATGCCAGCCGCCAATTGAAATCTGCGAATAGTGCAAATGAAGCAATAACTAAAGCAAATAAACCACCAAGACGTCTAGCAATATCTATAACACCACTTGCAACATATCTGTGAGGAGTTTTTAAAAATTCATTCATGTATATCAAAGCTCCCATGCCTTCTCCCAAAGATGAAAAACCTTGTACAACTCTGCACAGTATAACGCCAAACGTTGCATATATCCCTATCTCTGCGTAAGTTGGGAGTTTTGCAATCATTGCGCATGCTCCAGACATTAAAAATGTGGTGAGTATTATAGTAAATTTCCTACCCATTGCATCACCAATTTTACCTATTATAAAACCACCTATTGGTCTTAATATAAAAGTAGAGGAAAAAGCAAATGCAGCAAGCAATTGAGTGGTTGTTGGATCTGATTTTGGGAAAAATAAATCATTCAAAAGAACTGCCATATGGACATATAGCATTAAATCAAAGTATTCCAAGAAAGTACCAATTGATAAAATACCAATCGTCTCTTTTTGTTGTCTCGTAAATTTATTGTTAGCTTCCATGATAATTTATTCCCAAAATTATATCCGCAAAAAGGCTTGCATAATTAAATGGAATTGTAAAGCTTTTTTTAGAATTAAAAATTATAAAAAAGGAATAAAGACAAGATATAGAATTTTAGATAAGCATATAACAAGGAGGGCTGAAACTTAATTATTAAGCATAAAAACCCATTTTTACCTTATTATTTTAGCATTTTTTCTGGCAATACCTAAAATTGAATTATTGATTTACCCTTCTTATATCGGATTTGACTAATATATAGTTTTTAACTTTAACCACACCTTTAATTTCTCCTGCAATAGATAGCGCAGTCTCTAGTTCTTTTTGTGTTTCCGCGACACCTAAAAGGTATATCACTTTATCATAGACCATCATTTTATAATTTACTGAATGAATCTCTTTATTGACTAAAAACTTAGTTCTCAATTTAGTAGAGATCCACATATCCGTTGGTAAACTTGCTTCATTCTCTTTAGAAATAACTACATCATCAATAACTTCTTTCACACCTCTTACCATCCAAGCCAACTTTTCTGCTTCTTCCTTATACTCAATATCTGTTGTATATCCAACTAATAATACCCTACCCTCATATACTTCTAATGAAATTCCTCTTAATGAATTATCCACATTATTTTTTACATATTGATGTCTAATTTTTGTAGCAATTACCTTGTCATCTATAATATTGCCTACAGATCTTTCATCTGCAATCATTGCACCTGTAGTTGCTGTTGTTGCGATACCAATAACCGCACAATTATTAATGTTTAAGAGTAAAAATATCACACAAAACGACTTCAAAACTATATTCATAAATAAAAGAAGAAAATTACATAGGGTATATTATAACCAATAATGTGAAAATTGAAAGCTTTAAACAAAATTGTTATAGTGAATGCGCCAAACTATAATTTGAATCATGCAACACATATTGAAATGCAGTTTGATTAAATAAATCAATAAAAATTGGAGCCCTAGAATTCACAACCAGTTTTAGCTTACCATCAATACTTTTAGTTGAGCAAAGTAATATAGTAGCAACTTTATCTTCATTTATCCCTAGGATATTAGCTGCATCAAGTAGATCTTTTTGCTTAACAATATTGTTATTCAAAGATATTGGCAATGTTAAAAAACATAACTGCTCACTTTCTATGGATTGCAATAATTTAAACGACTTATATTTATCACTATTTGCATCAGCTAAACAAAATGTTTTTGAATCTGCAATACCGATTAAGCCTTTAGGGAAAAAAATTTTACACTTTGTATTTACTTCAACATAACCAAATTTATTTTGAAAAATCAAAATATCATTTTTTTCTATCCCCTTTTTTTTTAACATTCATCCCCTTTCATTAGTTACTATAAATAATCAACTAAGCTTTTAGATAACGCTCCTATACTAGAGTAAATTTCCGAAAGTCTTTTCGAAAATTGCAATAATTCAGTGTACCCTGTATATTCATGAACTTTAGCAATATCATCATAACTTTTAATGCCATTTTCTATATTAACTTTTTGCATGTCACTAAATTGCTTCAAATCTTTACTTTTAAAGTCAATTCTTTCTTTTGCACCAACAATCTCTTCGACACATTTTTCAAATTTAACAAACACGTCGTCTTTATCACCAGCACTATTATTTTTCACATCTACAAATAACTCAACGATGCTTTTAATAGAGCTGTCACCAGCATTAAAATCAAGTTTTATTTGATTGTCTCCATATGTAAACGACATATCATACTTGCTTCCCAAATAGTACTTATCTGGATCAACACTTCCTGATAAATTTACAGGCTTAGTATCCATATTGTCACCAGAAAATAAATAGGTCTTATCATATATCGACCTTTTATTTAAAAAAATCTCCATTCCTTTCAGTAATTTTTCAGCAAAATCTTTTTGTTTGTCCTGAGTAAAGTCATCGCTCATAGCTCCACTTGCATATTTTTGCCAATCAGCCAGTTTGCTCTTTAAATATTTCCCCATATCATCCAAGCTATCTGACATCTCATCAATTCTGCGAAAACCTCTCTGCAATATCTCCGCTTCTTTCTTTTGAACATCAATAGATTCTTGAATATTAACCATATCACTTGCCTCAGATGCAGAGGCATCGTAAATATTTTCAAATTTTTTCCCAGTTTGAATTTGCCTCCCAGCTTCATTCCTCTGCGTTAATACTTCATTAATATTCTTCTCCGTACGCTGATTTAAAGCTGCTGTACTTATAAAATTTACTGTCATATTATTATACCTCCCCTAAAATTGAGCTAATAGTGTTTTCCAATACTCTTCCATAATTTGAAAGGTCTTCAATACGTATTTATGCATTCTATCGAGTTGCGTGATGTGCAATAATTCCTGATCAGTATTGACTCCAGATTTTGATGCAATTTGCTCATCTATTGCCTCTAATTCAATTTTATTTCTCTCTGTTTGTTTTTCAACAGCCTGATATTTCATATTAAGAGTATCAATGATACCATTTGCATAATTTAAAAAAGTTGTCTTAGATTTTGAAATAGAATCAGTTCCTTGAAAACTGAATTCTTTATTTTGAATTTTCATTAATTCTTTTAAAATCGCCTTATTGTTTTTTCCAATGCTATAATCTCCACCTTCAAATCGTACTTTTGCCGTATATATTTTATTATCTTTTGTAATATCATCCAATACCTTTAGTGATATAGCACTATTAGCAGAAGATTTTTTATCATAAAATTTATCATCTCTATGAGCAAAGATATTGTTAAATCCAAAAAACTGATTTATTCCAATATCATTAGCACCAAATTTAGCATTTTCATTAATAATGGCAAAATTAATATTCGTTTTATTTGATTTTAACTCCAAATGGCCAGCACTATCCAATGTAGCCGTAACCTTATGACCATCACTTGATGAAGCGCCATTAATTTTGTCTATTAAGTTTTGTAGTGTAGAGACACCACTTAAATCAATCTCTAATATTTGTGAATTACCTGCACTATCTTTAATTGATGAACCATTGTTAGGATTAAACAACGCTATTTTAAACTTTCCATTAACAGATATTGCATCAGTATTTTTAAGCTGATTATTACTTGCAACTGATTGAAAACCAGACTCAGGCGTAGCATCTGCATAAACAGCATTCATTTCTTTTACTACCGTATCCGTATATATATCCAATCTGTTGATTACATCTGGTATAATTTTATCCCTTAACTCAAACCTTGCCTGTAACTCTCCACCCCTTAAATTATGAACAATCTCATCAGTGACAGCGCTTGTCACCAAGTCATTTCTATATGCAGGAGAATCATCCTGCAATCTTTCGTCAATGACAGAAAGCGCAGGAAATGCAAAATCCTTATTTAAATACTTGTCCAATCCATCTGTATGAGAAAACTCCACTTTATATTTAATATCACCCTTAATAAGCGGTATACCAAATTTTGTTTCTAAAACCAATTCTCCATCCTTATTAAAGTATTGATTAACATCAATCAACTTTGATATTTCTCTTACTTCATTAAAAAGCTTGGTTTTGGCATCATTATATTTTGTATCACTACCTAGAAAACCATCACCCTTTAGTAATGGTAATTTTTCACTTAGATTTCTTGCAGCTACTATATGACCATTTAATTTATCAACTGCTTTAGAAATTTGCTTATCTTGCTCTTGTCTTAATGTCTGAAGCTTCTCTGATTGCCTAGAAACATTTTTTGCAAATTTTTCAATCGAATTAACGGCTTCATTCATTCCATTAGATTCGTTACTTACTTCCTGCAATTTGTTTAAATTTCCAAAAACATCATTTAGAGCACCAGCTACGCTATTTTTCCCTTCAAGTTTGAGGCTATATACACTATCTGTCACTTCTTGTAATGACTTTTTAGTTAATAAACTAGAATGATATTCTGAATTTTTACTATATTGATCCTTTAGCAAACCCGCACTCATTTCCAAAGTTATACTTTCTATTTCTGCCCCAACATGCGGATTTGATACTAAATTTGCCTCTTGCTTAATGTAGTTAGGATCATTAGCATTAACAATATTTTGCTGAGATAATCCTATCAACTTCTCCTGATTCTTAATAGCAGTTGCTGTAGTATCTAGTATTTTACTCATTGAATTAGGCCTCCTTACTTAGCATGACATGTTTGTTAATTCTATTTTTAACAACTGACTTGCCACTATTAGAATAATTTTTATTTTTCACTTCACTTTTTTGAACTGACTCTTTTAATATCTCCATAATCTTTGAACTCAAATATTGTGCTTTTTTAATCTTATTCATGTTCTTGCTAGAAGTATCAAGCAAATTTTGTACCAAATTTTTCATCTCTTCTCTTTTTTGCACATCTTCTTCTTTGGAAAGATTGAAATTACCCAGAATTTTATCTTTATTTTTTGCAAAAAAGTTCACTAACTCTATCTTATCTGGAATTAATTCTACCGCTTTCTCATATTGTTTATTTTCAATAAACTCCTCTTCCTTCTTAACAAGTTTGCTTAACCTATCCAGCGCTTTAATAATTAATTCGTGCTCAAAAAAATCATCCTCATTTTTTTTATTCTCAGTCTGGCTCTCTTGTTCCTTAAGTTGCTTATCATCCATGATTTTGATATTTCTTTAATAATTGTTTATTTAAATTTGGATCAATTTTAAAATTACCATCTTTGGTTATTTCTCTAGCATACTCATTAACTAAAAAGTGATTTAGAGTTTCTTCAGCAAAACCGCCACCAGTTAATTGATCAGGCTCAATATTCTCATAAATCGGCTCTAACATATTAGACAATAACGTTGCATTAAATTCGTTTAAAGCCTCATTAAATTTCTTGCTTTCAATGTTAAAATTAGACTTTGACGTTGAATATGAATTAGACTGTCTAGGCTCTTGCATTTGCTTTGTCTTATTAATTATCGCACTATTATAGTCATTACTCATATTTACTATTTTATTTCTATTTCTCCTTGTAATGCACCTGCCTCTTGAATTGATTTTAATATAGTAATCAAATCTTGCGTTTTAACACCCAGTGAGTTCAATCCAGATACTAAATCAGCAAGGTTAGCAGTTGGTTTTAGCACCGCTAAGGCAGTACCAGGCGGTGCCGGCTCTTTATTATCACTACTTGAAAGAATATCTGCTTCAATTTCAAACTCTTTCACTGGTGATATTTTTACAATTAGATTTTTCTGTGCAATAGCAACTTTGCTAATTTTAACATGCCTACCTATAACTACCGTGCCAGTAGCCTCATCAATGATGATTTTAGCGGTTGTGTCTGGTGATATTGTTATATTTTCAATATCGGCTAACAAACCAACTACATTATTCTGATATTCATCAGGGATGTGTAATATAACTGTACCTGGGTCCCTTGCTAATGAAAGAGTATCGCTTAAGTATGAGTTAATCGCATTGGCAATTGACCTCGCTGTTGTAAGATCAGGATTGTTCAATGATATACTCACCTTTGTTAAAGAATTAAGGTCAAACTCAATCTCTCTTTCAACAGATGCCCCATTGATAATATACCCTGATGTTAAAATAGGTTTAAAGTTATCTTGCCTTGTGTCAGATAATTTACCAATCCCTACTTGCCCTTGGGCAACAGCATAAATCTTTCCATCTATTCCCATTAAAGGAGTTGCAAGCAATGTGCCACCTTTAATACTCTTAGCATCTCCTAATGTACTTAAATTGACTGATATTTTATTACCAGCTCTAGAAAAACCAGGAAGACTTGCCGTTACCATCACTGCAGCAATATTTTTTGTTTTTATATTTTCTCCCCTCGTATTAATTCCTAACTTTTCAAGCAAATTAACTAATCCCTTTTGGGTAAATGTTGAGTTTTTTAAATTATCACCTGTTCCATTTAGCCCAGTTACCAAACCATAGCCAACTAAAACATTATCCCTAACACCCTCAAAACTGACAATGTCTTTAATTCTTGAATCTGAGTTTGAATTAACAGGAAAAATTAGTACACTACAAAGAACAAATACTATATTTATTAATGATATTACAATTTTATTTTGCATTAAATTTCAGAACACATCCAGCTTTGACAATCTAAGCATTATTAATGATAACTATCAAGAAAAATTTATTTATATTTTGGCTATTACATTAAACCTTATGATAAGATATTTAAAATGATTACACTAAATTTTAATATTGCATTTGAGGACTTATACTCAACATTTGGATTAAAAAAAATTGATAAAGAGTTTTTAGATTTTTTAAATACAAAGAATATTGCTCTTAAATATGATTTAATTGCAGGTAGAAAAAACAATCAAATATCATCTGAATTGATAATTAAATTAGCTCCCTATTTAGAAAGCTTTATAATCAATCTATTCAATTTGAAGTACAATGAAAATAAAAATCCCAAATATCATAAAAAGGCATCCGCTCTATTTGAATGTAGAAAAAAATTTATACAGAGAAAGGTTAAATTTGAGGATTATGATGAAAAAAAAGTCCCGGAAGCAATTTTAATATTAAATAAAAATTCCACTGATCTTGATGATGAATTATCAATAGCAACCAATATTTTAAAATGGCTATCAAATAATAATGAAGAATTGCTAGAAGTGGCCAAGACATATGTAGCATGGGCATTATATAGCAAAGAAGGAAAGGCAAAATATAGCGATGGCATTTTATTCAAGATTCCTAAAAAATTATATTTCGATAGATTAATTGAATACTCAGAATCTAGTAATAAAACAAAATGCTTTAATAAGGATAAACTAAGAGCCAGAACCGGTTTTGACTTAACTGATCATACAATAAATCAGCATGCTGCTATCGTGAACGCTAATTACTGTTTGTATTGTCATAAACAAGATAAAGACTCTTGTTCAAAAGGATTGACCGACAAAACAACAAATAATATTAAAGAAAATCCCCTTGGAGTTGAATTAAAGGGCTGCCCGCTTAAAGAAAAAATTTCAGAAATGAATTTTCTCAAAAAGGAGGGCATCATTATTGGTGCCTTTGCTACTGCAATTATCGATAATCCAATGATAGCAGCAACTGGACACAGAATATGTAATGATTGCATGAAATCATGTATTTATCAAAAGCAGGAGCCAGTTGACATTCCTTTAATTGAAACTAAAATTCTGGATGATGTTTTAAAACTTGATTATGGTTTTGAAATATATAGCTTGCTAACAAAATGGAATCCTCTTAAATCGGAAGGATATCTACCAAAAGAGTTTAATAATTATAAAATTCTGATTGTGGGAATGGGACCTGCAGGATTCACTCTTTCCCATTACTTAGCAAATGAGGGATTTACAGTGGTGGGAATTGATGGACTAAAAATTGAGCCAATTCAAAGTGAATTTTCCGGCATAATGCAAGATGGGAGTAGAGCAAATTTCAAACCAATAAAAAACATTTCAGAAATAGAGGAAAGGCTTAGCGAAAGAAAAGCTTATGGTTTTGGTGGAGTAGCAGAATATGGAATTACTGTAAGATGGAATAAAAATTACCTTACTATTTTAAGATTGATGCTAGAGCGTAGAGAAAATTTTAAAATGTATGGCGGTATAAGATTTGGCAGCATAATCAATTATAAATCTGCAAAAGAACTTGGATTTAACCATGTTGCACTGGCGATTGGAGCAGGAAAGCCAAATATTCCATATATTCCAGACATTTTATGCAAAGGAGCTAGAAGTGCCTCTGATTTTCTAATGACATTACAAACTCTTGGAACTTCAAGAAAAAATAGCATAGCAAATTTACAAATAAGACTTCCTATTGTTGTTGTTGGTGGAGGATTAACATCAATAGATACGGCAACAGAAAGCCTTGCTTATTACCCCATAATGGTAGAAAAATTTTTAATTCAATATGAAAAATTAGGAGATGTTTTTTTAAAAACTTTAGACGATGAGGAGCTTGAAGTTGCTTTAGAATTTATTAAACATGCAAAAGAATTACGCGTTGATCCCAAAGAAAAGCTTTCATTACTAAAAAAATGGGGGGGAGTAAAAATTATATATAGAAAAAAATTTGAAGAATCTCCTGCATATAAATTGAATCATGAGGAGGTTGCAAAGGCATTTGAAGAGGGGATAGAGGTTGTGGACAACACATATCCAATAGAAATTATTTTAGACAAATTTAATCACTGCAAAGGAATAATATGTAACAATCAAACTATTTGGGCTAAAACAATATTGATTGCCACAGGCACTGCTCCAAACACAACTTTAGCAAGAGAAGATCCGGAGCATTTCAAACTAAATGGTAAGTACTTTTCTATGGTTAAAGAAGAGCAGAAGCCAGATTTTTTTACAAAAATAGAAGATAATTTCAGTATCAGTATCTTAGGTGACTCACACCCAGAATACTCTGGTAGCGTTGTGAAAGCCATGGCAAGTGCAAAGAATAGTTACAAATCAATCGCTAAAGAAGTTTTGAACTATAACACAAACAACACACTGCCAAATAATAAATTTTTTGAAAAATTAAATAACCAATTAATTTCAAAAGTTATTAAAGTAAATAGATTGAAGAAAAATGTTGTTGAAATTTTTGTTCAATCTCCATTAGCTGCAAGTGAATTTAAACCTGGACAGTTTTATAGACTGCAAAATTATGAATCAAATGCAAAAATTAATAATGGTTACTTAAAAGCTATTGAACCATTGGCTCTTACTGGTGCCTCTGTTGATAAAACTCATGGGATTATTTCATTAATTGTCCTTGAAATGGGTGGTTCCTCAAATTTTTGCCAAGATTTGGAACCTGGAGAGATTGTTAGTCTAATGGGTCCGACAGGATCACCAACACACATACCTAAAAATGAAAATGTAATATTACTCGGCGGAGGATTAGGCAATGCCGTACTATTTTCTATAGGTAAAGCATTGATAGATAATGGATGCCATGTTTTATATTTTGCAGGTTATAAAAAAGAAGAAGATATATTTAAACCTCAGGAAATTGAAAAAGCTGCAAATCAGGTCATTTGGTGCTGCGATGAATCAGAATTGAAATCATCAAACACAAACAATAAGTCTTTTCATGGCAATATTGTAAAAGCTTTAGAAAATTATGACATTAATTTTAGTGATGGCTTGAAATTGAAAGATTATAATAGAATGCTTATCATAGGCTCTGATTCAATGATGAAAGCAGTTTCATATGCAATACAGGGTGATTTGAAAAATCTTTTTAATCCAAATATAAAATCCTTTGCATCAATTAATTCCCCTATGCAATGTATGATGAAGGAAATTTGTGCTCAATGCTTGCAAAAACACATAAACCCAGAAACTAAGGAAATTAGTTATGTGTATAGCTGTTTTAATCAGGATCAAAATTTAAAGCATGTAGATTTTGACCATCTTTTTTGCAGATTAAAACAAAATAGCTTATTGGAAAAAATTACAAGTAATTTAAATTAAGCGATTGTAAAAAATATAAATCATATATAAATACAATATTGTTAAGTAAAATGGTGCATTTGGAGGGATTCGAACCCCCGACCAATACCTTCGGAAGATAGTGCTCTATCCAGCTGAGCTACAAATGCTAAGTGTAATCTACAGATATTATTTGGTAATATTTTATACCTTTAGGCGTGCTGAATTCTAAAGACTCATTTACTTTTTTCCCAATCAAAGCTTTAGCTAATGGAGATGTAATTGAGATCAAACCCTTTGAAACGTCTGCCTCATATTCACTAACAATTTTGTAAATAATTTCATTATTCTTATCTTCATCGAATAATTTTATTGATGCTCCATATTTTATTTCTTCACCCCGAACTTGCGTAACATCAATAATCTCAGCTCTAGAAATTTTATCTTCTAGCTCAAATATTTTTGCCTCTATGAATCCTTGCTTCTCTCTAGCAGCATGATATTCTGCATTTTCTGACAAATCGCCGTGCGCCCTTGCTTCCGCTATGGACTTAATCACATTAACTCTCTCAACATTTCTTAAGTTCTTGAGCTCTAGCTCAAGTTTATTCATACCTTCTCTTGATATTGGAAATCTCTCTACCATTTATTTACTACACTATACTTGATAAAACTAAACATTTAATATATATATACCATTATGTATTATATTTAAATAAAAATTATTATAATAGTATACATGTAGCATTTGGTGGTGGTCCAAAAGCATCTATGTACTAATAATTTATAAAAATAAAATATACTGACAGGTTTGCGTTTTAAATTACATAAAATATTGAAGTAAGTGGGAGGGTTATAAACTTATGGTCGATTCTAATACATTAAACATTCATCATGTTGATTTACATGTTGGTAAAAAGTTAAAACAAAAAAGGCTTGAGAGAGGAATAAGCCAAGATGATCTTGCAGGATCAGTAAATCTTACCTTTCAACAAGTACAAAAATATGAAAAAGGTGTCAATAGGGTAAGCGCAAGCAAGCTTTATGACTTTGCTAAATTTTTAAAAACTGACATTACATATTTTTTTGATGAAATAGATGACTACAAAACATCTGATAAAAATGAAATTTATTATGCATCAGATGTGAATCAAACTGGATTTGAAAATGATATAAAACCTAAAGAAATTGAAATTTTAACTAGTTCATATAAAAAAATATCAAATCCAGAAGTTAGGAAGAATATTTTGGCATTATTAAAGTCATTATCTTCTTGAATGCTTGATAGATTACATTGAACCTGTTAAATTGAACTAAATTTAATAGTCTAAATGTATGGCGTTTGAAGACAGACTCAAGAAAATAATTAGTAAATATGACAATTTAAGTGATAAATTGTCTGATCCTTCTAAAATCTCTTCACAGGATTTTGCAAAAATTGCAAAGGAGCATTTTGATTTAACTGAAATCAACTTCTGTGCAATTGAGTATTTGCAAAACTTAAAACTATTGGAAGAAGCTGAAGATATATTACTGAACAGTCGAGAAAAAGAACTAAAGGACTTAGCCTTTGATCAAAAAAAAGAATCTAAGGCAAACCTTGAAATCACAAAAGAAAAATTAAAGGTCATGCTACTCCCTAAGGATATAGCAGATGAAAAGGGTGCAATAATTGAAATTAGAGCTGGAACGGGTGGTGATGAAGCAGCATTATTTGCTGGCACATTATTTAAAATGTATCAAAAATACGCAGAAACTCAAAATTGGCAATTTGAAGTATTATCAATCTCCGGGCTAGTACTAGAGGGATGCAAAGAGGCCATGGCATCAATTAGCGGCAAAGGTGTGTATAAAAAATTAAAATATGAATCTGGCGTTCATAGAGTTCAGAGAGTACCTACAACAGAATCAAGCGGCAGAATTCACACTTCTGCAGCCACTGTGGCAGTTTTACCTGAAGCTGAGGATATTGATCTTAAAATTAATGAAAAAGATTTAAGAATTGATACTTATAGATCAAGTGGGGCTGGCGGTCAACATGTAAATACAACAGATAGCGCAATAAGAGTAACTCATATTCCCACTGGTTTAGTTATAGTTCAATCAGAAAAATCTCAACACCAAAATAAAGCAAAAGCTTTAAAAATTTTAAAATCTAAACTGTATGACCTTGAAAGGGAAAAGAATAATAAAGAAATGTCAGACCTAAGAAGAGTACAAATAGGAACTGGCGATAGGTCAGAAAGAATTAGAACCTATAACTTTCCCCAAAATAGAATAACAGACCATAGAATTAATCTAACAAGTTATAATTTAGAGGAAGTTCTACAAGAAGCAAAACTAGATCAATTTATTGATGCACTAGTTGCTGATGATCAAGCAAAAAAAATTGCTCAAGAAGAAAATTAATTAATGATAAAAAAAATATATTCTGTACAAAAAGAATTATTATTAATAAAATTATTTATTGCACTGATAATATTATTGGTGTGCGCCAATCTACTTTCAATGTTTTCAATTGCAGGGGGAATAGTAAATCATTTAGTTAGCAAACAAATTAGCATCACGTTAATTTCGCTCTTAATTGCTTTTATATTTTCAATTATAAATATTAGATTTATTTTTAGTAATTCATATTATATTTATCTATTAGTTTTATTGAGTCTAGTTGTAACTGACCTTTTGGGTTATAAGGCAATGGGAGCAAAAAGGTGGATAAATTTAGGATTTATTAATATCCAACCCTCAGAATTCATGAAAATAGCTGTTATTTTAGCGTTATCAAGATTTTTTCACAATTGCCATATAAACAATGTAAAGAAATACAGACATTTGTTATTTCCATTAGTTATTATTTTACTACCTACATTATTGATATTAAAACAGCCTAATTTAGGCACATCATTGATTATTATTTTAACATCCCTAACCATATTATTTATTGCTGGAGTCAAAATACAATTATTCATATGCCTAGCATTATCTACAATTTTAAGCCTACCAATTATTTGGAGATTTTTACATGACTACCAAAAAGCTAGAATACTTACCTTTTTAGATCCAAGCAGCGATACGTTAGGTGCTGGGTATAATATCATTCAATCCATTATAAGCATAGGTTCAGGTGGACTTTTTGGAAAAGGTTTTTTAAAAGGTTCTCAAAATCAGCTAGATTTCTTGCCTGAAAACCATACTGATTTTATATTTGGATTAATAGCTGAAGAAGGTGGCTTTATACTATGCTCCCTATTGTTAATAACGTACTCGCTAATTATTGTAATAATGTATATAATCTCCATACAATGTTTATCACACTTTTATAGAATATTTATCCTGGGATTTGCTTCATTATTGTTTTTTCATATCGTAATTAACATTGGAATGATATCTGGACTATTACCAGTAGTAGGAGTACCCTTACCATTACTTTCATACGGAGGATCTAACTATCTTTCAATCATGATTGGCATAGGTCTGGTTATAAATATTTATCTCAATAAAACCAAAATCTTACCAAAAGGCAGTTGATTAAATAATGTAAATTAACAATAATTTAAGGACTTATCATAATAGAACACCAAATACTTTCATTTATTTTCAAAATTTTTTAAAAAATCTTTAATCAGTAATAGATCTTCTGCACTGATATCTAATTCTTTTTTATGCTTATTTTTAAGACGTTTTAAATCATTTTTACTTACCAAATTATTACCATAAACCTGTTGTTCAAGCGGTATAATCTTCATTACTAATGAGCTCATTTTGATAAATAATTCTACAAATTTTTCTTTATTAATTGCTTTAGTAAGCTCAATTTCTAAAACATTCTCATTTTTAATATGCTCTGAAGCATATTTGATGAATTTCAATGCTATACTTCTAATTTCAGCCAAATCATTTTTATGCTCAAGCAAAAGCTTCACAAATAATTTTTCTTCCATTGAATTTAGCTATAAAAATAATTTTATTTATTAAGATTTTTGATGATACCTATTAAGGTTCTAATTTCTTGAGAACTTAATTCAGCTCTGATAAACATATTTCTAATGTTTTGAATCATTGTATTTTTGATATTCTTTTCTTTAAAATAATCATTATATTCTAATGAAGTAATTAATAGCTTAAATAAACTATTAAACTCCTCTTTATTGCAAATTTCATAATTTTCAGCAATCTTTACATCATTTTGTGAAAAAAATTCATAAGCAAAAATAGAAACGGCTTGAGCCAAGTTTAGTGAGGGATTTTGTTCACTTGTGGGAATAACAGAAATAACATCAGCTAAGCCTAATTCCTCATTTGTAAGACCATTGTTTTCTCTTCCGAATAAAATACCAATTTTAACATCATTATCAAATCTTTGGCTACAATATTCTATAATTTTTTTAGGATGTCCAATTTTTTTAACCATATACCTTGGGCGGGCTGTTGCTGCAATGACAAAATTTAGATCAGCAATTGCACAATTTAAATCATTATAAATTTTCGCTTTATCTAGGATGTAATTTCCTTTTGCAGATAATTCATACGCCTTTATGGAAGGTGGCCATCCATCTCTTGGTGATACAATTCTTAAATTTTCTAAACCAAAATTTGACATTGACCTCGCAACAGCACCAATATTTTCTGCAAGTTGAGGACAAACTAATATAATATACGGTTTGTGCATTTAGAATTTTATTTCCATTTAATAGAGCATCCTATACTTGATGTTTGTTCGCCTTTAAATTCACTAATTTCTGAGATTTCTGCCATAGCAATATACAATTCTCTTTTAGCATCTGGAATAATATCCTTCTTAGCAGAATCTAGTCTCCCACGATATTGAAGCTCCAAATTAGAATTAAATCCAAAAAAATCTGGTGTACAAACTGCATCATACGCTTTTGCAACTTCTTGCGTATTATCAAGTAAATAAGGAAATTTAAAATTATTCTCCATAGCAAAAATTTTCATATTTTCATAGGAATCTTCTGGATAAGCAATTGTATCATTTGAATTTATAGCAATAAAACCAATCCCTAATTTGCTTAATTCTTCTGCTTCCTTAGCAATTTTTGTAGCTATGGATTTAACATAAGGACAATGGTTACAAATAAATGCAATAACCAATCCCTTTTCTCCTTTCACTTTATCCAAATCATAATAATTTCCATCTATAGAAATCAAATTAAAGTCTCTAGCTTTCCAGCCTTTATCTACTTCTGGTGTTGTTAATGCAACCATTTAAAACTCCTATAAATTATCATTTCAATTACATTTATTAAAAATATATATACTGTTTTTTATTACAAATCATCAAAAATTATTTTAGCGCTCCATGCCAGACCCTTTATGTTTCCTTGCCTCATTGGTTAACCTACTTTTTGCACTCATTAAATCTAAATCATCCATGGGTCTTTGTTTACCTGATGCATCTTTTCCTGCAATTTCTCTGGTTACTTTTAAAACTTCTTCTCTTTGTTGATTAGACTTAACTGCTGTTGAAACAACTTTTTCAAAATCCTTTCTAAGCTCTGGATTTGAATCGATCATTTCCTGAAGCTTGTCTCTTGGTTTATCAAAACTTTTAGCTGGCACCTCTAACTTATCCAAATTTCGATCCTTTTCAGGAGCTTTATCTTGCACTGTTGATTTATCTAAATTTTGAGTCTTTTCAGGGATTAAGCTTTTAACACTGACTTTATCTAATGCCCCTTCATTAATCATTCCTTCTTTTTCTGGAGGTTTATCAAATAATTTATCATTGACCCAACTTTGTAGTTTAGTGTCATCATAAAACTTATTCTTAGCAGCCTTACACATCAGTGCAATACCAACTATTGCTCCAAGTGGTGGTGCCAACACTGCTAATGCTACTAATCCAGCAATTGCAGTTCTACCAGGAGTAAAGAATGGCTTATCATCTTTTGGTCTTAAAGCATTAAGCAATTGCAGAGGTTTTCTAAAAAACGCATTGTATGCAATAGTTCCGCCCTTACCTCTGTCATCCTTTGTTTTTTCATATTTTAATGCTTCTACCACATTTTTATCAAATGTAGCTTTGCCTAATTTACTCGCTTTTTCTTGATATTTTTCATGAAGATTTTCTTTACCTCTCATATCTTGACTATCCATAGAGCTGGAAGATACCCTACCAACTTGAGCAATTAATTCTTCAGATTGCATTTTGATTTGATCTTGTAATTCTTGATCCTTAACATTTTTAAACGCATTTGTTGGACCAATTGCAGCAATATCTTTTTCATTAACACCCAATCTCTTAAGTGTATTCTCAGCCCTTTTCATGATTGCTTCTTTGGCTTTTGCCATCTCAGGATTTTTCATTATATCTGTAATCCTTTCAGGACTAACTCTAGCCACTGCTAATATATTTCTTGCCAGCTGCTCCTTCAAATCATTTGATCCCTTCTCACTTTTTGATTGTACACTACCATCAACACTTACTTGCTTCGCTGTCGATTGTTGTGGTTTTACAGTCTGCTGTGTATCTGTCTCCACTCTTTTTTTAGGTTCCGCTATTTTTTGCTTATTGATCTCCACTCTTGCTTCATCAACCAATTTTTTAAAACTATCTACATTTTGACCATCAACACCTAAAGCACGAAATACTTTATTAAGTTTAACTATCTCATCTTGCCGTGTGATGAGATCCCTAAAATTTTTATTTAAATAAGGGGATATGCCGTCATCTAAACTTTTACCTTCAAAAATATTTCCCACCTCTAGATCGTTAAACTGCTTTGAAACCTCCCCATTTTCATCAAAAACTGCTATGCCATTTAGAGCAATATGCTGGGCCAATTCTAATTTTAGTTCTTGCTGCAGCTCATATGCTTTTTCTGCCTTATTAAGCATGTCACCAACATTACTCTTATCTGGTGTGATTGCATACACTTTGTTAAAACTATCAAAAATTCTATTTGCTCTATCTAAGCTGGCGCTCAATTCAGGATTTTCAACTTCAAGTAAATCTGATTGCATACTTAGACTCTGCATATTTTTATAATATTTTTGAAACTCAGGATCACTTCCCTTCTCCTTCATCTTATCAAAAGCACTAACAAATCCCTGTGCTTGAATTTCCTGCTTAGATATATCTGGAATATCTAATGTACTTATATCAATCTTAATTTTTTCCCCATTATCAATATCATGAAAATATTGAAAAATTTTCATATTTTCAGCTTTTTCTAACAAAGAATTGCCAAGTCCAAACTTAAAACCTTCAATATCTACATTTGCCTCAACAGCCATTACTCTTAAGCTTTTTAGATCTCCTAGCTCATCATCAAATTCATCACCTATAAAAAAATCTAAACTATTATCTTCATCATCAAAAGATAAAGATCCTATATCCATAGCTTTAACTGCTATCTGGCTTATAAGTTTATAATATCTTTCTTGAAATTCTTGAAAGTCACCAATTGGCATCCCACTGCACCCTTATTTTGTTCAAACTTAAAAGATATAGTATGACTTAAATATCCTAGATTCAAGAACAAAATTTGGTTTAATTATCTTTTATGTAAACAAAGCACCCTCACTTATCTCATATATACTATGATTAAAACCCTATAAAAAGCCTCTTACTATCTAGATCTACTAGAAGAGGCAGTGTGAGTTCTTCTAGCGGCTTCAGCCCCAACATAGGATCCACCTACTGAATCTGAAGACCTATCCGGCGCACTTATTCCTTGATCACGCATACTACCACCTAGCTCTCTTGCCCGATCACGCACCTCTTGCATACTTTGTCCACGGTCATCAGGCGTCTCAGACCCTTTGTTAAAAAACAATTTATTAGCTGCTACAGCTGTATTATACATACATGCAACACCGAACGCTGCAAGATTTATTGAATCAGGAAGTAGAGTATGATAACTAAAATCTACATAATCACTCCCCTGAGATTCTTTTTTTGTCGACCTTGTTTCTTCACCTTGACCTCTCCTATTTCCTTGCTTTCTACTTTGATCCTGAGCCAATCCCTGGGCAACATCTTGCTGTTGGGCTATTACATCCTGAACCAATCCTTGGGCAGCGTCCTGATATTGAGCTATCACATCCTGAACCAATCCTTGAGCAGTTATTTGTTCTAATTCCTGTGAATCAAATTTTTCTGGAGGTTTGTTAAAAAATCTTTCATTAATTTGCTCCTGCAATTTACTTCCATCGTAAAGCTTATTCTTTGCAGCCTTACACATCAGTGCAACACAAACTATTGCCCCAAGTGGTGGAGCCGATACTGCTAATGCTACCAATCCAGCAATAGCTGTTTTTCCCGGCGTCCAAAATTTCTCATCTTTTGGTCTTAAAGCACCCAGTAATTGCAGTGACTTTCTGGCAATCGTATCCCTACCCCTTTCATCTTTTGTTTTTTCGTACTCTAATGCTTTTTCTGCATTTTTATCAAATTCCGCACTATCCATTTTATTAGCTTTGGCTTGATATTCATCATGAAGATGCTCATTTCCTCGCATATCTTTGGAATCCAATGATCGTGAAGAAACCCTTCCAACTTGAGCTATAAACTCTTTTGATTGCTTCTCTATTTCTCCTTGCAATACTTTACTATCAAAATCCTTAAGTGCTTCATCAATCCCTATAATATTCATTTCCTCTAAATTAATTCCTAAATTTTCAAAGGCATTTTCAGCCCTTTTAATCACAGCTTTTCTTGCATCAGGATTTTGCATAATGCGGTTTATTTGCCCCTTACTTACCCCCGATATCTTTAAAATCTTTATTCCTAATTGTTCTTTAGCATTAGCTGATTGCAATTTATTTCTTCGTAATGATTCATTCCTGTCTTTTATTTTGCTGGAAAATATATCCTTTTCATTTGCGACTTGTTTCCTAAAATCATCAACATTGTTTTTATCAACTCCAAGTGCAGTTAAAAAATCTTTTGTACTAACTAGACCTTGCTGCCCTTTTATATTTTCAAATTGCTTTGGCAAAAATCCTTTTACGCCTATTCCCTCAGTATCAACTCTTTTAATAAAATTAGGTAAATTAATATCTTCTCTTAAATCACCCTTATGATCAAATAAATTAACGCTATTCTCTGCTAAATATTTTGCTAACTCTGTTTTTAATTCTTGTTGTAAATCGTATGCTCTTTCAGCTCTTTCAAATATTATTGACTTGGAATTTCCACGCATCAAAGATTGAGCTTGTTCCCTTGTTAAATTACTATTCGCATTTTCAATATTTTTTAATATACCACTTGCCCTAGTTACTTTTGCATTTATTTTGGGGTTATCAATTTTCGATGATTTTATCCCATCACTCATTTTTTCTAAAATACCAGCAAAATGCAAAAACCCTTTTTCATTATCAGCATTTTTTCTGAGCTCCTCAAATACAGCGACATATGCCATTGCTTTTATTTCATCTCTAACACTTTTAGAAATATCTTCTAATTCATCTAATCTGGTTTGCTTTTCTCCCTCATATGGCGCAGTTTTATCTACATCAAAAATATCTTGTGCAAAAAATCTCAGAACCGTATCATCAACTTCATTCGTAAACAGATCATTGCTAAAATCAAAATTAAAGACATCTAATTGATCCTCTAATCCAGATTCTATTGCTTGTTCTTTTAATAATCTTAATTCTTCTATCTCCTCTCCATAATCCTCCTCTTTTTTAGCTCGAAATACAATATGATCAGATTCTTCGATTATATCTACATCCCTATTTTGCACAGCCTTTAGTGCAATTTGCGCTATTACTCCTAGATAATGTTGTTTAAATTCCTCATATGTTATACTTGGCATATTCACTCTCTTAATAACAATCTTATACCGATGGTAGCGCTTATTTAAGAACGATGCAACTTTAAATACATTCAAAGCCTTTGAAAGCAGTTGAATATCTTGATAATATTAAACACTGAATTAGAATTATAGCTCGCAAGAAATCTACGTCAAAAATAGTATTTATGCTACTAACTGCCCATTTGAAATAGAAGAGATTTTCAATTTATATATTTCACCTTTTTTTAAAGATTTTGTAGAAATAACTTTACAATAATCTTGTGTGTAACCATGGTTGTCTGATTCCGCCAAAACAAATTCTTCTTTCTCAATTTTGTTTATTAAATGTTTTTGCATTAACTGATTTTTTAAATCTCTTAATCTTTTCGCTCTATCCTTTATAGCTCTACCATCAACTTGAGGCATCCTAGCAGCAGGTGTATTTTCTCTTGATGAATAAGGAAATACATGCAAATGAATGATATTTAACTCATTAATCAAATCATAAGTATTTTGAAACATTTCATCTGTTTCAGTAGGAAAGCCAGCAATTACATCAGCACCTAATATCAATTCAGGTCTTAATTTCCACACTTTATTACAAAAATCAATCACTTGTTGTCTTCTATGCCTTCTCTTCATTCTTTTTAAAATCATATCATCACCTGCTTGTAGACTTAAATGCAAATGAGGCATAAATCTATACTCCTTTGTTATAATGTCAAAAAGCTCATCATCTATTTCTGCAACATCAACAGATGACAACCTTAACCTATCAATTCCTGGGACCATTTTTAGAAGTCTAGCTATCATATTACCTAGACTGGGCTTGCCAGGTAAATCTAAACCATAATCGGTTATATCAACCCCTGTTAACACTAGTTCTTTATAACCTTTATCTACAAGATTTTGTGCATATCTTACAATTTCTCCAACAGGGACGCTTCTACTATTCCCTCTACCATAGGGTATTATACAAAACGTACATCTATGGTTACACCCATTTTGAATTTGTAAAAATGCCTTTGATTTATTTTCCACTCCATCAACCATCTGATGAGCAGTATCTTCCACAGACATAATGTCATTGACTAATATAGGCTCAGAATTAATTGCTAATTTTTCATAAGTACCTTCTACCAATTTTTCATGATTTCCAAATACATTGTCCACCTCAGACATTTCTGCATATTTTTCCGCAGAAATCTGAGCAGCACACCCTGTAACCAAAATTTTTCTATCAGGCATGTCATTTTTAGCCTTTCTTATTGCTTGCTTCAACTTTCTCTCTGCTTCTTTTGTAACAGCACAACTATTAAATATGATCGCATTATTTATTCCAGCTTTTTTCGCATGCTTTTCAATAAGCTCACTTTCATAAATATTTAATCTACAACCAAAAGTTACTACCTCAAGTGACATAAAGAACGATCAACCTTATTACATTTAATTTATAATGCGTTAGCTTTGTAAGCGATTGTGCTTAATTTCAAAGCTAACGCACTTTACTATTTTTTAAAGAAAAAGTCCAATAATGTAAAAATCAGTACAATTAAAATCGAAGTTTGAGCAATATTTGTTTTAACAAACCATTTAAAAATATCCGTCTTAGCTTCTGCTAATTTCTGTTCAACTCGGCTATAATAATGCTTTATTGAATCATCAAACAACTTCTTTGTTACATATTTTTTATCACAATCATTAATTAATCTTCTCAGTTCCTTTATAAATCTTTGATCAAAGTTTATATTATCAAACATATTTTTTTCACTATTAATTTTCTTACTCATAAGCTTAAACCTTTATTAAATTAAATTTTCCAGAATTTAGAAGTGTGAACGTATAAAATATTAAATCAGACTTTATAGTTTCAATCTCAAAATCATTTATTACAAATTGACCAAAAACCTGATAGTCAGAATCTATACCTATTCTACATTTTAGCTCATCTCCCAACATAGCCGAATCTCTAAGTTTTTTGAATTCAGGAGTGTTGATATAAACGCCCTTTAAATGTATCTTCAAAACCTTTTTATCACTCAAATCCTTTAAAACTTTCCCATCATCACAAATCGTCGAACAATCTTCGTAATTATTTAGAACGTTAAATTTTATTAATTTTAAACCAGAAACTTTTTTAGCATCAGGATTAAAAATATAAAAATTAACATCTTTTCCTATCTTTAATAACTTCATTTTTTCTCCTCAAAAATGTCTAAATATAAAAATAAAATGGATAAATTAGCTTGCCAATATCCTTCTAAATTTTGCGAAATATTTGATTTATTTTTTTTAAAATAATACTGATCCAAATCTTTAAAATTAACTTCATCATTTAAATCTACCTCCTCTATTTTATTTGAAATCTTAATGCAGCTTGAATTTGATAAATCATTTGTTGCAACACTAATATCCATGTCTATACAATTTAGATTTTCTATTGATTCATAATAATGATTTTGCCTTATGCAAGTAATTTTGATAAATGGATACGTAGGATTTTCAGGCACATAAGTATATATATTATCAATCAAATTTTTAAAAATCTCATTTGTTCTAAACAATAAAATCAATTGTTTCTCTAATTCAGCAATAATATTCATTTCCCTCCTTCTAATTTACAAAAAATCGAAATAAAATCTTTGTTTTTATTATGTAATTCTATTTTTTTTGCAATGTAACTTTTTGCCCCACACATCACCATTAGCGGCAGACATAGAGCATCAATATTTCTAATGGAAAATACAGTAAATAAGTCTTTTTTTATCCCACATTTCTTTTGCGCGTAACAATCTTTTATAAAGCTCTTTTTTGACCATACACTAATAAGCTCATTCCAATTTATTTTATAGCCCCCATATTCATCCTGAATTTTTTCTTGAGTATATAGCGTGATTCTTTGTTTCATTTCACTGTAATGAATCGTCATAATTTCATACCTCTTGATCTATTATATTTTTTTAAAAGAAAATCGGAGTTAATATTTCTGTTTTCATACATTTCAGCAACATGCTCAAAAATATTGATTTTTAATTCTGCTGGAATTTGTTTAAAATACCCTGCATCAAAATCAACATATATTTGGTTGAAAAATGGTATTTGTTTAAAGGTTATCCTACTCTCTATAAGATAATATTGGTCATCACTTATTTTTGATTTTTCTCCATTGTGATAAAATCCTCCTAGTTCAATAACCTTATGAACAGGTTTTCTTGGGAGTATAATTTCAGAAAAATGATTTATTGTTTTATATACGGCATACCAATTTTTTCTGCCCAGCGATATATTTGTATATTCTTCACAACTTTTTATAGCAGTTAAAATCAAATCCCTTAATAACTTGTCCTCAATATTATTATCTATTTTGAGATAGATTTTTACTTCTTCTAAATTTATTATATCTTGATTTATATTATCCACTCCTTTTAATGAAATTAGCGCCATAATCCTCCTATTTACAAATATGCAAAAAATTAACACTTCATTTGCTGCACTATAATTGACATAATAATTCCCCTTACCCTCATCATTTACTATGAGGGTACCTAATTAGCTTTGGTAATTTATGAATTTATTTTTTAGATAATTTTGAGATAAGTTGCATTCTTAATTCCTGAACTAATGATAGCAAAATTCTAATAACTATTTCTTCTTCTGCAACATAATCTGAATAAGGTGACTCAGTAATTGCAAAACTATCAAAATCAGTTAATTTGCCTGAAGCTAAAATTTTATTACCATTATATTCTACAACGCTATAGTTTAGCACTATTTGAATTTTCTTTCTGTTTGCAATGCTATTATCCTGTATTACATAATCTTGCTTATCAACCTCATATTCGATTTTTAGCAAGAACTTTGGTTCACTCCTACTTTTGTTATCAAATAACTTCTCTAGTTCGTTGTTCAAGAAAAAAGTTGCTCTTGGATATTTTTCATTTCTATATGACCCATCATAGTGAAATTCATCTAATATAGTATTTTTATCACCACTGTAATATAGTGGCTTAAAACCACATCCAGAACAAATTAGCAAAACAAAAAATAATTTCAAATATTTCATAGATACAAAGGTATAAACATCCAAATATCACAATATCTACACTCATTGTATCTCCGAAACAAGTTTTTTAACTAGCTATTTGTAATAATTTTATTGCATCAAAATTAATAACATCGCCACCAACCTTCTTGGTAGAATAAAACTTAATATAGGGTTTGTGAGTGAATGGATCACGAAGAACACGAACATCACCACGATCAATAATTTGATATGCATTTTTGAAATTACCAAATGCTATAGGTAAGCTACCTTTGACAATACTTGGCATATCGGTAGAAACAAAAATTCCCGAACCCAGTAGACTGCTTGAACTGCCTTCAGATAGATTTGGTTGCCATAAATATTGACCATTTTTATCTTTTAGCATCCTGATTTTTTGCAAAGAATCCCTACTCATTAAAAAATTCGTATTATTTGCATAAATTTCCTTAATACTGAAAAACAACTTAATGATATCATCTGCAGCTAATTCCCCACTCTCTGTTTTTATTCTTTCAATCTTCCCCCATTCAACACCATCTTCATAGGAGAATATGCCCCTTGGCTTGCCAACACCATCTCCATTTATGAAAGCGATATTTTCTTGCCTGATGAAAATATTTGCAAGCTTTTTAGACAACCATTCTTCAACATCAATTCTTGGATCATCAATCAGTTTTTGCGTCACCTTTGGCTGAGCATATAACTCATGTGCTAAAATTGCCTTTTTGGTGAATATTGTATCATTAGATTTTTCTATTTCACTTAAGCCAGTGTCAGACCAACCACTCGTTGTATCTTCTTTATCCTCAATTAATTCTAAAGAATCAGTAGAGATTTCCATCACATTTGCAATTTGCCTCATAGGGGAATTTTCCAGTAATAATGTGTGGATGTATTCATTCATTTTATATGTAACTGAATAGCCAAGCTCTTTATCCGCACTACCACTTAAATTTTTATGCTCAAAATTTGCTACTTCTGACTCCAAGCCCTTTTTAATATATTTACAAAATGCATTCTTATACTCACAATTAACCTCATACGACTTATGCATCTCAGAACCAGGCCTGTTCAAAACACACTCTATCTTATCCAAGCTATCTTGATACTTATCAAGCGATTGATTTATCTTATCTAAATGAGATAAAGTTAAAGAATCAGCCCCACCTTTCTTTTCAATTTCATTAATTCTCCTATTATTGATAGACTTATATTGCTCCCAAGTGTTTGCAACTTTATTTGCCTTAGTTGTAATTTCATTCATATTTACTCCTATATTATTGTTGTTAAAAAATTAAAATCTCTTGAATAACGCTCTTTTTATCTGTATAAAACTAAGAGTCGTTTTTGAAAATTAAACAGCATTTATGCGCTCATTGGGTGATTAGCTCAGCTGGCTAGAGCACTACGTTGACATCGTAGGGGTCGGTGGTTCGAGTCCACTATCACCCACCATTTTCTAATTGATTTCATGCTAATGCCAAAGTAGTTACCTCAGCGAATTCATTTGCAGGAAACGTCACCACACTAACCTCCCAAAGTTTCACTTTTGTAATACACCTCACATCACCGTGGTAGTAAAAATCAACTGCTTCATATCCAATGCTTAAATGATCAGTGACTTTGTTTTGAATCAAAATATACGCCTCTCTTCCAAGATTTAGACTTAAAAATATTCTTCCCTCAACATAAAGCCCTTTTTCATTTTCATATGCCTTATCCACAATGCCAATGGGATTTTGATGATTGTGTTGCCATAATAACTTCACCCCATCAATTTTATTTCCAATAAATGAGTTGGGCAAAATCATATCACCAGTATAATCCACAACGTTAAACACACTAGCATATCCTGCAAAATGCCCACTATCATCAAAATTTGCTAAATTTAGGTTGTTATCTTCCAAACAATTTGTAATCATAGTCATTATCCTTTTAATATTTATTTAATATGAATTATTGGTTAGTAAAGTCCGAGCCAAGCTCCTATTCTTGGTCTCAAATGCAGCAAGATAAAATCTCTCCCTGGGATGGTGTGAGAAATTATCAAGCCAGAAATAATCTGCGCCGTATGGAAATTGGTGATTTAGCATTTTTCTATCATTCAAATCAAGAAAAAGCCATCAAAGGGCTCATCAAAGTCGTAAAAGAATATTACCCAGACCACACAGATGAATCCGGAAGATTTGACATGGTAGATTTTGAATATGTCAGTTCTTTAGAAAGGTCTATCTCACTCGCTGAGATTAAACAAAATGAAAATTTACAAGATATAGCATTGGTTAAACAATCCAGGCTATCCGTCATGCCCATCACCGCAAATGAATATAAACTAATAATTGCGCTCTCAAAGACCTAATCACTGCCTATTAAAGCATTGTTAAAATTCATTTGCCCTAATTCCAAAACACAAAGTGTGTTATTTTCACCACACTTCAAAAAAACTTTAAAGAAAATCCTAATTTTCATTTGCACTATGCATATATATGGTATTTAACTGTAATCAATTAAGGATTTTTTGTTCTTAGGAAATAATTTTAAAAAGGTAATTAATAATGAAAAAAATACTACTTACAACAATTGCTGTTGCAGCATTTGCTCAAGGTGCATCAGCTTTAGAAGCTGGCAAAATGTACGCTAGAGGTGACTTAGGTTATCAATTCTCTAATTTCAAAAATGCTGTTCTTAGTACAGATAACACCAAAAAATTAAAAGGATTTGCTGGTGATATCGGTTTTGGTTATGCACTTTCAGATAGCGTTAGAACAGATGTAACATTTAACTTTTCTAAGGGTACAGGTAAAAATTCAATAAAAACTCTTACAAGTGAATTAAGCTACACGGCTGATACAAAAAATACAGATCCGACAAAAAAAGGAGAAATAAAGTTTGATAACTCTAAAGGTGCATCTGTTTCTATGACAGAAAAAAATATTGGCTTAATGGCTAATGCGTATTATGACTTCAACAATGCTTCAGACTTCACACCATATGTAATGGCTGGTTTAGGCGTTAACAAAGGTAAAAAAGATCTTAAATTTTCTGGAAAAGATTCTGCTGATAAAGATCTATCTTTCACAGTAAAGTCAAAATCTAAAACCAGCTTTGCTTACCAACTAGGATTTGGTGTTGGTTATGAAATGGCAAAAGATATTCATCTTGATTTAGCATATAAATTGGTTGGACATGCGTCTAAGTACAACTATAACTTCAAGGATAATGAAGAATTTAAAATAAACGGTGGCACATATAACAAAGACACCGCTTATTCAACCGCTGTAATAAATACTGCTACAAAGAGTAAAACTAGCATAATAAATCACACTTTAACTGCTGGTGTTAGATTTGCATTCTAATTTAACTGATTGTTAAATTAAAATTCATTTCTTTACCTAGAAATAAATTTCATCTAAGCCTTGGGTGACCTCCCAAGGCTTTTTTTATGCCATAAACCTTCCATCTCCTTGCAAAATTCTCATCTCACCATAAAATTGCCTTGACCATATAAGTACTTATATGGTAACCTACCTACATTAATTAGTGAATCAAAATTGATTATGGATGCGATAACATACACTAAAGCAAGAAAAAATTTTACTCAAACAATGAATAAAGTATGTGATGACCATGCACCGCTTATTATCACTCGACAAAATCAAAAACCAATTGTGATGATGTCACTTGAGGATTATAACTCGATAGAAGAAACTCTATATTTATTAAAAAATTCCAAAAATGCATCACGCTTATCAAAAGCTCTAGATGATTTAAAACAAAACAATTTTTCTCATCAAAAACTAATCGAAGAATGAATTTATCGTTTTTACCATATGCTTGGGATGACTATTTATATTGGCAAAAAACTGACAAAAAAATATTAAAACGCATAAATGAGCTCATCAAAGCAACAGTTAAAGAACCGTTTTGCGGAATTGGCAAACCTGAACCACTAAAATTTGCCCTAATAAATTGTTGGTCACGAAGAATTAATGCAGAACATAGGCTTGTATATAAAATACAGGATAATAATTTAATCATTTTGCAGTGCCGTTACCATTATTAAGTCATATAGCTGTAAGCCTATTTCACTACATCACCGCCTTTGATGGGAGCTAGTCCCACTTGTTTGCGTTTTTCATTGGTAGTCATAAAACTTACTTTTTCCAACCGCTCCCAAATTGCCTCTCTTTTGCTTGCCATGGCTGATATATTATCCTTGTCCAGTTTAAGTATAAATTCATCTTTACATAATTTTGCAAGCCATCTTCCTATGTGGTCAATGGTGTTTTCAGCGAGTGGCAGGATAGTTTGCTCCCAAAGCGCCGCTCTTGCTTCAACCAAATTGCTATAAGTGTTATCTCCGGGAATGCCAAGCAATTGTGGTGGAACGCCAAAAGCAAGGGCAATATCTCGAGCTGCGCTGTGTTTCCCTTCAATAAAATCCATATCCTTCGGAGATAAACTGATCTCTTTCCAATCCAGACCCCCCTCCAGTATCATTGGCCTGCCTGCATTTGCCGCACCTGTGAAATCTTCTGCTATCATTTCCTTCAGCCTTCCAAATTGCTCATCAGATAATTCAGATGGTCTCCCATCAGCCCCTTTTACAACAATTGCACCACTTGGCCTTGCTCCATTCTGCAGCAATGCCTGATTCCAAGCGGCAGCATTGTTATGCTGATCAATGCTGTAGGCTGCAGCTTCAATTGCAGAAAGACCATACCAATCAGAAATTGGATGACTATTTTTAATATGTAGAACCCTGGATAAGCCATGTATTTGATCAACAGAAAAAACTTGTTCTCTTTTACCAACTTTATATTGATATCCGATTGGTAAAAAATTATCCCCCGCTATCACATTAACCCTATCGGGTCTTAAGCTATAAATTTCTTTGGGCAATTTATTTGTATTTGAAGCCGATAAAACGTAGGCATTTCCACTAATCAATCTATATAAATACAGACTTTCTAAAAATTCACTTTTATTTTGATGTGGATTTGGTTTGTATAAAAGCCCAATAATTGGATGATTATCAATCGGATGTCCTTTGTAATCAAACACCTTTAAGCCAATTGACGCAGCTGCCCCTGCTATCATATTGATCGCCCTATATGCAACAACATTTTTTGTATAAGCTTCCTCTGCAAATTGTTGATAATTCCTTTCCATCCACACTGGTTTACCAATATTATAAAAATATGAATTTGATTGCGAAATGTTACTTTTTAAATTTGCTGTAAGACTTTTTTTATTCTTATTCATTACTGATTTAATGCTTTGTAAAAACTTCATGCTATATGTGGCTACAATTATCTGACCTTATATTTTCCATACTACTTGCTTTTATAGTCTCAGGAAGTATGCTTTATAAATAAAACTCTATTTTATGCATAAGGATTTTGTATACATAAATGATGTTGCGCCTGAGATCATCACAGATATCAGATATGCCACAACCAATAACTTCACCGGTAACGTTGTTATTGGGTATGAAAAAGATATCTGCATCATGACATTAAAAGCTGCAAAAATTCTTAAGCAAATCAATTCAGAACTTAATCAATATGACATGAATTTAAAAATCTTTGATGCTTATAGACCAAAAATGTCTGCTAAAAGCTTTTTAGACTGGGCTAATTCTAACGAAGATAATCTAAGTATAAAAGAAACATATTACCCAAATATAAATCGTTCTGAAACAATTGGCAACTACATCGCAGATACTCTTTCAACCCATTCGAGAGGAAGTACTGTTGATTTAACAATAATTGAAAAAAATACTAATAGAGAATTAGAAATGGGAACTATTTTTGATTTTTTTGATAAAACTGCTAACACTGCAAATCCAAATATATCCAGTGAAGCTAAAAAAAATAGGCTGCTGCTTAAGTCAATTATGGAAAAATATGGATTTCAAAATTTATGGAAGGAATGGTGGCATTACACATTGATAGATGAACCATTTAAGGATGAATATTTTAACTTTACTGTGAAGTAAACAACTTTATCAGAGCATCAAACCTTGCACTTCCTGTATTAAAAACTTGTACATATCTGTTTTGTGGATAATGGAATCAAACATTTTTAAAATATTTTTATCTTTATTTTTTGTAAAAAACGCATTATTATATTGTGATAATAAAATGATAGGAGTGTCTTGAAAATCTTTTTTTGATTTAACTTTTTTTATGAACTCAACACCATTAAAACCAGGCATCTGATAATCAGTTATAATTAAATCTAAGAATTTAGCTCCGTAATGCATTATCAAGTCCATAGCTTCAAAAGCATCAGCGGCTGATATGATATTGTACTCTTGCCTTCTTAGTAGCGATACTACTAAATTTCTAACGTACGTGTTGTCTTCAACAATCAATATATTTCTCTGCTTATTTGGCTTCACTAATTTTACAGTCATACTTTGCTAAAACCTCCTTCCTTCATATGTATCTTCTAGTACTGTATACACATATTTCCTCTTTAAGGCAAGTATATTATACTCATTGTGCAGGCTCATAACATGTTGAAATAATGAGTAAGGCTATGATGCTCTCAATATAATCAAAGGGTTTAAGATAATCTATAAATTGATGAGGTCTATAAAAACTATATTTTAATTCTCTATTCTTCTTTGCAACTAAATCATCAAACGCCTATTCAGCATTTTCACAAAGTTCTCTAAATTGAACCTCCCCACCATCAAAATGCAAATTATCAGTAAAAAATCCGCCATTTACACAATTCTTCTCGTTGTGATATATAATTAGAATAGTTGATTCATTACAAAATTCCTTTACTTCAGTCATCACTATTGATTTTGTAGTAGGATCTAGAGGTGCTAAAACTTCATCAAGTAGTAAGACATCAGGACATTTGTCGTGTAGGAATACTTGTCTGATTAATTCCACTTTAATTTTTTCACCACCAGAAATTTCGTTATACCAATCATGCTGCTCTGTATATAGTGTATTATTTAAATTATTATCTTCATCTTTGTATAATAACTTGAACTTTTCTGCATATTCTAAAATTCTATCTCTCAAACTATCAGATTTTTCTTTTGATATATTCGATAATTCAAACTTTGTCATTTTGACAAACCATTCAAAAGGAATAGTGTATAATGGACAATATAAATTTTGACCTAGCAATATAAATTCAGCTGCGGAATAACTGATTTTACCATTATATTCCTTAAAACCAAAGTCACTTAAGAAATGTTCTTTAGATAGTAGAATATCGAAAAAAGATGACTTACCACTTCCATTTCCACCAGTTATAGCATAAATATGACCTTTCTCAAATTTTATATCAGTCATCTTAATGTTAATTACTTTTGCATCGTTTCCTCTTGCGTATGATAAAGATTCAATATATAGAAGAGGATCATCTGCATTTTTAATCAAAATAATATTATTTGAATCAATAGATTTTTTTTCAACCTTCATTATGAGATCATCTACCCTTTGAATATCATCTGATAACTTATCTAGCTCTGATTTTTTGCGCAACCTATATGACCATGCTCCAAAAACAGATTCTATTGCACTAGAGTAGAGTAGTATTTCTTCTCCTGTGATGAATTTTTGATAAAATAAATAACCTGAAAAAATTTGAGTAATTGTTGTCTGCGCAGAATAAACATAATTGTGTGCAAGATAATTAAATATAGCATCAATTTTTTGATATGTTTCTAAATTTGTGTTGGCAGCTCTATACTGCCCCACTATATCTGCCCACTTTTCTGCAGTTATTTTATTTAATTTTGTATCAGAGCTAATCATAAAGCTATTTTTGACATCATGCTCGAATGATTTTGTTAATCTCCCATCAATAGAATCCAATTCTTTTCTCTGATCCAATATTTGTTTACTTATAAAATCCTTCACATAGGAAGTGGCATGATTCATCTGATTTAATCCATATAAAGCAGGCAGAATTACATGAGTATGTTTTGTTAGTGCAGCAGATAACAGGATAAAATTGGGTATGTTATATATTAAACCTTTAAAATCTCCATTGATATTTTCAATAGCTGAACATAATTTAGTATTAAATTGACCTAATGTTAAATCAGAATTATCCAGCATAACAATCCCATTAGTTCCAATATATTTAGTAAATTCACTAGAATATTTTTTTAACGCTTCTCCTTGTTGATTACTAGATATAATGGAAGTTATTGTATATGTAGCTGCATAGGGTAATAGTGAAAATATAACATAGCTGGAAGTTGATAGTAAAAAAGCGATAAAAGCTTCCTTGCTACTAACTTCTAATATCTCTTTTGCTAATCTACTCCCCTTCATCAGATTATCATTTGCTGCAAAACCAATTGCCAGTTTTGCAAATAATACTGTGCGTCCTAATATTTTAATATCTGTGTCTAATTCAGTTTTATCACTAAATCGCAGCAATTTATATGTATCATAAAATTCATTTAAGGGTAAAATTTTATTTAGAAATTCATATCCACATCCATTGTCATTCTGCACTTGGTAAAATGAAATAGAAGAAGCTAAAGCTGCGATAGAAAATTTGGCTAAAGTGTTTTTATTGCTAACAATTTCTCCAAATTTATATCCAACAAATCCAGATCCTGAAACAACTCCAAATCTGAAAGTGTTGTCTGTTAATAAAGTGGTATTAACATCGTTTTTACTTAAGTATTCAAATACTGTATAAGATGTTACAAAAGAAAGAGCAGTTGCAGATACTTTATAGGATGGAAATAAAGTGGTACCTAGCGATGCAATCTCTGAAGAATATATTAAATTATCATTTTCAACTATTTCGTGTTCCTTCAAAACAAATTCGTTGAACAATTCAAATGAGATTAATCCTGCTGCCTTTATAAAGCTATGCGATAGAGTTTCACCATTTCTTTTTATATATAAACTAGCGATAAATTTCAAAGCTAAGGAATTAAAAACTTGATTATTGCTAGTATATAATGATGTTGTAAAATTTATAATTTTATTCATAAAACTCCCTAAAATTGTAATTTAATTATAGCGTTTAAAAATCTATATAAGGTTAATATTCGTAATATATGAAGAAATTATACTGAAAATGAACTTTAAGGAACCAAGAATCAAAGTTAAGTAATTTTTGCAATGTATCATTTCAAAATTATTAAGTAAATAACAATTTAAGAGGTGGTCCGGCATTGTTAAACAAAAGTGGATAAGAGGAGCTTTTGAGAGTGTTAAATTGAGGCATACGCGTCAAGTTAAGCTTGTATTGTTGTTAATCTGAGCATTTGAAGTATTGATATTTTTTTCTTTCTATACTTATCTTCTATAGCAAATTTCTGCTAAATAATTGACCCGGTTTTTTATAAATTTTGGCACTTCTCTACTGCAATTCTTATTTATAATATGCACTATTTATCCCGTTCTTTTTTAAATTTATTGAATGTTTTTGATACTATATTTATTTTAACCATGCGAGCTCTTCTTTAGTTAATTACTTTGAAAAGCTTATTTTATTATATCTTCAGTTCTCTACTCTCGATCCCTTCAACTTCAAATTATTAACCTTCCTGAACGCATGTTGCTCATATCAACACTCCCTCCAGTAGGATTTGATGGCTCTAAAAAATATTATTTAGCTTTCTTTGTTGCAGATTTTCCAGCAGACAAGTCTCTTTTTTCTTTAATTCTTGCAGCCTTACCAACTAATTCTCTCATGTAATATAACTTAGCTCTTCTGACTTTACCTCTTCTTAGTAATTCAATTTTAGTTACTAATGGAGAATAAAGGGGAAATGTTTTTTCAAAACACATGCCACAACTAATTTTCTTAACTTTGAATGTAGAGCCTAGTTTACTATTCGTTCTAGCAATGCATACTCCTTCAAATATTTGAATTCTTTCATTGCTTTCATCAATAATTTTATTATGAACCTTTACAACATCTCCTGGTCTAAAATCTGGTATATCCTTGATTTTCTTAAGTGAGGATATTTGTTTTTTTATGTACTGTTCAGCTAAGTTCATCTTTAACTCCATTTAAATATTTTGTCCATAAATCAGGTCTTCTGTTTTTTGTAATTTTTTTTGCCTGATTTAGTCTCCATTCAAAAATTTTCTTATGATCTCCTGAAACTAAAATTTCAGGTACTTTATTAGATTTCCACACCAAAGGTTTTGTGTAATGCGGATATTCCAAAAGGTGTTCATAACCACCTTCTCCGAAGCTCTCTTCTTGTAACGAATCCTCATTGCTAACGTATCCTGATACATATCTCAAGCAACAATCAATGAAAGCAAAAGAAGCCATATCTCCTGAGGACAAAACATAGTCACCTATGCTAACTTCTTGTATCTTATACTCTTTTATTAGCCTTTCGTCAATACCTTCGAAGCGACCACATAAAATATTTATACCGTTATTAGATTTTACTATTGATTTAGCCATATTTTGATTAAGCAAATCTCCTTTTGGAGATAAATATATTATTGGATAGCCGTTTGGTATAAAGAAACTCTCGATTGCTATGCCAAGGACATCGGCTCTTAAAAGCATTCCGCCCCCACCCCCAAATGGTGAACTGTCTACAGTTTTATGTTTACTCGTAGCGAAATCTCGAATATTTTTTGTATTTAGTTCCCAGTGCTCAGCATCCATGGCTTTGCCAGGAGTTGAGTATTTTAATGGACCTGGATATATTTCAGGAAATAACGTCAGTATATTGATCTTCCACATCACATTGAATCTGATTTATAGGAAAGAAATATATGTTCTATTGCGAGATTAATTATTTATTTTCAGTATTTTCAGCTTCCTTCTTTTTTGCAGAATCATTATTTTTATCAGTGCCCATATCATCATTTTGTATTGATGGTTGTTTAGTAATTACTCTTCTGACAGTAGCTTTGACAAGCTTTGCTTTTTCAAGAAATCTACTCACCCTTTCAGTAGGCTGCGCTCCAACAGATATCCAGTGCTTAATTCTGTCTTGAGCTAAAACCACCCTATTTTCATCATCTTTAGGCAACATAGGATTATAGTTCCCAACTTTTTCCAAAAATTTACCATCTCTTGGTGCGTCAGAATTAGCCACAACTAAATGATAGTAAGGTCTTTTTTTTGCTCCAGCTCTTGCCAACCTAATTTTTACTGTCATAAATAATTAAAATGATTACATCGATATAGATGTGTATACACAAAAAAAGCTTCTATGTAAAGACTAGAAAAACAATTGATTAAAAAATTTTAGTCCAAGGCTTTTTAACTAAATAATCCTTATCTGTGATCACCTTTATCTTTCCTTTGTTATTACTAAAGATTAAATATGCACCATTAGTTTTTAAATCCATCCTATTTATAGTAAATATGACATTTTTGCAGTGTAAATTATTATCTGTAAGATTGAGAAATATTTTTTCTTCATTTATATCATTACAAATTTTAAGCACATCCTTGTAATAGTCATTGTTAATGAGGACAAATAATTTATGCTCTGGTATATAGCAATGTGTTTTGTTGCAAACTTTATTTAAATAAGTTTTATTAGTTTGTTTAATATTTAACTCTTTTTGCCATATTTTTTTTGAATATCTTTCTCTGAAACCACTAATTAATTGCAGTCTATTATCACTCAAATCTTTAACTGCTATTAGTTTGCCATTTTTACTTATTGCAATATTTGGTAACTCATAATTAATGATGACGACGAATGCTGTTATAATAAATAAAATGCCTATGTATTTTAACCTAGTCTTAAAAATCATTAAACACAAACATCCAATTACAAATAAAAATAAACTACTGCCATTAACTTTATATATATTTAATGTTGCACCAGGAAAGGAAGCTATTTTATCTGAAATATATAAAAGTATCTTAATGCCTATTTCCATTGGATAAAAGGCTACAAATTCCAATTTTATAGGTATTAATGCTATGGCAAGCATACCACAGGGCATTATAATAAATTCAGTGATAGGTATGGCTAATAGGTTGGTTAATAGGCTATAGGTAGAAAAATTTTTAAAATGAAACATTATGAAGATGCTTGTTGCCAATGTTGCAAAGATACTTGCTAATATGATTGATAAAAAGTAACTGAGGAATTTTGTTGTTGTTGAGGTGATAGAATTAAAACAAAATAAAGGCATTTTTTTTAAAAGCTTGAATCCATAAATCAATGATAAACAAGCTGAGAATGACATTTGTAAGCTTGCACTTAGTAGAGCTTCAGGAGTGATTAATAATATTATTAATGCTGCAAATCCTATTGTTCGCACAGGATTTGTTTCTCTATCGATTAAAATACCAATTAAAAATAAGGTGGTCATGGTGAATGCTCTTTGGGCAGAAATTGGAGCATTTGCAATAAGTAAGTAGAAATAAGAAAAGCAAATTGTAATTACTGCGGATATTTTCTTATTGTTAATCTTAATAAAGGGAGTGTAAATTTTAGAAAAAATTATATTGCTTGTAAAAAAAATTATACCAGCAACTAGTGCAACGTGCATTCCAGAGATAGCCAATAAATGTGCAATTCCAGAAATTCTTATGTTATCATATGTATCTACATCTATTTTTTTTGTATCACCAAGGAATAATGCAGAGGCGATAGCTGCATTTTTCGCTTCCATATTATCATAGAAGTTTTTTGATATTACCTCTTTTAATTTGGCAATCATTGAAAATGTATTGATATCTGATCTTTGGATAACCTTGATGTTGCCCATGGCATAACCTATTCCATCAATATCATTAAAAAAAGCGTATCTTGCATAGTCAAAACTTCCTGGAAGAACTGGTATTGGTGGTGGCATTAAATTTACATTAGCAATGATCCTGTCCTTGTTTTTAATATTATCAAGTTTAGTTCTAACGACTATTTTTATTTTTTTGATATTTTTATTGATTGCAGAATCTAAAAATTTAACTTTGTTCAATAGTAATTTTTTTTCATTCCCTCTTATTTCGACTTCAGTAACTTCAGCTATAACTCTGCCTTGAATTGTATGATTGAGTTGAGTGTTTTTGATGTTTTGCACTCTAAACACAGTTGCCCCATACCCAATCAAAACAAATGCGCTTATTAAGAGCGCTAATTGTATGTGCTTCAAGCTTGCTAAAAAAAAGCCTATAAGTAAAAACGATACTAAGCTTAATATCGCCAGTGATATTATTAAATTTAAATCTAACTGATCATTTGTACTAAAATACAACAAGATACCCAAGGATATGGATATGGGTATTAGCCCTAAAATGTGAACCTTTTCACTGAAAATTTTATACCTAACAAACCATATAACTCATTATGGAAATATAGCAATAAAACTAAAAAATGCCAGTATAAATAGATATTAATCTATATTAATTTCTATATCATTTTATACGGAAGGGGTCTGCCAGCGTCATCCTTCGCCAATTTGCCGTCTTCAAATTTTGCAGCCATGTAATTCCCATGACCCAATCTTTCACCTTTATACATTATTGGCCTAACAACTTTGCCGTCTAATTGTTTTAGTTCAGCACCTTTTCTCTGTTGCTGACGTTATTTTTTGAACCTTTTTTTCCAGCCATAGTAAAATTTATTTTATAACTTTTCTGCCATTATATCAAAGCAATCATACTTCAGTCAATAGCATTGTTGGATTAGCTCTAGAAATATAATATAAACTTTTATCACGACTTAGCTGTATACTATTGAACCTCTTAAGATATCTACTCTAAAGTTATTTTCTAAAACTCCGAACCCAGGTTTTCTAAAGGTCTATCTCCTTGCTTTGTAGTACCCTCTTAGATTCTCTCTAGTACTACATATGATATTGCATATTGAATTTCATCTGAAATTGATAAAAAGGCGCTAATATTTTTATTTTGCAAGGGGTGTTTATTAAAATAAGGGGCACCATTTTTATCATTTAGTATTTCAATATCTTTAAAGCTAACTTTTCCCCCTATTCCATACCCAGTCGCTTTAGCATAAGCTTCCTTTGCGGAAAATCTTTTAGCATAATAAGAATTATTCTTTATCGATTGACCTAAATTTATTTCTTGATCGGTAAATATTCTATTTAAAAATTTATCATTGTATCTGTCTATAATGAACTGAATCCTTTTGATGTCTATAATATCGCAACCAATACCAAAAATCATTAAACAACTAAATTTATTATTTTGACTTTTTTAGAACCGATAGACCTAGCTCTGAAAGTAATTTTTTATCAATTTCAGCTGGAGCTCCCATCAATAAATCTTGCGCATTTTGATTAAGTGGAAAGGCAATAACCTCTCTGATATTTGGCTCATTGGCAAGTAGCATTATCATTCTATCAACACCTGGAGCAATACCTCCATGGGGAGGAGCACCAAATTTTAATGCTTTTACCATTGCTGGAAATGATTTATCAACCTGATCACTACTATACCCTGTATTTTCAAATGCTTTATACATTATTGGTAGTTGATGATTTCTTATGGCACCACTTGATAATTCGATGCCATTGCAAATAATGTCATATTGATATGCTTTAATATTCAGTTTCTCCTCTATAGTGCTTGCCTTGCTTAAAACCTCTAAACCACCTTGAGGCATTGAAAAAGGATTGTGAAAAAAATCTATTTTCTTTTTATCTTCATCCCATTCATAAAATGGATAATCTACTATCCAACAAAAATTAAACTCATTTTCTTTAATTAATCCCAAGTCATTGCCAAGCTTATTCCTGATTTTCCCCGCATTTGCCGCAGCAATTTTTTCAATATCACAAGCAAAAAAGACTGAATCACCAGCTTCTAAATTGCAAATTTGCTTAAGTTTATTAAATTTTTCGTTATTCAAAAATTTTGCTATTGGTCCCTTACCATTTCCATTTTCGTCAATTATAATATAAGCCAGACCTTTTGCTTTTAGCTCAGATTGAGCATACGCAATCATCTTATCATAAAAGCCCCTACTTAAATCACCACATTTATGAATTGGTATTGCTCTTATTACGCTACCCTTTTCTATAGCATTGTTAAATATACTAAAATCTGACCCTTTAAAAACATCCGTAGCATCTGTAATTACTATAGGATTTCTTAAATCAGGTTTGTCTGTGCCATATTTTAAAATTGCTTCTTCATATGATATTTTTTTAAACGGAGATGTGGAAATTTCCCAATTAGAGAATTTTTTAAATGTATTTGCTAGTACCACCTCCACTACAGAAAAAACATCTTCTTGCGTCACAAAAGACATTTCAATATCAAGTTGATAAAATTCTCCAGGCGCTCTATCAGCCCTTGCATCTTCATCTCTAAAGCATGGGGCAATTTGAAAATATTTATCAAACCCAGAAATCATATACAATTGTTTGAATTGTTGTGGAGCTTGCGGAAGAGCATAAAAGTTCCCAGGATTCAACCTGCTTGGCACTAAAAAGTCTCTAGCCCCTTCTGGAGAACTTGCTGTTAAAATTGGAGTTTGATATTCTGAAAAGCCCTGCTCCCACATTTCATTTCGCAAAAATTTTATAATATCACTTCTTAATTTAACATTATTATGCATTTTTTCCTTTCTTAAATCAAGAAAGCGATATTTCAATCTTAAATCTTCAGGGAAGGGTTGGGTAGAATTTACATTGATTGGCAGCATTTCTGCTTCAGATTCAATGATGTATTTCTCAATAACAATCTCAATTTCACCAGTAGCCATTTCGCTGTTAATTGTCTCATCTGACCTTTTGACAACCTTACCTTCCACTGTCACAACACTTTCATAACTTAAAGATGCTATTTTATCAAAATCCTCTTTAGGTATAGTGTAAATCCTATCATCTTGATCAGAAGTAACTAATTGAACGATACCAAAATGGTCTCTTAAATCTATAAAATACACTCCACCATGATCTCTTTTTCTGTGTATCCAACCAGAAACCTTAACTAACTTTCCAATATCATTAGAGTTCAAATCACCGCATCTATGCGTCCTAAATCTATGCACTTTACAATATTTATTTTTGTTTTTTGAACAATACACTATTTAATATTTTTTGACAATTATCAATTTTTATTTTAGCCTAAACACTGCTTATCACATGATAAATTTATAGTGTATAGCTACGAAGAAATATGTAACTTAAAAACCCAACAATGACCAAATTTTTTAAACTCGCAGGAAAAACAACGTTCATTACTGGAGCATCTAGTGGATTGGGAGAACAATTTGCTAAAACTTTAAGTAATCTGGTAGTCGAGTTATTTTAACAGCAAGACGAATTGACAAACTGGAAGAACTTGCAAAAACACTTAAAAATACACGAGAAATACAAATGGATGTGGCAAATCAAAATTCTGTTAAATCTGCTTTTGAAACTTTAGAACAAACAGGAGAGAAAATAGATATTTGTATTAACAACGCAGGTATAGCAAAGCTCACACCAATATTTGAGGATGATTTAGAAAAAGATTTTGAGAATCAAATACAAACAAATGTAATGGGCGTTTGGTATGTTACTAAGGCTGTAGCATGACATATGAAAAATCACAATATCCAGGGCTCTATCATAAACATTGGTAGCATTAATGGGAATTCAGTACCAGCAATGGAGGGTAGTGCTTATTCAATTTCTAAAGCTGCTGTTATTCATCTAACAAAAACTTTGATTGCTGAATTATCTCCTCATAAAATCAGAATTAATTGTATTTCACCTGGATTTTTTAAAACCCCCATGAATAGCGTAGATATAGATAAAGTGTTACCCCATATTCCTTATGGAAGTATAGCTAATCCAAGTGATTTAGATGGGTTAATTTTATATCTAGCATCAAATGAAGCATCACGCTATGTTACCGGTTCGTGCTTCACAATCGATGGCGGCATGTCCTGGGGAGGAAAATCATGGTAAGCGCCTATCTAGACAATAAAATTCATCGATACAAAGTCTATATTTTGGACTTCAATAATACTCTAAACTACACTAATTATCTATTTAATGAGAAACAAATTAACTAGGAATTGCCAGTTAATTTACTTGCTTTGATATTTATAATAAGAAGAAAAACAAACCATGTGATAAAAATTATTGCACCACCTTGAACGGAGCTATTATTAAATAAATTAATAGAGACGTACAATATTATAATACTAAATACAAAACTCAAAAATTGCCCAAATCTTAATGTAGTATTCATTGATTTTATTAAATTTTTATGGTTTTGACTTTTTTGTTCTTGTTCAGCTTTAGTTAGTTCCATTAACTCTTTGGTGAACCCAGGACAGATCTCCTCATAGCTTTCTAGCATAGCAGGGGATGGAAATTTATTAGTGTTATTAGTATTTTTATTAGTGTTATTTACTTTATTTCTTTTTGCGCTTATTCCGAAATTTACGTTTTTTTTCCTCATTTTTATATTCTTTCATTTTATTAAAATTTTTACTAATAATAAATGCAATATCATTGAAGTTATAATCTAGGTTGTTATATTTATTTGAATTAAAATCTTTTGTAGAGGCAGAAGAAAAGTTACCAAAAGAAGCAATCCCCCTAATAAAATTTTCTAAAAAATTAAACCTTTTCACCTTAAACATTCTTAATGAAACCTGAATTATAATAAATTTGCTCTTTTATATCAGCAATACGATGCATAATAGCATTATTTTCTTTTAATACAATATTTTAATTAACAGAGAGCTATCCTCTATACATTTTCATAAATGATTATCAAGTCCCGTTATCTAATGCATTTTTTGATATCTTACCCTCTCTTATCAATCTCAATTTATCCTCCTTGATAAACTCTATTATGGTTGATGGGGTTAAATCATTACTTTTACATGAAGCCGAATCTTTTACTATATAGTCCACTTTATTAAGAAAAATTTTTATTACATCCTCTGTACTATTTATACTTGATTGGGAAGATATATTAGCACTTGTTGCAATGATGGGCTTATCGATTCTTTTACAAATACTTCGTATCAGCTTGTGATCTGGCGTTCTAACAGCAATTTTATCTTTATTGATTAATATATTTGGAATTTTTTGGTTATTATCTAGCACTTTTGATACCAAGGTTAAGGCTCCAGGCCAAAAATTTTCTATAAGCCTCAATTCTTTAGAAGAAAATTTAACATACGCTTTAGCCATTTCAACATCTGCTACAAAAATTGGCAATGTTTTATTTAAAGCCCTCTTTTTGATCTGATAAATTTTTTTTATTGCATCTATGTTTGTTGCATCGCATGATATCGCATATACCGTATCTGTAGGTATGCATACTATTTTGCCCTGAGAAAAAGCACTTATAACTTCATCTAGATCATCTTGCGAAGATATGGTCGTTTGCTTCATAAATATTGCTTAAGAATAAACCACTACAGACGCAATTAAAATTACCCAAATTAAAGTAAGTGGCAAAAATACTTTCCAACCCAATCTCATTAACTGATCATATCTAAATCTTGGAATTGATGCCCTAATCCATATAAAAATAAACAGGCAAAACATAATCTTCAAAATGAACCAGACAAACCCTGGGATGAAATTTAAAAATTCCAACTTGAATGGAGGTAACCACCCTCCCATAAAGAGCACTACTGCAAAGGAGCTCATCAAAATCATATTTGCATATTCTCCAAGAAAAAATAATGCAAAAGGCATGGATGAATATTCTACATTATACCCTGCCACCAACTCTGATTCTGCTTCAGGTAAATCAAAAGGATGTCTGTTTGTTTCTGCTAAAATTGAAATAAAGAAAACCACAAACATAGGGAAAAGCAGTAAATCCATATAGAGCGGCATATCTTTTTGAGCATTTATAATTTCTGTTAAATTCAAAGTTCCTGTAGTTAATAGCACACACACAATGCAAAGGCCGATTGCAATTTCATATGATATCATTTGCGCAGCAGATCTTATGGCTCCCAAGAATGCATATTTTGAATTGCTCGCCCAACCAGCTATAATAACTCCATAAACACCAAGTGATGAAACTGCAAGTATGTACATCACTCCTACATTAAGATTAGCTATTACAAATGTATCAATGGGAATTGCAGCCCAACCAATCATAGCTAATGAAAAGGTGATAACAGGTGCAAGCAAAAACAAAACCTTATCAGAACCTTGAGGTATGATTGGTTCTTTAAAGATTAATTTAAGTGCATCTGCAATAGGCTGTAATAAACCAAGAAAACCTGTTCTATTTGGACCTTTTCTTAATTGCATCCATCCAATAATCTTCCTTTCAGCTAACGTTAAATATGCAACTGATAGCAAAAGGGGTATTATCAGAAGTAAAATTTTTAAAATTATTGGTAATACTATACCTAATACTTCAATAATATTTTCAAACATATTTTAAAAAATTTTATTTAAACTTAGCATATAAAATTAAATTAGGTTAATAGTTTTTTTATTAACCTACCTTCATCATTAATCTTAATAGAATAGTCAATGACAATAGTAGAGCTATGAAATTTTGCATTTATTCTAACAAAATCCTTTTTAGTTGTTAAAACCTTACAATTAAATTCTTTGGCTTGATTATAAATTTCTTCTAGCTCATCATTTGAAAAATTATAATGGTCTGGGAAAAAATATTTTTTAATTATTTTTGCATCTAGGTTTTTTACAGTTTTTTCAACTCTATCAGGCTGTGCAATGCCACATAATAATATAAATTCTTTACCCTGAATTTCATGTTGATTTTTTATCACTTGCTGTTGATGGAACAATTCCTTATTTGCAACCAATTTATTTTTTGCTAATTCATGATTTACATCTGATGTAATAATAATGTTAGCCTTTCTTATACTAGTTTTTAGGCTTTCTCTCATGGGACCAGCAGGTATTAAAAAAGTATTTGTCTTCTTCCTAAAAATATTTGTACTAATTACTAATATAGAAAAATCTTTATGAATTGAATTATCTTGAAAACCATCATCTAAAATTATGATTTTTGCTCCATGTTTTTCAGCCATTCTGATAGCTAATTTTCTATTTTTAGAAATAAAAACTGTTGCGTGCTCTGCAATTAATAATGCCTCATCTCCAACCTCATTACATGAGTGTTTTTTTAAATTCACCTTTACTACTTTTCTACTTAACTTTCCTTTATATCCCCTAGCTACAACGGCAATATTTAGTTTTTCATTGCCTGATAATAACTCTGCCAATCTTATCACTACAGGTGTTTTGCCAGCTCCTCCTGATATTGAATTACCAACACAAACTATCTTACTTTGAAATTTAATCGGAGTTTGATAAAAATAATATCTTAAGTTTCTAACCAGGCTATATATAGCTGAAAATGGTAACAATAAATAGTTTATTAATCTAACTTCAGACCATAATGAATTTTGCACATAGCACGCTATTTTATCTATCAAATTCATATTAGCAATCTTCTCTCATAATCCATCCACCACCAAGTACTCTATCGCCATCATATATCACACATGCTTGGCCAGGCGTGATTCCGTAATAAGATGATTCAAGTATAATATCTGCAAATCCATCTCCTAAATACTTCATGTTTGCATCTATTTCTTTATGATTTGATCGCAGCCTAACTGAACACTTTATATTGTCTTTTAAATACTCATTATTGGATAACCAATTTAATTCTTTAATTTTCAATCTTGTAGATTTTAAATCCTCTTTCTCACCTACTATAACTTTATTATTTTTTGGATCAATTTTTATTACATACAGTGGCTTATCATTTGCAACTCCTATTCTCTTGCGTTGTCCAATAGTAAAATTTACGATACCATCATGCTTGCCCAAAACCTGCCCATCCAAGTTTACAATATCACCCTGTGTATATGATTCTGGTTTGAGTTTTTTGATTATCTCTGAATAATTTCCATTTGGAACAAAACAAATATCCTGACTTTCAGGTTTATCTGACGTATTTAATTCGTATTTTTTTGCAAATTTTCTTGTCTCATCTTTAGTATATCCCCCTAGCGGAAATTCTAAAAAATCAAGTTGTTCCTTGGTTGTTGTAAAAAGAAAGTAACTTTGATCTTTATTAGTATCAACTCCTTTAAACAGCATATTTTCATTATCAACATTGACTTTTCTAACATAATGTCCCGTAGCTAGGGCCTTTGCTCCTAGATTTTTAGCCATTTTATATAAATCTTCGAACTTAACTTTTTGATTGCATTTCACACATGGTATTGGTGTTTCACCTTGTATATAGCTTTCAGCAAAGTCCTCTATAACCTTTTTGCTAAACAGACTTTCATAATTTAACACATAATGTGGGATGCCAATTTTGTCTGCTGCCATTTTTGCATCATATATATCTTGTCCAGCACAACAAGCCCCTTTTTTCAATGCCATCTCCCCAACATCATATAATTGTAAAGTCACACCTATTACTTCATAGCCTTGATCATTAAGTATTGCTGCAACAGTAGAGCTGTCAACTCCACCTGACATAGCTACTACAACTTTATCCTTCTTTTGTAAATGCACTACTTTGTTATTCTTTTAATTAATACTTGTTGTGTTATAGAAAGAATATTACTACATGACCAATATAATACAAGACCTGACGGAAATGAAGCAAACATAAATAAAAATATTAAAGGTAAAAATTTCATAACTTTTGCCTGCGTTGGATCAGTAGGCTGAGGGTTTAGCATCTGCTGAAAATACAACGTAAGCGCCATTATTATTGGCAAAACACCCACATGAAGAAAACTTGGAGGATCCCAAGGTATTAAGCTAAATAAGGTAAAAATATTTGTTGGATCTACAGCAGACAAATCCTTTATCCACAGATAAAATTTAGCATGCCTCATTTCCAAAGTGACATACAACACTTTATAGAGAGCAAAAAATATCGGCATTTGCAAAAGAATTGGTAAACAACCCGACATTGGATTTACTTTTTCTTTTTTGTAAAGCTCCACAATTGATTTTTGAAATTTTGCACTATCACCATCACATAATTTCTTCAACCTAGTCATCTCAGGCTGAAGCTCCTTAAGTTTATTCATTCCTTTAAAACCTTTATATGCAAGTGGGAATAATAATATCTTTGTGAATATAGTAAGTAAAATAATTGCAATACCAAAATTTCCAACCAAAGAGTGAAAAAAGTTTAATGCAATAAAGATTGGCTTAGTAATGAAGTAAAGTACTCCAAAATCTACAGCTCTATCAAATAATTTTATGTTGTATTTTTTCTCATAGTAATCCAAAAGCTTTAATTTTTTAGCTCCGGCAAAAAAATGCAACTTACTGTAATTATTACCAGAGTCATTAGGATTGATAATGGCATCAGCTTGATACCTATTTCCTTCATTAGTCTTATAGCCTAAAAATTTCGTTGAGATAGATGAGTTTTCAGGAATTATTGCAGCTAGCCAATATTTATCTGAAAATCCAAACCAGCCATTATCTGAATCAGAAAAATTTAATTTCTTTTCATCTAAATCGTCAAAAGTTATCTCCTTCAATTTATTGTCAAACACCCCTATTCCGCCTTCATGTATAAGCATTTCACTCTTACCATTTCCATAAACACCCCTACTTATTGCAGCATATGGTTTTAGTATACTATTTTGCACACCAATGACTTTTTGCTCTACTGTAAACATGTAATTTTCATCTAAGCTTATTACAATAAAAAATTGTGCGCCCGCTTTATTCATCCATGATAAAGTTACCTTATCATGTGGATTAAGAGTTTTTTTATCTGCATGCCAAACTGATTTGTTATTTGGCAGCTCTATACTTCTATCATTTGATAACCAACCAAATTCAGTATAGTAAACCTCTTTTGTTCCAGCTGGAGATAAAAGAACAACATCTTTACTATTCTTTTTTACCGTTTGCTTATATTTGAGCAAAATTAAATCATCAATTCTCGCACCAAGCAAATTGATTGAGCCAGTTATCATGTTATTATTAAATTTGACCTTACCACCTTTAGGTTTATCAATAATTGGATGATCAAAGGCTTTATTTTCTAAATTGTTTATATCATCAAACTTAAATTCATCAACTACCTTTTCTTTATTTGTAGCACTATTGTCCTTATGAGTACTTGAAGATTCAGGTTTAGAAAAATAGGTTTGCCATAATATCAGGACTACCATTGATAGAACTGCTGCTAAAATTGTCCTTAAATTATTATTCATATTATTCTTTTTTAATTATTTTATTGGGTACTGGATCGTGCCCCCCTTGAAAAAAGGGATTGCATTTTAAAAGTCTTTTTACTGTTAGGAACACACCCTTAAAACCAAAATTTTTTAAGGCCCCTTTTGCATAACTTGAACAACTAGGGTAAAATCTACATGAAGGGCTCATAAATGGCGACACCAAGTTTTGATATAGTGATACCAATATGAAAAAAAATACACTAACTAATTTATTTAGATTTTTTTTCATACCTTACTATCTTTTTTATAGAATAGTTAAAATCATTTTTTAGTATTGAAAAGTTCTCTTTAATCATAAATTTTCTTGCAATCACATTGATATACAAATCTTTTGTCAAATCTGTTAAATCTAGTTGACCTATCAAGATTCTAATTACTCTTTTACACCAATTTCTCTTTACGGCATTTCCAATTTTTTTGCTAGCTGTTATACCAAATCTAAAATTCACCAGCTCATTGCTTTTAGTCTCCGCGCTTTTGTGTAGTATTACAAAGTATTTCCCAACTGTTTTGTCCGAATTAATAAATAGTTCTTTATAAGCAGAATTCTTGGTTATTTTTGTTTTTTTTAAGTCCAATAACTTAACCGAAAAAAGATTAAATTACGCAGATAATTCCTTTCTGCCTTTGGCTCTTCTATTATTTATAATCCTTCTACCACCTGCCGTTGCCATTCTAGCTCTAAAACCATGTCTTCTTTTGCGTTTTATATTACTAGGCTGAAAAGTTCTTTTTGTAGACATTTTTTACCAATATATATATGTTTGAAGACTATTCTCTAACTTAAATACCGAAAAAAGTCAATATTATTGAGCAATATTATTATATGAATTCATCCAAAAAAGATTTATTACAATGGTATCAAGAATTAGGTGTGGACTATTTTATGAATGAAGTTCCCCAAGATAGATCAAAAATTCAACAAAAATCTATCAAAAAAGAAGTTAAAGAAAATCCAAACTTTGATAATTTGAATACTAAAGATGTATCTAGAAATCTTGCAGATAAATGCACTACGATTGAAGAATTGAGAAATATTGTTGAGAAATTCGATAAACTAGATATTAAAAAATATGCCACCAATACTGTTTTTGCTGATGGAAATTCCAAATCAGATATAATGTTAATTGGCGAGGCTCCAGGGGCCAATGAAGACAAGCATGGGATACCATTTTGTGGACAAAGTGGTAAATTGTTGGATAACATTCTTGCCGCAATTAAAATAGATAGAAAAAGTTGTTATATAACTAACACCATATTTTGGCGCCCTCCCGCAAATAGAAGGCCCACATCATCCGAAATAGATGTTTGCAGACCCTTTGTTGAAAAGCATGTGGCACTTGTGAATCCAAAAATCATTATATTGGTTGGCAGCACAGCTGTGGAATCATTATTAGGACTAAAAACACCAATGGGACAGCTTAGAAATCAAACATTCAAATACACAAATAACTACTTAAGTAACCCCATTGACACATTTGTAATATTTCACCCATCCTACCTTTTAAGGCAACCTTCACAAAAGAAAACAATGTGGCTTGATATCCAAAAGATTTATAATTTTTATAAGAGTATCTAACCTTATAATTTATAAAAAAACTTGACTCAATAAAAAGCAGTAGTAGACTCGGTACACTAAATTGTTATTGGGAAATATAATCATGGCTACAAAGCTCACGAGACAGCAGAAGGGGGCGATTGCGCTGCTTTCATTTGGCACACTACTAGAATACTTTGACTTGATGCTATATGTGCATCTTTCAGTGCTTCTAAATGACTTATTCTTTCCAAAAACAGATCCAATGATGGCTAAGTTGCTTGCTGCAACAGCATTTTGCATGACATTTGTGCTCAGACCTGTTGGGGGCTACGTGATTGGAAAAGTTGGAGATGCAATTGGTAGGAAAACCACTATATATATCACAACCTTTATAATGGCAGGAACCTGCTTAACAATGGCAACACTCCCTACTTATACAGAAGTAGGGATATGGGCAACAGTTATGATACTTCTATGTAGAGCGCTGCAAGGCTTTTCCTCTTTGGGCGAGATAATTGGAGCAGGAATTTATCTATTTGAAACTTTAAAGTCGCCATATACTTATATTGCATGCGCTACAATAAATATAATGGCTAAAATAGGAGGATTTCTTGCTTTGGGTATAGCGTCACTTGTGATTAATTCAAGCTTTGGCTGGAGATATGCATTTTTTTATGGAGCCATAATTGCTATAATTGGCTTCGTTGCCAGAACAAGATTGAGAGAGACTCATGAGTTTGCTAATTATCAATGTAGAATGAAAGTGATAAATAAGCTTGATCAAAAATACGTTCTAAGGGAAAAGATAAATAAAAAAGCTTTAATTGGATTGTTTTTTAATATGCTAAAAATACCCATAGGATTTTATGTAGCCTATATATATTTGGGTAATTTTATGAAAAGCAATATGGGTATGACTGCTGAGCAAGTAGTAAATCATAACTTTAAATTTTCTATGATTGCTATCTTTATACTATGCTGTTTTGCATATTTATATAAATTTATTCATCCCATTAAAATAATAACAGCATCTACTTTTGTGCTCATTATAACATTACTATTTACACCATATTGCCTTGAAAACATTCATATTTTAGGTGGTGAACACATGATATTTGCATTACAAATAGGGGTAGAATTGGTAGCATTTAGCATGTTGATATGGTATAAATACTTCCCTGTATCTATGAGATTTACAGCAGTTGCCACTACCTCTGGAATAGCAAGTGCTACTGGATATGTAATTTCATCCTATGGATTGATTCCACTTACAACGTGGTTCGGGTATTATGGAATTTGGGCATTACACTTCCCTGTTATGGCGGGTCTGATATGGGCGATAAGTTATCTAACCAAATTAGAAAAAGACAGAGGCGCCTATGATAACTACCCCGATGAACCAAGAAGCAAGGACACTGCATTGTATGATGAAGACTTTCATTATGCACTAGAGAAGGAATATGAAAAATATAGTAACAAGTGCGTGTATAGTACAGATTTACTGAATAAGCTGGAGGCTATTAGCAAAAGAGATGGTGTCAAGCTGAACATGAGGCTGGTTGAGAAGGCAATTATATTTGCCAAAAAATGGCATGATGGGCAGATGAGGAAGACAGGAGATCATCCTTTTTACTTCCACCCCCTAGCAGTTGCTGGAATGGTAGCAGAGCACTATCCCAAAACTGATACTATCATTGCAGCAATTCTTCATGATGTAGTGGAGGATTCTGAATGTACAGTGGAGATAGTGGAAAAAGAATTTAACCAAAGAATAGCTGAAATGGTAGACAGGCTGACAAAAGTGAGATTTGAAGATGGTAAACGCATTACGCTCACACTTGAGCAAACACTAGATAGGCTAATTGAGCTGGGTGACCATGAGACGCTGTTTATAAAGCAAATGGATAGGCATCATAATCTAGAAACGATAGAAGGATTAAAGCCCCATAAACAACAAAAGATGGCGAAAGAAACCAACAGCTATTTTATAAAATGGATTGCTGTAATAGGTGATAAATTAGGAATTACCGAACGAGTGGGGCTTGAGGATAAAATATATCGAATGGATGAAAAAATTTTAAATGATAAATCTAAAAATAGATAAGTATACAATATTACTACCTACTATCACCTCTATCATACAGAAAGCTTTTGACTGCCTAAGGTGTATTGTTTTTCACTAACAGGTATTGCTAAATAAAAGCAAGGGATAAATTGAGCTTGAAATAGTGAAAAATTTAAGTGAAGGAGATTTATATTCGCAGGTACAGCTAAAGCAATATAACAGAACTATGATGAAGGTGAGTCAATTATGCGCTTTTCTGTTATATGCATAGTGCGACTGTCATAATTTTATCCTTATCTAGCTATACTACCTGATATGTATTGGATATATCGAGTTTACCATGCTGATAAATTAACTCTTCTAAGACAGATGAACAAAATGCCATATCCATATTATTTAATATCTCTATGACAACATTTTTCTAGAAGCTCATCATGGCCACCAAACAAAACCTTCCTTTTAATTAAAAGCTCTTTATAAATATACAATCTAAATATAATTTTTTATTTTTATATTAACAAAGTGTTTTTCTTAACTTAAAGCTGTGCTATAGAATTATAATGGGTTGCTTTACATTGGGTTTATGGGAAAAATAAATAACAAAGATCAATACAATATTGATAACAACAATACAAATCTAGATCATCTAAGTGATTCAGTTTGTTTAGACTATGGAAAAATTTCAAATTCAACAAAGCCTATAAAAAACATAAGTATAGGCTCAGACATACCTCCAATCTCTCACTTAAGCGCGTCTACATTGTTATCAAAATCACAAAAAATATTTTTCACCTATATCATTGGAATTATTTTAATTTTATTTATACTTTTTGATTTCTACAATCTCTTTATGACTTTTTTTTATTTGATTATTATTTTTAAATTTATCCCCATTACAATTTATAGTATTAAAAAATATAATGAAAAATAATAATTTATTAAAAACTTATACCATTTTACTTCCTGTCTATAAAGAAGAATTGATGTTGGATCAGCTAATTAAAGCAATAGAAAATTTAAAATATCCAAAAAATTTATTACAAGTTTTGTTCTTATTAGAAGAGGATGATAATAAAACATTACAGATCTTATTAACAAAAAAAATTCCCAATTATTTTTCAATTTTAATAGTAAAAGAGGGTGGCCCAAAAACAAAGGCTAATGCCTGTAATTATGGATTAAGGCATGCTCATGGCGAGCTCCTTGTAATTTATGATGCCGAAGACGTCCCAGAAGAAGACCAGTTACTAAAGGCAGTTAAAAAATTTAATGCAAGTACCGACATACACCTATCTTGCCTTCAAGCAAAACTGACCTTTTATAACCACTCAACTAACTATTTATCGCAATTATGCACTCTAGAATATTTGATTCATTTTAATTTTATTTTACCCATTTTTTCAAGCAAGGAGATTCCAATTCCTTTGGGCGGCACCAGCAATCATTTTAAGACTTCTGCTTTAAGAGAGGTTAGTGGTTGGGATCAATACAATGTCACAGAGGATGCAGATTTAACCTATAGATTATACAGAAAGGGTTACAAGATCAAAATGCTTGATAGTTATACATATGAGGAAACAGTTATAGATATAAAATCCTGGATAAGGCAACGCTCAAGATGGATTAAAGGTCACATAATGACTTTTCTAGTACAGACTCAAACTAGATTCCCAAACTTAAAAAATACAAAAAAAAGTAAAAATACTTTTAGTCTTTATTATTTCATGGGCATGGTATTTATATTATCCTTTTTGCATATTTTTCTAATAATCATATTACCATTCAGTTTTTTTTATAATTTGTCTTATGTTAATATATTATTATCAAAAGTTTGCCTATTTTTATATTTGTATGCTTATATAAAGATACCTACGACCCTAATACACAGAGAGAAAAAAACCTCATTATTAAAAGTTTGCTTAATTTATCCCTTCTATTTACTGTTATACAACATAGCTTCAGTTTTTGCTATAATTCAATTAATTATAAATCCATATAAATGGGAAAAAACTAATCATGGCAATAATATAATGAGTGATTTAATTAACAAAAAATAACACATGCATAAATAAGCCATACTATAAAAAAGCGGTACAATTGCAGCTAGATAAACAAGGAAGAAAAAATGTGCGGAATAATAACTCGAAAGAAAATAATGGCAATCAGAGAAACGGCAAAAAGATTTGGAATAAGCGCAACAACAATACAAAAATGGCATAAGAGGATAGAGCGAAAGATCGAAAGGAAATGCTTTACAAGGAAATTAGATATGTAGGAGTTGAAGAAAGACATAAATAAAAATTCAGATTTATATCAATATGAGAAAACAAGTAAGTTTGGAGTTAGCCATAATATAGCTAGATCAGAATAAAATTGTTACAGTGTATGATTCACACACATCCTTTCAACTTTATTGTCAGGACAAATAGTAACTAGACAATTTATATGATATACAGTATATAACAGGAAAGGTGCATAATTGACGCAATTTTATCGTAACACTTTTTTGGATATTTAGATATAATGCCATATTGTTTTAAAAATTTTGCGAAACTATTTGATCATCAAATTCAATAGGTTTGTATTTATAACCCACCGAACTCATTATTTTAATTTCTAACTTTTCCATAATTTTTGCCTCATCATCTGAAATATGATCATAACCAAATAGATGAAGTAATCCATGAATTAATATATGGGAAAAATATTCTATAAAAGTTTTTTCCTGTTCCAAACTTTCATTCATTACTCTTTCAAAGCTAATAGCTATATCGCCTAAGAATAGATAACTATCCAAATTTAATACATTTTTTATATTATTTTTTTGAATTTTATAAAATGGGAACGATAAAACATTTGTCGGATTATCTTTGTTCCTAAACTCTTTATTCAAATTATGAAGATTTTCATCATCAGCTAGCAATAATGACACCTCAATTGATTTAGTTTCGTAGCCTTTACCCAGAACATTAGAAACTACTGCTTCCATAATTTTTTTGCAATGCTCATGCACATTGAAGTCCACTGAGGTCCACTGCGATGACTTGATGGATATGTCTATTAGGAATTCCTTAGAAGATGATATAGATATGGGGTCTGGGTCGGACATATAATGATTTTACGTTGTTTTATACCATACCAGTACTTTATAAATTTTTCAATTTAATTAATTTGTATTATTAGGCATTGTAAAATAAATATAGGCAAGGGGAGAAAATATCTGTATAAAGGAGGTGTGAGGAAAACTAATATGGGAAGGGAAAATGGAGAACTGCAAGCATTGTAACAGCTACCAAATAATAAAGTATGGATGTGTAAAGGGGGAAACAAAGATATAGTTGTAAAAGTTGTTTAAAAACAAGTCGTAATGGTGATGATAGAGTAAAATATACCCTTGAGAAGAAGATAAGGGTGTTAAAATGGTATTTAGAAGGGGCTGGTATTAGATCGATAGAGAGAATGGAGGAGGTGTCTGCAGCACTGATAGTATGCTGGATACGCAAAGCAAGTTTGTTACTTAAAGAGAAGATCATAGCAGCTCAAGTGCCAGAAAAAGTGACAGACATAGAGATATTGGAGGTGGATGAGTTATTTACGTATTGTCAAAAAAAACTGCCAGAGTATACGTATGGCTTGCTGTTGATAGGGACAGAAATAAAGTTGTTGATATAGAAGTAAGCAGAAGTAGGGATTTTTACGCTTACTATGAGCTAGCGCAAAGGTTGGAAAAAAAGCATGAAGTCAGCATATTGTGTACAGATGGATATGAAGCTTATAAGAAATATAAGATCGCAAAAAGGCATGTTGTGACCAAAGCAGAGACAGCTTTGGTTGAGTCAAAGAATTCTTTGATACGTCATTATCTCGCCAGATTCAATAGGCGCACCAAACGTTATTCTAAAGCTCTGGATATGATTGCTCATTCCTTACTCATGTTGTTCAACAAAAATTTATTATTAACTATACTTATTTAACATTACCTGTATTATCATCATGAATTAATGATTTATATTTTTTATCACAGTATATTTCATAAAACATTATAACTAAATAGTACGTTATCATCATAAAACAAGCAGAAAAAACCACATCACTTAAAAAATGTCTACCTTGACTAATCCTCATTAAGCCTAAAAACACAGTAAATAATAAAGACATAGCTATCACAATTTTTCTTCTTCTACCAATTTGACAGAAAGAATATATTAAAAAAAGCATGCCTATGGAGGTATGAAAAGATACGAAAGAGCAATTACGCTTACATTGATTTGAAACCTCAAATGCCGGTGAAAAAGCTAAATGACCATGAAATTCCTTCACCTTAATAGGTCGAGCTCTTCCAAAATGAGGTTTTGAATAGAGTTGCACAACCATGAAATTGCCTATTAAAAAGACTAATAAAACTATAATTTGTGGTTTGTAAATTTTAAATTCAAAAGATTTGGTTTTAATAAAAGTTTTTAGAATCAATATAGCTACATACGATAGTAGTAAAAATGCCAAAAGAAATGCAAATTTACTCATAAATTTTAAGAAGGAATTATTCGCAAGATAGAATTTATGATGTATTTCTGAAAAAAATAATTTGGAGAATATAATATCTGCTTCAGGATAAATAATAAAAATCATCGCTAAAGCGCATGTAATTAAGATTGAATATAATAAGTTTTTCATTTTAAGCTTGTGTTTTTATAATTCTTTGGAATATAATTTTCGTCGTGTTTAGCTAATAATTCTTTTGCTTTAAATTGTCCCTCATCATTATTAAATTTTCCATACATAATAACATTCTGCCCTTCCTTAAAAAGGCTTGGTATCACCCCTTTATATACAACCCTCATTTCTTTTTTATCATCATAAATTATAAATTTTATAGTACCATCATTACACTTTACACTTCCATCTTTTACAATACCCCCTACTCTAATGAATTTTGCATTATTTTCCAAATTTGCATCAACTAATAGCATGGAAGGGGTTTGGTATAGTACAATATTGCTATTGAAGGTATATAAAAGGACTGTTAATCCAGCTGAGGTTATAAGAATAAAAAATAAAATTATTAAAACCCTTTGTGCTAAAAATTTATTTTTTAACAACATCAATTTTCTTCAATTGTTTTATGCTATATAGTTTAATTAATGGATATATGACAAAAGCAAATGTTATTACTAAAAAGCTAATATACGCAAGTACTACATAGTGCTGAAAATAATTTTCCACTATTCCTGAATATCTTCCTCATTCATAAACAGTTGCTCGCTTTGAGAATCAGGTGACTCTTTTAGCGACTCAATTTCAGCTAAAACTTCTTCATTTATTTCATCAAAAGTTTTATCAGCACCTTCTGATTCTATCTTTTTTGTCTCCTTAGCAAGAGATTTTGTGATAATTGATTTTTCTAAATTTTCAATACTTAAAAATCCAGCCGCTATCTCTCTTAATGCTACAATAGCTTCCTTGTCTTTCTTAACATTGTCAATCAGAGCAGCAGCTCCATGATTAAGCTCTTTTCCCCTCTGAGCAGCAACTAATATTAACTCAAATCTATTTGGTACGAATTGATTGCAATCTTCAACAGTAATTCTTGCCATAACCCTAATTAATTTTGTTCTATATCGTTCTCTAGTGCGGCTTCAGCTTTGCTGCCAACCTTCTTATCATCTGTATTTTTTTCTTGAGCTTCTTGAGCTTGTTTTTTCTCATTATCCAAAGTATTTTTCGCCTCTTCTATTGATCTAGCAACTATTAACCTCAATTTTGCATCAACCTCGGCATGCAATTCCACAACAATATCATGAAATCCAATTTCCTTGATTTTCTCATTTATAATGATATTTTCCACTGAAATTTCCACTGAAAATTCTGACTTAAGGGTACTTGCAATGTCTTTATTGGTCACTGAACCATATAGCTTACCATCATCTCCAGCCTGCCTAATGAACACTAGCGTCTTTCCACTAATTTTTTTACTATCTTTAGCAGCTAATTTGTTTTTTTCAGCATTAGCTTTCTCAATAATCTCTTTCTCAACCTCAAATCTCTCTTGATTTTCTTTTGTAAATCTAAGTGCTTTTTTACGCGTAAAAAGATAATTCCTTGCATAACCATCTTTGACGACTACTAAGTCGCCAATGTTACCAAGCTTTTTTATTTTTTCTAATAGCAGTACTTTCATTATAAATTCCTCAAACTAATTATAAAACGGTATATGGCAACAAAGAAAGATGCCTAGCAGTTTGAATAGCTTTTCTTAGTAACCTCTGCTTTTTTGGTGAGATATTTGATATTCTTGAAGGTATAATTTTACCTTTTTCTGAAATATGCTTTTTTAAAAGCTCCACATTTTTGTAGTTGATCAATTCATTATCAACTTTTTTTAGCGGACACGATTGTTTTTTAGACGTTGACGAAGTTCTGTTGAACAGTAGCGTATTAGGTATTAAATTTTCCATTGTCATTACAGTTAACCTTTTGTTTCACTTGGAGTTTGCATCATTAATGTAGGCTTATCATCAATACCTTTAACCTTTATTGTTAAAAATTTGATTATATCCTCACTAACCTTAAAATCATTTTCAATTTTATTTATGACATCTGGTGAAGCGTTTAGACCAAGAAAAATATAGTGCCCCTTTTTATTCTTTTTTATTTCGTAGGCTAGACTTCTAAGCCCCCAATATTCTTTCTTAACCACTTTACCATCCATTTTTTCAACTAACTCTTTGTATTTATCAGCAAGTTTATGTACGTCCTGAGCTGGCAAATCTTGTCTCATTATGAAAGTGCATTCATAAAATCTCATTTATGCTCCAATAGTGTTATGATTTAAAGTTCACAAATATTGCATAAAACCAAAACAACTGCAAGCTAATAATTAGTTTATGATAAAAATTTATTCAAAAACAAACCTAAAAACAAAATAGTATTAACAATTAATAAGGTTAATGAAAATTTCAAAATTATTAAATGATCGCTATTATTGTTGTTTTTAGTATCTTTAGCATTTAGCATTTCCTTCATTTTGCTAACAAATTTTTCTTGCTGTTTTTTTAATTTTAAAATTTTACCCTTATTCCCTAGATTATCTTTCGCCCAATTTTTTATCCATGGACTTGCCAATTTCCACATATTAATTTTAGGATTAAGGTTATAACTAGTTCCCTCAATTGTTAAAATTGTTTTATGTAATAACAATAATTCAGGATGGATTTTTACTGAAAATTTCCTGCTAATTTCAAATAATTGTTTTAACAACCTCCCAAGCGACATCTCCTCTAATGATTTCCCAATAATTGGCTCTCCAATACTTCTACATGCTAATTCAAATTTATACTCTGATTGATCACTTGGAACAAACCCCGTTTTGAAGTGCAAATCCTTTACTCTCTCATACTCCTTATTTAAAAATCCGTAAACCACCTCAGATACAAATGTCTTTAATTCATAGTCTAAATAACAAACAATTCCAAAATCCACCAAAGCTATATCACCATTTCGCATAACAATTATGTTTCCGGGGTGTATATCAGCATGAAAAAAGCCATCCCTGCATGCTTGATTAAAAAATGTTACAGCCAATTTCTTAGTTATTTCTTCTAAATTAAAATTTGCATCTACTAATTCTTGCTTATTACCAATTGGTATACCCTCTATCCATTCTGAAGTTAAGATACCTTTTCGAGTTAGAGACCAATAGATTTTTGGAATGTATATATCTGGATCTCTTTTACAATTTTCTTTAATTTTATTTGCCGCAGCTCCTTCAAGTCTTAAATCTAATTCAATTTCCGAGGATTTCTTTAGTGTATCAATTATTTCATTTATCTTTATTTTTTTCTTATTTTTTAGAAAGATGTTCAAAGCAGATGATACGGATTGTATGAAACTCAAATTATCTAAGTATTTTTTTTTAATTTTTGGTCTTAAAATTTTAACAGCAACAGCTTCACCTTTTTTGGTAACCGCCTTATGAACCTGAGCTATAGATGCAGCTGCAATACTTTTATTGTCGAAAGACGAAAATAAATCTTCAATATTTAAACTAAATTCTGATTTAAATATTTTTTTCACTTCATTAAGATGAAATGGCGGCAACCTATCTTGCAACTCTGCTAACTTGCCTGTAATTTCTGAACCCAAAACATCTGACCTTGTGGATAACACTTGTCCCAATTTTATAAAAGCAGGTCCTAATTTTGGCAAAATTTTTACTAACTTATTTCCTATTTTATCCTTTATTTTGGACTTTTTTGAAACATCGTTATTTAATTTCAACAATAGCAAATATACCCCTATATTGCTTTTCAGCAAAATTAATAATAACTGAATAGAAAAATATGTATTTTTAAAAAATGATGTCATATTTATTCGATTCTTTTCCAAATTCTCTTTTTAGCAATATAAAACAATACTGTAAAAAATATTAAGAATATTAAAACCTTTATGCCAAGTGATTTAGATTCCTGCATTTCTGGTTCCGCAACCCATTGTAAAAAATTCACTACATCTTTAGACATTTGGTCTACGGTAGCTTTAGTTCCATCATCAAATTCTACTTGCCCCTCAGTATGAAGAGGTGGTGTCATTGCTAATTGATCTCCTCCTGCTGCAAAATATGGATTATAATACATATTTTCCCCCAATTCAAAATTTGAAGGTGGTTTGCTATATCCCGTTAATAATGAATACACATAATTTGCCCCATCATGCCTTGCCTTAATAATTAAAGATAAATCCAAAGGATAAGCTCCATTATTTGCCGCCCTTGCAGCTTTTTCATTAGGATATGGTCCTGGAATGATATCTGCTAATCTTGCTGGTCTTTCGAACATCTCACCCTCTTCATTTGGTCCATCTTTAACTTCATATTCAGAGGCCAAAGCCTTAACTTCATCCTCACTAAGTCCAATATCCATAAGGTTTCTAAAAGCAATTCTTTTGATTGAATGGCAAGCGGAACAAACTTCTTTATACACCTTAAACCCCCTTTGAATAGATTGTTTGTCAAATTTACCAGTCATTCCATCAAATGACCACTTCATCTGTATTGGATGTTTAGGCTCATCTGATGCATCTGCTTTAATACAATTCATTTGTAATAAAAAAATTAGGCTAAAAAAGGGTATTATTAGTTTTTTCATTTATGTACTGATTACGTTTAATTTTATTAAAAATTAATATATAGTGTTTATATTAAAAATGTGCTTCAAACAAGTTTAAAATGAGGGAAAATTCACCAGACGCAGATGTTTTTTATTTGCACCCTAAAACATATAAAATATTAGTATTTTTCAAAAACAATAGTTTATAACAAACCATATCATGTACTCTAAAGAATGCCTCTATCCATGCATTTAAGATAGCAACTTAGATGAATTTTACTACCAAAAATCTATAAATATTATCAAGCAGCAAACATATTTTTATTTCTGTTAACTTAATTGTAACATTACATAAGTATACTACGTAATGTAACTAATGAAAAAAAGTAGTATAGCATGACAAATAGAGAGAAAAGCTTTGATCCCTGTTTTCATATAGGATCTTCTTTTGAAAAATATATTCTAACAATAGAATCATTAAAATTAACAATCCAGAGCGGATTTATAGATGACATTAATGCACCTATGCTTCGCTGGCTAGATGCACGTGATGAACATGGATTTCCACTAGCATACTACTTAATGCAGAGAGAAATAAAGCACGATTTAAAACATGCTCTTGTACACTACAATGATAAAATGCCAAAAAACTTTAGCTTTGAATTATTAAATAACGAACATGTTTATCATTCCAATATAAAATATGGAGATCTTTGTGCAAAAAACAATCATATCCTATTTATAACTGGGCATGATCTAAATCATGACATGTCTTTGCTGAGTATAGATCCATATTTAAAAAAGGGTTATAGTGTCTTTTCTGTTGATTACAGAAGCTATAATCCTTTAATTGATACAGATAGTGAAAAAGTGAAGGATTTTGCATCTCTTGCCAAAGTAGCTAATAAAGCGTACGAACTAATGCACTATACAGATTTATTAATCATAAACGCGCATGGGGAAATAAATGAATACGGCGAACATGTTGTAATACTTTATGAAAATCAAGAGGTAAAAACTTCAGATTATGTTGCATACCTAGCACAGGATAAAAACAATATTAAAATATTACTTACCTCATGTTATGGACAAGCAACACTTTTAGATACTATCAAACTATTACCAAAAAATTCGGAGATATTGACTATAAGTGAGTATAGATATGATCGTGTAGAAAAAGAGATATTAAGCATAAATATGGATCGTTCTATAGAGGAGCAATATATTAAAAATATGATGCAAAAAATCAATCTGAATGTAGAAATTGGAATAGGTCTTGATGATATAGCAATACTTATGATTAAAGATGTAATTGACCCACCATCTCCTTCTTATGCAAAAAAATATTACAATGGTGACATAATAACATTTTCCTGTGTAGAGAAGTTAGAAGAAATTATTGATGGCAAAATAAACATAGAATTTATTTATCAAATATATCCAAAATTTAAATCTAAATATTGCATGAATGAGGATTTTTATTGTAATGCTCAATTAGATCAACTGCTATATGAGTATCTTAATGAACCAGAATCAGGATATGAAGATGAAGTAACAAATTATAGAGAAGTTAATAAAAAAGAAATAATAGGTCATAGAGACACCAATAGTAATTTTGATAAATTTTTAGCTCTAGGATGTTTTGTTGGGTTTGAAATGCTTCCTACCGATGAGGATGCAATCAGTTAAAAATTCTTGTTGTTTTGGTAGCCAACAATCTGTGATGTAGCCATACTACATAGCCTATTATTAATATCTTCAATAGATAAATTTTGATAGATAAAAAAGGCAATAACAAGTTGCACAAAAAAAAGAAAAGGCTAGAATAAAAATAGTAGAATAATAAGCCAGAAAAACTACAGACTAATGAAAATATAAAATAGAGCAAAATCTTGAGATTTTCCTAACTATTAGTATCATGGATCTTATTTGCAACTTTTGAACTCAGCATATGAAACATTCATCGCAGCAAAATTTATACCTAACCGAGAAGCAGTGCAAGCAGTATAACACAGAGGGCTTTGTTATAGTCAGAGAATTGTTTTCAAAGAATGAGATATTAGAAATAGCTCGGTATGCAAATCTCCTAAAAGAAATTGCATTTAAGCTAACAAATAATATTGATATAGAGGAGAAGATAATGCACAAGGGCACTCAATTTGTCATTTCTCACAAAAATAAAAAATCTAGTATTGATCGTATTGTATGGGCAGGAGCAATTGAGCCTAAATTGCTGGAATTTGGGCACATGTCAAAAATAACCTACCCTGTTGCTCAATTGTTGCAATCTCAATATGCAGATCACTTAATTAATCAACTACATTATAAATTACCTAATGATGGTGTTAAATTTGGTTGGCATATAGATTTGCAAAACAGAATGAAATTTGATCCTAATTGGAATGATGTTGGTAAAAATGGAAGTTTTGTCCAAGTAATTACTGCAGTTGATGAGCACAACATAAGCAATGGACCCTTAAGAGTACTACCAGGTATTGATAAAAATGGTCCACCAAAATTTCCATATATGTGTGATGATTTAGAATTGTCAAAAACTATCGATATCAATCAATCTATTATGCTTCTATTATCTCCAGGGGATACAGTATTTCTCCATCCATGGATACCTCACTCTAGCCTACCAAATAAATCTGCTATAGAAAGAAAAACCTTTCTTAACGGGTTTTCATCGCCTGGAGCAAATAAAAAACCATACCCTGGTATTGGTAGTGCTGAAAAAGTATGCCTCAGCAAGGAAGTTATTACATAAACGCATTATTAAGAGAAAATCTATTAGATCTTCATATTATCATAAGCGGCAATTACATTTTTGGGCAATATTTTTGATATTTCTTCATATTCAATTTCATGCCCCATATGCACAAGCACTGCTAACTTTGGTTTCACCCTCTCTATCAATAGCAAAGATTTTTCAAGATATGAATGCGTTGGCGCATACGAATACCTTAAACAATCTACAATCCACACATCTAAATTTTCTAATTTTGCCAAAGATTTTTCTGGTATTTCATTAAAATCCGTAGAATACGCCACATTATCTAGCCTTATGCCCTGTGAAATAATAGACCCGTGAATTTGATCAAATGCAACAACATTTATGTCACCTATTTTTTGAAATGGCCTAAGTTTAATTCTTTTGAGCAAAGGGTAATACAATGGATCAGAGGTTTTAAAAATATAGTCATATCTCTTATTTAATTTGTCAAAAGTGACATCATCAATATATGCATCAATTGGCTGTCTATTTTTACATAATCTTCTTGCATCATCTATACCCGCCACGTGGTCAGAATGGTCATGTGTATATATAATTGCGTCAAGTCTCCTAATATCATTTTCAAGACACTGTTGCCTTAGGTCTGGAGATGTATCTATAAGTATTTTGGTTTTTTGCGTTTCAACAAATATAGAAGCTCTTTTTCTTTTGTTTTTTATATTTTCTGATTTACACACGAAACAATCGCAATTTAAACTTGGTACTCCATGAGAGCTTCCACACCCTAAAATAGTAACTTGCATTTTTTATTTTACACCTTTGCTTTGTTAAACAAATCAAAAAAATTATTTGTTGTTGTATTTATAAAATCTCTTACATCTATATCTAGTAATTTAGCCATAAATTCTGCAGTATATTTGATATATGAAGGTTCATTATCCTTACCCCTCATTGGTACTGGTGCTAAATATGGTGCATCCGTCTCTATCAAAATCCTTTCAAGAGGGACCTCTTTAAATATCTGCTGTATATCTTTTGCGTTTTTAAATGTAACAATTCCAGAAGCTGAAATATACAACCCCATATCTAAGCATTCTCTAGCAAGCCACTGACTAGCAGTAAAACAATGAATCACCCCTGAAAATTTCTTCTTTGCCATATATTTTTGCAATATATCAACCGTATCTTTATCAGCCTCTCTAGTGTGCACTATTATAGGCAACGATGATTCTTGAGATGCTATAATATGCTCAATAAAACTTTCCCTTTGAGTTTTTTCATTATCCTTTGAATAATAATAATCCAGGCCCGTCTCTCCTATACCAATCAACTTGTCCCTATTAGTATACCTCAATATTTCTTCAGCCTGCACCACTCCTTCCTCAGCTAAATTCAGCGGATGATTTCCAATAGAGCAGAAAACATTTTTATTAGAATGACTGATACCATATATGCGCTCAAATTCACTAATTTTGGTGCATATTGTTTGCATTATATCAACACCATTCTTTCTTGCACGCTCAATAACACCCTCTAAGTCATCACTGAGTACTTTAAAGTCAAGATGGCAGTGGGAATCAACTATCATTGTCTATGAGCTAATCAATCTTTTGGCTTATCTTTAAAGATTATAAATGCATCTTCCCAAGAGCCTGTAGTGGCAGATTTAGCATATTCTGTAACCCTATTTTCAAAAAAATTGGTGTGTTCTGGAGCATTAAGAATCTCGTCTAACCATGGAAGAGGATTTCTTTGTATTTTATATATACTCTCCAATCCTAATTGGTTTAATCTCCTATCTGCTATAAACCTAATATAACTCTTAATATCGTGCTGATCCATTCCTTCAATAGCACCATCAAATTGAAACGCAAGATCAATAAAAGCATCTTCATGATGGACAATATCTCTGCACGCTTGGTAAAGAAAATCTTTCAATTTATCATCCCAAATTTCTTTATTTTCACTGATAAAAGTTTTGAATAATTTAATAATCGATAAAGTATGCAATGTCTCATCTCGCACTGACCAAGCAACAATTTGTCCCATCCCTTTCATTTTGCCAAATCTCTGGAAATTAAGTAACATTGCAAATGAAGCAAATAACTGAAGCCCTTCTGTAAATGCGCCAAATACCGCAAGGGTTTTTGCCATATCCACTTTGGAATTAACATTAAATTGCTGCATATAGTCATACTTATCCTTCATTTCTTTGTATTTCATAAATGCTTGATATTCTACTTCTGGTATCCCTAATGTATCCAAAAGATGAGAATATGCATCAATATGAATTGTTTCCATATTAGAAAAAGCTGAAAGCATCATCTGAATTTCAATCGGCTTAAAAATCTTTGAATAATGCTGCATATAGCAATTATTCACTTCGATATCTGCTTGCGTAAAAAACCTAAAGATTTGTGTCAGGAGATGCTTCTCTTGTTCAGTTAGTTTTTTTCTCCAATCTTGCACATCATCTGCCATTGGCACTTCCTCAGGAAGCCAATGTATCTGCTGTTGTTTTTTCCAAGCATCGTATGCCCAAGGGTAATGAAATGGTTTAAAGATAGGTTGTGCATTCAGTAAAGACATAATGATTTTTTTTTACAATAATCCTACATGCTTTATAGATTTTTTTTAACCTTTTTACAATCAAATAATTATTTAATTTTATTAAATTTGGATGGCCAAACAAACTGGTAGATTATCTGAAGAGTGTTCATCAAAAATATATGACTTGCCCTATATTATGAAGCACAGGAAGTTTTCATACTTCTAAAACAACTCTCTTAATTTGACTCATCTCACTCTAATAAAAGAAAATTAGGCATGATTTTAAATGAATTCAATTTATCTATTGCATATAGATTGGTTTGTGATATTTTACTAAAAATTTGCAGCTTTTGGATAAAATTATGCCTAACATTATAATCGGTGTATCAGGACCTTCTGGCTCGGGAAAAAGTCTATTCAGTAAGAGTATTTCAAATAATTTTGATTTAAATAATGAAGTTATAATCATCAGTGAAGATGGCTACTATAAAAATCGTCCAGATCTAACTTTTGAAGAAAGAAGCATCCAAAATTATGATCACCCTGATGCGTTTGAACATGAATTGCTTTTTCAGCATTTGCTAGATCTTAAATCAGACAAAGCAGTAAATATTCCACAATATGATTATGTTAGCCACTTAAGAAAGAAAGAAACAACAAAAATACTGCCCTGCTCAGTAATTATTCTTGAAGGAATTTTACTTTTAGCTGACAAAAAAATAAGAGAACTAACTGACATAAAGATATATATGGATTCCCCTCTTGATATTTGCTTATCTAGAAGAATATATAGAGATTCAGTTGAAAGAGGACGTGATATAGCATCCGTCATCACTCAATACAATAATCATGTTAGACCTATGTACTTTAAATTTGTTGAACCATCAAGAAAGCATGCGGATGTTATTGTGCCTAAAGGAGGTAAGAATCATATAGCAATTGATATAATACAAGCAAAAATAGCAAAATTAATTAGCCAAAAAACATAATGCAATATTTACACTGTATCTTAACAATTTTCTTAACCTTATTAATTGCTTTTTTAATAAGTACAGATAGGAAAAACATAAACTACAAAACTGTTGCGCTTGGCTTGTTTTTTCAATTAGTTTTTGCTGTCATTCTTTTTAAAATTCCAGCTATATCCAATATATTTTTTGGATTTAACACTGTCTTAGAAGCCATTTCAAAATCCACTACCCATGCAACAACATTTGTTTTTGGTGGTTTAGCAAATCCACCAGAACAGTCTGGTCTTGGTTACATTCTTGCTTTTCAAGGATTTCCAGTTCTAATTACGATTTCTGCATTGAGTGCGGTTTTAACTTATTGGAAAATATTACCATTTATTATTAATATCTTCTCTATGATCTTCAGAAGAATATTGAACATAGGTGGAACTTTAGGATTTGCTGTATCTGCCAATATATTTTCTGGGATGAGTGAAACTCCATTGGTTATAAATACCTATCTAAAGCGTTTGACGCATAGCGAGATTTTTTCACTTATGGTTTGTGGCACCTCAGCTGTTGCAAGCTCGGTCATGGTGCTTTATTCAATAATTTTAAAGCCAATTGCAGAAAATCCACTAGGTCACATAATCACTTCAGTTCTAATTAGTATACCTGCATCATTGGTCATTTCCAGAATTATGATTCCAGAAACTGATGAAGTTTCTGAAGGCAAGGACTCAAATTATTCCCAAGCAAAAAATACACTAGATGCACTTTATACCGGCATTATTGACGGAGGAAAAGTGATTGTAACAATTCTTGCAATGCTAATAGGTTTTATTGCATTAATTGATTTGCTTAATCAAATTATTATTGCAATCAACCCCACCGAATACGACATAACAATTCAAAAAGTTTTAGGTTGGATCATGTATCCAGTTGCTTGGATCATAGGCATTCCATCCAATGAAGCTGGTATTGTGGGTTCACTTTTAGGGACGAAATTGATATTAAATGAAATTATTTCATTTCAAGAATTGGTTAGAATTAGCGCTGAGCTAAGCTTCAAAACAAAAATAATGATGATATATGCCCTGTGTAGCTTTGCTAATCTAGGAAGCATTGGAGTGATGATTGGGGTTTATGGAACTCTTATACCTGAACGAAAATCTGAAGTCATCAAATTAGGTTTCAAAGCAATTTTAGCTGGTACATTGGTCAATCTTTCAATTGCTAGTATCATTGGGGCCTTAATTTAAATACGTTAATAGCAAAAAGTAAGCCGTAAAAATGCAAAATAATTGCAAACTTTATAAAAATTAGTGTAGACTTTCAGTAACTGAATTTATTGAGTATCTCCCTATGAAGGAATACAATGATACTAGGAAAGTAGAGGATCTAGATCCAAAGATCCTTGCTGAAGCAATTGAAATTGCGAGAAATCTTCAAGCTAATTCTTCAAACAGCTCTGTTGCTTCTAAAGATATCACAAAGCACAAAAGCATTCTTTCAAAACTATTGGAATACTTAATATTGAATCAGGATAATCCAAATATGGATTTATCATTAATAATATTTCTTGAAAAGGCCTTAGGTATCACTAAATCTCAGAAAAAGAAGAAGGACAAAGAGCAAGAAGAAGAAAAAGAAGAGGAGCTGTCTGAAGAACAGAAAAAGATTAGATATCAACAAATTATGTATGAGGCATATAAAATTTTAAATCCTGAAAGAATAGCTGGTGAAACAAGTTTAGAAAACTTTCTTAGCAATGTTGTAACAAGAGGTATAGAAGTTGCAAGAGAATATGATGGAGCGCAATATGAGCATGATTTTTCAAAGAAAGAGTTAAATGATCTTGATTCGTATAAAGAAAGCTTCGTTGACAAATTAAAATCATCTGGTCATAGAGGTGGTGGAAGGGGACTGTAAATATTGAAAAACATAGATATTTTTACTGTAAAATATAGAAATACTTCTTAACTGTAATGACCTTTTGTTGAAAACAAACCATAACAATCATCTTTGCAGCAATAATTTATCTATGCTTATCAACACTACTCCTAATCTTGTTATAATTCAGTGTGCTCAAATTCATTAGAAGAGGAAGATTCCAGAACGTCAGCTTTATATGATGTATCGTAAAGGCTATAAAGCTGAGAATCAACAGCATTAGGTATATAAAATAATATTTCTGATACTTCAACAGCAATCCTCATTGTAACCTCACCAGGCGAGATATATTCAACACCGTCAAGTATAGCAGTTTGAATCACTGGGATTACAAAACCATCGTGCTCTGATCTCTGGCCTAAAGAATTCACAAATTTTTCCACTGCTTGGTTCAGATCATCTGACTCAAAATAAAATTCTGCAGATTTACTCATTTTATCAATGAAGTAGCTATATACCGAAGCTTTCATATATTGAGAAAGCACAATTCCACCCAACTTACTATAATAAGGAGTGCTGGCATCATTTGGTTCAAACACTACAATATTATTGCCATTCTTATAACAATCTACTTTTTTTGTAACCCTAGCCACAACTATCCCATGTTCTGGTTTAAAATTCCCTAATAATAACAATGGATCATAGTATTTTTTCTTAAACTCATCTGTGCATGATATAATCGACAATCTTGCATTATATGTTGCATCTATACCATTGCCAATTGCTTGATTAGTATCGACTACCCAAGGTTGGTTGAAATCATAGTTATAATATTCTGAAATAATATTATTAATACCATCAACACCCTTAGTATCATCACCAAAGAATTCTTTAAAGTCAACCGTATAATAATCTGCATGAATTGACGGAGTGGTTAAAAATTTAAAGATGGAATCATACATAAACTTATAAGTTAATAATGTTTTTATGTACTAGATTTTAGTATAAAATCTGCTATATTTCATTTCAGAACAATATCAAAAACCATGCAAAGCAAAAAGTTATATATCAAGACATACGGTTGCCAAATGAATGTTTATGATTCATTGAAAATGGAGACCTCCCTAAAGCCACACGGTTTCAAAATGACTCTAGACGAAAAAAATGCAGATCTAATCATTTTAAATACTTGTCATATAAGGGAAAAAGCATCAGAAAAAGTATATTCTGAATTGGGTAAAATTAAATTAAATAATTCTGGTATCAAGCCAATCGTAGTAGTTGCTGGATGTGTAGCACAAGCAGAAGGAGAGCAGATTTTTAAAAGAGCAAAAAACGTGGATATCGTTGTTGGTCCACAATCATATCACAATTTACCAAAGCTACTAGAGAAAGTAAAAAGGCAAGAAAAATGGGTTATGGATTTGGATTTTGATGAAGACAATAAATTCGATAGCATTAGCATTCCGGAAAATCCAAGACATTCATCTTTTTTAACAATACAAGAAGGTTGTGATAAATTTTGCCATTTTTGCTGCGTCCCGTATACAAGAGGAAAAGAGTATTCTAGGAAAATACCAGACATTTATAGGGAGGCGCTAGGCTTAGCATCAAAAGGTGTAAAAGAAATCACCTTACTGGGACAAAATGTAAGCGCATTTCATGGCATCGATCAGGATAACGTCACAAGAAGTATGGGGTGGCTTATAAAGAAAATTTGCGAAATTGATGGATTGGAACGTGTTAGATATGTCACATCTCATCCAAAAGACATGACAAACGATGAATTGTTTACTGCGCATGCTGAGGAGGAAAAACTCATGCCATTCTTGCATTTACCAGTGCAATCAGGCTCAGATAACATACTAAAGAGCATGAACAGAAACCATACTAGGGATTTTTATTTCAAAATAATTGATAAATTTAGAAAACATAGACCTGATATTGCCTTTTCCTCTGATTTTATTGTTGGATACCCAGGAGAGAGTGACAAAGATTTTGAAGATACTTTAGATCTAGTTAAGCGTGTAGGTTATGCACAATGCTATTCATTTAAATATAGTCCAAGACCTGGTACACCAGCATCTATGATTGAAGATCAAGTTCCAGAAAATATTAAATCAGAAAGGCTAATTATTTTACAAGATTTATTAAGCAGTCAGCAATTGGAATTTAACAAACAATTAATTGGAAAAGATATTGATGTTATGTTTGATAAAGCGGGAAAATATAATAATCAAATCATCGGTAAATCGCCTTATTTACAGTCAGTTATCGTGGAATCAGACGACAATATTATAGGCAAGATAAAGAAGGTACATGTCACCACAGCCGGACTAAATAGCCTAACCGGAAAAATGATAGTATAAATTAAAGCAACTAATTGAAAGGCATTGTAAAATAAAAGTGGAGTAATTGTGCTGGGAACAAGTTAATAAAAAATGGATTTGAAAAAAGCAAACAAAGGTATAAGTGCAAATGCTGCAAAAGAACGTGTAGAGAGGGGGATGAAAGAGTAAGATATACGCTTGAGAAGAAGATAAGGGTGTTAAAATGGTATTTAGAGGGTGCTGGAATAAGGAGTATAGAGAGGATGGAGGAAGTATCAGCGACACTTATAGTGTACTGGATAAGAAAGATGGGAAATATGCTTAGGGAAAAGATAGAGAGTCTACAAAAGTGCCGGAGAAAGCAAAGGATGTAGAGATATTGGAAGTGGATGAGTTATTTAGCTATTGCCAAAAAAACTTCCAGAGTGTACGTATGGCTTGCTGTTGATAGGAACAGAAATGAAGTTGTTGATATCAAAGTAAGTAATAGCAGAGATTTTTGGGCTTATTACGAGATGGCACAAACGCTAGAGAAGCGGTATAGAATTAACATCTTGTGCACTGATCATTATGAAGTGTACAGCAAATATAGGATTACACATAGACATGTTAAAAGTAAGGCTGAGACTTCTTTAGTTGAATCCAAGAACCCTTTAATACGCCATTATCTTGCCAGATTCAACAGAAAGACTAAACGTTATTCCAAATCTTTAGACATGATTGTTCATTCTTTATGGATGTTATTTTATAAAAATCTCTTTCTATCCACTTTTGTTTAACGATGCCACAGTGCCACTTTTTTCTTATAGCCAAATTAAGATAAAAGAGTTATGATGAAGTTGCATCAATTACGCGCTTTTCCTATTATACATATAGTGGGACTGTAACAATTTTATCCTGATCTAGCTATATCTGCAGTTTGGGTTATTTATAGAAAAAAATTAAAACATATTTAGTTTCAATAATTTTGATGGGTATTAGATGATTTTATATGAATCAGTATTGTTAAATATCTTTTTTAATATTGTATTGTTAAGATTATGCCCGGCTTTATTTGCCTTAACATTACCTACTATCCTATATCCTGATAAAAATAAATCACCAAGGCAATCTAATATTTTATGCTTAACAAATTCATTTTCGCACCTAAGTCCTCCATCGTTCACTACACCATTTTCATTTAACCCGATGCTGTTATCGAGCGAGGCTCCACGTGCAAACCCCTTTTTCTTCAAGAATTCTACATCACTTAAAAATCCAAAAGTTCTAGCATTTCCAATTTCATTTTCAAATTTGGTAGAATCATCAAGGTTATAGCTTTGGTGCCCGATAGACTTATGATTGAAATTAATATTAAAATCAATTGTAAAATCATTAGCATTTTTAATTACTATCTCTTTATCCTCATCAGCCACCTTTATTGTATCTAAAATTTTTAAATACCTTCTTTTTTTGGATTGTGTTTTAATACCAGCTTTCTTTATCAGGTTAATGAATTCTTTAGAGCTCCCATCCATCGCAGGCACTTCAGGCCCTGAAACCTCTATCAAGGCATTATCAATGCTCATGCCCCATAATGCAGCCATAATATGCTCAATTGTTGCTATTCTTATTCCGCTTTTATTAGAAATTTCTGTGCATAATTTTGTGTTTATTACATTGAAAAATTTTGCAGGGATAATATTGTCGGTTGATATATCAGATCTTTTAAAGATAATTCCTGCATCTTCTTTGAGTGGAGAAATAACAAGTTTCACCATTTCTCCTGTGTGCAAACCAATTCCTGAAATTACTTCTTTTTTACAAATAGTTTGTTGATAAGTCATTTTAAGCACAATAATAATTCTCTATACTATAGATAGTGGATGTTTTTATATTTTTTAAATAAATAATTATTACAAAATATTGCATAATGCTGTAAATGCTTGGTGAATTAAATAGCGTAAACCTGAGATGAAAATTGAATGAGTATGGGGTGCGGAATTTTTTGTGGTGAAGTGAAGATAGGGAAGATGATGCTTTATTGGCTCAACTGCCCTAAAGGTGTATATGCTACTCTGAACTAGCTTTCTTTATTCATATGATTAGTACTTAATGGACTATTTTCTAGATGCCTTTTTCCTTTCGTTAGGACATAATATCGATTTACGAATACGGATATTATTAGGAGTAACTTCTATAAGTTCATCATCTTTAATATAGGATAGGGTTTCCTCAAGTGTAAAGACTCTATATGGAGTTAATTTTATGCTTTCATCTGTTCCAGAAGCTCTCATATTAGTAAGTTGCTTACCTTTAATTGGATTGACCTCTAAATCATTATCCCTATTATGCTCACCTATTATCATTCCTTCATAAATTTTAGTTTTTGGTGCGACAAATAAGTCTCCTCTGTCTTCTAAATTCCATAAAGCGTATGCAACTGTTTCTCCATTTGAATTTGAAATTAAGGCGCCATTTCTTCTTGATACAATTTCTCCCTTATATTCTTGATAAGAATTAAATATTCTATTGATAGTGCCTGTTCCTCTTGTATCATTACGAAATTCATTTTGATAGCCGATTAAACCTCTAGATGGAACATGAAAAATTAACCTAGTTTTTGCGCCACTTGATGGTTTCATTTCTTTTAATTCAGCTTTCCTTAGCGAAAGTTTCTCAATCACTATACCAGTATGCTCTTCATCAACATCAATAACTACTTCTTCTATAGGTTCTAAAGTATTACCACTTTCATCTTTTTTGAATAGTACTCTTGGTCTTGAAACTGACAGCTCAAAACCTTCTCGGCGCATATTTTCTATCAAAACACCTAATTGTAATTCACCTCTGCCACCAATCTCAAAATTTTCTCCATTTTCTGAAATTTTTAATGTAATGGTTATATTGCTTTCCACTTCTTTTTCAAGTCTGGCTAAGATCATCCTTGATGTGACTTTTGATCCCTCAAGGCCAGCTAAGGGTGAATTGTTGACACTTAGTGTAATAGCCATAGTTGGTGGGTCAATAGGGGTAGATTGTATAGGTGTGGTAACTGCATTGTTACAGATTGTATCTGCTACAGAGGTTTTCTCTATCCCGGAAATCGCAACTATGTCTCCTGCTTCTGCAATTTCAATTGGTATTTTTTCTATTCCTTTAAATCCAAATAGTTTTGTAAGTTTTGTATTTTCAATAACTGCACCATTTAAGTTAATTGATTTAACACTATCTCCAACTTTAGCTGATCCTGAATAAACCTTCCCAATTAAAATTCTCCCTACATATGAATCTGCGGTTAATATACTTGCAAGCATTGAAAATGGTGCAGATTTATCAACGTTAGGGGTAGAAACGTGAGTCTTTATTTTTGAGAACAGTGGTTTTAAATCTTCGCATTTTTCATTTTTTTCAGATGCCCAACCATCTCTTCCCACAGCATAGAGTACTGGAAAATCTAACTGTTCCTCTGTTGCATCTAATGAGTAAAATAAATCAAAGACCTCATCTAAAACTTCGTCAATCCTACTATCAGATCTATCAACCTTATTGATTACAACAATTGGCTTTAAGCCAATTGCAAGTGCTTTTGACAATACGAATTTTGTTTGTGGCATAGCGCCTTCTGATGCATCTACTAGCAGTATTGCCCCATCCACCATTGATAGAACTCTTTCTACTTCTCCTCCAAAATCCGCATGACCAGGCGTGTCTATAATATTATACTTTATACCGTCATAGTTCATAGACGTACATTTAGCAAGAATGGTTATACCTCGCTCACGCTCAATATCATTGCAGTCCATTATCCTATTATCTACTGCTTGATTATCTCTAAAGGTGCCACTTTGCTTAAGCATATTATCTATAAGCGTTGTTTTGCCATGATCTACATGAGCTATGATTGCAATGTTGCGAATTTCTGACATAATATTATATAATGTAAACTAAGAGGTATTAATATATAATTAACATAAAATCGTCAAGTAAAAGAGAACATAATTAGATATTATTTTATTTATGTTGAGCTGTTAAATGTTGTTTGAGATAACAAGATGCAATTGGTGCTAATTTTTTGGTGTAGAAACTTTATAATTTTCTATTCCAGAATTTCTTAATAATGTTATTGTAATTCTTCTGTTGACTGGAGAATATGGATTGTTTTGATCGATTAATTCAGTATCTGCTCGTGCAATCACAGAGTGAATTCTTTCATATGATATATTGTTCATTAAAAAATACTTTCTTGCAGAATCAGCTCTATCAAATGATAATTCCCAGTTACCATACTGCGCTAACGCATTTTGGTTGGATTTATCTGTATAGCCGCTTATTTGTATAAGATTTGGAGAATATTTAATATATTTTATTATTTTAGTTAGCATATTTTTTGCATAGTCTGTCAATTTGGCGCTACCTATTTCGAATAGAGGTTTGTTGGCTTGGTCACTTATTGTAATTTCCAATCCACTAACAGTGTTTTTATAAGAAACACTTTTATTTATATCCTGACTCTTTTCTAACATTGAATCAATATCTGATTCTACTTTTAAAAAGACTTTATTATTCATTTCATCAACATTAATTTTTTCACCATCTTGTTGTATATCAATAACATTACCAACGCGTTCTGCGCCGTATTGTATTCCTATTTTACTATTATATTGATAATCATTGTCTTTACTTTTGTTATCTTGTTGTAAAAAACTTAAGGTAGGTACAAAATATTGAGCTATAGTTTCTAATTTTTTGCTTGGTGAAGCACTTAATAGCCATAGTAATAAAAAGAACGCCATTAATGCCGTAACAAAATCTGCATAAGCCAACTTCCAAGAGCCACCATGAAACTGATGTGGAATGCTAGTCCTTTTTCTTCTTATACATAAGTTTTCAGATTTGTTTTTTTTCATCTAATTTTTGTTTGAAATTCTATTCTCAATTTCTAGCTCTACTTCTTGGAAAGTTGGTTTGTGTGCCTTTGGTATGGCTTGTCTTGCAAACTCAATTGATACTGACGGCGGATATCCCCCAACATGAGCTATTATTCCAGATTTAATGCATTCAATAAATTTAACTTCATCTTCCTTAAATTTAGATATGAAGTAACCTATTGGATTAACTAAACCATATGCTGTAAATGCACCAATAAAGGTACCTACTAATGCTGAAGCTATTTTAGGTCCTAATATACTAGGATCAGAGCCAACTGATGCCATAGCTGTTATTACACCTAGTACAGCTGCAACAATTCCAAGTGCCGGTAGTGCGTCACCAATTCTAATTAACGATTGTGAAACAGCGTGAACATGATGTTTTCTGCTTTCAATATCATTTTCCATCATATTTTCTAACTCCATCTGATTCTCAAATCCAAGAATTACAACCCTAAAGTAATCACAAAAAAACTCCTTTGCATCTTGTTCTTTTATCATGATTGGAAATGTAGTAAATAAATCGCTTTTTTCGGTGTTATCAACATGATTTTCTAATTCTACCAATCCATTTGAATGTGCAAATTTAAAAAAGTTGAACATAAAAGCCAGTAATTCAAGATATTCTTCTTTATTATGAGGGGCTTTTTTATTTAGGTTTTTTAATGACCTAAACATCTCTTTGGTAACATTTGATGGATTTGAAATAATATAACTTCCAATGGCGGCACCAATGATAATTATCCATTCAGAGGGCTTAAACAATACCTCTATATTACCACCAATAGCTAAATAGCCAATAAAAACCGAGCCTAGTAAGCAAGCCAACCCTATGAAAAACATCAATGTATACTATCTTTATTATTTATATCTAAGTTAAATTAATTTATCTCTAAATCAAGTAATTTATTTTTATAAATGCAAAATTAATGTATTGTTTGGTAACAGATAATAAGAAACATTAGATTTATATAATGAAAAAGTTCTCTAGACTAAAAAGATCGTCGTACAGTATTTTTACAGTATTTATATTTTTATTAATATTTTCAATATTCTTAGGATTTACATTTTATTTTATTAATTCAATTTTTAATAAAAAAAATGAAAACGATATTGTTTTAAATATTAAAAATAAAAACAGAGGTTTTGAAAGTGAAAATATTGCTAAAAAAATGGCTGATAGATTTACTATAAAGAATGCTCCTGATATATCTATCTTAGTTACAGGCCTTGGTTTGGATAAGGAAGTTACTAATAGTGCCTTAAATAAATTGCCTGATTCTATTTCTCTTGGTTTTCTTGCATATTCAAATAATTTGGAATATGCAGATATTACTAATAGGGATTTATTAATGAATATTCCAATGGAAACATATGATTATTTCTTTAAAGATAATGGACCGTATTCGCTGATTTGCAAACTTGGTGAAGCTAATAATTCAGAAAGATTAAACTATATAATGTCTAAATCTTTAAATTTTAACGGCTACTACACTGGAGCTTATGAATCATTTACTGATGACATTAAGGATTTAGATTTTCTACTTAAAAAAATAAATGAAACTAGGAAATATGTTTTATACAATGACCCTAAGGAAATAAAATCCTATAAAGATGTCGCAATAAAGCTTGGTATGAAAGATAAAATATTGAAAGTGGATATTATAATAAACAAAAGCATGTCTGAGACTAAATTAGAAAAAAGATTAAATGATTTGAAGTTGATTGCAAAAGCAAAAGGACATGCAATAGCTATGATCAATGCTAATATTTATAATATTGATATTTTAGAAAAATGGATTAAAAATATTGCCAAAAGCCTAGAGTATAATATAGTCTCAGTTAGTGAGTTAAGGGAGAAAATTAATAAAAAAGAGATGAGTGAATAGGAGATAGTAATGTTTAATTTAATGGTTGTTTAAATGAATAAAAATTGTTTTTATATCTTAATATCTTTGCTTCTTGGTCTATCACTAACGTTTAGCTTTTATCCAATTTCTGTTTTTCCATTTGTCATTTCACTGGGTATTTTTGCGATAATTTTAAAACAAAATACTGAAAATTTAAAACTCTTTTTTCATGGTCTATTATTTGGATACGGCTTTTTTGTAATCCAAACTTATTGGATTCCTTTTTCAATATATAAGGCTAATATTGGCATGGAAGGGGCTGTACCATTTTTATCCATAATTACCCCGATACCCTTTGCAATTTTTATTGGTATATTGGCAATATTAACTAAATATGTCAGACATAATAATGTTGTATATTCTATAAATTTTGCATTTTTATGGGTAATTTTTGAATATATCAGAAGTAATATGTTCTTCCCGTTTTCTTGGGGACTGCTTGGTTATTCATCGATATCAATGCCTTGGTTTAATAATATTTTAGCTTATGTTGGATCATACGGGGCAAGTTTTTTTATTGCACTTTTTTCATTAAGTTTATTTACTAAAAATAAAATATTCATTGCATCAAATATAATTATGTTTTTATTTATATCTGTAATTGGAGAAATGAGAAAAGAAAAAAAGAATATAGAATTAGATAGCCATTCTTCAATTAATATTAGGCTGGTTCAACCTAATATACAACAACCTCATTATGGTGATAATAGAGAGCAGGCCTATATATTTGATACATTATCTAAGCTTACATTTTTACCAGGTTTTAAGAGTAGGCAATATATTTTTTGGCCGGAAGCTTCTTTTCCTTACCCTATTTTTGAAAATTCAAATTGGGTGAATGTTTTAAAGAATTTTGTACCAATAAATAAAAATGGTAACTCTGCATTGATATTTGGCGCAGATAGAATAGAAGAAGATAATGAAAAACTACTAAGCTTTAACTCACTGATTGCTCTTAATCATACAGGTGAAAGGCTGGGGTATTACGATAAAAGAATTTTGGTCCCATTTGGAGAGTATATGCCATATAGAAATAACAATAAATTTGTTCATAAAATTGCTCATTCAATAGGTTCTGAGGATATTTCAAAAGGAATAAGTCAAAATGTCATAACGCTAGAGGATGGCATTAGTTTTTTACCTTTAATTTGTTCAGAATCTGCACTTGATAAAAATCAGCTTTTATTATCAGCTTATGATAAATATAAATTTATACTAAATGTTTCAAATGATTCGTGGTTTGAAAATACCTTTGGTCCATATCAACATTTTATGATTTCGAAAATTAAAGCAATTGAATATGGATTGCCTGTTATTAGGGTAGCCAACACGGGTGTGTCTGCCATAATTGATGTTTATGGAGATGTGATTAAAACAACTACGATAAATACTGAGGCAGTTATAGATGGAGTAATACCACCAAAATTAAAAAATCCTACTGTTTATTATAGGATACATGAATACATTATACCTACCATTTTTACATTATATGCGATATTCTTAGCATTGATTTTTATTTTTAAAAAATCTCTCCGCAATGAGTGATCAATCTGATGAATTAGCAATTTATATTCATTGGCCATTTTGTAAAACTAAATGTCCATATTGTGATTTTAATAGTCATGAAAATTTTACCATTAAACACGATAGCTGGAAAAAAGCATATCTACATGAAATTGAACAAAATAGAGATTTAATTAGGGGTAAAAAAATTAAATCAATATTTTTTGGAGGAGGGACTCCCTCTCTAATGGCGTCTGATACAATTCATTCCATTTTAAATAAAATTTGTAACCTTTGCAATTTTTCTAATGATATCGAGATTACACTTGAAGCAAATCCAAATTCAATTGAAAGAGAGCATTTTAAAGATTTTAAATCTGCTGGGATAAATAGGGTTTCAGTAGGTATTCAAAGCCTTAATAATAGCAACTTAAAATTTTTAGGTCGGTCTCATTCTTCTTATGACGCTCTAAAAGCTATTGAATATGCTAGGGAAGTTTTTGATAATTATTCGTTTGATTTAATGTATTGTCTTCCGAACCAAATGATTAATGAATGGGAGAATGAGCTTAATGAAGCAATAAAATACATAGATTACCATATATCTTGTTATCAATTAACGATAGAAAAAGGCACCCAGTTTTTTAACGCTTCTAGATCAAAAGAATTTCAAATGCCTGATGAGGAAATTTCGATTAAAATGTATGAGGCAACATATAATATTTTGAAATCACATGGGATCAATCAATATGAAATATCTAATTATTCAAAGCCTGGGTATGAATGCAAGCATAATTTAGCTTATTGGAAATTAGATAGTTATATAGGTATTGGGCCTGGAGCGCATGGTAGATATGCCTTAGATCAAAAAATTTATTACACTGTAAATTACTATGATCCAAAAAAGTGGTTTGGGTATACAGATAAATTCCAATCTCCAATACAATCCAGGAAAGAGATCACTCAAAAACAACAGATAATTGATAGTTTAACAATGGGGTTAAGATTGAATCAAGGAATGCATGAATCAAATATCCCAAATTTAACATCTATGAGTGATTTAATCGAAGGGGGATTCTTAATTAAAAGCAAAAATGATCATGTAAAATCGACATTAAAGGGTAGATTGGTATTAAATACACTAATAGAAAAGCTTTTGTAGTAACTTACAATGCTAATTTTAATGTTTGAGATTCATAGTGAAGAGTATGTGTGTAAATAAAGATGAATATATCTGAGGCTAAATAAAAATATGTTGTAAATATCAATAAATTTTATTGCTAATGTATTATTGATATAGAGTTATAGCTGGATATCTATAAATTTGGTACAATTTTGTTTATCTCTTATGTGGTTTTTTCACACTTCGCTCCTCACGCAATGTATAGAAATTAAAGCTATTTCGCCATAGTAATTGATTCAAAAAAGAGAAATATTAGGGCATTGTTTATATGGTTTTTATAAAAAAAATTGATTAATTTTAACTAATTGATTAAAATGCTAATTAGTGTTGACTGATACTAATTAATGAGGTTCAAAAATGTTGCAACCAGTAAAAGATATAAGTACAGCTTTAGTTAATATTGCTGTTAAAGTATATGGATCAATATATGATTATGATAGAGATGTAGAGGATAAAAAGGGAGTAAAACATAAGGATAAAGATGAAGAAGATGCAAAGAAAGGGTTTTGGAATAAGACAAAAGCATTTTTATGGAATACGTTAGATTTCTTTTTTGGTCCATCTACCCTAAAAATTATTACTTTCCTTTCCATTGCTATGTTAGCTTTCAGTCCATTTGGTCCTATAGCAATAGCTATATCAGCTAGTATTTCAGTTTTGTGCTTGGGGCTGGGAGTGGTTGTAGATGGTAAAAATTTGAAAGATTTAAGAGTTCAGCAAAAGGAAGCCAAAAGTGTAGAGAGTATTATGGAGCTACAAATGGAAAAGCTAGAAATTTTAGATAAATCTCCTGAGTTAAAGAAAATTTTAGATGATGTGCTTCAAAAAGGTGAAAAACTAAATGGGAAAGATCAAACTGTAAGAATAAAAAATGTTTTGCAACATTTTCCAGAAGCTCTAATACCTCTAATTGGGAATATTATGACTGGTAATATGATATCAATAAGTGCTGGAGCATTTTGTGTAATGGTGGGTGGAATATCAGCTGTCAATGAACAACAGTCATTTAGTAAGCAAAGAGAAGAGATGCATGAAATAGTTCAAGCTTATAAAATCTTGCTTAAAGGTGCAGGGATAGATATAGATTATCCACGAGGAGGAGGATTAGAGTTTTTAAAGGGTTTGATAGTTAATACTGAAAATGAGATAACTGCTATAAAAAATATACAAGAGAAAATTGAAAAAGGTGAGCTTACCCTTGAGGATCCAGCAAAAATAAAGCTGCAATTTGCTAGTGAATTAGAAAGTGTTAAGGATATTCCAAGAACTGAGCCAAGTAAAGCTGATGGCTTAGAAGTTAAGGGATTGAATTATTATGTTAAGAAAGCATTTACGGGCAGTTTTTTCTACGATCAAAGTAGAGAAATTTTTGCTCCGCTTGCTCATTATAATGCTGATAATCATAAGAAACTTGAAGAATTTTATAAGGATAGGCAATTGCAGGAGACAATTGCATTGGAAAAAGATAAGGATATAGGTGTGGAAGTTAGCGTTAAAGGTAAGCAGTTTGCTTCTAAATTGGCTACAGGAAGGGAGGAGTCTCATGTACAAAGATTAAAAGGAGTGAGTGTTGATTCTGTATCACGCTCTCCTTAATTTTTCTCTTCAATTTCTATCAGGACATCACCACTTAACACGGTGTCGCCTTTTTTAAAATTAATCTTTTTTGCTATTCCATCTATTGGACTGATTAAGGTATTTTCCATTTTCATTGCCTCTAGAATAACTAACGATTGAGCTTTGTTAATAGTTTCACCTTCTGTAACTTTAATTTCTTTAATCAATCCAGTTATGGTAGCTATTAAATCATTTTGTTTAGAATCTTCAGATGGTTTTTTCATAAATTTATATAGCTCAGCAGTCCTTGGAGAGAGTAGGTGTGTTTTAACTTTAGAGCCCATAAAAGTTATGTTGTAAGAATCTTTTACCTTTTCTATTTGTAAGCTATAATCCTTATCATTAATTTTGCATTGGAATAATCTTCTGCCAGCTTCCCAATTACTAGTGATATAGAATTTCCTATTCTCAAAAGCTATTTTATAGCCCCCTTCGTGACTTCTAACTGTAACTGGATAATTTGTATCATCGAGTTTTGCAACCCATCTTGTTCCAATTGCTCTGGACATTCCCCTTTGTTGGCCACTAACATGAGACATTCTTTTGATGGTATTAATAAAAGCAAATATAGAAACACATAGCACTACCGAGCTTAATTCATCATTTAATTCTGCTCCTGAAAAACCTTCTTTGTATTCCTCCTCAATGAAATTGGTTGATATATTTCCTTCTATAAATTTCTTATTGTTAAGAACTGCTTGCAGGAAACTTATGTTGTGTGACACACCTCTAATGATATATTCTCCAAGAGAATGTCTCATTAAATCAATTGTTTTGCTTCTGTTTTCGGAATGAGTACAGAGTTTAGCAATCATTGCATCATAAAACATACTTACCTCTCCGCCTTCATAAATACCTGTATCAAGTCTGATACTGTTATTTAATTTAGGCTCTTTATATCCTATGATTCTTCCGGTTGAAGGTAGAAATCCGCATGTTGCATCTTCTGCATAAATTCTAGATTCCATTGCCCAGCCATTTAGCGAAATATCTTTTTGTTTAAATGGAAGTTTGCTGCCCTCAGCTATTCTGATCATTTGTTCTACAATATCTATACCGGTAATTAGCTCGGTTACGGCATGCTCAACCTGTAGTCTAGTATTCATTTCTAAAAAATAAAAATTTCCTTCCTGATCAACAATATATTCAATTGTACCAGCAGAAAAATATTTTACTTTCTTTGCAAGCGCTACTGATTGGGCATACATTTTCTTTCTAATTTTAGGAGTAATGAATGGACTTGGCGCTTCTTCTATTACTTTTTGATGATGTCTTTGAATAGAGCATTCTCTTTCCCCTAGACATATGTAGTTACCATGTTTATCAGCTAAGATTTGTACTTCAATATGTCTTGGTCGTATGATTAATTTTTCTATAAATGTTCTTGAGTCGGAAAAATTATTTTGAGCTTCATTTTTAGTGGAGCGAAATGCTTGTTGCATTTCATCATCACTTTTTACAACTCTCATCCCTTTTCCACCGCCACCTGCAGCAGCTTTTAGCATTATTGGATACCCAATACTCTTAGCAATTTTAACAGCATGATTTTCCGTTTTTATTGCTCCAATGTAACCTGGAATAATATTAACTCCTGCAGCTTTAGCTAGTTTTTTTGCTTCAATTTTATCTCCCATTTTCTTTATTGCACTTGGGGATGGGCCAATAAAATTTATATCTGATTTTTCCATAAGTTTTGCAAAGTCAGCATTTTCTGACAGAAATCCATATCCAGGGTGTACTGCATCTGCTCCAGAAATTTTTATTGCCTTTAGTATTGTTTCAACATTTAAGTAACTTTGTGTAGCGGGGGATTTACCGATATAGATCGCTTCATCTGCATGTTTGACATGAAGAGAATTGTTATCAGCATCAGAGTATACCGCAACTGTCTTTATTCCTAATTTGCTTGCAGTTTTAATAATTCTACAGGCAATTTCACTGCGATTGGCAATAAGTATCTTTTTTATTTTATTCACTTAGGGTTATATATAAATGCGAAATATTACGAAAATTAGCATATTATGTTATTAAAATCAATCTAATGAGTATCTGCAAAAAATTTATCGACATACAAATAATAATTACGCCTTATTTATGCAATCCAATTTTATTAAATCAGTTTTTGAAAATAAATAATTCCATCAATGATACCATTTGATTTGCTATTGTCATTCTGGTATGATATTAATCTTATGTTCTATTGACGCGGGGTGGAGCAGCCCGGAAGCTTGTCAGGCTCATAACCTGAAGGTCGCAGGTTCAAATCCTGCCCCCGCAACCAACTTTTAGGACAGCCTCATATAAAATCTCTATACAAAATTGCAGTAGTTATCATCCATATACTCCTTGACAGCTATTTTATTATTTTAAAATACCTTAGCGATTATGACCTTCTTCACTACCCAACATCTATGGAACTTGCATGCGGTAGTGATATATTATTGACAAATTATTAATTGACATGCAACTATGGCTGGTTGGAATAATTGAAGAAATTTAAATGATGATGAGATGTTTCTCAATCGTATTAATAGCATTATTATCGTTAACAATATCACCTGTACTTGCAGAGGGTAAAACTATCAAAATTCTTTCAATTGATGGTGGTGGGGTGAAAGGAATTGTATCAGCTCGTATTTTGCAGGAAATAGAAAAAAGAACAAAGAAGCATACAACCCAATTATTTAGTGCAGCAATCGGCACAAGTACTGGTGGACTATTGGTATTAGGGTTAGCACTACCGAATGCAGATGGTTCGCCAAAAAATTCAGCAAAGGATATGGTGAGTGTCTACAAAAATTATAGCAAAAAAATATTTAAAAAAACATTTTTAAAAAATATATTGTCAGGCTATGGATTATGGGGAGCTAAATATGATAGAGAAAATTTGGATGCAATACTCAAAGCTATTTTTCAAGATGCAAAAATTAGCGAAACGCTAATTCCTGTATATGCACCTATTTACTTAATTAATGAGAATAATATACAAGCAATAAATACAATATCAGCGAAAGAAAATAAAAAAAATGACTTTTATCTCCGGGATGTTGCTGGAGCAACAACATCAGCTCCTACTTATTTTGCTCCTAAGAAGCTTGATAATATTTTAGATAATGTACATTATTTAGCAGCAGATGGGGGATTATATGTCAATGATCCAGAAATTACATCAATATTAATAGATATTGATATATCCCCGAAGCTAGATGTAGAAAATATGTTGATAATATCTATAGGCACTGCTCAAGTAGATAGTAAATCAAAAGAAATAGTTAGCAATAATGGGATATTAGGGTGGTTAAAAGGAAAAAACCTTATCTCTAATATGATAGATGCAGAAACAAATTTAGAATCAAAAATATCTAAAGCACTTTTTAAAAATCATAGATATAGAATGGAGGTAATACTAAATGGCGACTTAAGTGAAATGGATAATGCAAATGATGAGAATTTAAAAAGACTATTAGAACTAGCAGAGGAGTATATATCAAATAATGATGCTATAATTAATGAAATATGTTATAAACTAACGCGTTAATTATATGAGTTTAAACCTGTTGTACATAAGGAATAACATAAATATATAACTATAATACTTTTAAATCTATGGTATTATTATTTGGTCTTTGGTTTTTGAAATGGTAACAAAATGAATTTATTTAACTTGACGGTGTTTAATTGTATTGCTTATTAAAAAAAGGTTGTAATGTGTAAAGTTTTGTTGTTGTATAGTGTAAAAGGATTATAACTAAATATTGGGAATATAAATGACTAATAACATATAGGCGTATAATCCTTTTACAATCCTTATCATACAAGCAAACAAGGTGGTAACAATTTCGTTACATGCGTACTATAACAAATAATTTCTAAAAAGTCTTCAAAAACTTTTTGTTTTTTAAAAAAACTATAAATTTTTTGAATTTTACATCAATTATAGCTATTAACCTATGTTCAAAAAAGTCATTATTATACTTTTTTTAGTATTACAAAATTCAAATGCTTCTGAATTAGATAGGATAAATATAGATATTAATAATGCTCAATATATGGGTGCTTTATTAAAATTTGACATGGTGATAGATATTGATAAAGGATGGGAGCTATATAGCAACGAAAAGTCAGATTTTGGAATTCCATTAAGCATAAAAGTTCTAAAAAAGAATGCAGAAATTAGTAGCAATGTTATATATCCCACTCCAAATAAAGAGATAAAGATTTTAAATGGAAAAAAATATATAAATAGCCTCTATGCAAAAAGTGTTTTGTTGAAAATAACAACGCATCTGAGCAACCAGGATGATTTAAAAGATCTTTATTTAGAATTGAAATATTCTATATGTAACAAAAAATGTATTCATGACACTAAGCTTATTTGGCTTTGGGAGTATTTTCCAATTGAATTGGAAAGGCATAATGAAAAATCGAATTTAAAAGAGATTTTATTATACGTATTAATTTCTTTAGCAGGTGGATTTATTCTAAATTTCATGCCGTGTGTTCTTTCAATTTTGAGTCTGAAGATTTTAAGCTTTATCAAAGTAAAAGATCACTCTCCTAAAGCATTAAAGCATAGTATTTTTTACACAATATTAGGTATAATAAGTTTTTTCATATTATTAGCTACAGCAACGATAATATTTAAAATAATTGGGATCAACATAGGTTGGGGAATGCATTTTCAAAGCCCAACCTTTATAATGCTATTAATCACAATTTTATTAATAATGGCTGGTAATTTATGGGGAGATTTTGAATTTAATCTACCTCCAAGATTTGCTTCGTATTTATTAAGTATGAAGATCAGTAATAAATTAATAAGTAGTTACTTTAACGGATTGCTTATTGCCGTTCTATCAACTTCATGTACAGCTCCATTTTTATCCACAGCCATTACATATTCAATGACCCAAAATAATATATACATATTGCTCTATTATTTTTTCATTGGTCTTGGAATGTCTATTCCATATATATTGCTTTTTGCAAATTTGAATTTGTTAAAATGCATTCCTAAGCCTGGCAAATGGACTATTAAATTGAAAAAGTTTTTCGCAATGATTTTTATTGCTAATGTAGTTTGGCTTTTATTCATTCTAAGCAATCAAGTTAAACTAAGTTCTATATTGATATTCATTGGATTTATTGTGATACTGAAAAAGGTTCTAATGGTTGCATATGGTTATTTTAATAATAGTAGTAATAGGTATTATGCTGTTATTTTGTTTTGTATTCTTCTTTTATTCTCAATCAATTTAGTTGTAAGATATGACTCTAGTATGAAAGAGGAGGAAGTAATTATTAATAATAAATGGAAGGTTTTTGATCCACAATTAATTGCAATGGAAATTGCAAAAAACAATTTGGTGTTTGTTGAAGTTACTGCAGATTGGTGTGCCACATGCAAATTGAATAAGATGCTAGTTTTGGATCATAAAAGTGTATATGAGGTTTTTGAAACACATAATGTTAAACTTTTTAGAGCAGATTATACTCAAAATAATGACATGATTTTTGATTTCCTAAGGAAGAATAAAAGATACGGCATACCTTTGTATATAATTTATGGACCGGGCAATAAGCAAGGGTTGATTTTAAGCGAAATATTAACCTTCAATAAAATATCCAAAGCTATAAAAAAAGTTAGTTGAGCTATGAAGTATAAATAATGCTTCCGAAATAATCAAACCCCAGCATCCGTAAAGAAAACCCGAACTGCAGATAAGAAAAAAGTTGTAAGAGAGAGTAAAAGCCTACTATAAAATAGTTAAGACAACTATATGGTAACCTCAGTTCGGAGTTTCATAATTGCCACAATATATGATATCATGACAATTATAAGACTTATAATGAGTAGATATGATACCAGAAACACAAATAATAACAATATATTGCGATATAGATAATTTTTGCAAGGAACTAGATGGATATGTTGAGAATGGACTGATTGAAGATAAAAACAAAACAGCAAGACGAGGTCCAAAGTCTGGATTTTGCTGCTTAAAATATTGTCACCCTTAAACCTATTTTTAACCCCACCTACTGTTTGCAACAGTGCTTTAAAAAGTATATTTAAGGAATTAAATTCATATACGTCATGATTATGGTTGCTCTTGTTGTGATTGCTCACCTACCCCCTAAATAAATCATCAAGCAAGCCATCATATAATGCAAAGACATAGTTAGGGCTCTTAATCTTTTTTATTTCTTAAAAAAGTTGGTATCTCAAATATACTACTTGTTGATTTAATTTTTTTAGATTCTTTCTTCAATAAATCATCGTCTTTTGTTGGCAAATAATCATCTTTAGATTCCTTTTTTATTTCATTATTATAAGTATCTTCTTCATTACTTTTATTTAAATTAAAATAGAAGGAATTCTGTTTTGGCCCTATAATCTCTTGTGTATGAATAGAATGATTTTTTTCACTAATGCTCTCTTCTATTGCCTTTGACTTCTCTTTTTCTTCAATTTTTTCCTCAATCTTATTTTTATGAATTTTATTTTCATCCATCACACTCTTTTCAATATTATTATCAGGTGTTTTTGAAAGAAAAATATCACCAGAGTCATTTATTAATTTGGTATCAATTATTTTTTGAGTTTTCGCATCTATTCCAGTTGCTACTACAGAAACCCTTAGTTTTCCCTCTAGATCAACATCAAATGCTGAACCAAAAATTATATTTGCATTAGGGTCAACCTCCTCTTTAATTCTATTAGCTGCTTCATCAACTTCAAATAATGTCATGTCCATGCCACCAGTAATATTAATCAACACTCCTCTTGCACCCTTCATTGACGAATGATCAAGCAATGGATTAGATATGGCAGCTTCTGAAGCTTTAACCGCCCTATTTTCCCCCTCTGCCTCTCCTGTTCCCATCATAGCCTTTCCCTTTTCATTCATTACTGCATGAATATCAGCAAAATCTAAATTAATCAAACCAGGTTTTGTTATTAAATCCGTTATGCCTTTCACACCTGCATGCAACACTTCATCTGCCATTTTAAATGCATCAGAAAATGTTGTTTTTTCATTTGCTAATCTAAAAAGATTTTGGTTAGGTATTATGATAAGGGTATCAACAAATTTCTGCAATTCATCTAAGCCTTCCTCTGCAACTTTCATCCTCCTAGCCCCTTCAAAATGAAACGGCTTAGTTACAACACCAACAGTTAAAATATTTCTTTCTTTTGCAATTTTAGCAACTATAGGAGCTCCACCAGTTCCGGTTCCACCTCCCATTCCCGCTGTAATAAAAATAAGATTATATTTATCTAAAGATTCAATAATTTCATTTGTTGATTCCTCCGCTGCAATAGCTCCCACTTTTGGATCTGAGCCCGCTCCTAACCCTTTTGTAGAAGTTATACCAAATTTTATTTTGTTAGTAGCTAAGGAATGGTCTAGAGCTTGCGCATCTGTATTGGCGACAAAAAAATCAACACCTTCTAAATTGGATGATATCATATTGTTCACAGCATTTACGCCACCACCACCCACTCCAAAAACAGCAATTTTCGGTGATAAATCTTTTTCTGTGGGAATACTTATTTTTAAGCTCATTTTACTTTAAATTATGATTAAAGAAATTCAATTTTCTATCTTCTTAGAACTGTAAAATAATACATTAGGCATTTGTTTGCAATCGTTTCTTATTACAAATGCAACTTTTATATAGTGAAATTTATATAGAAAATTACTATATCATTCTGTAACTAATATCTTAAACAGGCTACCCATCTCTTTATCAGAAGTTAATTTATTTAGTTGAAAATCAATATTCTCTTTTGATGCACCTGATTTTATTAATGCCTCTCCTCTCTCAAAAATACCATATTTGAGCAAAAAATCAGATTGGTTAGTTGTATTTGATGCAATGTTATTTTTTTCAAAATCTTTTTGCAAACTTGTAAAATCAACTAAAGAAGTTATATCTGATTCCCCAATATTATCAAATAATTCAACTTTTTTATGAAGTTTAACAGCTTGTAAACTGCTTTTATTAAGCGGCTCTATATATCCATAATCAATAATTATAGCCCCTCCATTATTGTTGAAAATCTTATTTGATATCTTATCTACATAATTTGCCCTGTATTCTGATAATTCAATCAACTGATTTTTTCCAAATTTATTAATATCAATATAATGAGAAATATTATTTATCAAACCAAATGTAAAATTGCCATCTTGATCTAAAGAAACAACAGCCTCATATATTTTATTATCCTTTAAACAATATTGCTTTATTGGAAGCGCATCAAAAAATTCATTTGCAACTATAATGAATTTTTCACCATTCAACTCATCAAGATCTTGATACCAGTTAATTTTTATATCATCAAATTTTTTCAAAGTATTTTCTTGCACAATTCGTAATTTATCGCTTGTTTCAATTAAAGCCACCTCACTTATGCTATTATATATATCTTTAAAATTCCGCATTGTCCTTAAAATATCACTCATCATTGTCGCATTTCCAGGACCTAATTCTACCAAAGTAAATTTTGCAGCTATCTTTCGATACCACATTTCTGACAAATAAATTGCCACCACTTCTCCAAACATTTGGCTGATTTCAGGAGCAGTTATAAAATCACTATACTGACCAATAGAATCAAAATTTGAATAATAATAACTAGATGCAATCTGCATAAATTTATCAATGCTTAACGGACCATTAATATTGATAATGTCCTTAATGTAATTATTGATATTTCGCGTCATTTAGAACGTAATGTTTTTTAAATATTTCTTGTATAAATTGTAGCGTAATTTTTCTTTTTTTAATAATAGATTGCTTATCAATTATATCTACAATTTCATCAATACACCTATATTTTCTTTCAATGTTATTATAAATTAACTCAATAATTTCTTCAGAAATTGATATTTGCTTTAGTTGAAAAAATTTTTCTATTAATAATTTTGCCAACTTTTCATCTGGTTCTTTCAGCACCACCTTATAAGTTGCCTTAATTCTAGAATTTAAATCCTTAAGGCCAAAACTTGGATATTTTGAGCATGTTAGTAATAAAGAAAGAGATTTTTCTTGCGCAAAATTAATAATATTAATCAAAGTATCATCATTAAAATTTTCTATATTATCAACTATTATTCCTTCATTATCATATAAATCATCAATACTATTTACAAACATTGCCCCCGTATTTTTTCCCCATAATTTTGCCAATAGTGTCTTGCCAGATTTTTCAGAACCAATTATCAAAATTCTGTTATTTTGCCATTTACTCCAGTTGTTAATAGCTGTATATGCCTCAATATTAGAAGCTGAAGATATAAAATCATTATTACTGCATTTATAGGTATTTTCTAATTCTAATATTTTTTGCATTTTAAAAAAATTGTAAAAAAAATGGTATATATAATGTAGCTATGATGGTACTTACTAATAAAGCAATAGCAGCTTTTTCAGGAAATTTATTATATAAATTGCATGTAACAATACAGTCTATTCCTGGTGGCAATGCTGATAAAATAAAAAATAGTTTGTGCATTTCATTACTATAAATATGCAGAACAAATTTATCTAATAAAATAAATGCAAAATATAACAATGGTGATAAAAAGATTTTTGATATCGAAAAAATACTTATAAATTTCATTCCTGCTTCCAATTTTACTCTACTTAAGCTTAGTCCAAAAACCATCATACCCAAAACTAAGTACGTCGCCCTCATTTGGTAAAATAAATTATTAAACCCATCAAATAATCTAATATCACTTAAATTTGCTGTTAATCCTATTATGAATCCATAAATTGGTGGTAATTTCAGAAGGAATTTTAGTCTTTTTTTACCAGAATCAATATTATTTGATATAGTATAATGCCCTATGGTATAAACATATAATACAAAGCCTATAGTAGATAACATAAAAATTCTAACATATTCATCATCAAAAACTAACATAGCTATGGACAATCCCAAACTACTTGTGTTAGCACTTCCAGCAGCATAACCAATAATTCTTTCTCTACCATCATCAAAGAATTTCGACCCTATAAAAAGTGCTACTTTGGATAAAATAAAAGAAAAAAAGAAATACAATACTGGTAATAATGCATACTTAAGTTCAAGCTTAGTATTTAATGCCACATCAAAAAAGATTACAGGCATAATAAAATGAAACATGATTTTACTAAGAGATTTAGTATCTATTTCATGCAACTTACCCGCAATATACCCCTGCACTGCTATAACATACAATGGTAAAATCTTAGATATTAGGCTAAAAAATATCATACTATATTAAGCCTCTCTTAGCTAATTCAACATTTGCTAAAGTTTCAATTTCTTGAATTATACTTGAAAGTTCTTTGTCTGTGTTATTAATGTTATACATTTCAAGACTTTCCTTAATTTCATTCAATTTCTTTATTGATGGCTTAGATAGTAACATAGATTTTCTATACTCAGACAGTAGGAGTAATAAATTGTTGCCATAATTATAATCTTTTTCTTTATTTAAATCTTTAGAATTAGTTTGTAAAAAAAATAAATTTTCTGCATTAACCTCTTGGTTGCAACTTATTGCACTAGATATCTTTGCTGAATCATTTAAATTAAATGATTTTTTATCCTTATCTTTTTTTTTCTCAGCTTTTTTTATGCTAGATACCTTACCCACATGAATTGGGTTTATAATATTAGACATATCGTTTACTAAATTTTTATAATAGTAACCTAATTATGAAAAAAAATCATTACTAATAATATTTAACATTAGCAATTTAACCCATTATCAAAATCTTATTCTTCAAAAACTTCCCTAAAAAGATCAGGCAATGCAGTAAAAATATCACCTTTAAAAATCACTTTTAAAAACAACTCTTCTGTTACTTGCTTTTTTTGTATGTCAGGTAACTCTTTATATTGAGATAACAAGATCATTGGAATAGAATTAAAATTAATATTTTTTCTAATTTGCTTCGCTAAATTTATTCCATTTATTTCTGGCATTTGATAATCAATTAGTATCATTAAAATATTCTTATCAAAGTTAGACAATGCTTTTAACATCTTATCTGGATGATTAAATGTTTTATAATTATGCCCATGCTTTTTTAATAAATTAATCAGTGTGTTAATAAAATAGGGATTGTCATCTATTGCAAAAATAGTCCTTGCCATCTTAATTTTATCACCAATATTTTTCATCATACTCACTAATTAGTATGATTCTACCTTGGAAACAAGATAGTATAATATAATTAATCTTTAATAAACTATAATTTAAATTTTTTACTACTATTGACTAAAATAACATTGCATAACTACATTGTTGATGAGAAAGAGCACAACACAAAATTCTAGAATGAAAATTTCTAATCCTATATAAATAATATATCTCCGTGTCAATTCTTGAGATGTAAATAGAGGGTCAATAATATAAACTGACCCTCTATTTTTGTATTTTAAAGTTCATCTACCAGATTTGGACAAAACTCGTCCATTGAGGCTATTGTAAATATCTCATGACATATTACATATTGGACAAAATAATCTTGATCTTCAACATCAAAACTATTTACACAAATTTGAGTTTTAAGCGCTCCACCTACCTTCTTTAATACATTACAATCAATTGTATTTGTTTCAAATAAAGTTTTAATAATTTTAGTAAATTCTTCCTTATCTTTTTTAAGTAAAGCAAAAGCCTCTTTTGAAACTGTAGGACCCATATGTGATGCAATATATTCGCCATTTCCATTCATGTAATCAAATGATTTTAGTACATCGTATGATGTGTAGCTATCTGTAGACATTCTATCAAACGTTACTACATGAGTTGGCAACATTTCAAATTGTTTTACATCAGGGTATTGCTTACTACTTGTTATAAGTCTAAGCATAAAAAATTGATATCCTAAAGCCTTATCATATGATGTTATCGGTATAACATTAGCATCAGCTTCAAGCTTCCCGTTAGCATCAATATCAAGCTCCTTAATATAAAATCCATGATTATGATACTTTAAGGTTCCAATAGGATTATTATTATCATCTTCATACAAATTTAGTTTCTGATTAAAAGAAACCTCCATTTTTTGTAGGTGCACCTTTACATTTGTATTTAGCTTTTTCCTTATAAGATCAAATGCATCATTTACTCTACTCTTTTGCAGTTGTTCTTCCAAGGCTGAACTTGCTTTTATGCCTAAATTTGAAACTAAATCCTTTAATTCATTTACTGAAATCATACACACATCACCATTATTTTATTGATTATTGGCATAGTATATATCTCTCAGCTTATTTATCAATCATATTTTTTATTTTCTTCCTCAATAAATTCATAAACTTCAAATCTATCATTTTCTTTGAAATCAGAAAATTTTTCAAATGATATACCGCATTCAAATCCGGCTTTAACTTCTTTTACATCATCTTTAAATCTCTTTAATGCTCCTAATTTACCATCATAAACTACAATATTATCTCTAATTAGCCTTGCACTTGCCTTTCTCTTAATAATGCCTTCTGTTACCATGCACCCTGCAACCTTACCCACTTTACTTAATGCAATTACCTGCCTTATTTCTGCATAACCTGTGATACTTTCTTTTTTAATCGGTGATACCAGACCTCCTACCATTGCTTTGACATCATCAATAATATCATAAATTATAGAGTAATAGTTTATAGTAACACCTAGAGTTTTTGCCGTCTTAACTGTTTTACTATCAGCTCTAACATTAAAGCCTAAAACTATAGAACCAGTAACTTTTGCAAGAGATATGTCAGATTCTGTGATACTTCCAACGATAGCGTGTGAAATTTTTATTTTAACTTCTTCATTAGATAATTTTTGCAAGCTATTTTTAATTGCTTCTAGCGAACCATTTACATCTGCTTTAATTATAATATTAAGTGTTTTTGTGTTATCAACTTGATTTTTTAATAGATCATCAAACGAAGTTTTATTATTTGTCGCGCTCAACTCCTTTTCTTTTTTATAATCATTGAACTCAACAATTTTTTTGGCAATTTTTTCATTTTCTACAACAATGAACCCCTCCCCTGCCTCAGGAGCAATGCTTAATCCTAGAACCTCAATAGGAGTTGAAGGTATAGCTTGATTTACTTTTTGCCCTTTGTCATTAACCAGAGCTCTTATTTTGAAATATTCCTGATTGATAATTGCCACGTCTCCAAGATTTAATGTGCCTTTTTGTATGAGTAAAGTAGCTAATACACCTTTCGATTTATCTAATTTAGACTCAATCACAACACCTTCTGCTCTCCTGTTTGGATTAGCTTTTAAGTCTAAGATTTCAGCTTGAATTAAAATAGCTTCTTCCAACTCTTTTAATCCTTTTTTTTCTTTCGCAGATACAGGGACTACTATCGTATCCCCACCCATATCTTCTGGAACTAGCTCATGGTTAAATAGAGAATTTTTAACTTTTTCAATATTTGCACCAGATTTATCAATTTTGTTTATTGCCACTATAATTGGAACCTCTGCTGCCTTAGCATGATTAATGGCTTCAATTGTTTGTTCCTTTATTCCATCATCAGCAGCAACTACTATAATTACAATATCTGTAATTTTTGCCCCTCTCATTCTCATAGCAGTAAATGCTGCGTGACCAGGTGTATCAATAAATGTTATAGAGTTATTATCCCCCAATGAAACATTATAGGCTCCAATGTGCTGAGTAATTCCTCCGTGCTCACCTGAGACAACGTCTGTTGAGCGTAGTACATCAAGCAGAGACGTTTTGCCATGATCCACATGTCCCATTATAGTTACTATTGGGGCTCTTGGCACAAGAGAATCAGGAGAGTCATCCTCTTGATTTAGAAGAGTTTTTTCAATTTCAACATCAGAAATTCTTACAGATTTATGACCCAATTCCTCCACAACTAATTCGGCAGTATCAGCATCAATGACCTGATTAATTGTCGCCATTACTCCCAAATTCATCAAGGCTCTGATTACAGAAGACGATTTTTCTGTCATTCTATTAGCTAATTCATGAATAGAAATTTGATCAGGTATTCTAACTTCTCTGTATATTTTTTCTTTCTTCCTTCCCCTGGAATCTTTATTTCTGTTTTTGGAACTAACTTTGATAGTTGTTACTTTTGTTTCAATGACCTCTTCTTCTTTTTCTAAATTATAAATTTGAGTCAGAGGAACTTTTTTCAACTCTTTTTTAGTGCTGATAACCTTCTTTTTCTTATCATTTTTTTTATCTTCAAAATCATCAACCTTATCTACCAATTTTGTGGATTTATTTTTATTATCTCCTATGTTTTTTACTGGCGACTGGGGCTCAATTTCAAGCGACTTAGCATCTACCTTTAATGACACCTCTTGCTCTTTTTTGGGCTTGCCAATATAGTCTAAATTTTTTATTTCATCTTCATTATTAGTATTTTTAGATTCTACCTTTTTAATATCATTTGTTGAGGTATCATCAAGTTTTCTTACTACATTTGTTACATTATTATTTGTATCTAAAATTTTTGTTTTTTCTGCATTTAAAAATTCCTTTAATCTATTTTTGTTTTCCTCAGATGTTACTCCACTATTGTCATTTCCATCCTTTTTCAAACCTTTTGAGGATTTTGTCTTAGTTACAACTACAACCGTACCCTTTTTTTTATTTAAAAAATTATCAGAAGGCTTGTTTTTATTAGGCAACTTTATGCTTAATTTTTTCGTACTTAACCCTAGAGTTTTTTTAATATGGGTTTTTTGTTCCGGCTTATCTTGAGTCATTAAAGTTATTAAATTTATAATCAGTAAATACAATGGAATTATACGCTTTAATTCAGCAAAAGCAACCCAATATAGGATTTATGTTTTAGGGAAGTGAGGTAGGCCTATTTGATTGGCACTGTTACTCTTGATTTATTAGCAATAACTGCACAATTAACCAGTTATATATATAGCCCCTCAGGTTTTTAACAACCTATCCTATGAATTTTTAGGCATTGTAAAATAAAAGTGGAGTAATTGTGCTGGGAACAAGTTAATAAAAAATGGATTTGAAAAAAGCAAACAAAGGTATAAGTGCAAATGCTGCAAAAGAACGTGTAGAGAGGGGGATGAAAGAGTAAAATATACGCTTGAGAAGAAGATAAGGGTGTTAAAATGGTATTTAGAGGGTGCTGGAATAAGGAGTATAGAGAGGATGGAGGAAGTATCAGCGACACTTATAGTGTACTGGATAAGAAAGATGGGAAATATGCTTAGGGAAAAGATAGAGTCTACAAAAGTGCCGGAGAAAGCAAAGGATGTGGAGATATTGGAAGTGGATGAGTTATTTAGCTATTGCCAAAAAAAACTTCCAGAGTGTACGTATGGCTTGCTGTTGATAGGAACAGAAATGAAGTTGTTGATATCAAAGTAAGTAATAGCAGAGATTTTTGGGCTTATTACGAGATGGCACAAAGGCTAGAGAAGCGGTATAGAATTAACATCTTGTGCACTGATCATTATGAAGTGTACAGCAAATATAGGATTACACATAGACATGTTAAAAGTAAGGCTGAGACTTCTTTGGTTGAATCCAAGAACCCTTTAATACGCCATTATCTCTCCAGATTCAACAGAAAGACTAAACGTTATTCCAAATCTTTAGGCATGATTGTTCATTCTTTATGGATGTTGTTCAACAAAAATTTATTATTAAATATACTTATTTAACATTACCTAATTGAAAATATACAAATATATTGATTTTTAATTATAAAGCACTGTAATTCACAAAAATATAAAATAGGTGTGTGATATGAATGATTATTTTGAATTAGGTGCTGAGTTAAATTCAATGAATACTGATCAGTGCTTAGTGACTAACACATCAATTTTCCAAGCGGCCCTTAATTTACATGTAGAAAATAATCCTTTTGAATTTTATGATTTAGGCCTATCAGATGAAGATAAACTTTTTTTATCAACAGTAAAAATTACAAAAGATGACAGCGAGTTAATTGGAGAATTTGATCAAGAAAATAACTTTTTTAGTTTAAAGAATTTGCAAGATAAATCTAAAATATCATTAGAGCAATTAGTTAAATGCCAAAGTAAATCACCAGTAGATTGTGCAGAATATTTATCCAAATTAATTGATAGAATTGTTAATAATTTAGTAAAAACCATAGGATACGATGATGCTGGAATCATTATAAGAGTAGGTAACACTATAGATTATGAATGGCATATTGACTTAAATAGCCTAGAGCATATAGATAAAACAAAGTCATATATAAAGAAACATATAAAGGGGCATACTACGCCTGACACTATAATTAATACTGTAATTAACCAAAGTATTTTAAAAGCGAAAGATGCGCTAAATTCAATGGCATATCCTAGCAAAGAAGCCCAAGAAGATAAAGCTCAGAGTGAATTTGCTTTTGTATTTAACCTTATAGGGGATCCAACATTGCTATATAAAGCAACTCCCAAAGAAAAAGAAAATTTCTTTACAAAACAATATATAGCAGCAGAAGATATTGATTCTTCAAAAATATTTACCGCACCTGATGGTCATGGCTCAACCTTTTATGTTGGAAATAAAATAGGAACTATACATTCTGCGCCAAAATCAGAAAATGATAGGTTAATCGTATTAGTTGCTCCAGAACATTCAAATATCCTTAATACAAGATTACAATTAGCTAAAATTATGGGTATGCTAGAAAATGCCCATAAAAACTTTACCTAATATAGCTTAACATACTATTTAAACGTGAAAAATCTGTATATCACTAAGATTATATAACAATCAATATTTTTAAAATTACTAAAATTCTTTATTTTTCAATTTATAGGTTTATGATGTGCAATATTATCGTAAACCTACTATTGAAAACTATTTAGCAATGACAGAAAATTTTAATCACATCGAAATTGAGAAGAAGTGGCAAAAAATTTGGGATGATTCTCAATTATATAAAACGGATGAAATTAGTGATAAAGAAAAATATTATGTTTTAGAAATGTTTTTATATCCATCTGGAAATATCCATATGGGGCATGTGAGGAATTACGCCATTGGAGATGCAATTGCTAGATATAAAAAGGCCCAAGGATTAAACGTACTACATCCAATGGGTTGGGATGCTTTTGGTTTGCCTGCTGAAAATGCTGCTATTCAAAATAACTTACATCCGAATGATTGGACTATAAAAAATATTGCAGGGATGAAGGTGCAATTAAATTCTCTTGGCTTTTCTTATGATTGGAGCAGAGAAATAAATACCTCACAACCCGATTATTATAAACATGAACAAGCGATGTTTATTGATTTTCTAGAAAAAGGGTTAGCTTATCAAAAGGAGTCAATAATAAATTGGGATCCTGTTGATTGTACAGTTTTAGCAAATGAACAGGTTGTAGATGGCAAGGGTTGGAGATCAGGAGCTAAAATTCAGAAGAAAAAATTAAACCAGTGGTTTTTAAAAATAACTAAATATGCAGATGAGATGCTTCATGATTTAGATACTTTAGCAAATTGGCCTAATAAAGTTAAAATCATGCAAAAAAATTGGATTGGGAAATCAAGCGGTGCAGAGATTAATTTCAAAGTTCATAATCTAAATGAGCACATTTTAGTCTTTTCAACAAGACCAGAAACTATATTTGGAGCTACTTTTATTTGCATATCTCATGATCATGAATTTGTAAAAAATATTCCCGATTCGGATAAAAAATCACAATTTATTAATAAATGTAAATTAGATTCTGAATCAGGTGCTATAGATGAATGCATTGAAAAAGAAGGGTTTCTCACTGAATATTATGTAGATCATCCATATATTAAAAATAAAAAATTGCCAATATTTATAGCAAATTATGTTATATCAGATTATGGCACTGGTGCTGTTTTTGGTTGCCCAGCTCATGATGAAAGAGATTATGAATTTGCAACAAAATATGACTTAGAAATTTTACAAGTACTAGCAAATACAAAAAATGCAAAAACACCTTTGCCATATACTGATATCGTAGGAAAAATTATAAATTCTGATTTCCTAGACGATTTAAGCACAGAAGAGGCAAAAATAAAAATATTAGAAAAGCTAAAAGCAGATAAAATAGGAACAACAAAAATCACCTTTAGACTAAAAGATTGGGGTATATCTAGGCAACGATATTGGGGGTGTCCAATTCCAATTATATATTGTAAAAATTGTGGAACCATTCCTGAATTAAAAGAACATTTACCAATTGAATTACCACAAGATATATCTTTTGAAAATACAGGAAATCCTCTTGATAATCATCCAACATGGAAAAATACAAAATGTCATAAATGCGGCAGCCCTGCGATCAGAGAAACCGATACATTTGATACTTTCTTTGAATCATCCTGGTATTTTGCCAGATTTTGTAGTCTTGAAAAGCAAGTAGCCTTTAATAAAACAATTACAGAAAAATGGTTGCCAGTGAATCAATATATCGGTGGAATTGAGCATGCAATTTTGCATTTACTATATGCAAGGTTTTTTACTAAGGCTTTAAGAGACTGTCAATACTTTGATATTAACGAGCCTTTTAAAGGACTCTTAACCCAAGGAATGATATGTCATAAAACGTTCAAGGACTCAAATAACAATTGGTTAAGTCCAGATCAGGTTATCAAAAAAGCTGATAAGTGGATTATAAAGAATAGCAATGAAATTGCATTGGACGGACGGATTGAAAAGATGAGTAAGTCTAAGAAAAATACAATAGATCCAAGCACTATGATAAAGAAATTTGGTGCAGATTCTATAAGGTTATTTCTTCTTTCTGACTCTCCACCAACTAGAGATTTAGAATGGTCTGACGAGGGTATTGAAGGTAGCCATAAATATTTAAATTCTTTGTATAAATTCGTTAAAAATTTTATTAATAACAAAAAGGATGGCTCTAATATAAATGATACGAATGAAAATAAATTTAAAAAATTTCTTCACCAAACTATTCACTCAGTCACATTAAATATAGAAAATTTTACTTTTAATAAAGCCATTGCTGAGATGAGAAAATTAACTAATGAGCTTTTTAGTCACAACTATTCTAATACTCTAACTGAAGAGTCTTTAATTGCTTTAATAAAAATGTTGTCTATTTTCACCCCCCATATTGCAGAGGAGCTCTATTTAATGCTTGGGAAAAATACCAGCATTTATCTTGAAAGTTGGCCAGTTGCAAATCAAAATTTACTGAGTAATGAATCAGCAAAAGTTGCAATCCAAATTAATGGCAAAACACGAACAATTATAGAATTACCAATTGATTGTGAAAAAGAAGAAGCATTAATCAAAGTCAAATCAATCAAAACACTTGATAAATATTTATTTAATGTCAATATTAAGAAGCTAGTATATATTAAAAATAAAATAATTAATTTCGTGGTTTAAGTGGGGATGCATAAATTAACTACCTTCGTTATAACTTTTTCTATCATCAATTCGTTTATAGGGTTTTCGTTTTCTAGTCAAAATGAACAAAAAAATAAATATAATGAAAAAAGCGCTAATGAATTAAAAAAGCAAATTGATGAGATGCAACAGCAGCAAATAGATAAGTTGCAAGAATACGTTTTTAATCTTCAAGACTTAAAAGATATACCCAATGCTACCACAACATTTCAAAGCGATGAGCTTGTGGAGCAGATTAAGTCTCTTAGAAAAGAAATGGAATATGTTAAGAAAGAAATGCAAGCTATCAAATATGATTTAAATCATACAGTACAAAATATAAATAATAAATTAGCTAATTTAGAAAATGAAATCGATGAACAAAGTAATAATCAACAAATTTTAAATTTGATTGATTCTCAGCTAGACTCCCCTTCGGATACAAATCCTGATATGAATTCTAGAAATAAATTTAAAGATGCTCAAAATTTTAAAAAAGAGAATGCTGAATATCAAAATATATTGAAGTCACTGAAAAATAAGGATTTTGATACTACAATTCTCAAATTTAAGAAATTTTTAAAAACGTATCCTAATAGTATCCTTAACTCAAATGTATATTTTTATTTAGGAGAAATTAATTATCAAAGAAAAAAATACACTTCAGCAGCAGTTAGCTATCTAAAAGGTTTTCAATTTGGTCAGGGAACAAGAACATTGAGTAATTTGACAATGTTAGCAAAAAGCCTAGCAAAGATAGGGAGTTATGAGAAAGCATGTAAAGTTGTTCATTACACATATAGCAACTATTCTGATAAACCATTTTTGATAAAACAAACACTAAATGAAGTCGAAAATACAGCGAAATGCAAGCAATACACTAATTAGCCTCTTTATTTAGTTATAAATTTTACTGAAGCAAAGCATCGCTGTTTTCATCAATAGTTTTCTTCAATTCGTATAAAGCACTCTTACTATCAAGCTTTTCATCTAGTTTTGGTAATATTCTGAAGATCATGGTACCTTGATGTTTTAACCACGAATTTTTTGGCCAAAACAAACCGGAATTAACTGCAATTGGAACAATTGGTGTTTTTGGGAATTTCTTTTTTATCGCTAAAATTCCTGAGTGATATTCAACTGATTCAAATGGTTTAACACGCGTTCCTTCTGGAAATATAATTATACTTCTATTTTGTTTTAAATTTACCTCACAATCTCTTAACATCTGTTTTAAAGCTGACATCCCTCCTTTTCTATCAATTGGAATCATCCCCATATGCTTTAAAAACCATCCATAAAAGGGAATTTTCAACAATTCTTTTTTTATAATATAAACTGGAAATTTTAAATATTGTTGAAAAAAAGCAGTCTCTAGGACTGATTGATGTTTACATGCAATTATATATGGAGATCTTGGTAAATTATGAGCCCCCTGAACCTCAATCTTAATATTACAAATAACTCTTAAAGCAAACATAGTACCATACGACCAGCTAATGCCTAAAGCGGACATTATTTTTGGGTTTTTAAAAAATATCAGGGGTGATAGCAATGTTGAAATAAAAACAGTCCAAATGGGTAAAAAAATATTAAAAATTAATGACCTAATATGGGTTGATAAAAATTTAGATTTTTTCATATTTTTTTAGATATTTTTTAGATGTTAATAAATCATCCTTAGTATCAATACTTATATTTGGATCCTCTGTTATCACAACTTTAATTTTCATATTATTTTCTAGAGCCCTTAACTGCTCTAGTTTTTCATCTTTCTCTAATGCTGATTGAGGTAGCGACATAAATTTACCAAGGGCTTCTGCTCTAAAGCCATATATTCCAATATGTTTAAAATTTTCACTTAATTTAATAGGGGATCTAGTGAAGTATAGTGCAATGTTTTGAGCGGTTTTAATTACTTTTACAGTGTTCATATCATTAATTAAATCACCATCAAGTTTGGTTGCCGCAGTGGCTATCTCTATATCAATATTTTGCTTATCATTTAAAATATCGTTTACTTTGATAATTGTATTTGGGTTAACATGAGGCATATCACCCTGGAGATTAATAATATTATCAAATTTTTCTCCCAAATTTTGGTATGCATCATAAACCCGATCTGTACCAGATGGAAGCTTTGGATCCGTGTGAATATAGTTAAAATTATAACTATTAATTAGCTTTTCAAGCTCAGGATCGCATCCAGCAACAATAACCTTACCAACATTAGCTTTTACTGCTTGATTGTAAACCCTAATAATCATAGGAATACCATCAATATCTATTAGAGGCTTTCCAGGCAATCTAACTGAACCTAAACGAGCCGGTATTATAACTATAGTTCTCATATTATTTATTAAGTATATAATCAATCATTCATTTGATTATATACATCATTAACCATGCTTTGTATACCCTGAGCATTAATCATTTTATTCTCTTTGTTTTTATTAAACTGTAATCTCACTAATAAGTGAATTATATCCAGCTGCTTTTTATGATCAATTGCTAATCTTTCTTTAAAATTATTATACAAATTAAGCAAAAGCCTTTTTCTACCTAAAAAAGAATATGATATAGATTGTTTTAAAATTTTCTCAGCATCACTTTTGGTCAAAGACTGATTGTTATTCATTAACGAATATATATATGGCTCAGAATTATCGTTAAACTCATTCCATTTCTTTTGCTGCCAATATATATTTGCCCTAATCACATCAGATGGATCTGTCAAATCTCCCTTTAACATTTCTATCGCTTTATCATATTCCCCTACCTCTGATAAAGCTCTTGCAAATAATTGAAGTCTTGATATCTTAATCTGATCTGAAAGGTTGTTTGTAGATTCCACATTTAAATATTTAAGAACTTCTTTAGGGCGATTTAGATCTAAATACACACTTAATAGTTTATTTAACGCCATATCTTTTTGATAACCACTCAATCTGTATTTATACTGATGCTTCAAAATATCAGCTGCTCTTTCTAGTAGATCCAATTTAATTAAATAATCAGATAACTTTAATGCAATTCTATCTCCCTCACTACCAATAGGATTTAAGTCACTAAATTCATCAAATATTGCAACTTTCTGAAATGCCGAGTATTTTTTTTCAATTTTTGTTAAAAATATCTCAGTAAAAACTTTAGTCATATTCTCCCTTGCAACTAATGCTTCGATTTCATTTGGGAAATATTTATGTATTGTTCTCCAAGTTAGCAATGAATTAATATAATCCTCTTTTTTTAAATAAAGCTCCGCAATTTTATCTAAAACTTGAATCTCCATATCAGAATTTCTTATTTTAAAATCTAGTACTTGTAATTTATTAATGGCCGCATCTATATTAATAATTTTATTATTCAACTCATAGTTAATAAAGTCAAACTCACATTTCGAACTGTAATATAATGAATTAGGAACAACCCTGCATTTATTTAAAAATTTTAATTCGCCTTTTGGATTTGAGATTAATCTTTGTAACTTGGCTACCTCATAATACATTTCTGCCTCGTTTTCACCCTTTAATTTTAAGCTCATTAATTCCTTAATAGTATTTTGAGCTGCATTAAAATAGCTATTTTTTATTAAAAATTTAAGTTCAATAAGTTTCAATTTAATTAAAATATTATCTGAATAGCCCTTTAAAAAAGTAGCATTGGATTTAGAAAAAACTTCAATTAAACTATTATTTAGATTGCGGTCTTTTTCATTTGATAAATTGATAATATCTTGCCAAAATCTCACCTCTTCTAAATTTTTTGTCGGAACAGAAGAAATATCAATTTCATTTATAACTTTCTCTGCATACTTATAATCACCATTCATAAATGCTGATGCTGCATAAACTAATAAAAAATCAAATTTATTTTTCAATAATAGATTATTAATCATAGCATATTTTAACTGAGTTTTAGACTCAGGATAAAAGCCATTTGCTAAATTAAGCAAAGCAAGATTTATTCTAAAGTTATACAGTGAATCAATAGAACTACTGTATATATCTTTTTGTAGACTATTTGCAGTTTCTACATATCCACCAAAATCTTTTTCATAGGGTTTTAATGCTACAATGCCGTTGTTGTCTTTAAACTCATCCAGCCTTGAAAAGCCAGGTGTTTGAAAAATAGAATTACCAATCGAAGAATTATATTTTGAAGATAAATTAAGCCCCAATTTTGAAGCAATCCAGAATAAATTGTTGTTTTTATTAAAGACTAATCCATCAGATTTCTCTGAAATAGCTATACCCTGAATGGTTGACATAATATCAAAATCAACAAAATAAAAGTCATTTTTTATAATGTATTGATAATTTTTCATAGCTAAAACCGTAGTTTTCTCTCCATTCATCGGATCAATAAATGATATTATTTTTGCTTCTCCCAGATTCTCAATATCAAATTCCATTTTAGCAGTTGGTACACCAAATGGCTTTGAAACAAAATCAATAATTTTAGGTTTAATTTTTTGAGGAAATATTTTAATTATCACAGAATTATGATCTTTATATACTAAAAAATATCTATTACTATTGTTACTTTTATTCCCCTCAACTAATTTGAAGACTATACATGTGATATCCTTCCCAATATCATAAGTATAAAAATTATCAATTAGGGCATGCTCTATAATACTTTTGTTGACATAGCTATTTAAGAGTTTGACATTTACCGGTATTTTTTTATCAAATATAACATATAGATGATCATTTTTAATATAAGAAGCCATATTAACAGCTTCATCCCAAGGAAAAGTTATTTTAGTGCTTTCAATGCTTTGTTCTGCAATAACATCAAGCCTTTTTTGAATAAATTTGTGTACTTTTGCCTTTTCAACTACCTTAGCCTTATTCACCGTTTTTGGAACAATACTCTTAACTTTATTTGGTTTGGGTTTTGGTTTTGGAATATTTTTAAGGTGTTGTAGTAGATTATACGGACCGTCTACTTTATCACCATAGCAATATGATGAACTCAACAAGAGCGTTACAAATACTAAACAACATACAAAATTTAAGGTCTTTATTTTCACAAGCAAACTACAGGTAGTAAAATAACTATTTAATAATCACAAGCTTACTGATAATATTTGTTTTGTAAATTATCAATATCATTTTTTATGAAAAATAATAAAATTAAAAATAAAACAGCCGTTGTAATATACAATCTAGGAGGTCCAAACAATAAAGATGAAATAGAATGGTTTCTATTTAATCTATTTAGTGATAAAAATATCATTAATTTACCCAATCCTTTTAGATATATACTTGCTAAGCTAATTTCCAGACTAAGAAAAGAAGAAGCTACTAGTAATTATGATAAATTAGGTGGAAAATCACCCTTGCTTAAAAATACTATCAAACAAAAAGATGCTCTCCAAGAAGTGCTTGATAAAGAGCAATATAAAGTTTTCATTAGTATGAATTTTTGTCATCCATTACCCCAGGAAACAATAAAGCAAATCACTGAATACAATCCTACAAACATAACTTTAATTCCATTATATCCTCAATTTTCCACAACCACTACCGCATCATTTTTAGAAAAATGGAATCTGGCTTTATCCGACTCTGGCTTAAACTGCCCTCAAAAAATTACTTGTTGTTATTACTCACAAAAGGAGTTCATTTCATCTATTACAAAAATTTTGCAAACAAATTATGCTCAGGCCTCAAAGGAAAATGGAGCACCATACGTTGTATTTGTGGCTCATGGTTTGCCTGAAAAAATCATTAAATCTGGAGACCCTTATCAATGGCAAGTCCAAAGCACCATGAGATTGATTGTAGAATCATCGAATATTCAAAACTTAGATCATATTTTAGCTTATCAAAGTAGAGTAGGACCAATTTCTTGGATCAAACCATATGCTGATCAAGTCATAATTGAGGCCTCAAAGAAAAATAAAAGCATATTAGTAGTACCTATCTCATTTGTATCAGAACACGTTGAAACCTTAGTTGAGCTAGATTTGGAATACAAGGAATTAGCAATGAAAAATGGCGCAAAAGCATATTATAGAGCCAAAACAGTAAGTGAAGACGATCAATTCATTGAAGGGTTAAAAAATATTGTTATGGATAAAGTATATAAAATTGCTCCCTGCCCTAAGAAATTTTGCAAATGCATTCAAAAAAAACAATTACCACATGCACAAAATTGATTTTATTTATTCTACCACCCCAATCGACTATAGCTTTGCTATTGAATTTATGAAAATGAAGGTAGAAAAAATAATCGATAAAAAGGAGAATTCAGCAATCTGGTTGTTAGAGCACCCAAGCATATATACCCTTGGAAGAAGCGCGATCTATGCAGATATAATAAATAAAACAAACATACCTTTTATCAACACAGATAGAGGGGGGAAAATCACTTATCATGGACCTGGGCAAAAAATAATTTACATTATGCTTGATTTAAAACAACTTTTTAATAATAAGCCCGATTTGAAACTTCTTATAAGAATGTTAGAAAATTGGGTGATATCTATACTTGCCCAAAATGATATTGCCGCTTATGCTGATAGAGAAAATATAGGTATCTGGGTTAAAAATAATAACGTTAATAGAAAAATAACCTCTATTGGAATTAAATTGAAAAAATGGATTTCATATCATGGATTAGCAATCAATATTAACCCTGATATGAAATTTTTTAACAACATTGTTCCTTGCGGAATAGATAATTGCAAAATGACATCTACCTACATAGAAAATAAAAAATACATTGAAGATAAAGTACTAAACAAAATTATTAAAAATTGTTTTTTTGATATTTTTAATTTCGAGTTAGATAAGGAATATGAAATTTAAACTTTTTTTGCCATTTATATTTTTTATATTAGTCATAGCTTTGTTTGCCTTTAAAATGGTAATAAACGAAAAATTTGAAAATGTTGTTGAGTTAAAAAGTAATAAACTTAGCTTTTTAAAAATAAAAAGTATAATGAGCGGAGATGATATTAAGCTCAAAAGTAACAAAGATAAATATATCTTTTTGCATTTTTTTTCAACCTGGTGCAAAGAATGCATAAGTGAATTATCAGAGTTGAAAATCCTCCAAGCAAAAAATATACTACTTTATGGGGTGGCAATAGATGAGGAGCGAGACGTGGTGGCTAATTGGCTTAAGAAAAATGGAAATTATTACGAAGATGTATTTATTATAAATTCAGAATTGTATCAAAGCCTAAATTTAAACACATTCCCGATGACTTTTGCAATAAACTCTACTAATAATGAAATTACCGAATTAATCAGTGGATCAATAAATTATCAAAAATTAAAAACAATGCTTGGAAATTAAAATGGAATACAGCGCTGAACATAGGCAAGTTAAATCGTTAAAAAGAATCATTAAAAATTTGGACAAAGAAATTACTAGTTTAATTCTTGAAAAAAACACTTTAATTACTGCTATAGATATTTTAAATGCCAAATTAAAAAACTTACTAACTGAGATTGAACAAGAAAAAAGTTTATCTAAAGAATTTTTAATTTTTGAATTTGATAAATTTTTTGAATTATCAAAAATAAAAATGCAAAAAATTACTGAGGAAAATGAGTTCAATAAATCTCAGCTTAATTCGTTAATCAGCACCCTGAAAGAAAAATATGATGAGCAAAAAAAATATGAAAACCTATTAGATAAATCTACCTCAAGAATAAAGCATTTCAATAACCTCAGTGAGCAAAAAAATCTAGATGAATTGGCCCAGCAAAGGTATAATTCTAAGATTTAATTTTATACCCCATATTAAAATCAATACTTTAACATCATATCAATTTGCTTAGGTGTAACAAAAAATTATCTCTATTTTTTTAATTTTAGCCTTATAATATGAATTGCTATTAAAGATAACATCCCCAAACTAGCCCATATTTCACCAAAATCACTACCAAGAAGATGTATAAGGTTGTGAATTGGTAAAAGTGCCACTGAAATAATTGCCAGTGTGTGCACACTATTGCTTAATTTATTAGCCATCATTGCATTATTTTCCTCTATGATTAAACTTAGATCTTTTCTGATATCTTCTGCATCATCTGCATAAAGATTTAATTGATTATATACATTTTTAAGTACTGCTGTGGTTTTTAAACATTGTGGATTTTTAAGTAAAAAGTAAATTGCATCACGCTGGGGAACAACATATTTTTCTAAAAGAAGTAATTGTTGGCGGGCTTTATATATTCCATTTGAAATTGGCTTTTGCTTAGTCATTAATATTCTCTCAAGCCTAGAAATTTTTTCATCAAGAAAAATTAAAGCCTTATTCATACTAATAAGCATATGCTCTATGAAAACACTTATAATACTCTCAATGGTATCATATTGATTATTTATATCTGCCTCCTTCAACATATCTTCAACTACTTGAAGTTCTCAATTCTGAACAGTAATAACTCGGGTGTCTTCAATCCATATTCTAAGAGATTGGACATCCATCACTTCTTCGTTTTTTGTCAGATTTGTTAATTTTAAAATTAAAAAAAGACCCCCCTCATGTTCTGTTGCTCTAGGCCTTGCCTCATTGGAAAGCAATGCCTTTATGGCAACATTGTCGATGTTAGTAAAGTTTGTTGTTAAATATTCTTTTGCTTGTGCATTTTTACCATCGATATGATACCAGTCAAAAATTTTCGTGTTATTTGCATTAGTAAAAGTATGAGACTTTATTATGCATTGATTGATATTTGTTGTCATTAATGATTAAGGATAAAATTGTCTGCAGCTCTATTTTCAATCATACTAAAGTTTAAAAAATGTAATGGCAACACTCTTAATATTCGGCTATTGATTTCAATAAAACTGCATAATGTTAATATCACTATATTTTGTCAATAAAATTAATGCAAATAAAAGACTTGATAATAATTCTCATTTGCAATATATTGTCAGCTATAAAGAATAGTTCTCATTCATATATATAAAGCAATTGATGAGAATTATCCTAACAACAATTTATGAGATGAGATATGAGCTTTATATGTGAATCAGGCATAGGCCATGCAATCGGCGAGGTTGCAGAAGTAGGGTTTAATTATTTTACTAATTATAATTATCCTGTACCAGGTTATATACTACATGAAGTTATAGTAGAACCTGTGATTGATTATACAATTTGTCATCAATCACAAGATCCACAGCAGATAATTGAGATAATCAACAATTCCACATTACAATATACAACACTATACATAACAGAATTTTACGCAAAATATCAAGCATCAGTATCTATAAATGCAGTGATAGCTTGGCACCTAGGAGTTACCACAGTTCCAATTAGTTCAGCATTTATTTTCGTAATGCCTTCAGTGATAATAACTACTCAATTAATATCATCAGCATTTAGTTATATTCCTTCTATTATTGATGAAATATCTTTATTTAGCAATAACACATCATACTCTCATACGGATAAGTATATTCATCCTGGTGCACTACGATATGGCACTGACATATTTCCCCAAAATTTCACAGAGATTGAAAAAGAAACATTTATTTCATTGGAAGATTATTATTGGTTTCTTTAGTCTAACGCTTATAGAGTATGGAAATTACTTTATAAAATAAAATTCCCCCTAGACTTTTTTAAAATACTATTATATATAATTTTATATATTTTATTCCTCGGTAGCTCAGTGGTAGAGCAAACGGCTGTTAACCGTTCGGTCGCTGGTTCGAATCCGGCCCGGGGAGCCATTATTCTAGGTTTTGATGATTATTTGTTGGAATGTAAATTCAATATCTTCTAGGTTTAACCATCTCACTGAGCTCATCAGAGAGCATAATCCAAAAGTCATACTATTACAGGAAACTAAATGTACAGAAGAAAAATTCCCTTATGAAGAATTAAGTGATCTAGGATATAATATTAAAGTTTTTGGTCAAAAAGCATATAATGGTGTTGCTATTTTGAGTAAATATCCCTTAGATGACACCATTATAGGTCTTGAAGGCATGGGGGATAATCAGGAAGCTAGATATATTGAAAATACAATAGTTATAGAGAAGATATGCTATAAAATAATTTCCGTTTATGTACCAAATGGTTCTGAGGTGGGATCAGAGAAATTTGCATATAAATTAACTTTTTTTCAAAAATTATATGAAAGACTCGCATATTTAATGAAATATGAGGAAAATATAATAATTGGGGGTGATTTAAATGTTGCGCCGGAAGCAATAGACGTCTACGACCCTAAACGATCTGATGGTAAGTTATTGTTCAGTATAGAAGAAAGACAATGCTTCAGAAAATTACTAAATCTTGGACTTATTGATACATTTAGGGATTTTAATAATGATGTTCAACAATTTAGTTGGTGGGATTATAGGGCTGGCAGTTGGCAGCATAATAAAGGAATGAGAATTGATCATATTTTAGCATCTCCAGCAGTAGCCGATAAAATATCAATATCCGGAGTGTTAACAGAGCCTAGAGGATGGAGCAAACCATCTGATCATGCACCTATATACATTAATTTTTAATTTCTCACACTTCACTACCTTATTGCTCCTTCTAGTATCTTCATGCCATATATCGCATCTCTTTTTCATTGAAGTCACATATTTTAAACAAAATACTTAATTTTTGCGCTGCCTATAAAATAGATTGTATATAAAATCAGTGTGGTGCACATGAATATTATACATACAACTAAAAAGCTGTTTATTGTTACAGCATTGCTTAGACCTCTTGTTTCCTGCCAAAAGTGTCCGACACTAGCGTATAATCACACAGCACAGCCAGCTCCGCTTCATGAGCAACATGACTACAATCATCCGCCACTACCGCCCGATCATAAGCAACACAATCATCCGCCACCACCTCAACCTCATGAATATTTTGAATAACTCACTGATCTAATTTCGAGAACTATGGCGAAATAGCTTTAATTTTGGTACATTACGTGAGGAGCGAAGTGTGCAAAATTCACATGGGCAACAAACAAAATTGCACCAGATTTATAGATATCCAGCTATATCATAGATTTTGCTTTTTTTCTTACTATGATTCCTTCTCCCATCCAAGTTAAAAAATATAAGTCAACATCATTATCAAAAAAATATTTGCACTTTGCTTAAAAATTTGATTTGCTATATTCTTATTAATCATTAATAAAAAATATGGGAAAATTACATATCATTGATGTTACCATCATTATAGCGTACCTTTTATTCATAACCATATTAGGCCTATTACAAACAAAAAAGATAAAAAATATTGAACAATACACTATAGGCGACAGAAATTTCAGCACTTTTGCAATTGTAGCTACAATGTTTGCTACATATATTTCTGCACAATATATATTAGGAAAAACAGGAAAAGTTTATGAACAGGGCTTACTTTTCATGTTACCATTTTTTATACAACCCTTAGTTTGGATCACTACAAGTTTATATTTTAGTAAAAATATTGAGTACTTTAAGGGTTCAATTTCTGTAGTTGATATAATGCAATTAGCCTATAAAACTACCGGTAAATACGTAACAGCCATCTCTTCAATCCTATTTTCTATTGCAGTGCTAAGTGTTCAAACAACTGCTATTGCCTATTTATTTCAACATTTTCTTGGGCTATCGTATGAAGTAGGTGCATTTATTGGCATCGGGATGGTGACATTATATTCTGCATTAGGAGGTATCAGATCAGTAATTATAACGGACATATTTCAATTTTTAATTTTCTTTTTCATTATCCCTATAGCCTGTGGCTATTCGTATTTCAAATCTGGAGGTTACCACGCCATTATCAATAACATACCAGAAACTCATAAATATGTAGATTTTACACTTGATAACGCTAGATACATCATAAGCCTTATATTATTGTTTTTAATGCCCTTTATTGAAGCATCATACTGTCAAAGATTATTGGTAGCAAAAGATTCAAAGCAAATAAAGTACTCATTAAGAATTATATTTTTATGTGCCTTTCTGCTAACATTTTCAGTTTGTATAATAGGTTTAATTGTTCGATCTGAATTTCCAGATATAGATAGCAATTTATCATTTTATTATTTTATTGATTATTCTTTAACAGATGGATTAAAAGGGTTAATTATAGTTGGTCTTTTAGCTGTTATTCAATCATCTGCAGATTCATGGATTAATACATCAAGTTCCATTATAGCTAAGGATATTATTAAACCATTTTTAAATAAGCCGAGTGACAAGCTATTAGTATTAATAGTCAAATTATCTTCTTTATTAGTTGCAATTTGCGCCGTTACTATCGCATTGATTAGTAAACAGATTTTAGAATTAATATGGCTTGTAAATAACTTTAATTTTCCTGTGTTATTTATCCCTCTACTATTAGCACTTAAAAGAATAAAAACTACTGAGTTCACTTTTATATTTTCAACAGCTATGGCTCTAATTTTTGTTTTGATAGGCAGATATTATACAGGTGAATTTGATATTGAAAGCTCTATGATCGGTGTTTTTGGTAATGGACTAGGTTTCTTCATAGCGCACCAATACCAAATTAAAAAAGGAATAATCAAAATATCAGAAGATGATGAGCATATAATTAACATTAAACAAGGCATTAATAAGGTTGTTCAAAACATAATTAATATTAAGAATAAAATAGTTTTTAGCAAATCATTGTTATATATAATGGCCTTGCTAATCATGTTTATTAATATTCCTATTCTTGCATTCAGCCATTCCTCTTCCACTGATATAGTTAATATTACTGCCCAGATGCTACGTTATAGCACCTTATTTTTTGGAGTAATTTTAGTTATATATGAGTTATTTAATACTAATAAATACCCTATTTTATTATGGCATTTACTTTTATTATTAGCATTACCTTTAACAAGTGCATATATGCTGTTTACAAGTAATTATACCATTATTTGGGGATTAAATTATTGTATTTCAATAGTTGGATTATTCATATTAACTAATATATATTATGCTTGGATTTTAACAATTTTTGGTACACTTTTAGCAATTATATTAACTTTGACATATAAAACGTGGTTGCATTCAGAAATCATACTTAATTCACAGACGGATCATTTCTTTTTTCCTCTATATTCTTCAACTCTATTATTAATAATACTGATATTTATTATATATTCTAAATTTAGGGAAGAAAAAATCAAACAACATTCACTAGAAATTTTAGGTAGATCCATAGCACATGATGTTAGCAATCCTTTAACCATTGGAATAACATTAGCTAATCTTATTAAAGAAGCTCTAAAAAATAAAAAATATAATTTAATAGGAGATTATGTTGATAATTTGGAACAATGCAATGCACATGCACTTCAAGATATTGACATAATGCTAAGTAGCATAAAAGTAGACAATAACGCCAAGCCTAAGGATTGGGGTTGTTATTCGATGAGAGCATGTATAAAAGAAGCGTTAAATACTTTTCAAATGACTAAAGAACAAAGAGATAGAGTTGCATATATTTCAAATAACACTAAAAAGAACGATTTTAAATTCATTGGCTCACCAACATTGATGCGTCACGTTATATTCAATTTATTGAAAAATGCTTTAAAATATGCAGGTGATCAGGCAAAAATAAAAATCTATATTAAAGACAAAAAATTGTATGTAAAAGATGGTGGTTATGGAATTAAAACTAAGGTCATGAATCAATTATTTCAAAAAAATATTACAACAGATGGCTATGGAGTGGGGCTTAATTTTTGTAAAGAAGCTATGCTTAAAATGAATGGTAATATTGAGTGCAAAAGTAAGGAAGGGTTTGGTACAGAATTTATTTTAAGCTTCAATCATAGGTTTGTCTAAGTTTGTCTTTCTTATTGTTAAATCTTTGCAAATAACATAAAATCTTGACAAAAACTTAGCACTATGTACCCTTAAAGTTACTAGCTTTTTGCAACTTTGAAGTGAACATAAGTAGGTAATTACAATGAATCCACAGACATTGATAGAGAATATAAGTATCGAAGCCCTACAACAGCTAATTGGTTTATGGGGACAAAATACACCCATGGAAGGCCAACCTGACAACTGGGCTCATTCAGTAGACTCTACGCTAAAGAATAATTTTTGGACTGATATAATTAAATCTATAATAGACGATCAAAGTCATTTCACAACATTAAGTCATTCTCAAAGAATGGAAGCTCTCAATTTAATTATTACTAACAAAGAGAGTTTGGGATTAAATTCAGAATTCTGGAATCAAAAATCTTTATTTGCAAATATAATAAAAAATTATAATGAAAGAAAGGAATTTCAAAGCATAGATATAGATGTTATTAATATACTGTTAGATCACAAAGATACTATAGAACTGGATAATAAGTTTTTTGAGCAGCTAATATTTGATTTATCAGAGGTATTCAAATCATATGACTGGAATAATTATGATGGTTTTGAAAAAGAATCAGAGGCGCTTTTCAAAATTTTATAAGTTATAGAAAGAATTTCTAAGGCGGTTAAAATAAATGAAGATTTTTGGACTAAAAAAACTAAAGCTTCTTGGGGAGAAGAAGAATTATCCTTATCAGGTTATATATTTGAATATGGTAATGTTAAAACACTAGATTGGTTCTATAATTATTGTAAATCATCAAATACAATGCCAGTGTTTCATACAATTCTTGATGATATATGTATAGGAGATATGAATCCTGATTGTTTAAATTGGCTATTAAAACATTCTGGTGATTTAAAATTAACAGATGAATTTTGGCAAAAATTGTTTAATAGCACGGACAATCCAAGATAATTATTTAGTAACATGTTAAGAGTAGAGCATGTAAACTCTATAGCAATGTTGCAATTTACGAAAGATATATACCAAAAATTAAACATTCCCACTAATCGTTGGAAAGTAGTTAATGACAATGGAGAAACTATACTTCATATTGCAATGTACAGTGCTGAATACGATACTATAATGTGGTTATTTAACCATAAAAAAGAACTTGGTTTTGATGATGAATTTTGGAAGTCGGTAGACAATGAAGGGAATTCAATTGTAGCTGATATCTCATGCATAATCGATGAAATTGATGTGGACCTCTTATTTTTTCTACATAAATTATTTCCTGATCACGAACTTCTTTCAAAAAAATTTAACGAGCTAATTAAAAGAGCTGAAGAAGTTCAAGATGCTATAATAGGAGAAGAAATCTTTGATATAAACAATGCTAACAACTTAGATATAGTTGAGCTAGTTAATAGTTATGATTCTGGTGATCGAGCTGCAGCTCGATCAAAAAAAGAGCATAAAAGTTGGAGAGGGTTTTTAAAGAGCGATAAGGAACTTGACAATATAAAAAGTTACTCTAGCAAACAATCCTCCTCTTCCTCATCAATGCAAGCAGAAATTGATAATCCTAAAAAAAGAGCAACATCGCATAAGGAGCGAGAAAAAATAAAGAAGCAAGCTACTGATACGTCAGCTCGAAATTTCAGAAAGTAACTTTAGAGCAGATATCTTGAGGGGTTAAATAGTATAAGCAGTAAGCCAGAACAAAGATAAGGCAAAGCTAAACATTCGTCTTTTTTATTGCAAATCTAAGCGAATTGAGTATCACTGTGATAGATGAAATTGACATAAAAATAGCTGCTATAATTGGATTAACTTTACCCATAATAGCTAATGGAATCGCTATGCCATTATAAATTATTGATAAAGTAAAGTTCTGCTTAATTAAATTGACTGATAATTTTGAAGCGTTAAAAATTACTAAGAGGCTTTGTAAATTCCCATTGTAAATTGCATCCGATGCATCTTGAGAAATTGCAATTGAAGTCTTAGGCGAAATTGAGGCATAAGAGGCTTTTAATGCAAGAGAATCATTTAAACCATCCCCAACCATTAGAACTTTTTTCCCATATTTTGATAACTCCTGTACAAAATTATACTTTTCCTCATAATTTTTTTCACCAAAATACTTCTTAATATTCAACTCCTTGGCTATCTTTTTTACGTTGTGATTTTTATCTCCTGAAAGTAAGAACAAATCATATCTTGATTGCAAAGATTTTATAACCTGTTTAGCCCCATCTCTAAGCTCATCTCTAAAAATTAATCTTTTGGGTGCATCAGTATTTTTTTTAAACCAAACTTCTAAATAATCATCTTCATGTGTAGTATTAGCTACATTACACCATGATTTATTACCTAACCAAATTTCATTATTTTTATATTTTGCATACACCCCTTTCCCCCTAACTTCTTTTATTTCTAAATCTAAAATGGCATCTTTATAGTTCTTAACAATAGAATTGCATAAAATATGTGCACTTTTTGAAGCCATAGAGGCAATAAGCAATTTTTCTTGATCACTGAATTTATCAAAATTTAATAAAATAGGCTTCCCATATGTTAGTGTCCCTGTTTTATCAAAAACTATTGTATCCACCATATTTGCCCTTTCCAAAAAGTCTGAATTTTTAATAAAAATACCTTGCCTTATTAATTTTGAAAACGCTACGATCTGGACCATTGGAACTGCAAGCCCAACTGCACAAGGGCATGTAATTATCAAAAGTGTTACAGCATTAAGCGCAGCATTCATAATGCCTGTTTTCATCCAAATAATAAATGTGACAAGTGCCAGAGATATAATTGCAGGAGTAAAATATTGGGATAATTTATCTGCAATTTTAACAAATTTTGATTTATTTTTTTCAATATTTTCTACAAGTCTAATTATTTCAGATAACGTGGTTTTTTCACCTGAATTTTTGGATTTAATTTTTAAAGTATCATTAAGATTAATTGTCCCGGCATAAACCAAACAATCTTTTTTTATGATTACTGGATTGCTCTCACCAGATATTATACCATTATCCACCTCACTCTCCCCCTCTGTCACCACCCCATCCACAGGAAATTTTTCTCCTGCCTTCACTAATACCAAATCATTCTGATTTACTGATTTTGCAGAAACAGTTATTATTTTTCTATCTCTCATTATATTTGCAACACTTGGCTGTTGAAACATAATTTTTCTTATACCAGCTTTTGCTTTATTTCTTGCTTTTAAATCTAGATATCTCCCAACAAGCAACAAAAATGTCAAACTTGCTGAAGCGTCGTAATAAACATAATCACTCATTCTTATGGTTTCTTGAATACTAATCAGCAACGTTGCAATGATGCTGATTGAAATAGGAACGTCAATATTTGTTTTGCGCTTCTTAAGAGCTTTATATGAAGAAATCATAAAAATTTTGGAAGAATATATTACAGCTGGTATTCCAATAACACCAGATATTATGTGCAATATATATCTAAGATACTCCCCCATGCTTTGATTATAATTACCAATCCAAACCGCAAATGCAAGTGCCATAATTTGAGCTGCTGCAAAACCTGAAACGGCAATAGCTTTTAACAATTCTTTTTCTCTAAGGGCCTCTTGATCATTAAGCAATTTTACATCATATGGTGAAACTTGATAGCCTAGATTAATAATTAAATTTGTTATATCTTTTATACTCTTCACCTCTCCTTTCCACATAATTTCTAACCTTTTAGTAGACAGTGAAAATTTTACTGATGTAATATACTTTAATGATTTTAATGAATTTTCAATCAACCACACACAGGAGCCACATACAATTCCATCAACCAATAAATTAATTACAAAATTTCCCTGCTTTGTAGTAATAACTTCTTCTATAAAATTTATTTGATTTTCAAATCCTAAAACCCTGGGGGGAGACGTATTATAAATATTTCTACAATACTCATAATAATCTTTCAGTTTTAATTTTTTTATTAAAAAATTAGCACTCTTGCACCCAATACAACAAAATTTCTCATCGCCAATAACTGGTTGATTACAATGCAAACAATTTTTCATATACTATGCTGATATTGACCTATCCACACCATTATTTTTTTATCCTTTTTATATTGCTGATAAGTAATAGAACATTTTCAAACTCTTTTGATGATATAATATGCATTTTCCCAGTCTTATAGTAAATTTTTTGTAGTAAACTTACAAAATTTATTTATTTTTTAAAGGAGTGCCGTATAGCTCAAGTTTAGAGTTAACTAACTTATAACCTAACTCTTTTGCAATTTTTTCTTTTAACTTCTCCAGATCCTTATTTTTAAATTCTATAATATCTCCTGTTTCAATATCTACCAGATGAAAGTGTTCATTAGCTTTTTTAAATTCCTCATATCTTGCTTTGCCCTCTCCAATTTCAAGCTTTTTAATAAGTCCATATTGCTCAAAGAGGTTCAAAGTTCTATAAACGGTCGCTATACTAATTTTTGAATCTATCTTATTGGCTCTAAAATACAGTTCTTCCACATCTGGATGATCTGTTGAATTAGATAACACCTCTGCGATAATTTTTCTCTGACTTGTTAATTTTAAATTTTTTTCTATACAAGCTTTTTCAATATTATTCATAAGTATTAAATATTTTGAATTATTTTTTCTTTTAATTTCCTTATACCCACTCCTTTAAAACAACTCGTCATCACTACATTCTCTATAAAATCAAACTTATTGAGGATTCCATCCGTTGAATCATTTAAATTTTGCAGCCCTAATTTTTTGAGTTTATCAACTTTATTAAATACCAATAACATACTAATATCCACACTTTTAAAAAAATCCAACAGCATTTCGTCCTCTTGATTTATACCTCGCCTTGCATCAATTATAAATACTAATTTCTTCAAATTTTCTTTTTTTTCTAAGTACTCTTCAATCAGGTCACTTAGATTTTCTACCAGATGTTTAGCTCTTTTTGCGTATCCATGACCTGGTAAATCAACTAACATTAATTTGTCTCCAAGTTTGAAGTAGTTAATTTTTATTGTACTACCAGGAGAATTTGATGTTCTAACTAAATTTTTTCTGTTAACTAAAGAGTTTATTAAGCTAGATTTACCAACATTTGACCTACCCAAAAATGCTATTTCTGGTAAATTTGATTTGGGATATTTCCCTTTTTCATCAACACTATAAAAAAAGTTACACTCTTTTTGAAATAAATCCGCCTTCATGTAAAATTATTACGCCTTTGAATTATAGCAGGATTTTAACATTAATTTGGGATAAAGCACACGATAATTTTTAAGTAGTGTATTAAACAGAGTCAATGCGGCTTTGCCCTGTGTCCTAATAGCTCATTTAACTTCTGATATTCTATAAAAACTCATATAGCTTTGCCGCAAATTATCGAAGAATTTCTCGAATTTTCAACACATGCGGCGAAAGACCTATAAACTTATAATTCGCTGTGTACTGTAGATTCATCTTCTTGGTAAGAGTTGAAAAGCTCTTGAGTTTTATCAGATACATACTCTACATCATATCCACTATAAAATGCCAAACTAGAACCTGCAGTTGCAACTGCTCCAGCAAAGGTAGATTTTAGGCTACTGGTGTAAAGAGGAATGCTATCCACAATGCTCATTACATCTAATTGTTTAAAAAACTCCGGCGTAAATTCAGCTAAATCATTCACACGCCCATCAAGATAATCCTTATATTCTACAGGACAATGCTCTAAAAATTCAGTAACAGCACGATTGCCTAAGCTTATTGTTTGCTCCAAGCCTACCATTTGCATTTTCTCCTTTAGTTCAAAGGTACTTGTAAACAAGCTATTCAAGTCATTTACACTCTGTTGCAAATCACTACCTAAATTTTTAGTAAAATGTCCTATGTAGCTATTAATAGCACGTCCACCACATAAAATGTCAGACATAAAATACCCATCCCCATTTAAATCTGCTTCATTATTATTAACCATATTTTGAATTGCTGCACCAATGGGTTGCGACTTCGCAATAATATCTTCTACTACTTTTGCAAGTATTTTGTGATTTTGTTTAAGTTTTAATGCTTTATTTGCATTATAAGCTGTAAATAATCCAGCCGTTCCAATAATTATATAATCTATCATGAAATTTCCCCCTCAATTAAGTTGTTTATAATAATTATTTCTATTAAAAATAATATAATGGTCATTATAGACATATAATTTAATAATGCAATATATTTATTACATTGCACAGCATATAATTTTACTTAATGCATATTCACACTCTGTAAAAAGCTTGATTTCATGGTATTTAGAAAATGTGCTCAAAGCTTAACCTTTATAAGCGTATAGTGAACTCGGTCTAGTCAAAAAAAAGGTAAAAAAAAGTGCTGTAGAAAGTCAACAAAGGTACGATATCAGCTGTATAATAGTGGCTGCAAACCTCTACATCTTCGTTTGCGCTATGTACCCCTTATTCAAATGCTTTATATTCTCTTTAGCGTTATGCTGCTAAACTAAGAATGACTATTACATCATTCCTTTTAACATATCAGGAGATATACCTAATTTACTCATTTCTTCGTTACTATATTGTTCTGAATTTTGCTTTGCATTGTTAAATGCCGCAACAATTAAATCCTCAATTATTTCTGAATCATCAGGGCTTATAATACTTTTATCAATTTTAACTTTCTTTACTTCTCCTTTTCCAGTCGTGATAATCGTGACCGCTCCGCCACCAGCAGTACCAGTAATTTCTTTTTCATCCATAATTTTTTGCAATTCTTGCATTTTTTTCTGCATTGATTGGGCTTGCTTCATCATTTGTTGGATATTCATAAGTACCTATTTATTTGTTATCAATATTTGATAATTTAATATCATCAATTTCTATTTCTGAAAAGCTTTTAAGTATTTTTTGAACTAATTCATGGTTTATTATTTTTTGCTTCCTTTTTTCAAGGTCTTGATTTTCCCGCTCTCCATAATTAATTCCTTCTTTGGATCCGTCACTTTCAATGATCCAATTCAATCCTGTTATAGAGCATAATCTTGCCCTTATGTCTTGTTTACTAACATCCATATTCTCAATTTCTTGAAGTTTTATATATCCTTCCCTAAACTCAATAATTGAAAGATCATTTTTAATTGTGTGAAGTAGCATCATTTCCATCTTCTCTTCTAAAAAATTAAATAGCCCCTCTATGCTATCTAAATTGAGAAGTTTTTTTTTACGCCTTGCGGAATATTAGGTTGCGTAATTTTTGAGCTCATATCACTGTCATCTAAAGATTCTAAAATTTCCTCTGGAGTGATTGTTAAGTTCGCATGAGACACCTTTATGATAGTCATTTCAAGCGAGAGCATTTCATTATGCGAGGTCTTCATATTAGTTAATGCCTTATTAAACATTTGCCAAAATCTCGTTGAAATGATTATGGATGTTTTTCCCGCTATAAGATTGCATTTTTTTAATTCAAAATCAGATAAAATTAAATTTTTGGCATCACCTATTTTACAAAGAGTAATCTTATATGATATTTCAATTAGCTCTTGCAAAATCACAAATGGCTCAGCTCCTTTTGCATATAAATCTCTAATGACATTTAAAGCATCATTTAATTTTCCCGTTAGTATTAAATCAAATAAATTATAAATATATTCTAAACTAACAATACCTAGCATTTGCGTTATAGATTCTAGGTCTATTATACTATCTTTACATGTAAGTATAGCCTGATCCAAAAGAGATAAGCCATCCCTAGCAGAACCCCCAGCAGCTTTTGAAATCAGCATGGCAGCCCTTTCTTTAATTTCAAACCCTTCTTTCTTAGCAATGTTTTGCAGATAATTGGCTAATTCTTCAATAGTCAATCTGTGTAAATCAAATCGTTGACACCTAGACGCCACTGTTAAAGGTATCTTTTTTATTTCCGTTGTTGCTAAAATAAATTTTACATGCTCTGGTGGCTCTTCCAAGGTTTTTAACAAAGCGTTGAAGGCACTATTTGAGAGCATATGAGCCTCATCAATAATATACACTTTATATCTGGCCATAATAGGCTTGTACTTAGCATTCTCTATAATTTCTCTAATATCTGCAACCCCTGTATTACTCGCTGCATCAATCTCTAAAATATCCTGATGCCTACTTTCTTCAATTGATATACAATTTTTACAGATCAAACATGGTTCAAATGTAGGCTTATCATTTTCATTTTTGGTGCAGTTTAATGCTTTAGATAAAATTCTTGCATACGTTGTCTTTCCAACACCCCTTATGCCCGTCAAAATATAAGCATGATGAATTTTATCATTCTCAATAGAATTTTTTATTATCCTAGTAACATGAGATTGGGAAATAATATCATTAAATATTTTTGGTCTATATTTTCTCGCTAATACTTTATATACTGAATTTTCACCATCTTTGTTTTCAAATAAGTTATCTCGCATAATGAAGAAACATAAAATTAAACCGATCTTAAGTTATAGTTTGTAATATAAAGTTAATAATAAAGGAAAATTTATAAAAGTACATAAGCTAATTATACAAATAAAAAAGCTCATTAAACTTCTGGCTGTGGACAAGAGTTTTTTTTTGTGGAATCATCTTTTTTTAAATAATTAACGGGGATATCAATGAAAGACTTTTTTAAAAAAGCTGACGCAGTTTTTACTATTGCTAAACAAGTCCCAGCTTGCGTAGTAGCTTTTAAAGCTCAGGATTATCAAAACAATCCAACAAAAATTATAGACTTGTCAGTATCAATTTCCAAAAAACTAGAAGCTGATTATGGTCTAAAAGGTAATGCATTAGAGTACTTAAAATCTTTTGTTACAGATTCAATTAAAACCTTCGATTTAATATCAGCTGACATTAAAGATCATGAATACATCAAAACACTTAGCGTCTTTGCAAATAGCACTAAAACACTGTTAGCGGATAAAGCAAGCCTGGTCTCAGCTATTATGGAAGACGTTAATGATGCCCAAAGTTCCTCCAATGCAGCTATAAAAGAATTCAAAACTGACAAAGTAGAAGCAGGCATTAATCTATTTGAAAATATTATTTCAGCTGTTTGTACTGAAGTTGAAAGTCCAAGCACAGATACACCTAAAGACGAATTATAATATTACCTATATAGAAAAAAGTTCAGCAATACTAGCATATAGCTGAACTTTTTTTACTAAAATTCATATACTGCAGATAATATTTTTGTCTGCAGCTATAATTTCATCATAAAATTTAGCAAATTATATAAATTAAAACGTAATAAGTTTTTTTAAGAATCTTGGTGTTTTACCATACCTTAATAAAAATTTGTCAATACTAAATTCACTAGGCTGAAACAATGAAAATGAAAAAATGATTGATGACAATAATATTGGATAATTCCAACCACTTGTGGAATTCTTAAGCCAAGCAAAATGATATCCGTATTTCAATCCAACCAAAGTAGTAATTGCTAAATGTAAAGTTAGCACAATGGATCCAATTCTTGTTAAAAACCCACAACTAAAAGATAGGCTACAAAAAAATTCTATTAGTCCAGTAATAATTACAATTGCTGTTGCCGTTCCTACGCCTAAATTATAAAAATCATTTATTTCTTTAGACCGCATCACAGTTCCTTCAAATAAACTATCACAAAAATACGGAATAAAATCATATCCTAACAAAATTCTTATGAAGATACTTAGCCAATATAAATGATAATCGCTATTTTGAAATCCTAATTTATAGATTTGGTGGATACTTGATTTAGCAATAAATACAAATTGAATTGCTTTAATTAAAAGAATCAATATCAATATATATACGGGCATTTTAAAACCTATCAAACTACAAAGCCTCAAATTTACAATAAGTGTAAAGCCACTTAGTAAAAATGATGGCACAGGCATCACCAACTCTAAAACAATAAAAATAATAGTTAATAATGAAAATGTTAAAACATTATATCCGAATGTTTCAACCACAAACGCTGAATTATTTACCTCATAGACTTGAAAAGTAAAACTTAAGCACATTAAAAAAAGCTGCAGAAAAATTAACGATTTAAAGTCAACCACTCTCATAGAATATTACAAATACAGTACTTATTATCTCGGATTATACATTTATTGAAAATTTTTTCCAAGGTAAATTCTACGAACCTGTTTGTTTTTAACAATATTTTTACTGTCATCACATGCTATTACACTTCCATTATATAGAATATATGCTCTATCAACTAAAGCTAGTGCTTCTTTAACATTATGATCAGTAATCAATATTCCTATATTTTGCTTTTTCAAACTCCTAATTAAATCCATTATATTATCAATTGCTATTGGATCAATGCCTGCTAGTGGTTCATCAAGTAAAATATATTTTGGCTTCATAGCAACACACCTCGCAATCTCTAATCTCCTTCTTTCACCACCTGACAAAGATATCGCATAAGAAGACCTTAAATGCTCAATGGAAAATTGAGCCAATAACTCCTCTAATCTTTGCTCTCTTTTGAGTTTATTTTTTTCTATAATTTCCAACGCAGTCATTATATTTTCCTGAACAGTCATACCTCTAAAAACTGATATTTCCTGTGGTAGATATGCAATCCCTAATTTCGTGCGGTATGATAATGATAAATTAGTTATATTAATACCGTTAAAAAATACTTTTCCTGTATCAGGCCTTATTAAACCAGATATAATATAAAAAGAGGTAGATTTCCCTGCACCATTTGGACCTAGCAAACCAACTATTTCTCCATTTTTAACAGATATTGTTACATTTTTAACAATTTTCTTTTTTGAATACGTTTTAGATAAATTTTCAGCTACCAACATCTTTATTTACTTTGAATTTTGCTTTAATTCGTCCTTTAATTTTTTTATTACCTTCTTTTTTAGAACTTAATTTTGATATCTTAGTTTTTAAATTATATGTAAAAATATCTCCTGTAATTTCGTTATTATCACTTTTATATTTCACATTATCTATAATTTTCAAAGTATTATTATTTTTTGTATATTCAGCCCTATCTCCCAGAACTAATTTATCAAACATTTGCAACTTAACATTATTAAAAAAATCTATTTTTTCTATTTTTTTGTTTTGAAAAAAAAGAGTTAGTCTATCTGTGGAAATTTTAATATTATTCTGATTAACAACAACTTTACCATAAAAGTCTGCTTTTTCAGCATTAATGTCTATATCTAAATTTTCAGATTCAATACTAATATCTCCAACACTCGAATCAAATGCGTATGAGGATACATTTAATAAAAAACACAGCGTGAAAAAACTTAACTTTAACATTATATATTTACATATTTAAACACAGGCAGCCTATAAGCTGGGTTCTGTAGATACTAAAATGTATCTGATGGTTATTCATCTCGATTTAATGTTGCCATTAAACTCTAGCAATCTACCCGTACTCTTAGCTTGGAATATAGCATTATTTTGAGCACTACTTGATCTTGCTTCTAGAGGGGTTTACCATGCATTCTTTATTGCTAAAGAATCGGTAAGCTCTTACCTTACCATTTCACCCTTACCTATTACTAGGTGGTATATTTTCTGCGGCACTTTCCCTAAAGTTACCTTTGCTGGAAGTTATCCAGCTCTATTATCCCATGAAGCCCAGACTTTCCTCTATATATTAATTATAGCAACCATCTAGCTACCTGTTGGATTAAAATAAAACAATTTTAGTAAAAAATCTACCTAGAATATGTAATTAAGTTTGCAAAAAAGTATTTTTTAGAATAAAAAGTATGTATCCTCTAGATTTTAAGTGGAAAACAATAATTAATTCATAATTAACAAACATGCTATCATCCTTACTAGGATTATTCTCATCTGACATGGCAATTGATCTTGGAACCGCAAATACATTAGTTTATGTGCCAAACCAAGGAATTGTACTAAATGAACCATCCGTTGTTGCTTTACTTCATGAAAAAGGTTCTTATATACCGTATGCATTTGGGAATGAAGCAAAAGCGATGCTTGGAAAGACACCTGCAGACATTAAGGCAATACGACCATTAAAAGATGGGGTTATCGCAGAATTCAAAGGTGCAGAGGAAATGATAAAGCACTTTATCACCTCTGTTCATAAAAAAAGAAGTTTTTTTGCAAGACCAAGAGTAATTGTATGTGTGCCATATGGCTCCACTCCAGTGGAAAGAAGGGCAATACAAGATGCCGTAGAAAGTGCAGGAGCAAGAGAAGTATACCTAATATTTGAACCGATGGCAGCCGCAATTGGCTCAAATCTACCTGTTACAGAGCCAACTGGATCAATGGTTGTAGATATTGGCGGTGGAACTACTGAAGTGGGTGTAATATGCCTCGGAGGGATTGTTTGCGCTCAATCTGTTAGAATTGGCGGTGACAGCATGGACGAAGCAATAATATCATACATAAGAAAAAATCATAACCTCTTCATTGGAGATTCAACAGCAGAAAAAATAAAAAAGGAAATAGGCACTGCGAAAAAAAGGGAAAAGGAAGAAAAAACCATGGCAATTAAAGGAAGAGATGCCGCGACGGGCATACCGAGAGAAATTATATTAACAGAAGAAGCTATAGCCGATAGCATTTCTGATCCAATTGCACAAATCATAGAGTCAGTAAAATTTGTACTAGAGCAAGCTCCTCCAGAATTGTCTTCAGATATTGCAGAAAATGGGATAGTCCTAACAGGAGGAGGCGCTCTATTAAACCACTTGGATACAATAATTACTGAAGCTACAGGCTTAAGAGTTCAAGTAGCAGATGAAGCATTAAATTGCGTCGTACTGGGAACAGGAAAAGTTTTAGAAGATTTTTCTCACTTTAGACATGTATTATTTCAACAGGAATAAATGAATTTAGATATCAATTTTAAAAAATTACAAAAAGAATTAATTTTTATTCCACTTGGTGGCTCTGGTGAAATAGGAATGAATTTGAATTTATACCACTACAATGGCAAATGGATTATTGTCGATGTAGGGCTAGGATTTGCAGAACCAGATTTACCTGGAGTAGACATAATCATACCCAACATAAATTTTATAATTAAAAAAATCAAAAAGGATATCCTAGGCATAGTATTAACACATGCTCATGAAGATCACATCGGAGCAATACAATATCTATGGTCTGAAATAGAATGCCCTATTTATGCAACCAAATTTACATCTCTTATAGTAAAAGCTAAATGCAAAGAATACGGTTTAACTAAAAGAATGAAATTTATTGAGACTACTTCAAATAATTCATTTCAATTGCAAGATTTCAAGATAACCTTGGTCCCAATTACTCACTCCATACCAGAAATGAATGGATTAGTAATAGAAACAGCTAAAGGAAAAATATTTCATACTGGTGACTGGAAATTTGACAAGGAACCTGTTGTTGGAGAGGCTACTAATGAAGACACTTTATCGGATATTGGCAAAAGCAATATTTTAGCATTGGTTGGAGATTCAACAAATATCTTTCAAAAAGAGCATTCTGGCTCAGAAGGAGAGCTTGGTCATAATCTAGAAAAATTGCTATGCCGTTACCCCAAAAATATGATTATTGTAACTACCTTTGCATCAAATATAGCAAGGTTAGTTTCCTTGGTTAAAGCTGCTAAAAAGGCTAATAGAAAAATAATACTACAAGGCAGATCATTGTGGAAAATGTATGCTGCAGCTAAGGAATCTGGATATTTACAGGAATCCGTGATATTTGATGAAAAGCACTTCAAGAAATTCAAAAGACATGAAATCCTTGTTGTTTGCACTGGGTGCCAAGGCGAGGCATTAGCTATGACTAATAAAATTGCCAATAAGACTCATCCTCAAATTTCATTAAAAGAAAATGATATAGTTATATTTTCTTCTAAAATTATTCCTGGCAATGAAAAAAAGATATATAATTTATTCAATAAGCTTGCCGAGATGAATGTCAATGTGCTAAGTGAAGCGAATGAATTTGTCCATGTATCTGGTCATCCATCTGCCCAGGAAGTGAAAAAAATGTTTAAACTTATCAAGCCACAAGTAGCTATACCAGTTCATGGCGAGGCAATTCATATAAATGAGCATTGCAAAGTGGCTAAGGAATCAGGTATAAAGCATACAATCAGCATTAGAAATGGAGACGTCGTTATTATTGATCCTGAGGAAACAAGAAAAATTGGAGAGGTAGAAGCTGGGCATTACATAATTGATGGAAATTTAATTCTAAATTCAGAAAATATCATTATTAATCACAGAAAAACACTTAGAGATAATGGAGCTATCTTTATTTCTTTGGCGATTGATAAAGCGAAAAAACACATAAGTCAAATTTATATTACTGCTCCTGGTGTGTTAGAAGAAAATTTAGACCAAGATATATTGGATTCATTAAAACTTAATGTTTCAGAAACTTTTGCCACCCTATCAACTTTAGATAAAAATAAAATCAGACATTCTATTGAATTATCAGTTAGAAAACACATCAGAAAACTAATAAATAAATCGCCTTTAATTACTACTAGTATTTTCTTCATCTAGGTTCAATTTATTATGTTAATTAGAATAGCAACTAGAGAAAGCCCTCTTGCCATAAATCAGGCATTAATAGTTGCTAAGGAACTTCAATTTTATCACCCTAGCATAAAAGTTAAGCTGATAAAATTAAGGACCCAAGGAGATATTTTGCTTAACCATTCTTTATCAAAAATAGGGGGCAAGGGATTATTTCTTAAAGAAATAGAGCAAGCCTTAATTGATGATAATGCCGACATAGCGGTTCATTCTATGAAGGATGTTCCTGCAAACCAAACTCAAAATTTAGAAATTAATTGCTATATGAAGCGTGGCAATCCTAGAGATGCCTTTATCTCCGCTAAACATAAATCTTTTTTATCTATGCCAAAAGGAGCTACAATTGGCACATCTTCACATAGAAGAAAAGGACAAATTTTATCATTGAGACCTGATTTAAAAGTTATAAATATTAGGGGCAATATTAATACTAGATTACAAAAATTAAAGGATAACAAAGTTGATTCTATTGTACTTGCAGCTGCTGGTTTAGAAAGAAATAATCTAAAAGAAGTGATAAATCACTATTTTGATATAGATGAAATGCTTCCTGCAATCGCTCAAGGTGCAATTGGGGTTCAAAATAAAAAAAATAATGATAAAATAAAAAAAATACTACAACCCTTAAATCATAAATTAACTCAACTGACGATTGATTCTGAAAGATCTTTTTTAAAATCATTTAGCGGTGACTGCTCAACTCCAATTGCTTCTTATTGCTATATATGCGGAGATAAACTCATACTAAAATCAGGTTATTTTGATGAAAACGGTAACTCACAGTTTTATACACTAGAAGAAGGTGACATCGATAAAGGCAATATTTTGGGGATAAAATCTGCAGAAAAAATTAAAAAAATTATTTTTTATTAAGATTTTGTTTTTAACACACAAAAAAACTACCACTAGCAAAGATTTTATGATAGCTTTTATGCATATAATTTTTTAATAAAACAGGGTTTAAAAACATGAACTTTAAAGATATCTCAATTTGCGTTTCATTGCTACTTTCACTGACAATTGCACAAAATTCTTTTGCTGCACAAAATAACAATGCTAATTTAAAACAAGTTACATCTTCTGATTTAACCAATCAAAATAATAATGTTGTTACCCCTCCAGCTACTACTGATGGAAATGTTGATCAAGGTGCTAATGAAGATCAAACCAACAACCCAACTCAAGATCCAAATTCCGATCTAACAACTCAAAATACTACAGCTAGCACAGTAGCAACTACAACTAATTCTCAAAACAATCAATCAAATCAACAAAATACTAATAGCCAAACCAATACAGATACAAGCAGAAAATAATTTTGTAATTGTAAAACTAGAATAGTTTAACTTATCAGATTTATAAATTAAGCTATTCTTTTGTCTTTTTTATTTGCACATAAAACTATTTAATAATTCCTGGTCTGCTACCGAAAAAGGAGACAGGAAAAAATGATGGAAATCTACAAAGAAGTGGTCCTAGATAGTTGGACAGGAAGGAAAGGATAAATTCCATGGTAAAAATTAAGCTGAAAACTTGTTATTCATAGGCTTTAAGCCATTAAAGTTATCTCTATGACAAATCTCCTCCAGAGTAAGTCCAGCAAATGTTGAGTGTGGCATATTATTTTATGGGAGTCTTGAATCACCTATGCGCTTAGTTATTGAATCCTTAGTCCTTATTGCATTGCATCTCTTGCATGCATATGTGTTTTTATGCTTTTTTTGCTTCCGCTGAATAATTACTAATTCAACTTGTCATTGATTTTGGTAAGAGCTTCATTGATTTGAACCTTGCAAGTAGCAGCATATTCACCAGCTAGCCTTTCCAGTGCATCATTATAAATAATTTTTTCACTATAGGATCTTTCAGATTTTTCAACATTGCTATGCAGTTCTTTAATGACTTCCGCAATAGCAATAATGTCACCGGAATTTATTTTACTTTCATATTGTTGAACTCTTTTACTCCACATACCTTTATGAAGCTTGATTTTCTTTCCTGAGAGAACATCTAAAGCTTTATCTAAAAATTCACTTGAACAAAGTGGTCTGAGACCAGCCTTACTGGCTCTAAGTTTTGGTATTCGTAAAGTCATGTCATTGCTTTCAAAAGTAATTACATAAACTTTTACTTCAACATCACCGTAAATATCATTTTCTTCAGCAGAAATTTTACCAACCCCATGAGTGGGATATACCACAGAGTCTCCAACTTGAAAACTATATTGTTTAGACATACTAGCTAACCTATAAGTTTTTGTACGGAAAATATAACATTTTTAATTATAAAAGTAAATTTTTTTAAATTCACTTGGTTGTTTTATTTTAATTAACACTACTCTTAGTAGAATAATCAACACTTAATAAGCCATTAATCCATAATTAGGATTATTTTACCAATATTATCACCAGATTTTAATAATTGATGTGCTTTTTCAAATTCACTAAATTTATATATCTTACTAATTATTGGCTTAATCATTCCTTTTGTAATGCATGGAAGTAAATTTTCACAGGCTTCTTTAAATAATGCTACTTTTTCCTCTGTCGCTTTATTACGTAAAGTAGAGCCAACAACGCTCAAATTTTTCATCAAAATTCTTGCAATGTTTATTTCTGATATTTTGCCGTCCATGATAGCAAATAAGATAAGTTTACCATATTGATCCAATATGCTCAGATTTTGCTCTAGATACTTTCCACCTAAAATATCTATTATTAAATCCATTTTCAAACCTCTTATATCAATATCAGCCCTAAATTGTTCAAAAGTTAACCTTTCACAATTCTTAAAATTTTTTAAATATTCTAATTTTTTGATATCCCTTGAGGTAGTAAAAACTCTCTTCCCCTCATTCAGTGCAAATTGTATCATCATTGAGCAAATACCACTTGCACCACCATGAATTAAAATATTAGAACAATTTTTAATATTACCTAATTTATATAGATTCAACCATGTAGTAACCATGGCCTCAGGAATTGCAGCAGCCTGCACATAATCAATTTCGGCTGGTATCGTGTATACTAAACCCGCATCAACCTCAACTTCTTTGCTATAGCCACCAGATGTCAATAAAGCAAACACCCTTTCACCTGTATCCATTCTAACGCCAGAAACTTCAAGACCTGGAATTTTATTGCCATCTGGCGAAGGATACTTACCTTCTAATTGCAATATATCTGCTCTGTTAACACCAATCGCATGGACTTTTATTTTTATATGCACAATAATCCATAACTAAATAACACTTAAGATATTCAATTAAAGCATTTAAAGCAAGCTATAACTATTTAGTAATCAAAATCGTTATTAATAATTTCAAATTTTAAAAGTACACTTCTTTCAAAGGGCGCTCTATTATCATCCGTTAATATGTATATTGAAGTTAAATTATCATCTTCTTTGACTGCTATGGATTCAAAATTATCAGCGTACCCATATTTACCAGAAATACTCTCGTTATCAATATGGATTATGCTTTTCCCTTTAACTTGGGCATTTTCAACTTCAATAGCACTTTCAATCTCTTGTTTCTTAACGTATTTAATATCTATTTCATAATTTTCAGCAGCACTACCAAATTTTTTCTTATAATATCTTTCAAGTACCAGTAAATCTCCATTTTTCAAAAATTTTAAACCTGAAACTCCATAGCCTTCTTTACTTAAATAAGTAAATTCTTTTAGCGAGTTAATTTTAGTATAATTACTTTCTAAGCTCCAGTAATACGCTTTATGTATAGAAGTATCCTTCTTATTCTTATCATATTCGGCAATTGCTAAAAATTTTCCTTCTAGATTAATATCAAATGCTTCAATTCCTTTATTATAGGATAATTCACTCTTCCAATCAGGAGTTTTTATTGCTATAGGTGCCATACCAAAATCACAATTTTCATACCGTAAAATTTGATGTAAAAATTCATCTGATATAAAACATGAACCATTAAATATTGCTAATTCTTCAAAATCTTTTGTCATCATTGTATTATCATCAACACTTATCTTTCCTATTGTTGTATTGATAAAATTTTGTACTCCATTTTCATCCACTATTGATGATTTTAAATTCGCCCCTCTATCAGATACCAATATTAAATCTCCCTTCTCATCAAATGCCATCCCTGACCATTCACCAAAACGTATATCTTTATAATTTGTTAAGATATATCCATCTTTAAGATAAACGCCACCTACAAGTAATTTTACACTGTCACTATCATAGCAATCACTTGCATTATTTAACACAACATCCAGTTTAAAAACTTCATCAGAATGCTTAACAACGTATTTTCCAAACATATGCTTAATTCCCGGCATACTAAAAAGTTTTTTCAACATACTTTCTTTTGTTTGTACCCCCTTTCCCACATTATACTAAGTGGATTAGTAAAAACATTGTAGTAATAATTGCTGTATTTTATTTCTTTAAAATCACACCCTTTATATTGTACAACATTATTATTTTCTTGATAGAAATATGCAGTTATTGTTTGATAAAAATAATTAAACATTTTGCCGCCCAGACATAAGTAAATTTACGCGCACCATATGTAACTCAAGTTTTTTATCAACTATTAATTATAGAAAGTGTAAAATTAATTTTTGTCCTTAAATTCACATAAATGATGTATTACACATTCCGCACACAAAGGCTTTCTTGCTTTACAAATATACCTACCATGTAAAACTAACCAATGATGTGCGTATTTTTTCCACTTATCAGATATTTTTTTATTCAGTACAAATTCTGTAGCATCAGGCGTTTTAGTTTTGCATAACCCTAGTCGATTACTCACTCTAAAAACATGTGTATCTACAGCAATAGTTGACTCATTAAAAAGCGAATTAAGTAATACATTAGCACTTTTTCTACCAACTCCAGGCAATTTTAAAAGGTCTTCAAAATTACCTGGAAGTTGATTATTATATTCATCAACCATAATTTTGCAGGAATTTATAATATTTTTTGCTTTTGAATTATATAGCCCAATACTCTTGATATATTCCTTCAACTTACCCTCCCCTAACAACAGCATTTTATATGGATCATCTGCAATTTTAAACAATGCTGTCGTTGCCTTGTTCACACCTTTATCTGTTGATTGAGCTGATAAAACTACTGCGACAAATAGTGTGAAATTGTTATGGTACTCTAATTCAATTTTTGGAGTGGGATTTTGTTCACTTAGTTTTTCAAAAATTTCATCAACATTTTTTCTCTGCATATATACATACTAATCCTTTAGCTTCACCATTTCCTCAGGTTTAACCCACTTATCAAAGTCTTCTTCAGATACTAATCCAAGTGATAACCCAGATTCCTTAAGAGTTATGTTTTTTTCATGCGCATTTTTGGCTATTTTTGCAGCATTATCATATCCAATGTGAGGATTAAGTGCAGTCACTAGCATCAACGATTCATGGAGCAATTTATCAATTTTTTCATGATTAACCTCTATTCCCAATAAACAATTGTTAGTAAAGCTAGTTAATACATTAGCTAATAACTGTACAGATTGCAAAAAATTATAAATTATAACTGGTCTAAATACATTTAGTTCAAAATGCCCATTAGACCCTGCTATTGTTATGGTAGTATGATTTCCCATCACTTGTGCCGCTACCATTGTCATCGCTTCACATTGCGTTGGATTCACCTTACCTGGCATGATTGAAGAGCCTGGTTCATTTGCGGGCAATATTATTTCTCCAAAGCCACATCTTGGTCCAGATGCTAAGAATCTTATATCGTTTGCAATTTTCATTAAACTAACTGCTAAGGTATTCAATACCCCGCTTACTTCAACAAGCGCATCACAACTCGCAAGTGCTTCAAACTTATTTTCCGAAGTAACAAATTTGAACTCCGTTATTTTATTTATGTTTATGATAAAATTGCTAATGAAGCCTTCGCTACAATTGATCCCAGTTCCAACAGCCGTTCCCCCTTGTGCGAGCTGCAATAAATTTGGCAAACTTTTTTCAACTCTTTCAATATTATTATCAATTTGAGCTACATAACCTGAAAATTCTTGCGATAACGTAATTGGAGTTGCATCTTGTAGATGTGTCCTACCAATTTTTACTATTCCCTCAAATTCTTGCATCTTAATTTGCAAGGCATTTCTAAAATGCCTAAGGGATGGAAGTAGTGCATTATTAATTTCTGTTACAGCAGCTATATGCATCGCTGTCGGAAAAGTATCATTTGATGATTGACTCATATTTACATGATCATTTGGATGAACAGGTTTTTTACTTCCAACCTCTCCTCCTAATTCCTCAATGGCTAAATTAGCCAAAACCTCATTCATGTTCATATTAGTCTGCGTGCCCGAACCTGTTTGCCAAACTGATAAAGGGAAATTATCATCAAGTTTTCCTGATAATACTCTATCTACAGCTGAAGAAATTGCTTTTGTAAGATTATAATCAAGTTTCCCAATTTCTTGATTAGCCAGTGCAGCGGCCTTTTTTTGTTTTGCTAAAGCATATATTAATGCTTTCGGCATTTTTTCATTACCAATTTTGAAATTTTCCAACGACCTTTCAGCTTGCGCTCCCCAATATTTATCACTGGGTATTTTCATCTTCCCCATTGTATCGTATTCAATTCTAAATTTTTTTATACGCATAGGATGAAATATAATTAATGTATTATTAAAGAAAGACTCTATGACAAAAATTTTAATTCTTCAAGTAGTATATTGCCTAAGGCACGGCATTATAAAGTTAAGAGATGAGAAAAAAATAAAAAATTATAAGTATTGCAAAGATAGAGCTTATCTAAAAAATTTAATAAGGAATAAACTTTATTATAAAATAATAAAAGGCTAAGGTTCCAATATATCAAAACAAAAAGAGTGCAAATTTCCTAGCAAAGCGCTATTACATTGAGAGTGTTGATTTAAAACTTGGAAGCTTTACGATAATTTTAATCCTATCATTGCAATAATTATTAGGGTAATAAAAAGCAACCTTAGAAGTGTTGAAGGCTCATTAAAAAATAGAATACCAATAATGACCGTTCCGATCCCGCCAATTCCAGTCCAAACTAAATATGCAGTTCCAATTGGTATTTTCCCTAAGGATTTTGATAAAAAATAAAAACTACATCCACTACAAATCATAAAGGCTACTATCCATTTCGTTTTTGTAAAACCTTCTGATAATTTTAATGATATAGCAAATGCTAACTCAAAAAATCCTGCTAATATAAGATATACCCATGCCATCTAAGTTGCTTAAATATAATTAATCAATTAGTAGTCTAGGTTAGCAACTTTTAATGCATTATTTTTGATAAAGTCTCTTCTTGGCTCAACCACGTCTCCCATTAAAGTTGAGAAAACCTCTTCTGCATCACTTGCATCATTAACTTTCACTTGTAGTAAAGTTCTATTGTTTTGATCAAGAGTGGTTTCCCATAATTGCTCAGGATTCATCTCACCCAATCCCTTAAATCTTTGAATATAAAGCCCTTTTTTAGCATACCCAAAAAGCTTATCAACTAATTCAATGATAGTAGAATTTATTTTTACCGTTTCATCTTTATAAACAAATTCTCCATCTTGCTTAAATTCACTTAATGCTGTACCTAAATCAACTATTATATCTCTGTTTTTTTCTGAAAAGAGATTTTTGCTTACCTCATATACTTCTTTTACACTTTTTTCTAACTTGCTAATTTGAATTCCTAATTCAGTTTTTGTAATTTCCCATTCTATAGCACTACCTATGAATAATTTATTGAGCTTAATAATAAGTTTGTCAGCATTAAATTCATTATTTAAATCTTCATTAAAAAATCCTAAAAACAAAAGTTCTTCTATAATATAAGCAGGTATTTGGCTGCTATAATTCTTAATTATATTTGAAAATTTAATTAATTTATTTAAGAGCCTACTTGCATCATCTTCATTTAGTTGCTTATCACCATATTGAACAATACTATTTTTAAAAATAAGTTGCTTAAGATAATTATGAAGAGCCACTTCGTCCTTTAAATATGTATCTGTTTGACCTCTTTTCACTTTATACAACGGAGGTTGTGCAATGTATAGGTACCCTTTTTCAATTAAAGATGGCATATACCTAAAGAAAAAAGTTAAAAGTAACGTTCTGATATGCGCACCATCAACATCAGCATCGGTCATAATGATTATTTTGTGATAACGAATTTTTGTAAGATCAAATTCTTTATCCTCAAGACTCACTCCTAAAGCCGTAATCAAAGTTCCTATCTCAGCTGAGTTAAGCATTTTGTCGAATCTTGCTCTCTCAACATTCAGTATCTTACCTTTTAGTGGTAAAATGGCTTGAGTTTTTCTGTCACGTCCTTGTTTTGCAGAACCTCCAGCTGAATCTCCCTCAACCAAAAACAGCTCTGATTTAGCAGGATCTTTTTCTTGGCAATTAGCCAATTTACCTGGAAGGGTTGATATATGTGTGCCAACTTGCTTTCTAGATAAGTCTCTTGCTTTCCTTGCAGCTTCTCTTGCAATGGCAGATTCGAGCATTCTACCAATAATTGTTTTAGCATCCTTGGGATTTATTTCAAGCCACTTGGAGAATTCTTCTGAAACAATAGATTCCACAACAGTACGAACCTCAGCACTAATCAATTTATCTTTTGTTTGAGATGAAAACTTTGGATCAGGAACACGCACTGAGACAATTGAAGTTAATCCCTCTCTCATATCCTCAGGCGAAATTTTTATTTTTTGCTTTTTTTGTAGTTGATTTGTTTCTATATAGCCATTGATAACCCTTGTTAACGCACCTCTAAAACCTGTCAAATGCGCACCACCATCTTTTTGGCGAATATTATTAGTAAATGTTAGGGTATTTTCATGAAAGCTATTGTTCCACTGAAATGCCACATCTGCGACTATATCATTCATTTCTCCAGTAATCCTGATAGTTTTGTTAATTGCATGCTTTGCTCTATCAAGATATTTAACAAAATTTAAAATACCTCCTTCAAAGTGGAGGTTGGCTATTCTTTCTTCTTCACCTCTTTTATCGCGCAACTCTATTGAAATTTCTGGATTAAGAAATGCTAATTCCTTATATCTGTGCTCAAGAGTAGTGTAATTAAAATCTATGTGGGAGAATGTTTTATCTGATGGAAAAAATTTAACTTGCGTCCCTGTTTTACTTGGATCAGAGCTTTCTTTTGACTCTAATTCTTTAACCTTATGCCCATGCTCAAAACGCATTGAAAATTCTTTTCCTTCTCTCCAAATAGTCAACTCCAGCCATTCTGAAAGTGCATTTACCACAGAAACCCCTACTCCGTGCAAACCACCAGATACTTTATATGAATTGTCATCAAATTTTCCACCTGCATGCAACTGAGTCATAATTAATTCTGCAGCGGAAACTCCTTCACCTTTATGTATCCCCGTTGGTATCCCTCTACCATTATCAACAACTGTAACTGAACCATCTGAATTAAGCACTATCGTCACTTTGTCACAGTGGCCCGCTAAAGCTTCATCAATCGCATTATCAGTAACTTCATATACCATATGATGCAACCCAGAACCATCCTCCGTATCACCAATATACATTCCTGGACGCTTCTTTACCGCTTCAAGCCCTTTTAAAACTTTTATCGAATCTGCACCGTAATTTTGACCTTCTTTTGACATTTAAACGAGAATAAAATTTAATCAGAGCATGGTAGCATAAATTTAAAACTTAATCAAAACATCTATTGACCACCACACTCTATTAGGTAACAATTTTATTGATAAATACCCGCGTTATAAACCCCTACAAATTAAGCATCAACTAATTCAGGGAACATAACATCCTTAACAAAATCTGAACATAGAGGCTCACCACTGTATTTTTCACTTGAGCAAATTTCTTTGTAGCTATCCTCACTTACATCATTAGCGCTCTTATATTTTTTTATATTGTTTATTTATTAATCTAATATTTTCATTCTCATGAATGAGAAATTCTTGGCATAACTGTGGTGTCTCAGGAATGTTGCCATGTTATTGTTTGTCGGGCATTTTCCTGGATTCACCACAGTTGTTGTTATTACCTCACAATGAGGATACTTTCTTTACTCTGATCCTAATTTTATTCGTCTATGTTGTTTGAAACAATGCTTTTAGTCTCTAACAGTCCAGTACAGACACTTTCCCAATAACCCCCTAAGGTAGCCCCATCGTCAAAGCTGACTCTTTCACTATCGCCATTAAAGCAATTCTCATTAGTATTTTTACCAATATTCAAAGCGTCATAACTCATTTGGGAGGCAATATCCACACTTTCAGTAATTTTTTTACATATCTCTACTTTGCATTGATCTGTTTTGTCAGTCTTGACTTGCCATTTGTACTCATAACTTTCACCATTGCCATTATAAAAATTAGCACACGACTCTTTTAGAACATCCTTAGCTAAATTTTCAATAGAAAGATTTTTATATTCACCAAACTCCTCAACAGTTAGATTTTTAAATCCCTGATACTTCCCTTTTTCAATCGCATTCTTAATAACCTGTTGGTTATCAGCTTTCTTATCAGCAGATCCAGCAGGGGCATTATCCTTACCATCAGGCAAAACATCTTCATCTTTCTTCTTCTCAGATTCAGTACTTACTTTGACTTTGCTAGCAGCAGTAAATTGAGCGCCCTGTTGGTTATCAGCTTTCTTATCAGCAGATCCAGCAGGGGCATTATCCTTACCATCAGGCAAAACATCTTCATCTTTCTTCTTCTCAGATTCAGTACTTACTTTGACTTTGCTAGCAGCAGTAGATTGAGCGCCCTGTTGGTTATCAGCTTTCTTATCAGCAGATCCAGCAGGGGCATTATCCTTACCATCAGGCAAAACATCTTCATCTTTCTTCTTCTCAGATTCAGTACTTACTTTGACTTTGCTAGCAGCAGTAGATTGAGCGCCCTGTTGGTTATCAGCTTTCTTATCAGCAGATCCAGCAGGGGCATTATCCTTACCATCAGGCAAAACATCTTCATCTTTCTTCTTCTCAGATTCAGTACTTACTTTGACTTTGCTAGCAGCAGTAGATTGAGCGCCCTGTTGGTTATCAGCTTTCTTATCAGCAGATCCAGCAGGGGCATTATCCTTACCATCAGGCAAAACATCTTCATCTTTCTTCTTCTCAGATTCAGTACTTACTTTGACTTTGCTAGCAGCAGTAAATTGAGCGCCCTGTTGGTTATCAGCTTTCTTATCAGCAGATCCAGCAGGGGCATTATCCTTACCATCAGGCAAAACATCTTCATCTTTCTTCTTCTCAGATTCAGTACTTACTTTGACTTTGCTAGCAGCAGTAGATTGAGCGCCCTGTTGGTTATCAGCTTTCTTATCAGCAGATCCAGCAGGGGCATTATCCTTACCATCAGGCAAAACATCTTCATCTTTCTTCTTCTCAGATTCAGTACTTACTTTGACTTTGCTAGCAGCAGTAGATTGAGCGCCCTGTTGGTTATCAGCTTTCTTATCAGCAGATCCAGCAGGGGCATTATCCTTACCATCAGGCAAAACATCTTCATCTTTCTTCTTCTCAGATTCAGTACTTACTTTGACTTTGCTAGCAGCAGTAGATTGAGCGCCCTGTTGGTTATCAGCTTTCTTATCAGCAGATCCATATTTACTCTTAAATGCTTCTTTTTCTTTCTTTAGTTTTTCTTGCTCTTCTTTTGGTGCAGCTTTAATTTGCTCATCAAAATTTTTCTCAACAATTTCTGCATGCTTTTGTTGCTTTTCTTTCAGTTTATCAAGGTCTTGTTGAATTGCTTGCTTTTGCTCTGCAGTGATTGATGTATCGTTAAGTTTTTTTGTTTCTGTTTCTATATGTTTTTTATAAGCATTTGCTGTTGCATTTTTTAAAGTCATGTTTATCTCCTATTAATAATTATGTTTTAAATTAAAATTTTATTCTTATTCCAGTGTTAATGCTGTGAACTTTCAGTTTTCCTCCATAAGTATCACCATCATCACTTTTATCAGTACTCACTTTCCCTAAATCGTAATATTTATAATTTAGTAAATCTAAAGTGATTCTTTCATTTAGATTGTATGCAATTCCAACTCCAGCATTCCATCCAAATTCTGTTTGTGTCTTTGCTTTTGCATGAATTACAGGATCTTTATTCATAACGTTTATTAAAAAATCACTAGATTTGTTTTTTGAAAATCCAACTCCAGCTGTGATATATGGCATAAATCCATTCATTTCTTTTATGTCATAATATCCATTGATAAACGCAGATGTTGAGCTTATTTTTTGGCTGTAACTCATATCTGTATCTACCTTATTAACTACTTGATATTTGAAATTTTGAAAACGATTGATCGCAAGCTCTGCACGAACATGATCCGTGATTTTATAACCTAAAGCAACACCAAAATTCATGGAGTTTTTTAGTTTTGTTGGATCTGAAAGTTCATGCTCTGTGTCATAATCAAATTTCTTTGCAGAAATTCCAACTCCAAAGTTTCCAGCAACATATGCTTTGCCTTCTTCAGCATTTGCAGAAATTAAAGATGATAATGTATATAATACGCCAGCACCTAGTGTGATTTTATTTATATTAGTCATAAAATGTCCTCTTATATGGTTAAAAATAATTGTCTTACATTGTGTAGTATACACACCAAATGTTACAATTAGGTTAAGAAAATGTTAAATTTACGTTAATATTTTTAAGCTTTAGTTGTATTTGCAAAAACATTACGCTTTTAGGTGATTTGGATGCCAAAAATATTTATGGTTGAGATGTCTTTTATTTCAATTTTGACAATTTTGAGGGTATAATTATGAGATTTATGTTCAATTTGCACTAGGTCATTAGGCTTTAAGTATGCATACATAATTGGAAGTGCAAAAGTGACAATTGTGTCTTGGATGCTAAAATCGTTTAATAACTTTTGCACAATTCTATCTGCTTCAGATTCGGCTAGGATGATTGAAGCATCTATGCAAAAATCGTTATGATGATTTAGTTGGTAGTTTTTGGCATTTGCACTGGTTAAAATATAATCTTGATCGTAAAGGATATAGTTTAATTTCACTTCAGAGATGAGCTCCTCACTGCCCAGTTTGAAAATTGAAAATGTACTTTGCATGTCATCTTGATTCATTACGATATCACCGCTATCAATCTGATGAATTCCCCTACTCTGCTTGGGAGCAAAATCTATTTTTTGCTCTATTTCACATAAGCTGAAGTGGTATAATTTACTTAAGTCTTGAATTATGTCTTTTGCAGTTGAGCTGTCAAAAATGCAAAAGCCAATAATGTCATTGTTGATTTTGCCAACATCAATTTGACTTTGCTCCAAATTTGCTTTTTTGCATATATCAAGCAGCACTGCATTCAAATTAGATTGAAAAAATTTACCTTGTATCCAATGTCCTTTTATCCAGCAATCGCCATCTGCCCAGACATCTTTTCTATCTGGCCAACTTGGGTATGGTCTTGCATCCCACGCCCATATGAATTTATTTTCAATCATGAGGGAATCTTTCCACTTCATCTCTGTTCCAAGCAAGCCTATTGTTTGTGCCTGAAAATCCACTTTTCCCCTTGAGTATTTTGGAACATTGGATTCAGAACTGCTTGGGTCATAAAAAACATTTGGCTGATTGGTGGCACAATCTATCGATGGAAATCCTATTTCAGTAAACCATATTTTCTTGGACTTGGGGCTCCAACCCGTTTGTTTACCATCTGGATTTGTATGCGTATTCTCCCACCACCACTTAATATTTTTCCATGCATGTTTTGCATCAATTGACTGCTTTTTAACATTGCCATCAAGATAATAGTCATACCCCTCTCCAGATTCCCAACCATCTGCCACCTCTTTGATATCATAAGTGGTTTTGTCATTATTAGTTAAAGGGAAATAAGCGTCAATCCCAATAAAATCAATATCTTCCGATGCCCAAAGTTTGTCTAAATTATACCATCCACCGTCGGTGTGATGATATTCGCTCCAATCTGCTCCATATGAGATTTTGACATTTTTACCTAAAATCCCCTTCACCTGCTTGGCCAATTCAACTAATTTTTCAACTGCTGGAAATTTGCCATCACTGGATTTGAATTTTGTAAGCCCTATCATTTCAGAGCCAATCAAAAAAGCATCAACCTTGCCTTTAACAAGCCTAGCATAATGCAAAATGAACTGGATATATCCAGTTTTTCCGTCAAAAAAATTGTCTATATCACTTTCATTGTTCGCATATATCCTCCCTCTCCATGGCTTATCATGCTTATCCACCAGCACCATTGGATAAAACATAATCAAATATCCCCTTCCCCTTAATTCTTCCAAAAATCTCACAATGCTCATATCATTAATTGTGCCGCCATAAATTGGTTGGTTGTTTTTTTGAGAAATTAAATACGCATTATCTCGATTATAACTAGAGACTTGCCATTCATCTGGTGTGACTTTTGTTTTACCACCTTGATATTCTACACCTGGCAATATCTTACAAAGCCCTGCATTTAAATCAGTTGCATACCAATTTATAACAGGCGACACCCATTTTACATTTGGCAGGGTTGATTTTAATTGATTTAACGAAACAACAGCATCACTTTGTTCATGATCTGTGTTGTGATTGATGTTGCTTTCTATATATTCATGTGGTTCATTTTTGTAATATCCCTTTTTTTGCACTCGTGTATCATAAACATATTCACCACTTCCTGGTATTATAACCACCGAATTTATCAAATTTTTTAGACTATTGGGATTATGGATATTATTATTTCTTATAACTTCAAAATTAAATTTTGGTATTTTATTTTTGAATTTACTAATCGGAAAGTCTTCAAACACAACATATGCAATCCCTCTAAATGCACACGCCCTCCCCCTGCCCTCAACTTTCTCAATATGTGGGTCAGGTAACTGATCATCTGAACCATTATAAATTCGAATATTATATTGGCTTTTATCTACGATTATATTATTTATCCAAATCCTTGCAACATCTTGGATTTCTCCTTCGCAAAGCGCTATTGCAAGTGAGATTTTATATTCATATTTGGTATAGGAATACTCTGAGCTTTGGTTTGAGGTATTATGATTTTTGGTAATGATATTTTTTAATTCCTTCAAACCAGAGTCCCATATTATATTCCCCGCTAATTTCACATTTCCATAGACAATGGGTATTTCCTTTCCATATTTCACTGTCTGCACATTGATTTCCTCTAGCCTTCTACCCTCAGTGCTTAAAAAAATCTTATTTTTTGAGAATTTCTTATTTAAAATACTTCCAAATAATTTACCAATTTTAAAACTTAATGAATTACCAAAAATTTCAAATGACATACTTTTCTACTGGAATTTTATACTTGATAATCTACTTAGGTTTTGATTTTTTAGGAAGTATGATAAGATACATTACTTTAAGAAAATTGTTTCGCTTAATGAATAAAATCTCAAATCTGAGAAAGCAATATAATATAAAAATCAGAAAAAGCGCCAAGGCGAAAAATATGGCTATAAGAATAATAAACCAATGCGTGGAGTTGGTTTTGCCTTTAGGAGTCTCAGAAAAATTTGGTTATAAATTTTTGATAAGTAAGGAAAAATGGATTAAAGATAAACTAAAAACCATATCTTCCAATTTTATTGATTCTGAATTCATTCACCCAGAATATCCAATTTTTGGCCAACCTCATGAACTTATTCATACTGAAACTACTATGTACACCAGCGTGTTTATAAAAAACAACCAGCTCATTGTTAATTCGAAAAAATGCGATCTGAAAAATATATTAAAATTATTTCTTAAGAATATTTTATCAGCTGAAATAAATACTTTATGCACTTTCTATGCCGAGCAATACCATTTTAAATATAATAAGATTTTAATAAAGGAGCTTCGAACTAAATGGGGAAGTTGCTCCTCATTAAAAAATTTAAACTTTAATTGGAGAATTATATTTGCACCAAGAAATATCCTAAAATATTTGGTTGTTCACGAAATTTGTCATTTAAAAGAAATGAATCACAGTGATAAATTTTGGAGCTTAGTTGAAAAAATTGACCCAAATTATAAAGAATCCAGATTATGGTTAAAAAAAAATGGTCATCAATTATATAACTATCTGCAAAATTAATAAATAATGGCTACAATTCACCTATGAACAAAAAAATAACAATACATTGGTTCAGACATGATTTAAGGTTGCATGACAACCCCTCGCTTTATAGTGCTTCCGAAGAAGGAGAGGTTATTCCAATTTTTATATTAGATAATGTTAATACTCAAAAATATCAACTGGGAAGCGCTAGTAAATGGTGGTTACATCACTCATTGTTATCATTGCAAAAATCTTTAGGAGGAAAGCTAAATTACTACATTGGAGATCCTAAAGAAATTTTAATAAAATTAATTGATAGGTATAAAGTAACTACAGTTAATTGGAATAGGTGCTATGAGCCATGGCAAACTAAAAGAGATGAAAATTTAAGGAAAATTCTTTTGGAAAGAGGAATAGAAGTTAATACATATAACTCCTCATTACTATGGGAACCTTGGGATATCTTAAAAAAAGATGCCACACCATACAAAATATTTACACCTTTTTATAAAAATGGATGTTTAGTAGGAGGCATTAGTCCAAGAAAATCATTATCAACACCTAAAAATCTCCAATTCATTTTTCAGCAATCTAATGATAATTCTGTATCTATTCTAAATCTGCTTCCAAAAAACAATTGGGGTAAAAAATTAGAAAAATATTGGAAAATAGGAGAAAAAAATGCACTAGATACATTAAAATCATTTATTGAAAGTGGTATAAAAAACTATAAAGAGGGTAGAAATTTTCCAGGAGAAAATTTTGTTTCAATACTTTCTCCACATATTCATTTTGGTGAAATATCACCAAATATAATTTGGGAAAAAATTTCTTCTATACATAATGATGAAAATACCAATCATTTTTTATCCGAATTGGGATGGAGAGAATTTTCATATTATTTGCTGTATCATTTCCCACATATGCCTGAAAAAAATTTGCAGAAAAAATTTGATAAATTTTCTTGGCAAAATAATCAATCATATTTCGAAGCCTGGAAAAAAGGAAAAACAGGTTATCCAATTGTTGATGCTGGCATGAGACAACTTTGGGAAACTGGTTATATTCACAATAGAGTCAGAATGATAGTTGGCTCATTTTTGGTAAAAAATTTATTACTGCACTGGCATTACGGTGCAGAATGGTTTTGGGATTGTTTAGTTGATGCGGATCTTGCTAGCAACAGCTTTGGATGGCAATGGGTCGCAGGGTGTGGAACAGATGCAGCTCCATATTTCAGAATTTTCAACCCCATTATACAAGGAGAGAAATTTGATGCAGATGGAAAATATACAAAAAGATATTTGCCTGAATTAGAAAATTTGCCAAATAAGTATTTATTTTGTCCTTGGAAAGCACCCAAAGCAATTTTAGATAAAGCTGGAGTAATACTTGGAGTAAATTATCCATATCCAATTGTCGATCTAAAAGAATCCAGAAACCTAGCTTTAAATGCATATCAAAACATAACTAGATTCTCTATATAACAAAAATTATACTTTTTTTGCAAAAAGTATAATGCGTTAACCTAATTGTAACATAAAGTAGATATAATCAAGATAAAACTATTAACTTAATTACAAGTGGGGTACAAATCATGAAAAAAGATAATGTAGGTTTTGAGTACAATCTTAAAAACGATAATGTAGAATGAGGCAATGTTGTAAAAATTGCTTTTGATCAAAGTTTAAGTGGTGACGTTAGACATCAAGCTTTCACCCTACTAAGAATAAAAAATATTGTTCAAGATGGACTAGATACCAACGGTATTTTTTCAGGTATAAAATGGGATGCGGAGAAAGGTCAAATAGTTGAATCTGAATCACAAATTAAAGACACAAGCATTGGCGTTGATAATATATTAGGTGGGCATTCAGGTAGAATTTATTTCTCAATGCCAAAAGATTTTAATGTTTCTAAAAAACGTGAAAGCGTGTTTCCTTATATGAAGAGTTTTATGAAGAGTGATATGGAAAAATACAATGATTTATTACTAGATATTGTTACAAATACTAAAAATGCTAAAGGTAAGTATAGTAACCTAGGAAATGTTAAAGAACAAAGTGGATGGGCTATAGGGCTATTAACAAATGCAATTTCATCCCTTTCTTATCACACATATAGTGCGAAGGATGTAAAACTCAATGGGCTTTATTCACGTTTAGCAGCGACACATGGGGTGGAAGAAGTAGATGGAAGAGCATCAGAAATAAAGGTAACGGCTATTAAAGAAGGGAGCAATATGGCAAAAAAAATTGGAACTGCAGAAGCTTCAAGGCACTTTGGTGTTGATTTTGTTAGCAATGATGAAAATAACACGTTGGTATCTGATGGTAATCGTGGCCATATGTATATAAATTCTACATATACAGATAATTATTCGGCTTTTGGTATTGGTTTAGAAGGATTTGCCCCTGGCAAAGGAACTCATGATACATCAGGAAATGCAGATTTATATTCAGCTTTTGGAGGTCCAAAATATTACATTAAAGTTAAAAAAGATGATCCAAATTTTAAGGAATATATAAAGGGTTATTGTAGACATGTATATCCAAATCTAAATGAAGATGACCTTCAAAAGAAGATTGACGAGGTAAGGGATAATGTGCTTCAGTCTGCTACGGGAGTCCGAAAGGAAGAATTTAAGCATTCTAGTGTGGATGTAACAGATAAAGAAAAAATCAATATAGTTAAATCAAAGAATGATTCCACGTGTTATATAGTATCCGAGTTGGCGAAAAAAAAGCTTATGGGTGGAGATACCCTTCCTAAATATCATGATGGAATGAGAATTGATATTAAAATGCAAGAAGCACATGCGGACAAAGATAATGATGAGGGTGACGACAAGGGTAAAGAGTTTTTAACAAAACTTGAAACTAGGAGAGGTGAAGTAGAGACATACAAAGAAATAGAGGACCTGGTCATAAAAAATTTTGATAAAGATAAAAATGGATTTGGTTTACAAGGAGTAGATGAATTAAATCAAGAACATTTAAAAAAGTTTTTACAAGAAGCTTTGTGCTCTAAAAAAGATAATGTTAATGAGCTTATATATGAAGTTGCCAAGAAGGTGAATAAGGCTGAAGAAGTGGATAAATCATCCAGCATGAAAGAAGAAAATAACAATAAAAAACGATCATTTTCTGGTGAGATGAAAGAATCAAATAAGCGCACGCATGTAGACAAACAAAATAAGAGATCTAAAAGTGTGGACAGCTATATGAGTAGATGAGTTTGATTGTTACTTGTCACAGTTGCTATATCTTTGGCAAGTAACAACTATTGATTTATTTGTAATAACTTGTTGCTCTATAGCATATAGAGCTATAATAGCTACCTAACTCATCAAATCAACTTGGCTATTTACTAAAGTGTAATAAAAGCCTTGTTTACCCATCAATTCTTGATGGGTTCCTTGTTCTATTAATGTGCCTTTATCTAAAACTAATATTCTATCTGAATTAACAACAGTTGATAATCTGTGAGCAACCGTAATTGTTATTTTATTTTTTGATACATTATTTATTGCCTCTTGAATAAGCTTTTCATTTTTGTAATCAAGCGCCGATGTTGCCTCATCTAATAATAAAATTTCTGGATTTTTCAAGATTGCTCTGGCAAGTGCAATCCTTTGTTTTTGTCCTCCTGAAAGCCTCATACCCTTTTGACCAATGAATGTATTATACCCTTCAGGCAAATTGTTTACAAACTCATCAACTACGGCTAATTTTGCTGCTTCTAGCACTTGGTTATAGTTTGATTTAAAGTTTCCAAATAGAATATTTTCATAAATAGTGGATGAAAAAATCACTGGATCTTGTGGAATATATGCTATTTTGTTTCTCAAACTCCTTATATCTATACCCTTGATAGAATGCTCATTAAACAAAATATCCCCAGAATCAATATCATAAAATCTTATAATTGATTCTAATATTGTTGACTTACCTGCTCCAGATTTTCCAACAATTGCAATTTTTTCATTTACATCAATTTTAAAATTTAAATTCTTCAGTACTAAAGAATTTTTCTTGGATGGGTATGAAAAATTTACATCTTTGAAATGTAGAGATTTTAATAGCTCTTTATCGATATTTACTGAATTTGCTGAACCCCTAATTTCAGGTGCTAAATTTAAAAATTCAGCAGCCCTTTCACAAGCCGCAGCAGATTTTATAATTTCACCAAAAGTTTCAGATAGACCACCGATTGATCCAGCACAAATAACCGCAAGAAATATAAATGATGACAGCTCTCCTATTGTCATTGCACCACTAACAACATCGTACCCCCCATACCATAATATCAAACCAACTCCGCAAAATATCAAAAAAATCACTATAAAAATTAGCATTGATTTAGACCTAGCTAAGCTCAATGATATCTGTAAGCTGGATTTTAGAGAAGAGTGAAATCTTTTTCTTTCGTATTCTTCAGCAGAATACGATTGGATCGTTTTAATTGAATTTATGGATTCTTCAGATAATGAGGTGAGTAATCCTTGTTGTCTTTGACTTTCCTTAGATAATTTTTTGATTTTTTTCCCAAATATAATAATCGGCATAATAATAATTGGGATTAAAATTGCTATAAAAAGAGTTAGTTTTGAACTCATTAATAATAGCATTATAGTTCCACCTAAAAACATAATTAAATTTCTCAGTGCAACTGAAATATTGCTTCCGATTAAATTTTGAATTATGTGAGTATCGTTTTGAATTTGAGATATTATACTTCCTGTTTTTTCAGTTTCAAAAAAACTTGGTGATAGACTTAATAAGTGACTAAATAAGTCTTTTTTTATGCTAAGCACAATGTTTTCTCCAATAGAAGTTGTAAAATAATATCTCATTGCTGTTCCAATAGCCAAAATTAGTATCAATAGATTTTGATATAAAAAAAATTGTAAAAAATCTGGATTCATTGAGTTAGAAAAAAAGTGATCAATTATATAACTAAGGTATTTGCTAAAAATTAAAACAGAGGAAGAAGTAACAATTAGTGCTAAAAACATAATTATTAACTTCAGCTTTTGCTGATTTAAATATGGTTTTAGAAATTTTAAGCTTGAAATTGATTGCATATTCACTTAATTAAGTTCTATGTTAGTAAAACTATATTATTAATTAAATTATTAAAGTAAATAATCATCGTTTGAGTATAAAGTTATGTTTTTATTTGATACAAGCAGAGTAATCGTTAAGCTAATCATTGGTATTTTTTTGTGTTTTAATATTTCTGCATTTGCTAATCAGTGCAATAATAACTCTTCAATTGCAGATGTAGTTGAAAAATTAAGCCCAGCTATTGTAAATATATCTACAACTCAATTGGTTGAAAATGGTAATAAAAATCTCCCATTTTCAGAAATGCCGGAGGAATTTTTTAAATTTTTTGAAGAATTTAACAAAAATTCAGGCTCAAATAAACCATCAAAAATTGTTTCACTTGGATCTGGATTTTTAATTGATGATAAAGGACATGTTGTTACAAATAACCATGTTATTGAAAATGCGGAGGAAATAAATATTACAATTGGAGATAATGAGAAGAAGATTTATAAAGCCAAAGTTATTGGAAAAGATAAGAAAACAGATTTGGCAGTATTAAAAATTGATATAAAAAATTCAATCCCTTTTGTTAAATTTGGAGATTCAGATAAAATTAGAGTGGGAGAGCAGGTCATTGCAATTGGCAATGCATTTGGATTTGGAGGAACTGTAACATCCGGAATAATATCAGCTAAGGGTAGGTATTTAGGTGGGCAATTTTATGAAGAATTTATACAAACAGATGCATCAATTAACAAAGGTAATTCAGGTGGCCCAATGTTTAATATGGATGGAGAAGTAATAGGAGTAAATAGCGCGATTGTTTCACCTAGCGGAGGAAATGTTGGTATCGGTTTTGCAATTCCATCTAACACTGCAAAATCAATTATTAATAAACTATTGAAAGATGGTAAAATTGAACGTCCTTGGCTCGGCATCACATTTCAACCTGTAACAGATGATATGGCTAAAGGATTTAACCTTGACAACTCTAACGGAGCTATTGTGTCTAATATAATGAAAGATAGTCCTGCCGAAAAAGCAGGCATTAACATTGGAGACATAATTATCAAGTTTAATGGCAAAGTGCTTAACAATATTAATCAATTTCCTAGAACTGTTGCAGATTCGCCACTGAATACCAAGATACCGGTTCAAGTTATCCGAAAGGGCAAAACAATAAATCTTACTGTAACGCTAGAAATCCCTAAAAAAGACCCCTTCAATAAAGATGAGGAAGATGTTGCAGTGGAAACATCTTATCATGGAATTGGTGTGGTAAATATTACTAAGGACATACGAAAAAGTTATGCAATAAATGATGATGTTATTGGGGTTTTAGTGACAAAGGTTGACAAAAATTGTGATGCTTATAGGAAAGGATTAAAAATTGGAGACGTTATAAGTAGCATTAATCAGGACGAAGTTACATCTGCTAAGCAATTTAGAACCTTACTCACAAATATTAAATTAAAATCAAAAAAAGATGAGGCAACAGCTGTTATTCTAATTTCGAGAAAAAGTAGTAACTTTTATATATCAATTGATTTAAACTGATTGGATTAGCATTATCTAATATAGCTAGATATCTATAAATTTGGTACGATTTTATCTATCACTCATGTAATTTTTCCACACTTCGCCCCGCGCGAAATGCACCAAAATTAAAGCTATTTCACTATAGCATTATATTATAGTGAAATGGCTCTATGATTTTAAGCTCAACTCCTTATAACAGAAACCCTATTTTTTATAATTCCACATGATTATGCACTTCTGCTTGGCTATCACTCAACTCAACTACTGCATATAAAGCTTTATGCTCCTCAGTAGGGTTTGGCATATTTCCACTGATATAACCTGTGTTTGGCAATATACCCTGATCTATAATTTCACCTTTTGTAATAATATGATCAAATTTATAAACGTAATTGCTATTGCTACAACAAGTTCCAGTTCCTTCACCATGCTGTCCAACAGAATATTTAGTAAAATTAAATTCCCCAAATTCTTCAAGGCATTTATTGATTTGAGCAGGGTTGCTAAGTTTTAAGCTATTGTCGCTTATTTCATTCATATCACCAGAAAAAATTATTTGCAGCTTACTTAAATCATTATTATCAGTTAATGTATTAACCATTTCTTTAAATTTTGTGACACCTCCCCATGCGCTGCAGCTGTCAGGATTATTGGGATCTGCATGTGGAAAATGCACAGAAATAAAAAGCAGCTTTAACCCTGTATTTTCAATATTTTTAAAATAACCAGCAACAAAAGGCCTAACATCACCATTATCTTTCCAAAAGCCAGCAATTGGATTTTTGATCAGCTCCCACGCTTTTTGATTAAAAGTTATTTGCGCTATGTCAAATTCCTTCTTAACATTGTTCCAATGTGCATCTGGATCTGACTGCAAAGTTTTCCACTCATTATCACTATTCTTATTATTTAGGTAGTAATCTAAAGTTTTTTTATCTTCTCCTGGTTCTACTTGCTGCATAGCAATAGAGTCTACTCCTTTATTGTTTATTGCTTCTTTTATCGCATCAACCTGTTTTTCCCTCCTTTCAATCCTACTCCAAACCCCCTTATCACGCGAATCTCTAACATCGCCTTTCACATTATATTGTAAGATACCTACTTTTACCATAACACTCTCTCAATTAATCAATTGCTTTATTGCCTAAGTAAGCTTTACCTTTTAGTAACTTAAATTCTTACTTACACCTAATAAAAAAATTAAACCATATATTTTTTTTACAATCAGGCCATCTATACTTACAGTGAAATTTTGATAAATTACCTCTTGCTTTAGCAAACCTACAAATTATAATTTTCAGTAATCAACTTATTGCGTTTTAATATTGTATTAATAATGCCCTTGTGATGCACTGGCGACGGAAGATTTATTATATAATTAACAATCATGACAAGAATTTTATTTGCACTAATATGCGTTTGTTTAGTAGGCTGCAATACAACTGTCACAAAAAATGCAAGCCTTGATGCAGATAATAATAACCCATTTAAAAACAAGAGTATATATAAAACGGTGTGTACTAAAATACCTAATGCACCTGATAAGCTTCTATTAGAATTTTATAAATACTCTACTAACTTGAAGAACTATAAAAATAATAGCAAAATTTCTGATAAAGTGCGGGAAGATAATAAATTAAAAGGTGCAGAAATAACATTAGAAATATTATCTAAAAATAGACCAGAAATTAAAATTGATAAAACACAAGCTATGAATGACTTCATAGTTATCAGCAAAGAAACTGGTTCGCACGATATTTACCAAGATAGGATAATGAGTAAAATATTAAATCTTCCAACCCATCGAGCTGCAAATGTTCTTCGTCTACTATTAAAAATTGGATGTGATATGTATAAGTAAAAGTTACACTCAAATGAATTTTTTTCATGATAAATTTTTAATTTAGATTATAAAAATAAACATGAGGCTCCTGTAGTAAATTACGTTTATGTCAGAAAATTTACTGCGTTACAATTGCCATAAAATATAAGGATCTATATTTCTGAAATCAGCTTTTCAAGTTATACACTATTCTTCAATTTGAGGACAGAAATAACACAATTTCCATAATGCTTAATAGAAATTACTTCGTAGTTTACCAATACGGATGGAGAAATTTCTCTGGGCGTTTCGATTAACAGCAGTGAATTTGGATGTATAAAATCATTAACACCCTCCAATTTCTCATTAGTGATGGCACCATTATATGGAGGGTCCAAGTATACTGCATCAAATAATATCTCCTCTGTTATTTGTAAATTTGTAATACTTGATCTGATTACTCTCCAATTAATACTATCCTGTTTTAAACTTGTTAAATTGTGTTTTGTGATGGCTAGGCTCTCATAATTATTATCCAAAAAATAAACCTGCTTAAATCCTCTAGAAATTGCCTCAATACCTATAGCTCCTGTTCCACAACATAAATCTAAGAATGAAGACCCCTCAATTATAAGATCGTACTTCGCAAAATAATTATTTATAATATTAAATACAGATTCTCTAATTTTAGAGGTTGTGGGTTTAATGGTTGTAGATAAACCTTTTATATTACTTATAATTTTTTTATTTTTATATTTCCCAGCAATTATTCTCATGATTATTAATATTATCTCCTATTTTTTTTAATATTTTTTAAGTGTTGTTTATAGCTGTGGGTAAAAATATGTTTGCCAGAACCATCAGCTACAAAATATATATCATTCGTTTTAATTGGATGAAGTACAGCTAATATTGAAGATTTGCTAGGATTGCATATTGGTGTTGGAGGTAATCCTGAGTGTAAATAAGTATTATAAGGGGACTCAAATTTTAAATCATCATATGTCACCTTTCTACTGAAATTATCCCATTTTGAAATACCGTATATAACTGTTGGATCAGCCTGCAAAGGAATCTTTTTCATTAATCTGTTTAAATATACACTTGCAATGTGTGGTTTTTCATCATCAAATTTTGCTTCTTTTTCAACTATTGAAGCTAAAATCAAAGCATCAAATGTAGTTTTTAATTTCTCTGTATTTTTTACATCTCTTTTCCCCCATTCTTCTGCAATAATGCCCCTCATTTTCAAATGCATTATATGTAATATATCACTTATTTTTGTGCCATAAAAATAATTGTAGGTGCTTGGATAAAGCTCTCCCTCCTCATATAATTCTACTTGAATATCATCATCAATAACACCATGTTGATTTTTTAAAATTCCAATTATTTGAAAATTTGTTAATCCCTCCGGAAAGGTTACTTGATGAGTTATAACTTTACCTTTTGTGATTTTATCAAATATCTCTACAAAATTTATACCCTTCGGTACTTTATACTCCCCCGCAACTATTTTTTTTCCAAATAATTCAAAAATTCTAGCATATGTGATAAAAAATAACTTTTCTTGTATGATATTGGCATTTAAAAGGATACTTGAAGCACACTTTATAGTGCAAGCTTTTGGAATTATTATCACTCTATCTTCCATATTTTTTTTGCTAAAAAGATTTATATATAGATATGAAGCAATAAAAATCTTAAATAATACAACCAAAGCTCCTAATAAGTATATTTTTTTGGAAATTTTCATCATTAATCAGATAATTATTTTTTTTAAAAAACTTTTTCTGTGATGAAGTGTGATACCAAATTTCTTAATTGCATCCATATGTTGTTTTGTACAATATCCTTTATTCTGTTTCCAAAGATAATTTGGATAATCCTTATCCAACTCATCCATAAGCTTGTCCCGAGCTACTTTTGCAAATATAGATGCTGCCGCTATTGATAATGATTTATTATCTCCACCTACAATAGTACTTATATTGTTCATTGACTTATCTGGACTAATATTGCCATCAATAAAAACATGATCAAATTTATGCTCTATATTATTTATAACTCTCCTCATTGCCAACAATGAAGCTTGTAAAATATTTATTTCCTCTATTTCTTCAACGCTACTGGATTCGATTAAATAATGACAATGATTTTTTAAATAGTCAAAAACTTTTTCTCTTTTGCGCGGACTGAGTTTTTTTGAATCATTTATCTGAGAAGTATCTATATTGCTATTTAAAATTACCCCTGCAACGACTACAGGTCCAGCAACGCATCCCCTACCAACTTCATCTATGCCCAGTATGATCCCTCTAACTTTTTTTTCATGTGAAAAATCTGGTTTTAAAGATACATTATTTTGCATAAATAGTTCTAATTAACAGGATTGACAATTTTCAAAATCTTACTTGAAATTTTTTCCACAGTTAATTGAAAATATTTATATAGCTCATCACTTGGAGCCGATTTACCAAAATCATCCATTCCAAAAAATGCACCATGTGGACCTATAATTTTAGACCATGATTGCTCGTTACCCGCTTCTATTGCAACTTTCAGAGTATTGTTACAAAGTATAGCCATCTGATACTCAAGAGTTTGCTGCCAAAATAATTCTTGGCAAGGCACAGAGATAACCTTGCTTCCAATACCATTTTTTTCTAATTTTGTTGCCACATTTAAAGCAATAGATAATTCAGAGCCACTAGCAAAAATAGATATAGAATGTGCTTCTTTTGATTGGTATAAAATATACGCTCCAAATGCCACTAGATTCTTAGTGTTATTAATATTAATGTTGTTTCGTAGCTGAGGTAAATTTTGTCTACTCAAACACAGTGCAGAAGGAGTGTTGGTTTGTTTTAAAATTACTTCCCAGCATTCAGTTGTCTCAATCGCATCAGCTGGTCTGTAAACATTTAAGTTTGGGATCACTCTCAAAGCTGATAGATGTTCAATAGGCTGATGAGTTGGCCCGTCTTCTCCAACACCAATTGAATCATGCGTAAATACTAAAATTGTTGGCAACTTCATTAAGGCTGCCAGCCTAATAGATGGCCTGCAATAATCTGAAAATACTAAAAAAGTACCACCATATACTATATATTTGCTATGTATATTTATGCCATTCATTATAGCAACCATTGCATGCTCCCTAACTCCATAATGAATATAGTTACCTGAATAATCACTTTTTGAAAAAACTTTTTGATTAGCAGATTTTGTTCCATTTGAGCCTGATAAATCAGCTGAACCACCAACGCAACCATCTGTATTTGAGCAGATTATATTTATTACTTTATTCGAACTTTTTCTGGTTGCCTCAGGATTGTTAAAAGTAACTAACTCCTTTTTGAATTCATTAATTTTGTTTAGAACACTGTCCAAATCTCTATTTTTAGCTTGATTTTCTAGATATGTTTTTTTATGAACTTTTTCCCAGCTTGAATAATCTGATAAATTTCTTTTATAAAAATCTCTCCATATTTTTAGAATTGGAGCAGGTACTGTAAATTTATCATGTTGCCAGTTAAATTTCTTTTTAATTAAATCAATTTCTTTACTACCTAAGCATTTACCATGTGCCTCTTCTGAATTTTCAAAGCTAGGTGACCCATAGCCAATTTTCGTCTGACAGGCAATAAACATTGGCCTATCACTTTTTTGTGCGGAATTTAAAGCCTTCCATATTGTGTTTGGGTTATGCCCATCAATTGATATTACATTCCAATTGTAGGAAGAAACTCTAGCAAGTGTCATGTCTGAAGTTGCAAGAGATGTTGGACCATCAATTGATATTTTATTATCATCAAATAACACCACCAAATTATCCAATCCTAAATGACCAGCAAGTGACATTGCCTCATGAGAAATACCTTCCATTAAACAACCGTCCCCAACAACTACATATATTTTGTGATCTATCACATCCTTTAAAGAGCTTCGTAATTTTTTTTCAGATATCGCCATTCCTACAGCATTTGCCAAACCTTGTCCTAAGGGTCCCGTTGTAGTTTCAATACCTAATTCAGGATCAAATTCTGGATGCCCTGGAGTTATAGAACCAAATTTCCTAAATTTCTTTAAATCCGATATTGTATATTTTTCATACCCTGTTAAAAACAATAAGCTATAAAGCAAAGCTGATCCATGACCTGCAGATAGTATAAATCTATCTCTATTTGGCCATGTTGGATCATGCGGATTAAATCGCAAAAAATGTTGAAATAAGATTGTAGCAACATCTGCAAAGCCCATTGGCATTCCAGGATGACCAGATTTAGCTTCTTCCACCATTTCAATTGAAAGAATTCTAAGGGCAGTCGCTAATTGATTGTGTAAATCTTGTTGAATAATATTTTTTTCCATCAGTGGCTAAATTAAAAATACGATTTTATACAGTTAATTATTGGTGTGCTAATATCAACTATTTGCATTTCAGATAAATATAGTTGTTTGTAATCTGTTTGTATACTATTTGATATGCTTAGTTTATTAATTTTCGATAAAATTTTATCTAGATTAGGATTTTCTTTCCCAATTAAATTATGAGTAGCAATTACTTCTATGCTTCTAGCATTTGAAGATTTTAAAATATCTATTGCGTTTATAATGGTCTGCCCACTTCCAATTATGTCATCAACTAGTATACAATGCTTATTTTCAACATTTCCCATTATCCCATTCATCATTACATTATTTTTCTCATCTCTTTGTTTATATATCACTGCAAGGGGGATATTTAAAAATTTACTAATACTTGTACTTCTAATTTTTCCACCAATATCTGGAGATACTATTACAGTTTCTGCTCTATCATAACTATTAAAGTTTGGTTGAAATAGTTCAAGCATAGTTATGTTCTTAACGGGAATTCTAAAAAACCCTTCTATTTGGCTTGAATGCAAGTCAATAGTAATCAATGTATCAATACCTGCAGCTTCTAGTAGTGAAGCTATACAGGAAGCCGAAATAAAATCTTGGTCATTCTTTTTGTGATCCATTCTACTATATGCAAAATATGGAATGATGGCATGAACTCGCTTAGCACCTCTTTTCTTTGAAGCATTTATTAAAAACAACAACTGTAGCAAATTTTCGTTAATATTTGGGAACAATTCATGAGTGATCATTATATCTTTTTGATATAAATCATCATTTATTTTTATATTTAACTCTCCATCAGAAAACTTATCAATTGTACGGTTTATAATTTTTAAATTAATTTGATCCGATATTTGTTCAGCTAACTTTAATGTATTATTGCAGTATAATATATTCATAGTCATTTTTTATATTCTTTTAAAAACTTATTTAATTTTAACTGATGAAGAAATAATGTTGAAATTGAAAAATGATCAGCTCCTTGTTGTTTATACATTCGCAAATCCTCAATTGATTGGATGCCACCTCCTCCAATGATTTTTATTGAATTTCCAAATTTATCCTTGGCTTTTTTTACTAATTTTAAGTAAATTCCTTGAATTAATTTACCTGAAACCCCTCCTCTTTTAGTGGGGAAGGAATTAAATAAATGAAAATACCGCACTCCATTTTGAGAATAATAATCAATCATATCTAAATACGCTTTTGCTGGTGGTATTTTAATTATGATTTCTAATCCAAGATCTTTCAAAAGGTTAATTTCATGATCTGCAATTAAATTTACTTTTGCATTTGGACAACTGACATTAATTTCTATAGCCTTAATATTATATTTTTGATTTGAAATATAGTCTTCCAATTTGACTAAAAAAAGTGGCATATCTTTTTGATCCATTAAAGCAATAGAAAGTATTTTACCATTTACTTTAGATGAATTTAAATTTGCAATACCAGGATTTTTTAGCCCGATGGAATTTATCCACCCAGTTTTTCCATTTTTATAAACTGGCCTAAGTGTTTTTAGATATCTAAAATACATACCCTTTCTTTTTTGTGTTGTAAAAGTTCCACAAACAGAAGTTGCGTAGTCTAGATTAATAATATTTCCAAATGGAGGTGAAATTATCAAAGTACTAAACATCTACTTAAAAAATTCTTGCATCTTAAATACAGGTTGAATCCAATCTGGTGAATCTCCTCTTGCAAATACTACAATTCCAAAAATTTGATCATAATTTTGATTCTGAAATTTTAATTTTGCTTCTTCCATGGAACCTCCTGTTGTTAACACATCATCAACAATTAATAAGTTGTTATTATCATCTGAGGCGTATTCTTTTAATGCTTTTTCAAAGGGTATGCCACCCCTTGGCACACCATAAACATTTTTAAAATTGAATTTTTTAGATACAATTTTTGCAAGAGTTTTGTAATCCTCCTCAATAATTGCATCACATTCTATTTTAAAATGAGAAACACCCCCTGAATGAAGCGTAAATTTTTTATATTGAAATAAATTGGTCATAATACTCCTTTGCAATTTTATTTGGTTCATTTGAATTGTATATAGGCCTTCCCACTATTATGTAATTAGCGCCCCTTTTTTTTGCATCCGATGCGTTTATAGTGGCTGAATGATCGTTATCCTCATAATCATTTCTTATGCCAGGAGTTGCGATATTAATGGTATCCTTAAAATTTTCTCTAAAATCCTTAATTAAAAAAGGAGGGCAAATAAAGTTTTGACCTCCAAGATTAATTATTTGTTCTACCCTTTTTATTATTGCTGACTTATTCACATCCAATGTGTCACTTGATAAATGCATAACAAAATATGGTTTGCAAGAATACTCTAATGACATTTTTATTGTTTCATCTTGACATGCCGATGACATTGTGAAAATTTGCAAATCATTGATATTTTTTGCATACCCTAATATCCCTTCTCTTACAGTTGAAGTAATATCAAAAAATTTCAAATCAAGCATGATGGGAACACCAAAAGTTTTTAATTGCTTAATATCAAAATTTGAGATGGCTATATGCCCAATTTTTATAAAACCTAAATATTGGTAGGTTTGATTAATTACTTCGTTTGCTTTTGTTAGATTTTTAAGATCAAGTGATAGGATTAGAGACATAATTATCAGCTTAAATAATGTTATGAATTTCTAAAGCTCGTATCAACCTCGTCATGCCAATTCCTCCACCAAATCTTGGGAAAAATTTTAGTTTTAAAAAGCTATCCAGTTCATATTTTATCCTCTCTTCACCAAATTTTTCATATAATAATTTTGCATATTCCCCGTTACTAATTGTGTGGAATTTTTCATACATATCTTCTGGATCGGTTGATCTCTCAGCACTACCTATAGTTTCTTGACCTTCAATAATGACATCAATTTTGTTTGAGATGTCTCCAACCATATGCATGTTCCAAAAAGGACTTGTGGAAAGTGGAAAATTGGTGAGTAAAACAGCAGGACCAAACTCTTCTAGCATTTTTGCTTCATGCTCATTTTCAATTGTACTTGTCCCATATTTTTCTGCCATATCTAAATACTTTTTTTCAGGAATTTTATCAATATCTTGAATCCCTAAAAAAGCGATTAACTCTCTTAGCATCTTTTTTAAATCTTCAAAATTACCAGAAGATTCAAACTCAAACATTGGAAAAATTGTTTTGTGCCTACCGGGTATTGGGTTCTGCTCGCTTCTATAAGAAGTTGACAAACAAAAATAACCAGCCGCATCAGGCTTACTAAGTAATTCATATTCTAACCACATTTGGCCAGTTTGTGGTAATGGCCAATCTTGCCCTTGATAATGAAAAGTTTGAATTGTCGTTGGATCCTCACATGCTGCAAGAATACTTAACCTACTTTGAGTATGAGCTTCTATATAATTTTTGCCCAAAAAAAAAGACCTTAATAAGTTTAAGGTCTTTTGAAAGCTTGAAGCTGATACAACTAGATCAGTCTGATCGTAGAAGCCCGAGGGCGTTAATGGATTTGCTATCATTTGTTACCTATTTTGTTTTTTTACCTAACGAGCGATAGTATTAATAAAAAATAACTTGTCAACAATTAAATTTATATATTTTAAATACCAACTTATCTTTTTCTTCCTATATGTTGAAATATTGCCCCTGAACTTTGATATACAGATGTGTCATTTCTACGTGCTTTAAGTTCATCGACAATCATTTTAAATTCTTCATTTGTGGCAATTTTCTTTATTTCTGAATGAGTACTTATCGCTTCCCAAGATTTAATCATTAAATCTTTTTTTCTTGCTGTATTAAAAATTGGGACGTTAAATTCAAAATCTATACAATCTACATCGAAATTTAGCATCTCATGATAGAGTTTTTCCCCATATGCATTATCTCTTTTGAAGTGCTGACTTATTCTCAAGGATATTTCACGCATCTTTTCATAGCAATCCAACTCCGGGTAACAATATTTCCATCTTGTACTAAACTCATCACAAGCTATATAACTTCCCGATTTCACAAAACTCAACATATTTTCGATTGCTTTTCTCGGATTATCTACATGAATTAACACAAATCTGCAATAAGCTAAATCATAACTTTCATTTCCTTTTATATCCTGAATATCTCCAATTCTATATTCTACATTATGGATTGATTTTTTAGTTAAACTTTCTTTAGCAACTTCTATTTGATCAGGACTTAAATCAATACATAAAATTTGCCCTTCATTGCCAATTTTTTGATGAATATAGTCAATTCACTCCCCAGTACCACAGCCAAATATAGCAACTTTTTGCCCCTGCTTTAAGCCAATTTTATCAAAGGTGTTTTTACTATATTTACCATATACTTCATTTAGAATTTTCAATCTCTCAATATCTAATTTTCCCGTTGGTAAAATATATCTTTCAATTTTTGCAGTCATTTTTTAGTTATAAATTAATATTATTAAATTAAGAATTTCATCTATTATTAATAATATCTTTATAATATTGCAGCAACTTATTCTATAAAATATTTAAAAATATAGTACTAATTCAAATGTTTTATCATTTGTTTTTTACTTGTTTTCGAAAAATAATAACAGGAATTATAGTGAAGATTAACACTCCACTTGCAATAATTCCCATATAGACATTAGTTGAACTTACATGAAGATTTCCAGGAGGAAAGAATGCAAAAGTCATAGAAAATATTGCTGATAAAATACCAATTCCACTTACTATCCACATTCCAATATTTCCTCCAGGTATCTTAAACTCTCTCTTAGTATCTGGCATTTTATATCTTAATACTATTGCAGAAACAAACATCAAAATATACATTATCAAATATAATATTGCTCCCATCTCTGTCAGTAGAAAATATATTTCATTTACATTATCAATAACTATCTGTAATGAAGCAAATAACATTACTAAGCAAGCCTGTAGTATCAAAATATTTCTTTGTATACCATTTTTATTTTTATAGGAAAGAATTTTTGGCAATTCTTTGTGTTCAGCAGCTATTAGAAGACCTTTACTAGGACCACATATCCATGCTATCACTGAGGCAAGAACTCCAAATGTAATAAGAGCACCAAATATCTTAACAACCCAAACCATATCATACTGGACAAGAACTTTTTGTATTGATTGCATAACTCCTGTAGTTAAACTTATAGATTTAGATGGAATTATCATAGCCAGGGACAAAGAGCCTAGAAAAAATATACCTAACATAAAAATGCTTGCAAATATAATTGATCTAACATAATCGGTCGTAGGTTTTCTCAGACTATTTATATGCACTGCATTTACCTCCATTCCTGAAAATAAAATAACTATTCCCGCAATAAACGATATACTATTGAAGTTATTAAAATCAGGAAAAATGTTGTCTAAACTAAAGGATATGTTAATAGTTTTACCTGATAATACCCAAATGACACCTAATCCAATAACAAATAATGCAGGGGTAAAAATCCCAATTATTGCTCCTATGGTAGTAATTGTTGTAGATAATTTTAAGCCTTTTAGAGTAATAAACACAGCAAACCAATAAACTACAATTATCATAGAAGCAGTATAAATTCCATTTTTAGCTAAGCTCTCTAAACCTAGCGTATAAGAAAATGAATCAGCTGCAAAACCAATAATTGTTGGAGCCCAGATAATATTTTGAACCCATTGTATCCAAACAGAAACAACTCCAAAACGAGGTCCCAGTGCAGCTTTTACCCAAAGATACACACCTCCAGGTTTATTAAAACAACTACTTAACTCTGCTGAAACGAGCGAAACTGGGATTAAGAAAAAAAAAGCAGAAAATAGCAGATAGAATACCATTTTGAAGCCAGTTGCAGCTATTAGTGGAAAGCCTTTTAAGCTCATCACAGTTGCAATGATTAATATTGTAAAGGACAAAGTCCCCAAATAGTGTTTTTGAACTACCATTCCAATTTACCCAAAAATTCTAGTTTGATTAAACAGCTTAATCAAAACTTTTATTACTCACATACTTTAAGTATCAGCACATCAACCTCTACCATAAGCACTTAAAATAAGTCAAATAAATACATGATACAGGTAATGTTAAATAAGTATAGTTAATAATAAATTTTTGTTGAACAACATGAGTAAGGAATGAGCAATCATATCCAGAGCTTTAGAATAACGTTTGGTGCGCCTATTGAATCTGGCGAGATAATGACGTATCAAAGAATTCTTTGACTCAACCAAAGCTGTCTCTGCTTTGGTCACAACATGCCTTTTTGCGATCTTATATTTCTTATAAGCTTCATATCCATCTGTACACAATATGCTGACTTCATGCTTTTTTCCAACCTTTGCGCTAGCTCATAGTAAGCGTAAAAATCCCTACTTCTGCTTACTTCTATATCAACAACTTTATTTCTGTCCCTATCAACAGCAAGCCATACGTATACTCTGGCAGTTTTTTTTGACAATACGTAAATAACTCATCCACCTCCTCCATTCTCTCTATCGATCTAATACCAGCCCCTTCTAAATACCATTTTAATACCCTTATCTTCTTCTCAAGGGTATATTTTACTCTATCATCACCATTACGACTTGTTTTTAAACAACTTTTACAACTATATCTTTGTTTCCCCCTTTACACATCCATACTTTATTATTTGGTAGCTGTTACAATGCTTGCAGTTCTCCATTTTCCCTTCCCATATTAGTTTTCCTCACACCTCCTTTATACAGATATTTTCTCCCCTTGCCTATATTTATTTTACAATGCCTACATTAAATCAAAGTATTCCAAGAAAGTACCAATTGATAAAATACCAATCGTCTCTTTTTGTTGTCTCGTAAATTTATTGTTAGCTTCCATGATAATTTATTCCCAAAATTATATCCGCAAAAAGGCGCGCATAATTAAATGGAATTGTAAAGCTTTTTTTATTTTTTAGAATTGTGAGTGCTTTGAAAAGCAAATATCAATAAATAATTATAGCAGCACAGATTCACCGCAGCCACATTTACCTTTTTCATTGGGATTAACAAAGACAAAGCCCGATTGAATCTTTTCATCTATGTAATCAAGTTTTGTTCCAAAAATTTTCAATACAGCACTTGGATTAATAAAAACTCTCACTCCTTTATCGCTTACTTCTTCATCAAGCTCCTTTTTCTGATAAATATATTCAAACTTATATTTACTACCTGAGCAACCACCAGTCTCGATATTAATACCGATACCAATTGGCTTTTTGCTGTCTTTTTCAAGTAGTTCCTTAATATGATCCGCTGCAGAATTTGTAATTGAAATGATATCCTTCTTCATTGCTTAAACTCATTTTTAATTTTATCAACAATCAATTTCATGTCCACACTAAAAGATCCTTTAACTAGTATTATATCATCTTCTCTTATACAGTCAGTAATAATTTCAGCCATCTGAGTAGAATTTTCAGTATATGCCCCTCTAATCTTTTGATTAGAATGTTTATATAGATTTTCCATTAATTTACCCACACAAAAAATTTTATCAACCCCTTCAAGTTCAATATTTTTGTGAAAATCTATCTCATTTTTTCCCAACTCTTTCATATCTCCAAGTATAGCAATAATGCGAGAATTAATAGTTTTTAGTGATTTTAAATTTTGCAATGCAGAAGCAACTGCCTCAGGACTCGAGTTATAGGACTCATCCACCAGTTTAATATTATTTTTCAAATTAATCACCTCTCCTCTACCAGACTGAGGTTTAAAATTTTCAAGCGATTTTTGTATAGAACTTAAGTTAAGATTTAAGGAAATAGCACAAATAAATATTGCTAATGAATTAAATATTAAATGCTCTCCAACATTAGCATCAAATTTTTGTTCATAATTTTTGTTATAACAATTGATATTAGCTATTTTATGGATTTTATCGTACTTATCTATGCTTTTTATATAGCAATTCGCATCTGAGTCTTTGCCAAATGTGTGAATTTTTATTTCATATTTTTTAGCTTGATTGCTTTGGATATCAAAGTGATTAGAATTACTATTTAATATCCCAAAACTAGGCTGTGCCATATTTTCAAAAATTTCAGATTTTGCATAAGCAATTTCCTCAGTAGAATTAAAAAATTCCAAATGCACAGGATGTATATTAGTAATGACAGCTATATTAGGTTTGGCTATTTTACTAAGGTTCGCAATCTCTCCCTTAGCACCCATTCCTAATTCCAATATACAAAAATCAACATCTTTAGGACAGCTAATTAATGACAGAGGCACTCCATAATGATTGTTCAAATTCTTTTTTGTTGCAAATGTTTTTCCACACGAAGAAAGTGCTAGCTTAAACATTTCTTTAGTGCTTGTTTTTCCCAGGCTACCTGTTATTCCAATCACCATACCCTTTAAAGATTTCCTCCTATAGCTTGCAAGAGAATTTAAAGCGTTTGAAACATTTTCAACTTGTATTACATTTTTAACATTTGACGAATTCACCTTCTTAATATCATCTGAGATACATACACTAGCTCCTTTTTGTATTGCATCATCAATAAAATCATTCCCATTAAAATTTTCACCTGATAATGCAAAAAACATATCTCCCTTTTCAATGGTTCTTGAATCTATTGAAACCCCAGTAATTGGAATGATAAATTCAGACTTTGCAGTCCAATTTAATGCCTTACCTATTTCATTTATGTCCCATAAAATTTTCTTCACTGTTCTAAATTCATTTTTCTTAGTCTTTTTCTAATTGCTGATGATGGAATTTTTACAGATTCCCTATATTTAGTCACAGTTCTTCGTGAAATTAAAATATTGTGATGCTCAGCTAATATACCACTTATAGCTTGATCGGACAATATATTATTCTTTTCTTCATTTAAAACAACATCTTTAATTTTGTTTTTTACTGAAGTGCTAGAATGATGACTTTCTGTGAACTCTGCTTTAATTTTTGAAGAAAAGAAAAATTTTATTTCGAATACGCCATGTGGTGTTTCAATAAATTTATTACCTATCCTACTTATAGTACTTTCATTGACTTCAAGCTTTTTAGCTATATCTGTAATGACCAAAGGTTTCAACCAATTCACTCCATTTGCAAAAAATTCATACTGTAATTCTAATATTTTTTCAGCAACATTTAGCAGCAATTTTTTCCTTTTATTTAGTGCACTAATTATTTCAACTGCTGTTTTTTTATTTTTTGAACAAAATTCTTTTTCGCCAGAACTTAAATTTTTATTATTAATATAATTTTGATAAAAACAATTAGGAATCGCATTATCATTTAAAATCGGGTAAAATCCATGCTCTTTATCTCCTTTAATCATAATTTCTGGAATTGCTATTTGAACACCATTAGTTATAAACTCTCTACCAGGCTTGGGATTTAGCTTTTTAAGTTCTGAAATTAAGATTTTTAAATCCTCCTCCTCGAGTTTACAAGCTTTTTTTAAGGATTTAAAATCTAACTTAGCAAGTAAATCTAAATGATCTAAAAGTTTTTGAAATTTTGCATTATATATTTTTTTTTCGATAGCTTGTATTTTTAAACATTCTTCTAAATTTTTTGAAAATACACCCGGTGGATCAAAGGTTTTTAATATTTTAATTATTGCATGAAATTTTTGAAATGGAATTTTTAATTCCTCAGCAATAGTTTGTTTGGGTTTTCTGAGATATCCATTTTCATCAAGCATATCAGTAATATAATAGGCAATTGACTTATCATCATCTTTTTGAAAACTTAAATTTATCTGAGAAATAACATGCTCTTTTAAAGTCAATGCTTTTTCAACTAATTTAGAAAATAATTCCTCCTGGTTGAAATTATTATCCCTCCCTGACCGTTCATCACTAGCCAATCTATCATTAATAGAATTATTATCAAAATTCATGCTATCATCTATTTCTAAAAACGGATTTTCTATAATTTCTTTTTCTATAAAATTTTTAAGATCAATTGTCTGCATACTAAGAATATTTATAGATTGTTGCATATTTTTGGATAAAACCATCTTTTGAGATAGCTTTTGTATTTGTTTTTGCCCCTGCACTTCTATAATAGATTTTTTGCTGTATACAAATAGCAGTATAGTATTTTTAACAACAAATTTCAAAAGAAGATTTGGATAATATGTGAGTAACTTTGATTTTGATGTTTAATTTTGAATTATTTAATGAGCTCACTATATCGCTCAATGGCAATATATATATCCCCTTAATTTCTGAAAATATTATTGGAGTAGAGAATATTATATCTCCTGGTACTTTGTGAATGAATTTTTTTGGTCTAATTTTATGCCAATACTCCTCTGTCAATTTGGAAATCTCAAAGCCTTCAGAATTAATTGAAATTTGATAGCTCTTATCCCATAAATTATTGCCAACAAACAATTGCTTTCTTGATTCTATAAATTTTGGTTCCCTATAAAAATATACACTATTTTTATGAAGTAATATTTCACAATTAGATAAAGTAAATTTTTGATCACCAATTTTTTGCAGATTTAGTAATACAACCTTAAGACTTTCTAATCTAATTGGATATGTCAATGGTTCATTTCTAACATATCTTATAATGTAATTTATCAATCTTAATTGAATTTCTTCATCTAAATTATTAAACCTGGACTGTTTTATGGATATAAATCCTAAATCTCCAACAATGCAATGTTTTTCAAATACTTTTATTACATAAGAATTAATAAAATTTTTAGCTCTTTTTGCGTTGTAAGAAAGTAAATTCAACCTTTCTGTAAACTTAAAATCCTCATCTAGCTGACTAATCAACTTTCTAATTTTGACTCTATCAAATTTTGTGTTTTTATTTGATTCATCCTCAAACCATATTAATCTTTCTTTTTTTAGAAAATCTAAAATCTGATTTTTTTTAAATGATAAAAGAGGTCTAATTATTTTTACCCCCTTCATAATAGTTAAGGCATCAATCCCACTAACACCATCAATTCCACTACCCCTTAATATCCTTAATAGCACTGTTTCTGCTTGATCATCAAATGTATGCCCAACAAACAAATTGTCTATATCATTTTCTTTGCAATAATTGCAAAGTATTTTATACCTTGCATTTCTAGCTTCATTTTGAATATTCGCTTTAATTTCATTGTGATGCCAAGTTAATATTATATGATTTATATTACATTTTTTAAGATATTTAGAAACCTTATTAGCCTCCAATGTAGACTCTGCCCTTAATTTATGATCAATAGTAATGGCCATCAAAGATATATTGTTTTGCCTGCAAAATTTATCTAACAGAAAGGTAAGGCACATACTATCTGCCCCTCCAGATAAAGAAACAGCAAGCTTTTTTGATTTTGATAAATTTATAAAGTTACTTAGTTTATTGTTGAAGTTGGTGTAGTTAAGCTCCACAGTTCAAATAGATAGAATATTACTTTTTAGCCTTTTTGCTTATTGTCCCTAAAACACCTTGTGATGGATAATTATCAAAATCTTTATGCTCAATTTCTTTTTTATTTTTTTCAATTTGCACTTTCTCTTCACTTGATAATTTATACGGAATAATATTATCAGATACACCTAAAAGATGGAGATGTTTGTTGAATTTCACTGTCTCTAAAATATCTAAAATTTTAGTATATTTATTTTGCTTAGCCACTGCCTTTGCATCATTTTTATAGTTATTTTTTATTGTCTCATCTGCCCCCATACTTAATAAATAAGCAACCAATTGTGGGTTGTTATTTCTTACCGCTAAAATCAAAGGAGTATCACCATTATGATTTTGTGAATTAATATTCGCTTTATTTTGAAGGGAATATTTCACCCCTTCTAAAGACCCTAATATGCAAAAATCCATTAGTGCTACATTCGCATCCTTTCTTGTATCAAAAATATCACTAATTACTATATTTTTATAGCTAGGCCCTACATAATCAAAAAAAGTTTTGCGATATTTATCTTGAATAAAAACATTTGAATCAGCACTTAATAAGACTCTCAATGCCTTTAAGTTACTTGTTACAGCTGCTAGATGTAATGCAGACATTTTATTCGATGTTACAATATTAAGATTTGCACCTCTTAGGATTAAATATCTTAATGAGTCTAATCTATTGTTTTCAACAGCATACATTAAAGGAGTATACTCATTAGCTTTATTTTGTGCATTAATATTGCCCCCTTTAAGTAATAATCCTTTAATTGCCCCAATATTTTGATCATTAACCGCAACAAATAGTAATTTTGAAAGCTCATCTTTAAACATAAATTTAGGTATGTTGGTTTTTGCACCCTTTTTCTGAATATCAAGCAAATATTGAGGTGGCTTTATGTCATAATTATAAGGTTTTCTCCTCATAAAATGTTTTGGATTAACATTATTATCAATATTTTTTTCTGGTGCAATAAAATAACTTATTGATTTATCAGGTTTCTTTTTTGGTATCATTTTGGATGTTGTTGTTTTTGGCTTTTTGACCGCATTAACCAACTTATCCTTATCTTTTACACTATTAGATTTTTTTAAAACTTGTTGTTTTTTATTGCTAGAAGATTTTTTGTCTTTCAAATTTTTATTTAATTTAGCACCTGCTTTACCAGTGTCTGTTTGCTGCTTCGTCAACTTGCGTTGTTTTGCATTAGGCTTCGGCGGCTCTGGCAACTTCACTTCTGGCTTTACATTAGGCTTCGGTGGTTCTGGCAATTTCACTTCTGGCTTTACATTAGGCTTCGGCGGTTCTGGCAATTTCACTTCTGGTTTTGCATTAGGCTTCGGCGGTTCTGGCAATTTCACTTCTGGTTTTGCATTAGGCTTCGGCGGCTCTGGCAACTTCACTTCTGGCTTTACATTAGGCTTCGGCGGTTCTGGCAATTTCACTTCTGGTTTTGCATTAGGCTTCGGCGGCTCTGGCAACTTCACTTCTGGCTTTACATTAGGCTTCGGCGGTTCTGGCAATTTCACTTCTGGTTTTGCATTAGGCTTCGGCGGCTCTGGCAATTTCACTTCTGGTTTTGCATTAGGCTTCGGCGGCTCTGGCAACTTCACTTCTGGTTTTGCATTAGGCTTCGGCGGTTCTGGCAATTTCACTTCTGGTTTTGCATTAGGCTTCGGCGGCTCTGGCAACTTCACTTCTGGTTTTGCATTAGGCTTCGGCGGCTCTGGCAACTTCACTTCTGGCTTTGCATTAGGCTTCGGCGGCTCTGGCAACTTCACTTCTGGCTTTACATTAGGCTTCGGTGGTTCTGGCAATTTCACTTCTGGTTTTGCATTAGGCTTCGGCGGCTCTGGCAACTTCACTTCTGGCTTTACATTAGGCTTCGGCGGTTCTGGCAATTTCACTTCTGGTTTTGCATTAGGCTTCGGCGGCTCTGGCAACTTCACTTCTGGCTTTACATTAGGCTTCGGCGGTTCTGGCAATTTCACTTCTGGTTTTGCATTAGGCTTCGGCGGCTCTGGCAACTTCACTTCTGGTTTTGCATTAGGCTTCGGCGGCTCTGGCAACTTCACTTCTGGCTTTACATTAGGCTTCGGCGGCTCTGGCAACTTCACTTCTGGCTTTACATTAGGCTTCGGTGGTTCTGGCAACTTCACTTCTGGCTTTACATTAGGCTTCGGTGGCTCTGGCAATTTCACTTCTGGCTTTACATTAGGCTTCGGTGGTTCTGGCAACTTCACTTCTGGCTTTACATTAGGCTTCGGTGGCTCTGGCAATTTCACTTCTGGCTTGTCTAAATCTTGACCAATATTTATCCCCAAACTTTTTGCTTGTTCAATAAAGTCATTTGAAAAACCCGAATCTGCAAAAACCTCATTCCATAAAAAATTTTGCAATACTAAAGAATAAATAACAGTAAAAAATATTCTATTCATTTTTGGGAATAATTTTCTTTATCTCTTTATCAACTAACTGCTTAACAATCGTAGGTAAATTGTCATTAAGCCATTTTTTTAATTCTGGTTTCAAAATCTCCTTGACCAGCTCCTCTATCGATTTGCCATTATCTGAAGGGCTTAATTCGTTCTTATAATCACTATTTTCTTCGTTAACAATATCCGTTAGATCTAAAGTATCGAAGTTAACATTTTTTAGTTTATTATTAACTAAGTCATCTTTCAGATTATACAACTCCTGCGAAATCTTCTTATTCTCTGGCAAAATAAACCTTGTTATAAATTTTTGCTATAATAATTATTAGCAGTATTGTTAATTTTAGTCTACTTTATTATCATTGGATTCTAAATTTGAAGAAATTGTACTTAGATTAATTTGACTATATGGAACAAAGGGGGTAGTTATTTCTTCAACTGGCATCTGTTTTTCATTCTTGCTTTTATCAAAGCACATAAATGTAAATATTGCCAAGAATATGGTTAAAATTGAATATGAAATTGGATAACCATAAAATCCAAAAATTTTAATAGCAAGAGATACGTAGATTGGTCCAACAATTGAGCCAACGCCAAATGCAATAGTTAAACCCTCAGTACCACGAATTATCTCAGACCTTTTTAAGTTATCACAAACCAAATTCATACTTATTGGATATATTGTAAATGAAAACATTCCAATTACAGTAACAATTAGAAGCAAAACGTTATAATCTACAAATTTATAATATTGCAATCCAGCAAATATCAATAATAATATACTATATACCACATTAAGCATAATTTGTATTTTCTGCCTATCCATTTTATCTGAGAGGCTGCCCAATGGATACTGAATTGATACCCCAGCCAAGAATGTTATAGCCATAGCCATAGCTATATGGTTAGTATTATCTGCAATCTCCTCTATATATAACGGAAGCATTGAAAAAATTGCAGAGATAAATATACCTGAAATAAAGCAACCTATAAATCCAGATTTAGATGCATTGTATATTTTTTTCAAGGAAATACTGCTATGTTCCTCTAACAAAGGCGGCGTAACAGGGAAACTAGAAAGAGGAACAATGGAAGCAACCACTAATATGGTAGCGATACAAAAGGGCAAAATTGTTAAGATCGTATCCTCTGACAAGAAAAATTGACCCACCGAATAAGAGCCGTAAAGCACAATCATATACATTGCCAGGGTTTTTCCTCTATTATTTTCAGATGAAGAGCATATAATCCAACTTTCAATAATGACGTATAAACCAGCAATACAAATACCTTGAACAAACCTACAAGCAAAAAATATAAAAATATTATCATTCATACCTGGTAGTATTATTGCTATCGCCATAATTGATGCAAGCGTAGTAAATGACTTAACATACCCTACAACTTTTATTAATGCTGATACCTTTAAAGAACCAAATAATAGTCCTGAAAAATACATAGCTGAAATGCCACCAATTAGTAGTGATGAATGACCTGTCATTTTAAATTTTAGCGAAACTAACGTGTTCATTAAACCTGAACCCGCTATTAAAAAGGCTGTGCTCAAAAGCAACAATCCTATTGAAAGAAAAATCTCTCTAAATTTATCATAATTTAACATATCTCACATCACTTTTTAAAACTTTCTAATTTCTTGAGTATATCAGTAGATTACCTCAAATGGCTAATGAATTCTTTATAATTTCGAGATCATTCTTTAAGCTAGGATTTTTGCTATTTTGGTCATTATACCTTTTTAGATAATATAATATCGTTGAGTGATCTCTATCTCCTAATTTTTTTCCAATAGTTTTGAGGCTAAGTGAAGTCAATTCTTTAGATATGCATGCAATTATTTGCCTTGCTAAAACTAATTTCTGTGTTCTTTTTTTTGATAAAATCTCAGCCTTCGATAATCTATAAAATTTTGATACACTATTAATAATAGCCTCCATTGTAACATCCCTATTTGAGCTTTTCATATAATTCTTTATATAGAGAATTATATTATCTAGAGAAGGTTTTTGCCCTGAAATAGTAAGATATGTAGAAAGGTTATTTAAAGAAGCTTCCAACTCTCTAACATTGGTACTAATTTTTTCAGCAATAAGTGCTAAAATTTTCATATCGAATTTAATCTCATTTTTACTATTATAAAATTCCAAAATTTTTACTCTCAGAGCATAATCAAAATTATTAATATGTACTGTATTACTTGATATCATGAGAGATTTTGTCCTCATGTCTGATAATTCTAAAGAATGCGGCGGTATACTCGATGCTATAACAACTATTTTACCCAACTCTGTTAGTGAATTTAGAGTAAGAGAAAATTCTCTCTGAGTACTTTCTTTGCCACATATAAATTGTATATCATCAATTAAAAAAATATCTATATCATTTACCAAATTTCTCAATTCAAACAAATTATTACTTTTTACTGCATTAACAAAATTATGCATAAATTTTTCTGCACTCAAGTAACCTACTTTATTATACTTGCTATTGTTTTTTATTTGATTTGCAATTGATTGAAGTAAATGAGTTTTCCCCATTCCAACATGGGAATGAACGTAATATATATTGTTATGGTTATAAACTACTTTTTTTGATGAAATATCTAAGCATATTTTATATGCTAAAAAATTACCTTCTCCCACTATATAATTTTCAAAAACAAATTTAGGATTTAATTTAGAAAAAACATCTTTATTAGTTAAATTATAGGGCTTTGTAGATGACAATTCAGAATTTATATTATCTTTGTTGTCAACTATGATTGAAATCTTCTTAATTTTTTTATCAACTTTTAGCAACTCCTTTTTAATGGTTAAAAAATAATTGTTAATTATCCACTCCCTAGCAAAATTGTTCTTAACTGCTATTATAATAGTGCTATCCTCTAGTTTATGGAATTCTACTTTTTTAAACCAAGTATCGAATTGCTCCGCTTTTATAATATTTTTTAATTTGGATAAAACCATCCCCCATAAATATTCTCCGTATTCTTTACTATCATGCGATAGTGAAGCAGATGCGTTAATATATTCCATAACAAAAATTTCAAATTAAAGTCCAAAATATTCTATCCTCAAAAAGATGTTTTTAAAAATATTTTAAAGATGTTTTATACATGTATATTTGTACTATTTTTATCATTTCGTAAAGGAAATTAATTGCATTTTTATTAAAAAATTTCATTGACTTAAGCTATAACAGATATTTAGGAGAGTGCAGCAATACTCTGCTTTTCAACTAAAGTTTTTATCAAAAAATTGGATGCATACATTTTTCATGCGTATCGCCGCCTACTCTATATTATCAATAATTTATTATATAAAAAATACTCTTTTCCTAATTAAGTAAGTAAGCGAGGGAATTTAAGAGTAAAAACAGTATATCCATTCATTTTTGCTGATGAATAACACTCAATATTGCCATTTAAATCTTCCATTACTAATTTACAAAATTCCAACCCAATTCCTGTGCCACCCGTGCTATGACTATAAAATTTATCAAATATCATCTTAACATCATCTTCACTCATTTTTTTACCATAGTCTATATAGTAAATTGTGCTTGGCTTATCAGGCTCCGTTCTAATCTCAATAAGTGTGTTTTCACCGCTACGATTATATGTATTTTTTATTAAATTAATAATAATATATTTCAAACAATTATACGCACACTTCACTTTGAAATTTTCGCTAATTTTAATCTTAATATCCCTTGCATGCGGCATTATTAACTCACAATCCTCAACTGCTTGATATATACATGGCTTAACATTAAAAACAGATTTTTCCTCTTTTTTTACAGATTGACTAAGGACTGCCAATAAATTTTCTATCGTATTTAATCCATGCAGACTTATTTTCTCTAAATTTGCTCCTATCTCCTCTATAGAGGAAACATTTTCTTTAGAAAATTTGTAATTATTATCTTCTTCCAAAACCTCCATTTTAGCCTTTTTTAGATCATCATTTAACAATTGGCTATAACCATATGATACTGCAATAGGCGTTTGAACCTCATGTATTATTAGATTGGCAAGCATTCCAGTAATTTCAAGTTTCTTTTGTTGCTCCACATCTTTATCACTAATTTTTTGCTCCTTATTTTTTATAAGAAATATAGTAACGAATATAGCTGAAACATATATATAAGCTAATATCATGAGGCTTTTTAAATCAAATGCAAAATTATCAATATTGATAAAAATATGTATCAAGTATCCCAAACTAAAGCCAGCTGTCAAACTGAATAAAAATCCAGCGACATTTAAAAATTGATAAAGCAATAAAATCGAAAGCACAGAATTTGCAGCCCAAAAACTATTATTACCAGCATCAAACAACATAAAGCTTGCCAAAAAAGGTAGGCAAAAAGTCATTACAAAAAAGTAATAATATGGCACCACCTTTTCTTGAAATCTCTGTGCAACTAAAACATCTCTAAAGATCATTAAAAATACCAATACGTAGCCCACAATAGTAAATATAAGTAATGACGAAGAATTCTTATCTAGATAAAAACTATAAACAAAAAAATAGCAAAGAATAAATATGCTAAAGCGCGTATATAGAGGCTCTTGTTGAATAAAGGTCTCTTTAAAACTCCTGTGTATTGAGATTTTTTCAAACTTTGTACGCCTTATTTCCCAACGCCTTCCCTCCAGCATAAAGAAAATTTCAATTTCTTTTAAAATCTCTTTAAATGTAAATTCTCGAAGCTTCTGAAAATAATGACAGCCAAAAAACCCAATGGCCACACCAATTTGTGAAGTTAGTACATGTAGCATTGTATATTCTGGAAAACATAAAACAGTGATCAGCGCAAATAAAAATCCACCCAACACCCCATAAATAAATGAATATTTTTTAGGCTGAAAATCATATAATCCTGCAAAAAATGGAATTAGGATCATCTGAGTTCCAAAAGTTTTAAATAGCCAAATTGTTTCAAATAAATTACTAGATATCAAAAGTAGCGGAATTAGCGATATTACGATAATAAAAAACCTCAAAATTCTCAATTCTTGTTTATCTGTTAAGTCAGGAAACAACACTTTTATAAAATCTTTTGTGATAATAACACTTGCTGAATTTAAATATGAATCAGCAGTAGACATAATGACTGCAAACAATCCCACAATCATAAGCCCTTTGATACCAATGGGTACATAATAGCTAATGAATCGAAATATAACATTTTCAGTTAGCCCAACGTCATTAGCCTTCATTATGTAGGCAATGACACAAAGAGAAAGCATAAATGGTATTGAGATGAAGAACAGATTTTGAAGCACTATTTTCAACTTTTTTGGCGTAGTAGCCAACATCAAATACCTTTGCATTAATGGTGGTGAAATTTCAGGCACAAGAGATGCCGTTAAAAAGCTTAATAATATAACAATATTTTTAAAGCTAAAATCAAATTCAAAAGTTGATACAGGAATGTTTAAAATAACTTGCTCAACCCCATTAAATTTCCAGCTCACTATAGCATAGGCAATTGGAATTATAAGAAAAAATATCATAAATTGATAAATATCAATTGCCATAATACCTCTCATTCCTCCTATCATACCATACACTGAAATAACTACATATCCTAGCAACACTCCTAATGAAAAATTCATTCCAAAAAAATATGTACACATTGCCCCAATGGCAATTGCTTGCACACATATTGCCCCAATTACTTCAACAACAGAAACTAAAACTGTTATGAAACCACCAGATCTACCATAAAGCTTCTCCATAACCTGGCTTATTGTTGAGCAGAATTGCATGTTACAAATTTTTGGTACTAGAAATTTTGAGGAAATTAACCAAAAAAACGGTTGTGATAGAATAAAAATCAAAATAATTAGCCCACCATTATATAAATGATCAACATATCCAATTGCCGTGCCAGCACCTATTCCAGTTGCAAAAATTGTACAAACAAACATAATGGTAGAATAATTTTTCAAGCCAAACGAAAAGTCATCTGCTTTTTTTATTTTTCTAAAATAATAAAGTGCAATACCAAAGCATATTAATATGTGAATTAAAACCAATGATATATCAAAGATTGATAGATTTTGTGGATTCATCATGAAGTTACCTAAAAAATTTCACCTGATTATTTATACAACTTAAAAATTTCTTTTCAACAAATATTTTCATATAAGACAAAACATTATTTGACAAACTGCTTTTTTTGTGTAAGCGTTTTACTGAGTAGTTGTGGCTAAGTAAATTTAAGGAGTTTATTATGAATAAATTATTCACATTAGCGTTAACATTAAGTGTTGTACTATCAAGCTTTACTGCATTTGCAGGCTGGGGAATATAAAGCTATACTGATGAGCAATCATCAGAAACTACAACAATTGTATTTTTCTAGCATCTCAACAGAGATCAGGTCAAATGCAGTAGCCAAACTGTAAGTGGAGTAGTCTTAGTACTATTTAAGGGGAAGTGGTTTCCAAGATCACTTGAGGGTTTGGAGCAAGAGCTCCAACCTTTATTGATTGCAAATGTGCATTAACTTCCCCCTTGTTACCTCAAGTATACTAAAAACAATACTTAAGCAGCTCTTGCTTTGATACCCCGTCGCTTTTATCTGAATAATAACAGATCTTTCCATCCTGAAGGGCATAAATTTTATTCCCGTATTTCACAGCATACTCCAAGTTATGTGTAACCATGATGCATGTGATATTTCTTTCTTTCATTACAGAAATTGTCATATCCATAATTTTGTCTGAAATCTTCGGATCAAGAGCAGATGTATGCTCATCTAATAGCAATAACTCTGGTGGGCTTATTAATGCCAGCGCAAGCGCTAGGGTTTGCTTCTCCCCTCCAGATAATTTACTTACCATTACATTTTTTTTACAAATCATACTCTCATTGTAAGGTGTCATAAAATCATAAAAAAGATCATTGTCTGCTTTTGGAGTGATTTTTTCCAATCGCATTAAAAAATTCTCAAAAACTGAAAAACTTTCAAATAAACTTTCTTTTAAATTTTGCGTAATCGTAGCTACTTTTTTAAAATACTCTTTATTAGCAAATGACTTAATTGATTGTGAATCAAATAGAATATCACCCTTAGAGAAGAAAATATTTTTATTAATTGCATTTAACAAAGAACTTTTCCCAGAGCCATTATGCCCGACAATAACAATAAAATCACCATAATCAATATCTAACGAAATATTATCAAGCACTCTCTGATTGTTATGCGGCAAAATATATTCTAAATCTTTAATTTTTAACAATTTTTTTCCCATGGCCTTTGTTTTTTATTCGACATAGCTTTTAATAAAATGACAAGAATGAGACCAACCAATAATTTCAAATATATTGGGTTAACTCCTATTCTCAAGAAAAGTGTGACAATTAGGTAATATAACAATGCCCCCATAAGACATGCCACACAATCAATTTTAACTGAAAAATTCTTATATCTAAATATTTTTTTCATTGTTTGGATCCCTATAAGCCATGCTGCAATAGCTGTGAGGGCTATACCAAATCCCATATTTATATCTGTGAATCCATAAATTTGACAAGTAAGTGCACCACTCCCTGCAGCAAGTGCATTACTAAAAGCTAAACCAATTAACCTATATTTTTCTGGATTATGCCCCAACCTATATAGCAAATTTTTATTATCACCATAGGCCCTTATTCTCAATCCTAACTGAATATTCAGTAAGAGATAAACCACCGCTATGCAGAAAAAAGCATATAATAGAGAAAACAAAAAACCTGCATTATCATGAAATACATAACTAATATAGGTTAGTATAGTTGTGTGATTGTATGTTGTTAAATTTGGAGAACCCATAATTTGCAAATTTATGCTATACAACATAAAAATCATTAATATCCCTGCAATCAAACTATCAATTTTATCATGCCTTTGTATAAATCCAACAACAATCCCTGCTGTCGCTCCAGATGATATAGCAATAAATAATGCTAAAATTGGGTTTATTGATTCAATTATCAATCTTGCATAAACGGCGGCTCCCAAAACAAAACTACCCTCTACTGTCAAATCTGTGATCTTCATTACTTCATAGGAGAGATATATCCCAAGAACCAATGGCACAAGTATAAAACCTTGTAAAAAAATATCTATCACAGATTGCATGCTCTAGCCTTTGACAATTAATTCTTGATCATATAAAGCATTTTTTAGTGGCTTTAACAATGAAATTTTATTTTTAAAAATAATTACATCAGGGTTGCTATCAAATTTACCATTCACTTTATCACTCTCAACAATTTGTGACACCACTATTTTTGCCCCAACAATTCCCAACTCTTTCTCCTTAACACCAAGCCCCACATCTGCACCATTTTTGACACTGCCCTCATCAGAGGCAATAACAGGAACATTATTTTTCCTTGCAGTATTCACTATTGAAGCAATAGCACTCACCACCAGATGATCCTTCAAAACTAATATGGCCTGTGATTTTTTGCTAATACTTTGCAATGCAGAAAAAATTTCAGGCATGCTTTGTATTGAAATAATTTGCAAATTACACCCAATATCTTTTAAAAGCCTATTTAGTAGTTTTGACTGATTAAAAATTCTAGTATCATTACTGTGAATCAGAGTTAAATACTTAGGCTTAGAAATAAACGTTTGTATGAATTCTACAAACTCTTCCATCGGCACTGCGTCTTCGACATTTATCAAATTAGCATTATTTACTTCATCTTCTTCAGAAAGCTCAGCTGCAATACTTACTATTTTCTTATCTTTTTTTAACATTTTGATAGCCAGCTGCGTTGCATTTGTTCCAATAGGCACGACAGCATCATAATTGTTATTTGATACTTGCTGAAAAATAGTTTTCATTAAATTTGGATCACCTTGAGCATTATAAATTATTAAGTTATATTCTCCCTTTATCTCACTCTCTAAATGCTCCTTAAACCCATCAACTATGTCATTCATAGCGTGATGATTCATTGGCATTATGATAGCAATTTTATAATAATTTTTCTCTGCACAAGTTTCCTTTGGAAAAACAAACAAAGCAAATACAAATAAGATATATTTAATAAATTTTGACATAACGGTTTACATAAACAATTAAAGTATGCATTTTCGACAATACAATATCGATACTACAGGAAGATGTTTAACAACAATTAAAACGCCACCATCGAAAGAATGCAATATGAAATTTATATAAACAAGTCATGCAGGTATGGTATATCATTAATTAATACTAATCAATAAAAAATTCATAATACACTTTGATAGTGTTCAATAAAAGAAAGAAAAGCTAGAAGTGAATAGTATAAAAATTTGTGAATATTGAATTCCTCAGACTCTATACAGCATTCCATTGATTTTAAGAATTATAATATTATTCAATCAGTTGAAATGTAATAGCGCTTCATTAAGATATCATCTCCTCATCCATACTTTTCTTTGCGACATATAATTGCAAAACGGGATGATAAGCTACTTTGGAAGTAAAAGCAAAAGATTTTCCCTTTTCATCCCAAAATATCCCAAAATAATACTATTATATCCCACAGAATTATGCTATATATAGAAACATAAGGTGGTTCCTAAAATTTTTATTTATATAGTTAAATAAATGAGCAACAGCAACACCATTTTTCTCTCGACTTATGAGGGTAAAATAGATGACAAAAACAGAATTTCTATACCTGCAAGCTTTAGAAATATCTTAGAATGTAAAGCTAGTAGAGAGATTTATGCATATAGCTCTTTTATCAATGAATGCATCGAGGTATGCACCTTTGAAAGAATTGATAAGCTACAAAATTTCTTGGAAACCATGGAATTATTTTCAGATAAAAGAGATGCCATAGCGACGGCAGTTCTTGCAGATTGCGTCCCTATGCAATTAGATTCAAAAGGCAGGGTTTCCTTACCAGAAAGGTTGGTTAATTTTGCAAAATTTAGTAAGAAGGTGTTTTTTGTAGGCAAAGGTTTGACCTTTGAGATTTGGGATAAAGATAAATTTAACACCTATTATAAAAAAGCTAGACAAATTGCCAAAGAAACCTCGTTTTCATCACAAAAAATCAAAGAAATAGAATAAAAATGGAAAAGCCTGATCACATACCAGTACTATTAAATGAGGTAATTGATATTTTAAACCCAGCAAGTAACAAAATTTATGTCGATGCAACCTTTGGAGCTGGTGGTTATACAAAAACAATATTAGAGAAAGCTAATTGCAAAGTCATAGGCATTGATTGTGATCAAAACACAAAACCCTATGCTGAAAATTTAAAAAACAATTTTCCGGACAGATTCAATTATATCAATGAAAACTTCACAGAAATAGACAACATCCTAAAAAATTTGAATGTTCCAAAAATAGATGGAATTGTTTTTGATTTAGGAGTTTCATCTATGCAATTAGATAATAGAGATAGAGGTTTTTCTTTTAGTGGAGATGGACCTCTAGACATGAGAATGGATAATTCATTATCCACCACCGCAACAAATTTAATAAATACATTATACGAAGAAGAGTTAGCTAATTTAATATACGAACTTGGTGGAGAAAGAAAATCACGCATAATTGCCAAAAATATCGTACAATTTAGGCAAAAAGAAAAAATAAAATCTACATCTGAATTAGTAGAGGCAATAGGTATAAAGAGGTACAGCGATAAACTTCATTTTGCAACAAAAACATTTCAAGCACTTAGAATTGCAGTCAACAATGAACTTGAAAATATAAAATTAGTCTTGAATAAATTACCATCTTTGTTAGCGTCCGGTGGCATAATATGCACTGTATCATTTCATTCACTAGAGGATAAAATAGTTAAAGATTTTTTTAAAACCTTATCTAGTGAAGAAAATTTTGAAAAAATAAATAAAAAGGTTATCACTCCGCTCTATAAGGAAATAAGAAAAAATCCAAGAGCAAGATCATCAAAATTAAGAGCTTTGAGGAGAATAATATGAAATTAAAAATATCGTTATTATTTTTAATTTATAGCACTTTATTAATTGTCACAATATTGACCTTATTCTCCATTAAATCCAAGGTTATCACCCAAAACAAGGAATTAAGTTGGCTAAATAACCAAATTCTACAGGAAAAGAATAATATCCAAATACTTAAGGCAGAGTTAGCTTATTTAACAACTCCTGAAAGAATTAACAACCTACAGCAGAAATATCTAAATTTAAAAAGTATAGATAAACGCCAATATCAAACGCTGGATGAGTGATGAGTAGCATAAAGATAATATATACAAATGAGGCATCGGACTGTGAGATCATTCAAATAAGTCACAGGCGAATTCAAATTGTATTTTTTAGTATGTTTATAGTATTGCTTACTTTGATATTAAGAATTTTTGACCTCTCAATTTTTAACTATAGTGACTTACAAAGTATCACTCAAAACAAAAATGAAATCAACATTAGAAACAATATCGTTGATAGAAATGGAATTATTTTAGCATCAACTTTACCTACAGCATCCGCTTATATATACCCAAAACATTTCACAAATTCAATTCAGTCCCTAAAATCTATTTCAAGAATTATAGATATAAACATCGATGAACTAAACGAAAGACTTATAAAAAATAAGCACTTCATATGGCTCAAACGTCATTTAACACCTTTAGAACAACAAGCTTTACATAATTTAGGTATACCAGGGATACACTTTGTGGATGACCAAAAAAGAATTTATCCACATAAAAATTTATTTTCACATCTAGTGGGATTGGTAGATATAGATAACAATGGTATATCAGGCTTAGAATCTTCTTTTAATGAGCATTTAAAAGACCCAACAAAAACAGATATTCAAACAAGTTTAGATACAAGGATACAATATATTGTAAAACAAGAGTTAAACAACGTAGTAAAACTACATGATGCAATTGGAGGAACTGCAATTGTAATGGATGTAAATACGGGTGAATTAATAAGCTCAGTGAGTCTACCAGATTTTAATCCATACGATACTAGAGAAATCTCAAATAAAAAATTATTTAACCAAGCAACCCTTGGTGTGTATGAAATGGGATCTGTATTAAAAGCCTTAACATTAGCTATTGGCATAGATTCTAATGAAATTAATTTAAGCGATTCATTTGATGTCTCTACTCCCATCAAAATTGATACCTATAAAATTAAAGATTATAGAGGTGGCAAAGGTGGTATTTTATCGATTCCTGAAATTTTAATGTATTCTTCAAATATTGGCGTAGCACATATAATAAAAGAGGTAGGTATTACAAAACAAAAAGAGTACTTTAAAAAATTAGGAATGCTTACAAAAATTAACATTGAAGTTCCGGAAAAATCAAACCCAATTTTTCCAACTGATAGAAGATGGAAAGAACTTCGCTCAATAACCATGAGTTACGGGCATGGAATATCCATGACCCCTATTCACCTAATTCAAACTTTTGCAGCTATAGTCAATAATGGAATTCTTAGAAAAGCCACAATAATAAAAGATAAGAATAACGAAAGTAGCGGAAAGCAAATATTTAAACCTCAAACCTCCTCATTGATGAATAAAATTCTGAGATTATCTGCAACAAAAGGTTTTGCAAAACGTGCTAATGTAGATCAATATTTAGTTGGAGCAAAAACAGGTACGGCAGAAAAAATTGTTAATGGTAAGTATAGTAAAAAATTAAATATAGCGTTATGCGCAGCTGCATTTCCAATAAATGATCCTAAATATGCAATTGTAATCCTTGTGGATGAACCAAAGCAAAATAGTATTAATCATGGATTTGCAACAGGTGGCATGGTCGCAGCACCAGTCGTATCTAGCATAGTATCAAAAATTGCTCCAATACTGGACCTAGCACCAATAGATCATAACGATCCCAAGATAAGCAAAGCTCTTTATGTAGATTATAAACCAATGTACAAAAGGTTCGCCAAACGTTAAAATCAGCCAAACAGGAGATAAAAAAAGATATCAGTGTATATAAATACAATATTCTTTAATTAAGCGAATTCGACAATTCAAGCGCATCAATAAATAATATCCCTTCAGTATGATCATATTCATGCTGAGCACATCTGGAAAACCATTTCCAATATTCGCTTGAAGATCCCTTTATATTTAATTCTTTCTTCTTAAGATATTCATCTATATAGTTCAGCTGAATATCAATTGGTCTCTTGACGTCAACTATTCCATTGTATTTCTTTATCACATGCTCCATAGGAACCGACAAACAACCTTCCGGTAATATTATTTGCTCATCTGAATTATAGTTTATATTTGGATTTAGAAAAAAATATGGTCTATGCTCTATTATCATTTCTGGTAATGAGTTAGAATTTATTAATTTCTCATCCATTATTCCAACTAATTTTTTCTGCCCATTTTCTTCAATTATTTTAGGAATTTTTTTCGTAAACTTACTCTCATACACCATTTTTACATCTACAAAAGTAGGTGTAATTTCCTTTATAATAATACTTTCTCCTTCTTCCAGTTTTTTTCTCAAATACCTAGGATCCTCAAGATTTTTATATTCACCATCTATTAAAATTTTAGAAATAGGTATATCTACAATAAATGCCTTTATTGGCACACCAACTTGTATTGCTGCTATTCCAATACCACCTTGATTATACATAGTAGGCAATAATTTATTTGTCATAAACTTGACAACTAATGACAAATCATCCTCATTTATTTTTACTGATTTAAATCTTAATATCCCATCATCCTCAGGTTCTTTTAGTACTTTTAAAATACCTGTTTCTTGATCAATTATACTTTTAAATATCCGACCTTCTATATTAACTTCTAGAAGTTCGTTATCACCTAATGATAATTTATAATTTTTCTTGTCCATGTTATTTTTTGATATATAAAAAGCTGATGCCACACAAAAACAAATTATCAAAAACAATTGCATAACTATAGCCCTTTTATTGTGCCAGACAAATGATAAAAACCCCAATACTTTTTTAGATCTACGCATATTTACCTTACACTAAATACAAATAAAAAAAGCAGAGCAAAACGCCCTGCTTTTAAAAACTCTAAAAGTATTAGTCTTAGAAGCTTAATTTTACACCAGTCATGAAGATATGACCTTTGTTATTATTATCTTTATCAGCTTGAGAAGCTTGATTCATTTTGAATGAAGAAAACTCAACATAAGGCAATATACCTGGAGCCACTTTGTAATCAACACCTATAACTGTGTTTCTAAGTTTGTTGTGCTTCTTGTCACCCCTAGTTTCAATACCTTTTTTACCTTGTAAATGAGTTAAACTTGCAGACATAGGACCATTAGCATAACCAACACCAGCTGTCCAGTAACTTGTTTTCCCAAATTCAATAGCATTTGCAGCAGTAGAAGCTCCATATTTACCCCAATCACCATAAGAACCACCAACTGTAAATCCTTTGTAGCTTAGGTTTGTACCAACTTCATAAGCTCTAAGATTTTTCACATCCTTTTCTTGGTTTTTACCAAATTCACTAACCACAGCAAATTTTACACCAACGTCTTTAATTTCGCTTGTGTATGATAAACCTGTTTCAAATACATTTTTAAACCCAGTATTATCTTTTACTACGCTAGTTACGCTTGAAGCAGTACCATAAACCTTAGTATTAGGAGTGAATGTTGCACCAAATCTGAATCCAGAAAATTCTGGAGTGTAATAATTTAACTTAGCAGCATTAACACCTCTTAAACCAAATGTACCTAATTCATTTGTTGGAAGGTTAGCAGTTTGTAGGAAAGCTGTTTTAGTTTTAACTTTTACAGTTTCACCACCAACAATCTCATCTTCCATTGTGCTTGCATTCCAATAATATTGAGAATCACCATTAATACCACCCGTTGCACTTGCAAAAGTTCCAGCATTAACTTTCATTGACTCAGCAACACCAGTGTAGTTACCAACTTCAACTCTACCATAGCCACTTTCTAGGTATGCCATCACTTGTTCAGCAATACTTTTATCATCACCCCCGGCATACATTTCTTTTTTTGATTTTGAAGTATTTGCATTAAGTTTGATCAAACCACCATACTTTAAACCACTATCTGCAACACCCTTAATGTTAAAGTTTAAATACGCATCTGTTGCAATATTATTATTTGATAACTTATCAGTTTTACCACCAACAGTTTTATATCTAAAATTTTCTTTCTGCTGCACATTAGCCATCTTTGCATCAATCGAACCATTTACAGATAACTTAACATCAGAGTCAGTCATCGCATTAGCATTCACTGTTGCAAACGATGCAACCAATGCTGTTGTCACTAAAAATTTATTCATGTTCACTAAAAAAATATTGTTGTTTAGATGAAAAATATATGACTTATAGTAGATTTCAAAGTATAAATCGCTAAAATTGATAAAAAAATAACGCATTGTTGCATTTTTACCACATCCACTTTTAAAACTCCCCATAATCAAATTATTTAATTGTTTTGATAATTAAATTAACTAGGTTATTATTCAATAATTTTCAATGATTCTATATGAATTTTACTAATTATTTAACGACACTACACAATGTATTGATATATTTATCTATACCCATATTTACCATTATATTAAGTAGCATCATATTCAAACTCGTTACTTTAAGCTCTCACTCAAAAAGTATGATTCAACACTTTAGCGCAGGTGTTGTATTAGCAGCTTTAGCTGTAGAATTAATCCCTGAACTATATAACACACCTTTTAAAATTCAATTAATCACAGGCTATATCATTGGAACAACCCTAATGCTTATTATCCAAAAAATATGCAGGAATAATCACTCTCTTGGAGGAAAATCAACATCATCATTATTAATCGCTGTTGCAATAGATATTTTTATTGATGGACTACTGGTGGGGATAAGTTTTGCAATAAGTATCGCAAAAGGCTTAGTAATTAGCGTTGCTCTATCATTGGAATTACTATTTTTAATTTTATCCGTCGATATTACTTTACAAAAATCCGGTAAAAAACTGCTACCAATTTTATTGATTAACATTGTTTTTGCAATATTAGTATTTGCTGGCTCAGCTTTCGGATTAACATTTTTTAATGCTCCAAAATCCACAATAGTGTTAATCACATCATTTGGTGCAGCTGCATTACTATATCTTGTCATTGAAGAATTACTCAGGGAAGCTCATGAAGAAAAGGTAACAACAACCTCAACAGCCATGTTTTTCTTAGGATTTTTAATTATCCTGTTATTATAATAATCCTATATCATAAATATTAGGTGTGATGCTAAATTAACAATCACCAAATTGTCAGATTCTTTTATAGCTAGATATCTATAAATTTGGTACGATTTTTTTGTCGCTCATGTGGCTTTCCACACTTTGCTCCTCACGCAATGTACAGAAATTAAAGCTATTTTGCTATAGCATATTATTTTCAAAGATCATTTTTTTTCTTTTTCAAAATATCATAACAGGATTTAAACATTTTGTTTTCAAGATGCACTTTACCCTGTATACCAAGTTTATCTCCTATTATAGCTATTAGCTTTATAAAATAATTCTGAGTTTCATGCGCCATCTTTTGTTGTTTATGAGGGCTCAACCCTTTTATCGTTTCCAAGTTATGCTGTCTGTCCATTTGCTTTATAAACAGCGCTTCATCATCACCCAATTTTTGCAATCTACTTATGGTTTTTTCAAAACTAAGCTTTATGCGCTTTCCATTTTCAAATCTCTTATTTGTTAATCTATCCACTATTTGAGCAATACGAGCACTAAACTTCTCCTCTATCAGCCCCACAGTACATTCTGAATCCTCAACTGTATCATGCAATATTGCAGCAACTATCACATCCGTTTTGCAATAACGCTCTGCCACCATCTCAGCTACCTTGAGTGGATGAAAGTAAAATGGGTGATCTCCTGTTTTCCTCATCTGCCCATCATGCCATTTCTTAGCAAATGTAACGGCTTTTTCTATCAGTTTCATATTTAGCTTCACATTCTTTTCCTTGCTAAATTCATCCAACTTATTCATTAAGTTTGTTGAGTATTCACATTTATTTTTAAATAGCTCATAATCATCCCCCAAATCTTCATAATCATAGTCCTCTTCATTTATTGCCGTATCCTCATGTGGAAAATCTTCATGTGGGTAGTTGTGGTAGGCCCCTCGTTTGATTTCTAGTTTTTTAAAATAATTTATTGCCCACCAATAGCCAATAACAACAGGAACAAATAAAAACCAAAGCGCATAATATCCAAAGTAATGAGTTAAGGGAATTAATCCAAATGCAACTAGAGCACTTGAAAAAGCAAAACTCAATGCAGAAGTAGTAGCTACACAACTAAAACGCTTGCTTGTGGGAAAATATTGATATTGTATTGCATCTAATGTTCCAGATGATGAAAAGCTAAAAGATTTGCTTAATAACTGTATGCATCCCAAGAAAAACAAACTTGAAATGTTGCTTAGCCAATAAGGTATGAATGGCAATGCCATAGTAAAAATAGAAGCTGTGAAGAAAGCTATTTTAATAGGATGTATTCGCTTTGCAAGAATAGCCACAATTAACACTCCAACATCTAAAATTATAGAAACTTTTAAATTTTGAAAGATAACTTGTTCAGTAGTAAATCCAAAGCGAGTTTTCATAATTTCTGCACAAAAAATATAGGTTATATAAAAGCAAATAGGATTATGTATTTCAGTAAATGCGAATGCTAATAATGTTTTTTTGTTTGGTTTTTCAACATCCTGTTTTATACCTATATTATTTTTTACCTTCATTCTTCGTTTGTAATCTATGAAATCAATTGTTTCTCTTAGTCTAGTTCTTGCAAAAACTCCAACAAGAGCAATAATAGCGCCTATCCAAAAAGCAAGCCTCCAATTTGTACCTGATAGTGCTAATGAAGCAATAATTAAAGAAAACGTGCCTCCTAAACATGCTGCAAAAACTACAATTCCTGATGATACAGCTCTCCAAGGGTTTTTTAAAATCTCTGTTATATAGATTTGCGCCCCCATTATCTCGCCCAAAGAAGAAAAACCTTGTAAGACCCTACATAGCATCACAACGATAGTGGCTGTTATTCCTACTTCTTCATACGTTTTTGCAGTTGCCATAATTACACACGCAAAAGCCATTACAAATGTAGTAAGCATTATCGTGAATTTCCTTCCTATAGTATCCCCAATCCTACCTATTATAAAACCTCCTATCGGTCTCAGCACATAAGTCAAACAGAATGCAGTAGCAGCAAATAATTTTGCTGTAGTTGGGTCAGTCTTAGGAAAGAACAAATCATTTAAGAGCACTGAAAGATGTATATAAAGCATAAAATCAAAATACTCAAGAAAAGTGCCGATTGAAAGCAATCCAACCGCCTCTTTTTGATGTCTCGTGAATTTATTATTACTCATAATATCCTATTCCTAATCATATTCTGCAAATATTAAGTAGGGTTTTTATGAAAATTGCAAGAAAAATTTGCATTAAATTTTAAATATTTAATCAGTGATGTAATTAAATTTGCCCGATTTTGAAATAATTATTGAGAACTGTCTCTAAGCTCTCCACCTAATTTTTCTTTCACGACATTGATAATTTTATTTGATATATCTTCTATCTCCTCATCAACCAGTGTCTTTTGGATAGGTTGTAGTTTTATATTGAAAGCGACGGATTTTTTATTTGAAGTATCCTGACTATTTTTATATACATCAAAAATATTTATCTCCTCTAAAATATTTATTTTTAGCGATTTAATAGATTTGATAATTTCCTGGCTTTCTATAGCATCGTCAATATAAAATGCAAAATCTCTATTTATACTCTGCAATTCAGATAAAAATAGGGGCTTCCTTTTCTCTAAATTCTTTTTTGGTAAGTTATCATAGAATATTTCTGCACAAATAGCGCTTTGTTTTATACCGAATTTTTTGATAATTTTTGGATGCAATTCACCTATATACCCAATTAAATTTTTACCTAAGTAAAATGAAGCACTTTTACCTGGATGATGGTATTCCTTTGCCCCTTTTTTTGTAATAACACTATCTGATGAAATACTTATCTCATCTAATATTGAGTAAAAATCATCCTTTAAATCATAAAAATCAAATTTCCTTTGGTCTGAAAAAATATTTTTTTGAGATGATTTTCCAGTCCTGATTATAGTCAAACAGTTTTCTTCTATTGTTTCATCTGCCCTATTTTTATAATAAATTTTACCTAATTCAAAAAAAGATATATTTTTAGCATCTCTAGTCATATTGCTTTTCGCAAGTTTTAATATGCCTGGTATCAGGCTATTTCTCATTATAGCAAACTCATTACTTATCGGATTAGCAATTTTGATAGTTCCATTTTCCTTAAATAAATTTGCATATTCTTGATTTATAAAAGACCAAGCAATAACTTCATATATATTTCTGTTTACCAGAGTGTTTTTAAAAATAGCTGCGAAGTCTGAATCCCTATATTTTAGATCCTGTGCATTATAGTAAAAGCATCCCATTCTTTTCAAATGATCAGTTCCTTTTATTCTAATTACCTCTTCGGCAATATCAGCATTATCAATAATATCCCCTTGTCTCCATGTCGGAATATTAAATAAATTACCCTTAATTTTCACAAAACCTAAATTATTCAAAGTAACGTTTACATCTTGTTCTTTAACTTCAAACCCCAGCAATTTATTGATTTTCTCACAATCAATTTCCATTTGCGTTTGATACTCCAATTCTGAACCCTTGATGATCGTAGAGCCGGATATTTTTCCGCCACAGTGCCTTATAACTAAATCACTCACATATTGCATAAAAGATGCAGTATTGCCATGGTCAATTCTTCTTTCAAATCTAAATGATGATTCCGTTCTGATGCTTAATTTTCTAACTGATTTGGAAATTTGCTCAGGATTAAAATTTGCTACTTCGATTAGGATATTTTTTGTATTCTCATCAACTTTGCTATTTTCACCACCTATAATTCCAGCAATAGAAAGTATCTTTTCATCATCAGTAATCACTAATATATCTTTTGGCAATTTGTATTCTTTATCGTCTAGTGATTTAAAAAACTCCCCTTCTTGAGACAATCTTATTTCTATATTTCCTTTGATTTTATCTGCATCATACATATGGTTAGGTCTGCCAAACTCATACATAGCTAAATTTGAAATATCTACTAATGCACTATGAGACTTTATGTCTAGTAATTTAAAAACAGAGCTTGCATCATGCTTTAGTGAATTTTGGTTGTCTATATTTTCTATTTTACAAAAAGCTATTTCATGGCAATTTGTATTTTTTATCGAAATATCTACATGGTTGATTGAATTTTCAAATTTAAATGTATTTTTATAAAAATCAACAAATTTTGGTTTTAACACGCCCACTTCTGCTGCTGACAGATCCCTTGCTATACCACAAACTGATGCACAATCTCCTCTATTAGGAGTAAGATTTATATCAACAACCTTGTCATTCAAACCCGTTGAATCGGCAAAATTCATTCCTGGCTTCAAACTACTATCTAGAATCTCTATAATTCCTTCCGAGCCATTACCCACCAATAGTTCTGCCTCAGAGCATAGCATCCCATTACTTTCAATACCTCTAATTTTAGATGTTTTTATAACCATGTTATTACTTGGTATAATTGAACCAACTGGAGCAAGAACGACCTTAATACCAGCTCTTGCATTGGATGCACCACATACAATTTGCAAAATTTCTTTACCGTTATTCACTTTGCAAATTTTTAATTTATCTGCATCAGGATGGCTTGTAGTTTCGATGATCTCTGCTATTGAGAATTGAGAATATACCCTACCCTTATCTTTAAATTCTTCAACTTCTAGACCAATATTAGACAAAATTTCAATAGCTCTGTCTAAATCTACGATTAATTCTATAAATGAACTAAGCCAATTATGGGTAAATTTCATAAACTTTAAACTTGAAAATAATTAAACTACTTTTTTATTCTTAACCTTTTTGCTCTCTTGATATTTAATTTTAGGTTTAGAATTTAGTTTCACGACATCAGAGTCAATTAGTATTTCTTTTACGTCTCCTTTGTTAGGAAATTCAAACATTAAGTCAAGCAATACGTTTTCTATTATTGATCTCAAACCCCTGGCTCCTGTTTTTCTTTTGAATGCAATTTTAGCTATTTCTTTTAGTGCATTGTCATCAAAATTGAGCGCAATATCATTCAGTTCAAATAATTTTTGATATTGTTGAATCAAAGAATTTTTTGGTTCCTTTAAAATTCTAATTAACATAGCTTCATCAAGATCATCTATAGTAACTACCTGAGGCAACCTACCTATAAATTCCGGAATTAGACCATACTTAACTAAATCCTCTGGTTCCACTTTACTAATCAGCTTAGAAAGCTCTATATCTTTGTCTTTTTCCTTAACAATTGCTTCAAATCCAATTGAACTCGTTTTCATTCTTTGGCTAATGATTTTTTCAAGCCCACCAAAAGCACCACTGCAAACAAATAATATATTTTCAGTATTAATTTGCAAAAATTCTTGTTGAGGATGTTTTCTGCCGCCTTGAGGTGGTATAGAAGCAACAGTGCCCTCCATTAACTTCAACAGAGCTTGTTGAACTCCCTCTCCTGAAACATCTCTAGTTATAGAAGTACTTTCAGATTTTCTTGAGATCTTATCAATCTCATCTATGTATATAATTCCCCTTTCGGCCTTTTCTATATTATAGTCAGCAGCTTGCAATAATCTAACTAAGATATTCTCTACATCTTCACCAACATAACCTGCTTCTGTTAATGTTGTTGCATCAGCAATTGCAAATGGAACTCCTAATATTTTTGCCAATGTTTGCATTAGCAATGTTTTCCCACACCCAGTGGAACCAATCATCAATATATTTGATTTGGCAATCACAACATCATCAAATTTTGTTTTTTGAGCTTGTTTATCAAATCTCTTATAGTGATTATAAACAGCAACTGCTAAAACTTTTTTTGCACGTTCCTGACCAATAACGTAAGCATCTAAAATTTCATATATCTTTTTAGGAATTAAGTCATTTTTAATTAACTGTTCTGATGCAACTTTACTTTCATTTAATGCTTGAGAGCATAAAACAATGCATTCATTGCATATATAGACAGCCACTCCAGATAAAAGCTTTTTAACCTCGTCCTGGCTTTTACCGCAAAAAGAACAATACAATATTTCTGAATTTTCTTTATTCATTTTTAGCCGCCACTCTTTTAGTAATAATTTTGTCTATGATACCATAATTTTTTGCCTCAATTGGAGACATAAAATTATCTCTATCAGCATCTTTTTCAATTTTAGAGGCTTTTTGCCCTGTATGATCACTCAATATTTTATTGAGACGATTTTTTAATTGCATCATCTCCTTCGCATGTATCTCAATATCCGCAGCTTGGCCGCGAAAACCACCCAGTGGTTGATGAATCATAACTCTTGAATTAGGAAGAGCACATCTCTTTCCTTTTTCACCTGCAGCAAGAAGAAAAGAACCCATTGAACAAGCCTGTCCCACACACAATGTAGAAATATCAGATTTTATATATTGCATTGTATCATAAATGGCTAAACCAGCTGAAACCACGCCCCCAGGAGAATTGATATACATAAAAATATCTTTGTTGGGATTTTCAGATTCTAAAAACAACAGCTGGGCAATAATAACAGATGCCATATTGTCCTCTACTTGCCCATTCAAAAATACTATCCTCTCTTTAAGCAAGCGGGAAAATATGTCAAATGCCCTCTCGCTCTTGGCAGTCTGCTCAATTACAACTGGAATATAAGACATAATAGCAATTTAATTTCAATTATTTTCCTTCAATTCTGGCAATACTTTTTTTATAAAATCATCCGTTGTCATCTCTGTATTTCTAAGTTTAACTTTAGACAAAATCAAATCAAGCGCTTTTTCTTCGAGAATTGGCCCTTTAATTTTTTCTAAATTTTCTGGATCTTTATAAAATTCTAAAATTTTATCCTTAATTTGAGGATTTTGGTTAGCTTGTAATTCAACTATTTGTTTTAGCTCTTCTTGAGTTATTGTAATTTCGCTTTTTCTAGTTACCTCAGCCATGACTAGCCCTAACTTCACTCTTCTATGGGCAATTTTTTTATACTCAGATCTTAGCTCATCTTCTGATTTGTTTTTCAAACCTTCCTGTTTATCTTTGTTTTTTTCTACTTCTTTCCATAGAACTTCAAAATCCTGATCAACCATCTTTTCTGGCAAATCAAAATTATATCCCTTGTCCACCTTATCAAACAGTTCTTTTTTCATTTTCATTCTTATTGTACCCATAAAATCAACACTTAATTTTTGTTTTATAAGCTCATTCAATTTATCCTCAGATTCAACACCTAATTTTTTAAGCATTTCATCTGACACTTTTCCTATTTGCTCTAGTTCTTGTAGATCAACAATTTTGATCTTAAAAGTAGCTTTTTTATTAGCAATATCTTCTTTAGGATAATCTGCTGGAAACACTATATCAAATGATTTTTCTTCATTTAACTTACATCCTATCAGCTCTTTTTCAAAATCCGCCAAGAAGCTATTGTCCCCAATGACAAGCTCCATGTTTTCGGCTTTATTTCCATCAAAATCCTTATCATCTACCTTACCGTGGAAGTTAATCGCTACTTTATCGCCTGCTTTTGATTCGTAATCATCTGCAGCTTTTTTAAATTTTCTGAATTCTTTTAATATATTATTTTTTGTTTGGTTAACTTCTTTATCAGAAATTTTAATGTCGATTTTTTCAATCTCTATATCTTCCCACTTAATCTCTGGTATCTCAGGCATTGTTTCAATTGCAATCTTAACAGACAAACCATTTTCCTCATCGAAAGATAATACCTCAACATCAGGCTTTGAAAACGGAACGATTTTTTTTGTATCAATTAATTCTCTTATGCATGCAGATATGCTTTCCTGAATTTGCCTTCCTGTTTCTTCCTTACCTAATTTTTGCCTAACAATGCTTAAAGGAACTTTCCCTTCTCTAAATCCAGGCATCTTAAAAGTCTTAGCCGCTTCAGCAACTTTTTCCTCTACTTTTGAATTAATCTCTTCAAAAGGAATTTGAATTTTAAACTCTTTATGAAATTTTTCGTTTTTTGTTTCTTCAATTTTCATTATTATTTACTCTTTAATTATTTTAAATTCAGGTTTATCAGAATTTTTCAATATGATAAACAATTTTTTTAAGACTAACTACCAATATCTGATTTTATTAAAAAAATATGAAGAATTTAAGAGGTTTTCATGCAGTTTAGCCAAAAGAAATCTTCCTATGCATTAAATCATGTACATTGTATTTTACTAACACAGTGCACAGTGCATCAACAAAATCATTGACCATTTCTTCTGTATGATATGGATTCGCCGTTATTCTTAACCTTTCTTGCCCTTTCGGCACTGTAGGAAAATTAATTCCCTGTACATATATATTATGGTTTTGAAGCAAGTCTGTGTAGACTTTTTGGCATAGTACAGCATCATTAATCATTACTGATATTATATGAGTCTCATTTTGTAAAAAATTAATCCCCTTGTCATTAAGTTTGCCTTTTAGTAATGACACAACATTTTTTAGTTTGTCCCTTTCTAATTCGGATTTTCTAAGATACTTTATGCTACATAGAATCGCTTCTGCAATTGCTGGCGGAAGAGAGGTAGTAAAAATAAAGCCAGGAGAATAACACCTGATACTATCTATAATTTCATGCCTTGATGCAATATAGCCTCCTATAACACCATATGCCTTTGCAAAAGTACCCTGAACTATATCAACTTCATCTTGATATCCAAGCTCCTCACATATTCCTGAACCTTCTTTTCCATAAATTCCAACTGAATGAACTTCATCAACATATGTCAAAGCATTATATTTCTTTGCTAATTCACAAATTTCACTGACATTCGCAACCACTCCTGACATAGAATAAACTGCCTCAAAGACTATAATTTTCGGGCATTCTAGTGGATATTCTTTTAGTCTGCTCTCCAAATCACTCATGTCATTATGACGGAATATAACTTTTTCAAGGTTACTTTCCTTGATTCCATATATAATGGACGCATGATTATTTTGATCAGAAAATATTACGCAGTTAGGTATAATTTTTGATATTGTCGAAAGAGTCGCTTGATTTGCAATATACCCCGAGGTAAAAACAAGTGCTGCATCCTTATTATGCAAATCACTAATTTCTTTTTCAACGTTTATTATTGCATTGCTGGTACCAGAAATATTCCTAGTGCCACCAGAACCAACTCCAAATTCATATGCCCCCTTTGCCAGAGCATCAATCACAGTAGGATTCTTGCTCATCGACAGATAGTCATTACTACACCAAAGGGAAATATCTTTATCATGTTTGACGCTATACGCCTTAACGCTGTTAGAAGAGTATCCCTTCAACTCAGTAAAAACCCTATACCTCCCCTCTGCTTTGATTTTAGAAAGAGCTGAGAGGAAGTGATTTTTCATTTTTTCTTATTTTCTAAGACTTATTAATTTTTTTTCAAAAATCAATTTATATTTTTTGTCTCCTAACTTTGTTTGCTCTAGCAAGCTTTAAGCCCATAATTGCTAATATTGATGCATAACCAAAGCACAAATAGCAAATACCTGATGCTTCCTCTCCAGCATGATGATGTATACCAAACCCAGAAGCAATACCAATAGAGCTTAGCAACAATATAGTTGGTGAGAAGTCTACACTTTTACCCGTAGCTTTTTGATACACTTTACTACCAATAATAGTGGCAAGTATTATAACCAATGGAGCTACATGCAAAAAGCTAATTAATTTTTCTATCATAATGTCATTACACTTAAATGTTATTTATTAGATTAATATATAATTTGTATTATATAATCAAGCAAAATTTAAATAATCATACAAATTAATCATTTGTAATTATTTCTGTAAGCGTTAGACCGACCTTATCGTCTATTAACACTATTTCACCTTTTGCAACTAATTTATCATTAATAAATAAATCAACAGGATCTCCAGGTTTTTTATCTAATTCTATTTTGTCACCTTTATTTAATTTTAATAAGTCACTTACTTTAAAATCCACTTGTCCTAAAACAACCTTTAGCTTCATAGGAACATCATAAATCGCTTTGAGATTTAGGTTAATCCCATTTTTATTTTTAATATTTTCCGTCTCTGTAGTCATAATATATATTACCAAAAAATTTATTATAAATTATTTTTAAAAATTGCTTCCAAATCTTCTTTAACCTTTTCTGTATCTTTTTTTATCAAGCCATTACCCCAATCTACCTTACAATCATTTACATTTATCAATTCATCTTCAATTAATTTAATTTTTATTGCTGAATGTTGACTCACATTGTCAATATACTCTTTAATCTGTGATAAATTTTCTGGATTAACGCTCACTTTAATATCGTTTGCATGAGTAAGCAGAGGTAAACTTTTTCCTAAAAAATCTAATATGACCTCATTTGGAAATTTCTCACTTAATCTCCCAACTAGTTTATTGGCAATAACATAGCTTAACTCTACGCAATCTTTCGATAAATTATCATACTTACTTTCAATCGTTTCATAAATATTTGACAAATTTGATTCTATCTTAGCCAAAAGATTAACCACGTCACCCTCTTTTTCGTTTTCTACAAGCTTTTTTTGAGCTTCTTCACATTCTGCCCAACCATTTTTAAAGGACTCTAGTTTTAGCGCCTCAACGCTTTCCTTTGTGTATTCATTTTGCTCAACTACAATATCTTTCCTTGCCAATATATCACTCGCCACTTTCAAATCCTTTCCAGTATATTCATCTTTAATATTTTTCTTTAAAACTAAATCATTATCACGCCCTTCATTACCTAAAAGACTATTAAAAGGAAATTTTTTTATGACATAATTCTTCATATTAATTTTAATTTTTTATAATATCTCTTAAGGTAATTTGATCTTTATTCATTAATTCTCTTAAGGTTAGCAGTATGTTTTTTTGAGCTCGCTCTGATTCCTCAGCTTTAATGCTATTAGAATTATCAATTTCTTCAATTAAAATTTTTGCAGCTCTAGCAGACATATTATCAAAGAAGCAATTTTTAATATCATCTGTGGCAAATCTCAACGCCTTAGGCAAAACAGATTTGTCAGAATATCTTATAAGCATTTGCATTCCTCTTGAATCTACCCTCATAATATCATCAAAAATTAGCATATATTTTCTAACTAATTGAGCTTTATCAGCATCATATTTCTCTAATAAATCAAAAAATAAATTCTCATTTTTCCTATCAAAATTATTAAATATATCAGCGACAATTTGGTTATTATCCAACTCCTTAGATGGATCGGATTTTTCAACTAAATCTCTCTTCAATATATTTTCCAAACTCATTGATACATTTTTATTAACTTCATCTATATTGAGAATCCTTTTAATTACTTCAAAAGAAAAATTTTCGGAAAACTTACTAATGATTTTTGACGCTTTTTGAGATGGAAGTTTAGACAATATAAATGCTACAGTTTGAGGATATTCATTTTTTAAATAATCCACCAACACTTTGTCGTTCATATTAGCTATAGTTTCCCAGGTCTTATTCAATGGACCATCCACATTCTTTATAATGAAATCAACTTTCTCTTCATCGAAAACTTTATGCAAAAATCTTTTTAATTTAGGCAAATGCCCACCTAATAAGCTAGCACTACTTACTTTATCAGCAAAATATGACAAAATATCTAGTATTTTTTCTGTCTCAATATCTTGCATGTTAGCAATCTGATTTGATATTTTATAAATATCACTTTCTGACAAATACTTCAAAACTGTCCCTGCGTTATCCTCATTTAATGCTAAAAGTAAAACAGCAGCACTTTCTAAATTTTCATTATCCAAATTTCTTAGCTCCATAATATACTATAAAATGTTATTATAATTATTGTATTTTTTGATCATTGTTTATCCATTTTTTTAATATCTCTGTTGCTTCATCTGGGTATTTCTCAACCAAATCATTTATACTATCTAATATCTGCTTGTGCTTATTATTAGCAGATAATTTACCACCTTCAATTCCGTTATTATCATCTTTTGAAGAATAAAAATCTTTATTTTCCATGTTACCCTCATTAGAAAATTTATTGTTAAATCCTAGTTTCTTGAAATTAAAAAATCTATTTATTTCTCCAGCACCATTTTTATTTACTTCTAAAATTTTTGATAATATAGGCTTAAATATTAATAATATAATCAAAATAACTATTACACCTATCATTCCCATTTGAATCAAATTTTTTAAATTTTCATCCAACCAATTTACCTTTTCATCAGAACCTTCAAATTTACTCTCTACAAATTCAAGGTTAATTATTTCCAATTTATCACCTCTATTTGCATCAAACCCAATTGCGGATTGCACTAAAGTTTTTAGCTGTGCGAGCTCTTCATTGCTTCTCTTATGGTATACTTGCTTCTTAGTTTTTTCATCTGTATCATAATAGCCATCAATTAAAATTCCGACAGAAAGTTTTTCAACGCCACCTTCCTCAATTATTTTATTTGTGACTGTTTTAGATATTTCATAATTCGTAATATCATCAACTTTACTCTTTATCTTGGCCGTCTGGTTTGGATTAGTAATCTGTTGATTAGAATTCGGAATATTATTAGCAACTGAAATATTTTCGCTATCGTTTCCATCTTTTTCTTTTTCTTCACTAGTTTTTTTAGAGCGTATCACCTGTCCATCTGGATCAAAAAGCTCAGAAACCATTACCTCCCTATTGGTATTTATTTTTGCCGCAACATTAACCTTTACCTTGCCTCTACCAACGCGACTTTCTAAAAGGCGTTCTATCTTCAGCCTTAATTGTTTTTCTAATAAGTTCTGATATTCTATAAATTTAAATTCAGAATTATTATCACCATTTAATAAGCCTTCATTTTCAGATCCTGGCATTTTCAAAGGATGTCCCATACTGTCAATGATAGTTATATTATCAGGCTGCAAATCTGGTACAGCTTTCGACACTAAGTTTGTAATTGCCTTAACTTCATTTTTTGAAATTGAAGCACCAGGGTTTAACTTTATCATAATTGAGGCAGAAGGAGTCACACTCGATTTAGAAAAAAGCTCCTTCCTTGGCAAAACAAGATGAACCCTAGAATTTTCAACTTGAGACAAACTATTGATAGTTCTAGATAATTCACCCTCAAGCGCTCTTAGAGAATTAATATTATTTAAAAATTGAGAACTGCTCAATCCACTCTCTTTATCGAAAACCTCATATCCAACAATATTACCTGAAGTAATAAGACCACTTTGTGAAAAATACATCCTCAGCGACAACACCTTATTTGCAGGCACTAAAATTTGAGAATGTTTCATATCCACCCTGTAGTCTACTCCCATAGACTCTAGCTTCAAAGTTACCTTCAATCTATCATGATCACTTAAATCACTATATAGATTGCTATATCCAGGCTTAGAGTTTACTATAAATAATGCAGTACCAATCAAGATTATTGCTACAAATAAAGATAATAATATTAACTTATTCGCACTTAGTTTTTTTAAAAATTCCATTTGCTAATTAATCACCCACCTTCACAAAGAATCCTAAAGCCCCTTAATAAGGATTCTAATTTATTAATAAAATATATGCTAGCAAGTTTGTATTTTTAAATCCAGATTTTTTTTATAATTCATAACATATTTTAAAGGTAGTATAAGCAATTGTAGCTCAATATTTAATTTTACTATAATATAACGTCAGAATTAATTACTGTTTCAGGCAAATACATTGGCAAAATATAAAAGTATATTAAAGAGATTTTTAAAAACCCTCCTAAATCACAATTTATCTGTACTATGTATAACTAAAATAATTCAATTATATTTAGAATTTGTACTTTTAACCTCTAGCATAAAAATTAATACCAACAAGGAAGCCATAAATATTTTGAATTCCAATAAAGTTTGTTTTTTAACATTGTGGCATGGTAGAATTATAGTGTTTCCAAAAATTATGCAAAAATTTGGAAAATTCAAAGTACTGACTTCCCTACATAAAGACGGTAAATATGTTGATAAATTTATACGATTATATGGTCATGAAACAATTAGAGGATCAAGTTATAAAGGTAGTTTATCTGCAACAAAAAATATTATCAATTCCATTAAAAATAAGGAAAGCATTGTAATAACCCCCGATGGACCAAGAGGACCTAAATACAAAGTTAATAGCGCAATTACAAATCTTGCATCAAAATTTAAAATTCCAATTATCAGCATTTCCTTTGCATCATCTAAAGCTAAGATCCTTAAAAGTTGGGATGAATTCACAATCCCTCTACCATTTAGCAAAATTCTTGTAGATATATCTGCTCCAACTTTATTTAATGAAAAACAAAATAGCAAACTTGAGATTTTGATGATAAAACAAATGAGAGATTTAGAAAACCAACTGTAGAGCAAAAATTTATACTTTATTATGAGATTATATAAAATTTTATCAATTCTGTTATTCCCTGTAATATTTGCATACATGATACTCAGGTTGATAAAAAAGAAAGAAAACATTAAGAGCATATCTCAAAAATTTGTTATCAAATCTGACAAAAGCCCTAATAATAAATTAATGCTCTGGTTTCATGCTGCAAGTGTTGGGGAAGTAAATATGGCAATCCCAATAATTAAGTCCGTTATTAACGAGAGCTCTAATGTACATTGCCTAGTGACAACAGCCACACTTACATCTTCAAAAGTTTTTAAATCTGCAAATATAAAAAATACAACGCATCAATTCCTACCAATTGATGTAGATTTTTTAATTAATAAATTTTTAACCCACTGGTCCCCTCAAGTTGCCATATTTATTGAATCTGAAATATGGCCTAATACAGTAGACCTTACTGCAAAAAAACTTCCTATATTACTGTATAATGCGAGGTTATCAGACTCCTCTTTTAATAGGTGGAGTAAATATAAAAACTTCACTAGTAACATACTACAAAAATTTTCATTAATTTTTGCGGCTAGCAATTTAGACTATGCTAGATTTAGCACTTTTACCAAGGATAATCTAAAATTTATTGGACATTTCAAATACTCATCTCCAGCTCTAACTTATTCAAATGAATACGTTAAAATTTTAAAGACAAAATTAAAAAATAAAAAAATATTGGTTGTAGCAAGCACTCACAGAGGTGAAGAAGAAACTATTACAAAGTTACATAAGGAAATAAAAAAAAATATTCCAAATATTTTTACCATTATTATCCCTCGCCATCCAAAAAGAATTGAGGAGGTAATTTCAATATCAAAAAATCATAAACTAAATTATATAACAGATATTAATGATCATACTCAGGAAACAGAGCTATTACTAGTGGCAGCCTTTGGTGTGCTAGGCAATTATTTTGAAGTAGCAGACATTGTCTTTATTGGTGGATCTTTGGTAAATATTGGTGGGCATAACATCATAGAGCCTGCAAAACAAGACTGTGCAATTATTGTAGGACCACATACATCAAATTTCAAAGATGTCATTACTGAATTTAATAGCAGAAAAGCTGTAATAATTGCAAAGGATTACGAAGAGTTAAAAAATCAATTACTGAAGCTTTTTAATAACTCAAATTACAGGAATCAATTAATCAATAACTCAAAGGACATCATCGCCGAACAAAAAGATATCTCAAAGACTGCAGTCGAAACAATCTATCAATATCTGATTTAAATTTATTACAAAAAACCTTCATTAATTCTGAAAGCCATGCACAGCCGCATGCTGTGCTAAAGTAAGTTACTACACCTACATCAAATCAATTTTAACTAAATTCAACTAAAATTAATTATCATATACCCATTTCCTGACCACCAGCATCTTGCCCAGGTGTTGTTGGAGATTGTTGGCCATCTCTGCCATCTGCTTCTTTCATGTCGCTAACATCTTTCATTCCTGATGCAATCTGTTCAGCCTCTGCTTGCACTTTTACCTCACCACCCTTCGATTCTAAAGTATCAACCATATGCCCAACTGTATTTGATATCTCTTTGCCAGATTCAATATCTTCTGAAACTGCGTTCGTCAACGCTGCAATAGCATCCATGAAGCCTTTTAAGCTACCTTCCTTTAAATCACCTGCAATTTCCTTAAATTGACTACCTATTTTTGTTACAAGAGCAACTACTTCATCTTTTAAATCGCTACCATCTTTAAGTAAACTTCCTCCTTTTTCATCAGCAAATTTTTTAATATCTCCTGGCATTTTAGCTAGCTCGTTTCCCAAATCCATTCCATTATCAATTACACTTGCAATATCCTTCGTTTGCATCGCTTTAACTATTCCTTCAATTGAACCAATAGATTCTTCCAGATCACCTATAATAGGATTATTATGTTCGATTTTATCTATAATATCCTTTGCATCACTTACACTATTCTGAAGATTGGCAACGCTTTCAAAGGCATCGCCTAAAGTTTCTTGTACTGACATCTGTTACCCTGTTTAAATATTCAATAATATTAATCTAACAACAAAATTTTACCTGAGTCAAATAATTAATTTTACTAAATTTACAACAAATTATTAACTAATTAATTGAAATGTGTTATATCTTTCTTTTGTATTTTTATTATTAATGGCGGAGTAGCTCAGCTGGTTAGAGCAGCGGAATCATAATCCGCGTGTCGGGGGTTCAAGTCCCTCCTTCGCTACCATTTTAGCCGCTATAGCACAGTGGTAGTGCACTTCATTGGTAATGAAGAGGTCGTGGATTCGATTCCCACTAGCGGCACCACTAAACACCTTTATTATAATTTAAAAAATAAATTTGATAAAATTTATTATCTAATATCGTATATATGGAGCAATAAAAATGAAGTGGGGCGCCAAGCACTAAGACCCCAATGTTATGGGATGGTTATCAAAAAAATCTACGGTATATTAAAAAGAGCTATTATTATGATACATAATATTATACCTAAAATTACTATCAACCGTAACGACGGATTTGAATTTTCATTGTTATAGTAACCTAATTTTGGCATTCTCCAGCCCACTATAACTTTTATCAAAATTAAAATACCCATCATCATAAAAAACAACCCGGGCGTTATAAATATAAGTAAACCACCGCCTATGCGATCTACAGGCCATAAATGGTAAGCACTTGTCATTCCAGTATAAAGAAATTCAACAAATATAACTGAAAGAAAAAAAAACAAAATACACAGAATTTAAGCAGATTTTATGAATTCCTATCAGTAAAACCTTTTCATACAACCGCAACCAATAAATTATCTTGTTATAAATTTTCAACATATTTTAGGCCATACCAAACTATTTATACTAACATAATAGTATACTTAAAGTGGTGGAAAAACAAAGAGATTTGGATATACAATATTTACATATATTATTTTAAGCCATCAATTTTTAAATTCAACAAAAGCTTTGATAATGCAGCTTCTCTTGAATCTGCATAAATAACTGATTTTAAGGAATATTTATTTTTTATCAGCCTACTTTGCATTATAGAACTACTAAAAATTGCAAAATAGCTAGACATAGATAAAAATACAAAGGTTTTTACACTTTGATCTATAATTCCCATTACGCTTATGCTAGAAATTACAATAGAAACAACGATATAAAAAATCATCCACTTCCATAATTTATTATAAATAAGCCAAAAAAAAGTAAAAAAGAATGCCATTATGGATATTTTTTCTCTAACAAAAATACATTCATCTATTATTTTATCTCTGTTAAGGCAATTTTGTTTGCCATAAATTAAAAAAATTTTATCCACTATAAATAACTAAATAGTTAATCTTGCTAACAAATATATCACCGCTACAGAAAATAATAAATAGCTAATTGTAAGTGCGGTATTCATAGATTTTTCCTGCAAATAATCTTTTGATTCTAATTCTATCATAATATTATTCAGCTTTTTATGAATATTTCTTGTTTTGATTACACTATTTTTAAAAATCTCTTTATCACTCCTCAGTAAATCGCTTTGCTCCAGAAATTCAATAATTTCTCCTAAATTACCTCTCACTTTTATCTCATTAAGCTTATTTATTAGCTCATCTTTAATTGTCTTACCTTGAATAAACCTACCTATTGATTCAATAATGCTTGTTGAAAAAATATCAGAGATGTGAGGCAACTTATCAATTTTACAACTTTTTTGAACTTCATGAAATAGAAGCAACATTTTAATTGAGTTAATACTTTGCATTGCTGAATTAATAGAAGATTTATAAATATAATTTTCTAACTTAGAGCATAAAAATGGAGCTAAAAATATATTATTAAATACAAATTTTTCAGAAATTTTATTTTGTTCAATAAACCACACAATATCTTTTGATGAAAAAAGCAACCTTCTCTTTTGCAACACTGAAAGATATGGCAAGTGTGGAAACACTTTATTTAATGTATATAAAAAATTAAATACATAATCATCTTTATTTAAAGTTAATTGCTCATTATAGATGGCAAAAAAATTAGGTTCATCATTGTTTAATTTAAATTTATCTGGATTAATTAAACACTGATATTCTATCATTTCCGATAATAGCCTAAGCTGCGTAAATTCATTGTTATTAATTAAGCATAAAGCCAAATTGCCAATAGAATAATTATCAAAACTAAATGAAATATTTTTAACTGCGAAGATATTTTGGAAGTGCAATATTCTTATGATTTCCGCAAGAGTTAATTCATTTAATGTACAATTTCCTTGTTCAAAAGACTCTGCATTTATATTTTTATTTAAGAGATATTTTATTTTGCTTAAAGATTCTGCATTTTTATAAAACTTTGATAAAAATTCCTGAAGCTTCCCTGTGAAAAATAAATTAATAGCTTTTTCTGGATTATAAGCCATTTCATGAGCTAAAATCTTAGAGCGATATATTTTTTTACCATTGAAGTATATTGGTTCAAGAAAATCATCTTTTTTGATAATTGGAAAAAAATCTTTCAGCTCAGGTATGTTGGATAACTTTTCATAACCAAATCTTTGATCATCATCATCATTCAATAGCCCTTGAATAATTTTATTAATAGTGCCAGTTAAGAGCTTATTGTTAGTGTAGAATCTGTATGAACTATTATAAATTCTTTCATTGTTCAATACTTCTAAAGTTTGTTTTTTAAGCCTTTTTCCAGTCGTAAGTTCTAAACATACAACACCAAGTGCATAATAATCAGAACTATAATTACAATTGCTTTTCGCATTTGATATAATTTTTGTAACGCTTAAGGGCTCATAAATAGCAGACTGTTTGCAACCAAATGGGGTTGAAAAACACTCATCCAAAACAAAATTACCAGATTTGGTAAGATAAATATTATCCAAATTTACAGAGCCATGAGCTATGCCTCGATCATGCAGATTTTTTAAAGCTTCCTTTACGTTATATAAGATATTTTTGATAATATATTTATCTGAAAAATCTTCACCCTTATCAATTAGTTCTCCTAATGAAACAGCTGATACATCACTAAATATAATAGCTATATATTCATCATCCGTATCATGGAATTCCACTATTCCAATTGCAACTGGATTAATAAAATTATCTATTCCCCCAGAAATGAGACTTATGATAGCATCAACATTGTATAAAAAGGTTTTTTCAAGCAGTTTGGCATAACATCCAGCATGGGTTGAATTTTGCATATCATTGGCGGAATATGCCTTGCAGAAAGAATTAGAAAATAGATCCAGCGGTTTAGACTTATCAATTATAAATCTACCATTTACAATATGGCTTTTACCACATCTCTTTATTGCACTATCATCAAGAAAAATTAAATCATTATTATTCTTAGATGCAACATCATTGTTTATATTATCAACCTTCATTACGATTAAGTTGGAATAAATTTTTTGCTTCTAAAAGCACTTGATCTACATGACCACTTATTTTCACTTTATGCCAAATTTTTCTGACTATACCTTTTGTATCTATTAGAAATGTACTTCTTTCTATCCCCATGTATTTTTTACCAAACATACTTTTTTCTTTCCACACACCAAATTTTTCACACAATTCGGCTTCAGTATCCGAAATAAGATCAAACGCAATGCTTTGCTTAGTAATAAAATTAAGATGGCTTTTTATGCTATCTTTAGACACACCTAGCACAATGGTGTTAATATTCTGAAACTGATCAATTTTATTAGAAAAGTCATTAGCCTCTATAGTACACCCAGGTGTTGAATCCTTGGGATAAAAATATATAACAACATTTTTACCTAAAAGATCGTCTGAAGAGATTTTTTCCCCACTCGTGGAGGGCAATGAAAAGCTTGGCAGTGAATCATTAACTGATAGCAACATCCCGATTTCAAAATGTATATTTATAAGGAATCAGGTTAAACTCATAGTTCAATTTCGTCAATATTTACTTCAAAATAATTAAGAATTTTACAAAAATTAGCTTTTAAAATTAGCATTCTTTTCAATAATATTGGCAAACTTAAACAAATTACCTTCTTCATAAGATTTGGCTATGAGTTGAACCCCAATAGGCAATTTATTATGAGAAAATCCAACTGGAACTGACATACATGGCAACCCTGCAAGACTTGCTGGCACTGTAAATAAATCGTTATTATACATATCAATAGGATTTGATTTTTCCCCAATGGCAAAAGCAGGGTTTGAAGTGGTTGGAGTAAGAATAATATCAACCTTTTCAAAAGCATTCGTGAAATCGTTTGCAATCAACCTTCTAACTTTTTGTGCCTTCTGATAATAATCTCCAAAATGACTTGCAGATAGCACATAAGTGCCAGAAATTATCCTCCTTTTCACCTCTGTACCAAAGCACTCTCCTCTGGTTCTTTCAATCATATCCTGAAAACTATCACCCTGCTCTTCTATTCTCGTACCATACCTAACTCCATCATATCTAGCTAAATTAGATGCAGCTTCTGCTGTTGCGATTATATAATACGTTGCAAGGGCATGATTTGTATGGGGTAATGAAATATCTACAATTTCTGCACCAGCATCAACAAACCACTGCTTTGCTTTTTCCAAGTAATCAACGATTGTTTGATTAACGTTATCTTTCTGATATTCCTTTGGAATCCCCACTTTCATACCTTTGATGCTTTTTCCAATATTACTTAAAATATCTGGTGGGGCGATATCCTTAGAAGTAGAGTCATTTTCATCAAACCCTGAAATTGATTCTAAGATTAAGCCAGCATCTGTAATATTATGTGCAAAAACACCTGCTTGATCCAGTGAACTTGCAAACGCTATAATACCATATCTAGAACATCTACCATACGTTGGCTTCACACCAACCGTGCCAGTAAAGGCGGCCGGAAGCCTAACAGAACCACCAGTATCACTGCCTAGTGACCCCAAGCACATATTTGCAGCAACTGCAGCAGCAGAACCGCCAGAAGAGCCACCGGCAACCAAATCTCTATCAGAATCACTAGCCTTGTATGGATTTATTACATCACCAAAATAACTGTTAGTATTTGATGAGCCCATAGCAAACTCATCCATATTAGCTTTGCCAATCATGACACCACCATTTGCAAACAAATTGCTGGTTACGGTAGACTCATAGGGAGGAATGAAATTTTCCAGCATTCTGGAGCAAGCCGTGGTCAAAACACCTTTTGTGCAATAATTATCCTTCACCCCAATTGGCATCGCCTCAATCTTTGAAGCTTGCCCTTTGTCGATCCTCTCTTGAGAAGCTTTCGCTTGATTTATCGCATATTCAGCCGTAATCTCCCTATACGCATTGTACTTTTTATTCGCCACCTCAGCCGCTTCAATATATGCATTTGTCAACTCCATCGCCGACAGTTCCTTGTCAACAAGCAATTGCTTTATTTTGTGATATGGTAGCCCTTTTAACTCTTGCATCATTTATATTTTATAACTTTATATTTTTAGTAATTGTGCTAAATATTATCAATTTGTCTAGCACTTTCTCATTAAACTCTCATAAGCATCACATAACCATATAGCCTAGACTACATCTTATTTGTGCTAATCTTATCTAATAATTTTTCCAAATGTATCCTGTCATCAATGTGCTTATCAATCTCAAATCTAATTTGCGGTATAAATTTAAGCTGCACTCTGCTGCACAATTTTCTGCGATATTCAGGTGCAAGCACATTCAAAGCCGCAATCAAATCTTTATCCAATTTCTCATCAACAGGGTTTATAAAAATGGTGGCTATTTTCAAATCAACACTAGTTTTCACATCCAACACTGTAAATGTAAATTTCTCAAGAGCAGGATGGAACACCTCGCCTTTTGTGAAAATCTGAGCCACTTCTTGCCTAATTACCTCAGAAACCCTGAGCTGCCTGTTTGTTGGAGCCTTTTTATATTGATATGTCATAACCTATTTGCTGCATTTATTATTATAATGAAAATGAAGCGCCACAACCACAACTGGATTTTGAATTGGGATTCTTAATCACAAATGAGGCATTGCCTAAATCTTCAACATATTCTAACTCAGAATCCTTTAAAAAATCTATTGAAATCTTATCAACCACAACGCTCGCTCCATCTTTGGTGAAAACTAAATCATCACTATTCTCAGAGTCAACCAGCCCAACCTGATACTTCATCCCGTTACAACCTCCTCCTTCCACCTTAACCCGTAACATTTGTGGTTTTGATTCATCTGCATTCAAACGGTTAATCCGCCTTGCTGCGCTTTCTGATACGATAAAATTATTCATAAATCCTCTAAAGGCATCAAATTATTGATAGAATACAACGGAATTTTAAACCAATATCCGCAACTATTCAACAGATAATTTTACCTTCACCATAGAATGCGCAGTGGGATAGGATAATAGAATGGCAATGGAGAATGATGTGCAATATACGTAAAAATAGGTGCAAGCCATAATGACCGCACCTATTTAGGAGTATTAATATGACAATAGCAACTCGCCATTGTCTTTCTTAAAACATCACCCAACACCTAAGAGCGTTAAATCTCTAGGTGTGAGAGGCAATGATTAGAATTTGTAAACCACACCAACAGTTACGTTGTGAGATTTAAGTTTTTTAGAAATGTCCTTATTACTTGAGTCCTTACCAAGTTTAACTTTTCCTAAGTCTCTGTATCTGTATGCTAAATCAACACCGAATTCTGGGTTGATGTTATACATTCCACCAAAACCAACATTCCATGCAAACCCTGTTTTCTTAAGAGATTTGCTGTCAGTAGTTGTAGAAATAATATTTCCTTTAGGTGCAGTATTATTTGGACCACCTCTAACAGCACCTGAACCATTTTGATTAGTATCAGTTACAGTTGTTGTGCCACTTACTTTTAGTTTATTTCTCGCAACACCAACACCTGCTGTTAGGTATGGAGTGAAACCGTTGAAATCCGCAACGTCATAATACGCATTTGTCTCAAGAATTACACTGCTAACTTTCGCATCTTTAAGAGCTCCATCGTCTTTAAACTTCATGCCATTAGCGAAATTTAGACCCAAGCCAAATCTGAAATTTTCATTCATTTTGTAGCCACCTTCAATTCCAAAAATAGCAGATTTTTTCAATTTTTGCTCTTCTATTTTTTGTGGCATTGTCACACCAACTTCACCTTTAACATAATAGCTATCTTGTGCAACAGCACCATAACTTAACATTGTTGTAGCCGCTAGAGCCAAAACTTGTTTCGAAATATTTTTCATTTATTTATCCTCTTTATTTTAAAAAATTTAAGCAATTGCATCTAATTCTGAAAACACTTTGTCATATGGATATTCTCCACTTAAATCAGTGTGCATCTTATCAAAATCAGTTGTGATATAAAGATCAGCACCTTTATCCGCCAATCCTTTATAACAAGCATCATCTACTTTACTATCTTTCAATTTATCTTTACCACATGAATTAATAGATAAAATTGTAAATGCAACTTCGTTAGCTTCATCTAAGCAATTTTGAACATGATGAGAGTGCGCATCCTTTTCAGGTAAATCAGCTGTTACAAATGGACCAGTACCACATACTGTAGCAATAATCTTAAAATAAGCATTTCCTGCCTTCAAAGCATCATCTTTCAAAGTATTAGATTCATATGCACTAAAAGTATCAGCACCAGTCTTCAAAACATTTTTTCCTGCATTTGGAATGTTTTTTGCAATTGCATTGATGAAGCCATAATCTTTCAAGAATTCTGGAGCTTTATTAACATATAATGCTGTCAACTTATCATTATCAGTCCCATCATCAGCTTTAATGTCTGTCACAGTCTTATCACCAAGCAAAGTTTTCGCAGCAGTCAACACTGCATCATCACCAACTTTCATGTCATCAGCAGCTTTTTTTGCATTAGTAGCTGTTGTTAAATCACTAGCAGCTGTTGTTGCAGCAGCTTTTGCAGCCGTGTCAGCTGTTGTTGCTGTTGTTAAATCACTAGCAGCTGTTGTTGCAGCAGCTTTTGCAGCCGTGTCAGCTTTTGTTGCTGTTACTAAATCAGCAGCAGCTTTTGTTGCAGCAGCTTTTGCATCCGTGTCAGCTTTTGTTGCTGTTACTAAATCAGCAGCAGCTTTTGTTTTCGCAGCAGCATCTCCTCCAGCATCAGCAACTTTTTTTGCATTAGTAGCTGCTGTTAAATCACTAGCAGCTGTTGTTGCAGCAGCTTTTGCATCCGTGTCAGCTGTTGTTGCTGTTGTTAAACCAGCAGCAGCTGTTGTTGCAGCAGCTTTTGCATCCGTGTCAGCTTTTGTAGCTGTTGTTAAACCAGCAGCAGCTTTTGTTGCAGCAGTTTTTGCATCCGTGTCAGCTGTTGTTGCTGCTTTCAAAGCAGTATCTGCATCTTTAACTGCTTTATTCTTGCCTTCTTGTGTTATTTCTTTTGCATTTTTAATTGCAGCTGCAATATCAGATGCACCAAAACTACTACCTCCTTCAGCTTTAATTGCTTTTAATAAAGTTTTCACCTTGTCGTTTTCACCTTTTTTTAAAACTTTGTCAAAATAATCAATTCTACTTTGAGCAAACCTTATCTCAAATTCAGTTGCTGCCATATTTTTACTCCTATGTTACATTTATATATCAATATTGTTACTATGTAGATACGTTAACATGTTTGCGTTATAGAAATCAACACAAACACACTTACGTTCCACACACCTTGAAGTTAATATAACAACATGACATTTGATGTCAAGCACTAAAATTACATCTAATAAACGATATCAGCACTTAGCAACTTTACATAGTCATTTAGCAACTCCACATAATCAGTTAGCAATGTTCCATCTATAAATTGTCCAAAAAAATGTTGCGAACAGCGATATATATCGTGTAGAGTTTTTTTAAAGGATAAATGTCCGTATAATATATATAGCAAAGATATGCCAGCCGTTGATAGCCTAAAAGCAAAAAGTGAACTCTTAGTAAATGATAAAAAATATGCCTTTTTCAGCATGAGGAAGGCCGCAAAAGAGCTAGGAGTGGATTTAGCAGAATTTCCAAATGTTATAAAGGTAGTGTTGGAAAATTTGCTGAGAAAAGAGGATGGGAAAAATGTGACACTTGCGAGCATAAAAAGCTTGCTCAAGTATTGTGATAATACGGGGAAGCAGGATGAGATTTTATATCACCCTTCAAGAGTGTTGATGCAGGATTTCACAGGAGTGCCAGCTGTGGTTGATTTGGCTGCAATGAGGGATGCCATGAAGGATAGAGGTCTTGATCCTCAAAAGATCAACCCTCAAATTCAGGTTGATTTGGTGATTGATCATTCAGTTCAGGTTGATAAATTTGGTTCATCAAAATCATATGCTGAAAACATAGAGAAGGAATTTCAAAGGAACAATGAGCGTTATCAATTTTTAAAATGGGGGCAGGAGTCATTTGAGAATTTTAGAGTGATTCCACCTGGGAAAGGGATTTGTCACCAAGTGAATTTGGAATATTTAGCAAGCGTTGTTTCCGATGTGAAAGTGGATGGCGAGGATGTCGCACTTTTTGACACCCTAGTTGGAACCGACAGCCACACCACCATGATCAACGGATTATCCGTGCTTGGCTGGGGAGTTGGAGGGATAGAGGCGGAAGCTGCAATGCTTGGGCAACCAATCTCACTGCTTGTTCCAAAGGTTGTTGGCTTTAAATTGACAGGTGAGTTGAGTGCAGGCGTTACTGCGACAGATATGGTTCTAACAATCACAGAGATTCTCAGAAAGAAAAATGTGGTTGGGAAATTTGTTGAGTTTTATGGTCCGGCACTCAAGCATCTCTCCTTATTCGAAAGAGCTACAATTGCTAATATGGCACCGGAATATGGAGCAACATGTGGATACTTCCCAATTGATGCAGAGGTTATAAAGTATTTGGATTTGACTGGCAGGAGCAAGTCTCAAATTGCACTTGTTGAGGCATATGCCAAAGAGCAATGCGTCTGGCAGGAATATACGGATGATGATAAAATGAAATTTAACGAGCAGTTGGAGCTTGATATCAGCCAGATTCAGCCATGTATTGCGGGGCCAAAAAGACCTCAGGATAAGATATTGCTCTCAGAATTGAAATCTATAGGTAAAGATAAATCTGAAGATGGGAAGTTAAAGGATGGCGACATAGTGATTTCCGCAATAACCAGCTGCACCAACACGTCCAACCCATATGTGATGATTGGAGCAGGCTTGCTTGCAAAAAGAGCATATGACCTTGGGCTGCAAACTAAAAAGTGGGTTAAAACTTCACTGGCTCCTGGTTCGCAGGTGGTGACAGAGTACCTGGTGAAATCTGGATTGATTTATTATCTTGAGAAGCTGGGGTTTTACTTAGTGGGGTATGGTTGCACAACTTGCATTGGAAATTCTGGCCCTCTTCCTGAGGATATCGAAAAAGCCATTAAGGCAGACAATCTATCCGTTTCCGCAATTTTATCTGGGAATAGAAATTTTGAAGGGAGGATTCACCCGTTAATTAAGCAGAATTATTTAGCCTCTCCGATGCTTTGCGTTGCTTTTGCCTTAGTTGGAACGATCAACATCAATATACTGGAAGAGGCAATAGGCGTGAATAAAGAAGGAGAGGATGTATTTTTGAAAGACATATGGCCAAATGATGATGATATAAAAGCCATGGTGACCAACATCATCACCAAAGATATGTTTGTGGAAAAATATGCTAATGTTCTTGAAGGGGATGCTGAATGGAAGAAAATTCACGTCAGTAAAACGATGTGCTATTCTTGGCAAGACGAGAGTACATACATTAAAAACCCTCCGTTTTTTGATTCTGAAGTTGAAAATTCCTCAATTGAAAATATAGAAGATGCACGAATACTTGCAATTTTTGGGGATAGTGTCACAACAGATCATATTAGCCCTGCTGGAAATATATCTAAAGACCACACAGCTGGTGAGTATTTACTCCAAAGAGGAGTGAAACAACAGGATTTCAATTCATTTGGCTCAAGGAGAGGGAATGATGAGGTGATGGTTAGAGGTACATTTGCCAATATTAGAATCAAAAACAAATTGGCAAATGGGAAAGAAGGAGGATTTACTCAGCATTTTGATAAGGAAGGAGCAAGCACTCCTACGACAATTTACGATGCATCAAGCAAATATATTGCAGAAAATACACCACTTGTCGTTTTTGCTGGAAAGGAATATGGGACTGGCTCATCAAGAGATTGGGCTGCAAAGGGCACAAAATTACTTGGGATCAAAGCTGTGATAGCGGAGAGTTTTGAGAGAATTCATCGCTCCAATTTAATTGGAATGGGTGTTTTGCCGCTTCAATTTGTTGATAACACTTTGGACGATTTATCACTAAAAGGAGATGAGACTATTTCATTAATTGGCTACAACAAAATAAAACCAAAAGGTTTGATAGAATGCCAAATTAGGAGAAATGATAAACTAATTAAGAGTTTTAAACTACTTTCTCGCATTGATACTGAAATAGAGCTGGATTATTTTTTAAATAATGGTATTCTGAATTTTGTTTTAAAACAATTTTAATTTCTATGGTTAAGACTGGGTAGTGGGATTTCAGGATTAGATGGATAACTTAAAAAATAATATAACTAATTTAAAAATTGGTGAAATAGCTAAGAGATTTGGGAATTTGTCATCGCAAAAGGATATAATATTCGCGATCGGGATTCTATCGATCATCAGCTTCCTAATTTTTCCAATTTCACCAGGGTTATTGGATTATTTACTAGGTTTATCAATAGCTTTTTCTGCATTGATTTTAATGACGGTATTGTTCATTGACAAACCTCTTGATTTCAACGCCTTTCCAAGCATTTTACTAATCGCCACAATGTTTAGGTTGGCACTTAATATCTCAACCACTAGATTGATTTTAGCTGATGGCCATTTAGGACCTTCTGCCGCAGGACACGTGGTTGAAGCATTTGGGTTCTTTGTCATGCAGGGTTCCGTTGTGATAGGTGCGATAGTTTTTGGCATACTGACCATTATTAATTTCGTTGTTATAACTAAGGGTTCTGGACGAATTGCTGAGGTAGCAGCAAGATTTAGCCTAGATGCCATGCCTGGAAAGCAAATGTCTATAGATGCAGATTTATCATCTGGCATCATTAATGAAGAACAAGCCAGAGAAAGAAGAAAAGTCTTAGAGGATGAAACCACCTTCTTTGGCTCCATGGATGGAGCTAATAAATTTGTACGTGGTGACGCAATTGCAGGTCTACTAATAACTTTCATCAACTTCATAGCAGGAATTATTATTGGAGTTGTGCAAAATGGAATGAGCTTTGATGAAGCTATGCAAACATACACATTACTTACGATTGGAGACGGATTGGTTGCACAAATCCCAGCTTTAATCGTATCAATCAGCGCAGGCTTGCTGGTAACAAAATCCGGTATACATGGTTCTGCTGATAAAGCAATTCTACAACAACTAAGCAACCATCCTCAAGCTTTGTTTGCATGTAGCGGATTGTTAATCTTGATGAGCATAATGCCTGGCATTCCGTTTATACCATTCTTCATTATATCTTTATTATCCGGAACACTTGCATTTTTTCTAAATAAACACAACAAAGAAGCAGAAAGATTAGAACAACAGCTAAAGCGCGATCCGGTAAAGAAAGAGTTAACTCAAGAGGAGATGATTATACAATCACTTCATATTGATTATGTAAAAATTGAATTAGGTTATGAGTTGCTACAAATGGTAGATAATAGCCAAGAATACAAATTAACTGACCAAATAAAATCATTAAGGAAACAAATTGCCCAGGATTTAGGCTTTATCCTACCATCTGTAAGAATACAGGACAATGTGCAGCTTGAATCTAAAGTTTACGTCATAAAAATCAAAGACATTGAATGCGGCAGAGGTACATTAAAGCCATTAAGTCTATTAGTGATTAATCCATCAGGTGGGGCGATTGAAATTAATGGAGAAGACACAATTGAGCCAGCATTTAACCTACCTGCGAAATGGGTCGATAGAAGTGCCAAGGAAGAGGCGATTTTTAAAGAATACACAGTAATTGAACCCATAACTGTTATCTCAACTCATTTAACAGAAATAGTTAAGGAGAACATTACAGAATTATTGACTTATAGTGAAACTAAAAAATTATTATCTAACTTAGATGGCGATCATAAAAAGCTTGCTGAAGAAGTTGTGCCTGGCCAAATTACTGTCGTTACGTTTCAAAGAATATTACAAAGCCTGCTAAGTGAATCGGTCACTGTAAAAGATCTACCATCAATACTAGAAGCAATCTCTGAAATTGCAAATAGCACCACAAATGTTGCCAGAATGGTTGAACACATTAGGACAAGGCTTAGTAAACAAATATGTCATGGCTTTTTAAATGATGAAGGGGTTATACCAATAGTAGTTTTATCATCACATTGGGAGCAAATTTTCATGGAAAATTTAGTTGGAGAGGATGACAATAAACATCTTGCAATGAAACCAAGCAAATTACGCGAGTTTGTTGAAACTGTTAATATTAAACTAGATAAATTAGCCGCCTCAAGAATTAGCCCTATGCTATTAACATCTCCAATTTTAAGACCTTTCGTTAGATCGGTCACTGAAAGATTTAAACCCAACCTGATTATCTTATCTCAAAACGAAATTCATCCAAAAATAAAAATTAAAACCTATGGTGAAATTTAAAAATATCACATCTGGATTTAGATGTGTAGCATGGTAGGATCGATCTCTCAAGATCTTAGTTAATTCATAAATCACGTGAGAATAAATTTTGTGCAACTTGTTTTTATTATCTTATCCAAATCAGTATTAGTACTACTAATCCATATCTGGGATGGTGTTTTTTCTAATTCAAAAAACAAATTCTCTTTTCTCTTATCATCAAGGTGCGCAAATATTTCATCTAGAAGTAATATAGGAGCTATTTTACTATTATTGTGCATAGCGTATGATTGACCAAGTATCATTGATATAATCATAGATTTTTGTTCACCAGTTGAACAGAAACTAGCAATCCTGTTTTTCTCTCCATCTATAACCAAAAGATCACTCTTATGAGAACCAATCCCGCATCTCTTTGATTTAGCATCAATATTTCTTTTATTTCTCAAGCTTTCTAAAATATACTCATAAACTTTGGCTGGGCTATTTATTTTTAGTTGTTCTTCAATTTCGCCATGAGTAGATATTGTTGGCTTGAGATAATTTATGGTTAATGATTTTAAAAATGAGTTGATTATTTCAATACATTCAAGCCTATTATTAATTATTTTAAGACTTAATTCAGCTATATTCATTTCGATTTGTTCTAACCATCTGCTATCCCATTCAATATCACTTAATATCTTGCTTCGTGATTGAGTAAAATATTCATATTTTAATAAATATTCTGCATGATTTGAAAAGAAATTATACGTCATTCGATCTAAAAATTTCCTTCTGATACTAGGAGATTCTAAAAACAAATTCTCCATCTGTGGTGTTAACCAAACAATTTTTAATAAATTTAAAATATCTGTTTTTTTAGTTAATTCCTCGTCATTTACCTTAATTAATTTGCTTCCATTAGCATTAATATGTTTAAATTTACAACCTACTAATACATTATAATCCAAATTTTGATTAGAATAATTAGCTTTCACTGCCCACTGTGCATTTTGTTTATTGAAATTAGTAATTATCTCACTATTTTTTGAATTCTTGATGCCTTTTGAGAAATTTAATAAGGATATAGCTTCTAAAATATTTGTTTTTCCACTGCCATTTTCTCCCAAAATTAAAACAAATTTACCGTCTAATTTTATCTCTAAATGTTGATGATTTTTAAAGTTATACAATTCTAATTGAGATATATATGATGGTAATTTTTGCATCAATATGCTCCTAATATACAACTAAAATGACGTCTTGAAGGCACGAACAATACTCAAGGCTAATTCCTCATATAGACTTATTTATAGAATCTCCAAAAATACTAAATTTGCATTGGCATTAGTACAAATCTACAATTTGTATTACCACTATCTTCTACTAGTACCGCTGTGTTCCCAGAATTTAATTTAAAATAAACTTTTTTACCAGTTAAGTTATTTAGTATATCAATTATATATTTAGCATTAAAAGCTATTGAAACTTCATCGTTATTATATATAGCAGGGATCTCAATTACTCCTGAGGAATTTATTTTATCATTTACAGATAATGTAATTTTATCTTTTTCTACCTTAAGCTTTACAGCTACCGTTCTTTCTGTAGATATAGCAGTTACTAGATCAATTGCCTTAGCTAATTCTGATATTGATACTTCAAGTAATTTGGTATTACCATACGGAACTGCCTTATCATAATCTGGAAATTTACCATCTATCAACTTAGATACTAGAGTTGTATTGCCAATTTGGAAAGTAATCTTATTTGATGAAACTCCAATTGGAACTTCGCCACTAAAATCTTCTAACAATTTTGTTAGCTCAAACACAGTTTTTTTAGGAATGATGATTTCAGGTAGCAGCTGTGCATTTTTTGGCAAAGTTACCTCCCCTATTGCTAATCTATGCACATCAGTGGCTACAGCTCTTAATACATTAACTCCATTATCTTCTGTAACATGAAGAAAAACACCACTTAGATAATATCTAGTTTCATCATATGAAATTGCATGCTTTGTAGTTGCTATTAAATAATGTAAATCACTAGATGCAATTTCAAATTCGCAACTATGTTGACCTTCTTCAAAATCAGGAAATTCTTCTGCTGATAAGCATGGTAGGCTAAATTCACTTAATCCAGCTTTAATCAACATCTTACCCGGTTTATCTGATGGCTCAAATATAAGTTGAACCTCCTTTTGCGCCCCTATTTTTCTAACTATCTCATAAAATATATGTATAGGAACTGTTGTTGTTAATTGCCCCCCTACACTTGCATTTATTGATTCTTTAGCAAATATATCTAAATCAGTTGTATAAAAGGATATTTTGTTTTTCTGCGTAGTAATTTTTACGTTAGATAATATACTTTTTGCTGTTCTTTTCTCTACAATAGATTGAATATGACCTAAAGCCTGTAATAACTCACTATTGTTAACCTGTACTTTCATGCTAAATATTAAAATTGGAAATTTATTTATTTAAATAATAAATTAACTTTATTATTTTGCAAGTTATGCCTTTGTTATAAGCAAATAATTTTACTAAGCATCTATCTTTGCATCTATCCAGGATATGTTTCCATCCTTTCTATAATAGACTAAATTTAACTTTCTACTAGCAGCATTGGTAAACAATAATGCAGGTAAGTTTAATAAATCCATTTTCATTACAGCATCTTTAACACTAAGATTTTCGATATTAGAAGGCTTTTCAGCAATTATAGTTGGAGAATTTTCATGATTATCTATATCTGATTCTTCAAGTGGAGAAATGACATACTTTATACCACTAATCAAATCAATAGAATGCTCCTTGTGCTTTTTATGATTTTTTATTCTGTTTTTATATCTTCTAAGTTGTTTTTCAATTTTCTCATTTGCTACACCAAAACTTCTATATGAATCATATTCATGACCGTTGCTTTTTATTAATGTCCCTGTCCCAGTGCCTTCATTAACAATTATTTCAGTTTCAAATAATTGACCTTGCTTCTCAATTGTAACATGAGCATTTAGCGCATCTTTAAAATATTTTTTTACCGTTACAGTCAAGTGCTCAACAATATGTTTTTCTAGGCTTTCACCAATTTTAATATGTTTTCCGTATATTGTGATATCCATAGACAACCCATTTTTATTTTTAATGGTAACCAATTAAAATAATGATATCAATAATAAATATAGCATAACAATCAAAATTAATTTTTCAAATATATACTGGAAGTTAAATTTGACCTTTTAATGCATCTCAGATACAAATTGACTCATAAGTATGTTTGTATATGGGGTTATATGCAAGGATTACAACAATATTGATTATGTTTATGACAAATATTTCTGCAAATTCTGATGATAAATTAATACCGAGAAAAATAATTTTTGGCAATCCAGATAAGGCAAATGTCCAAATTAGTAAAGATGGCAAATATATTTCATATTTATCTGATAAAGCAGGTATATTAAATGTTTTTATTGCACCAATTAATGATATAAATAATGTGAAATCCATTACCAATGATACTAAAAGAGGAATTAGAAATTATTTTTGGAGCCATGATAATACGCATATTTTATATCTAAAAGATAGTGATGGAGATGAAAATGAAATCATTCATAAAGTTGATATTAGCACACTAAAAGACACAATATTAACTCCAGAAAAAGATGTAAAATCTGTCATATTCAAGAATAGCTATAAATTTCCAAACGAAATAATAATTGGGCTTAATCAAAGGAAAAAAGAATATTTTGACATATATAAATTAAATATTAAAACTGGTGGGTTATCATTAATTTATGAAAATAATAAATATATCAGCTTTAGTATAGATGATAATTATCAAATTAAATTTGGTTATCACCCAACATCAGATGCAGGTAATCAGATTTATTTTTTTGAAAATAAAAAAGAAATCCCTTATATAAAAATCCCCCATGAAGATTCTAAAACATCTGGTATAGTAGGATTTACAGAAAAAGGAGACAAAGCATATTTTGTTAGCTCAATTGATAGGGATAAATCAGGTTTATTTTTGTTAGATTTAAGGAGCAAAAATAAAGAACTAATATATTCAAACTCTAAAGCTGATATTGAAAATATAATTTTACAGCCAAAAAACAATGAGCTACAGGCTGCAACTCATTATTATATGAAACAGGATTATACTTTTTTTGATACCAAGTTTGAAGAAGATCACGATATATTAAAGAAATTGGCGAAAAATGAGCAAATTATTATCAAGTCTAGAAATTTAGAAGATACTAAATGGTTAGTTGCATTTGATTATGATGATAAACCAACTCAGTATTACTTATATGATAGGATAAATAAAAAGGCTAAATATCTTTTTAATAATAAAGATAAATTAACTAACTACAATCTGGCAAAAATGCATCCTGTTGTGATCAAATCTAGAGATGGATTGGATTTAGTTAGTTATATTTCAGTTCCAAATAATATAAAAAAATCTAAAAGTGATTATAAAACAACAAAGCCTGCTCCCATGATTTTATTGGTGCATGGTGGACCAAATGCTAGAGACTATTGGGGATTAGATAGCATGCATCAATGGCTTTCCAATAGGGGTTATGTAGTTCTAAGTGTTAATTATAGAGGATCCACAGGTTTTGGTAAAAATTTTATTAATGCAGGTAATGGAGAATGGGCTGCAAAAATGCATGATGATCTCATAGATGCGGTTGATTGGGCAGTGAACGAAAAAATTGCCAACAAGAATAAAGTAGCAATAATGGGAGGAAGTTATGGTGGTTATGCAGCTCTAGTGGGATTAACTTTTACTCCAAACACTTTTGCATGCGGTGTGGATATTGTCGGTCCATCAAACTTGATCACATTGGTTAATTCAATTCCTGAATATTGGAAGCCTATAATTAATAGTTTCAAAGTAATGCTAGGAGGCGATCACAAAACTAAAGAAGGGAAAGAATTATATAAGAAAAAATCCCCACTTTTTCATGTAGATAAAATTACAAAACCATTATTAATTGGTCAAGGTGCTAACGATCCTAGGGTTAAGCAAGCTGAGTCTGATCAAATAGTAGATTCAATGAAAGAGCATAATATTCCTGTAATTTATGCTTTATATCCAGATGAAGGACATGGCTTTGCAAGACCAGAAAACAGACTCTCTTTTTTCGCAATTGCTGAAGGTTTTTTTTCTAAGTGCCTAGGTGGTCAATATGAGCCGATAGATAATGACTTTGAAAATTCATCTATCATTATCAAAGAAGGTGAAAAACATCTGCCCCATAAAATTAAGTAGTTACAAGCTTTTTAAAAGTAGACCCTATTCTGTTTAAAATCTAACAATTGTAGAGCAAATCAGTTATATAGATAAACTTTGCATAGTTCCTAATCTCGTTGTTATCCTAGATGCGATAGGACCAAGCACAAGTGAATGACATTCTCCTTTATCTATAACAATGAATTAACTCAATTTACTTCCCATAGGTATATCATATCCTCTTAGAAAAGCATCGGTATATATCATCTTTTTGCCATTCCTTTGTAGTAAAATTGGCCTTATAATGCTATCCCTGCAAGCAATGCCCAATTTATCATCAACCACCGTTCCTAATTGATAATTCTCATTTATTTTTTCCACTACTGCACTAATAATTTTTATTAACTCATTTTTATAGATAAAATAGGCACCAGGCTTAGGACTTAGAGCACGTATCTTATTGTTGACTTCAAATGCTGATAAATTAAAGTCTAACAGACCCTCATCTGAAATAATTTTATCCGCATATGTTATACCTTCATCAGATTGCTTTGTATATGAGACCTTATCTTTTTCAAAAAGATCCAATACATCTAAAATCATTTTTCCACCCAGTTCAGAGCACTTATCATGCAATTCTTTTGCTGTAATTTCATTATCGAGCAAAATTTCCTTACGTAATATAATGTCACCTGTATCTAATCCTTCATCCATTTTCATAATACAAATTGCAGTTTTTTCATCCCCAGCCATTATAGTGCGATGTATAGGAGCGGCTCCTCTCCATCTAGGTAAATCAGAAGGATGGATATTAATAAATCCATGCTTTGGTATCTCTAAAAATTCTTTGGGTATTAATAATCCATAAGCAGCAACAATTACAATATCAGGATTTAATGATTTAAATTGCTCTATACTTTCTGGCGCTTTTAATTTTTTCGGAGTCAAAACATTCAATGAAAATTTTTCTGCTAAATTATGAATTGCACTTTTGTTTTGTCTTAATCCACGCCCTGAATTAGTTGGCGGCTTGGTGTATACAGCAATAATTTCATAATCAAAACCAATAAGTTTTGAGAGAGTTGGAACTGCAAATTCGGGCGAGCCCATAAATATAATCTTCATAAATTCAGTAAATAGTAAATCTTTTACTTGCATATTAATTATAAAATAATTATATTGAAAGAGTTTTCTAATAAATTTCATCTAACAGTGATGGGTTCATGTGTGAAGGAAGTATTATGTTCTTTCTCTGAACCATATGGAGATTATCTCTCTCCTGTTTGCGAACAACCGAATTTAATCACAGATTTACTAAAACTAGCAGACAACAATATACCAGAAGAATATTTTTTAGATGATTGTCCTAATCATCATACTTTAATCGAAGCTGAAAAAATGCTTATCAAGGTTACGCAAGATAAATTTAGGGCAAGATCTGGAGGTAAAGAAAGACATGAATCAGAAGTACCTGAATGGATAAATGAGACGATTGCTCTATCGGTTATTGATAATTTTACAAAATTAAATTTTATTTTTGAAAAAGCACCCATACTACAAAAATATCCATGCGCTGCTTTATTAGGCTCTACCGCCCCAAACATGGAGGATAGATTGGGATATTTAGTCTCACTCATCAAAAATAGAGATTTAGAAATTGGGACGTTATATTTATTAACTGGGACTAGATTCGTTGACTCAAGCAAGTATAACGATGGTTCTGCTGAGTATATTGAGGAAGTGAAAGAAAAATTCAGCGTAGATGTAGTTACAGAAAAAGAATTGATACAAGACGTTTATGATAGAATATGTAAAACTGACCCCAAGTGTAGTGAAATAAAATCAATACTCATAAATGCAATAAAAGATGAAGGGAGAGCTAATTCATTAGATACACTTATTGAATCTAAAGATCATATAAAAAATTGTGAAATAGTTCTTTATATTTCAACTGCACCATTCATAGTATATCAAAATGAGGTCATAGCTAAGTTTGCAAAAAATCATTTCCAACATGAATATGAAACCATTGGGAAAAAAGCCAACATGGATATAGATTTACCTAAAACTAAAATAGCTCATTACTTAGTCATGTCATTTGCAGAAGCAGTATATGGTGCAAGAACTAGAATTACGGAATCATTAGATTTAGAAAACAAACCTCACAAAGATGAGTTATGAATTAAAATATTTTCTAAAAGAGCATACTCTTTTCAAGCTATATTACATTCCCAAACTATTTATTTCTTTTCTTAACCTAATTGTAACATTTCATAGGTATCATATAATTTTAAACTAAAATGAGTATAGAATTATGTATAATCAAGACGTTAAATTTTTAAATAAAATTGGTACCTCAAGTGCCACAGGTCAAAATTTTCAATCGCGATTAGAAAAATATTACCGCTAAAATAGAAAGCCATGTTTTAGGGCAATATTTTGATAATCTTGGAGAACTTCACGCATATAAAAAATATAAAGATGGAGATGCAAGATTCAAAGATTATGAAAAATTACAAATAATTATCAAGTAGATGCATTCAAAGCAGGAGCCTCAGTAGAGAATACTCTCAAATTTGAAAGTCGAGCTCAATTTTGGGCACTGGAAGCAGGTGCTTCAGTTGAAGAAGCAATTAAATTCACAAATAATCCTCAAGTAGATGCATTCAAAGCAGAGGCTTATGTGGAATATCTTTTACAGTCTAAACATCAATGGATGGTGCCAAAATTTCACAGCAAAGATGCTCATGAAGAACTTCAAGGTTATTATGAAGATTTATTTACTCTTATTAAAAGTAACTTTAATTTAATAGATGGAAAAGACATTAGTAAGTATTGTGTTCTATTTAGTCATGATTTTGGGCATAGTGATGACAGATTAGAGTCAGTATATTGCGATGTTATAGAAAGCCTACAAGAAAAGGAAGAGTTGTTGAGTACAAACGAAAATAACACAAGCATAGAAGAATACGTGCAATTGAATTAATGAGGAGTGAAGTGAACCCCAAAACATGGAGTCAAAGTTAATTAAATTTTTCATATAATCCACACATAACTATTCGGGGTTCTACTTATCCAAACCCCGAATTTTCAGAAATGAGAATCTAATATATTTTGTGTAAGTTACTAAAAAACATCAAATAACTCACCATGCTAATATATATAGCAAAAAAATAACAAAAAATTAATGCAGATATAAACTTACCTAAAGAAAAACATTGAACTAGGCAAAGCTTTTAACTTTAAAATTTACAAAATTATAAATTTCGCATATGTTTATAAAGAGATAATTAGCTAATAGATTATTTAGGATTATGTTGATGAGTATTTAACATTAACCCTTGAAAATTTGCAAATTGTATGTTTATAATGTGGATTATCAAATGATCCTTAACTCAATGCATTACTTTTTAAGTTTAACAAGACTTGAAAGAATCAACTTTTTTTTGTTTGGTTTTGCAATTTTTTGCATCATCTTGAACTTTGTATTCAACATTCAAAATAACATTTCCTCTAGTATCATAAAGCCTATAAGCACTGAAATTCCTTTCAGTCAAATCAATTATAATGAGGGTCTAGATGAAGAGTCGGAAAATGCCATTGAAACAATATCTGATGCACAATTCTTAAGTAATGAATATTCATATACCGTACAGAGAGGGGACAGCCTGATAAAAATTCTCTCTGAAATAGGATTCAATTCGTCTAGTGTATATTCCATATCAACCCAAATCAATAAACTATATGATGTTTCGAATATCTATGTTGGACAAGATATAAAGTTTTTATTTAGTTCTAAAGATGGTGGTAAAATTAAAATTGGTGATTTACCAGATAATTTTACTATACATATAGACAGTAAAATTATTGATGGAGTTTATAATCCAAGTACGAATAATTATGATTTAAAACTTTTAAAGCAAACTATCAACAGCAGATCAAAACTAGTAAAAGGTTACGCTAGAGAAAGTCTATATAATAGTGCTATATCTCAAGGTGCGTCTCCTGGAATTATCATGGAATATATAAAAATGTTAAGTGATGAAGTTAACTTTAAAAGGGATGTTAGGACTGATAGTGAATTCAAAATACTATTCGATTATAGTGAAACTTCTGAAGGAAAAAAAGTTAGTGATGGAAACATATTATATGCATATTTATCAATCAATAATAAAAAATATGAAATATACCAATATAAAGACAGCAAAGGAAATATTAGCTATTACTATGCCGATGGAAGAAATTTAAAGAGCGCTTTGCTAAGTAAACCCATTAAAAACGCTCGGATATCCTCCGGTTTTGGAATGAGACTTCACCCCATTTCAAAACGCAAAATATTGCATAAAGGAGTTGACTATGCTGCAAGAGCAGGCACACCTATTTTGGCAGCAGGCAATGGTATAGTTCAGGTCGTAAGATATGGAGCAGGATATGGTAAATATTTAGCAATAAAACATAATTACAAATACTCAACTTTGTATGCTCATATGAGTAAATTTAAGCCTGGAATTAAAAGAGGAATTGCTGTTAAACAGGGACAAGTCATTGGATATGTTGGTAGTACTGGTAACTCAACGGGAGCACATTTGCATTATGAAATTAGGCAGTATGGAAAACCAATTAACCCTATAAAAATCAAGCCTCTAATTTCAAATCCTCTTGCTGGGAAAAAACTAATTGCTTTCAATAATCAAAAAAAGAAAATCAATAGTACATTGCACAAGGAAAATAAAATTATGTTAGCAAAAAACAACTCTAGTCAGAAATAGTAGAATAAAATGAAAGTTAACTTCAATAATTTTTTTGTATATTTTTTATTGTGTTTTTTAGTAGCTTGTAATTCGGCTAATACCCCCGCTATTATTGAAAACAACCAATCCATATATTTTGGTAAAAATGAAAAATATCGCTTCGTTAAAAGTCAAACATCTCAATCGGTTAGTGAAATTGCCCAAGGATATCACGTTCCAATTAAAGAAATAAAGCGGCTAAACTCATTAAATTCCTACGATAGTATTAAGCCTGGAACAATTATAAAGGTACCAATAGGTAATTACTATTTGATAAAATCAAATGATACCCTTGAAAGCATTGCTAGAGTGCATGATATCGACCTTAATTTACTTGCTGAAAAAAATGGTTTATCAGTAGATTCAGAAATATATGCTGGAGATTACATCATAATTCCAGAATCTACCGATAGTTTTATTGAAAATGATGGATATAAGCATGTAAATTTTGACTCTTCTACTGTGCAGGATGAGGAAAATTATGAAGAAACACAAAATAATGATCAAATTGATGCAAATCAAAAGAAGGATGCTGATTTAAACGTATTGACCGCAAAAAACAATGTTCTTGTAGCGCCAAAATCAAAAATCAAAAATGAATTCTTTAAAAATCAATACCCTATCAATTCTAAAGATTTTACATGGCCAGTTAATGGTTATGTAATAAAAACCTATGGAGATCACAACGGAAAATTTAATGAAGGAATTAATATAATTGCAGAAAAAGGTACTCCTGTTAAAGCTGCATCAAGAGGCGAAGTAGTTTATTTGGGTAATCAACAGGGATATGGAAATTTGCTTATACTTAGGCATAACAACGGGTATATGACCGCTTATTCTAATTTAGATAAATTTTTAGTTAAAAAAGGGCAAATAGTTAATAAAAGCGCTCAAATCGCTACCGTTGGTAATTCAGCAAATTTAGATAGACCTCAGTTGCAATTTTCAATGAAAAAAGGTAATCATACTATTAACCCTGATGGATAAAGTATTAAATTACATTTAATGAAGAACAGATTCTATATCACCACTCCTATTTACTATGTAAACGACAAACCTCATATAGGACATGCATATACCAACATAACATCTGATGTAATAGCAAGGTTTAAGACTCTAGATGGCTATGAGGTAAAATTTTTAACTGGCACTGATGAGCATGGTCAAAAGGTTGAAAAATCTGCACATAAATATTCGATTAATACTCAGGAATACGTAGATAAGATCGCTCAAAATTTTGTAAATTTAACTAAAGATCTAAATTTATCAAATGATGATTTTATTAGAACAACAGAAAAAAGGCATACAAGCTTTGTGCAAAAAATATGGCAAAAATTAATAAATAACAATCAAATTTATCTAGGCAAATACTCAGGATGGTATTCTATTAGAGACGAAGCATATTTTTTAGAATCTGAATTAATTGATGGAAAAGCTCCTTCAGGTGCACCAGTAGAGTGGATTGAAGAGCCTAGTTACTTTTTTAGATTAGCATCTTTTCAACAAAAATTATTGGATTTTTATAATGATAATCCCGACTTTATTCAGCCTGAAAGCAGAAAAAATGAAGTAGTATCCTTTGTAAAATCAGGATTGAAAGACCTTTCTGTTTCAAGAACATCTTTCCAATGGGGAATAAAAGTTCCAAATGACGATAGTCACGTTATATATGTATGGCTTGATGCACTATTTAATTATATTTCCGCATTAAACGATAAAGATGCTTCGTTTTGGCCAGCTACTTTACATGTTGTTGGCAAGGATATACTAAGATTTCATGCGGTATATTGGCCAGCATTTCTCATGGCTGCAAATTTGCCAATTCCAAAAAGAATTTTTGCACATGGATGGTGGACTAATAATGGTGAAAAAATATCAAAATCTACCGGAAATGTTATTGATCCTTATGATATTATTGGGAAATATAATCTAGATTATTTTAGATATTATTTAGTAAGAGAGGTAACTTTTGGAAATGATGGAAATTTCTCGGAAGATAGTTTTATAGAAAGAATAAATTCTGAACTAGTTAATAAAATTGGAAACCTAATTTTTAGAACAGTAAATTTAATATATAAAAATTGTGAACAAAAAATCCCCATGCCTAATGGATTTCATGAGAAAGATACCAAATTATTAAATGACTCCTATGAAGCTATTTCAGAAATAAGAAATTGCATCGACAATCAATCTTTAAAACAAGCATTGGAACAAATCATTACATTATCAAATAATGCTAATGTATACATAGATGAGGAAGCCCCTTGGAAGCTTAAATCAACAGATGAAAAAAGAATGTGTACGGTATTATATGTTATATCTGAGACTATAAGAATCATTGCTATATTGCTTCAACCATTTATTCCTGATGCCGCCAAAAATATACTTGATTATTTTAGCGTCAAACAAAGAAGCTTTGATGCTCTTTCAAAATCCTACTCAATTAATTCTGGAATAACTTTAAACAAACCAGAGATTTTTTTTAAAAAAATTGAAATTGATAAAATCAATGAATCTTGATCATTTAAAAAAGAAATTATTATATCAGAGTGCGCATAGGGGATGTAAAGAGTTAGATATAATTCTAGGTAGCTTTGCTGAAAATTTTTTAATGGATTTAGAATACGAATCAATTAAATCATATGAAGAACTGCTTCAAGCTCCGGATAATGATATATATAATTGGATAATAGAAAAAACTCCTCCTCCTAAGCAATATGACACTAAACTTTTGAAACGCATTATTTCGTTCAATAAGAAAAAACATGAAATATCCTTATAAATTATTTTTATCTGTCGGAGAGGCTTCCGGTGATATTTTAGCTGCTAATCTCATGAAAGATTTAAAGGAGAGCCCTGAGTGTAAATTTAAATTTTACGGAATTGCAGGTGAACGAATGATTAAAGAAGGAGAGATTACAAGTATTTTTCCTAGCAAAGAATTATCAATAACGGGTTATTTAGAAATTTTACCAAAAATATTTAAAATTTTATTTCGACTACTTCAAACAATTATATTTATAAAAAAATTAAAGCCAGATTTAATCGTTACTGTTGATTCACCAGGATTTAATTTTCCATTGGTAAAGCTAATAAAAAAGTTTTTAAAATTAAATATACCAATAATTCATTATGTAGCACCTACAGTTTGGGCATATAAACCAGAGCGTGCTCCAAAATGTGCAAAATTATTTAATCACATGTTGGTCATCTTTCCATTTGAAAAAAAATATTTTGATAGAGTGGGTTTAAAATGCAGTTATGTTGGTAACCCAACAATTGAAAATGGCTCCAGCTTTAGTCAGGCAGATAAGAATAGTATAAGAAAAAAATATGATTTAGTTAGTAAAAAACTTATAACAATAATTCCAGGAAGCAGAAATAATGAATTGAAATATCACCTTCCTGTATTAAAACAATATATGGATGAACTTTGCAAAAGATATAAAAACATATTTTTTATAATATCTACTCTTGAGCATTTAGAAAAAAAAATTAAGAGGCATTTAAATTATGATAATTTAATAATTGCCAAAAATGACATAGATAAAACTAATTTAATTAATATAAGTGATTTAATTTTATGCAAATCAGGAACGAGTGTCTTGGAATCTATTACAAAAAAAATACCAATTATTGTTTTTTATAAAATGAATAAGTTTACCGCTTATCTAATTAGAAAGAAACTTAAAATTAAATACGTTACAATTTGTAATTTAGTGACAAATAAAAGGATTATTCCAGAATTACTTCAGGAAAATTTTAATGTACAAAATCTACTATTTGAATCTGACAAACTTATTAATAAAAAAGAGAAAATATCAAAACAATTAGATGATTTTGATTTATTTTTAGCAAAATTTAATTTATCAAAAATAGAAAAACAAAAAGCATCAGAAGTTATATTAAGATATTTGAAATAATAACGTATTATGCAATAAATGAGGAAGAAAGCAGTTATGAGCTGGAGAAATTCACTAAAAATGGAAAAAGGCATTAATGAGAGACCTGTTTCTAGAGTGGATCAGGTTCATAGAAGAGAATATTTGCAATCAGAGTTATGCCCTGCTCAAATAAAGTATTGAGCAGCTTTTTAAAAGGTAGCCCTTATCTTCAACAAAAATCCTTCCATTGTAATTTTAAACACCTACACAACTCTCAGATAATTTAGTTGCTCTATCTATTACAACGCTGTATATACAAATAATCATGAGCCAGTATTTATAAATAAAATATTTTGTTATGCCAATTTTACCTTTGATTTATGCTCCTCACCCTATACTTAAAATGACAGCTGAGCCAGTAGCAGATATTAACAATGATATACGAAAGTTAGTAGATGACATGTTCTCTACCATGTATATGGAAAATGCTGTAGGCTTAGGCGCTAATATGGTTGGTATATTAAAGAGAATAGCTGTTGTTGATTTACAAGATAACAATATCAAATCTCCCCTTACTTTGATCAATCCATCAATAACTTGGTATTCTGAAGATATACAAACATATAAAGAAGCTTCATTATGCTTCCCTGGTATCACTGTGGAAATTAGTCGCCCTAGTGCAATAAAAATGAACTATTTTGATTATGATGGAACAGCGCAAGAGCTAAAAGCAGAAGGATTTTTGTCAGCTGTTATACAACATGAATTGGATTATTTAGACGGAACAACTTTCTTAGACTATTTCTCAAAAATGAAGCGTGACATACTAATGCGCAAGGTAGAAAAACATATAAAAAAGTATCCCCCACATGTTCACGGTGAGCATTGTAATCATTGAATGTGACTAAGCATAACCGCACCATACTCAGATAATACAAATAAATATAACCCCTAATTAACCTTCTTTTTTTTCGTTTGTTTTTTCATTCTTCTGGCTTTGTATAGCATCATTTTTATTAAATAAATCAATGTTCTCAGGGCCAAAAAAATCCTCTTCAATGCCTTTCTTATTCATTAACTTCCTATTAAATCCTTTAACTTTTTCAAAAATTCTTACTAAATCTTTAGGCTTTAGAACAAGCACCCCTATGATAAAAATTAATAATAGTTCTGATAATGATATGTCAAACATCTTAATAAAATTCCTTGATAAATTATCCCAGCTATCGTATTTTAAAGCAATTCAATAGATGATACTATACAACATATATTCATGCAATAGACTATTAAAACTATGGATAACAAAATAAAATTAGCTCTACAAGATTTGCATGAGGCGGTGATTAATAAAATTCAGGAAGTTAAATTTTTAGAAAAAAAAATAACAAATCTTAGTATCGAAAATGCTAAACTTCATGATGAGATTGACAAATTAAATGGTGCTGTCAAAAAACATCTGTTAGAAAAAAAAGATTTAAGCGATAAACTTGCAAATCACCTTGCGACAAATGACCCTCCTAAAAAAGAAGAGGCCTTAATTAATGAGGACGCAACTCAGGATATAGACATATCAATTAGCCAACTAAAAAATATTTTAAATAAAAATAAATAAAATTCAAAATATGCAAGAAATTGAATTGAAAATAGGAAACACTCAAATAAAGCTATCGTGTGAAGACCCGAAAAAACTATTAGATTTAGCTGATAAATTAAATTTAAAAATTGATGAAATAAAAAAACATAGTGACAACATATCAGATACAAAGGCCTTTCTCGTTACATCATTGCATTTGATAGATGAAATTGAAATCCTTAATAAGAGTTTACAAGATTTAAAAGCAAACTTTTATGATCAATTTGAAAATGAGAAAAAACTACTATCGGATAACTATAAACTAACCGCAGAAGAAATTAACAACATATCTACATTATTAAAAAATAATAATCACTAATAATTTTAGCAATTTTTCCATTAAAATGATGATAAGTGATTGACTTAGCAGGTTTTTACATTATATTTATCTTAAAATATAATCATACAAGTTAATAGTGTCAAAAAGATTAAACAGAAAATACGGTATTAGTCGCCGAATTGGCGCGGCGTTGTGGGGCACAGATAAAGATCCATATAACAAAAGAAATTACCCTCCAGGTGTTCATGGAGCTTCAGGATACAAAAAAGCAACGGAGTATGGTACTCAGCTGATTGCTAAACAGAAGCTAAAAAAATATTATGGTGATATTAGAGAAAAACAGTTTAAATCCATATATGCAGAAGCAAGTCGCAAAAAAGGTGATACAGGTGAAAATCTAATCGGACTACTAGAATCTAGACTTGATGCGTTTGTGTATAGATCCAAATTTGTTTCAACCGTATTTGCATCTAGACAATTCATCACTCATAAGCATGTAAAAGTTAACGGAAAGGTAGTTAACATTCCTAGCTATAGACTACAGCCTAATGATGTTGTAGAGGTAAAGGATAAGTCTAAAAAGCTATTAATTGTCCTTGAGGCAAAAGAAAGAGGTGAAAGAGATACTCCAGAGTATATAAAAATTGATGCTCCTAATCTTCAAGCTACTTACCTAAAGGTGCCAATTTTAGCAGAAGTTCCTTTCCCAGTACAAATGGAACCTAACTTGGTAGTAGAATTTTATTCAAGATAAATGAAAATAAATTATGGCACAACATAAATCAGCAATTAAAGCACACAAACAATCTCTTAAGAGAGCGTTGAGGAATAAAATAACTAAAAGTAAAATCAAAACCTTTACTAAAAAAGTTGAAGAATTAGTTAAGTTAAATGATTTCGCAAATGCTATACCAGCTCTAAAAACAGCGGAATCAACAATCATGAAAGCTGTCACTAAAAAAGTACTAAAATTAAATACAGCCTCAAGAAAAGTGAGCAAGCTGACACATAAAGTTAAATCACTAGAAAAGTCAACAGCGCCTGCCAACACCTAAACTTATATATTCTACCGCAAAATGTGGTTAAAAAATCATATTGAGCATGCAATCAAGCCTTTGTTTAACAAAAACAGCACCCCCTATTATAAAATGCTGCTCCATTGGGATTTGATTGTGGGGGATGACTTAAAATATAAGATATTGCCACAAGATATAAAGTTTTCAAAAAATAGCGTCAATACTCTCACAGTCAAAATCAATAATCATTGTAATATATTAGACATACAAATGATGACCCCCAATATCATTGATAAAATTACACGGTATTTTGGGTACAAGATTATCTCTAAAATAAAAATCATTGGATTAAACACACCCACTCCTAAAAATCACATTGATAAACCAAAAAAATACACTCCATTGAATTCATTGAGTAAGGAAAATGATATACTGCTTTCTATCAATAAAAATCCCAATGAGGAGATGAAAGAAATTTTGTTACGCATTGCACAAAATTTACAATAAATTTCATTATTTTTCAATTTTATAGATAAATATTAATATCCTTTACATTAATTTATTTACATTACAGAATAATTCGTGCAATAATTCTCGTTCATAAAGTAATTATATTTAACTATCATGAAATCAAAAAATATACTCTTTTTATTAATAATACTAGTCATAGCTTTTCTAGGTTATTCTTTTTATAAAGGTTCTAAGAACCCTTCTATACCACAGGAAAACAGTAAAACAGCTGTCATTGACAAAAGCCCTAAAAATACAGCTGATGAGTCAAAAACTATCACCAAAGCTGAAGTAAAAGATATAATTAAAGAAGAAATAAAAGATAATCCTAGCATTGTTATCTCAGCAATTGAATCTCATATGAGTAAACAACAAACTGCTCGTGATGAAAAGATTCAACAGCTTGTTGTGGATTTTAAGGATCAACTGCTTAATGATAAAAATGATCCAACTTATGGCAACTCCAACGCTAAAAACTCTATAGTGAGCTTCTACGATTATAACTGTGGCTATTGCAAAAAAATGTCGGAAGTACTTAAGCAAATTGTAGATAACAAACAAGATGTATATATAGTATTTAAAGAGTTACCTATTTTGGGTGCCAATTCTTTAAAGGCAAGTAAATTAGCGCTTGCTGTTTACAAAATTGCTCCAGAAAAATTTTTAGATTTTCACTTTGCTCTGATGGAAGATAGCAGTAATAACAGCCTTGATCAAAAAGTAAAAAGCATTTGCAAAACTTTAAAAATTGATACATCACAGCTGTACAAGCAAATTGATGACACATCTATACAATCAGCTTTAGATCAAAACTTGCAAATTGCAAAAGGCATAGGATTTAGATCAACTCCAACTGTAATAATTAATGATCAATTGATACCTGGCTTTATAAACTATGATCGGGTTATGAGTATAATGGATAGCAATAATACTGTTGCCAATGTTGATACTGTTGATACTGAAAAAAAGACCAACGATAATGACGACGCTATTGCCAAAGTTGATACCAACACAAACGTTACCAATAACAGCGACGTTGCCAAAGTTGATACCAACACAAACGTTGTTAAAGATGATACTATTGATGTTAAATCAAATGCAAAACCACAAGATAATGATAGCATTGATTCAGTTGCCCCTGCGCAAAAGAAGCAATAATAACATTTGAAGAAAGGTCTCCATTTCATAAGTATAAAATGGGGACCTCGTATTTGGGGACCTCATATTCCCATTTTACACATAATAATAAGCAAAAAACTTAAATATATTCTATAAAAGCTTTGTTAAAAATTATTTTGATATTTATTGGTGCTGGCCTTGGAGGTATATTAAGATTTTTGATGTCAAAATATTTATCTATACTCCTTGCAAACAAACTCCCAAACAATAAATTTGTTGAAATTTACCCTTATCCAACCCTAGCAATTAATATACTCGGTTCATTTATGATAGGGCTAGCCTCAAGTATACTAATAAATAAATTTCCTAACTATAATAGTGAAATAAAAATATTTATAATGACAGGATTATTAGGTGGATTTACAACATTTTCTTCTTTTTCATTGGAAACAGTTAATCTTTTATACGAAGGCTACACTTATGTATCATTTACATACACTCTTCTAAGCTTATCATTATGCATTTTATGCTGCATGCTGGGAATAACATTAGGTAAAATTTTGTAAACATAGTCCGATTTGTAACTTCCGTTTTAAATTAGCCCATTGAGGCTCAATTTTGTTTAAATCAGGAGAATATGGTTAAAAATAACTCTTTTTATGATAATATTTCTACCATTGCCTAAATTTTTTATTTGACTTTCCTTACGAATACTGAGGTAAAAAAGTATTTCTTAACCTTAGTTCGGAGTTTTAGAAAGTAACTTTAGAGCAGATATCTTGAGAGGTTCGATAGTGTAGGCAGCAAGAGTGGCAAGCAAGTGAGATAGAGCGTTAATAATAGAGCGATGCCTAGTATGCCATATTTGATAATGATGTTTTAGATGATCAAATACAGTTTCAATAATACAGCGTTGATTTAGTAGCTGCTTTTCCAATGCAGTTATAGGCTCTGCATCCCTTGATAATCCTTCATATTTTTACGTTTTCTAGTAATAAGTTTCAATGCTCCTTCCATAAGCTCTTCTGATAATTTTTTACCAATATAGCCCTTATCTCCAAAAGCCAACTCCTTTAATTTTGAAAGAAGTGGATAGGCAGCTTTTACACCACTGATATTTCCCTTTGTAATTTTGAAGGCAATTAATTATCCTTCATTGTTAATAACTAAATATAATTTTAGGACAAAAAACCATCCTACGGATGTTTTCCCATATTCAGATGTTCCATTAAATACTTTATGTCTTTTACTCCTCTTTAAATGGCATACTGGTAAGCAAGCTCCATCAATATAATAAATCCCACTTTTCTTACCATTTTTAACAGCACTGTACATTATAAGTGCCATAATGCTATACTTTACAAGCTCGATAAATCTATTATAACTTGGCTTTTAGGGAAATGATGCTTCCAATACGTCGCTAAAAATATAGTGTAAAATGCCTTAAAATTCCTAAATTTACTCAGCTGAAACAATATCATTATTGTAACTACTTCACTCTCTGATAGTATTGGCTTTGGACCTCGTCTTGCTGTTTTGTTTTGATCTTCAATCAATCCATTCTCAACATATCCATCTAGTTCCTTGCAAAAATTATCTATATCGCAATATATTGTTATTATTTGTGTTTCTGGTATCATATCTATTCATTATAAGTTTTCTAATTGCCATAATATCATTTATTATGACAATTATGAAACTCCGAGCTGAGGTTATCTTAATATCACAAATTACTAAAAGCATCCTATTACCTCGAAATTAAAAAACCGAATTATACTTATACAAACTATATTTATAAAGTTTGTATACTCTTGTTCAAAACTTAGACAATTTTTAGAGGATAGTAAAATATAGAACTACTTTCACTTATTATCAATAACAAGCACACTGATAGATTATTTTCCCCTTCCTGCTGATTGTGTGTTTTTTTGTGCTACAGGAGCAGCAGCCACATTGCCATTCATCATTCTATTTTCTTTTTCCTCTTCTTTATTCTCCTTACCTTTTGATTGCATAAATTGCATAAGTCCAGCTGCATTATCAGTAAAATAACTATGTGCTCTATATGTATTGACCTTGTTTTCCATAAATATTGGATCCCTCTCTATGGACTCCATTATAAATTAATTTAAGGGAATTGTATATGAAGTATATACCTCTTGATAACTCTCTCCACCCTTTAAAAATTTTTGAGGTAATGCTGCTTGATATGCTTTTGCTTGATCAGCTACTCCCTGTAGTTCTTCTAAGGGTATTAAAATTTTATATATTCTCATCAATTTATTATTCCCTAGTAAATAATTTTGAAATTCATAAGTACTTATCTCTTTAGCTGAAAGTTGTATGCCCATTTCTTCAGTAATTTCTTCCTTCATGCCCTGGGCGTAACTCACACCTCTTTTCACTCCTCCTCCAGGCAATGAATGTACTCTATATTTATTATCTAATTCCCCTTTAACTACAGCTTCATAGTTGTATTGTTCTTGCACTAGCACATCTACCCCATCTGTAAACATTGCATAGACTTTTGTAATGCTCATAATTCACTCCTAACAAATAATCTCCTCTCTATATGTTAGGTTATATCAATCACCACTTCTTTGCAATTTAAAGTTGCTCGCACTCTTGCTTTATGTAGTTTTTAATTGACTTACTTTGTTGAATTTAAAATTGCCATGAATGCTAGTACACGCACGGCAACTTAATGTAAAATTATATCTGTTTGCAACAATAACTGTTACTAAATTTAGCTTACCTTATTAATTAAATAATTTTTTAATAAAGCTTTTGGCATTAAATAGAGTTGGATTCTTTTCCTCTTTGGTACGTTTATTATGGTTATTTGTGTTATTTGGGTTACTAGCTTTATTATACTTAGGAGTTTTACTGCGATTATCTCTTGGCGTCACTCTTTTTTTTCTCACATAATCTTGGTCATTTTTTTTTTCAGGGCGTTGTTTTTTTGGCTCACTTTCCATCAATTTTTTCCAAGAATCTTGATTTAAAAATTCATCACTCTGCTCAACATTTTTCATGGTAAGCTTAATTTTTCCTTTGTGATCCGTACCAACATACTTCACATTCACAATCATTCCTTCAGAAAATATATCCTCTACATTTTCTATATTTCTGTCAGAAATCTCACTTACATGAACTAAACCTTCTGTAGCACCTAAAAATCTTGCAAATCCACCAAACTGCATAATTTTAGTTATTTTAGCTCTATATATTTTACCCATTTCAGGTACTGCCACAACTTCCTCAATGATATTCAAAGCTTCTTTTAAGGTTACTTCATCAGCAGCAAATATTTTAACATTACCATCATCCTCTATATCAATTTTCACACTAGTTCTTTCGCATATATCTTTTATGTTTTTTCCACCAGGTCCAATTAAATCTCTAATTTTATCTTTATTAATTTTTATAGAACTGATTCTGGGTGCAGAAGAGTTTAACTCAGCCTTGGGTTTAGAAATTAACTCATTCATTTTAGATAATATATGGTTACATCCATCTTTAGCTTGAGAAATAGCTTTTTTCATTATTTCAATGGTTATACCATTGATTTTTATGTCCATTTGCAATGCAGTAATTCCATCTTTTGTTGATGCTACTTTGAAGTCCATATCACCTAGTGCATCTTCATCACCAATAATATCTGAAAGAATTGCATGGCGATCTTTTTCTAAAATCAAACCCATTGCAATTCCTGCAACAGGAGTTTTGATTGGAACACCTGCATCCATTAGTGCAAGCGTTGCTGCACAAACAGTTGCCATAGATGATGAACCATTTGACTCGGTAATTTCACTTACTATTCTCACAGTATACGGAAAATTTTCATCTTCTGGCAAAATTGGTGTAACGGCTTTAAAAGCTAATTTACCATGACCAATTTCTCTCCTACCTGGTGGTCTAAGCATACCAACTTCCCCAACTGAATACGGAGGAAAATTATAATGCAGCATAAATCTTTCATTAGAAATTCCGGTGATATCATCTCTTAACTGCGAATCTTGTAGACTTCCAAGGGTAACAATTGACAAAGATTGTGTTTCACCCCTTGTAAATAATGAAGATCCATGAGTTTGTGGTAAAAACCCAATTTCACAATCAATTTTTCGTATTTCTTCTAAATTTCTTCCATCTATCCTGATATTATTATCTAAAATTTTACCTCTAACCACTTCTTTTTTAAGTTTTTTATAAGCTAAATCAAATACATTTAATTCAAACCCATCTTTTGCTGAGTGTTTATCCAACGCTTTTGTATATATTACATCCAGCTTTTCTTTCCTTTCACCTTTGTCAACAATTTCATATATACTTTCAATATCCTTATGAAATTCTTTTTTCAACTCCCCAAATATTGTTTCAATATCTAATTTATTATAATCATATTTATCCTTTTTTGAATCAGCAGCAAATTCATCAATTAACTTTATGACAGGCTGTATATTTTTGTGCGCTAATTCTATTGCAGAAATTAATTTTTCTTCGTTAATTTCTTTAGCTGAAGATTCAATCATTAATACTGAATCATCTGTGCCGGCAATCACTAAATCTAGTTCTGATTTTTCTAATTCTGCTATTGATGGATTGCATATAAATTCACCATCAACTAGACCAACCTTTATTGCTGCAAGCAAACTATCAAATGGAACTTCAGAAATTTTTAGTGCTGCTGCAGTGCCTATAATCGCTAAAATATCAGTTGGTGAATCACCATCATATGACAAAACTTTACAAATAACACTAACCTCATGCAAGAAATCTGCAGGAAACAAAGGCCTAATGGGCCTATCGATCAACCTTGAAATTAGCGCCTCTCTATCAGATGGCTTACCTTCTCTTTTTATAAAACCACCGGGAAATCTCCCTGCTGCATAATATTTCTCTAAATAATTTACAGACAAAGGAAAAAAATCAATACCTTCTTTTAAGTTTTTACTAAAGGTTACTGTACATAAAACTGTACTCTTACCCATTCTTACCACAACAGATGCACTAGCTTGTCTAGCTATCTTTCCTGTTTCTAATTCTATATTTTTACCATTCCACTCTATCGATTTTTTTATTATATTAAACATTTATACCCTTTTAAGTTTCAATTCTTTTATTATTTTTTCATACCGATCATTATTTCTATTCTTTAAATAAATTAACAATCTTTTTCTTTTTACAACGAATACCAATAACCCTCTTCGTGCCTGATAGTCTTTCTTATTTATTTTTAAGTGCTCTGTAAGATTGCTTATGTGTTTTGTAAACAACGCCACTTGCACCTCAGTTGAGCCAGTGTCATTTGCACCAGACGAAAATTTAGAAATTATTTCTTTCTTTAACTCTTTTGTAACCGACATCTAAAGTCCTCCATTAAAATGTTTTTGTTGGTTTTAAATAGCCATCAGCATACATGCACAATGCTACTAGTTCATTGTTGCTTTTGATAGCTACTCTTGAATCATTCCCGAGTGATAGTTGATGAAAAACAAGCTGACCATTTTTCAGTTTTTTGGCATCACTCAAATCTAAATCATACACAGGGATGTCGTCTAGCACATAATCTAGGGGTAGAATTCTTGACGATATGTAATCACAAAACTCATAATTATGCAAGAAATCTTTTGTTATTCCAGCATTTATCATCTCCATGTTTTCAAAAATTCCGCTTTGATTCCTTCTCAATTCAACCACATGCGCCAGTGTATTTAATGACTTAGCAAAATCTCTGGCAAGAGCTCTAACATAAAACCCTTTATTTGTTACGATGTTAAATGTGCTTAAATCATTTTCATGCGATAACAAAGAGAATTTCTTTAAATAAACTTTTTTTGATTTTAATACTAGCTCTTCTCCTTTTCTCGCGTACTCATAGGCCTTTTTTCCTTTCACTTTAACAGCAGAAAATATTGGAGGTACTTGATCTATTTCTCCTAAAAAACATTCTAATTTATCCACAATTTGTTGTTTTGTAGGAATAATTTTACAATTTCCTACAACATTGCCAGTTAGATCATCACTATCAGTTGAAATCCCCCACTTAACAGTAAACGTATAATTTTTTTCAAAATTCATTGCATATTCAACCAACTTGGTCGCCTTTCCAAGCGCCACCAACAAAAAACCTGAGGCAAAGGGATCAAGAGTTCCGCAATGCCCAGTCTTGACATCAAGTAATTTTTTAAATTTATTAATTGCTTGAAAGGATGTAATCCCGACTGGCTTATCAACTAAAAGCCATCCGTTCATTTATTTCTTATTTGTATCTGCATTTTTCTTAACAATCTCAACTCTATCAACATCAATTTCTATTCTTGGATTTTTTCTTTTCATTTCTACTTCTCCATATATCATAACCGTATCAGATGCAGAAAAATCTTCAAATGGCATATGCTTTTGATCAATATCAATAGTGATTTCACCTGTACTATCTTTAAACGTATATTTATCATGAGAAATTTTTTGAGTTATATTACCTTTCAAAAAGACTTTCATCCCATGAAATGATCCACTAAGAACCTTTTGCACTGTTGTTAAATTCTGATTTGATTGTATCATATTTTGAGCCTGAGGGCCTTTAAAGTCCGCATTTGCAGATTCAAAATTAAAAAATTTAGCTGCAAAACATGCCAAAACCAAGCTTTTATATATTATTGTTTTCATAAGATTTATCTCAACTAAAGTATTAAAAGCTCATTATCCTATAAAAAATTTTATATTTCAATGTTATGATTTAATTTTTTGGCTTTACTGTCATAATACTCTTTGACATCTAAATTAAAAAATTGATGCGGGATAACATTCTCAACCTTAATTCCCTGCTTTATTAAGTCTTTTGCTTTTGCAGGATTATTTGAAAGTAAATCAATTTTATTTATATTTAACATTTGCAAAATTTTTGTGGCAATTGCAAATCCTCTTGCATCACTGTCTAAACCTAAATTTTCATTTGCCTCCACAGTATCAAATCCACTCGACTGAGCTTTATAGACTCTAATTTTATTGGTTAAACCAATCCCCCTTCCCTCTTGATTTAAATAAATTATGACACCTCCACCTTTTTCACTCATAATTTTAATAGCGTTATGAAATTGTTCATGACAATCACACTTAATGCTATTGAAAATATCTCCTGTAAAACATGATGAATGAACTCTAACTAAGGGAATTTCATCACTATTATTTTTGTTTTTTGGATCAATGATAATAGCATAATGGTCTTTAGAAAATTGAGATCTAAAACACTTTATTTTGCCACTTCCAAATTTCAACTTTAAATCAGCACTGCATACCTCATGTAAGTTGTTATTCGATTCTGTGACAAAATCATCTATATATTCTGATTTTAATGAATTTATATGAAAATTTAATTCAATATCAGAATTTATTTTAGCAATCACAGCCACAGGAATTAGTTCGCTGATCTTTAAAAGCATCAAGGCCTTTTCATCCAAACTTGATTTCTCACAACAATCATATGCATTCAAATTTTCAGCTTTCAGACTAAAAGCTAGATTTTCAATTTCGTTAAAATCTAGCTTCTGACAATTTATTTTGCAATTTTGAAGCTTCAAAAAACTAGCCCTTTGTTCGGTTATAACCAAACTAAGCTCTTTAACTGTACTTCTTATTTTATCAAAAATCTTCTTATTTATTCTTTCAAGTGGCAATATCAAACTTTTTTGGTTTTGATGCTCTAAAATAACAGGAATACCAAATTTCAAATCTGAAATACATCTTGTTGCTTGAATAACTCTTGCCTCAAATGTTTGAGCTACCTTAGTATTATCTATTTTCATCCTCTACTCTGTATAATTCTTTTTTTACTCCGCATGCACTTAAAAAATTAGCAAGCAAAAGTATTAATGATAAAAATATTATGTACTTTTTATAATTAAACATTATTGTTACTACTATGGCGTATCAGTTAAATTAAATTAAATGAATAAGTTAGTATTATTTATCAGCATACTACTTTTTACAATAAATATTTCATCAGCAAATGTTTTATCTTCAGGTAGCAATCAACAAAATGTTAGAAAAATCTTGAAAAAATACAATTTAAAAACCGTAAAAAAAATTGGCAACTCAAAATTTTTTAACGACAAAGCAAAGGAAGTTTACCTAAAAGAATTTAATAATAAATTTATTATATTAAATTTTTGGTCAAATTGGTGTATTGAATGCGTAAATGAACTTAAATCCCTAAACCACCTACAAAAAAAATTTGATAAATTAAAAATTACAGACATAGAGATAGTCTCTGTGAGTGATAATACTTTAGATTTTGAAAAACTAAAAAACTTTTATCAAACTCATAAAATTAATAACTTAAAAATTTACTTGGATCTTAATAAAAATTTAATGAACGAATTTAATATAAATTCTCCACCTGCTACAATTTTCATTGATAAGAAAGGTAAAATATTTGCCAGATTCAACAATACATATAATTGGCGAGAACCATCAATGATAGATTATATTTTGGACATTAAAGATAATAATCATTGAAAAATATTATTTATCTGGCAATTATATTAAAAAAATTTATATACATTCATGCATAAGATTAACATAAGTATTGCAAAATTAGATAATTTAAAGGATTTACCATTGCCACAACATGCAACAACTTATAGCGCAGGTGTTGATTTGGTTGCAGCGATTAATGAAGATCTTATCATAAAGCCCAATCAAAGAATATTAATTCCAACTGGAATTGCAATTTCAATTCCTGAGGGTTTTGAAGGCCAGGTTCGTCCACGCTCAGGATTAGCTGTGAGAAATGGCATCACTGTGATAAACGCACCTGGGACAATAGATTCTGATTACAGAGGAGAAATAAAAGTTCCAATTATTAACTTGGGCAGTGAAGATTTTATTGTTGAAAGAGGTATGCGTATTGCTCAATTAATTATTGCTAGATATGAGAGAATAGAATGGAATTTAATAGATCAATTGCCAGAAAATACCACAAGAGGTGATGCTGGATTTGGCTCAACTGGGCTTGATTCAAAATAATAAATATGTTTGGTAACAACCCTAAATTACCATTTGAAAAAGGAGATGGAGCCAGTTTAAAAATACACTCCATCTTTGAAACAATTCAAGGAGAAGGACCATATTCAGGACATCAAGCAATTTTTATCAGACTTAGTGGTTGCAATCTTGCATGTAAATTTTGCGACACAGAGTTTGATAATTATAAGGTCTTAGAAGTTCAAGATATTTTAAAAAAGATAAAATCATTCAAACAAATAAAGCCATTGATAGTTATCACTGGCGGAGAACCTTTTAGGCAAAATATTGCGCCATTATGCAAATTACTAATTATGCATAATTTTAATGTTCAAGTAGAAACAAATGGCACTTTATATTTAGATATTCCAAATGAAATAGAATTGGTCTGCTCTCCTAAAATATCTAATAGCAGATATAATATAATTAGAGATGATGTATTAAAACAAACCATTGCCATAAAGTTTTTAATATCTTCTCATAGTGCAGATTATTATGATATATCTGAAGTAGGGCAGAAAAAACATGGCATTCCTGTATACGTACAGCCGATGGACGAATACAATAACACAATAAACCAAAAAAATTTAATTCTAGCGCAAGAAGTAGCAAAAAAACATAATGCAATACTATCCTTGCAACTTCATAAAATACTTAATATTGAATAAATATTATTTATGAAGACCCCATAATATTATTCTAAATAAACCCTTAAACTTTGGCATCACTCCATTCTAATCTACTTACTTATTTACCACTTTTAAAGAAAATTCATATTAGATTTATTTTCTTGTAATAAAAATTAATACAACTATAGTTTCCTACTTTAAATGTATTGATTATAAAAACTAGAGAATGAAAAAATCTACATATACACCCTTCATTGTAATCGCAATACTGTTACTTGTTTTGTTTGCAGGAAAACACACTCCGTTAAATGCCAAATCTTTTTTTTATGCAATAAGCTTAAGTATTCAAAGTCTATTAATGGCTATATTGCCATTTTTAATATTCACGTTTTTATTTAATAGCATAGCCTCATTTAAAAAAAATGCTGTCATCTTTTTATTACTAGTTATGTTTTGCATATGCTTATCTAATTTTACTTACACCATGATAGCCTATTTTTTTAATTCGTTAAACCTAATGGGAGAAGTTAAAATTATTGCTACATCTAAAGACAAATTAGAACCTTATTGGGCTGCAATGAATTTGCAAATCATTCCAAACAATATTGCCTTAATAGCTGGTATATTATGTGGATTATCAGTAAACATAATAAAGAAGTCCGATAAAATACAGGATATATCCACCAAGCTTGTTGGAATATCATTATTTATATTAAATAAAATATTCATTCCTATTATACCACTATTCGTACTGGGATTTGCATTTAAATTACAACATGATGAAATACTTGTTCCAATATTAAAGGATTATAGCATCGTTTTAATAAATGTTTTAATTCCAGCTATTTTATACCTAGCACTGATGTACTATGTATCTAATGATTGTAATGCTAAAAAAGCTCTTTCTTCAATAAAAAATATGTTACCTGCATTTTTAACAGGTCTAACAACTATGTCTGGTGCTGCAGCCATTCCATCCTCGCTCATAGCTTCTGAGAAAAATACAAAAAATCCAACTCTCTGTAGATCAATCATACCTATGACATCAAATATTCATCTTCTTGGAGATGGTTTTTTTATTCCAATGGTTTCTTTGGCTATTCTCACATCCTTTGGCTACAACATACCAGATATAAATCATTATCTTGTTTTTGCTTTCAGTTTTATGTTGGCTAAATTTGCAGTTGCAGGCGTTCCTGCTGGAGGCATATTAGTTATGCTGCCTGTTCTGAAATCAACTTTGGGATTTGATGAAGAGATGCTATGTTTAATAATGTCTATTTATATAATATTTGACCCTATTACAACGTCAATAAATGTGTTAGGAAATGGTGGATTTGTCATGATGATTGTAAAGTGTTATAACAAAATACAATTTAATTTCTTAACTTCAAAATAATATCGTAATAAAGCTAATTTAAGTTAAAAACATCTCCGAAACCAAACTTTTAAATACATCGCCTCTTTCCTCAAAATTTTTCCACTGATCAAATGAGGAGCAACAAGGAGATAGCAAAATGGTACCACCTTTAACTACATCTTTTATTTCACTTAACGCATTTTCAATTGTGTTGCTAATTGAATACGGTATTTTCTTTGCTTTCAATATCTGTATAAACTTATATGAATCCTTACCAATTAAATAACAATGCCTTACTTCTTTGAGGTGATTACCAAGCTCCTCTACACTTTTTTCTTTAAATATCCCTCCTGCAATCCAATAAATATCTTTGAAAGAATCTAGCACTTCCTTACAAGAAGCAATGTTGGTGGCTTTACTATCATTAACAAAAGTCAAATTGCCAGTCTGAAAAAACAATTCCATTCTATGAGGTAGGCCGATAAATGAATTAAGTGAATTTATAATACTTTTTATTTCAACATTAAGTGCTTTGGCCGCTGCATATGCTACAGCTATATTTTCAGCATTATGAGGACCAATTAAGCTATTTGGCACTATGATATTAAAAGTTTTATGCTCAAAATAATTATCATAAATTATATTATTCATCACAGATATGCCATTATCCACAATCTCTTTACTAGATATTGGTATAATTTTTTGTTTGTTGCTTAATTTCAGTTCTTTAAAAATTGCTCTATTAACTTCATTATTTAATGATATAACCGCAAAATCATTTTTGTTTTGATTATGAAATATTTTTATTTTAGCATTTTTATAATCATCAAATGACTCGTACCTATCTAGGTGATCAGGGGTAACACTAAGAAGTGTCGCAACATTGAACTTATACTCCTGCATTAAATCAAGTTGATACGACGATAATTCAATAACATAATTTTCAGTTGGATTATCAAAATTTGGAAGGCTTAAGACGGGCTTTCCTATATTACCACCTAAAGCCGATTTATAGTTGCTCATTCCTAAAATGTGATTAATAAGAGATGCTGTAGTTGATTTGCCATTAGTTCCCGTCACTCCAACATAATTAGCCACCGGGCAGGCCTTAAATAGTATGTCAATATCTGTGATAACCGGAATATTATATCTTTCACAAATTGAAAATATTTTGTGTGGGGCAGGATATTTATTAGGAACACCAGGACTTACAATGACAAAATCTAATTTCTTAACATCAAACGGATCGATCATACTAGAAAAATAAATATTCTTCGTTTTATCTATTGTTTTTTTAATACGTAAAATATTCTCTTTATTGTCATCCCAAGCGATTATTTGGGTCTCCTCAATTGAGAAAGCATTAAGGGAATCAAGACCAGTCTTTCCCAAACCAAATATTCCAATTTTGCAGTTACTAAAGTTAGATAAATTTATCATAAAACCCCCATTAACTTTACTTCACTTGCTTCCCATGCATTCTCTATACATTTGAATTTACCATATTTATCGATTAAAAAACAATCAAATCTCATTTGGAAATTTTTAAATTGACTATGCTGTGATAAAAAGTACATTGCAACTTCACAGGATCTACTTTTCTGCTTATTAAGTATAATGTCATAATTAGGGATGATTTTTCTGTTTTTTACCTCAACAAATACCAATATATCATCCTTAAATACTATTAGGTCTATTTCACCATATTTTGTTTTATACCTATGTTTGAAGATATTATATCCTTTATTCTTTAGATAATTACTTGCAATAATTTCAGCATTTAACCCCGTTTGATAATTAGATAAATTATTTTTCATTTTACATAATTAGTTATTGCCTAAAAGTTCTAATGTTCTCAGGCACTGGATCATTCGTTGTCGATCTATAAGGATTAATATCTATCCCTCCTCTTCTTGTATATCTTCCATAAACTTGCAAATAATCAGGATGACACTTTTTATATATCTCCATGTATATTTTTTCTATACATTGTTCATGAAATTCATTTATGTTTCTCAAAGAAAGAATATAGTGTAGAAGACTAGATCGATTAATTTTGGGTCCTGAATAGGTAACTATCAATGTCCCCCAATCTGGTTGAAGCGTTACAGGACAATTAGATTTCAATAAATTGCTATATATTTGCTCATTTTTAACAGTAATCCCATGAATAATTCCTATGGATGGATCATCGAAATCTTTATTATAAAAGCCATCAATGATTTCACCTTCTGGCAAAAAGGAATCCATTTTTTTATTTATATCTGTCAATCTTACTAGCACGTGCGTCTTTAATTTATTTGATAAATCATGTTCAATAACATCTTTTACGTGTTCTGCAGAATCAAAAACAGTTCCATTGAATGAATTTAAATATAGTTTCAGAGATTTAGACTCCACCAAACATACCGAATCACATGGATATATTATTTCTGCAACAGCAACCTCTGGCTTCCCATTCGATGACAACCAAGAAAGTTCATAAGCATTTAAAATATCATAGCCATAAAAAGGTGGAGTTTTTTTATTAATTCCAATTTCTTTTCTCTTTATTGCTCTTTCAATAGGAAATATCAATGAATTATCATATTGATCTGAGTAAATAGATTTTTCCCCAAGCGGTGATGAATTAACTACCATAATATTAACCTGCACTATATGTTATTGGATCATCCATTCCCACACTTTTAAATGCATTTAGCCTTAAAGTACACGCATCACACGCACCACAAGCATGACCGTCTTTGAACGGACTATAACATGAAAAAGTATTTGAATAATCCACACCCAACCTCAGTCCTTCTTGAATAATTTGACTTTTATTAAGTTGCAAAAGAGGAGTATGAATTGTCATCTTTTCTCCTTGTACAGCCCTAGATAAAGCTAAATTTGCAAGAACATTATATGCCTCTATGTAAGCAGGTCTGCAATCAGGATATCCACTATAATCAAGTATATTTGCCCCAATAAATATATCATTAGCTGGCAAGACTTCAGCATATGCCAAGGCATAAGATAAGAATATAGTATTTCTAGCAGGCACGTATGTCACTGGTATGCCACTAAGAATCTCTTCTTCAGTTCTATATTTTGGCACATCAATATCAGCAGTAATTGCAGATTTCCCAAAAGCCTTTAAGTCTATTTTCACAATCATGTGCTTGGCTTTTGGGGCCAATACTTCTTTGACCTTTTTTGCAAATTCTAATTCAATCAGTTGCTTTTGACCATAATCAAAACTTATGCAACATGGGTTGTATCCCCTTTCTTTAACAATAGCAAGTGTAGTAGTTGAATCTAACCCTCCACTTAATAGTACAATAGCGTTTCTCATATTTTTTTGCTTTTTAAGTTTTTAAATCCTATTAAATCCCCCTTTTCAAGCAATTCTAAAAAAGCTCCACCTCCAGTAGAAATATACGAAAAACAATCTTGCAATCCTGATAGCTTAACTGCAGCCACAGCATCACCACCCCCTATAACACTCACTATATTGTTTTTTTGTGTGTAGTACGCTATAGCTCTTGCAATATGCAAGCTACTAACAGCAAATTGTTGTTCTTCATAAAATCCTATTGGTCCATTCCATATTATAGCTTTTGAATTTTTTATAGTGTCACATAAATTTTGACAACTATTTAATCCAATATCCAGCATACAATCTCTACTTGATATGTCGCTTATGTCCTTAACAAATATCTTATTATCACTATTTTTTCCTATAAAATCGCTAGGAAGTATGATTTTTTCTTTATATTTTTCATATATATTTTTTGCATCTTCAACATAGTCAGCTTCATAAAACGAAGTTCCTATTTCATACCCTAATGCTTTCAAAAAATTATTTACCATAGCACCTGCAATAAATACTTTGTCCACTTTATTAGCAAGATGCTCTAGTATTTGAATCTTTGTTGAAATTTTTTTACCACCTATAATTAATGTCTGCGGCTTGGTATTTTTACTAAATACATGATTTAAATTCTCCAATTCATTTGCAAGCAACAATCCAGCGTACGAAGGGAGAAATCGCGTGATAGCATCAATAGATGCATGCTCTCTATGGCAACATGAAAAAGCATTATTTACGTAAATATCTGCATATTGACTTAATTTTTGAGCAAATTGATTGTCATTTATTTGCTCACCTTGATGAAATCGTAGATTTTCTAATAATATTACTTCCCCGCTTTGTAGTTTATCAACACGAGTCAAACTATCTGCTGATAGTACATCCTCTATAAACACTACTTTAACCTTTAAATATTCTTCTAAATATGGAATCAAATTTCTTAAAGATAGCTCCTCTTTATATTCTCCATTGGGTCTTCCAAAATGGCTTGCTAAAATCACCTTTGCATTTTTTTGCAATAAAAATTTAACCGTAGGAACAATGTTGCTAATTCTAGTATCATCTAATAAAACTTGATTATGATCAAATGGAACATTTAAGTCACATCGCAAAAAAACCTTTTGATTATTTAGGTTAATATTGTTTATATTTTTCAAGCTGATTGTATCCATATTTCATTTAAATATACTTTAACTTTTAGCCATTAAATTTGCAATTTCAAGCATTCTACATGAAAATGCCCATTCATTATCATACCAAGCTACTACCCTACAGAAATTTTTATTGATAACTTTTGTTTCGCCGACATCTAAAATTGCACTAGCCGTTGTATGATTAAAATCGGTTGAAACAAGTTCATCTTCAGCAATTTCAACAATTCCCTTATAGCTCCCTTTGGAATTTTGTCTCATAATCTCATTTATTTCTATACTAGATATATCTTTATTCGAAATAAAACTTAAATCAATCATTGAAACGTTTGGGGTTGGTACTCTCACTGCTGCCCCATCTAATTTACCTTTTAAATTTGGAAGAATTAACCCTATTGATTTCGCAGCTCCAGTAGTAGTTGGAATAATTGACATTGATGCCGCTCTAGCTCTTCTTAAATCTTTATGTCCACCATCAATTATTCTCTGATCATTAGTATAGGAATGAATGGTAGTCATGAAACCACTTTTAATCCCAAAATTTTCATCAAGAATTTTTGCAATAGGTGCTAAACAATTTGTTGTGCATGAACCGATCGAAACAACCCTATCTTCTGAGGAAAGCGTGGCATGATTCACCCCTAAAACCACTGTATTATCTGCATCTTTACAAGGTGCTGAAACTAAAACTTTTTTTGCACCTCCCTCTATATGTCTTAATGATAGTGCCTTACTATTAAAATTACCGGTGCATTCTAGAATTAAATCTACATTATAATTTTTCCAATTAATGTTTTTTATATCCCTTTCTTTTATTATATCTATTGATTGCCCTTTTACAAAAATTTTATCATCTTCTATTTTATCAATAGCATTAAACGTTCCATGTATAGAATCATATTTCAACAAATGAAGCTTTGACTGAATATTAGATTCTCCAAGATTTATGGCTACCAAATTTAAGTTCTCATATTCCTTTTCAAAAAACCTTCTAAAAATATTCTTTCCTATTCTACCGATTCCGTTAATCGCAATATTAATTTTAGACATTTAATATCGTTTATTTATTTTACGCTTGATAATTTAAATGCTAACTTCATTTATTGCAAGCATACATTTTATTAATTGAAGCAAAGTAGATGAATCAAGACATTATTAATTCCATAAATATACAAAGAAAAGCCTCAAATCCTAGGAATAATGTCTATCTCAGTGCATCAGCAGGCACTGGTAAAACCAAAACCTTAATAGATAGAATATTGCGATTGCTTTTAGATGGTGAGCGAATTGAGAACATACTATGTATTACATTCACAAATGCTGCTACTGGAGAAATGCTAAATAGATTAAAAGAAGAATTAAATAAATGGCATGTATCTAGCGATGAGGAACTCAAAAAGCATATTAAAAATATGTTTGACCAAGATATAAATAAATCTCAAATATTAAAGGCAAAGGAACTATATAATACATATTTAAACAATTTTGATAGGATTAGAATACAGACTCTGCATTCATTATGTGTTGATGTCTTAAATCAATTGCAATTTATACAAGAAGATAAGTTAGAAAATGTGAAAATTATTGATGATTATAATAGGAAAAGGTTAATTGAAATTGCGCTAGAAAATGTAATAAACTTGTCTAAAACAAAGCCTGAACTAAATTTTTCTATTACTCATCTAGCTAAAAAATATGACTATTACACTCTATTACAGCTAATAAGTAGTATTCTTTCTCAGAAGCAAAAAATTTATCAATTCATAAATTCACAACATTCAATATTGGATTTAATAAATGAACAGTATGAATTTCACAATAGCAAACGAAGTGCATCCAGTAGTAATTTATTAGACGAATTTATTGCAAAAATCCCTCAAAATTTTAAAGATTTAGTCATAAAAAATCAACATGAACATTATATATGCACAATTCATTTATGGGTTACTGGGGATAGACAATTTCAAATTGATAATTTGACAAAATATTTTGATTGCTTCTTAACAAAAAGTCTTACCGCAAGAAAAAAACTTTTTAATAAGCAATTTAGAGATAATCATAAAGATTTAATTGAGGAATGTGAAAATGAGCAAATCAGAATTATTGAATTTCTCGAAAAAAAATCCTCTTTTAAGCAAGCCCAATTTATAGAATGCTTGATTATTATTTTAAATGAAATCATTGGTGAATATGAGAGATTAAAAGGTAAACTTGGATATCTAGAATACGATGATTTAGTACTTAAAACTGCAGAAATATTAAATGAATCCCAAGATTTAGAAATTTTATTATACTCACTTAATTTATCCTTTTCCCATATATTAATTGATGAAGCTCAGGACATAAGTAAAACACAGTGGGATTTATTACAGAAAATCATTAAAAGCACTTATAATTTTGATTCCTCCATTTTCATTGTTGGGGATTATAAGCAATCAATTTATGGATTTCAGGGCGCCGATCCTGAACATTTTTTGACAATAAATCAATTCTATAAAACAGAATTAAAGAAAATATCTAAATCTTGGGAATATTTAGAGCTAACCCATTCATTTCGTTCAAAAAAAGAAATATTAGAAGCAGTTGACAAAGTTTTCAATTCCATTGAGTTTATTAACAAATTGAACCATATAGCAATTAAAAAGGGTGTTGGTATAGTTAAAATTATTGAGCATTCACTTGTACCAAATAAAGAAGTTAGTGAAAAAAATTGCTGGAAAATTCCTGAAAAAAATGAAGATTTTTTTGATAATAAATTATTCCATGCAGAAGAAATAGCAAATTTCATATCACATTTACTCAATCGTAATTATGAAAATTACAGGATAGCACATAAAGATATAATGGTATTATTTAGAAAAAGATGTGAAAAAATGAAACATCTTATTCAAGTTTTAAAACAAAACAACATTTCCGTATCGGAAGAAAATAAAATCAATTTTAGTGATGATATTATAATTCTTGATTTATTATCTATTGTTAAGTTTTTTCTATTGCCTGAGGATAACTTCAATTTGATATGCCTTTTAAAATCCCCTTTTTTTAATTTTACTGAAGAACAAATTTTTAAAACCTCCTACGATAGGAAAAAGCAAAATGTTGTGGATATATTACAAAATACGCACCCACAAACCTCAAAATTATTACAGGAACTTGAAGAGAGCTATCAGAATCTATCCTTATATGATTTTTACATATACATTTTATATCAAAAAAAATTTATAAATAATTTTCATCAAGAATTTGGAACTAATTGCCAAGAAATAATTGATATTTTTCTTGATAAAGTATCTGAATTTGAAAAGCAACTATTAGGCGACAAAGAAGTTTTTTTAGAGTGGCTTCAATATAATTCTGATATTAATGTTGCTAACAATAACTCAAAAGGTGTCAAGATTACAACAGTACATGCAGCAAAAGGACTGCAATCGCCTATAATAATTTTAGCTGATGCTGGAGATTCAGAGAACATGCCAAATGAAAATTTCTTTTGGCATAATGAAAAGCTTATTATACCTAATGTCAGTGAATATAAAAATAGTAAAATTAAGGAAATTGTAAACGAGAGAAAAATAAAATTAAAACAGGAGAGTTTAAGGTTATTATATGTCGCAATGACTCGCACAGAAGATGAATTATATATTTTTGGAGAAAATACCAATAAACAAGATAGCTGGTATAATATTACAAAAACTATTTTATCTAATAACTTTATCAAATATTCTGAGTTAGGCATATCTAATCAAAAAAACATTGCAGATAATAGTATAGTTTCGACAAATGCCGAACTACCACATTACTTTAGAGAGGATTATATTGCAGAAAATATAACGAAAAAAGAAATTGCCTCATTAGAGAAACAGCTATATTCAGATCTTTCAGTTGCGAGGGGTAATTTTATTCATAAAATTTTATCTGATGCCCCTAAAATACCAATGCAGGATTTAGCAAATTATATTAAAAATTTAGCTGGTAGCGGTTTGTTTAGTCTAATTCCTAATAAAGAAATTGAAGAAATATCATTACTGACAAAAGATATAATGCTTAAATTTCCAAATATTTTTAATAATGAGGTATTATCCGAAGTAAGCGTCAATAATTTAGCAAAGAAAAGTAACACCATTATTAAAATTGATAAACTTATAGTGGATGCAAATCATGTCGAAATTATAGAAATTAAAACTGATAAATCAAAAATACTCTCAAATTCTAACCTGCCTATTGAGTATGTCAGGCAATTGGAAATATACAAAAAATGTATTTCTTATATTTATCCTAATAAAAAAATTACTTGTAAGATATTAAGCTTTTACCAAAGAAAGTTAATATGCTTATAATGATTGCGCCGCAAAAATTTATTGTATTTATTGATAAATGCCTTACTGTGTTGATTTTATATAGCTAAATAGCTTTAATTTTGGTACATTGCGTGAGGAGAAAAATGTGGAAAAACCACATGATCGACAAACAAAATCGTACCAAATTTATAGATATCCAGCTATACTGTCAAAATTTGTTCCCGTAGCTCAGCAGGATAGAGCGTTGGATTCCTAATCCAAAGGTCACAGGTTCGAATCCTGTCGGGAACACCATATCTCCTGCCCTTTATTTTCCTTAGATAGTGATGCTAATATACCAATACAAAGTTCTCTATACTCTGTAAAATGGATCATCTTTTAGTTCTTCTGCTCTTTTTTTATAGTTTATATTTTTTAAAGAACTATGAAGTGACCCCCAAAAATCAGACCAATATAAGAGAGACATTTTGAATATAAGAATATATAAATAATGTAATAAAAATATTGGTAAAAAAATGAGTAAACAAAAAAGTTACACAAAAGAGTTTAAATTCAAAGTTGCAGTAGAGATGATAAAAGGAGATTTAACAATAGCGGAAATAATCTCAAAATATCAAGTACCAAGATCAGTTTTGAGCAAATGGAAAAAGCAGCTATTAGACAATGGTCCTGAAATATATAAAAAAGGCAATCAGCAAGTAGCAGCGTATAATAATGGCAATATGGAAAAGTTACATGCAACGATAGGGAGGTTAAAAGTAGAAAATGATTTTTTGCAACAAGCCTCATCAAAGTTGATGTTATAAAGAGGCGTAAAATGATAAATATAGAACATCAGCAACTGAGCGTGAGAAGGCAAAGTGAGCTTTTAAAAATAAATAGGTCGATGATATATTATGAGGAATCAGATAAAAGTGAAAACTTTATATTGAGCAATAAGATAGCTGAAATATACTCATCATATCCTATATATGGGTATCGTAGGATAACAGCAATGTTGGCAAGAGAGAATATAGAAGTAAATCATAAGAGAGTGCAAAGATTAATGAGAGAAACGGATTTATATGCCATATATCCAAGACCTAATACTACATTAAAAATAAGGAACATGCAGTATTTCCATATTTATTAAAGGGCTTAGTACTAACAAAGAATCATCAAGTTTGGCAGGTTGATATAACATATTTAAGAACTACAAAAGGTTTTATGTATTTGAGTCACAATAATAGATATGTACAGTAGGATGATTGTTGGCTATAGGTTGAGTACTAGTTTATGCACTGAAAACTGCAAATCAGCATTAGAAGATGCCATACTAGAGTATGGTGCACCTGTAATATTAAATAGTGATCAAGGCAGCCAATTTACTAGTGAATCTTGGGTAAAAACTTTAGCTCATTATAAAATTAAGATTAGCATGACGGGCATTGGTAGGTGCACTGATAATGCTTACATTGAGAGATTATGGAGGGCTTTTAAATATGAAGGTTCTTATTTGTATCAGTGGAATACTGTAGAAGATCTAAAGTCCAATATTCCTAAATGGGCATATTGGTATAATTATAATAGACCGCATCAATCGTTAAATTACAGTACTCCAGCTGAGACTCTATATAAAGCTTATAGTAGTAATAGTTTTTATTTGAATTATAAAGATTTAAAAATTGTTCAGGAGGCTAAGATGTGATAAGATTTTACATACAAATTGTCTCTCTTTTTAAGTCAATTTTGGTCTGACGACTTGGGGTCACTTCAATATCCTTTTTTTATAAGCATTATATTAAACAGAATAATTTTAAATTTCTTCCTGTAACGTTTTACTATATCATATATTCTAAAACATGAGGTATAGCTTATTGTGCAGTTAAATTAATATTGATAAATTGAAATATAATCTCACCTCGATTGCTATTCATTGTAACACTTATAGGCTCTGAATTACTTACATAAAATATACATTTCTGACCTTCTATTCTTCTTATCTTTTACGCCTTTCTCAGTTTTTACTAGATATTTTTTATAACCATGTCCAATAATTTTCTTCGACTTTATACTATTTATAACTTTAGATACCTTTTGCGCTCTCATTAAAGATACTTTATCATTATGCTCTTGACTTCCTGTATAATCAGCATGTCCTTCAATGTTTATAGTACAATTATTGCCTGTTTTTTGAGATTTAATGAATTCTTTGATTTGTGATATTTGCTTGTTATTTAATTCAGTTTCATTAAATTCATAAAATATTATAAATTTATTATTTACTTCAGATGTCGAAGAGCTATTAATTTCGTTAATGAATTTAAAAAAGTTATCCTTGCACAGTTTAATGTCATCTTTTTGCCATCCTTCTTCCAATTCTTCTACCCAACAATCATAATTAGCTTGAGCTTGCGCCAATTGCACGGGATAAAGCTTTTTATTTTTATCACTCAATAATAAATTCAATGCATTATATGCTGATAACACTTCTTTTTTCGAAGAGGAATCTTTTATTTGCCAATTTTCAGGATTTTCTGGAGATGTATTAATATTATGTGACGCCTTAATAGCTTTTTCAGCAAAATACTCAGAATCAAACCAATCATATTTTTCAGCTTCTTGTGTTGCAAAATTTACATAATATTTTGCCAAATTTGAGTTAAAACTTTTGTCGTCAAAATGGAGTTCTTTTGATTTTTGAAGTTGAGATTTACAACCAACCATTAATAAGATTACTATGTAGAAGAGAATTTTAAACTTATATTTAAGTATATTCATGTACATTTTAGATTAGTTATACACTGCATATATAAACCACAATATGCAATTATACAAGGTGTATAATTATATTGTATTATTTCACCACGGCTCAGGTTAATTCACTATTCTTTCTAATTTTATATTGGTATTTTTAAGTTTTTCCAATAAATTACCATAACCCCTTTCTATTTGCTCAGCCACATCAAGCCTACTTTCCCCTTCAGCTAAAACTGCAGCAATCAAATATGCCAACCCAGCTCTTAAATCTGGAGTGACTAGTGGCGATGATATAGATTTGAGTTTTGTTGGACCATGAATTAATGCACTGTGAAGATGATCTTGCCCTCTATATCTACATTCTACCGAACCCAAACATGAGCTAACAGTTTCAGTTTTTGCACCAAGTTTATTTAGAATGTCCAAATAACCAAATCTTTTTTCATGGACTGTTTCATGAATAACAGATGTACCCTTAGCTTGTGTAAGAATTGTTGCAAATGGTTGTTGCCAATCGGTAGAAAAGCCTGGATGAACATCAGTTTCTATTTCAGTAGATTTTAAATCTTCTTTTCTAAAAAACATTATACTATCATCCTTTAGAAATTTAAATCCACCTCCAATTTTACTAAAGTGTGGTAAAAAATTTCCAAGCAAGTCCGGTCTAATACCAGAAACTTCAATTTCACCGTTTGAAGCGCATGCAAGTGACGCCCATGAAGCAGCTTCAATTCTGTCCCCTGCAAGAAAAAAATTCGTGCCATTTAATTTTTCAACTCCCTGGATAATTAACTCTCTGTTACCTGAAAGAAATATTATAGCTCCCATAGAACGCAGCATTGTTATTAATTCTATAATTTCTGGTTCTAAAGCTATATTTTTTATAATACTTGTACCCTCTGCAAGCACACTTAAAAACAAACATGTTTCTGTTGCTCCGACAGATGGATATGGCAAATCTATATGAGCAGCTTGAAGCCTCCTCTTAGATTCCGCAAAGTATTTATTACCCTTTTTATAAACCTCAGCCCCAAATTTCTTTATTGCCTCAATGTGATAATCAACATTCCTCTGGCCAATATGATCTCCTCCAACAGTTGGCACACTTGCCTTTCCAAATCTATGAAGTAATATACTTAAGAGCAGAATCGGAACTCTGTTAGTTTTTGTATCAGGCAATGATGCCTCATATTCAGTTATTTTAGTTGCATCAATATACATAGTATTAATATCTTGTTTCCAATCCACCCCAACACCTGCAGACATTAATAGCTCTTTTGTAATTTCTACATCACCAATATTTGGCATTCCTCTAAGCACCGTTTGGTCTGAACATAATAAAGCCGCAACCATGGCTTTAGTTGCAAGATTTTTTGCCCCCATGCAAGAAATTTTTCCATGAATAGGAATTCCACCCTGAATAATATATGAAATACTTTGCATTATATTTTAGATTAATTAAAAAAATTGTTAATTCCAATTGAACGGAGTATATTTGATAAATGTGTTAATATAAAGTGAAAATTCTCTTGAGAATAACCTTCAAATCTCATTATTAATGAATCTTCAGTATTAGAACATCTAATTAACCACCATCCCCTCTCACACTCTACTCTTATTCCATCCATATCGTTGTATGAAATTTTTTTACTATTTAATAAATTTTTTATCCTATTAATGGTTAAAATTTTATGACTATCTTCGCATTTTATTTTTATTTCAGGAGAAACAAAAATTTTAGGCAAATTATTAAAATACTCTCTGTTTTTTTCCGCTAAAAATAAATACGTGAGCTTACATGAGGCAAATAATGCATCGTCAAATCCAAAATAGTTTTCTTTAAAAAACATATGACCACTTACCTCACCTGCCAGCAACGCACCCTCCTTTACCATTTTATTTTTTATGTTCGCATGGCCAGTTTTATACAATATAATTTCAGCCCCTTCATTGTTAATCTTATCCACAAGAGTTTTGCTTGCTTTAATATCGGCAATAATTTTTGGTTTAAAATGCCTTTTTAGTAAATCTCTGGCGAAAAATGCTAATAATTCGTCTCCAAAAACCACCCTATAATTACCATTTATCAAAACTATTCTATCAGCATCACCATCCAATGCTATTCCAAAGTCACACCTTTGTTTTTTCATTATAGTTTTTAAGCCAGATAAGTTTTGTTCATTAGTAGGGTCAACATATCGATCTTTCGCATTTTCATTAACTAAAATATGCTCCCCAGGCAATTTTTTAATTATCATCTTTAAAATTTTGGCTAAAGATGAGTTACAAATATCCCAAGCAATTTTTAATCTGCAGTCAAATTCACTTTTAGAAAAATGTGTTATTGGATTCGTAATCTTATCTATATATTCTTGATTAATATTAATTTCTTTGAATAATCCCCGTGTTTTTGGGAATAAAATACCTTCATTTTTTGCAATATTACAAATTTCCATTAAGCTTTTCCCAAAGAGTGGCTTTTTATCTACTATAATCTTGAATCCGTTAAATTTTGGTGGATTATGAGAGGCCGTCACCATTACTCCGCAAGAGCAATGACTAATGATATGGCATGCATAATAAAGAATTGGCGTTGTGATTAGCCCTAGATCTAACACATCTAGCCCCACATCTAAAAATCCTTCTATCAAGCTTGATTTTAACTTTGGAGAACTTTTTCTTCCATCGTAACCAACACATATTTTTGATTGGATGTTTCTATTTTTTATATACGTCCCTAAACCGCAGCCTAAAAAATACGCATCACTTTCTGTTAAATCTTTTCGAAACTCCCCCCTTATATCATATTCTTTAATTATTTTTGTTTTGAGGACATGCTTTTTGCACAGCATTCTTATCTATATACTCCTTCCCATTGTATGACCTTATCTTTAAAGCATGAATTATTTTAAACTCATCCCTTAGTATTTGATTTATAATCTTATGTCTACTTAATAAATTAATCTCATCAAAATTCCTTGCTGCAATCGTTAATGAAAAGTGTGTACCACCAGCTTTTGCTTCTTCATTATGATTAGCATGTAAATAAGATTCATCTTTTAAATTGAGAAAAATAACATCAAGATTCTCTCTTAGTTTTTTTTCAATCTGATCCTTTATCTCAGTTTTTATAGCCTGATGCATAACTCATTATATATTTTTTTAATGGAGTTAAATTATTAATAATTTTAAGTCCAGCCTTGCGTAGGATTTTAGCAAAAATCAAATCGGAGGAAAAGATTTGATTAATATTATGAGTACTATTAATCATTAAATTAACATCAAATTCTCTTTTCTTGTTATATTGATTCAATAAATTATTTGAATAAATATTAAGCCCTAATCCTATATTCTCTTTAATTAACTCATCTAATAACTGTACATCTCTTAAACCTAAATTCAACCCTTGTCCAGCTATCGGATGGATACTATGCATTGCATCTCCACAAAGAATAGTCTTATCCTTTATGTAAGATTTTGCATATACCAAGCTTAGCGGAAAATATATTATATCTGATGTAATCTCAACATTTCCTAAATAATCATCAAGTTTGCTTTTTACCATATATGTCACATCATCTTTTGACATAGAAGCTAATATTTCACCAACTCCATTTTTATCCGTCCACACGACACAAGATTCATGCCCACCTTTTTTGGGCAATAATGCTAAAGGACCTGCTTTCAAAAATTTCTCTGCAGCCACACCCTGATGATTAAATTCATGCTTTATATCAAAGACGATTGCATCTTGCTTATAATTAATTTGATTTGTTTTTATGTCTAACAAATCTCTTGTTTTGGAATTTTTTCCTTCTGCAACTATTAATAATTTGGATGTTAAGGTTTTGTTGTTCGAAAATTTTATCTCAATATTATATGGATGATTTACAACTCGTGTAATCTCGTGCTTTGTATAAATTGTAATATTTTTGCACTTCTTTACCCTTTCATTTAATGAGTTTAGTATATGCATTTCATCAACCATAAAGCCAAAATTTTGTGAATTTAAATCCTTTGGGTCAAAAATGAGATTTTCATTATTTTCACAATCCTCAATTAAAATTTGATTAATAGGTTGAGCATGATTTTTTATATGATCAGCAATACCAATATTCTTGAAAATTTCCATCGATGCTGAAGCAATAGCAAAAATCCTGCTTGGAAATTTTGATTTAGCATTAACACTTTTATAACTATAATTATTGTCTATAATGGCAATTTTTAAATTTTGCTTTGCCAATAGACATGCAATGGACATACCTATATACCCCGCTCCACTGATGATAATGTCAAATTCAATCTTTTTCATTTTTATTAAATGGGTCAAATCTTTTTCCTATGAGTAATAAGCATGGTGTGAAAAACAGCGTTAAAATCGTTGCAAACGCCAATCCCCCTGCTATTGAAGTTGAAAGTTGGCGCCACCATTGACTCGATGGAGCGTCATACATGACTTCACGAGTAAAAAAATTAATCGTTAGACCAAAAATCATTGGTAACAATCCAAGAATTGCTGTTGTTGCTGTTAATAATATAGGCCTAACTCTCTGTATACCTGCCCTAATTATTGAATCCCTAACGTCATGTCCACTTTTTCTGAGATGTTGATAAGTATCAATAAACAATATATTATTATTTAATACTATGCCCGACAAAGCAATAACTCCTATTCCACACATAACTATTCCAAAAGGTTGCCACGTTATTATTAAACCGAGCAATACCCCAACTGTGGATAGAAATACAGCGCTCATAACAACTATGGTATGGTAAAATGAGTTAAACTGAACTAGCATTATCATGAACATCATGATTAAAGCTAACGAAAATGCTTTGCCTAAAAAATCTGATGCTTCTTTTTGATCCTCACTCTCTCCTTTAAATTGGTAATTTATGCCTTCTTCTAGATTCTTATTTAACCATTCTTCAAGCTCTTTTATTTTATCATCAACTAAAACACCTTTTTTTACATCTGCCTTTATTGTGATTACATTATGCCTATCAACTCTATTTATTCTATTAATTTTGTCTGTCGCCTTTCTAGTTGCAAAATTTGTTATTGGAATACCATTATTCTCTCTATTGATGATTTTAAATTTATCAATCTCATTAATATTCCTATTTTCTGAATTAAACCTCAAAACTATATCCACTTCATCATCAGAATAATCAGGTCTAAAACTGGATACTTTTAACCCATCAGTAAATAGGAGCAAACTATTGCCAACCTCCTTAGTGTTAAGCTTAAAAATTGTTGCTAATTCTCTATCGATATCTATTTTCCAATCAATTCCAGGTGCAGAATTTGTATCTTCTACATCTTTAAACCCACCCATTTGCTCCATAGCCAATTTGACCTTATTTACAAATTTTGGAACTTGATCAAAATCTCTTGAGCTAAAATTAACAGAAATTGGTTTAGTTTGCGAAGGTCCATTGCTTTGTTCTAAAATTTCTACTTCTACACCATCAATTCCCAACACCCTTTCCCTTATATCCTTAAATATAGCATCCGCTTTTCTTCTAGTTTTCCAATTAGCCAGCTCCAATTGTATTGTTCCTATTGTATTTTGTGGAAGAGAATCGTCTCTATCAAAATTTCCACTCTTTGTATAAAATACTTTGATATCAGATGTCATATCTATTATCTTTTTTTCAACTGACTTAGCTATCTTATCTCTTTCTTCTAAAGATAAGTCTCCCCCTGCCTTAATAGCAACTACTGCATTTTCTGGTTCAATTTTTGGAAAAAATTCTACCCCCGTACCTTTGGTGCTAAAAAATACATATACAGAAATCAATACAACAAATCCTGAAAGAATAAATGTTTTGGGCCAGTTCAACACCATTTCTAGTAAATCATGATATCTTTTTGATAGACCTTTAAGATTATCAATATCACCTTCTTCAGCCGCTTTCATCGAATTAATAGTTTTAATATCAAATTTCTTAGGCTTTCCAAATAATGGACCCATAGAAGGTTGAAAAAACAATGCAAAGAGAAGAGAATTTGTAAGTATAATTATTACTGTAATAGGCATAAACCTCATAAATTGACCTATTACACCAGGCCAAAACAATAAAGGCATAAATACTACAATTTTTACAAGAGTGGATGTAACAATAGGCCAGAACATCCTAGTGGCAGAGTTAACAAAAGCAACTTTAACATCCATGCCCTCAATAATTTTTCTATCAGCATATTCACTAACTACTATCGCATCATCAACTATCATCCCAACCGTGAGTATCAAACTAAACAACACGACAATATTAAGAGTATATCCAGAAACTTCCATTACCAATATACCCACTAAAAAGGACGAGGGGATCGAAAGTGCTATCAACAAAGCAGACCTTCCACCGACTGAAAAAATAACAACTATAGTTACCAATATTACCGCAAGTAATATTCCATTTTCTAAATCATCCACCATATCTACAATGTTTTCAGATTGATCTTGCGAGTAAATAATGTTCAAATTGCTTGGCAAATACATTTTCTGATCAGCAATTGTATTTTTTACTTCTGTGACTGTGGAAATAATATTAGCTCCAGTTCTTTTTGACACCTCTAAAACAATTGCTGGCTTCCCGTTAACTCTAGCTATATATTCCGGGTCCTTATAGGTTTTTTTAATTTTTGCTATATTTTTTAATTTAATTACCTTGCTTCCATCAGAAAATATTGGAAAATCGTATAGTTCATACACAGATTCAATTGTACTAGGAATCTTAACAGAAAAAGTTCCTCCTTCATTTTTAACCTTCCCTACAGCAACTAAAGAATTATTTTCTGCAATCATTTGACTAATTTGCGACAAACTGATTCCATAAAATTCAAGCGTCTCTGGTTCAACTATTATTTCTACTATATCTTTTCTATCACCGCTGATATTTACACTTAGTACATCTTGTACATTTTCAACTTTATCCCTTAATTTTCTCGCCATTGTAATTAAGCTTTCTTCAGGTATCTCTCCTGTTAAAATTATATTTAAAACAGGCATTAAGCTTAGATTAACTTCTTTTATTATGGGCTTATCAGTATTTTTAGGCAATTCATGCTCTGTATCATTAACTTTTGCTCTAACATCCCTTAATGCTTTATCACTATCAAATCCTGCATGAAATTTTATCAAAATCACTCCACTCCCTTCGTAGGCGTATGATTTTAATTCTTTAATACCTGAAATATTTCTTAACGCCATTTCCATAGGTTTTAGAAGCAATTTTTGAGAATCAGTAGGAGAAATACCTTGATGAGTTATAACCATATAAATCATAGGTATTTTTACATCCGGACTATCTTCTTTGGGTATAGAAATATATGAAAAATAGCCACAAATAACCAGCACAACTAAAAATAAAATTGTCGCTCTTTTTCTCAAGGTAAATGATCTAATTATATTTTCCATAATGAGCTTTTTTAATTTTATTACCTACTCTTGTTATTTCGAAGATTCAATTTCTTTTCTTACCGAACTCGGAAGATCATTTTTTATTATTTTATACGCAAATTTTTCTACCAAACTAAAATCATCATATTTTTTGTCTTCATCTATTTTGATTGTGTACTTAGTCCTTCCATCATCAGATCTAGTTTTGGGCATCTCTTCTTGCTCTATATACTTTGGTTTATTTTTATACTCTGTATATTTTTGCAAAATCAAATAAGCAATTAATATCCATGCTAAATACGTAATAATCTTACTTTTATACGTTATCATTTATTGTACTATCTATGTATTTTCACTATGCTAAACTTTTTATATTAAAAAAACAACTTTAACCACTTAGGTCTAATAATTTCCTAATACATTCATTGCAACGCTTACTGCTATAGGTATTGTCATATTATCATTAAGTCTAGAATTTTTTGAATATAATTCAACAATAGTGGCAACAAGTGCAGTAAAAAATGAAGCTATTAAAAATTTAATATCCAAATTATAAATTATAGTAATTACCAAACTTAAAATACAAGATGTGCCAAAAAAAGCTGCGCTACCTTCAAGACTTTTACCATTTATTTTTGTTTTTCCAAATAATGTGCCAATTATAGCAGCCATGCTATCTGATAATATTAAGGTGGATACTGCAAGATTAAAGACTGGCTTTGATGATATAAACAAACATATAAGCATGCCAATGAAAGCAAAGGTTAGAGCTGAATAATTATCTTTTTCATGCGCTCTGTATATTTGAGCAAGCCCCATTTTTTTAATAAACCTGTGCTCCAATAGATTGAATTTGATTCTAAATTTATCTACGGCAAAAGAAATAATTAAAAGCAATGAAATAATGATTATCATTGTTTCTTTATCATAATAATGATAGATTATTGGAAATATTAAGCCGATCAAATGAATGCTTTTTCTGTAAATCTCAATCAATATGGGCGGACTATCCTTGTGTTTCATTTTATTTAAATAAATTATGCTTGCTGTCGTATCAATTTTATTTATGTTGAGCTTTATACCTTTTATGGCGCTTATACTATTTATATTTATAAAAAAAACAAATAAAAAAAAATTTAACAATCGTTTAAAGAGTATACAAGAAAATTCACCCTATAGGAAAACTCAAAATAATGTTAAGCCAAAAAATGATTTTTTATTTTTAGAAAAAGAGGATCTCAATTTAGATAAAGAACAAGAGTTGGATAAAGTTGAAAAAATTCATGATAGGGAACATGGCAAAGAAGAAGGAAAAATAGTTGGCATTGCTGAGCCAAAAGGTTTTTGGTCCAAATTTGTAATGTCTCAGAAATTAGGATTTATATTTGCAAGGTTAGCAACAAGCGAAAACAAGGGTGAGGGTTTTTGGACAAATTTAATAAAAGCTCAAGATATCTCTCAAGGGAAAGACAAAGGCAGGGGTAGATAGAAAATTCTAAAATACAGACTGGATGGTATTTATAAAGCTTGTCTTAAATCTTCAATTAATTTTCCTAATTTTTGAATACCCTCTATAATTTGTTCTGAGTTACAATAGGTGAAATTTAAACGCATGGCATTTTTAGCTTTCAATTTTTCGTCACTATAAAACACTTCTCCTGGCATAAAAGCTATACCATATTTCTTTAATGAAATATTAAGAAGTTGACAAGTATCGATGTCCTTCTCCAGCTTCACCCAGATAAACATACCATTATTTGGCACTTTATATTGTGCATTTTGTGGGAAATATTTTCTTAGTGCTACAATCATCACATCTCTTTGAGTTTTATATTTTATTCGCAATTTGTCTAGATGATCATTAAGCTGATTTTGAGCTAAAAAGTCTGCAATAATTTTTTGTGATAAAGTTGCTGTATTTAAGTCTGTGGCTTCTTTTATTATGTTCAATTTATCTATTAAACTCTCAGGCACAATCATCCATCCTACTTTAAGTGAAGGCATTAAGATTTTGGAAAATGTGCTAATATAAAATACCCAATCAGAATTGATTGACCTTAAAGGAAGTGTTGGTTTTTCATAATATAAAAATCCGTATGGATCATCTTCTATAATTGGAATTTTATATTTTTTGGCCAATGCAACCAATTTTAATCGGGCAGTAAATGGCATATTTATCGCAAGTGGATTATGACCATCGGCAATTATATATATGAATTTTGGCCTAATCCCCGCTTTAAGATGTCGCTCCAACTCATTGATATCAATTCCAGAATCTCTTGTATTAACAGTAATGACATCCAATTCAAATGGCTTAATTGCTAGCATAAAACCTGGATAAATTAATTTTTCAACTATAATCTGATCATTTTGATTTAAGAGCAGTTTTGCTAATAAACTAATCCCTTCCTGGCCGCCTGTTGTTAAAAAAACTTGTTCCTCTCTACAGGACACACTTCTTTCTTTCATTATTGAAACAATTTGTTTTTTAAGCTCTTTAGGTGGAGGTGCATATTGAAAATTACTACTATCTTCGTGCAGACAATTTATCATTGATTTCTCTAAAGCAGATATAGGAAACAACTTAGAAGATGGCAATCCCAGCGCAAATGATATCTTGATATGACCTTCTTCTGCTTCAAGTATTTGCCGAATAGCATTTTGTTTAGGATTTAGAACCCAGCTAGCATATTTATCTTCATAAAAAAGAATATTATCTGACATATCAAATAGCTAAACTTCTATTTTTCTTTAATATCCTAATTGAGTCAATTGCTCTATAAATTACAATACTCACATAAATATTTAAAATTTTTTTCATAACATATCATTTTTCTTAGTAAGAAATATTTTCACCTTTATGCTCTGTAAAGTGCACATATTCTAAGCATTAAATCCAGCAACATAGCCTGAAGACCAGGCCCATTGAAAATTATAACCTCCTAGCCAACCGGTAACATCCACCACTTCGCCAATAAAAAATAAGCCAGGTACTTTATTTGCTGCCATAGTTTTAGATGATAATTCGTTGGTATCAATTCCACCTACGGTTACTTCTGCTTTCTTATATCCTTCTGTACCATCTATTTTAACCACAAAATTATGGAGTGAGTAGGCAATCTTTTCAAGTTCAACTGATTTGCAATCAACTATTTTTTTATCAAATCCATAAGTTAAGGACAAGGTATCCACCAATCTTTTAGGCAGATATTCTTTCAAAAAACTACTGAGCAAACTCTTATTATTTTTATTACATAGAAACAATTCTTTCATATCTATTTCTGGTAATAAGTTAATAACTATTTCTGCTTGTTTTGGTTGTTCCAAATAAGATGAAATCTGCAAAATTGCTGGTCCACTTAATCCTCTATGGGTAAATAGAATATTCTCTCTAAACTGAGTATTTTTATTAGAAACTACAGAATGAATCGAAATCCCACTTAAATTTTTGAAGGATTCTAAATCTGGTGCGGCAAAAGTTAATGGTACCAAAGCAGGACGTGGAGTGACTATTTTCAGGTCAAATTGTTTAGCAATTTGATAACCAAAATCAGATGAGCCAAGTTTTGGTATAGAAAGACCACCACTAGCAATGATTAACGATTGAGATTGAAAAATACCCTGGCTGGTTTCTAGGTAGAACTCATCATTTTTAGTGACTAGTGATATTGAACAATCAAGCAATAAAGTGACATTATACATCTTACATTCTGTAACTAGCATGTTGATAATTTGCATAGCTGAACCATCACAAAACAGCTGTCCTAGAGTTTTTTCGTGATAAGAAATGTTATAACTTTCTACTAACCTTATAAAATTATATTGGGTATATCTAGCCAATGCAGAAATCATAAAGTGTGGATTTTTTGAGAGATAGTTTTTAGGACTGGTACGTAAGTTGGTGAAATTACACCTACCACCACCGGAAATTCTAATTTTTTCGCCAATTTTATTAGTATGCTCAATAAGCAAAACTTTTCTACCACGCTTTCCTGCGGTTAATGCGGCCATAAGCCCTGCAGCCCCAGCACCAACAATAATCACATCATATTTAACCGTATTCACTTAAGTGCCCTTAAAAAATAACCATAATCAAGAGCTAGACTATATACCATTTCGACGTACAATTATATACTCAAATCTTATATATCTCAGGAGATTAACTTTATTACATAATTCCATTACAACCATTTATATGCTCTTAATTCTACGTCAATTATTATTAAAATACAGATCAGAACGTTTGATTGTAAAAATTTATACGTTATATCCTTATTACTCATTGAAAATTACCAAGTAATAATATATATTATGTCTAGGTTTAAATTATTTCATAAATACTATGATGGACTATACAAATTATGCGCAAACTAATGTTCAAAGACCAGGCTATAATGAGGGTCTAAGAACATACATGCTATCTGTTTTTCAAAACATGGGCATAGCCCTTGTGATTACTGCACTAGTTGCAATGTTTACTGCGTCTTCGCCAGCGTTGATGAATACTATATTTTCTACTCCATTGCAATGGGTGGTGATGCTAGCTCCTTTAGGTATGGTATTTTTCCTGAGTGCTAAGATTATGTCTATGTCCGTATCTGGCGCTAGAATGGCACTGTGGACTTTTGCAGCTCTGATGGGCCTTTCTTTATCTTCCATATTCTATGTTTATACCAGCGAAAGCATTGCGAAGGTTTTCTTTATCACAGCCTCACTATTTGGATCAATGGCAATATATGGTCATACAACAAAAAGAGATTTATCTGGAATGGGATCTTTTTTAATGATGGGAGTAATAGGCATTTTTATTGCAAGCCTTGCAAATATGTTTTTTCAAAGCTCAGCATTAGGTAATGTGTTGTCATATATTGGTGTTATTGTGTTTACACTTTTAACAGCCTATGACGTACAAATGTTAAAATCAGTGTATTACCAAATGGGAGCGACAGGATCTAATGAAATGGCTCAAAAAACATCGATATACGGTGCTTTAAATTTATATATGGATTTTATAAATTTGTTTATCTTCTTGTTAAGAATTTTTGGTGTGAGAAGAGATTAAGCGATTCTAAGGGATTACTATAAATGCAATCCCTGGTGCATTGCCGACTTTTTAGCAAGTGCGCCTTTTTTAAATTTTTTATTATCATTTTATTAAATTGTAGATTTGGAACAAGATATTTCAAAATTAGGTAACACAGTTTCTGTATCAATTGAGAATGAGATGCAGAATGCGTATTTAGATTACGCTATGAGTGTAATTGTAAGTCGTGCATTGCCTGACTGTAGGGATGGTTTAAAACCAGTTCATAGAAGAATACTTTTTGCTATGAATGACACTGGAAATCTTCATGACAAGCCATATAGAAAATCTGCAAGAGTGATTGGTGAAGTGATGGGTAAATATCATCCTCATGGTGATAGTGCGATTTATTCTGCTCTAGTGAGAATGGCGCAAGATTTTTCATTAAGATTACCATTAATAGATGGTCAAGGAAACTTTGGATCCATTGATGGAGATTCTCCTGCTCAGATGAGATACACTGAAACTAGGCTTGCGAAGTCTGCAAGCTTTATTCTGCAGGATATTGATAAAAATACAGTTGATTTTCAAGATAACTATGATGGTTCTGAAAGAGAGCCAAAAGTACTACCTTCAAGATTTCCAAATTTATTAGTCAATGGTGCAAGTGGCATTGCTGTTGGAATGGCAACCAATATACCAACCCACAATTTAGGTGAAGTTATTGATGCATGTTGTGCAATAATGGATAATCCTGAAATTTCAGATCTAGAATTATTTGAATTAGTACCAGCTCCAGACTTTCCAACAGGTGGAGAAATTATCAATGGTGACAATGCAAAGATTGCTATTCTAAAAGGTAGGGGTAGCGTAATAGTTAGGGGTAAATCCTCCATAGAGGAAAAGAATGGAAGAGAATCAATAATAATATCTGAGATACCGTATCAAGTAAATAAATCAGAAATGCTCAAGTCAATTGAGCATCTTACAAGAGAAAAGGTAATTGAAGGCATATCTGAAATAAGAGATGAAACTAATAAATTGGGGATTAGGGTTGTTATTGAACTTAAGCGTGAAGCTCACCCGGATGTGATATTGAATCAGTTATATCAAAATACCCAGTTACAAAATAGCTTCAGTGTAAATATGCTTGCACTTAATGATGGCAAACCAGAAGTTATGGGGGTCAGAGCTGTCTTAAATGCATTTATAGATTTTAGAAGAGAAGTAATTAAGAGGAGAACTTCCTACCTACTTAATAAAGCAAGAACAAGAGCACATCTATTAATTGGCCTTGCTATCGCTGTTGCCAATATTGATGAAATAATTGCACTTATCAAGTCTTCTGCCGACACACAGGCTGCTAAAACCGGCTTAATGAAGCGTGAGTGGAAATCTGAGCAGATAGTACCTTTGCTTAACTTAGTTGCTGATCATAGAAATGAGATTAGAGACGGCAAGTGTTTTTTAACTGAAGAGCAAGCTAAAGCAATATTAGAAATGAAGTTGCAACGCTTAACAGCGCTAGAAAAAGGTAAGATTGACAATGAGTTAGCAGAACTAGCAAAGACAATTCAAGAATATTTAGAATTGTTGTTTTCAGATGAGAAATTAATGAATCTAATTAAAGAAGAGTTACTAACTGTTAAATCTGAAATTGCGACACCAAGAAAAACTGCAATTAAAAATGAAGGAATAGATGTTTCCGATGAAGATTTAATTCAAAAAGAAGACATGGTAGTAACCCTAACTAAAACAGGGTTTATCAAAAGAGTTCCATTAAATGTATATAGAGCACAAAAGCGTGGTGGCAAAGGCAGATCTGCGATGACAATGTATGAGGAAGATATCATTACGGAATTGCTTGTAACAAACACACATGCTCCTTTATTGTTTTTCTCATCACTTGGAAAAGTTTATAAATTAAAAGTTTATAAATTGCCAATTGCCAGCCCACAATCTAAAGGTAGAGCACTAGTAAACTTATTACCTATAGAGCAAAATGACAGCATTGCTAGCATTATGCCAATGCCTGAAAATATTGATGAACTAGATAAATTGAACATGGTATTTTCAACACACAAAGGCAATGCTAGAAGGAATAGTCTGAGTGACTTTACAAATATTCAGGCAAATGGAAAAATAGCGATTAAGTTAAGTGAAGGAGATAAGTTAGTTGGAGTATCAGTATGTGAAAATGATTCCCATATTTTATTAGCTACTAGTAAAGGAAAAGCTGTTAGGTTCCCTATTGAAGCACTGAGAGTATTTAAAAGCAGATCATCAGATGGTGTCAAAGCAGCTAAATTATCTGGCGGGAAAGATACTGTTGTTTCAATGTCTATATTAAATTCTGGCGAACTAGATATTCTAAAAAGAGATGAATATTTAAAGATTCCCCTTAAAACAAGGTTGAAATTAGCTTTAGAATTGTCAGGAAAATCTCAAAAACAACTAGACATTGGTGGGATGGATGTTAATAAAATTGCTCAAGATGAGCAATTTATTCTGACTATCACAGAAAATGGTTACGGTAAAAGAACATCAGCATATGAATACAGAGTAACAAATCGTAATAGCCAGGGTGTTCTGAATATTGATACTGGAACCAGAAATGGCTTGGTTATTTCATCATTTCCAGTTAAGGAAGATGATCAAATAATGTTAATGACAAACTTGGGCACAATTATTAGAACTGAAGTTAACAAAATAAGAGTAACTAGTAGAAATGCAAAAGGAGTCAAGATAATAGATTTAAACAAAAATGAAAAGGTTGTGTCTATTTCTAAAATATCTGTTGAAGATGAAGGTGAAGACGAAGATTAATTATAAAGCAATTATAATTTGCAACTATCTTTTTGCCTTTGTTATAATTTATCTAGCTAATATCACTTTTTCGCATTCAAAGATTGAAATCAGTATCAACGATGGGATATCAGAAGCATTGCCCGTTGCAATCTCTGAATTCAATGGTGACAACCTAGATTCTATAGAATTTGGTGCTAAAATCAGGGAAGTTTTGGTGAATGATTTAGAAAATTCTGGCTTATTCAGGGTTATAGACAATGAGGCATTCTTGGAGCTACCAGCATTTATTAAAACTCCTGTTTTTACTAATTGGCGTACAATTAATGCAAATATGTTATTGGTCACAAAGGTTAATTTAGATAGAGAAAATAATTTTGTTAATGTTAGTTATAAACTATACGATACATTTAAAGAAAAAGAAGTGGAAAATGGTGAATATAAAATTGTTACAGACGGATGGAGGAGGATCGCACATAAAATAGCCAATAGTATTTATAAAAAGTTTCTTGGTGTTGAAGGATATTTTGATTCACGCATCATATTTATTTCTGAAAAAGGGGATGAGAATAATAGGATAAAAAGACTAGCTATAATGGATCAAGATGGAGCAAATTTTAAATTTTTAACTAGTGGAAATGAGTTAACATTATCCCCAAGATTTGATCCAAAATCTCAAAGAATAACTTTTATGAGTTATAAAAATAGAAAGCAACCACCAAAAGTATATGTATTAGATTTAGAAACGGGAGAACAAGATTTAGTCGGAGATATGTCAGGAATGACTTTTGCTCCATATTTTGCTCCTGATAATAATCATATAATTATGTCGCTTGCAAAAAGGGGCACAACCAATATTTATGAAATTGATTTAAATTCAAGAATAAAGAAAGAATTAACCAGTTCTTCGGGGGGTATTGATACATCACCATCTTATTCACCAGATGGCAACAGTATTTTATTTAATTCTGACAGAGCCGGAGCTAGGAGTCAAATTTATACAATGGATAGAAATGGCTCAAATATAAACAGAGTAAGCAAAGGAGAAGGAAGTTACCGAACTCCAACATGGTCTCCTGATGGTAAGTGGATAGCATTTACTAAGATATTATCAGGTAATTTTTATATAGGCATTATGAAACCTGATGGTAGTGATGAAAGATTATTAACTAGTAGTTGGCTAGAAGAAGGGCCTTCCTGGGCTCCTAATAGCAGAACAATTATTTTTAGTAGGCAAAAAAGGACTGGGGAAAACAAACTTTATGCTATCGATATTGATGGAAATAACGAGAGGTTATTTTATTCTCCAACTAATGGATCTCAACCTTCTTGGTCAGCACATTTAAATTAGTTAAATACCACCTTAAAATTATATTTTTATAACTTTAACCTAATTGTAACATTACACATGTATAATGCAGGAAAATGTAATTTAATATGAATATAATTTATGACAGGTAAATGGATTAAGGGTAAATTTTTTAAAAAGATTTTATTGCACAATGAGTGTAAAATAGGAATTGAGCTCAAGAATAAAATTATAGAACTATATAAAAGCAGCACTCTTAAAACTGAAAAGCTAAGAAGAGATGATAGTTTGTATTCAATTAAATTGAACTATAAAGAAAGACTCCTAGCAAAGCTAGATAGTGAAAAAAATTTGACAATATTTAAACATGATAAGAATCATAAATATAATATTACAGATAAACAAATTCATCAAAAAGATTGCAACATATTACTTGATGAAGAACCAGAAAAGTTATTTTTATCAAAAAATGGAAAATATATAAGATTTGATGAGCGGCAAACAAACATAATAAACGATATAACAAAATCCAATACAACCTTAATGTCGATTTAGTATCAGGCATAGCTGGAGCAGGAAAGATACTTATAGCACAATATTTAGCTTTAGAAGGATTAGAGGAGAAGTCATATAAAGGTAAAGGCGTCCTCTATGTAACAAAGTCACCAAAATTATTACAAGAAGTAAAGGATTCTTTACCAGAAAATTTTGATGCAAAGATGTAAATTCAATTATATCACTATATTTAAAAAGGAACAGCGTATTATTTGACCAATATAAAGATGTTAATAATATACTGTCTGAAAATGAGTTAAATAGCGCTATTGAATACCGCAAAATTGTAGGTGAGTTCCCTGGCAGGAAATATTTAGAGGATCGCAAAAAATATAGCTTAGAAGAATTTTATAACCATTCTAAAACTCCCCCAAATGATAATTTCCCTAGTATTTCAAAAATTGCAAGTAATAAGAAATATAACCTGATCCTCATTGATGAAGGACAAGACTTAACCCCATATGAGTTACTTACTCTGATTAAACTAGCAAAAATCAATGGAAAAGTAGTAATTTTTTATGATCAAAATCAATTGCTGAGCGGCATTAATTTTAATATAAAACAACTCCTAAAAACTTTAAATAATAATGAGCAAATTGTGATACATGATGAAAAGGAGATGCAGCATACATACAGAAATCCTCCGCAAGTGCAAAATCTTATTACAAAACTTTTCAATAAAACCACTGAAGCTCTTCTGGGAAATAAAGAAGATGATGGGTATGTTAAATGGACAACATCCATTAATGATGAATTCAAAAAAGAAACACAAAAAGATATAATCCTCAATCCTCTGGAGTTCTTAGTAATTATATATGATAAAACTCAAAAAGATGCAGCCATAGACACTTTTAGTGAAAATGCATTGATATTAACAGTAAAGAAAGTAAAAGGGTTGGAATTTAAACGAGTAATAGTTTTTGATTTTCCTAAATTAGACCAGAGTGATGAAAATTATAATTACATAAGAAATGCATATAATGTTGCGATATCAAAGAGCACAGAAGGTGTGGAAATGGTATTTTTGCACTCTATAAATGGAAACAATGTAAAAACTCAATTGAGACATAATACAGATTTGAGTGGAATAAGGAGTGATGTTAAAAAATTAACGTTAGAATTTTTAATAGACGAGCTAGAAAGACATGCTACAAAATATTCAAATAACGAAATACTACATCAAAAAATAGAAGAAGCTGTTTTACAGTATTTCAAAAGTAATCCAAATGATATTTCAGAATTTGAGGCTTGGGTGAATAGAAATGCTACTGATAATGAAATTTATAATAAACTTTGTGAGCAAGTTGAAAATAATCATAAAACAGAAATTGAAGAAATTAAACTGACGAATTTAACTAATAGTTATAATGAAATTTTAAAAAAGGCTTTAGAAAAATTTAGCAAATCAAATATGTCAGAAAGTGCCACAAATAAATTAATAAACATTATTATTGACCCAAGCAATAAATACAAAATGCACGATACTTTACTCCCCCCTTTTGCTAACTTAACTCTCATTGATAACGGCAAAGAAATGCATGTTTTTCAAAACAAATATAAGATATTAAATGTTATTCCAGAGGGTGAATTTTTATTAAAATTTAAAGAAACCAACTTTAATTTGAAGACTGATGGATATTTGTTCAATGAGCTTAATTATTTAGAAACCTGGCTGATTAACCTAGAATCTTGGATAATAAACATTTTTGTACAGGATAATTTATCGAAATTTAAAAAACTAGCTCAAGATAATGACATTGATATTAATAACATCTCATATAAAAATATTGAAGCTATTAGAACTGCTTATAAGCAGTTGGCTCTGAAGCTACATCCTGATAAAAATACAAACCCTGATGCGGACAAACAGTTTGCGGAATTTTTTGAACTTGCTAAATCTATAGAAAAGGGAGAAATACATTCCAATTCAAGTATTAATACATTATCAGAAAGAGTTGCAACATATATGAATTATTTATACTTGATAGACAGTGGTTTAAAAATTACTGATAAAGTACTGTCTTTTAATAAAGATAATATATTAGGAAAAAATACACTGATGCTAAGTATAGAATCTATTAATTTATTTTTAATATATAATAGGGCCCTACATTCAAACTATCTTATTGCTAACAACATTGCTAAAGTCATTGCTAAAAATTGGGACGAAGATGAAGGGATGAATTATGCTCATGCTATTAAAGATGTATCCATAGCTGTTGGCGAAGTAGCTGTTGTCTCAAAAGTAGCAAAGTTAACTATGGCCATCAACATATTGTCCCTCCCTGCCCTTAGTCATAGCATATACCATAATGCATATAGTGTTTTTAGCCAAACTGGGAAATATATCACAAATTGGAATGCTTATATATTGGGTAATAAGACGAGTTCAGAAGCAATAAAAAAATCAGCAAAAGCTAATGAATCAAATCCAACTACTGATATTAATACACAACGTGATATAATAAATCAACGTAATAAAGCTCTGTTCGTTGCTGCTCAACATAAAAATGTAGATATGGCAGAAATATTAATAAACGATGGAGTTGACGTTAATATTCAAAATAAGGATGGAGACACACCTTTTCATGGCATCATCACAGGGCTATAGCGATATTGTTAAACTATTACTAGAAAAGGGTGCTGATGTTAACACTCAAATTAGTTCTGGATACACCTTTATTCATAGCATCAGCACAGAACTATAGCGATATTGTTAAACTACTACTAGAAAAAGGTGCTGATGTTAACACTCAAACTAATGATGGACGAATACCTTTATTTATAGCATCAATACAGAACTATAGTAATATTGTTAAACTGCTACAAGAAAAAGGCGTTGATTATGGTGTGGAGATGATTCATGACGCGATAGAAATAGCGAGAGAGGGGATAATGAGGATTCACATGATGAAGATCATAAAATTACTAACGAATTATCAATGGATGCTGATGGCAATGATGCAGCAGATATATAGTTTTTTGATGTTATAATATCTGTGCTAAGCGCCAATTTGAATTAAATGGTAATAGTAGGATCTTCAATTTTACCCTCATATTCTCCTTGCCAATTATTAAGGCATAACCTTATCCTCAGATCCTATTTGCCGCTGAGAGTGGATTAAATTTTTAGTAAAGCAGAGCCCCAAGTTAAACCGCCACCAACTGCTGCAAGGGCTATTAAATCTCCTGTTTTAACTTTTCCATTCGATATATAGTGCTCAAGAGCGAGTGGTATTGATGCAGCTGAAGTATTAGCGTGATGTGAGACTGTAGAGACTGCTTTTTCTATATTAATGCCAAGCTTATCTACAACTGCTTTTGTTATTCTTTCATTTGCTTGATGTAGCAATACCCAATCTAAATTTTCTAGAGTTACCTCATTTTTATTCACAATAGATTTAATTGATTCTGGCATTTTGGTAACAGCATATCTAAAAACCTCTCTACCGTTCATCTCAATTTTTTTATCTAAATTGCCGTCAGAAACACCTCCATTCACAGCCAATATATCTTGAAGACTGCCATCTGAAAACAATTCAATATCAACAATACCTTGATGCTCATTGCTCTCGGTTTTTTCAAGAATAACTGATCCAGCTCCATCACCAAATAACACGCAGGTTGATCTGTCAGTCCAATCTATGATTCTTGACATTGTTTCTGCACCAATGATAGCGACTCTTTTTGCCTTATTAGATTTAATAAGCGAATCACCAAGTTGAAGAGCATATAAAAAGCCTGAGCACACAGCTTGTATATCAAAAGCAAAACCACTGTTCATCCCTATATTATTTTGAACCCTTACAGCTGTGGCTGGAAAAATTAAATCTGGCGTAGTTGTTGCTACTATTAAAGCATCTAAGTCATTTGAATTGAGATTTGCATTTTTTAATGCATTCTCTACTGCAATTGTAGCTAAATCAGAAGTTTTTTGATTTTTATCTGCTATATGCCTTTTTTTGATGCCAGTCCTAGCTTGTATCCATTCATCTGAAGTATCCAGTACTTGTTCCAGATCATTATTAGTCAAAATTTTTTCTGGTAAATAACTACCAACACCAACTATTTTTGATGAAATCATGTGTTTTTAATTCCTAAGATTTTTGCGGAGGTTTGCTTTAGTTTATCAACAAAGTTTAAACTAGTACCTTTCTCTTCAAATAATTCAAGTTCCTCAGATATTCTATTATTTATATTGTGTTTGATTAGTGTATAGGCGGTATTAATTGCATTATAAATGCCATCCACACTTGCAGCTCCATGACTCTTTATTACTATTCCTTTTAATCCAACGAACATAGCACCATTATTTTTGTTGGGATCAATAATTTTGAGAGATTCTTTTATTTTAGGCTTCAAAAATAAACCCGCAATTTTAGCTATAAATCCTCCATTCATTATAGCTGACTGTATTAAATTTATGCATACATTAGCTGCGCCTTCTGAAGCTTTAAGAAATATGTTACCTGAAAATCCATCAGTAACCAGCACATCAACATTGCCTTTTACTACGTCATGCCCTTCTATAAATCCATAAAAATTTAAACCAGATTTTTCTAAAATTTTATAAGTTTTAAGCTCTAACTCTCTCCCCTTTGCAGCTTCTGATCCAACGTTTAATATACCTATTTTAGGATTTTCTATTTTTAACATAATTTTGGCAAAGCAACTGCCCATTAATGCAAAACGAAATAAATGTGATTCATTACACTCTAAGTTGGCCCCCATATCAAGTAGCACAGTACCATTGTTGTTTATGCTTGGAAATAGCGCCGTAATAGCTGGTCTATTTACATGCTCTAGAGTGCCAAGAACCATTTTTGATGTAAGCATTAGGGCACCTGTATTTCCACACGAAACAGCTGCATGAGCATCTCCATTTTTAACTGCCTCAACAGCTTTTCTCATGCTAGAGTTTTTACCATTTCTCCATGCAGTAGTAGGTTTGTCTTCATCAGAAACAGCACTTTCGCTATCAATTAATTTATATTTACTTTCTGGAAAATTATAATTAATTATTTTTGGCATAATAACAGATTTTTTGCCATGTAATAAAAAAATTACATCATCATGAGATTTAAAAAATCTATCTATAGCCTCTATAATAGCATCAGGTGAATTAGATCCACCCATGGCGTCAATACTAATAATAGTCTTATTAGACATGCTCTATGTTGTTACTTATCTTTTGTTACAGAAGCAGATTCTGATTTACTATCAGCTTTAATTTGTTTTTCCTTAACTACTTTAGGGGCACTACTCTCTGCATTAGTCTTATCTGTTTCATCTTTTTCTTTTAACTTAGGCTTCACCATTTGTTTCCCATTGTAGTAGCCATCTTTTAAAGATAAATGATGAGGTAATTTTGGTTCGCCAGTAACTGAGTCATAAGAAATAGAAACTTTACTTATTTTATCGTGCGCTCTCCTGCTATTTCTTTTCGATCTGGACGTTTTTTGTTTTGGTACAGCCATAATTTCGTATAACTTAATTTATTTACTGAACCCACTTATATAATAAATTAACTCTAAATGCTAGTAAAATAGTGATTAGAACTACAAGAATAATCAAAATTAATATTGAGATTATCCTTTCAGATTTTACTTAGGGGTAATATTTGGTATGAATGTTTTTAAATAACTATAATTCTTTAATTTTCGATTGAGCCCTTTATCAAGAAAAATCTTTATTGTTAAAAAGATTCTTAGATATAGCTCCTTCCCATTTATCACCATTATCAATTAATTTATTTTTATCGTATAACAATTCAGCATGAGTTTCGGTAGCGTATTCAAAATTCGGCCCTTCTACAATTGCATCTACTGGACACGCCTCCTGGCATAGCCCACAATAAATACATTTTGTCATATCAATATCATATTTTGTGGTCCTTCTGCTTTCATCCGATCTAGCTTCTGCCTCTATTGTTATTGCCTGCGCAGGACAAATAGCCTCACATAATTTGCATGCTATACATCTTTCTTCTCCATTAGAATACCGTCTTAAGGCATGTTCGCCTCTAAATCTTGAGCTTAGATATCCTTTTTCAAATGGGTAATTAATTGTAACTTTTCTTTTAAATAGATAGATCAAAGTTAAAAACATGCCTTTCATTATATCTATCAATAAGAAGGATCTTATGTGGTATTTTAATTCTTTTAATTTCAAATTTAAAACTCATATTATAAATTATCCTTAATTATAGCAATACGATCAATACTTTGCAAATCCTTAAAAATTTCAATTTCATATCCTTTCGCACAAAACATCTCTTTTATTTCTTTACTTTGTCCAAATCCCATCTCTAACACTATAAGACCATCTTTTTTAAGAAATTTTTTCGTACTATTTGCAATAATTCTATAATTTTCTAATCCATCGTGATTGTCCGTCAATGCGCCTTTAGGCTCAAAATTCAGCACATTGGGATCTAAATTCTTCCACTCATCAATTGGGATATATGGGGGGTTTGAAATAATGATGTCAAATTTATCAGTATTTTCCAAATTATCAAACCAATTACTTATCTTAAAATTTACTCTCTCATTTAGATTAAATTTTTTGGCGTTTAATTTTGCAATATTTAAGGCTTTTTCAGAGATATCAATCCCTATGCCAGTGGAAAATTTTAATTCAGAAAGCAAAGATAATATAATACACCCACTGCCCGTTCCTAAATCCAAAACATGTAATTTGCTATCAATTTTATCTTTTAATTTTTTTAGAAGTAACTCGATGATTAATTCTGTTTCAGGCCTAGGTATCAGCACATTATTATTAATGGTATACTTTTGTTTCCAAAAATCTTTACTACCAATAATGTACGCTATAGGTTCAAATTTTAATCTTCGTTCAATCAGATGGATATATTTCAAGTAATCATCTGATGAAATCTTTTCGTTTAATTTAAGTATTAGGTTCTCTGAGTTAGTTAAATTTAGGGTATGTGATAATAAAATTTTTGCATCCAATTTATAGGTTGCAACACTAGTTTCTTGCAGTATTTTTTCAGCATTATTTAGTGCTGTTGATACGGTTATGTTATTAATTTTCACTTATAACTTCTGTTCTAAATTCAAAGCACTGGTTTAAGTTTTTGAGATCTAAATTGCCTATTGCATTTAAACCATCACCTCCAATAATTTTCTTTGATTGAAAAAGTATTATTTTATCTACCAAATTTTCTTTTATAAATGATGTATTTATCTTTTGACCGCCCTCTATAAGTAGATTATTAATTCCTAAATTAGCAATATGTTTTAAGACATCTTTAAGATTAAGACCAAAGTCAGCTTTTTTGACAGTAATTATCTTAATATTATCATGCAGCTTTTTAGACCTCTGTGTAGTAAAAATTATAGTCCGAATTTTATCTGCAGTTTGTACTATTTGGGAATTTTTTGATATCCTTAAATCTGAATCTAATATAATTCTCATAGGATCGTGTTGTTCATCGGGCGATCTACAAGTTAGCAATGGATCATCCGCAACTACAGTTCCGATTCCTGTTAATATTGCATCATTTTTTGCCCTTAATTGATGTGATAATTTTCTCAGTTTTTCACTTGTAATCCACTTGCTTTTGCCATTTGCTAAGGCTATTTTACCATCTAAACTCGTTGCAATCTTTAGAGTAATATATGGTTGGTTTTTTAACATTCTTTTTTTAAATCCCGCTATTACTTCTTCACATTCTTTTTTTAAAACTCCATCGATAGTTTCCACTTTATTACGTTTTAAAATCTCCAAGCTTCTGCCACTAATTTTAGGATTTGGATCAATTGCACCAATTATAACTCTAGTAAATTTCGACTGAAGTATTTTTTCAACACATGAAATTTCATGTTCTTTGTTAATACAACATGGCTCTAATGTAATATAAATGCTGCTTCCAGTTAAATCTTTAGTTTGTACTTTATTAATAGCTAAACTTTCAGCATGAGGTCTACCACCGTTTTCAGTCCTTGCACTGGAAATAATTTCATCATCTTTAACGATTACACATCCAACAGAAGGGTTTGAGCCAGTTTTACCAATTCCAGATTTTGCAATATCAAGAGCCTTATTCATGAAATAAATATCTTTATCCATGCTAAAGGCTACTTTGAATCTTTAGAGTAATATATTTTTTTATTGAAAGTGCCTTCCATTTTATCAACTATTAACGTCACAGTACAATCTCCCGTAATATTAATCATTGTTCTAATCATTTCTAAAATTCTATCTACACCTAAAATCACTCCAATTCCTTCAAGAGGCAACCCAACTGATGACAATACCATTCCCATCATAACCATAGAACCACCAGGAAATCCAGCTGCCCCAATAGAGCCAATAGTTGCAGTAAGAATTAATATTATATAGTGATTAAAATCAAGAGTAATGCCAAATATTTGAGCAAAAAAGACTGCACATATACCCAAGTATATTGCTGTTGCATCCATATTTACTGCTGCTCCAAGAGGCAATATAAATGATGCTGATCCCTTTGATACACCAACTTTATTTCTAAGTTCAGAAATTGCTGTTGGAAGTGTCGCTTTACTACTTGATGTTGCCAATGCAAGAGCTTGAGTAGTGAACATTTTTTTATAAAAAGGAAGAGGATTGACTCTTGCAAAAAGTAATAGCATGACCCCAAAAAGTATATACTGAACAAATAATGCACCAACGACAACCAGAATAAATTTCCCAAGATGAAGCATCACTTCAATTCCATAATCAGCTACCACCCAAGACATTATTGCAAACACTCCATATGGAGTCAGCTGAATAACTAATTGAATCATTTTGAATACTAAATGCGTGCAGGAAGATATAAAATTTTTAACTTCTCTCCCTTTATCGCCAATTAAAATAAGTGCAAAGCCAGTAAAAAAAGCAAAAACAACAATTTGCAAAGTTTTGCCCTCAGCCATAGCTTTAATGGGATTTGAAGGAATAATATTTATAAATAAATCTTTAAGAGTGTTATTTTCCTGATGTTCATGTGGATTAGTTAGGTCAATAGTTAATCCTATACCTGGTTCAAAAACATTGGCAAAAGTTAAGCCAATTGTAACAGCAAATGCTGTTGTCAAAATGTACATTAAAAATGCTCTTGTGCCTAATCTGCCGAAAGTGCTTGCATCACTGACATTAGTAACCCCGTTTAATATTGAGAACAATATCAATGGTACAACAACCATCTTAATCATATTGAGAAATACATCCCCAAATGGCTTTAAGTCTTGAGCATAGTCTCCTCCAAATATACCAAACAGTATCCCTAGAACCATTCCTATTATTACTTTTTGCCAAAGCTTAAGCTTTTTCTTCATTGAACCTCTGTTTTCTGTTTTAATTACGTATAAACTTAAAATTTTGAACTTAACAACCCCACACTATACTAAAAACACAAATCTTGCACTGAATTTTTCTTTTAATGTCTATCTACCTGATAAAAATAGATCCAAAAATAGCAATATAATATTGAAATCTTTGGATTTCATATTATTGTTCCCTTACGCTAGTAGTGTGACGCACTCAATTAAAAGAATTAATATTTAGAGGTAACGTTATGACAATAGGTGAATATCTCAATCTATAAATGCTGTTAAATATTATAATTAAACACCAATCATATATCCTTTATTGATTTGATAGCTTTAGTCCATTTTGCATTTTTACTGCCATTATCACTATGTAGCTTTTGTACTTTTTGCTCTGCCCAGTTATGGTTGATATTTTGAATTTGTTTTACATAACTTTTGGTCAAATTTACTATATTAACATCCAACTTATCTTGCATTAATTTACCTAAGGTCTGTTCCACCCATTTCGCAGAATTTATTAATGCCTTATTTATATCCTCTATATTGTATTTATATCGGCTCTGATAACCAGATATCTCTTTAGCTTCTGCAAATAATTGAAAAAATCTAGCAAATAATTCAGAATTTTGTTGGTTAATGCTATATCGCGCTACCTGTTTTATTAATACTTCATTTATAGCATTTTTCACAGTGATGTTATTGTTATCATTTTGGAAATCACAATGAAGAAATTTAATAAAATGGCTTAAATCTAAATTTAGTTCTTGCTCAACCATGTGTGCAATTTCATGAATTATAACATTATACTCTATCTTTTTTATAGTTATTACGTAATGTTTATTCCCTCTAAAATGATTTAATACAGAATCTATAAATGGTGCATTAATTGTTTTGCAATTACCCTCATCTAAATCAAATTGTTTTTTTTCCTTAATATTAAATGCCAAACTATTTTGTGACGCTTTTGTTGCTACTAAATCAAGTAAATCTTTAAATATAGCATATTGATAAAGATGCCTAATATGCTGTATAAACCTTCTTTTCATATTTTCATCCTCAGCAATAGTACGCTCCTGAATTATACCAATAACATCCAATTTTATTATCCGCATTATTTTCTAGTATACAAATTTCTATAAATATTTAATAGAGAGGCAAAAAATCCAAAAATACTACATAACATAACAAATATAGGCAGCGTTTTAAAAAATTTATCAATGAAATACCCAATCGTAGCACCCACTATAATGCCAGCAAATAATTCAGTGATAATCATTACTGGCATATTCAATTTTTTATTTTTTATTTTATGACCCCCATTGGCATCAAGTTTTTTTTCTAAATTTAATAATTTTGATCTAATTTCATTCTTTTTCATTCAGTTATTATTATCAGTATATTTAAAAAAACTAATTATAAATTCAGTATATCCACCAAATTTAGAAACACATTCGATCTTACCACCCATTCTTTCCATAGCTTTTTTACAAAAATACAATCCAATGCCAAATCTCCCTTTAGAAAAATCTGCATTGAAAATTTTTGGCAATTCATCCTCTTTGATCCCATTGCCATCATCTTTAAAATGCAATTTATTTTTTTCAACCCATATATATATATTTGCGTCATTTCCAGCATGAGAAAATGTATTTTTTATGAGGTTAAATATTATGTGCTTAAATAAATGTCGTGATCCCTTGAATTTAAAATCATTACTTTTATCCATATGAATTCTTAGTCTTTGTTCATCGCTTAAATAAAATTCTTCAAGTGCTATTTCCACACATTTAATCACAGAATGTTTCCTTATATCAGAATACTCTGCATCTACGTTTTTTGATGCAGTGAGTATTATTTCAACACTCCTCATACAAGAATTTATTAATTTTATTAACTCCTTTACTCTACCCTCTAAATCAGATTTATCATTGCTAGATATCTTTTCTAAAAGCAGCTCTGCTTTTACTTTTACAATAGATATTGGGCTAAAAACCTCGTGAGCTATTGCGCTTGCAAAAGCTTTAGAAATTTCTATTTGATTTGATTTTAATGTAATTTTATAAATAACTAGCAACACCAAACTAATGCTAAATACACCATTATTAAAAATTACATAGTACTCAATAGACTCAAGCATAACACTCTCGGTATTAAAACCATAAATATTGGATACAAATGAATATAATAAATACGCTAGGATCGCAGCAATTGCGGAAAGTATAATAGCAAATCTGTTGCTTGAATAAATGTATAACATACCAAATGATAAAATTAATCTTATAATCCATTGGTCACCAAAATTACTCAAAAAAAGCGAATACCATGGGAAAAATGCTATGCAAAATAATAAAATAATGATTCTGAGAGCTTTAAGATATTTTGTTCTTTTTAAAATTAATCTATAAACCAGATAAAACACACTTAATACTATTCCCACTGAATCTATGATAATAATAGAATTAATAAGAAAATCATCCTCTTTTAACTCAAATATTGTTAATGGAATATTAATCAACAATATTACAATGCACAGTATAAGATATAATTTCTCATTTTCTTCAATCCTGATAGATGCACCCTTGAAAGAAGATCTAATTTTTTTTAAAATCCCCATTAAAATAAATTATTTTTATAAAATAGCACAGTAGCATACTTATTAAGCTTGTATAATAAAATAAACTATATACTTTATTTAAACAATTAATACTTTAGAATATATACTTCATAATAGTGGCGATTTGCTTTTATTTAACTACAAAATATGGATAAATTAATCATACAACAGCTCATCAATAAGTTAGAGCCAGAATTCAATCAATTAGATAATTTTTTACTTAAATGCTCAAAAAGTAAAAAAACAAACCTCTTAAATCAAATTGCTTATCACATCATCTCATCTGGTGGAAAAAGAATTAGACCACTACTAACCATTGCTACTTGCAGATTATTTAATCCAAACGAAAAAACTTTGAATGCATGTATCAACCTTGCCTCTTCAATAGAATTCATCCATACAGCAACATTGCTCCACGATGACGTTGTAGATAGTAGCAATACCAGAAGAAATAACCCTACCGCTAATTATATTTGGGGAAATAAATCAAGCATTTTAGTTGGTGATTTCTTATTTAGCCAATCTTTCAAGCAAATGATTAAAACCGAAAATTTAAAAGTTTTAGAAATATTAGCCAACATTTCTGCAAAAATAGCTGAAGCAGAAGTGTGGCAATTAGAACTTATTGGAAATTTAAATATTACATTTGATGAGTATATAAGCTTAATTACAGCAAAAACCGCTAATCTTTTTTCTGCTGCATGTCTTTGTTCTTCAATACTTTCAAATGCCAGTGATGAACAGCAAAATGCACTAAATAATTTTGGATTAAACCTCGGCATATTATTTCAAATTGACGATGATATTAGAGATTATTTTTGCAAATCAGAGGAATTGGGCAAAGATCCTGGGAGTGATTTTTTTGAAAATAAAATAACATTGCCAATTATTCTTATATTAAGCCTTGCTGGTACAAAAGATTTAAAGGAAATTAAAGATATTTTAACACACGATAACAAGACTAATCAGCATTTCACTCAATTAATGGAATTTTTTGACAAGTATCAAATAAGGCATGAATGCTATAAAATACTAGGTAATTTTACACAAAAGGGCATTGAAGACTTTGATTACATACAGGAATCAGAGTTTAAAAATGATTTTGTTAATTTAATAAATAGTTATGAAAATTTGAAATAAAATTACTCATATATTAAATCACCTTTACAATTTCATTTATATCCCTTTCAGAATACAACACCTCATATACATATTGACATATTGGCATTGCAATGCCCAATGATTTTGAAATATTATATATTGATTTTGCTGTATAATAACCCTCTACAACAATCTCATTTAAATTTAATTTCTGTTTATTTGCCACAAGATTAAATCCAAAATTTGTATTTCTTGACGTCAAACTATAGGAAGTCAACAACAAGTCACCCAAACCAGCCAACGAGTAAATTGTTGACTTACTTCCTCCTAATGATTTAACTAATCTCTCTAGTTCATTAAGAGAAAATACAAATAAAGCAGAAACAAAATTTTCTCCTAGATCAAGTCCTTTAGCTATCCCTAGTGCGATTGCTATAACATTTTTTACTGCACCGCATATTTCAACCCCAACCACATCTGTTGAAATTTCTGTCTTAAAGTTGGGTGTATTAAACATTGCTTGCAAATTTTGCAATAAATTTTTATTTTTCGAAGCAATTAATGTTTTGGCAAATTTTTGATAGGCTATTTCCTTAGCGAAATTAGGGCCAGAAAGTACAGCAATATTTGCATCTGGAAAAAATTCTTCACATATTTGTGATGGAAACCTCAAATTTTTATTTTCAATGCCTTTGGAGCAAATTACAAAATTTTCTAATTTAGTTACTGTGTTAATATTTTTAAAAAACTGTTCTAAAGATTTAACAGGAATTGCAATAATACCAGTATTTATATTTTTAATGCTTTCTAAATGATCAACAGCTATAATATTTTTTGGTAAACTGATATTACCTAATTTTGCATAACTGGTATGCTTTTGATTAATTTCTTTGACGAGCTCAGAGTCTCTTAGATATATAAACACTTGTTCAACATTTTGAGAAATAGTTTTTGCCAAAGCTGTTCCCCATGCTCCTCCGCCAAATACAACAATGTTTTCTAAATTTTTATTCATCGAAAGAAAAATCCTCTATTACAATATCTACTTTATCTTCATTAAAGAAATTAGGTTGTAAATACCCAACTAAATTAATTTTTTTACCTGTGCTCTTGAGCAAACCTCTACCATATTTACTGTCAATGGCATTAAACAATACGCACCTGGTACTTTTTGACGAACTATCATGCACACCATCTTTGATAATAAGAGTTATATGATTAACAGCCATGGTCCAAACTTTACATATTATCGCATCAGAAATCATAAATCTTGGCTTTTCATTTCCTTGACCAAATGGCTCTGCTATTTTCAAATCATTAAATAAATCACTATTTACACTACCTACAGAAATTAAAGCATCGATCTTTAAAACTTTAGCTTGTTTATAAATTTTTTCATGATTATCTTTTTTTAATACTCTGGATAATAAAAATTCGCGGAATTTCTCAATTTTCTCCTCTTCAATACTAAATCCTCCTGCCATTGCATGCCCACCACCTTCGATTAAAATTCCTTCTTCCTTTGCTATCGTAATATTTTTACCTATATCAATTCCTTTAATAGACCTTGCTGAACCTTTCCCAATTCCATCATTTAATGATATAATTATCGCTGGTTTTTGGTACTTTTCTTTTATTTTACTGGCTAAAATTCCTAAAACACCATAATGCCAATCCTCACCATATACCAATATAACGCTATTTTCTTCCAAATTATTTTGCTTTATATTATCTAGCGCCTCTTCTAAAATTATACTCTCAATACTTTTTCTTTGTTGATTATATTTTTCTAAGCTCACTGCAGAATCATAGGCTTCTTGATAAGAATCAGTTGATAATAAAACAGCGCCTAAATAGCCTTTGCCAACTCTCCCACCAGCATTGATTCTCGGTCCATATATATATCCTAAATGATAAGATTCAGACTTTTTATTTATATTGGCACAATCAGCCAACACCTTTAATCCTAAATTTTTTTTCTTATTTATTAATCTTAAACCGTGCTGTACAAAGGCTCTATTAATATCTATTAGTGGCATAACATCACACACTGTTCCAAGAGCAACAAGATCTAGATACTCCATTATATCAGGCTCTATTATATTTTCCTCTTGAAAATACCCCTTTTGCCTCAGCACACTCCTAATTGCAGTTATAACAAAAAAAACAACACCCACAGCTGCAATATTTTTGAATGGGAAATTCTCATCTAGCCTATTAGGATTAACAACTGCATGCGCTTCTGGCAATTTGTCTTGAGCTAAATGGTGATCAACAACAATAACATCCACCCCTCTATCCTGAGCATATTTAATTGGCTCAAATGCTACAGTACCACAATCAACCGTAATGATTAAATCATTCCCCTCATCAATAAGCTGTTTAAATGCTTCTTGATTTGGTCCGTATCCTTCTTTAAATCGACATGGTATATATACAGTCGCACCAAGACCAAGGACAGCAAAAAATCTTTTAAGCACAGCAGAAGAAGTTGCACCATCAACATCATAATCTGCATAAACCACTATTTTCCTTTTTTCTTGTATTGCTTTAGCAATTCTATTAGCCGCTTTATCCATATCTTTTAATAAAAAAGGATCTGGCATTAAATTTTTAATTTTAGGATGTAAAAAATTTTGTACAGACTCAATATCATTAATATTCCTATTTAGTAATATCCTAGCGACAACATCACTTATGCCAAATTTTTGTATAAACAATAGAACATCTTTTTCATTTTGCTCCTGTAACTTCCAATGCATATTTTTATATGAATTTTTCATATTATAATTTCTTTTATCACTATCCATATATTTTATGCATTTACAAAGTACTAATTTTCAATAAAAATAGCACATAAAAATATTTAACCAATAAAAAGAAAAGGGTATTGTTGAAATATAAAATCATCATTGAGTACGAAGGTACGAATTACCATGGTTGGCAAAATCAAAAAGATTTAAAAACTATTCAAGGGGAAATCGAAAATGCAATTTTTAAATTGACTAAGGAAAATATTAATGTCTATGGAGCCAGCAGAACTGATGCTGGAGTTCATGCATATGGTCAAGTTGCTCACTTCCAACTAGAAAAATATTATAAAATCTATGAAATACAAAATGCCATAAACTATTACCTTAGATCAGAAAAAATTTCTATTATCAACATTGAAAAAGTTGATCTAGATTTTCATTCAAGGTTTGCAAATAAAACTAAACAATATGTGTATAAAATTATAAACAGAAGATCTCCCCTGACTTTGCATAAATACCGTGCTTGGCACATTATGACTCCACTTGATATTACTAATATGACAGAAGCATCAAAATACTTAATTGGGACTTTTGATTTTACTAGCTTCAGAGCAGCAGGATGCCAATCTAATTCGCCTATAAAGACGATAAATTCAATAAAATTTGAGAAGAATAATGACACCATCTCCATAGCATTTGATGCAAAATCTTTCCTATATAATCAAATAAGAATTATGGTGGGAACTCTAAAAGATTTTGGGACAAAAGAAATTTGCCCTTCTAGGATGTCAAAAATTATTGATGCAAAAGATCGCAGATTTGCCGGTGAAACCGCACCTAGCTGTGGCTTGTATTTAAATGAAATATTTTATTATTAGAATTTGGCACCGTCAAGTTAGTGATAGCACATGCATAAAGTATACTCTTACTCCAGGTGGATAGAGCCTGGTTACCATCTAAGACGCTTCTTCCCAGATAAATTTAACTTTTGATCAAAAACTTAACGACGCACTTAGATTTCCAATTTAAAAATTATAAATCAAGATGTTCATAATCTTCCGTTATTGTATCAAGTTTATTAGATAATATATTCAGGTATATTTCATCAATTAACTTAAAATCTCCAAATTTTCTATCATTCATCATTGCTTTAAAATCATTAGATAATTCCTTTAGTTTATCTTGATATTGCCCTAATATTATTGAAGCTTCAAAATGTTCTGATTCAATATAAGATTCATTAAAATCTTTAATTTTATAGCCTTCAACTGAAACTCCCTTTATGTATTCTCCTGAAGCATACTCAATATTGCCAGTTAATTTGCAATTATCTAAATTCACCTTATCTTGAGAGGGTAGTTTAATTAATTTTGCTGTTATTTCAGAATCTTTACACTCAAATTGTTCACATGCAGCAAAGTCGGCAATTTTTCCGATATTCATAACACTTCCATTAAAGTAACATAATGCCATAAAATGACCTCCATATTTATTTTGTTTATAAGGTCATTATATCACTGAAGTGTTACAATTAGGTTAGGGCTATGTTAAATTTACGTTAAATTTGCAACTTTAATATATTAGGATGAGAAATCAATCTCTCTCATCCTAATTAAAAATATTATTCCTCTACTAAAATTTATAGCTCATCATGCTGTGGTGCATCTTGAGTTAATTCCTCAGGAGTTACATCCTTTGGAGGTCCGGGGAAATTAATTGTGACAGAAGAAGGATTCACTTTATTTACATCAATAACTATTCCTTCAGCTATAGGATTATAGGGTACAACCATTGGATATTTAATGTAAATACTTTCCTCTATTCCATTAAACGTAACCACAAAAGGACTTGTGACATCTTTTAATATTGTTGGTGCTCCAGGTTTAATTGATTGCTCACCATATTTTAGCTCATAAAAAGCATTAAGTTGATTTTGCCCTAAATTAACCGTGAGCATATATTTAGTGTCATCTGTATAAGGATCTGGTATTGTGGTACCTGTCATATCTCCTATTGTGACTGAAACTTTACCAATATTATCCGCATCAGGAGAGTATAGTGTACCATCTTGCCCAAGTGCATCGTCATATGCAAATGTGTAGATCGGTTGACCTTTAAAATTATGGACTTCTTTTGAGTATAGATCAAACCAAGGTCCTCCCTTATTATCTAGATGAGCATTGTTCGTATAAAAATCATCGTGTTTAGATTTAAAATAATCTTTATTTAAAGTGATGTCATTATCGGCTGGTAAAAGACCAGCATCAAATGCTGCAGTTAAAGCTCTTACTATGATTGCTCCTACTGTATGATTAGGGAAGCGATATTTGCAAAGGAATTGAGAAGAAATCAACAGCAGTTGGGTTAATCCATAAACCTTTATCATTAAATGTAAATTCAAATTTATCATAAATAGTATAGTGGTTTGAATCCCTTGTTTTAAATCCATCTGGATCAATAATTGCTATATTTTCGGGCTTTGATGAGTCAATATACAATTTCAAAGGATATTTCATGGACACATATATTCTACCTGAATGCATTTGAGTCAGATTGAATTCAGGATTTCCATCAGAGTTTTTTGGCAAATTTGATAATTTATAGGAATAACTTGCAGAATCTGTTTGCGCTGTAACAGCTTCACAAACCCCAACTCCATTTTCAATTTTAACTAAGCACTGCTTATCATCAGCATTAGTTGCCTTTGCTACAATATAAGTGCTGTCATTGTCAGTAATTCGTGCATTATTAATAAACTCAATAGGAAATTTAGGCATATTAGTCATTTTTACCCTCAAGCACTGTTAATTATATCTAACGTTATTTTATTGCAAATAACGTTGTCAATATTTATTAAAATAATTTATATAAATATCTAAAGTTTTAGTTTTAATAACGCCTTTTGCCTAATTATAGATGGATACTTTACAAACTTTGGTGCCGAAGGGGAGAATTGAACTCCCGACCTACTGATTACGAATCAGTTGCACTACCTCTGTGCTACTTCGGCAAAATAAATGACAGAAAATTAAATGATGAATAAAAATTCTATTGTGTAATTTTAATCAACTATGATGGCCATACCAATGTAATTATCAGTAATGGCTTTTTTTAGCTTTTTAAATTCATCTGTTTTAATTTCTTCATTTTTGATGAATGATTTTTTAAATAACGCATTATCAGTTATAACTGTGTCTTTATTGATACATTGCGCAGTTCTATTTAGCTTTATCCACTTGGTATCCATGTCAAAATTCAGACCTTCCATGTTCTTTATGCACTTGGATTTCACAACAGTCTTGACATTATATGTCCTAGGAATACCAATATAAAAGTCGATCTTATTATCCTCAATGGTATCATTAACAAATCCTAAAAATTGATATCTTAATTGCAGCCCTTTTCCTAAATTAGTATGAAACAATAAGTCATTAGCTTTATACTCAACACTGAATTTCACATCATTAACAATACGTGATTCTAAATTTGGTATTTTTGCTCTTACTCTGTTTTTTGGGCTAACAATTTTATAGCCATTAGCAATCATAAAAAATATGTCTTCTAAGCGCCTCTTAGAATACACTTTCCCTAAACCATTGAAGTGATAAGCAATTTGTCCGCTCAGATTTGCATCAAATACAACATTAACATTGTCTTTATCAATCAGATACTCATTAGTTATAAAACTTTTTGATTTAGCTGCATCAATCGCAGGTATTTTTTCATATTTAGCCTCTTTTTCAGAAATAACTATAGCCATCCTATCAGCAATATCCGGAAATATTCCATCAGCCATGCTTACAAAATTGGTGGGGTCTAGCCAATATACAGCTCCATTTTTGCTTTTTACCTTAAGCATCATATGGTTAAATTGCCAAAATGGAATTGGAGATTTAAATTCAGGATAAAATTCAGGATAAATTTCTCCTCTGTAAACTAAAACCATATCAACATTATATCCAAGCTTCTTGAGTATGGCGCCTGTTGTAAATGAAAAATCCTTACAATCACCATATTGGGTTTTAGCAACCTCATCTAAATCCCTTGGAAAAACATTACCGGATATAGTACGCTTATCCATCAAATATTGTATTTTATCATTCAAACTATATGTGATGTAGTTTATCTGATTAACCTCACTCTTTTGCTGTTTAGCCCCTTCGTAAATTTTTTCAAAGTCAGCGGGTAATTTTTGATTGATTGTTTTTGAATATTTATCAATAAATTTTTCATGCATTCCTTGCCATGTGTTTTCACTAGTAATAGCCACCCAAGTGAGGTATTTAGGGTTAATATCACCATCACTTGACTCATCAATCAAGTCACTTGTGAAAGGCATTTTTAGATTAATAATATCACCATCATTTGACTCATCAATCAAGTCACTTGTGAAAGGCTTTTTTAGATTAATTATAAGTTTTTTAGTAGGTTGATTTTTACTATCACTTTTTATCTCTAGTACACTGTCTGGATCGTTAACGAGACTATATAACGGAATGGCTGAATCTATTGTTATAGTAGAATTTTCTAAATAACCTCCTTTACCAAAGGAAAAGAAATCACCGAAATATTCGGGTATAGCCAGATCACTCACCTTAACTTTATACTTGAGATATATTTTTGCACCAACCACTATTTTTGGAAATGCAATAGATATTTGTCCATATTCTGCAAGAGCATCTGCTTCACTCGCAAGTGGTTTATTTTCTATCTCTTTTTCTGTTACAATATATTTTTTGCCTTCAAAAATTGTATACGCCTCTAAAATTTCTATTTTTTTTCTTTTGATATCGTATTGAAGAGTATACTTGGAGTAATTCTCCCTACCCTGTTCTTTTAATATTTCATGCAAGGATTCTGCAGTTGATTCATAAGTATAATCTTTATTAATTGATATATTGACATTTTCGTAAATTATTTTGATGGGGGAATCCTGCAGAGTTGACCACCTTGCATGTAGATTTGTGTTTAAAAAAACTAAGGCGAAGCAACTTATTAAAATTCTTACCATATATTCCTCTAATTATAAGTAATGTTTATTTGATGTTTTCATGGAAATATTTTTCATATTTCCCTTCTTCATCTTCAAAATCTTCTGCATTTTTCAAGGCTTCTTTTTGCTCAGTAATATTGGGCCAAATATCAGAATATTTTTTATTAATTTCTAACCATTTTAGTAATTTGCTAGATTCAGGTTTTATAGCATCGACTGGGCATTCAGGTTCGCAAACACCACAATCAATGCACTCCTCTGGATTAATCACAATCATGTTTTTTCCTTCGTAAAAACAGTCCACAGGACACACTTCAACACAATCGGTAAATTTACATTTTATGCATTTATCAGTAACAACGTATGTCATAGTCAATTATTTCATTAATTTTTCTTGATTTAAAATTTATTAAGTGTATTAAATTGTTATAACAAATTGATTTAAGGACAGTATACTTATTTTATTCATTAATAAAAGTATTATAACTAAGGTCCTAAACACTTTTGCGGATGTGGCGGAATTGGCAGACGCGCTAGACTTAGGATCTAGTGCCGCAAGGCGTGTGGGTTCAAGTCCCTCCATCCGCACCAATAAAAAAATTATTACTTAATGACCAAGATTTTAATTTCAATATCAGATTTTTACAAGGATGTTTCTACAATTCTATTGAGATCCGCTACTTCAGTACTTAAAGAAAATAACATGAACTATGAACAAATTATTGTTCCAGGCGCATTTGAATTAGCGAGCTCAATAAATATGGGGTTAGAGACGTTTGAATATAATGGGGTTATAGCATTGGGGTGCGTTGTAAAAGGTGAAACTTCTCATTACGATATAATCACACGTGAATGTGCTAGGGCAGTTCAGGATATATCTATTTATTATTCTATACCAATGGGATTTGGTCTGTTAACAGTTAACAGCTTGGAACAGGCATTAAATAGAGCAGAAAAATACGGTGAAAATGCTGCTAACGCTTGCATTCAGATGATTAAAGTTAAAGAACAATTTATGATGTATAATGACAAAAGATATTCAAAATTCAACTGATAATTCTGAATATCTATCACTTTATCCAACGAGAATCTTAATAACGCAAACTATGTATTCTATCGATATTTTGGAAGAAAAAAAAGACATAGAGCAAATTTCATCAGACTATATTGAATATCATGTTTCAAAGTATTCAAATCAAAATCTAGATAAAGAATTTTACTATAAAGTATTGCATTTTATCATTGATAATCTTTCAAGAATTGATGGTATGATCAAGCTTAATTTAGGTAAAAAATGGAAATTGGAAAGGTTGCCTAAGTTAGTACTAGCAATTTTAAGAGTTGGTGTTGGAGAAATATTAATCGATAAGCATCTAGAAATTGCTACTATTATTAATGATTATCTTCAAATTACAAAATCCTTAAACCATTTTGATGAGTTGGGTTTTATAAATGGTGTTTTAGATAAAATTGCAAATGACACCCACTCTAAAAACTAGACCTCTAGAATGATCAAATCATTTAAAAACTTACACTTACACTAATAGTACTTTTCTATTTGAGATATACATCAATTTCAGTTAACATTTAATTATAGGAAATTGAGGAGAATTACAGTGTGGTATCCAAAAAAATCAGATGTACAATATGCAGGCACAAACCCAGAACAATTTGATAAATTAGTTCGAGTTGTTTTAGGAGGAAATGGTGATGAAACCGATTATAATATAGCAGGAACAAATCTATTAATTACTGAGATATGCCGTGATATCCAAGCAATTGCAGAAAAAATTAATGCTTTAAAAGTAAGGGGGGGGGCACAACGCGTGTTAATTCCATACAGCTGCTCTGATCCTACAAATCCTTTAAATTACTTTACAGGCCTTAAAGGTTATATGCCTAAAAGTATCTATGATCTTGTAAATCGAAATTTGCCTTATAACCACTATGTAATTTTGGATGTTAGTATAGAAGATGATAGCAGAACTAGCATTACTTTATGCGACCCTGCGCGAGGAAGTAGATTAGATAAAGATTTTATAACGAGTCAACTAAATGAGCATGGTAATTTTACATATGAGCAAATGGCATTTGGATTACAAGATGCCTATGGAAGTGATAGTGTCAATTGTGGAAAGTATATAATACTATTTATTCTTTATTTATCTAATTACGAAAAAAACAAGGGTCCATTGGAAGAGGATGGTTTCCAGATTGTTGCTGATGATACTTTATATCCTTTAATTCGTAATCCGAATTTTCACATGGTTAAGTCAGAACTTTTTGATACATTACAGGAGATGATTGATCTAGATAATCAATCTATGAGCAATCAGCTTGAAGCTATGAGTAGCAGTGCAGCAATTGATGATGATGATGAATTTGATATGATAGAAAATTTTGATATACAAACGAAAGATGTAATAAGGGGTATTGAAGAAAGCAATATCATGGATTTGAAAAAACTTGCTTTAAACATAAGTAAAATTCTACACTTTTTAGATCATAAACCTAAGCACGTTGATAGAATTAAAGCTGAAAAGAACATTATAAAAGATAAAATCCACAATTAAAACTATGTGTATCGGGCGTGATGAAAGAGTAGAAGGGTTCTTCAACAGCATATGATCTGAATTTTAATAACCTTATGTCATGATTGTTATATCTCATAAGAAAGATTTTCTGGAGGAAATTAGCACTTATCATATTTACACAATAGTTGATGGTGGAATAATTATTTAATTATCAGCTTCTTAATCAAAAAGATGTAAAATGTTGCTAAGACGATCTTTTAAGGCCTCTTTTGCACGAAGCGATGCATATGTATCTTGCTTACCTCCATCTGCAATTAAATAAGCAAACGTAATTGTTTTTTTATCTTTACGGACAAAACCTACAAACCATCCAACTTGCCTGTTCTTAATCTTATTACTATCAGCATCTAGTTGTGAGCCACTACCAGTTTTTCCATAAAGTTCCCAACCATTAGGCAAAGATTCCAGATATAGAATATTTTTGGTTTTTATTTGCGCATCTGTACTCACAGGAAGTTTGTTTGCTATAAGCTTATTAATAAAATTAATTTGCTCTTTAGGAGAAATAGCAAGTGAACTTGATAGCCAGCAATTGGTCAGACCATTATTCATGCCTTTATTGCCAGATGTATCCTGATTGCCATAATTAAAACGCTTGCTATATTCAGTTAATCTCTCCATACCTAGTTTTTTCGTAATAATTTGCGAGTACCAAACACAACTATTTGCAAGCCATAATTTTGGGTTATGTGGTTGCTTCCAACGCTCCAGCCAATTCACATAGACAGGCTTAAAATCCCAGGTAGGATGCGTTTCATCAACTAATATGCCAGAATCAAAACCCATCAAACTAATTGCTATTTTGAAAGTAGAACATGGTGAATAGCGCTTATCACACTCCCCTTCACTATGAATAATTTGGTTGTTTTTAGATGCTATAAAACAATCTTTAGCATTTACATTACTTGCAAATATTAATGTACAAAACATCAAGTATAGTATTTTTAAACAATTCATTTAATCCTCATTATTAATCCCACTAGCCGCACAGTTATGCAGATATTCATCTGATTGCATTTCATATATCCTGGAAATGGTTCTCTCAAATTCAGCACGATGAATTTTTCCAATATATAACTTATCTAATTCTGTTTCTGCAGAAAAAATTCCTACAATTTTCTTATCATACATACAATCAATCAAGGTAATAAATCTCAATGCTTCATTGTGATTATCGAATTTTAATTGCGGAATATTCTCAATTATCACCATAGTGAAATGTTTGCATAAAGCTATGTAATCTGTTGATCCTAGATGTTTTACGCATAACTCATCGAATGTAAATCTCGCAACTTTGCCAGCACTTTTATTGATATATAGATATCTACTTTCTGATATTTTAATTTTTGTTTTTATATAGTCTTCTACTCTAAGAAAATTATTAATTACTAATTGAAACTTTTCTTCATTATGTGGGTGCATAAATAACTTAAATTCCTTCAAATTTTCTTTTCTAAAATCTACTGATACATCCAAATTAAAAATCTCTATTTTTTCTAAAAGCAACTCAATAAAAGGATATATATATTCTCTCTTAAGACCGTTTTTATAAATTTCTTCAGGTTTAGAATTTGAGGTAAGAAAAATATAAGTACCATTGGCAATCAATTCTGTAAAAATCTTTGATAGCAACATTGCATCTGCGATATTGTTTACTTGAAACTCATCTAAATACAAAACTTTATATTTTTGTGAAATATCTTTTGCGAGTTTAGCAACTTTATCAGCGATACCTTTTTGTTGATTAAGATCATTTATTTTTTCGTGACAATCCAACATAAATTCATGAAAATGTTGTTTATGTTTATTATTTATTTTTAAATTATTAAAGAATATATTAAAGATAAATGTTTTACCCCTACCAACTTTACCCCATAAATAAACACCATGCTTTTCAAGTGGTTTTTTATTGAATAGCCTGCAGATTAAATTTCTTGAATTTTCAATTTGGGAAGTATAATTAGTTAATAACTCAATTAATGCTAATTGGCTTGTATCCTTTTTATATCCATTAGTTGATATGTATTTCTCATAAACATCTTTTAGCATTATTGCATTAGCATTCCGCCGTTAACGTTTAATGTGTGACCTGTTATATATGAGCTTTCATTTGATGCAAGAAACAAAACAGCACTTGCCACATCTTCAGGTATTCCAATTCTCTTTGCAGGAATGTGTGCAATTATAGAGTTTTTAATATCATCACTTAAAACTTCTGTCATTGGGGTGTCAATATAGCCAGGAGCAACGCAATTGATGGTTATCCCTCTAGCTGCAACTTCTTTAGCAATAGATTTTGACATTGCTATTATCCCAGCTTTACTTGCAGCATAATTTGATTGACCAGCATTTCCACCTAACCCGATAATCGAGGAAATATTGATAATCCTGCCGTATCTTCTTTTCATCATAGATTTTATCGCAGCTCTATTTAGTTTAAATGTGGATGTTAGGTTCATTTTAATAACCATATCCCAATCCTCATCTTTAAGCCTAAGCGCTAAGTTATCTTTTGTAATCCCCGCATTACATACTAAAATATCAATATTACCAAATTCCTTTTCTGCCTCTTCAATTAAAGAATTTATTTGTAAATCATCATTGAAATCACAAATAAGTGGGTATACCATGTCACCTAGTTCTTGTTTTAAGTTTTGCAATTTCTCCTCATTTCTACCCACCATAATCACTTTGGCACCCTGGTTTGCTAATACTTTCACAATGGACTGCCCTATACCACCTGTTGCACCGGTAACTAAAGCAAGTTTATCTTTTAGGTTGAACATAAAATACTCCTTATTTTAAATAATTTTCAATGTCAGATAATGATTGTAGGCTATGAACCTCTACATCTGGATAATCTCTTTTTATAAGATTTGTTAAAACTTTTCCAGGTCCAAGTTCAGCAAATTTTCGAATTCCCTTTTCATGATACATTTTAGCAATTGTTTCGCGCCATCTCACTTTGCCTTCAATTTGTTTTACTAATGAATCTCTGATGTCACTGTCTGAATTGTAAATATCCACAGAATAATTTGCAATTATATCAATTTTCGGAGGTTGAAAATGATATTTTTCTAATTCTTCTTTCATAATCAAGGTTGCCTCCTTCATTAAGCTGCAGTGAAAAGGTGCGCTTACTGGGAGTGGTATTGCTTTTCTAATGTTCATATCTTTTATTATGTCAGTGATATTTTCAAAAGCTTCTTTGCTACCACTAAGTATAATTTGTCCACCGCCATTGTCATTGGCAATTTCGCAAATTCCATTTTGCGAAAGTATCGAACAAATTTTTTCCGCAACAACTTCATCTCCACCAATTAATGCATACATTGCTCCCAAACCTGCAGGCACTGCTTTTTGCATTGCATTTCCCCTTGCACGCAGTATTTTCGCTGTATCACTTAATTTTAACGTTTCCGCAATACATAAAGCACTATATTCCCCAAGAGAATGACCTGCAGAAATAGAGCATAACTCTGTAGTATTATTACTTGAAAGTGAATTAAGAACTCTAAAAACAGCAACTGACGTTGCCATAATTGCAGGCTGAGTGTTGCTTGTGATTTTTAATGTCTCATCATCACCATCAAAGATGATTTCTGTAAGCTTTTGCTTCAAAGCATCATTTACAGTTTCATAAACTTCTTTTGCTTCACTGGAATTTTCATATAATTCTTTCCCCATTCCTATAAATTGAGAACCTTGTCCAGGAAATAAAAAAGCTGTCTTCATAATATAATATATGCATAATTTAAAGAACACATATTAGATTAATTTGCCAGATTATTCTATATTTTTTTAGAAATTGACAAAAGGGAATGTATTAAAAATAAATGTTCCTCATTTCTGATTCAAAAATATATTGCAAAATTCAGACCATTCTCTTTTAGACATCCCACTATCCTCTTGAGATAATTGTTTACCTTTTAGCATTTTTTTCAAAATCTCAACTCCTGTCTTTGAAATATTTACAGAATCTTTTCTATAGTTGGTAAATGCTTCATATGTAAGAGGAACCCATTTTGAAACTATATCAAGCATGATATTTGAATATTCTCTTATTTCATATTGCGCATGTGCATCTGCTCTCAATCTCAAAAAATGAAGTAAATTATTTAAATCTATTTTCCAATACCACTGTGTGTAATAATTCAAAGTTAAATTCATCCTAGCCAACTCTCTAGCTATTCCGTCTTTATTTGGATCTTTCGCTTCACCAGTTTTTTCGTCTAAATTTAGCAAATCCATGTAATTATCATAACATCTTAGGGAATCCTCCCTAAGAATATCTAAAACTCTTTGTGCCTTATTAGGGTCTAGTACACCTCCTCGACCTTGCTTGTTTGATTGTGATTGAATCTCAATATTTTGAGGATCAGGCAAATAAAACTCCTTATCTAAAATTGAATATCTAGCTGAATATTCGTTAACATTTGCCGTTCTATGTCGTATCCATTGTCTGGCAATAAATATCGGCAATTTAATATGCAATTTTATCTCACACATCTCAAATGGAGTTGTATGATAATGCCTCATCAGATAGTTAATTAAACCTTTGTCTTGGCTTAGCATCTTTGTTCCTTTTCCATAGGAAACTCTTGCTGCTTGAACAATTGCAGCATCATCCCCCATATAGTCAATCACTCTAATAAATCCATGATCAAGAACCTTTATTGGTTCAAATAATATTTTTTCCAGCTGTTGAACAGTAGCCCTTTTTGTAGTAAATTGTTGTTCTTGCAAATTTTTACCTTCTTTCTTATAATTAATTTTTGATTCCATAGCTTCGTTTTAACTCTTTGTGCTTGATTTAGAAAAAAAAATCCATTTAAAATTATATTTATCCTTACATTATAAATCAAAATAAAATTAATAAAACTAAAATGAGCGAAGTATCGAAAAAAACATGGGATGAAAAAATGCAAGTGTCATTTGAAGAGTTATTAGAAAAAGTAAAAGTTAACCCTAGTACTGATACAGATTTGATTCAAAAAGCTTTTGAAATTGCAAATAAAGCACATAAGGGTCAGTATAGGGCATCTAATGAACCATATATAATGCATCCTTTGGAAGTTGCAAAGATAGTTGCTGATCTAAATATGGATACACCCACAATCGTTACTGCTCTCTTACATGATACTATAGAAGACACTTCTTTAACTTATAAAGAAATTCTAAGTTGTTTTGATGAAAAAATAGCAACCATGGTGCAAGGCATATCAAAACTTACAACTATAGAATCAAAAAATGCTATCCTAAATTCGGAAGAAAAAAAAGTTGAGAACTATAGAAACCTCATGTGTGCTGTTTCAAAGGACATTAGGGTATTAATTGTGAAGCTTGCAGATAGATTGCATAATATGAGAACTCTTCATTGCATTAAAGATCCGAGTAAAAGGAGGCGGATTGCTAACGAAACTATGGATATTCATTCCGCATTAGCTGAAAGAATAGGTATTCATAGTTTTAAAAATGAACTGCAAGATTTAGCCTTCGCAGAGCTATACCCCAAGGATAAATTAAATATTGAGCGTCAGTTAAATTTTATTAGAAAGGATGGGACAAGTTTAGTACAAAACATTATTAGTGAGTTAAAAGATGTTTTATCAGAACATGACATTGGTCTTATTGATATAACCGGTAGGGAGAAAAAACTATGCTCTATTTGGAGAAAATTACAAAACAAAAAATTATCTTTTGAAAATTTATCTGATGTTTTTGCATTTAGAATAATAGTTGAGGATGTGAAAAGCTGTTACAATGTATTATGCGCCATCCATAATAATTATCACATGGTGCCAGGTGGATTCAAAGATTATATTAGCACCCCAAAAACTAACGGTTATAAATCATTACATACAATTATTATTGGTCCTAAAAATACTAGGATTGAAATTCAGATAAGAACCGATGAAATGCATAAAATTGCTGAGTTTGGCGTTGCAGCTCATTGGCATTATAAACAACAGCAGCCTGGTAAAAAAGAGGAGTACTTCGCATGGATCAGCGAAATATTATCTATTTTACAAAATTCCAGCAATCCCAATGAAGTATTAGAGTACTCAAAACTAGAGATGCATTATCATCAAGTTTTCTGCTTTACCCCAAAGGGTGAATTAATAGCTCTTCCTAAGGGCGCAACTGCTTTAGATTTTGCATTTTATGTTAATACTGATGTAGGGCTTAAGTGTATAGGTGCAATCGTTAACAAAGAAACCGTCCCCATTATATATGAATTAGCAAATGGAGATCAGGTAGAAATCATTTGTTCTGAAAAAAATAAAGCTTCAGAATTGTGGCTGGAAGTTTTGAACACTGGAAAAGCAAAGACAGAACTGAGAAAATATCTAGATAATATTCAAAAAGATCGCTTTATTGAAATTGGGAAAGCTAACTATAAACAATACTTGCGTGATCGTAATATTAAATTTGATGAATCCAAAATAATAATACCTGTAAATGGATTAATAAAATGCAAAGATCTAGAGGAACTTTTTTTATTGATAGGTCAAAATAAATTAAGAATAGATGATATAGTAAATGCCTCATATCCATATCTAAAAAAGAATTATAGTGTGATTAATTTTTTCTCTATTATAAAAGGAAAAATTAAAGGAAATTATGAGAGTGGATTAGGCAAACTAATACCAAAAGATATTAATTTATATTTTTCTGAATGCTGTTATCCTGTAAAGGGAGAACAAGCAATTGAAGTTTTGGATGAAGATAAAGGACGTTGTGTTCATAGAGTAAAGTGTAAAAAAGTTAAAGATTTTCACAAGAAAACTAAACAAGCAAGTCTATTTGACTGGAAAGATTCTACTAATAAATCTTATAACTCTAAACTTATTTTACTTATCTCAAACAAAGTAGGAAGTTTGAGAGAAACTGTGAATTGTATATTTAATTTTAAGATCAATATCGTAAATATCACGACCACAAATAAGTTTGAGGATTTTTTTGAATGCTCAATCATCATCGAGGTGAAAAATATAAGGCAGCTTGAAGATTTAACGGAGAAACTTAATAATTTGGAATTATTATATTCATCTATAAGGTATATAGCGGATTAAAAATATTTAAATATCTAGCTGTGATGCTGAAAGCATATTTTATTTTTTAGTAGGAGAGAAAACGATAATAAATGGTCAAGCAGATAAAAGTGAAGAGTTATTAAAATTAGTACAAATCAGAGTCAAGCCTCGTACTTTGCGTCTATAAAAATAGATGTTTTTTAAATTCTGCTTTTCAATTTTGCCTTTGTTGTTGAATAAATTCTCTAATAATTGTATTTTACCAGGAATATAGTTTTTTTAAATACATGGCTGGACATTCAAAATTCAAAAATATAATGCATAGGAAGGGGGCTCAAGATAAAAAAAGATCTAAAGCTTTTACTCGTGCCGTTAAGGAGATAATAGTAGCTGCTAAAACAGGCATGCCTGACCCAAATTTTAACCCAAGACTTCGTACAGCCATCATTACTGCTAAGCAGGCTAATCTGCCTAAGGATAAAATTGATAATGCTATTAAAAAAGCGACCTCTACAACAGATGGAGTAAATTATGAGGAAATTAGATACGAAGGCTATGGAGCTGGTGGAGTCGCAATCATTGTTGAAACTTTAACAGATAACAAAAATAGAACAGCAAGTGACGTGAGGTCTACTTTTAGCAAAAATGAGGGAGCTTTAGGCGAACAAGGCAGCGTGGGATATATGTTTAAAAAAGTTGGCTCCATTATATATGAAGGAAAAAATATAGATAAAAATGAGATAATTGAAGTAGCTATAGAATTGGAAGTAGATGATTGCATAAATGACGATGATATTATTGAAATTTTATGCAGCACTGAAAAATACTCTGAGATCAGTGAAAACCTAGAAAAAAAGTTTGGCAAGCCCCTTGAATCAGAAATAAAATGGGTTTCTGATATAACGATTGAATTAGATGAAGAAAATAGTGAAAAAGTTCTAAAGCTTCTGGATGCACTCGATAATTTAGATGATGTACAGTCCGTTAATAGCAATTATAAATTAAAGCACAATGTCTGAAAAAATCATTAGTAGATTCTTAGGTATTGATCCAGGGTTAAATTTTACAGGATGGGGCCTTATTGATTATATTAATGCTGATAAATTTACATATATTGCCTCCGGAGTTATAAAGACTGTTCCAAAAATGCAATATTCTCAAAGATTAAATCATATTTTTAATCTGGTATTACAGGTGATAGAAAATTATAATCCGAAATATGCAGCTATTGAAGATACATACGTCAATGTGAATAATAAAAGTTCAATTATGCTTGCTCAAGCCAAAGCTGCATCAATGATTGCTATTTCTCAAAATGACATACCACTTGTAGAATATGCAGCAAAAAAAGTTAAAAAAACTATCTCTGGCACTGGTAATGCTGATAAATCACAAATTATAAAAATGCTAAGTTATTGGTTACCTAATATTGCTGTCAAACTTTCTGATGAAGCTGATGCACTTGCAATAGCCTTATGTCATGCCAGTCATTATAAACACAGTGAAAAAATTTAAATGCAATTGTTTATAAATTTAAGAACATTTTCTGATTACTCTATTGGAAAAAGTGTTATTAAATTGCCAGATTTAGCAAAACATTGTTTTGATAAACTTATACCTGCTATCGCCCTTACTGACTACAATAACTTATTTGGATCTTTGGAATTTTCCCTAGAATGCCAAAAAAAAGGAGTACAGCCTATTGTTGGATCAGTTGTAACTATAAATTTCGGAACTAAAGAAAATGAAAATTTTGCAGATATTCTATTATTGGTAAAAAATCGCCTCGGTTATGAAAATTTGATGAAATTAATTAGTGATTGTTATTTAAATAATCCTCATTCACCTCACATTTTGCTTGATGATCTATTTAATAATTCTGAAGGTTTGCTGATTTTATGTGGCAGTAATAATTCACCAATAGAAAAGTTATTTTATTTAGGTAGAAAAAAAGAGGCGGAACAATTCACAGATATATTATTAAGCAAATTCAAAGAAAATTTATATTTAGAATTAACCAGATTAGATAGTCAATTCAATCCCGAATTTGATGCGTTTATAAAAAACCTTGCGATTGATAAAGATCTACCAATTGTGGCAACAAACCCCACTCAATATATTAGCCAAATAATGCAAGATGCACTAGATGCACTGATTTGTATCACTGAAAGTAGGTATTTAGTTGAAGAAGAGAGAAACAAGGCATGTGCAGATGGATACTTTAAGAGTATGCGTCAAATGCAAGAGCTATTTTCTGATATTCCTGAGGCAATATACAATACTGAATTAATCGCAAAAAGATGTACTTTTTTACTTAACGAGAGCAAGCCATTACTACCAAAATTTTATCCTACAAAAGGGCAGGAAGCTGATGAATTAATCAGTCAGGCAAAAGAAGGTTTAAAGGCTAGATTACATAAGCAAAATTATGATGAAGAAAAACAAAAATTATATTTTGAAAGGCTAGAATATGAGCTTTCAATAATAAATAAAATGGAGTTTGGTGGATATTTTTTAATTGTTGCAGATTTTATAAAATGGAGTAAAAGCCAACAAATCCCAGTGGGTCCAGGGAGAGGTTCAGGTGCTGGCTCTATAGTGGCGTGGAGTTTACAAATTAGTGATGTAGATCCTATAAAATTTGGGCTTCTTTTTGAAAGATTTTTAAATCCAGACAGAGTGTCTATGCCAGATTTTGATATAGATTTTTGTCAGGAAAGAAGAGATGAAGTTATACATTATGTAAAGAAAAAGTTTGGAGAGGATAAGGTTGCACATATCATTACATTTGGAAAGTTACAAGCAAGAGCAGTCCTAAGGGATGTAGGTAGAGTCTTGCAAATTCCATATGGCCAAGTTGATAGAATTTGTAAAATGGTGCCAAGTAATCCTGCAAACCCCGTTACACTCAAAGAAGCTGTTGATATGGATAGGGAGCTAAAATTACAATGCAAAAGTGATACCTCTATAGAAAAGCTTATTTCAACTAGTTTAAAGTTAGAGGGAGTCAATAGACATATTTCAACACATGCAGCAGGCATTGTGATAGGGGATAAAGAGCTGACTAAAATAGTTGCACTATATCGAGATTCAAATGCATCAATGCCAATGGTACAATATTCATTGAAATATGCTGAAAAGATAGGGCTAGTAAAATTTGATTTTCTAGGTTTAAAAACTTTAACGGTGATTTCCTGGACCTGTAATTTAATAAAGAAAAGTGGCAAAAATTTAGATCTACAAAAAATACCCCTTGACGATATAAAAACTTATAAAATGTTATCGCAAGGACACTGTGTTGGGGTCTTTCAATTTGAAAGTTCTGGTATGAGGGAAACAATTAAAAAAATTGAACCAGATAATATTGGTGATTTAATAGCGCTTGGTTCTTTATATAGGCCAGGGCCAATGGACAATATACCAAGTTACATTAATAGAAAGCATGGAAAAGAAGAAATTGATTATGTCCATCCACTGTTGGAAAAGGTACTGAAAGAAACATATGGGATTATTGTATATCAAGAACAAGTAATGGAAATAGCACAAATATTGGCAAATTACACCCTAGGCGAGGCTGATTTGTTAAGGCGTGCTATGGGGAAAAAGATTAAAGAAGAGATGGAGGCACAAAGAAGCAAATTTATTACAGGCTGTGTGGACAATAATATTGATAGGGGAAAGGCTGAAGAGATCTTTAACCTTGTAAATAAATTTGCTAGCTATGGTTTTAATAAATCACACGCAGCTGCATATGCGTATATATCATTTCAAACAGCATATTTAAAAGCAAATTATACCTTAGAATTTATAACCTCATCCATTAATTTAGAGATTGATAACACAGATAAAATTTATTCTTTTATTATAGAAGCAAAAAAATTCGATATAGGTATTTTATTACCCGATGTTAATTATTCAAAATCTGAATTTACTATTGAAGACAAAAAAATAAGATTTGGCTTAGCTGGGCTCAAAGGTGTCGGAAAAAAGGTGATTGATTTAATGGTTGATGAAAGAGAGAAAAATGGAAAATACAAGGATGTTTTTGATTTTGTTGAGAGGTTATCAGACGTAGGATTAAGTAAGAAAATTTTGGAAAATTTAATAAAATCTGGCACTTTTGATAATTTCGGCAACAGCAGAAGCTCATTGTTGTTAAATATGAATATATTGTTAAAACATGCTACTTCCAAAAATCACAATGAAGATCAACTTGATTTATTTTTTGATGCATCCAGCGATTCTAAATTTAGACCAAAACTTGAAGAGTATGAGGAATGGAGCGAGAAAGAAAGGCTTAGCGCAGAATTTGAATCTTTTGGGTATTACATATCAACCCACCCTATCGAAAAATATAAATGCTTTTTTGAAAAATTAAGTATTTCTGAGGCATCTGACATTGATAAAATTGAAAGTTCGCTGTCAAAAATAAAATTAATAGGGGTATTAATTTCAAAAAAAATTAGATCAACACCAAGAGGGAAATATGCATTTTTACAAATCTCAGACTTAAAAGGAATTATAGATTTAGCAATTTTTGATGAGGCGTTACTTTATAACTCCAATGAACTTTTGGTAGAAGGAAATAGCTTGTATTTTTCAGTTGAAGTAAGAAAAGATAATGCTGGTGTAAGAATTATCGCTGAAAGTGTAGAAGATATTGACCAAGCAATTTTGAGGTCAGGTGTTACTGTTAAGGTCTTCATAAATAGCATTGAGCAATTAGAATATCTGAAAGAAAGCGTCAATTACACTTCTGGAATAAAAATTCAATTAAGTACAAAGCTTGAAACAGGGGATATCGTATATTTTAAACAAAAAAAAATATTCATCAATTTAAATGAATTGCCCTATTTGCAAAAGATAGGCATTGCAAGTTTATGAAAAGCTAAATTAATATTTATATAGATTTAATTGCACTTTAAACTTTTAACCCTATAATTTAGCGCTTCTGCTAAATGAAAATGATTGACGTTAATTGATTGTTCTAAGTCTGCAATAGTTCTTGCGACTTTAAGAATTTTATTCATGCCTCTCATAGAAAATTTAAATTTTTTCATGGCAGCGCTTAAAATTTCTTTTGATTTTGAGTCTAAAACAATGTGTTGATTCAATTCTTGCCCTTCTAATTCGGAATTATTTGATATACTAGATTCACTATATCTCATTAATTGAATTTCGTTGGCTATAACAACTCTTTTTAATACTATTTCTGAATCTTCCCCTTCTTTCATATTTTCTAACTCCATAGCATTAATTTCTGGCACTTCTATTTGAATATCAAATCTATCGAACAGCGGTCCTGAAATTTTATTCTTATAATCATCCACACATTTTGGAGCCCTATTGCACTGTAAATTATCATCACCATAATATCCACATTTACATGGATTCATTGCTGCTATTAATTGAAAATTTGCAGGATACGAAATATGATGATTAACTCTTGAAATGGTTACGTTCCTATCCTCTATAGGTTGCCTTAATGACTCTAAAACATTTTTTTGAAATTCAGGCAACTCATCTAAAAATAGGACACCCAGATGACTAAGAGTGATTTCGCCAGGTTTTGCTAATTTACCTCCCCCTATCATCGCAGGTAATGAAGCATTACAATGTGGTGATCTAAAGGGTCTATTTGCAATCAATCCTTGATCTTCGAGTGTCCCAGATAAACTAGCAATTACGCTAGTTTCAAGTATTTCATCCATAGTCATTTTCGGTATAATACCAGGCAACCTTTTAGCAAGCATTGATTTCCCTGAGCCCGGTGGACCAATCATTATCATATTATGCCTTCCTGCAGCAGCTATCTCTAAAGCTCGTTTGGCAGCCTGTTGACCTTTGACATCTTTTAAATTAGGATACTTTTTTAATTCAACACTAGGATCTTTCTTTACTATTTTAGGAATATCCTGTTTACCTGTGAAGTGATTTACAATTTCTATTATATTTTTTGCAGTAATAACATCTTCATTGCCTGACCAACCCACTTCTTGGCTATTATCATACGGGCATACCAATCCTTTATTTTTTGAATGTGTCCAAATAGCAGTAGGTAAAATTCCTGTAACCTTATTTATTGAACTACTTAATGATAATTCTCCAAGTATAACGTAATTTTCTATTTCTTCTTGTGATATGATTTGCATTTCTACAAGCAGCGCAACAGCAATTGGCAAGTCATAATGGCTGCCTTCTTTGTTTAAATCAGCAGGAGCTAAATTGACCGTAATACGTTTAGCAGGCAGGGATAGCCCCACACTTATAAATGCAGATCTAATTCTTTCTTTTGATTCTGCAACCGCTTTATTGGCAAGCCCTACAATAAAAAAAGCTGGTAAGCCAGCTCCAATGTGCACTTGTACTTCAACTTCTTCAACTTTTAATCCCAAAAAAGAGACAGTATAAACTCTTGATACCATTATTTTTCAAACCTAACCCATTATTGTAAATGAAATTAATATCAATTTGATAAACCTTCAAGAGAATTTGTGGTTGTATTAACTAAAATCTACAAAATAATGATTAATTTCACACCATAATCAAATTATTTAAGAAATTTGATTATGACCCAGAGCATATTAATTTAGATCCAACATGCTATGAGCTTATACACAGAGATTGCAGGTATATTTGTAAAATAAGAAAATTATGCTATAATGCACTTTTGAACGTGGGGGTGTGAAATGTCAAAACTAGAAAACTTACAAGGATATAAAGCTGATATCTATGGTAGAGCTGAGAGGAATGGTGCTAAAGCTGCAGTTGATCTTTTAGCAAAATTAACTAGTGAAGCTGTAGAAGTAAACCATGAAAAAATTAACTCTCTTGAAAGAGTAGTTGCCATTCTTAAAGATGAATTAAGCAATCATCGTAATTCGTGTGACAGTAAAATAGCTGAGTTAGAACAGAAGTTGGAAAGTAAAGCCGACATACCGTATCCCAAAGCGCAAGAATGTTTAACTGAATGGGCAAAGGAAGGTCGGAAGTATTGTAAGGATGAACATGTGGAGTTAACAGCAAGTGAGATAGGAAGCTTAACTGTAAAATCTTCAAAAGGTGATGCAAGATTTCTATCAGACTGTCATACTGCTATTGCTGAACAAAATGCTGATTTTATTATTTGTCCCGAACATAGCGAATTATAATTAACAAGTATAGGTCACTCAAGAGATTAGGCTTCAAATTTGCTATCCATTGGCCTCGAACCAATACAGCTAAATTGGGAAAAAAATGATGGTACGTAATGTCTAAAAAGCTTTTGCAAATAGGAATATAGAGAACTAATTATATTTGGTTGTCTTGATTTTGTGTAATACAGAAATATCTTAATGAAGCTGCGCTGATTAAAAATATCGAAATACCAAGTGAAAAATAGTAATAGCTTGCTTCACCACCAACGATAAACTGTGATGTTTGATAGAATATAACTGATACTGCATATGCGGAAAGAGTTGACCATAAAGCCGAAGTTATTGCCCATCTTTTACCTATCTCATTAGATATCACACCAAATACTGAAACACACGGAAAGTATATTAAAATGAATATTAAATATGATAAAACAGCAAGTTTATCATCAAAATTATTTAGTATGTTTTTTATAATTTTATTGCTTACTTCATTATCTTCAAAATAACCTTTTTTAGTGTCCTCATTTCCCAAATAATATAATTTGTCAAAATTATCTGTAAAAATACCTGCTATCTTTTCAGGAATACTTAAAAAGGCTTTTTTATATTTTGATAAAATACTAAGGTTTGTTACTGAATCAGAATCATTGGATTTATCTGCATATAGAGAAATTAATGTTCCTACTACAACTTCTTTTGCAAATATCCCAGTAATTATTCCAACAGTTGCTGGCCAGTTTTTTTCATGCAACCCCATTGGTTTAAAAATGGGAGTTACTTTTCTTCCGATTAAATTAATAACATTTTCATTATCATATGTTCCGAATTCATTTTTAATTGGAATTTTTATAGTATTGATTAAATGAACAATAAAAAAGACTACTATAATGGTTTTACCAGCTCCAAAAATAAATGATTTAGTTTTTAAGAAGCTACTATTTATTATTGTTTTTAATTTGGGTAATTTATAATCAGGCAGTTCTATTAGCATGTTGGAATTAATAATTTTTTTAGGCCTATTTTTCACTAATAGACCTGTTAATATTGCCATTAAAATTCCAATAATATAGAGAATAAAGATGATGTTTTGCGTATTATTTGGAAAAAAGATATAGCAGAAAAGAGTGTATACAGCAAGCCTAGCTGTACAGGAGACGAAGGGGGACATCATAATGGCGGAAATTCTTTCATTATGATTATATAGAACCCTAGTCCCTGTTATAGCTGGAACATTACACCCTAATCCAATAATTAGAGGCAAGAACGAGTGCCCTGATAAACCTAAAAATCTCATAATTTTGTTTGCTATGACTGCTGATCTTGCAATATATCCACTATCCTCCAAGATGGATAGAAACATATACATGGTAGCTATAATTGGAATGAATGATGTAACTGTTTGAATTGCACCTCCTAATCCATAAATTAATATATTAAGCCAATCAGACGTATAAAATTTAGATGTAATCAATAAAGGTATGTCTATGAATGTGGCTCCTGCTATTAGACCAAAAAATTCTTGAAAAGCGCCACCTACATTAATACAAAAAACAAACATTAAATATAGTACCACCAAAAAAATTGGGACCCCTAGGATTTTATTTAACACTATATTGTCTATTTTATCAGAGAATGATTCAGTATCAGCAACCTCATTTTCACAAACTTTTTTGAAAAATTTCTCTATAAGGGCATATCTGCAATTTACTAAAACAAAATCTGATGTTTGCCCAAATTCTTTTTCAATATTGTCGCAAATATTCTTTGCAAACTTTTTTATTTTATCACCGTAATTGACGTAATTTCCTTCAATGATTATAATCTTGTCGCCATTTGATATTTTATCTAATTTATTGGTAGTGAGGAACCCTTCTAAATTTGAATAATGCTCTTTAATTTTTTTGGGATAAAAATCAAATATGTCTATGTTATTTTGAATATTTTTGTTTTCAATTAAAAAATCCTTTAGTTTATTAATATCACTTATTTTTTTTGCTGATATCGTGATAACTGGACATTTTAATGTTTCAGATAATTTTTCCTCATTAATTGTTATACCTTTGTCCTTAGCTATGTCATCCATGTTCAACACGATAATAACTGGTATTTTCCTCTCAATTAATTGAAAAGTTAGATATAGGTTTCTTTTGAAATTTGCACTATCAATTACATTAATGAGAAAATTAAAATTTTCCTCTTTGATATAATTAATAGTAATATCCTGGTCTAAAGAAGTTTTTCCGCCAATACCTAGAGAATATAGTCCGGGCAAATCTGTAAGTTGAATCCCACAACTTTTAAAGTTAAATTTCCCAGTTCTTTTTTCAACTGTTACTCCTGACCAATTGCCTGTCTTTTGTGCCAGACCCGTTAGTTGATTAAATATTGTGGATTTTCCTGAATTGGGGTTTCCAATAATACCAACGGATAATTTTTCCATCCTGATATTACCTCCAATTTAACTTGCTATTTTGGTGGTGACTAATTTATGAGCAATAGAATTATCCAATGCATATTTGATGCCTTCGCATTTTATTATGGAGGAACCAAAATTATTTTTTTGAAGTAATTTGATTTTTATTTTTGGCAATATTCCAAGTTCCATTAATTTAAGTTTTTGAATTTTATTTAGTGAAAATTTTTCTATTATAAAGTGAGCTCCTTTATTTAATTTACTAATAGAGTTATTTTTCATAGTTGCAATTGATAATCATTCTTGATAAGAATTTAGATTGTATTTCATTTATTGTCAAGAACAATTTTGTATAATAGCTTCTTAAAATTATGGAGGCCTCTTAAATATGAATGCATCCATCTTCAAGAATTTGATCATGTTACTCAACTACTAATAAATATAGCTAGCTGATTGAATCTTTACAATAATAGACTACATTCAATAGTTTGTAGCCTAATTCACTCCAGATGAGGGTTATTATAGAGGTAATTCTTGGCTCAAAGCCAAAGAATTACAAATTTGCAGCCTAACTTTAACAATGAAATTTATCTGCCACTAAGCTATAAAATTGTCCAATCATCTAAAAGCACCTCTAGATATTACTTTCAGCTACAGTGTAGTCGCTATTTAATTCTGCAGCAATATCTTGATCTATAATTTCATCCAAATCTGAAGCGCCTATTGTTTTCAGCTGCTCTACATTGCTTTCACAGTTCAATGATTTACACCAGCTCTCAATCAAATCTTTTCCTGCTAGTGATAGTGATACTACTGCTTTTGATATTTCACTTAGTAGTACTCCTGTTATTATAAATTCTAATTCCATTCCAGTTAGTGTTACTACTCCTTCTAGTGTTTTTGTTCCTAATTCTACCACTGGGACTCCTAATCCTTGTGCTGCTGTTAATCCTAGTACTGCTGTTCCTATAAGTGTATAATCCCCGTTTTCATCATAGTAATCAATGGCGTCTAGCACCCCTGCTGTTATTGTTGTTGTTGTGCTCCAGTCACTAATTAATTGAAAAGCTGTAGTATTATTAATAACGGACCTTGCCTCTCCATTCCAGTTAGGAGAGTTATCCTGTATTGTTATAAAATAATTAAATTCATTAGCTATATATTGAGTTGTAGTATTATTCCATTGATATGGAAAATTTACTGGCTGTATACCATTAATGAGATTATCGAGCTTTGCTTTTGCATCAGGTCTCCTTAAATAAACTGTTAATTGGCCAAATAATTGTTGATTAGTTTGATTATGATAAGTGCTGAACAAATAATTATAACCATTTACAACATTACCTGTTATAAAATTAGCAATACTATAATAATGTTACGTTAAATTTGCATGCTAGAGCTTTCCTGTAAAATTTTGGCAACAAAACTAGAGGGACAATAGCTGTATTCATTCTTTGTGGATGTTACTTAATAAGATCCCTTCTGCCACACGTTTATTTAACAATGTCCTAAATTTTGTATTGAGTTGCTGTTAATCATTTTTATAATTAGCCCTGTTTAATACTACTAGTGATATTAGTGTGGCAATTATTGCATATATTTCCATTGGATAAATAGTAGTATCATAAAAAATACTCACTAACCTAACGCCAACTGAACTTATAAACATTTCAAATGTTATCATGATTGCCGAGGCGCTGCCTGATAGCTTTGGCACTGCACTGACTATTTTATGAGTGGCATTTCCAAAAATACATGCGATTCCGCAAAGATATGGAATTTTAATTAATTGAATATTTAGTGCAGTTAAATAGCCAATCCATTCACCAATTATCAGGATAACACTGCTCAGAGCTATTAAGTACAAGGAGTATTTTATGATATCATTTGTAGAAAAATAATTAACCAGTTTGTTACATATTAGTCCCCCAATCACAAACATCGAGGCACCCAGAGCCATTAATAATCCACAATTTTCAACACTAGTACTATGAGTCTCTACAAATAATAAGGGTAAGTTTGTGATGTTCACAAATGCAATGGAAACCATTAAAACTTTAATTATTAAGAATTTTATATATGTCGGATTTTTAAATAATGTCAGATAGTTTTCTAAAATATTTTTGAGATTAATTGTCGTTTTTTTACTTTGTAAAGTTTCTGGTAATAAAAACATACTATATATAAATAATAATAAACCCAAAGAAGCGATCAGCTGAAAACTATGTCTCCAACCTATAATATTTCCAACATATCCGCCAAGCGCTGGGGATATAGCAACCATGGTTCCAATAATTATATGAAGAGTGATAATTGCCTTTTCAAACGCTTTACCTTTATAAATATCGTATACAATAGCATTTCCAACTGACCATGATACACCTGCCCCTAAACCTTGGACAAATCTTAAAATAAATAAAATATATATTGAATTTGCAAATGATATGCTATACGAGGCAATTGTAAAGCATGCTATTCCAAATAAGACTAATTTTTTTCTACCCCATGCATCAGATAATGTACCATAGATAATTGAGGAAATCCCAATCCCGAAGACATTAACAGCAGCACTAAATTGAATTAATGATTCATTAACCTGAAATTCTTGCCTAATATTGGAAAGCAATGGCAAATAGAAAAATATAGCTAGGTCAAATACTGAAATTGTCGCAATGACAATAAAAAAAATACTACTTTTTTTGTATTTATTAAATAACATACTACACATCTATAATGATTGGATACAGAGAAGAATGTATATACTCTTATACTGATATTGTAAAGAGCAATAAGCTAATCTTGGTAAACAGCAGAAAGCTCAATTCACTTTGCTAAAGTATCTAAAGACGTTAGCATTATTAATCATTATTATTGCAATAATCTTTGGCTGATTATCTTTTAGAGAATTGAAATTTCTTTCTAGCTTTAGGTTGCCCATATTTTTTTCGTTCAACTTTTCTACTATCTCTAGTAAGAAAGCCACCACTTCTTAACGTGCTATGGAACTCATCACTAATTTGATTTAGCGCCTTACTTATGCCATGTCTAATAGCTCCAGCCTGGCCTGACAAGCCGCTTCCTAAAACCTGGCATACTATATCATAGGAACCTTGCGCTTTAACAATGTCAAAAGGCTGGTTAATAATCATTCTATAAATTGGCCTCTTAAAGTAGTCTATGATACTTTTTCCATTTACTGTTATTTTACCAGAGCCTTTTTTTAGCATCCAAACTTTCGCAATTGCCGTTTTTCTTTTTCCAGTGGCATAAATTTTATCCGTTACTACTATTTTTTTACTTTCCTTTTTTCCCGCAGCCACCGATTTACTTACGGATCCAGCTTTAGTCACAGTTTTTGATTTAGGTTTTACCTGAGGCGCAATCTTAGTTTTGCTTTCCTCTTTTTTAATCTTTTTTACGATCTCTTCTTTGTTAGTCATAACTACTATTTAACAGGGTTAATTAAAACAGGACTTTGTGCTTCATGAGGATGATTTTCACTAGCGTAAACATGCATACATTTGAGTTGCTGTCTTGCAAGTGGACTCTCCTTGGGTAACATTCTCTTTACGGCCAATTGCAACATTCTTTCTGGATGCTTGCCTGATATTAGATCAATAGCCTTAATTTGCTTAATTCCCCCAGGAAATCCTGTGTGTCTATAATAAATTTTTTGTTGAAATTTTTTGCCAGTTAATTTTAATTTATCAGCATTTATCACAACAACATTGTCACCGCAATTAATGTGCGGTGTGAAGTATGGTTTATGCTTGCCACGTAAAATTTTTGCAATTTGTGATGCAAGTCTTCCTAAAATCTGATCCTTCGCATCAATTAGTAGCCATTTTTTTTGCACATATGAAGGTTTTGCAAAAAATGTACTTGATAATTTTGTACTCATAAAATAATTTATTATCTCTAAAAAACTTTAGTAGTATATGAATATACATAAAACAAAAGTTATTACAACTTATTAATTATAAATTTAATATTTAATATAGCAATTTTTGTTGTCCTATAGATACCTACACATACTGTTGTTTTTATGCTAAATATGCCTTTGTACTGGTAATTTTATATAATAGTTAAATTATTAAATCATAAAAATAGTTGACAGAATGCAGGCTTGAATTACATAATGAATTTTCTTAACTATGTAGTGTGTTATGAAATTTATAATTTATTTTCTATTATTATTCTCTGTATCAACATACTCATATTCTGCCACTAAATTAGAAGTAGGAGATGCTTTTAGTGAACCTGTTATTGATTTCAAAAACCATAGAGCCTACATATCGCAAAATCTATTAAAAGGTAATTTATTAATTTTAAATCTAAAAAACAACACCATTGAAAAAAGAGTCTTGGTAAGCAGCCACCCTTTTAAACCATTATTAAGTAATCAATATAATAGATTATATGTGGTAAGCAAATCTAAAAATGTTGTAGAAATCTTGGACCTAAATAGCTTGAAAGTTATAGATACAATAAATTTGATGTATCAGCCGGATGGAGGGAGTATAATTTCAACTAAATTATCTCGTATATATGTTCCTCATGATAAGCATGGGATAATATCTGTAATAGATATGAAATCTAATAAAGTGGCAACCACAATAAATATAGGAGCTACTATTAATGGAAAATTAGTCTTAGTTGATGATGAATCAAAATTGCTGATTTCAAGTCATGGCACCGGATCAATTTATATTGTTGATTTAAATTTAAAGCATGAATAGAATTTTTTATAAGAGTTAATAGTGTGAATATTATTTATGTAAAAGTAATAACGTTGTTAACGATTTCAAATATCTTCATGATTTTTGCATGGTATGGCCATCTTAAATTTAAGGGCTATAATGTATTTTTAGTAATATTGGTAAGCTGGTTAATTGCTTTGCCAGAATATTTTTTTCAAGTGCCGGCTAATAGGCTGGGACATGCGCAGCTAAATGCATTTCAATTAAAGGGATTGCAAGAGATTATCAATTTAATAATATTTGTCTTATTCTCAATATTATATTTAGAAGAACCATTTACTATAAGGCAATTTATTGGTTTTTTCTTTATGTCCATAGGTTTGTATTTTTGCTTTTCCAAATAAATTTCTTGTGAAGAAGTTTTTTTGTGTAATTTATTTTTGTTACTAAATTATGTTGCAAATCTCACATAGAACTTTAAGTTGCTTTAAGAAAGGCTGCTTTCAGCAGCAGCTCTCTTAAGATTAATAATGTTTTTATAATTCATCATGTTGATCAGCGTTATTATCAGTATCTTGAAAAAAATCATGCTCTACAATAAAATCTAAAACTTTCACTACATTTTGAACAGCTTCCTTACGATGTTTATCATTTGGATCAAAATTTTCAATTACATGTGCGTAATGTGAAAAAAGGTCATCATGTAATTTCTCCGTATTGCTAAATAAAAACTTTTTTTCTGCTTTGGAAGTTCTATCTAACTTATGAATTACTATTTTATAGCCTATATCATAGTTTTGTACAGTATCAGACTAAATTTGATAAAGCCCCTTATAGCCATTCAACTAATATGAATGAAAAACTGTTTCGAATTCTGAATCACTTTTTAACCGATCACTGCTTATAGCTGTGTCACATACACCCCAATAATTCTGTTGAGCATTTGGAAGACAACCTATTATACTCTTAGCTATGCCATATCCGACAGCAGCTGGAGATAGGTTAAATGTTTTGTCAACTGTTGTTATAAATAAATCACACTCTTTTTTGCCCTCTAATCTTGTATCCTCACAGTTATCTCTTATTTCTTTATCTCCACTAACACAGTTAAATAGATCTTTGAATTTTCCCGTTTTTTGAAGATTGTCACTTATTTCTTGAAAATAATCCTTATAAGATTTCATGCTATGCCCCTCTTAAATATTAAAAAAGCGAGTTATAGTATAATATCTTTATTAGCCAATATCAGAATTTATCCCTTACTACCTGTCCAGTTTTTTAGCACCACCTCTACATTCTTAAGGTTAATTTAAATGTTCAATTAGCAAACAGCATAACATTCGGCACATTGCACATTAAACCCATCTTTTCACAGCGTCTGCAGTACCATATGGATTGGAATTAAAACAAATATTAGCACTAAGAGCGCTTTTGTGAATAGCATTGATTAATTTTTCAAACAAAAGCATATTATCATTATCTTTACGAACACCAGCGCCTATCAAAATACAATTGTATTCTTTACCACGCAATAGCTTTGCTAATTTGGCAATAATCGTATCTTGATTATCTATAAAAAATAATTCTGCATCGTACCCAAGATCATTGATTTCATTTTATGATTTAGTCCTGGGTAATATCACCTAACCCCTAAAATAATGCCCTTTATTAGACATCTAATTGGCCATAAATTATAAATGCTTCTCGCTAAGATATTTTATTGAGTTGATTTGCGCTTGATGATAGAGTGTATCCAATCAAAAGATAAATCATATATTTATGCCATATTTCATTAGCATATTAAAGGAAATAGTTAAGCCATATCATTTACTTCAGCATCCATTTTATCAAAAATGGAATAAGGGAGCCCTTAATAAAAAAGTTTTGCAGGAATATTCTAAACAATACTTTCATCATGTTGAGGCTTTTCCCAGATGCATCAGTGCTATTCATTCAAATTGTACTGAATTGGAAAACAGGCAAATCTTATTGGGCAACCTAATGGAAGAAGAAGATAAAGAAAATCACCACCCTGGCTTATGGTTGAAATTTGCTAACGGATTGGGAGTAAATTCAAACGAAGTTAAAAATGCAAAACTGAATCAAGAAACTGAAGATTTAATAGATGGATTTTTTGAAATTACTAGAAATTCTTATGCAAAAGGCTTAGGAGCTTTGTATACGTATGAATATTCTGTGCCAGAAATTGCTAAATCTAAAATTATGGGATTATCAAAATTTTACGGAATTAGTGATGCAGAGGCTATCAAATTTTTCACCGTACATATTCAAGCGGATGAATGGCACTCAGAAGAATGCCTAAATTTATTAAAAAATTTAAAATCCTCTAAGGAACAACAAGAGGCTATAAATGGGGCAGAACAGCTTTCAAAACTGATGTGGAATTTTTTAACTGGTGTAGACAAGGCAACAGCACGTATTCAATGATTGTTAATAACCAACTAGGCATCTAGGTTTTTCAAGCCTTCCTCACAAACATGTAATTTCTCCTCTTTTGCACTAAACTAACCTAAGCTGAAAATAAGAACTAGGATATAGAAGGGCGCAAAAGCCTACTATAAGATGGTTAATGATAACTATAGCTAGGTTCAGGAAAAATTGTTATAGTCCCACTATGTATATAACATATCAAACGCCAATAACAGTAAAATCGCATAATTAACGCAACTTCATCATAGCTCTTTTATATTGCTTTGGCTATATATGGTAAGGAGAATAACAACATGAAGTTATAATGCTAGAGGCTATATTTTCCAAACTTCTTCTAAATTATATTTTTCTCGAGCTTCAACTTGAAAAATATTGATTATAAATTTTTCTGCGTCGATCAAAATCCACTCACCAGAAATATGACCTTCACTTTTAGTATAGATTTTATATTTTTGCTTTAGCAAGTCGCTTATATTGTCTGATAAGCTCAATACATGTTTTGAGGAACTGCCCGTTGCTAATATCGCTTTGCTAAATAACAAATTTCTTTTTTCAAGATTGATAATTTTGATATTCTCTGCTTTAAGTTCATCTAACTTTTCAAGCACAGATTTTATAATTGCATCTGTCATTATTTAAAAATAATATACATCATTAGTGTTTTTGAAACATTTGGTTATGCTTATCCTCTGGCAAATTTTCACAAACTTTACCAGGAATAATTTGTATCTTCTTCTCTAGTGCATGCTCAATCACTTCATCAAAAGATTCAACGAGGATAATGTTCATATTTTCACTTACTTCCTTTGGCATATCCTGCATATCTTTGTGATTTTCCTTAGGTATAATAGCGGTTTTAACTCCAGCTCTTAGGGCTGCAAGTAACTTTTCTTTTAATCCCCCAATAGGTAGTACGCTTCCACTTAAAGTAATCTCACCTGTCATTGCTATATCTTTTTTTACTGGTATTTCAGTAAATATTGAAACAATGGAGGTAGATATTGTGATACCAGCTGAAGGACCATCTTTTGGAGTTGCTCCTTCAGGCACATGAACATGAACATCGAATTTTTGAAATAAATCTTCTTTAATTCCATAACTTTTTGCTCTTGAGTGAATATAACTATGAGCTGCTTGAACAGATTCTTTCATAACATCACCCAGCTTGCCAGTAATTTTAATATTACCCTTACCTTTATACTTAACGGCTTCTATTGCAAGTAAATCGCCCCCTGCTTCAGTATATGCTAATCCATTTGTGATTCCAATTCGATTCTTTTTTTCAATTTCTCCATAATTGAATTTATGTGGTCCCAGGTATTCATTAAGTTTATCACTTGTTATGGATAGGCTTTTTTCATTAGTCATCAAGATTTTTTTGACGGACTTTCTAAATATTTTTTCAATTTCTCTATTTAAACTTCTAACTCCTGATTCTCTAGTATAATATCTAATTATATCCATAATGACTGAGCTATCAATTGTTAACTCATTTTCGCTTACGGAATGAGAATCTCGAATTTTAGGAATTAAATGTTTTAATGCTATTTCTAATTTATCTTTTTCGGTATATCCAGACAATCTAATGATCTCCACCCTATCTAACAACGGGCTAGGTATATTTAGGCTATTAGCTGTAGCAACAAACATAACTTTTGATAAATCAAAATCAACTTCTAAATAGTTATCGTTAAAATTTTTATTTTGCGAAGTATCAAGGACCTCAAGTAATGCAGAACTTGGATCCCCTCTATAATCATTACCTAATTTATCAATTTCATCTAATAATATCAGCGGGTTAGAGCTTTTTGCCTTTTTTAATGCTTGAATTATTTTACCAGGCATTGCCCCTACATAAGTTCGCCTATGACCTTTAATTTCTGCCTCATCTCTGAGACCTCCCAATGTTATTTTTGCAAAATTTCTTCCAGTTGCCTTTGCAATTGATTTGGCCAAAGAAGTTTTACCCACCCCTGGAGGACCAACTAGACAAATAATACTGCCTCCTAATTTTTTAGATTTTATATTTACAGCAAGATACTCAATAATTCTTTCTTTAACTTTATTTAGTGCGTAATGCTCTTCATCCAATGCACCTTGCGCTTTACTGAGATCCTTATTATTTAGTGTTAATTTGTTCCATGGTAATGAAATGATCCAATCAAGGTAATTTCTTATAACTGTCGCTTCAGAGGACATGGGATTCATCATTTTAAGCTTTTTTAACTCAGAATTGGCTTTTTCCTTTGCTTCTTTGCTAAGCTTAAGTTTAGAGATTTTATTGCTTAATTCAGCGAACTCTTCTTTAATATCTTCTTCTCCCAGCTCTTTATGAATTGCTTTTAATTGCTCTTGCAAATAATAATCTTTTTGATTTTTTTCAATTTGGGTTTTAACCCTGCTTTTTATTTTAGTTTCAGCCTTTAACAACTCAGTTTCTGAATTAATGTAAATCATTAGTTTTTCTAATTTTTTATTTACATCATCTATTTCCAAAATATTTTGCTTCTTTTCCAATGCTAAATGCACTTGAGAACACAACGCATTACAAAATCCAACTATATCCTTCATTTGAATAATATTGAGAAGTGATTCCTGAGTTGATTTTTTGCTAAGATTTGAATATTCCTCAAATAAATCTGTAACAGCATTTCGCAAGACTAAGCTTTCCTGATCATTTGAACACGTATCAAGCAATTGTTTAATATCAGCTTTAATATAACCGTTTCTGCTAATGAATTTTATAACTTTTGCTTTTTCTAAACCTTCTACTAAAATTTTTACAGATGAGTCTTGTAGTTTTATAACTTGTAGGACTTTTGCTACTACTCCAATCTTATAAAGATCACTAGATTTTGGATTATCATTCGAGCCATCTTTTTGAGAAACTAAGAAAATTTTATTGTTTTTATCTATATTTTGCAAAGCCTTTATAGATTTTTCTCTACCAACAAACAGTGGAATGATCATTTTTGGAAACATTACAACATCTCTTAATGGCAATACTGGATACAAACCTAATTCTTCAGTAACTTTTGCTTTCATGATAATTTTATTTTTGTACATTTATACATATATATATATCCTAATGGTTCTTTAACAAGTTTAAATTTCAAGCATTTGTATGAAACTAGTTGCAAACCTTAAAATTAATATTTTCCTTATCGTAGTTATTTTAGCCAAATACATACCATTTCAAGTTAATATTAAATACCAATATACACCAGAAATTTTATCACTATTAATATATATAATTTATTTATTAAGAAAGGATATGCTTGGTCACATTAGTATTTTTTTATTATCATTGCTTGATGATTTGCTAAAGCTGCATTATTTAGGAGCAACTATTATACAAAATTTTATATATGTTGTCTATATAGATACCTTAAAGAAAAAATATTCAAATAATATGTTATTTGATTGGCTTAGTTTTACCATATTAAACATTATTGTATTGCCATGTAAGTATGTTATTATGAATTTTTTTAAGAACGATGATATGCTCCCGCCAGATATAATATTAAAAAAAACTTTTGTCACAATAGCATTTTTCCCTTTAATTTATTATTTAACTAACAAATTTGTACTTGCCAAAAAATAAATGCGTGATGAAAGAAATAAATATAAGATTTTCACAAGAAGAGCATTAGTTGTTGGTTTGACAAAAGGGGCGCTGATAAGCTGTTTACTAGGTAGATTTTATTATTTACAAATTTTAAACTCCAGTACTTATGAAACATTATCTAACAGAAATAGATTAAGAGTCTCTTTAATCTCGCCCTTAAGAGGCAATATATTAGATATTAATGGTAAGATATTAGCTACTAATACAAAAATCTATTCTGTAATAATTAAAAGAGAATTTAAGAAAGATTTAAAAAATGTTGTAGAGAAAGTTAACAATGTAATTATTGATCAGAAAACTTCATTACCAAGAATTTTAGAGAAATCTAAAAATATTTCAATAAGCCAGTCAATGAAATTAATTGAAAACATTTCTTTGCAAAATGCAATTCTACTAGATTCAGATCCAAATTTAGAGGAAATTGAAATAATAGAAGAATATATTAGAAGATACCCATTGGAGGGTAGTGCATTTCATATTATGGGATACATTGGGAGTGTAAGTGTGAAGGATATAAATTCAGAAAATTTACCCAAGAATTATCAATTTTTAACAGGCAAGGATGGAATAGAAAAGCAGTTTAATGATGTGCTCCAAGGCAAACCAGGCGTAAAGAAGTTTGAAGTAGATGCCAGGGGTAATTTTATTAAAAAAGTAGATATCATTCCACCAATTGTTGGGAAAAACATTAATTTATCAATCAATAGAGATGTTCAAAATATCATTTGGAATCACATTGAGAATTATAATGGGGCAATTTTAGTATCTGATCTGATGAGGAAAAAAATAATTGGGATGGTTTCAAGTCCAACAGTTGATCCAAATATTTTTATTAATGGATTATCCAATGCAGAGTGGAATGAAATACTGCAAAATAAGCATCATCCTTTAACAAATAAATGCATCTCTACACAATATCACCCTGGATCAGTGTTTAAAATAGTTATGTTTTTATCAATTTTAAAAAGTGGTATAGATCACAGAGAAAAGGTATTTTGTCCAGGTTATTATAAATTAGGAAATAGAGTTTATAGGTGTCATAATAAATACGGCCACGGTAATGTTGATCTAGATACAGCTTTTGCAAAATCATGCAATGTATATTTTTTCCATCAATCTCTCAAAGTAGGCATAAACAGCATGAGTCAAATAGCAAATTTATTGGGATTAGGGCAAAAAACAAACATTGAGCTTCCTTATGAAATTGATGGTATTATCCCTAATGTTAACTGGAAAAGGTCAAAATATAAACAAAGTTGGTATTTAGGAGATACTATTAATTCTTCTATAGGACAGGGTTACATTGAAACGACCCCTATTCAATTACTGCAAATGGTCTCTAAAATTGCAACAGGAAAAAATTTTAGTCCCTCAATAATCAATGATGAAAATGATGTTGCAAGTAGTGAATTAAAGATTAATCAACAGCACTTAAATATGTTAAGAAAGTCAATGCTTAGGGTATTATATAAATCTAATGAGTGGGTCGATGATGAAGAATTTAAGATGGCTGGCAAAACAGGGACTTCTCAAGTGATATCAACTAAGCATAATACGGAGAACGATCTTTACAAAGATCACAGCCTATTCGTTGGTTATGCACCGTATGATTCTCCTAGATTTGCAATTTCAACTGTTATAGAAAATGGTGGATGGGGATCAAGGACAGCGCTGCCAATTTCACGAAAAATACTCTATGATTTAAAAGATTTATAGAATTTTATTGTTGTTGATTTTTACCACAGGGCAATTTAATTTTTAACGGTGTCCTCATAAATGGTCCTAGTTGGTTGGACAGTTATGCAGCTGGTTAAAGGATAAATTCCATGGTTAAAATTAAGCTGCAAACTTGTTATTCTTTGGCTTTGAGCCATCAGAATTACCTCTATAATAAACCTCTTCTGGAGTAAGTTCAGCAAATGTTGAATGTGGCCTATTGTTATTATAAAATTCTAGCCAGTTAGCAATAGCTTCTCTTAATTGGACAACATTATCAAATTCCTGAAGATATATGCATTCATACTTTAAAGACCTCCATAATCTTTCTATAAAAACGTTATCCATCCAGCATCCTTTGCCATCCATAGATATTTTTATATTATGGCTTTTTAAGATGTCAGTAAAGCTAATACTGGTAAATTGACCTCCTTGATCTGTATTAAAGATATCTGGTTTGCCATATAGACTCAACTCTTCTTCTAAAGCAGACAAGCAAAATACCACATCCAGAGTATTTGACAATCTCCATGACAACACTTTTCTAGAAGCCCAATCCATTATAGCCACCAAACACATAAAGCCCTTATTCATTGGAATATATGTGATATCAGTACACCAGACTTCATTCGCTTTACTAATAACTTTATCTCTTAATAAATATGGATATATTTTGTGCTGGTTATCCTTTTTACTAGTATTAGGCTTTTGATACACGGCACTTATTCCCATTATTCTCATCAACCTTCTTACCTTATATCTATAAGCAAATCCCCCTCTTTTTTTAAATGCATACTCATTTGTCTAGAACCATAAAATGGATGTTTTATATAAATCTCATCTATCTTCTTCATAAACTCCAGATTCTCAGCACTTTCACCTTTAGAATTATAATAACAGCTTGATCTTGCTACCTGCAGCAACTGACATTGCTTAGATATACTCAATTTATCTTGATTACTCTTTATCATCTCAAGCCTCCATTCTTTCCTAGTTTTTCGTATACATCTTGCAAAAAATCCTTTTCAACTGTTAATTCTCCTATTTTTGCATGCAGTTGTTTTACTTGATGTTCATTTGACACTTCGGACTTATCGTGTTTACCAGAAAATGCATTGTTCATATTATCTAATGCCTGTTTCTTCCACTTGCTGATCATATTTGCATTGATTCCGTATCTGGCTGATAGCTCGCTCAACGTCTCTTCCTCTCTGATTGCTGATAGCGCTACTTTTGTTTTGAATACTGCACTGTCTTTTTCTTTTTACTCATATCTTCCTCCGATATTTTTATTTTTTTATATCAGAATTTATCCTTATACTCCTGTCCAACTATCTAGGACCACCTATGGGCTTATACCAAACATTTCTGCCACTTTTACGAAGCTCAGCTTTTCTTTTTATCTTCATTATTTTTTTCTTATATGCAGTGAATACATCTATTTATTTTATCCATATATCTACCACCATTATAATACTTTTATACTGGTTTGGCTATAATACTGTCCAACCATTGGAGCATCTCCTGTTAGTGTTTTGAGTTATCGAAAGGTTCTGAACATAGAGTGATTTCCCCATCATTTGTTGGCAATTTTTTATCAGATGATTGTATTTTATCGACTGAATTCCACGAAATATTTTTATAAGATTTTTCATCACGATCCCAAATTAAATAAGTTATTAGCTCTTCACCAGGATAATAATCTATTGCCCAACTGCCGATAAGTTTTTTATCAAATCTATGCCAAGTCACAATGATGGTGTCATTGGACATTACCTCTCCCTTTATAGGTTTTATAATTTTAAGCCAGGCCTGGTATTTAATGGCACTTTTAACATAACCAACTTTTGCCACTCCAATAACCTTCACTCTAGCTATGACAGTACTTTCTTTAAGTAATTGTTCCTTAGAAAGAGGAGCTGGCAAAGCATTTGAAATGGTGGTGTATAGGCTAAGGAATATTATAGGTGGTAGAAAAAAGATAATTTTATAAAATTTTTTTGAAAAATAGGCCATCCTAGCTATTTTATTCCATATTGGTTAAGATAATATTGTATTGAATATGGTGGAAAAAATCAATTTAACATTATCCGTGTACTCCATTAATTTTTCTAATTTAGATGCTGGCTTAACTAAATTATAATTTTTCACTTCTAAATTTTTAAGATTTTCTTTACTTTTAAGCCATTTCACAGCATCAGCACCATCACCTATTTGATCAATAAGCTTTAGCCTGTTTGCTTTACTGCCAGTGAAAATTCTTCCATCAGATACTTTTTTTAGGTCCTCTTCTGATAAATCTCTTCTTTTCTTCACCAGTCCTACAAAATATTTATTTGATTCATCAACTAAACTTTGTATGTATTCTTTTTGCTGGTAATTCAGTTTTTCAAAATAATTAGGAATACCTTTTAAGGGAGCGGATTTTATTAATTCAAGATTTATTCCATGTTTTTTTGCAAATTCGCCCACTTCAACATTAATTATTATTACACCTATTGAGCCAACGAGGCTAATGTCATACGCATATATTCTGTCTGTGCCTATTGCAGCCATGTATGCAGCAGATGCACCTATCTCACCAATTGAAGCAACAATAGGCTTTTTCTCTGCAATTTTTCTAAATTCTCTGTATAGTGACTCACCACCTACTCCAGTTCCACCTGAACTATTAATATTTACTAAAACTGCTTTTATGTTGCTATCATTTGCAATTTTATTTAAAGATTTAATAGTTTCTTTGTTTTGCACAAGCATGCCTGTTATATCAATACTTGCAATGTAGTCTGATTTTATTCCAGATACACCGTCACCTTTATGATAGAAAATCGTAAATAAGGCAATAAGCAACAAGATTAAGGCGATGAATTTCCACTTATTAATACTATTCTTGAGCTTATATCTGTCTATTATATAATCGTCCCCAATCATTTGTTTTAACTTTTATTTTCTTCCTTCACTTTTTTTAGCACCTCACTATTTTGAATGACCTTAGGCAAATTACCAATCAAGTTGTATATTTCAAACAAGGATACTTTGTATTTTGCTTCTTTTTGCAATCTATCTAGAGTACTTGCATTATATTTTTTTTGCACCTCAATAACATCCATAATTGTTCTAGCGCCAACATCAAATTCAGCTTGAGCGCTTGTATAAGTTTGATAGTAATTATCCTCAGAAACACGTGCAGATTCGTATATACTGTCACTTGATATATATTTATTCCAAGTACTTACTGCATCAGATTTGATTTTATAAACTATATCCCTCACGCTAAACTCAGTGGCTTTGCTTCTCTTTTTTGCTTCTGAAATTTCTAAATATTGTATGCCCCCCTTGTATAGCAATGGAATGTTAACCCCAACTCCGTATGTGTTGCCTTTAAATGAATCTTGCAGGGGAGTATTGTCAGACTGCTTTGATTTCGCGGCATTTGCAAATAAATTTACTCGTGGCAACAAACCAGATGCTGCAATATTTATTCCTTGTTTTGATGCTTTGAAATCATTTTTTGCTTTTATTAAATCTGGATTTTGAGTGTTTACCAAAATTGTGAACTCATCAAAATTTTTAATCTTTGTATATGCTGTAATATCAATTTGCTCCATAATTTTAGGAGCTTCCTCTCCAACAAGATATTGAAAATTTGACTCAGTTTGAATTTTCCCCACAGAATATTCTTCTAGATTACTTTTCATAGAGGCTAGATTAGCTTTTGCCAAAAATAATGAGGTTTTTGTTTCAGCTCCAGTTTTCACTGTTATTGTAGCTTTTTCAACGCTTTTCCTAGCCATGTCAACATTTGTTTGCTGAACTTTAACAAGCTCTCTATACGTTAAAACATTTTGATAACTTTGAATTGTTTTTAATATTATGTCGTTTAAAGCTTTGCTATATGTCTGATATGCAGAGTTTATTTTTGCATCAGCTGCTGCAATTTTTGCAATTGTGGAGCCACCTGTAAAAATATCTTGCTGAATACTCAATCCAAACGACTCTTTATTAAATGACGATTGACCATTATATTGAACACTATTAGGGTTACTTGGGATATAAAATGTTTTATTTAACTCTATATTTATAGTTGGTAAAAATTCTGTTGCAGCTTTTGGCTTTTCTAAAATTGCAATCTCCAATTTCTTTTTCTCTACTTGCAATCCTTCATTGTTTGACAAAGCTGAATTGACTGCATCTTTTAAGTTATATGCTCCTGCAAAAGCAACATTAGATATAAAAAATAACGTAAGTGCGACTTTTTTCAAAAAATTGTTTCGGTTCATGTAAATATTTCATAGTGTATATAGAGATAATATATAGTAACAATAGCGAATTTCCAATACCTTTATTAAAATAAAAATAATTTTAGTAGCTACTAAAGATACTGCATATACGATTGGCTTATCTACAGAGATATAATTAATACTAAAATACAAAATTATCATGTTAGCAATAGCTGTTCCTAAGGGAGTGTTGACTCAACTGTGACATGCCAATTTTTCTACTACAGAAAAATCATATTTCTTATTCATGTTAAATCCTAGCCTATCAGGGAACATAATGCCAAGTTGTGATATGGTTAAAGCCCAATCTGGCATTGGCATACTGAAGTGACCCCGCAAGTCGTCAGACCAAAATCGACTCAAAAAGAGAAACAATTTATTAGTAAAATACTATCACATTTTAACCTCCTGAACAATATTAAAACCCTTAATTGTGCAAGTTCAATACATATTGGACTAATGAGCAAGGCCATTATATTTCTCAATATACTCAAAAGGAGTAAGAAAATCTATAGATTGATGAGGTCTAACATAATTATACCAACGCATCCATTTAGGAATATTAGACTTTACCTTAGTTCGGAGTTTTAGAAAGCAACTTTAGAGCAGATATCTTGAGAGGTTCGATAGTGTAGGCAGCAAGAGTGGCAAGCAAGTGAGATAGAGCGTTAATAATAGAGCGATGCCTAGTATGCCATATTTGATAATGATGTTTTAGATGATCAAATACAGTTTCAATAATACAGCGTTGATTTAGTAGCTGCTTTTCCAATGCAGTTATAGGCTCTGCATCCCTTGATAATCCTTCATATTTTTACGTTTTCTAGTAATAAGTTTCAATGCTCCTTCCATAAGCTCTTCTGATAATTTTTTACCAATATAGCCCTTATCTCCAAAAGCCAACTCCTTTAATTTTGAAAGAAGTGGATAGGCAGCTTTTACACCACTGATATTTCCCTTTGTAATTTTGAAGGCAATTAATTATCCTTCATTGTTAATAACTAAATATAATTTTAGGCCAAAAAACCATCCTACGGATGTTTTCCCATATTCAGATGTTCCATTAAATACTTTGTCCCTCTCACTTCAATAATCTTTGTCGACACACCAAAAGATATGTGCCTAAAAATATCTTCTACAGCCTTGCCTCTATTGGGAATATGTTCATTAAACATTATAGTTATAGAGGAAGGAACGTCACCACTCATTGTTGACAAGTGATGTTTTACAGTTTCTCCATTACAGTTATTCAATTGCATTTCTGAGGATTGTGCCCGATTATTAGAAGGGAATGATGTTATTGATACAGTGTCAGAAGAAGAGATGTTTCCCACAAGCTCAACCACTAAATTGAAATAGTCAATTGATACAGTATAATATTTTGGTTCGAAAGTCCAAACATCATCTTTTTGCGCGTATGTGGTTATAGCGAGATGGGCTCCACCTGTCATTTCTTCATCATGGTAATTTAAATAATTATTATCACCTACTTTATTTATAATGTTAAAGCCATAACCTGATTGTTTTACGCACCATAAGGCTGAGGCGTCGTAATCACCGAACCCTGCCTCTGCGATTACTTGAAAGTCATAAGCATGGAGCCAGCTTATATAATCATGAGTTCTCACTAAACTCATGAATAACGGGGGCTGATCAAAGAGTATGCTACAGTAATCAGGCGTTTATGGGTTGTCATAAAAATAGCAGGTGGTAACGTCTATGTCGCCTTTCACTAATCCGACAAGAACAGCGTTTTTATCTTGCGCATAAATTAAAACTCCTTTTTGGCTATTGCCATTCAATATGTTATAAGCTTGATTTGTAAAAAAAATTAATTGGATTACCACTGCAATCTGTCATTTGTTGAAATTCTGTCATTGCTCCACCCTCATTTGTTAATAGAAATAAATGCTAAGGTAGAATATTTTTATTTACAACTAATTTATATGGTTAAAAGTAAAATTTAAATTTGCTTTGAGCATGATGCACCATTTTTTTTATAATCTACGAAAACTGCATTGATTAATTACTTCTATAACCTCCGTTCGGAGTTTCATAATTGCCACAATAAATTATATCCTAGCAATTTAAAAAATTATAATGAACATACATTGTTAAAGCAATATCTGGCTGCAATGGCTTCTCTTAAGCACAATCCTAAACTTAAATCTTTTTATGATCATTTAATTGCTAACCATAAACCACCTAAAGTAGCCCTTGTTGCTCCTAAGCGTAAGCTTCTTGCCTTTATGCACGCTATCCGCTGGATATCTATAAATTTGGTACAATTATCCTCATGTGATTTTTACACACTTACTCCTCATACAATGTACCAAAATTAAAGCTATTTCGCTATATTATTAAAAGTACCCCTTTTTGGAATAATAATTTTACTATTGCTTAATTTTTTTATTTGACTTTCTTTGAGTATGCTGAGGTTATTATTAAAATTAATTCTATTTTTGATCAAAACTTTCTCCTTCCCAACCATAATTTTCATTTGACTTTTAACATAGTATCAAAGTTAAAAGGAGCATAATCAACCCTATTCAACGCAAAAATGTAAAAAAGTTAACTTGGAGAACAGAAATAGTTGTGCGCTCTAAGCGTTTTGCAATGCAGCAGAGGAATTGTCAGAATCACTGCTTGGCACAGAGGAAGTTGGATGATTTTTGTCATCCTTATCTGATTTTTTATTGCTGCTTCGTATTTTCTTTCCTGATATCAAATCTTTTATTTCATCCCCAGTAATTGTTTCATACTCCATTAATGCTTTTGCCAAAATTTCAAGTTTCTTTTTATGCTTTACAATGATATCTTTCGCAATTTTATAACTACTTCTTAGCAATCTATCAACTTCTTTATCAACACTTTCAGCTAATTTATCTGAGATATCTTGGGACTTACTCATTCCATATCCCATTGCTGCATCCTCTTTATCATCACCAACCATTATAGGGCCAATTTTCTCACTAAATCCCCATTTGGTAACCATATTTTTTGCCATACTTGTAGCAACTTTAATATCATTTGATGCTCCAGTGGTGCTTTTTTCTTTTCCAAAAATAACTTCTTCTGCAACCCTCCCTCCCATTAGAATTGCTAGTTTGGTTTCAAGCCATTGCTTACTATGCGACACCCTATCTCCCTCTGGAAGTTGCATAACCATTCCTAAAGCTCGTCCTCTAGGAATTATAGTTGCCTTGTGAATAGGGTCAGATTCAGGTAAATATAACCCTACTAAGGCATGTCCACCTTCGTGATATGCTGTAATTTCCTTTTCTTTTTCCGACATTACCATCGATTTTCTCTCTGTACCCATCATCACTTTATCTTTAGCATGCTCTAATTCCTGCATGGTAACTACATCTCTATTTGATTGCGCTGCAGCAAGTGCTGCCTCATTTATTAAATTAGCAAGATCTGCTCCGGAAAACCCAGGTGTGCCACGAGCTATTACATTGGTATCAACATCCGGAGCTGCAGGAACCTTTTTAATATGCACCTGCAATATTTGCTCCCTGCCCTTTATATCAGGAAGTGGAACATTGATTTGTCTATCAAACCTTCCAGGTCTAAGCAACGCTGAGTCTAAAACATCAGGTCTGTTGGTTGCAGCAACGACAATTATACCCTGATTATCAGCAAAACCGTCCATTTCTACAAGCAGTTGGTTCAAAGTTTGTTCACGCTCGTCATTTCCTCCGCCATGGCCTGAACCTCTATGGCGACCAACAGCATCAATTTCATCAATGAAGACAATGCAAGGTGCATGTTTTTTAGCCTGAGCAAACATGTCTCTCACTCTACTCGCCCCAACACCAACAAACATTTCAACAAAATCTGATCCTGAGATAGTAAAAAATGGAACACCAGCTTCCCCCGCCACTGCTCTTGCTAGCAATGTTTTACCAGTTCCTGGCGAACCTATAAGCAAACAACCTTTTGGAATTTTACCGCCCAGCTTGCCAAATTTTAATGGATTTTTTAAAAAATCAACAACCTCTTTCAGTTCATCTTTTGCCTCATCTATCCCTGCCACATCAGCAAATGTAACTTTTTTACTCTGATCCTGCATTAACTTAGCTTTTGATTTTCCAAAACCCATCGCTTTGCCTGCACCTCCCTGCATATTTTTCAAATAATAAATCCAAATGCCTATCAAGACAATCATTGGCAACCATGAGAAGATCATTCCAAGTATGTTACCCATAGCTGACTCCATTGGAATAATATTGATCTTTACATTTTGAGCTCTTAAGTCATCAATGAGCTGAGGATAAAACCTTGGTGATAAAGTAATAAAGTATTCTCCGTTAGAAAGCTTACCTTCAATATCACTGCCTTTTATTTTTACTTCTTTGACTTCTCCACTTGACACCCTATCCATAAATTCAGAGAAAATCATCTTTTTATTGGATATGTTGGCTGTGTCTATAAGGCTATATGCAACAATCATCAAAAAAATAATACCGATCCATTTTATTAAATTACTGTTGAAGCTGCTTTTAAAATCTTTCATAACAAAATACTATATTTAAATTTATTTACTCGTTGTCCCAAATTATTAGCTTCTAGCATAATATAAACCATTAATCATCAATTTTATACTAATACCTCAAATTAAATAGTTATTAGGTGCCCACCTTTTTTTGCAAAATATAGGTTAATGATCTCAGCTGATATTTCCTCAATTGCTTTTGATGTTACATCTATAATGGGAAGATTATTTTTTTTAAAAATTCTATTCGCATATTTAATCTCATCCTTAATGCTTGTTACATCAGTATAGTCATTTTTGAAATTTTTTAAATCTTGCCCCATTAGCCTATACTGCCTTATTTGCAATAATCTTTCAATACTTATTGTTAACCCTATCACTAGGGGCTTGTTAATCGAAGAAAAATCATACTCAACACCATTTATGATTGGCCAATTTGCAACTTTATAGCCTCTTTGCGCTAGATATAATGACGTAGGTGACTTTGATGTTCTGGAAACTCCAGTCAAAAGGATATCTGCATTATTAAAATCTTTGCTTTGCTGACCATCATCATGATTCACTGTAAAATTAATTGTATCAATTTTCTTAAAATAATTTACATCAGATAATATTTCTTTCTCAGGAGTTTTTTTTGATGTTAGAACCCCACAATAAGAACATACTTCTGCAATTATATTCGCAATGGGAGAAAAGCATTTTACATTTAACTCTTTACATTTTAGCTTTAGATGCTCCCTTAATTCTTTATTGAGTATCGTATAAATTACAATCCCAGGATTTTTTTCTAATGCTATTGCTATTTCATCTATTTGCTCTTTAGATCTTACCAAAGGCCACATATATTCTTGAACCATAATATTATCAAATTGGGAAATAACAGCTTTTGACACAGCAATAACCGTCTCACCTGAAGAATCTGAAACCGTGTATAAATTTAAATTTGGAAGATTCATTAAATACTAATCAATAGTTTTTATATTATAGTATTTAGTTATAAAAGCTTGCATTTCAATGTATAAATATTATTATTTCCTAACTAACGTAAAAATAACTACATGAAAAAGCTTGTCATCATATTATTGTTTCCAATCTTTTTACTACCTGGTTGCTTTACAAATGAAGCTGGCAAAGTTAGTAAATCAAAAATGGGTGCTATTGGAGGCGGTATAGCCGGCGCTTTAATTGGCTCCACTGTTGGGGGAGGAAGTGGCAAAAGTATTGCTATAGCAACAGGTGCAATCGTCGGGTCACTTGCTGGAAGTGAATTAGGAAAAACCCTAGATCAAAGGGATTTAGAATTGCAACAAAAAAATCAAATTAACGCTTTAGAATATAATAAATCAGGCAATGCGTCTGCTTGGAAAAATCCTGACACTAATGCTTCTGGATATGTGAAGCCCACTAATACTTTTGTAGATAATAAGGGGCAAAATTGTAGAGAGTATACTCAGGTGATAAAAATTGGCGATAAAGCTGAAAAAGGATTTGGCACTGCATGCAGAAGATCAGATGGTTCTTGGGAAATAGTTAAATAATATAGTAATACATAATATGAGCAATATGAATCAAATGTTATCAGGTAAAGTTGGCTTAATAATGGGCTTAGCAAACGATAAATCTATATCATGGGGTATTGCAAAAGTTTGTAATAATCATGGTGCAAAGTTTGCAATTAGTTATCAAAATGAAATACTTGCAAAAAGGGTTAAACCACTTGCGGAAGAATTGAAATCTGATTTACTAATAGAATGTGACATAAGTGATGAAAAATCGATTGATAGGGCATTTGAATTGATCAAAAAGCAATACGGCCACATTGATTTTTTTGTGCATGCAATAGCATTTTCTGATAAAAATGAACTTAAAGGTCGTTATGTTGATACTTCCAGAAGCAATTTTTTAAATACCTTAGACGTCTCTTGCTATTCTTTTGTATATACATCAAAAAAAGCTGCAGAAATTTTGAAACCTGGTGGAAGTATTTTGACATTAACTTATTACGGAGCTGAAAAAGTTATTCCAAATTATAATGTGATGGGTATTGCAAAAGCTGCACTTGAATCAAGTGTTAAGTATATAGCTGCAGATTTAGGTGAACTAGACATAAGAGTTAATGCAATATCAGCTGGACCAATTAAAACTTTAGCTGCGGCTGGTATTGGGGACTTCCGAAGCATGTTGAAATTTAACGAAGAAAACTCTCCTCTTAAAAAGAATGTTACAATTTATGATGTGGGGAATACGGCAGCATTCTTGCTAAGTGATTTATCATCAAGCATTACCGGTGAAATTATATTTGTAGATGCTGGATATAATATTTTAGGCTCACCAAGATCGCTTTATAACCAAACCTAGATTTTATTATGAAAAAAATAGTTATTATTTGCCTGTTACTTATCTGTCTTATTGGATGCAAACCAAAAGACCCATCAGTATATGATATCAAAAGTCCATGCGCTTCAAGTAAAAAAATGTATACAAATGGTCATGAACCATGTATTAAGAGAACACCTATTGGAAACAAATTAGCATAATATAAAATGGAAAAAACACTTAGTATAATAAAACCAGATGCAACTAAGAGAAATTTAACTGGTGCAATTAATAGTAAACTTGAAGGATGTGGTTTAAGGATTGTAGCCCAAAAAAGAATCCTACTAACAGAAAATCAAGCGAAATTATTTTACTATGCACATAAAGACAGACCATTTTTTCAAAGTCTTGTTGATTTTATGATTTCTGGACCTGTGGTTGTTCAAGTGCTTGAGGGAGAAAACGCAGTAGCTAAAAATAGAGAAATCATGGGAGCAACTAACCCTGAAGAAGCTCAAGAAGGAAGCATCAGAAAAGATTTTGCTGAAAACATAGAGGCTAATTCAGTACATGGCTCTGATTCAATTGAAAATGCAAAGAACGAAATTGCATTTTTCTTTAGTGAATCTGAAATCGTAGGATAAATTTTATTTAATTATTAAATAAAAAAGTTTTGTCATAGCCTAATCCATATGCTATAACTTCCAAAGTAGTAATGGTCCCGTAGCTCAGTTGGTAGAGCGACTGACTTTTAATCAGTAGGTCACAAGTTCGAATCTTGTCGGGATCACCATCATTCCAATCTCGCTATAGAGAAAACAATAAATCTCAAGTATCATAGAATAGCTTTCACGAAGAAAGAGAGATTTGAACATTAGCAAAAATATTAATACAAATTTTTCTTGCAATTTTCATAAAAGCGCTGCCTAATATTTGTACTATATAAATTGGGATAGGGCATTATGAACAATAATAAACTCACAAGACATCAAAAAGAGGCCATTGGTCTGCTTTCAATTGGTACTTTCTTGGAATACTTTGATTTAATGCTATATGTCCATATGGCAGTTCTCTTGAATGAGTTATTTTTTCCTCAAGGTGACCCTGCGGTTGCTAAGTTACTTAGTGCTTTGGCACTGTCCATAACCTTTTTTTTTAGACCAATTGGAGCAATTTTAATTGGAATGGTTGGAGATCATATAGGGAGGAAACATACTATAATTATCACCACATTTATAATGGGATTATCTTGCTTTATTATGGCAAATTTAGGAACTTATGCAGAAATTGGCATAGCTGCTAGTATTGGAATCATTCTGTGCAGAATCTTGCAAAGTTTTTCATCTTTAGGTGAGATCATTGGTGCTCAATTATATATTTCTGAAATTTTAAGAAGGCCGCATAAATTCGTAGCTAGTGGAATAATAGAGATCAGTGCAAGTACAGGTGGCTTAGCAGCTTTGATTATAGCATTATTTTCTACATATTTCGCTCTAAATTGGAGATTAGCTTTTTGGTTTGGTCTTCTTGTTTCACTTGTTGGACTTATTGCAAGGACAAGATTGAGGGAAACACCTGATTTTGCTAATTATAAACAACGAATGAAAATTAAAGATGAAATGAGTGGCTATAAGCTTGAAGATAAAGTTAATTTACAAAAAGAAATGATAGACAAAAAATTAGCATTAGCTTACTTCATATTTTCTTCTATTATTCCAATGTGCTTTTATATTACATATATATATATGGGTGATGTAATGAAAAAATATTTGGAAATGAGCTTTAACACAATAATTACGCAAAATCTAAAAATCAGTATTTTGACAATACTAGGAACTATTGTCTCAATCTTGTTTATGAAAAAAACTCATCCTATTAATGTATTGCGGTTTTCATTGCTAGTTTTTCTTATTTTTCTTCCGTTCATTCCTTATTTGCTAAATAATTTATTGAATATTTACACACTAACGTTAGTGCAAGTTATTTTGTTCCTTCCAGCTATATCAGTTTTTGGAATGGAAATTTGTTGTTTTATATATATACCAATTAACAGGCGATTTTCATTTTTTGCTTTATTATTTGGGTTGTCTGGAGCACTATCATTTACTGTATTTAGCTTTTTCTTAATATATATAGAACGTTATATTGGTTTTTATTCTATTTGGATAATATATCTTTTAATTGGTTTTGGAGCATTTTTAAGCATGAGTTATCTCAAAAAACTAGAAATAAAACGAGGGTCGTATCATAACTACCCACATGAGGATTTTCCACATGACGATACTGCAGGGAAAGAGGAAGATTATGATTATGAAGACTTGGGAGATGAGTATGAGCCATTCAGTCATAGGTGTATGTACTCAACAAAGTTAATGAATAAGTTGGATGAATTTAGCAAGGAAAAGAATGTGAAGCTAAATATGAAACTGATAGAAAAAGCCGTTACATTTGCTAAGAAATGGCATGATAAGCAGATGCGAAAAACAGGAGATCACCCATTTTACTTTCATCCACTCAAGGTAGCTGAGATGGTGGCAGAGCGTTATTGCAAAACGGATGTGATAGTTGCTGCAATATTGCATGATACAGTGGAAGATTCAGAATGTACTGTGGGGCTGATAGAGGAGAAGTTTAATGTTCGTATTGCTCAAATAGTGGATAGGTTAACGAATAAGAGATTTGAAAATGGAAAGCACATAAAGCTTAGTTTTGAAGAAACCATAAATAGATTGCAAAAATTGGGTGATGATGAAGCGCTGTTTATAAAGCAAATGGACAGACAGCACAACTTGGAAACGATAAAAGGGTTGAGCCCTCATAAACAACAAAAGATGGCGCATGAAACTCATAATTATTTTATAAAACTAATAGCTATAATTGGAGATAGGCTGAATATTCATGGTAAAATGCGTCTTGAAAACAAAATGTTTAAATCCTGTCATGATATTTTAAAGAAGAAAAAGAATGATTTTTGAAAAAATTCCACTGTTTTATATTTATTTATTTTGCTCCTAAATAAGCCCAAATTTATTGACATAATGCAAAACTAAATGTAAGACTTTCATATAAAATATGGTTATAGCTTTTTAGCGGATGTAGCTCAATGGTAGAGCCCCAGCCTTCCAAGCTGGTTATGTGGGTTCGATTCCCGTCATCCGCTCCAATATAACTGTGGGGCCAAGAAAAATAAAAAAGGAGAAATAAAAATGGCAGAAGGAAAATTTGAAAGAAACAAACCGCATGTTAACACCGGGACAATAGGGCATGTGGATCATGGGAAAACAACATTGACAGCAGCAATAACAAAGTATTTTGGGAAGAAGGCGATAAACTATGATGAAATAGATAAGGCGCCGGAAGAGAAGGAGAGGGGGATAACAATCAACTCAGCGCATGTAGAGTATGAGACAGAAAGCAGGCACTATGCGCATGTAGATTGCCCTGGGCATGCAGATTATGTGAAGAACATGATCACAGGAGCGGCTCAGATGGATGGGGCGATATTGGTGGTGAGTGCGGTAGATGGTCCGATGCCACAAACAAGAGAGCATATATTATTGGCGAAGCAAGTAGGGATAGCAACATTGGTGGTATTTCTAAACAAAGTGGACATGGTGGAAGATGAGGAGTTATTGGAATTGGTGGAAATGGAAGTAAGGGAGCTACTAAGTAAGTATGGATTTGATGGAGATGCAGCAAAAGTGGTGAAAGGATCAGCACTTAAAGCGTTGACGGAAGAAGGAAGTGAAGTGGGAGAGAAGGCAATAAGAGAATTGATGAAGGTGGTAGATGAGACAATAGAGATGCCAAAAAGAGATATAGAAAAACCATTTTTAATGCCAATAGAAGATGTGTTTTCAATATCAGGGCGTGGTACAGTGGTGACAGGAAGAATAGAGCAAGGTAAGGTTAAGGTTGGAGAAGAAATAGAGATAATAGGAATAAGGGAGGAGAATAAGAAGACCATATGCACAGGCGTAGAGATGTTTAAGAAAGAGCTCGATGAAGGTATGGCGGGAGATAATGCAGGATTATTACTAAGAGGAATAGCGAAGGAGGAAGTGGAGAGAGGACAAGTGTTAGCAAAGCCAAAAAGCATAACGCCACATACGAAGTTTAAAGCGGAAGTGTATGTGCTTAAGAAAGACGAAGGAGGAAGGCACACTCCATTTTTTAAGAACTATAGACCTCAATTCTATTTTAGAACAACAGATGTAACAGGAACTGTGGAGTTGAAGGAAGGTGTGGAAATGGTGATGCCGGGAGATAATACAGAGATAGTGGTGGAATTAATAGCGCCTATAGCAATGGATAAGGGTTTGAAGTTTGCTATTAGGGAAGGCGGAAAGACTGTCGGTGCTGGCGTTGTAGCTGAAATCATTAAATAATTTAGGAGTCCTTATATGAATTTCCCAGAATCGATAGAATTAAAATTAAAGGTTTCTAAAAAGATTTAAAAGAGATAGCTATATTTTTGAAGTCTAAAAAAGGTATTCATATAAATGAATACCTTCTATCAAATCAAAAGATGTAGTGGGGGGTGATATACAAAACTTTTTTAATAGGGCAACATTAAATATTTCAATATTTTTATGAAACTACAATACTTTTTTAGTGTTAGGTTTGTACGTTTGATGAGCTTATTTAAAACCTTAGTTCGGAGTTTTAGAAAGCAACTTTAGAGCAGATATCTTGAGAGGTTCGATAGTGTAGGCAGCAAGAGTGGCAAGCAAGTGAGATAGAGCGTTAATAATAGAGCGATGCCTAGTATGCCATATTTGATAATGATGTTTTGGATGATCAAATACAGTTTCAATAATACAGCGTTGATTTAGTAGCTGCTTTTCCAATGCAGTTATAGGCTCTGCATCCCTTGATAATCCTTCATATTTTTACGTTTTCTAGTAATAAGTTTCAATGCTCCTTCCATAAGCTCTTCTGATAATTTTTTACCAATGTAGCCCTTATCTCCAAAAGCCAACTCCTTTAATTTTGAAAGAAGTGGATAGGCAGCTTTTACATCACTGACATTTCCCTTTGTAATTTTGAAGGCAATTAATTGTCCTTCATTGTTAATAACTAAATATAATTTTAGGCCAAAAAACCATCCTACGAATGTTTTCCCATATTCAGATGTTCCATTAAATACTTTATGTCTTTTACTCCTCTTTAAATGGCATACTGGTAAGCAAGCTCCATCAATATAATAAATCCCACTTTTCTTACCATTTTTAACAGCACTGTACATTGTAAATGCCATAATGCTATACTTTACAAGCTCAATAAATCTATTATAACTTGGTAATTTAGGGAATATACTGTTTATTGCTTCTGGGAATCCTTTTAAACCATCTGCACATACTATAAGCATATCTTTCATCCCTCTATTCTGTAAATCAGTTAAAACTGATAGCCAAGGCATTGTAAAATAAATATGGATATATTTTGTGCTGGTTATCCTTTTTACTAGTATTAGGCTTTTGATACACGGCACTTATTCCCATTATTCTCATCAACCTTCTTACCTTATATCTATAAGCAAATCCCCCTCTTTTTTTAAATGCATACTCATTTGTCTAGAACCATAAAATGGATGTTTTATATAAATCTCATCTATCTTCTTCATAAACTCCAGATTCTCAGCACTTTCACCTTTAGAATTATAATAACAGCTTGATCTTGCTACCTGCAGCAACTGACATTGCTTAGATATACTCAATTTATCTTGATTACTCTTTATCATCTCAAGCCTCCATTTTTTCCTAGTTTTTCGTATACATCTTGCAAAAAATCCTTTTCAACTGTTAATTCTCCTATTTTTGCATGCAGTTGTTTTACTTGATGTTCATTTGACACTTCGGACTTATCGTGTTTACCAGAAAATGCATTGTTCATATTATCTAATGCCTGTTTCTTCCACTTGCTGATCATATTTGCATTGATTCCGTATCTGGCTGATAGCTCGCTCAACGTCTCTTCCTGTCTGATTGCTGATAGCGCTACTTTTGTTTTGAATACTGCGCTGTCTTTTTCTTTTTACTCATATCTTCCTCCGATATTTTTATTTGTTTTATATCAGAATTTATCCTTATACTCCTGTCCAACTATCTAGGACCACCTCTCTTTTCCCTAAGCATACTTCCCATCTTTCTTATCCAGTACACTATAAGTGTCGCTGATATTTCCTCCATCCTCTCTATACTCCTTATTCCAGCACCCTCTAAATACCATTTTAACACCCTTATCTTCTTCTCAAGCGTATATTTTACTCTTTCATCCCCCTCTCTACACGTTCTTTTGCAGCATTTGCACTTATACCTTTGTTTGTTTTTTTCAAATCCATTTTTTATTAACTTGTTCCCAGCACAATGTTTGCATTTTCCACAATTTCCTTCCCATTTAGGTTTCCTTCTCCCATTATATCTCTAATTCATTTTTACTCCACTTTTATTTTACAATGCCTCCATGAGATTTAGCTAATTTATTAGCTTTCCGTCTTCTTGCTTCTGCCTGAGTATCTAATACCTTTTGCCCTACCTTTTTTGCTTTTAATTTTGCTTTTTTTCCTACTATTACTTCCTTTTCAAATTTTTCTCTATTTTTGATACTTTATCTATCTTATCCATATGAGCTCTTCTTTAGTTAATTGTTTTGAAGAGCTTATTTTATTATATTTTCAATTCTCTACTCCCCATCTCTTCATATTTATACCCTTAACTTGACGCGTATGGTTGATTCAACACTCCCTTGTTAAGCAACAAATTGAATGACTGCTATAGGAGCGCAATCTCCTTTTCGGTAGCCAGCTTTGATAACTCTAGTATAACCGCCATTCCTTTCTTTAAATCTAGGTGATAACACATTTATAATTTTATCTGTCTCTTTTAAGCTCCCACCTAATTTGGATATCAACTTTCTTCTAGAGTTTAGTGAATTATCTTTACCTGCAGTTATTAACTTCTCAACCACACTTCGCAAGCTTTTTGCTTTTGGCAGTGTAGTGGTTATTTGCTCACAGTTTATCAAGGATTTACATAAATTTCTTAACAAACTAGTTCTGTGAGCAGTTCTTCTAGAGAATTTTCTTTTATTTCTTTTGTGTATCATATCAAAAATACATTAATTATTTTCACCAAGGTAGTCCTCAATTAACTCCTCAATATTTTCAGGGGGCCAATTTTCAATTTCCATACCAAATTTCAAGCTCATTTCCACAAGCAATTCTTTAATTTCATTTAAAGATTTTTTACCAAAATTTGGCGTCTTTAGCATTTGAGCTTCAGTTTTTACAACTAAATCACCAATATATACTATATTATCATTTTTTAAACAATTTTGTGAACGAACAGATAGCTCCAGATCACTCACTTTTTTCAGTAAATTTAGATCAAATGGGATTTTTTTCTCTTTAGGCTTTTCAACCTCTTCTACTTCTTTGAAATTTATAAATACCTGCAATTGTTCTTGAAAAATTTTAGCTGCAAGTGCAAGCGCAAGATCAGCTTTAATAGATCCATTAGTTTCAATTTTTAAAGATAGTTTATCATATTCAGTTTTAGACCCAACCCTACTGTTAGAAACCTTAAATGAGCATTTAGAAACTGGTGAAAATATTGAGTCTATCGCAATAAAGTCATTTCCATAATCTAACTCATCGTGCTCACTCGCAGTTTTATAGCCCTTGCTAGAAGTTATGATAAACTCCATATTTAATTTTATATCTTTAGTGGCGTTACATATTACTAAATCTGGATTCACAATCTCAAAGTCATCTATGACATTAATCATGCCTGCCGTAATTGGACCTTTCTTAGATACGTTTAAAGTAAATTTTTTATTGCTAAAGCCCGCATTACCTTTAATTACAACCGATTTAAGATTTAAAATGATTTCAACTACATCCTCTTTAACATTTTCAATAGTTGAATATTCATGCTCCACACCTGATATTTTTACAGCGCAAATCGCAGTACCCTGCAGTGATGACAATAATATCCTTCTTAAAGAGTTCCCTAAAGTAATACCAAAGCCTTTCTCAAGGGGCTCAATATGAAATATAGAAGAATTCTCTTCAACCTCCTCAATACTGTAGTCTGCTGGTTTGATCAAACTAACCCAATTTGATGATATATTAGCTTTCTGTATCTCTTCGTGCATCTATAATACCTATTAATTAATACTTAAACTCTTCTTTTCTTAGGTGGTCTAACACCATTGTGCGGGATTGGAGTGATATCTTTTATTGTGGTGACATTAAGTCCTGAAGATATTAAACCTCTAACCGCAGAATCCCTGCCATTTCCAGGGCCTTGAATCTTTACTGAAATTGTTTTCATACCAAACTCAGTTGCCTTTTTTGCAGCAACTTCAGCTGTAACTTGTGCAGCATATGGAGTTGATTTACGAGATCCTTTGAACCCATTACACCCCGCAGAAGACCAAGCGATAACAGCACCTTGTATGTCAGAAATAGTAACTATCGTATTATTAAATGTTGCAGAAATGTGTGCAATGCCAATAATAACGCTTCTTTTTTTCTTGTTAGTTGTTTTTTTATTCATACTCAGTACTTTTTCTTCTTTAGTTATTGTTATTTAGTTACCTTTTTCTTACCAGCAATTGCAACAGCCTTACCTCTTCTTGTGCGTGCGTTTGTGTGAGTTCTCTGCCCTCTTGTGGGTAACTTCCTTATATGTCTAATCCCTCTATATGCCTTCATATCAATTAGATTTTTGACATTTAGAGATACTTCCATCCTCAAGTCTCCTTCTACAGAGTATGAGGAATCAATCGCTTCTCTTATCCTTCTCACTTCATCATCTGATAGTCTCGAGACTGGGATGCTTCTATCTATGTTGGCTTTTTCGCATATCTGCTTAGATCTATATAGACCTATTCCATATATGTATGTCAGTGCTATACCGACTTTTTTAGCTGTTGGAATATTAACGCCTGCTATACGTGCCACGAAAACCTCTTTTCAATAAATTTTGTAGTTTAATGCTAAGGATTCTATATAATTTAATCATTAAGTCAAGTGCGTAAGTGAATTTATTTATGACGTAGAGGGTATTGAAAGATATTATAATCATATTTATTTTCAAAATTAAATATTTTTTAAAAATTAGTCGTAAATTTGAATATGTAGGATATATAATTAACACACATCTTTTTCAATGTTATAGCTACTATCATTGCCTTCTTCCCCGCATCTCTTCAATTCTTGACAATAACCATCCTCTCCACCATAAGAGTTAATATTGATATTACCTTGTGAATACTGATTATGCTCTTCATTAAAATCTTCAGACTTTTTAATTGAACAAGGATACAACCCCGACTGTGAATTTAAATTCTTTTTTTGCGTAAATGCCCCGCTATCAGTAGTAATTACACATTCTCCATTCTCAGTAAAAGATATAATAAATGTTTTGTTGTTTGGTTTAGCAGCTTCTACATTCTTTAGATTAAGCTTTTTGAATTTTGAAACATGTAAAATATCATTTCCTCTGGAGGTATTTTTTTCTTTTCTCGGCGCATCCATTAAATCATCTCTATTCTTGCTACCATTATCTCTAGGGGTATTTGCCTCAGTACTTACTTCAGATTCTGTATCTCCTGTATTTTTTAAATTCAACTTCATCTTAACATTTTTGGTAGAAATTGTATTTTTCAGGCTTCCTTCTTTTAAAACCTCCTCTTTTTTCTCCTCTTTCTGTGATGCAACAGACATGTTAGGATTTTTGGATTTATCAGATTTTGATGCAAACCTATTAAAAATATTTTGAATAATTCCACCAGAAGAATTATTACCATTACTATATTTCATCTCATTATTCTCTCCACTTTTATCTAATAATGGAACTTCAAGCTCGCTTTCAACATTCCCTTCCTTGCCTTTAAACCAGTGATTTAATTTATTATACATTTTATCAAACATTGGTGGCATACAACTGCAACACGGTGTTTCCGCTTCTTCCGTTTCCCCTCCTTTTAAATCTTGAATAAATGAGATATCGTAATTACTAATATTTGTTAAAAACCCATTTGTAACATTATTTCCACCCGCTGCTTGTTGATTTGTAGAATCAATACCTCCAATCTCCCGCATACCATCTTCATTTACAATGCTTTCCTCCTTATTCTCTACTTCAACACTATTATCTAAAAATGTATCGATACCCGAAATATTATAGATTAGCCTACCAACAGCATTACCTTGATACGCCAAATAATATTCATAAATAGAATCAAATGATACAGTTGATAGTATCTTATGAGCATCATCCACAGAATAAATATTTATAGATAACGCATCAATAAGTTTTTGAAAAAATGGCTGCCTTGCAACATTAAGCCCCAAATTTGCGATAAAAATTGTGTAAATATGCTTTTTCATAGGATCATACTCTGCTTTGCCACTATAGGACCCCAAGAAAATACCAAATCCTCCAGGAGGTTGTGGAGGAGCTCCATCCCCACCCCCATCTCCATAACTGTCATTATCTTCATTTGAATAAAAATTGATATCGGCATTGTTTATAGTTAAAAAAGGGAGAGCTATTTGCTTAACCAAAGGCTCTTCTGATTCCACACATACTGGATTAGCATATTCATTGAGTTTTATACCTAATGTCTCTGATAATATATATGGCGTTGTTTCTTGGTAAGATATGTTTCTGCTGGAGGTAAAAGATATAGGACAATGTTGATGCACATAAGGAATCAATTCCGTAAATTTATTATTTGGAGCACATATCTCATCCGATTTTTTATATATTACCAAAGCCAATTCAATAGGAGATGGTAAAAACGCAAAATCGTACAGCAACGCCTCACTAATTAACTTAATTTGAGCTATATTTTTTTCCTTACCCCTTATTTGATCATCGACTTTATACAAAACTAAAGCCGAGCTCTCGCTAATTTTCTGAATATGTGATATGGGGTTTGGCAACTTCGCAAATGTTGAATTTGTTACCATAGGCGTGTAATTGGATTTCTCTTGCTCCACCTCTTGGTATGGAACTAAATGCTCAACAGGCTTAGAATCAGTAATATTTTTAACTTTACTAGCTATAACCTCATCTTCAGAAACCTTTTCAACTACTTGAGGTTTTTTATCTAATTGACTTTTTTGTATAAATTCATCAAGTTTCCGAGCAATTTTATTTATTATTTTACTCTGCTTCAATCCTTTTACCCTTTGTTTTTCCTCTAAAACATCATCAACTTTTTTAATAATTTTTTTTAATTTTTTTCTGAATATTACTCCCTCATCAGGCAATATTGGCTTTGTCACTACAAGCTCAACATCTGGTGCAGGTTGCTTTACATTATCTGCAACATCCGAAAATATTGGTTTTGGGGGATGAGGTTTACCTTTAAGAGGCATACATTGAGCAACTGTGAGCTCCACATCGGATTTGCACCTCTCCTCCACAACATACGCAATATTAAATCTAGTATTATCTGAATAATTAAATGGTAAAAAACTTGGATTAGCAATTTTTACATTATCTTTATCATACTGAGACTCACTATTTATAGTACCAAATTTATGATCCTCAGAAGCTTTTTCAAAATCATACTTGATATTAGCCAGCTGCAATTCAATAAAATTGGATTTATCATTTGTTAAATACTTGTCTGCATCTCGTTGTATCAGTTGAAAATCAGCAAACGGATTCTTTTTAGAATCGCTAATTATGCCAATGACCTGATTATAGTTCGCATAATAAGGCATTTGAACTAAACTGTTTAGATCAAACAATCTACAAATACTTATTAAACGTTCAATGTGTAACATTTATCATTCCTAACCTCAATAAACTTACATATCCAACAACTACCTATAAGTAATATTGTATAATATTTTTGTTTTTTTGTAAATAGTTGGCAGAACTATGACAACTTCATATTATATTTTATGAATCGCTACTATAAAAATTTCCGATGAATCCTTATAACTAGCTTCAGGCTTAAAAAAATGCACTTCTTTAAAATGCAGCCTCAATTTATTGAAAAATTCTTTTGTTTTATTTCCCTCAAATAGCTTTATAACAAGCGATCCTTTTTTGTCTAAAAAATTTTCAGAAAATAAAAAGACTGATTCAGCTAAATTCATAATATTTATGTGATTCATGCTTCTAGTACCACTTGTGTTTGGCGCCATATCACTGCAAATTAAATTAAATTTATTTACTGATAACATGTCATCCAATTTTTCCCATACCTCACTTGAGGTGAAATCTCCTTGAATGATTTTAGTATTTTCTATGGCCTCAATCTCCTTTAAATCAACCCCGATGAGCAGAGCATTTGTTTTACTAAATCTACTAATATACTGAAGCCATGATCCTGGCGCTGCACCCAGATCTAAAATAAATTTCGCTCCTTTGAGGAGTTTAAATTTTTGATTTATGGCATCAAGTTTATATGCAGCCCTTGAACGAAAATTGTTCTGTTTAGCTAGTTTACTAAACCTATCACTAGCATTTCTACCTATCCATTTAGTAGATGATTGTGTAGCTTTTGCTCTGATGTTTTTTTTCAAATTACCTTGCTCTTAACAAATTTTTCATGAATCAGAGTGGCAACAAAGTCATTTAAACCAATCCTTCTTTCTTTTCTAAGCCTTTCTGATCTTAAAATAGACATTAATTTTTCTATACTCTGATCAATATCCCTGTTGATGATAATGTAGTCATATTCATGCCAATGGCTTATCTCCTCATCGGATCTCAACATTCTTTGCTCTATTATTTTTGGCTTGTCCTGATTTCTTAACTCCAATCTCTCCACCAATTCTTTTTTAGATGGTGGCAACAAAAAAACACTAGTTACATCAGCCCTGGCAATGGCTGATAGTTGTCTATGACCCTGCCAATCTATATCAAATAAAACATCCTCACCTTTGTCTAATTTTTCAAGAACTTGTTTTTTAGGTGTGCCATAAAACTCACCAAAAATTTCTGCATATTCTAAAAATTCATCATTCTCAATTTGCTTTTTAAACTCCTCGCAACTTATAAAATAATAATGAACACCGTCCACTTCATTTGGCCTTTTCTTTCTAGTTGTACAGGATATTGATAAAGAAATATGGCTATCATTCTCTATAATATAGTTTGCTAATGTCGTTTTGCCAGTTCCTGATGGTGCTGATAAAATAAACATCAAGCCACGTCTTTTAATATTAATCACTAGAAATAAGTTTCAAATTTAAAATTAATTTGCACTATAACAACTTTTTACTTTTGTTTCAATTTTATCCACAATTATTTTTCCAACATTAATACCATATAAATTTTTAATGGCAACCAAGCCTGTTGGAGAAGTTACATTTATTTCAATCAGTTTCTCATCAATTATATCAATTCCCACTAAGAACAAATTTTTATCTTTCAAAAATTTCCCCACCTCATTACATAATTTTTGCTCCTCTTGAGTCAAAGAAGTTTTATATGATTTTCCTCCCACTATCATATTAACTCTGAATTCTCCCGGCTTTGCTTTTCTGTTAATAATTCCTAAAATTTCCCCATCTAAGAACATAACTCTCTTGTCACCAAAATCTCTTACATTTGGTAAATATTCCTGCAACATTACATATCCCTGTTCTTCTACTATGTCTTCTATTGCTTTCTCTATATTTTGAGTATTATATTCTATTTTTATAACTCCCTGTCCTGCGCAATCATAAAGTGGCTTCAATATTGCAACATTATGCCTCTCTATAAAATCTTTTATTTTATTAGTATTTGAAGATACCATGGTATCTGGTATGTAATCTTTAAAATTCAAAATACTTAATTTTTCAGTTACATCCCTTATTGATCTCGGATCATTCAATATTAAAGTATGCTTCAGTGTTTCAATTAAATATGTAATAGTTAAATATTGCTGATTGAAAGGCGGTATCTGCCTAATAAAAATAATGTCAAAATTTTCAAGCAACATTTTCTCTGAATTTAACTCAATGATGTTTTGGCCTTCATAGTCTATTTGAAAATACTTCCCCTTGGCATATAACTGATCATTTTCAAAAATTAAACTTTGAGGTAAAAAATAAAATAATTTATAACCTCTAATCTGAAACTCATTCGCTATTAATAATGTAGAATCTGATGTGAAATCTAAATTCTCAATCGGGTCAATGAGGAAAGCTACAGATTTATTTTGTTCCATTATTATATAATATTTATTTAAAATTTAGTACGTTAATTTGATCTTAAGGTTATTGCACCAGATAGAAAGTAAATGTTACCTTACCTCAGTTTTAAAACTTTTTTTAAGTTCATCAACCTGATATTTATACTCATTGCCTTTAAATATATAATTTCCAGCTATTGCGAGATTTGCACCATTCTTTGCACACTCTTTCAATGTGTCAGGATTAATCCCTCCATCAACGCCTATATCAATATTTACCTTCTTGCTCGTCATTATACTAAGGTTATGAATTTTTTTTAATTGACTATTTAAAAATTTTTGACCACCAAACCCTGGATTAACCGTCATCACAAGTATTTCATCAAGCTTTTCATATATGTATTCTAGTACAGATTCATGAGTGGAAGGTATAATAGAGATTCCAACTTTTACTCCCTTGTTTTTAATATGATCAATCAGCCTATCACAGTGAGTTACTGTTTCTTGGTGAAATATTATCATATCACTTCCCGCTTCTATAAATTCATCAACATATTTTTCTGGATTGCTAATCATCAAATGAGTTTTTAGCGGAATTGTACTTTCGTTTTTTATAGTTTTGACAATATCAGGTCCAAAACTTATATTTGGAACAAAATGACCATCCATTATATCCAAATGAATGGAATCAGCTCCAGAGTTAGATATACTTTTTATTTCTTCTCTGAGTATTGCAAAATTAGCAGCAAGGATTGATGCTGATATCTTGTTTTTTTTCATGTTACCATTTAATATGTTTTGCACTTGCTAATTATTTACCATATATTGATGAAATATTCGCATAATTTTTAATATTACATAGATAAATATGAATAACAGTTGGCTGTATAGTATTCAAAATGTTACGGAATTGACAGCAATTGCATGTTATAATTGGATTGGTAGGGGAGATAATATCTCTGCAGATAAAGCAGCAGTTGATGCTATGAGACAAGAGCTAAATAAATTGTCCATGAGTGGTAAGATTGCAATAGGTGAAGGGGAGAGAGATAAGGCTCCAATGCTATATATTGGAGAAGAATTAGGAAAGGGAGGTGAAAAAATTGATATTGCCGTTGATCCTCTTGAAGGAACAACTATATGCGCAAGAGCAGATTCTGGTTCTATGGCAGTTATAGCAATAAGCTCAGAAGACTCTTTTTTATGTGCTCCAGATTTATACATGCAGAAGATTGCTATTGGTGCAAAGTATCCCAAAAACATTATTGACATTAATAACAGTGCTAAAGAAAATATATTGAATTTAGCAAAATATAAAAAGTGTGATCCTAGTGATATAGTTGTAATGATGCTAGATAGAGAGAGGCATCAAAGCATAATTGAAGAAATCAGAACTGTTGGCTCCAAAATTCAACTAATTGGAGATGGAGATATTTCTGCCGTTATAGCAGCTACTGTTCCTGAGAATGATGTTGATATATATATCGGAACAGGCGGTGCTCCTGAGGGCGTTTTAGCGGCTTCAGCATTAAAGTGCATCGGGGGCAGAATGCAAGGAAAATTGCTATTTAAAAATAATGACCAGATACTTAGAGCTAAAGAAATGGGAGTTACTGATATAAATCAAGTTTATGAAGTGGATGATCTGGTAAAAAAAGATGTTATTTTTGCTGCAGCTGGGGTAACAGATGGATTATTAGTGACTGGTGTAAAGAAATATCACAACCAATTTATCACAGAAACTTTGCTATTAAATTCTGCTCAAAAAATGTCATATAAAGTTAAGACAACCAGATATTAATTTTTATATGATAGAAATTAATGATATAGGAATAATAATTTCTGCAAAGCCATTTCAGGAAAAATTTTTGATTGTAAAATGTTTTTCAGAAAATAACGGTATTATTTCAGGACTTATCAGAATAAATAAAAAGAAAAACGAAACTGTACCTGGAAATATAGTTTTACTTAACTGGAAGGCTAGGCTTAATGAGCAGTTAGGATATTTAAAAGTTGAGCTCGTGCATTCAGTTTTTTCAGAAATTATGTTTGAAAGTAGTAAAATATCGATATTAAATTCAACAATATCAATGATAAAGGTCGCCTTAAAGGACGGAGATGTAAATAAAACAACCTTCATTGAAACAAAAGGCTTATTACATACTCTCTGCGACAATAATAATCTTAATGAAAATTATAAAGCATATATTAATTTTGAAGCTAAATTACTAAATTGCTCTGGATATTCGTTAGATTGGTCAAAATGCGCGGTAACTAATTCTGTCGACAATCTAAAATATATCTCGCCAAATACAGGAAATGCAGTCACTGCAGAGGTGGGTGAAAAATATAAAGATAAATTGTTTAAATTGCCAAAATTTTTTATTCATAATAATGTGGAAATTTGCAGCCAAGACATAATTTCAGCGCTAAATTTAATAGGATATTTTATAGAAAAATTTATTTTTATACCAAATTACATTAAATATCCAGAAGCTAGATTGCTTTTAATACAACATATAGAAAAAGCTTGATCGATATTCACATAAAGCATTTCCCTTTGTAGGGACAATAAAAATTAAAAGATTTATGGGTAAAGCATCACCTTATATTTTATAAAAATTACATAAATTAATTGATTGTTTAAATCACCTAAGCTAGATTTTAATTTTGCTTTCTTTTATACAGTTTTAATTTATGAATATAGGAAAATTACAATCGTTTGATATATCAATAATAAGTGGCTATCTGCTCGCTTGTTTAATAATTGGGCTCTATAAGTCAGCTAAGGTTAAGGGCATCAAAGATTATGCCATTGGAGATAAAAATTTTTCAACCCTAACCATTATTTCCACCATATTTGCAACCTTTATGAGTGCCAACCAAATCATTGGCAAAACTGAACAAATTTATAAATTGGGCTTAGTGTTTGGAGCAGCAATACTATTTGTTCCCCTTAACTGGATTATAGTAAAAAATATTTATGCAAAAAATATTGGCAGATTTGATGGATGTATATCAATGTCTGAGATAATGGAAAAACTGTATGGAAATTGCGGCAGTATTATATCAAGTATAATTATAATCATTACTGCCATAGGTATTTTATCAGTACAGGTGACAGCAATCGCTTATTTATTTCAATATTTCCTAGATTTATCATATACCCAAGGAGTACTAATAGGAATTGGTGTATTGACTTTTTACTCTGCTCTGGGTGGTGTGCGAGCTGTAGCATTAACTGATGTATTTCAATTTTTAATTTTCTTTTTAATACTTCCTATAGCTTGTGGGTATGCATATTTTAAAGCAGGTGGTTATGAAAACATTATGACTTCGTTGCCAGAATCACACTTTACACTATACAACAATGGCTCTCTATTACTATTTTTCAGTTATGTATTTTTTATTGCAACACCAGCCATTCATGCTCCGTATGCACAAAGGTTGTTAATGGCAAAAAATAAAAAACAACTAACAGATTCATATAACATACTCATTATTACCTCTTTATTTTTTGCATGCATAGTATTTACTTTGGGATTTTGCATACGGGCAATTTACCCAGATATAGAAGCTAAAATGGCTCTATATCATTTTGTTGGAGGTTTGCCTCCTATATTTATTGGTGTAATGATTGTGGGCATTCTCGCAGTAATAATGTCAACCGCAGATTCTTGGCTTAATTCTTTAAGTATTGTAGTTTCACATGATATAATAAAAAAAGCATATCCAAAAATTGATGGAAAAACAGAACTATTAATAGCAAGAATTTCAACATTTTTATGTGCTTTATTAGCGGTCATTATATCACTTTCAAGTGGAGCTATATTCAAATTGCTAATATTTTTTGAAGCTTTCTATTATGCAACCATTTTAGTGCCTTTTACAGTAGGATTTTTTAAATTCAAAACCAATAATGTATCATTTTTAGCAAGTGTTTTTTGTGGAATCCTTTGTACTATAATAACAGAGCGCTCCACTGGTGAATTTGGGGTTATAAGTTTGACTTTTGGAGTAACAGGAAGTGCAATTGCACTGTTTGGCGCACATTATTTTCAAGTGAAAATTGGAGTAATAAAAAAAAAAATACTTTGAATCTTAGCTCTAAACTTCCGCTCAAAACTAAAATAAAGCAATTTATTAATGATTGCACAAACATAAAGAAAAATGTACAAGATAGTAAGCTGACTTATTATATCTTTGGCTTATTTAGTATGGGATTAAATATACCGCTACTCATTTTAGGATTCTCTCCATTTAATGATCCAATTAATTCCATAGCACAAGCACTACATTTTGCAAATCTTCTTCTTGCTATATTATTAATTTCTTATGAATTTTTTACTAAAGGAAAATACCCTGTCCTTTTATGGAATATGGTGTTGTTCTTTGCACTTTCCTTAACAGGATTTTACTTTTTTGTAGTTAGTGGTTTTGATGCCATTTGGGGTATTAATTGTTTTATATCCATGATCGCATTATTTTTATTAATAAACTCATATCATGCATTATTATTTACCATCATATCAATTACACTAATTGCTACTTTTTTTAAAATTACCTCTCTGTATAAAATTTATTTACCCCAATTAAATCCTCATATTAACAATACATTTCTTTCAACATACTCGACTTTATTGTTATGCATTGTGATTATATACATTGTTTTTCAAAAATTTAGAGAAGATAAGGTGAAACAATATGCATTGGAAACTTTAGCACGCTCAATAGCTCACGATGTTACAACTCCTCTCAGTATTGGGCTACTAGAAGTGAAATTAATAAGAGATGCCTTAAAAGCAAAAGATTTTAATAAAATTAAAGATCATATTGATAATTTAGAAAAAAGTAATACCAAGGCTATGCAAGACATTGACATCATGCTGAGTGCTACAAAAATTCAAAACAATGATTTGCCATCTGATTGGGGAGAATATTCATTGATGCAATGTGTAAATCAATCGTTAGATGAGTATAAAATGACAGAAGAGCAAAGAGATCTAATATCTTTTCTTAATCAAAAAGAATATGCTGGAGATTTTGTTTTCACTGGTTCTCATACATTATTAAAGCACGTACTGTTTAATTTAATCAAAAATGCATTTAAGTATGCCGGAAGTACAGCAAAAATAGAATTATTTATTAAAAATAATAATTTACATGTCAAAGACAATGGCTATGGATTAAATAATGATATTACTAATCATCTATTTGAACGATATATTACTACTCATGGATATGGTATTGGTTTAAATTTTTGTAAGCAGGCAATGATTAAAATGAATGGAGATATAAAATACAATGCAAGTTTTACTGGGGGCACTGAATTCATTCTTATTTTTAATCAAGAATAAAAACATTATTATTTACTCCATATGAGTAAATAATAATTCTATTTGCCACCTCTGGACGTAAGAACGCAATTGCTGGATTATGTGGAATTTATAAAAACCCTGATAATTATTTGGCAGAAATTTGCTATAAAAATAAGTATAGAAAGAAAAGAATATCAACACTTCAAATGCTCAAATTAACAACTATACAAGCTTAACTTGACGCGTATGGTTTAAATCAACACCCTTGTAATTTTTAAAATTCATCATGTTGAGGTGCATCTGCATCATCAACATCTTCAAGTGGCGAACATTTTCCTATCGCTTCTTCAACAGTAAAACCCTTTGATAATTCCTTAAATGCACAAGTATCATAGTAATCTGCACGATTCTGACTTACGCCTCCAACCCATGATTCTAAATATTGAACGTCCTTTTTAGTAGCATCTACATTAAATTTTAATGTATCTTCAGGATCCTGTCTGTTTTTTATAACTTGCACCAGAACTTTTAAATGGTCATGCGTTACAATCATATTACTAAATTCTCTAATACTATCCCTATCATGGCTTTGGAAAACTGACCTAGATCTGTTTTTTCATATGCCTCTAGAGCTTCTTTAATCCCAACTTCAGCATTGAAATCACGGGCTTTATAATCTTCATAGGAGTATAAAGCTTTATTCATAACTTCCTTAGCTTTACACGATATTATTAATTGTACAACTTCTATAGTATCACTATAAGAAGTAGTAAATTTGGAGCAATCTGCACCTGCTGCAAGTAATTTTTTTACTTTCACTAGCCCAATATCATTGCTAGGATCTTTTATAGCTTCATAAAAAGCCACTTCTAGTGCTGTGGATGGTGTTTACCTCCATTCTCAAAGTCAACATCAGCTCCATATTTTATTAATAAATCCACATATTTTGGATCATTTAATCCAGCTACAATTTGAAATAATGCAGTACGGGGATGCCATCCACCGGGCATAACATTGCCATTTGGATCCGCACCTTCCTGAAGAAGCTTTTCTGCTAATTCAAAATCATCAGCAGATATTGCTTCATATAATTCTATAGATTTTTTGTTAATTTTTAACATACTCCCCTTATTAAATTGATTGAAGTTGCGCTATAACTGAATTAAAAAAAAGCAATCACCTTAAATCTTTAGGTTGTGATGCTCTATTTGAAAAAAAACAACTCGCCCTATCTGTTAATGACTAAAACTCTGGGATTTAGTATGCTCCAATACTTCCGCATTTGCTTTACAATATTCGATAGATTTTTCTATGTCTTTTAATAGCAAATCCGCCATTTCATAACTAAATCCTTCTCGTATTACTATTCTCATCACAACAACATCCGTAAGATTTTCTGGCAATGTGTATGCAGGAACCTGCCAACCAGTATAGCCGAGTCTTTCTGATAATAAAAACAAATTAAATTTAACATTATCTTTTACTTTCCAGGACACGACCGGTATATCATTCCCCTCGCTAATGATATCAAATATATCGTATTTTTTTAAATTTTTAGCGATAGTATTCGCAATTTCCCTAGATTCTTCATGAATTTTTTTATAACCCTCAAATCCTAATCTAACAAAGTTGTAGTATTGCCCAATTACCTGACTTGCAGATTTGGAAAAATTCAAAGTAAAGGTTGGCATTTTACCACCTAAATAGTTAACATTAAAAACTAATTCTTCTGGCAAATCTTTTTTATCTTTCCAAATCACCCATCCAACACCAGGATATACTAATCCAAATTTATGACCTGAAACATTAATAGATTTCACCCATTTCAATCTAAAATCCCATTTCAAGTTTTTTTGTAAGAATGGGGCCACAAATCCGCCACTTGCTGCATCAACATGTATAGGTATTTCTAATCCGGTTTTTTTATTAAATTTATCAATTTCCGTGTTTAATTTTTCAATCGGCTCATACTCACCTGTAAATGTACTGCCTAATATTCCTACTACACCTATAGTATTTTCGTCACAAAGCTTTACAGCCTCTACTGGATCAATAATATAACGGCCTTTTTCCAAAGGCACTTGCCTCATTTCCACATCCCAATAATTACAGAATTTTTCCCAGCAAATTTGCGTATTAATTCCTGTAATTAAATTAGGGGTAAATGGCTTATTTCCCTTTCTTAGTTGCATCTTCCTTTTCATTGCAAGACCTGCAAGCATACATGCTTCACTTGAACCCGTTGTAGAGCACCCTATTATATTTTTTATATCTGGTGCGTTCCATAAATTAGCAATAATTTCAACACACTTATTTTCTATATCAGCAGTTTGAGGATATTCATCCTTATCAATCATATTTTTATTGGCAACTTCACCCATTAATTTTGAAACTTCTGGCTCCATATAAGTCGTCACAAAAGTTGCTAGATTTTGTTTTGCATTACCATCCAATATTAATTGATCGCTTATTGTGTTGTAAACTAACCTCGCTGGCAATCCTTTTTCTGCTATTTTGTTGCTATGGTGTTTTTGAGCTATTTTCCTGTTGGTCTGATAGTTTGTCATGATCCCCTTTTTGATTTTATTAAATCATAAATAATGTTCAAGTACAAAATTTATTATAAATAATATGCAAATGTTAAAATGTTGCAATGAGTCGCACTTTCACTATATCCTAGTAGTAAGCAAAACAATTAAGGTTAGCATTATGAATTTTGATAAATTTACAGATAATTCTAGATCTTTGATTCAGCAGGCTCAGGCATTTGCTATGTCAAAAAACCACCAGCAATTCAAACCTGAACACATCGCATATACTTTAATAAACAAAGAGGATGAAATTTGTCGTAGACTAATAAATTTATGTGATGTTGATCCTGATAAGATTTTAAAAAAATTAACAATTTATTTGGATTCACTACCTTCAGTAACTGGTTCTAACCAACTATATCTTTCGAATGAAAATGCTAAAATTTTAGTATTGGCTGAACAAATTGCCAAAAAAAGAGGTGATAGTTTTGTGAGCACTGAAAGCATTTTGCAAGCAATCACTGAAACAAAAGGTACTGAAATATATAAAATATTATCTGAAGAAAATATAAATTCGTCAAAAATTTCTTCCGCAATAGATCAGATGAGAAAAGGCAGAGTCGCAGATACAGCAAATGCAGAAAATACTTTTGAAGCCTTAAAAAAATATACCAAAGATATTACTCAATATGCAGCTGAAGGCAAACTAGATCCAGTAATTGGCAGAGATGAAGAAATAAGGAGGGCTATACAGGTACTATCAAGGAGGACAAAAAATAACCCTGTATTGATAGGAGAGCCAGGTGTAGGGAAAACAGCAATAATAGAAGGATTGGCACAAAGAATTTATACAAATGATATTCCAGAAAGTTTAAAAAACCTAAAATTACTATCTTTAGATTTAGGAGCCTTAATAGCCGGAGCCAAATATAGAGGGGAATTTGAGGAAAGACTGAAATCAGTTTTGAATGAAATTTCAGCAACATCTGGACAAATAATATTATTTATTGATGAATTACACACACTTGTTGGTGCTGGAGCAGCCGATGGAGCGATGGATGCCTCCAATCTTCTAAAACCAGCTCTCGCGAGAGGAGAATTACACTGTGTAGGCGCAACTACTCTTGCAGAATATAAAAAATATATTGAAAAAGATGCCGCTCTTGCAAGAAGATTCCAGCCAGTATTTATACCAGAACCAAGTGTAGAAGACTGTATTTCCATTTTGAGAGGTTTAAAAGAAAAATATGAAGTTCATCATGGAGTTAGGATTACGGATAATGCAATTATAGCAGCAGCAAATTTATCTGACAGATATATAACAGACAGATTTTTACCTGATAAGGCAATAGATTTGATAGATGAAGCAGCCAGCAGATTGAAAATGCAAATAGATAGTAAACCAGAAAAAATTGATGAGCTAGAGAGAAAAATTATTCAATTAAAAATAGAACAATCTGCTCTTGAAAAGGAGGATGATAAGGCATCAAAAGAACAATTGAAAAATATCCTAAAAGACTTAAAAAAGTTAGAGTCCAAACATATGGATTTAATGAGTAAGTGGCAATCTGAAAAATTAAAAATTACAGATATTCAGTCTCTGAAGGAAAAATTAGATACAGCAAAAATAAATTTAGATATTGCTCAGAGGCAAGGAGATTTCGACAAAGCTGGTGAATTAAGGTATAGTATCATTCCCGAAATTCAGGCTAATTTAGAGAAAGTAGAGAAAGAAAGGGAAAATACAATGCTGAAAGAGGCTGTTTTAGAAAATGATATAGCATCTATAGTATCAAAATGGACTGGGGTACCAGTTGATAGTATGTTGGCATCAGAAAAGGATAAATTACTTAAGATGGAAGTTTTTTTAAGACAATTTGTCGTTGGTCAAGATCACGCACTCGAAATTATTTCTAAAGCAGTGAGACGCTCAAGAGCAGGGATTTCTGATAAAGACAAACCCATAGGATCCTTTTTATTCATTGGACCAACTGGCGTTGGAAAAACTGAATTAACTAAAGCTTTGGCTACATTTCTTTTTAACGATAAAAAAGCCATCCTTAGAATTGACATGTCTGAATATATGGAAAAGCACTCAGTAGCTAGATTAATTGGCTCTCCTCCAGGATATGTAGGATATGAGGAAGGCGGTAAATTAACAGAAACTGTCAGAAGAAGACCATATCAAGTCATTTTGTTTGATGAGGTTGAAAAAGCTCACCCTGATGTGTTTAACATACTATTACAAGTGCTTGATGAAGGTAGATTAACTGATGGGCAGGGTAGAACAGTTGACTTCAAAAATACTTTAATAATATTAACATCAAATTTAGGTTCACAATTGATCTCCTCTCTTCCGGCTGACAAGGATGTGAACGAAATAAAAGATGAAATTATGGTATTTGTTAGAGAGTCCTTTAAACCAGAATTTATAAATCGTTTAGATGAAATAATATTGTTTAATAAGCTGAAAAAAGAAAATATGGCTGATATTGTAAATATCCAATTAGAAAAACTAAAAAATTTATTAAATGAAAAAAATATTTCTATTGAGGTCACACCTAAGCTCAAACTATGGTTAGCAGATAAGGGTTTTGATGAGATATATGGAGCTAGGCCACTAAAACGCGTCATTCAAAATAATATACAAAATTATATTGCAGAAAAGCTAATTTCAGGAGAAATCATTCCCAAAGATAATATAATTCTTGATTTGCAAAATGAACAAATTACTAGTATCAAAAAGAAGGCTAGTAGTTAAACTATGAGATTATAAATACCTTCAAAAAATATGAAAAAATTCAACCAAAACCTCTTCAAAGTAGTAAACATGCTTTCTGATGCAAAGTACATCAGTGGAACGGAAATGGGGAGGGCTTTAGGTTTATCTAGAACTGCAGTTTGGAAAATCATACAGGTATTAATAAATTATGGTATTGATATAATATCTGACAATAAATTGGGCTATAAACTTAATCAGAAATTAATATTGCTTGATAGAGATGCAATTGGTCAGAAGATTAATTATAATCCTATAAAATTGGATATTTTTGAATCTATTGACTCCACAAATGAATTTTTAAAAACCACTTATCACCAAGATTATCAAAATCATATTTGCCTATCAGAGCATCAATCAGGTGGAAATGCTAGATTGAATAGGAGTTGGGATTCACCTTTTGGGCAAAATCTATATCTATCCATAAAATATCACTTTAAAAAAGATATCTCTGCTATTTCAGGATTAAGCTTAGTTTCAGGATTAAGCATTATAAGAACTTTATCGCATTTAAATATTTCTGATAAATTTAAAATTAAATGGCCAAATGACATTTATTATGAAGATAAAAAAATTTCAGGTATTTTAACAGAGGTGATTGGAGAGAGTTATGGTGGCTGTACAGCTATAATAGGCATAGGTCTTAATGTGAACATGATGAAATTATCGAATGAAAATTCCAATAATACCAGTAGTTGGACTTCATTAAAAAAAATATCTGGGATAGACTTTGATAGAAATAAAATTTGCGCCTCTCTCATTAATACCATAATTAAAGATATTGAAAAATTCAATATTATGGGATTAGAACATTTTTTAAATGAGTGGAATGAGCATGATTATCTTGCTGGTAAAAAAATCACTGTGACAAATCACGAAAAAATTATTGAGGGAACATATAATGGCATTGATGAGCAAGGTAATTTATTACTTAAAGTTACTGATAATGTAATAACCCTTTACTCTGGTGATACATCCATTGCTCCAGCTAAATAGCCATACACCTTATCTACAAATATTTAAATATGTACATCTGACATAAAAAAAGTGACATTCATATTGTTTTCCAATATAAGAGTTTATTCCTAACACATAAATTAAACACACCTATTTTGTTAAGCGTAAATTATCAAAAGATAGAGAAGAATTTATACTCCCCAAGATATACAAAAGCCTATGTACTAAATAAATTATTAAACGAAAACACTTCTATTTTACATATTACCAATAGTGAGAAAAGTGCGCTGGAACTGTATAATTTTGCAAAATTTTTTATATCAAGCAATGCACAAGCAATCTATTTGCCTGCAAGTGACAGCAATCCATATAGCTCAAATAATTGTACAAATTTTGCCCATAGAGCTAGTGCGCTCCACAAGCTTTCTAAACCTATAAATAATAAGAGATTAGTAATTTCAAGCATAGCAGGAGCAATTCAACACATACCTCCGATCGATATTATCCAAGAAATCAGTAAAAATTTGCAGATAAACAAACAATATGATTTTTCAGAATTAGTCAGATTTTTACATAACATTGGTTATAAAAGAGTTGATACAGTGGAAGAATTTGGAGAATTTTCTGTGCGCGGAGGAATCATAGATATAGCTATGTTTAACCATGATTATGGAATTAGATTGAATTTCACAAATAATAATTTGGAGATAATTAAAAAATTTGATTTACACACTCAAACTAGTATAGAAAAAATTGAATACACGACCATTATACCTGCGCATGAAATTTTTTTAGGTACCTCACTTAAGGATTCATTTTTTAGTAGTTGCTCGAAACAATTTGATGCCAGTACAATAGAGTATTTACATAGTATAAATGATGCAAAATTTCGTGAAGAAGTTAGTTGTCTGCAATCAATATATTATAAAAATCCCAGCTGCATTTTTGACTACGTAATTAAGGATACAATTATAGTTAAGGAACATGATATTCAACTTCACATAGAGGAGCATTGGCAATTACTAGATAAAAAATATCGCGCAAAGATAGAAGATAATGATTCCCTACATTTATTGCATTCACCTTTTGAGATATATTTATCGCCAGCCAATATCAATACAAAAGCTGCAGCCTTTCCAAATTTCACCTTAACTCAATTCAACAATAATGAGGAAGATAAATTTGAACAAATCAATAATATATATCATACTTCTAAACTTGATAATATTTCAGAGCTAGAAGGTCTCAAGAAATTTTTATTTTCTAAAAATGCTAGCTTTAAGGATAAAAAGATAGCCCTGTTATTATCAAGTGAATCTAAATTGGATAGAATAAAAAATTACTTATCTCAACAGGGTTACGATCTTGATATAATAAGTAATATTGATGAAATCAAAATAAGTAAAAAAAGGTTTTTTTTATCAAAGTTATCCTTTGAAACAGGGTTCATTACAGATGATTTAGTCTTTATTACTGAAAAAGATATATTTGGAAAGGCTGCAATATACTCTAGTTCCAAAAAGAAAAATATTAAGAAATTTTCGCAAAGCTCACATAGCTTATATCCTGGAGAATTAGTTGTTCACAAAAAATTTGGGATTGGGAAATACGAGGGTATTCAGGAAATAAAAGCAAATAATATCATAAAAGATTTTATACAAATCACTTACCATAATGACGATAAGCTTTTTGTGCCAATTGAAGATTTTGCCCTAATAACAAAATATGGCAATAATGATATTAGCAGTTTAGATCAATTAGGAAAAAATTCTTGGAAATTGCGAAAAAGCAAAGCTAAAGATAAAATTGAAAAAATAGCCAAAAAATTAATTGATATTGCAGCTCAAAGAAAATTGAAAAAAGGTATTGAGTTAAACCCGATATATACGAGCTATGAAAAATTTTGCAATTCATTTGAGCATATTGAAACTGATGATCAAATATCAGCAATTGAAGATATAATAAAAGATTTTAGCTCTGGCTCTGCTGCAGATAGATTAATTTGCGGAGATGTTGGATTTGGAAAAACTGAAATAGCCATGCGTGCAGCTTTTATTGCAGTAAAAGGCGATGATCCTGCTCAAGTTGCAATACTTGCACCAACAACTCTTTTGGTAAAACAGCATTATAGAACATTGTCATCTAGGTTTGCAGGGTTTGATGTAAAAATAAAAGCAATATCAAGAAATAACACTAAGAAGGAGAATGATAAAATTAAAGCGGACTTAAAATCAGGAGAAATTGATATAATAATTGGAACTCATTCTTTACTGACTGATAGTATTAGCTTTAAAAATTTAGCTTTAGCTATTGTTGATGAAGAGCAAAATTTTGGTGTGGCACAAAAGGAAAAGTTGAAGCAATTCAAAAAAAACATACATGTGCTGACACTCTCTGCTACTCCTATTCCAAGAACGCTGCAAATGTCTTTAGTTGGAATTAGAGATTTGAGCATAATCAGCACCCCTCCCATAAGTAGAAAATCTATAAAAACTTATGTCTTGCCATTTTCTTTGGAAGTACTGAAGCAAGCTATATCTAGAGAAAATGGAAGAGGTGGCATTGTACTTATTGTTACTCCTAGAATTCAATATCTTGATGATATTGAAAAATTAATCAAAAAGCATTTTTCTCATTTAACATCTCGTACAATCCACGGCAAAGCTGATAGTAAATCTATTGAAAAAACTCTACTAGAATTGAGAAAAAATGATATAGATATTTTAATAAGCACTCAAATTATCGAGTCTGGATTAGACATTGAAAATGCTAATACTATCGTAATAGATAAATCTAATATGTTTGGTTTATCACAGCTATATCAAATAAGGGGAAGAGTTGGAAGAAGAAACCAACAAGCATATGCATATCTAACATATGATCCAAAAAACAAATTTAAACCTGAAATTCAGGAAAGGCTTTCAACAATTCAATCGCTAGATCAACTGGGCTCAAGTTTAAGCTTAGCTACTGCTGATATGGATATGAGAGGTTATGGAAATTTAATAGGTGATGAGCAATCTGGTAATATCAGAGATATAGGGGTAGAGTTATATCAACAAATGCTATTTGATACTATAAAAATACTTGAAGAAGGAGGTGCGCATAAAAATGCCACTTTTGAAGATCAAGAATTAAATCCAAAAATCATTACTAAAGATTCAATCTTGATACCAAAAAACTATATAAATAATGAAGCCCTCAGATGCATGATGTATAGAAAAATAATGTCCTTAGATACTTTAGAAGAGTTTGATAAGTTGATGGATGAGCTGATTGATAGATTCGGTGCATTGCCTATTGAAGTCAAAAATTTAATTGATGTTGCAAAAATTAAATTTTTTGCTAAAAAATGTTTAGTTGAAAGAATAGAAATATATAAAGAGCAATCCATTATTAAATTTAGCAAAATCAATGCAAAAAGCACTCAATTCTTTAAGGATTTTGAAGTTTTAAATAATCTATTGAAAGCTAAATCCAACAAAGTAATCTGCAACAATTGATATTATCAGAATGATAAAAATTAAAAAAGCTGGATAATTTATTTCCCCAATCTTATTTCAGAATTTTCTCTACTTTCCTTTAATTTACTTTGATGCTGATTTTGTGACATTTTTGGATCTGGTTTGAACTTATAATCATTCCCGAATAATTCTGCATCAACAGGATCATATCCTTCATCTTTTTGCGCTTTTTGATTAACTACGTCATATTTTTTCAAATTACCCTCCTCTAAAGTACTGCTTATGCCCAATAACATTTCATTCTCTTTGATTTGTTTTAAACTTACCTTTATGTGATCAGTAAGCTCTTCTTCATCTATATTCTGCTTTTTATATTCTGGAACGATATTGAGTACTTTTTCTGCAATCCAATCTTTTGCTTTCCCCACTACATCTAAAATCTCTTTTTCATAAATATATCCACTTACAACTCCAACAGCACTTCCTGCAGATATTGCCAGCGTTGTAGCCATAATACCTGCACCTATCATAGGTATTGTGGCTCCCATACCAAATCCTAATATGCCGCAAATTATTGCACAACCAACCTTACTGTAAGTAGGCCATAATTGATCAACATCCTTTTTAAATTTTTGCTTACTATTATTATAAATATCCTCTGGTCTTTTGCCCTCACCAGCACTTTCATTATAGGAATTTAAATCAGATAAAGCTTTATTAAGGCCATCATATGCTTCATATACAGCAGAGCCTCCCACTACAAGTTTAGCAGGAATATTGTTTGCCATTCCTGCTGTTGCACAAAGCATTGCTGCGAGTGGAAGACTTGTAACTGCACCATCTAATCCCGCAACTCCTGTTGCCAGAGCCACAGCTCCTAATTCTGCAAGCTTATCTCCTATATAACTATCAATATACCCTTTAGCATAGAAACTCTCTTTATATTGATTTAATGCTATATCCTCTAACAATGCTCCCAAAGCACTAGCACCACCAATACCAATATATGAAGTTCCTAAAGGAGTCGCTAAGCTTGCCCCTCCTGCTACAACAGCCATCAATAAACTTGCCCCTATTCTTTGACATTTAAATCTATCATTACTTCCATCGGCATTTTTTTGACAAAATCCATATCTACCAGTATTTAGTAACTCCTCATATTTTTTATCCTCTCCTTTTGCATCTTTGAATCTATCTACAAAAATGCAATCATCAAAATTTCCACCACTAAAAGCACAAGCAATATGAGTCTTATCAAATCCCCAATATTTATCAATAGTGTTGCCTTTGATTTTCTTTAGCACTTTAGTAATCGCATGGTCATCACCTTTTTCCTCAGGAGGCCAATAATTGTCAATCCGTATTTTAATTGTTTTCTCTTTATAAGATGGATCATCAATGGCTAAGCATTGTTTTACATAATCCACAAAACTTTTTTGATACGCTAAGTCCTCTTTGTTGTTATACCCCTCAAGGTAATTTTCAAGAAATTGAGAATTTTTTTGCTCATCTCTTGAAATATATATTGTAACTAACTCATTGTCAGGCGTATCTCCATCGTCCATAATTAAACCTCACCAAAAAATCACATTCAAGCAAAGCTATCATAATAATTTTGAGAGAACAATAAATTTGATACATAAATAAAACATATCGTTTTTTTAACGTTGGAGAATACTCAAGAATAATATTAAATGTCTAGTCTAATATTCATATTTCCAATTTATACCAAGACTGCTCTCACTAGTCGCACTAGTGTCGCTCTCAATAAAAATACGCGGTGATATTTCAATCTCAACATGCGCTTTTTCACTGCCAGCTTGAATACCTCTTTCTACTTCAAAGTAGACTTTATTACCAATATATTTCCCTACACCTATTGTAGTATCATCATTAACTGTATTATTAGTGACGCTTATATTATCAACACCAAAAAGGTTTCTAATTTTACCTAAAGGATCTATAATACTACCACCTTTACCTAATAATTTTTTAAGGCTTGCTGCTAATTGTATTACTTGTATTGGAGTAATTTTCGTTGCTGTTTTACCGAACAATAAAAGAGATAAAACATCTTCTTGCGGCATTATAGGAATTGACTCTATCCTTAATAATGGATTTTTTACTGACCCAGTCAGTATGACTTTTATCTCCACATCAGACTGAGTTATACTGCCAATAATATTTAAAAATGGAGAGGGCGGCACCTTCCCTTCAAACAATAATTCAGCTTTTTTTAAATAAAGGTTTTTTCCAAACTCCTCATATCGTCCTCGAATACTATTAAGTTTACCACTAATCTCTAAATCAGATGTAGTACCTCTTAAAGATAGCTTCCCTTGTAATTCTGCATCTAACCCCAAACCTCGTATAAATACTTTGCGATCTGCTCTTATTCCTATGTTAAGTGCCATTATATAAGGTTTCTGTGTAGATCCCAATGTAGTCAGCTTAGAAGAATTATTAGGGATAGTAGCAACAATGTTTAATTCTGGAATATTTTGGATAATACGCTCTGGCAAACGAATTTCTATTAGATCACTTTGTAATGTTCCTCTAATTTCCCCTGCTTTATCATTACCTGCCACAGTAATATTACCAGAAATAATTCCATAAAATCTGGGGTGATTAAGGAGTTCAAATTTCTTAGTAGCAAGGTTTAAATTATATTCATATTGTCTGAAATTAGTGAAATTGACTTTTCCCTTGCTAATAATTTTATTGCCTTTAGCATCCTCAGCATGAAAATTAGTTAGATTGATTGATCTGTTATTTAAATTAAGTGCGAGGGTGATTTTATTTAGATTTATTTGCATGGGCAAATAATTATATGATCCATTTTTTAGGCTGATATTTCCAAAAAATTGTGGAGAATTTAAATTACCGGATATTTTAATTTTACCCTTTATATCACCTTTTATAATATGCTCTGGTGATAAAAATAGCTCCAATAATTTGGCACTATTTAGCGCCATATTAACACTACCTTCAATTGGCGCTGTTTTATCTAATGAGAGCTTAAGAGGGTTGAGACTAAAGTGAGCTGGCAAATTTAAATCAATACGTGAATTTATTTTTGAATTATCCCTGACAATAGTGTTGATGATTGCTTTACCATTATGCAACATTACATGAGATTCTATATTAGATAATTGAAGAGATGAATTTAACTTCATGTTAATAAATTCAGCCTGTAATTCTAATTTCGGCGATTGGATATCCCCACTAATATTTAAATTAATATTTGCTTTAGAGTTATTAAATATTTCTGATTTATCTGCCCATAATTCATAAAGAGGAATATTCTTGCCTTTAACTGTTGCATCAATTACCTCATCTTTTTGCTTTATATCAATCGCACACCTGCCTCTGCCAATTACTAAATTTGGCATTGTGAGAATAAATATATCTCCTTGTTTTTGTGTAGCAATTTTTGTTTTGCTGCTGAATGGAATATTTTGATAATAACCTTGTAAGGATGCTATTTTAAAATACCAATTGTTTTTAGATATAAAATTTACATCTCCAATGGTAGCAATATGAAATTGTTTTAGTGAGCCACCAGTGGCATCAATCTGAGTAGTCCACTTATCATTATCTCTTAAAGAAGTAAATGATGCTTTATCAACAATGATATTATTAAAGAAGATATTTGTTGATTTTATCTTTATAAAATTAGGAATGCTATTCCACAGATCATCAAATTCTATTTGAGTTTGCACAGATAATGCCTTTACTTGCTCTAATTCAATATTCTTGAAATTAAGTTTCACAGATGCAGTTTGTATTTGTGTAATTTTTCTCGAGCTTAATTTAACAGAAATTTCTGCACTTCCATAAAATGAATTAGGTATATAATTATGAAATTTCTCAATACTAGGAATTTGGGCATATAATTTCCCTTCCATGATAGTAGTATTTCTATCTATAAGAAGCGATCCCTTAAGCTTACTATTAAGATAATTTCCTGAGATATTATCTAGCTTAAGCATAGTATCAAACCATTCATATCGCATTGTAGCTTTATCATGTTCTGATAAGACAATATTGATGTTACCACTCCATTTTTGAGCATTTTTTTCACTGGTTATATTAGTAGTCATATCTGGAATAATATGCTTAAGATACGTAGCATCATACGAATGAAGTGTTGTTTTAATTATTGGACTTTGGATAGTTCCAGAAACAATAGCATCTGCCTGCAATCCACCACTCATATTTTTTATCCAATTGCTAACGTCTATTTTATCTGTACGTAATGTTGCTGTCAGCGCATTAGTAGAAATGTTTAATGCACCATTGCCAAATATATTTAAATTTGGACTAGAAAGATTCATGGATGTTACAGTGAGTAAATCTTCATTTAGAAGAAAATTACCTGTGGAATTTAAACTTATTTTTTGAAATCCAAGCAATGGCCTTTTTGCAGTTACTAGAGTTTCAAATGCAACTTTTTTTGATGAAGATAACCAATTAACAGATCCCATAAATGAACTAATTAAATCTTCCTTTAATTGCGTTATTGATTTTATAATAATCAACTCATCTATATTGATCTTTTGCACTGAGATATCTAAATTTCCAGTATCCTTATTATTAGAAACATTAATCTCAGGAACCCTTGATACAACTAATTTATTGGCGGTAATTTTACTGAAAATCAGATGTTTTTTAATATTGAAAGTAGGTAAAAGTCCAACAGATAAATCATTTATTTTAAGCCATACACCTTGCGCGTCAAGCAATGATACTTGCTCTATTTTAGCAATGAATGGTAAATCAAAACTGATTCCCTGAGCTCTAACCTTATAGCCTAAACTTTTTGACAATTGATTTTCAGTTTGATCTTGAATAAAAGCTTTGCCTGATTCACTAGATAGCCAATATAGCGCTCCTGCAAGTGCTAATAATACTACCATTAACACAACTGATAAAAGCTTAAGTAACAAATCAACAATTTTTTTAATATGAAAATTATATGTCATCAAAATGCCTGCCCTATACTAAAATATAATTGGTATGCTTTATCTATACCACCAGCACGTTTGTGCAAAGGCATTGCTATATCTGCTCGCAAAGGTCCAAACTGAGTATAATAACGTAATCCAACTCCAACACCACAACGCATTCCATTCTTAAAATTAGGAATTACAGAATCATATACATTTCCCGCATCAACAAAAGCGACTATTCCATAGTCATTATTAATGCGTATCCTCAATTCTGTAGAAAGCTCAATAAATGAACGCCCCCCTAGGGGAATATTTTTTTTACCAATTGGCCCTACTGATTGGTATTCATATCCTCTTAAAGAACCACCTCCTCCTATATAAAAGCGTTTTGTTGCAGGTATGGTAGTGTTTGCGCCAATAATGCTTCCTGTGGCTGTACGCAGTGCTATTATTGGTTTGCCAATTACTGGTATGGAGTGATATATGGTACCACTCAATTTATTTTTGATAAAAGTAGTGCTGCTATTTAGAGTATTTAAGCTTGGTTCAATATTAATCTTAAATGTCCAACCCTTTTTAGGATTAAGTATATCATCTCGTTTATCTTGCGAAACAAACATAGGCACAGAGAGCAACATTAAATTTTTAGAATTATCTTGTTTTTTAACCTGTTCAAAATTATATTTCGCTCCTATACCAATAATTCTTTTATTGCTAAGATCACGCTCAATATTGCCCGATATATCAAATCCTTTAGATCGATATGCTTCATTGCTCTCTTTTTTAAAGGTACCATCTATTTTTAAACGTTGATTATCTTTTAAGAAAAAAGGCTTAACTAATTGCACTCCCAGTTGACTTTTTATTTTTGCTAAGGATAGTGATGCAGAAAATTTTTCTCCGTGTCCCAAAAAATTATTGTGTTCCCACTTTGTATTGAACCCTAAACCAATATCTGTACTATAACTTATACCTGTTTTTATTGATCGATACTTTCCTTCCTTGAGATTAAATATAATGGGCACTGTTCCATCAGATGCTGGTGATTGGGGTAGCACAACATTCACTTCTGCAAAAAGCCCTGATTTTTGCAGTTGGGTTTTAGCAGTGTTTATTTCTGATTGTTTAAAACATCTCCCCTCTTTAATGGATACTAGTCTATTTAAATAGAGGGGAGCTACTGTTAGATTTCCCACAAAATTAATTTTTCCAAAAGTAGCTTTACTACTAACGGTAATATTATAAGTAATATCAATTTGCTTTTTTAAATTATTTACCACAGCGTCATGTTTAACATCATACTTGAAAAAACACTTATTCACTTCAATCCATTTTTCAATTGATTGCTGATCTTCTATCACATTTGAAACTAATGCAGGTGCGTTAGTAATAGCTTTTAAGGATATTGCTGAAGTGATATCTAGTGGTTGAATTGCATCAAATTTTTTTTTATTAATTAACAATTGAATTTTTCCAAATTTATATTGCACTCCTGCATCAACTCTAAATTCTACTGTTGCAGCTTTCTTCTTTAATACAGGTTTAATTTTTGATTTATAATATCCCTGTGATTCAAGTATTTTTCGAATATATAAATTATCTTGTTCAATGCGGTAGTTTAGATTGATTGTATCAATTAAACCTCTATCTATACGCTGCTCTAAATAAATTTGTGTCTCCTGAAGTACACTATTTAATGTTTTGTTAGAGTTTTTTTTCAGACTGATAATAACGTGATAGTCATGTTGTTGCTTATGAAATTTAGCTTCTGCACATGAAGAAAAAGAAAATATAAACAGTATATGAAAAACGAATAACAAAAAAGAGAAGTATACAGCTATGAGATTTTTCACGTATCCTTGAAGTATTATATATTACTTTCTCAATCATAATTTTGATTATAAACTGTTTACGCTATATTTGAAAGTTTAATCTCCTTTGAGTTAAATCACTCATGGCCTCTAACAGAAGCTATTGGGTTTACCATTGAATATTTTTAAGGTATTGCACATTTAATGCCATTTGCTTTAAATTCCTCAAAAAGTACTAATTTGATGTCATTTATTGGAACATCTATCCCATTTGTCACATCTTTAAGCCATATTACTAACTGCATTTCAATAACTCCTTCCTTAAATGCCTTAAATGTGCAAACAGGCTTAGGATCTTTTGGTACCATTATATTTGAGTTTGCTATATCTAGCATAAGTAATTGAGCTTTTTTTACGGTAGTATCACAAAATAGTTTTACAGAAATTTTAACTTCTCCCTTCTTATTATAATAAGTCCAATTGATAATTTTATTCGTCATCATATCTTCGTTAGGAATTATTATAACTTTCCCACTAAAAGTTTTTAGTAAGGTGAATCTTGTATATATTGTTAGTACAAGACCAATAGTGCCATTATTTAATTCTATTAAGTCCCCAGGTTTAATTGATTTTTCTAATAATAAAATAATACCACTAACAAAATTAGAAGTTATCTTTTGTAACCCAAAACCTAGAGCTACAGTTATAGCACCACTAAAAAAGGCTATACTGCTTAAATTTACACCCAATATTTCTAAAGAAATAAAGAAAATTATTACATAAATAATTGTAGTAACAATTTTCATAATTAATTGTGCATTAAAGGTAGTAACTTTTTTAATGTTGAAGATTTTATTTTCTAATTGATAAATAATAATCTTATTTATCCATAGCATTATGATTATAGTTAGAAAAACCTTTAAAAATAAATAAAAAGGAATCTGAATTTCACCAATTTTAATGGTTAGCAAATCTGTACTGAATATTGTTGTCAGTATCCCTAAATATTTCAGGATAGCAAATACTGCCAATATAGCCAACGCGTATATGATTATTTTTTTAAAATTAAAATGTTTTGTAGTCATTAAGTTTTTATATTTATAAATCTTTATACTATCTTTTATATTTTTAAGATTAAATACCATTAATAACATTTTTATTGAGCTAACAAAAGATACTTATGCAATGTAAAGAATAAGTACTCTTGAACTTAAGGCCTAACTGTTCTTCCTGGGTCATTTGACCTTCCGCTAGTTTAACTTGATAATACTAAGAGTACTATGTATAGTACAGTGTGATATCACCTTTTTTATATAAAGATTATGAATAAATTAGTTAGTAAAAAAAAACATACTATTTTACTCGTTAGTTATATTTTTTTTAGCAATTTTATTATATTTTGGTGTTTATATTAAACAGTTTTTAGATTCAGATGGTTTATCATTTACTGTAGGCTCATTAAGATTCACTGTATATTCAGTTCTTATAACAATAATTGCACTAATTATTTTAGTAATAACATCTTTATGGATACTAAAATATAGTGAAAAAAGAATAAGAAAAATCTCGAGGCTGAAACCAAGTAATAGAGAAATTTTAATAAAAACGTTATATGTCACAGTAGCCACAATTGTATTTTTAGTAACATTAGGGATAATAGGAGTGGATACAACAGCATTAACGGTTTTCAGCTGAACTATTGGAATTGGCATTGGATTTGGTTTGCAAAAAATTGCTGCTAATTTCATTACAGGCATAATATTATTGTTTGAAAAATCATTTGAAGTAGGTGATTTAATTGAACTTAATGATAAAATTATAGGCTTTGTAAGCCAAATTGGAGGGCGCTATATTTCAATCAAAACATTTTGTGGGAAGGAAATGATGGTTCCTAATGAAGAATTTGTTAATTATAAAATTATTAACTGGACTCACAGAGACTCAAATTTACGACTAGAAATAAAAATAGAAGTTTCTTATCAAGAAGATATTAATGAAGTAAAGCATATTATACTAAGTACAGCAGAAAAAAGGGGAGTGTTGAATCAACTGTGTCAAGCTAATTTTTCTACTACAGAAAAATCATATTTTTTACTCATATTTAACCCTAATCTATCTGGGAACATAATGTCAAGTTGAGATATGGTTAAAGCCCAATCTGGTAAAGGCATACTCCATTTTTTGCTAGCAGATTGAATTCCGCAATATATCATTTTTTGCAAAGCCATTTCACTAGTAAACCCACCTTTAGTTTTTGTAAATTTCCTCTTTATTCTGTGCATTCCCCCTATTATATTGGTTGTATAAATTATTTTTCTTATAAGCTTATTATACATAAAATATACAGATAAATGCTCCCCGTTTTCATTCCAGTATTTAATTACTATAGGATATTTTTTACCCCATTTTTCTTCTAATTCTAGTAAATTAATTTCTGCCAATTCTTTAGTATCTGCCTTATATACTAGCTTTAGATCCTCTACAAATTTCTTCTTATCCTTATATGATATATATTTGAGTGAGTTTCTAATTTGATGTACCACACAGAGCTGAACTTGGCTTTTAGGGAATATACTGTTTATTGCTTCCGGGAATCCTTTTAACCCATCAACACATACTATAAGCATATCTTTTACCCCTCTATTCTGTAAATCAGTTAAAACTGATAGCCAAAAGTTCGCTCCTTCACTTTCTGATAAATAAAAGCCTAACTCTTCTTTTTTACCTTCTATTGTTACGCCTATTATATTATAAACCACCTGCGCTTCTACCTTACCATTTATCCTTGCTTTACAATACATTCCATCCAAGAACACTATCGGATATACTGCTTCTAACGGTCTTCCTTGCCATTCTTTTATTACTGGTATTATTCTGTCTGTTATCCCACTTATTTGTGACTTATCTACTCCTACACCGTATATTTCACTGATATTATCCGAAATATCCTCGTAGCTCATTCCTAGGCTAAATAATTTCATCACTTTTTGATCTATCTCATCTGTTAGCACTACTTGCCTTTTCTTCACTATATCTGGCTCAAATCCTCCGTTTCTATCCCTTGGAGTTTCTAACTCAAATTCTCCATATGCACTTCTTACTGTTTTTTTATTTTTACCATTTTTTCTATTATCCTCTTCTTTTTTACTCTCACCTAGATAATTATCCATCTCTCCTGCAAGCGCTGTTTCTAAGGCTCTTTTTATTATTGGCGTTAGTATTCCTTACCAGATAATGATCTGCCTGATTTTATAGCATCTGCTATTTGCTCTTCTACTTTGCTTGTATATTTTGTTTTTTTACTTTTTACTTGTGTCATTTTTAAACTCCTTTTTTATTTTAGTTTATTTTTTGACACAGTTCATTTCAACCATACGCGTCAAGTTAAGCTTGTATGACACTGTATTTCAGGCCTTGAAGTGTAGATATTCTTTTCTTTCTATACCTATCTTTAATAGCAAATTTTTCCCAAATATTTACTAAACTTTTTATAAATTCTGATACTTCTCTCCTACAGTTTTTTCGTATCACAAATACCATTTCTCTTGCTCTCTTTTTGAAATTTATCATTGCTTTAACTAAGCTAAATTCTTTATGATTATTCATTTCTGCACAATTAGCTATCCCATGAAATATTACTATTGCTATTAATTTTGCATAAAATTCACATAATATTTTCGATTGATTCACTTTACTCTTTACCTTATCAAGGTTTATATGACTTTTATATAATTTGAATAATAATTCTATTTGCCACCTTATTTTATATACTTTAAATATATCTTCAAATCCTAGCTCTTCCCCTTTTAGATTGGTTATGAATACTGACCAATTTAATAATCTTTGATTATTTTTCGACGATTTATATCCATGAGATTTAGCTAATTTATTAGCCTTGCGTCTTCTTGCTTCTGCCTGTACATCTGATAACTTCAATCCTACCATTCTTACCTTCAACTTTGCTTCTTTACCTAATATTATTTCTTTTTCAAATTTATCTTTATTTTTTATATATTCTAACAAATCCATTTTTTCGCCTGTTTCTGCATCATATACATTTGTATCTGATTTATATCTTGATATAAAATATCCTTCCTTTGATATTATTTTTTTAAAAGCTGCTGGTACAAAATATCCTAAATCTGCTATATGCAATTCTTTTTCTTTAATATTTTCTAAATAGTCTCTATAACCCTGATCTGAACTTTTGCCATCTTTTATATCAATCTGATTTAAAACTTGATTTAAGTAGTCATAACTTACTTGTAATTTTACTCCTGATTTACTCACCTCTTTTTGGTTTGGATAACTTGTTGCATACCCCTGATACAGACCTTCCATAGTATTTGGTAAACTTATATAGCTACTATCGAGTAATTTAATGCCTGTAAATTTATTCAGCAATTCACATTCTATTTTTATTTCATTTTTAAATACTGTAAATGCTTCATTATACATTAATTTCATATACTCAGCTGCCTCTTCTGTAAACCTGAATTCTAGACCTTGTTTTGTTATTGATACCTTATCTTCTTGCAATATTTGACATATATTTTCTATACTACTTTTCCCATCTTCTAAATTTCCCAATACTAAACTTTTTAAAAATGAAGAACCTCTTATTTTCCTATATCTCTTGATGAACTTTTTTTCTACAGCCTTTGCTTCTGCTTTTTCATTAAAAAATTCATTGAGTATTTTTGATACTTTATCTATCTTATTCATGTAAGCTCTCTTTTAGTTTATTCTTATTGAAGAGCTTACCTGTTTTTTATCTCTTTTCCAATCTTTAATCTCCCTTTTATACTACCTTAGCCTCTTAACTTGACGCGTATGGTTCATTTCAACACTCTCGAAAAAAGTGCACATTATTTAAAAAATCCTGCCCCATTTTGTATATTGCAAGACATCCATGATGGGATAATCACATTTTTATTATTATTTTGGATAGAAGATGTTAAGAAGGGCTTTTTTATTGTTACCAATTTGCACTTCGTGTTTTACCCAACACCCTTGCTCAAGAATTCATGTATGCATTCCATGTTGAAGCCGCGGGTTTTGGAATTATTATTGCCTCCTATTCTGCTGCATATGCTGGTCTTCAAATTCCTTTAGGTATAACAATAGATCGCATTCAAATAAAACATCTACTTCCTATTGCGCCTTTACTTTGTGCGCTAGGGGCATTAGGCCTAGTTTATTCTGATAGTGTTGTATATGCTGCCGCATCAAGATTTGTTATGGGAATTGGGTCTGCATTTGGCTTTATTGGTGCAGTAAAAGTAGCTACAATAATTTTACCTTCTAATAAAGTAGGTATTGGCATTGGTATGACAATATTTTTTGGAACTTTAGGCGCTATACTTGCAGGCACTCCTCTAAAAACATTAACTTATATTTTTGATTGGAAAGCAATAATTTTATGCATGGTTTTTATTGGTATGATACTTTCGCTGATCCTTTTTATAGCACTCTCATCTGTTTTAATAGAACTTAAGCAAAAAAATGTACGAACGGCTAAAAATCCAATTATAAAAGATTTTAAATTAATCTTAAAAAATCCGCAAATAATTTTATTATCTGTTTATGGAATGCTGACTTATTTACCAATTACAGTATTAGGAGCAGGCTGGGGAATTGGGTTTTTAATGGTATATTTTGAGGTAAACTATGTCATTACAGCAAATGCTATTGCCTTTATGTTTATGGGGGCTGGTATGGCAGTCCTATTATCGCTATTTTATCTGACATACTTAAAAGCCGTAAAATAGTAATGTTAGTAGCATCTATGGTAGCATTTATATTATATGCATCACTTCTTTATGGTAATTTTAGTATGTTAGAATATCAGATATACATATGTTTATTTTTAGCAGGAGTTTTTTATTCTGCAAAAACGCTTTCATTTGCACTTGCATGTGACTTAGCTGACAAAAGGGCTTCCGCTCTTACTACCTCAATTTTAAACATGACGGTTATGCTAGCAGGCTTAATTTTTCATCCTTTAATAGGGTATATACTTAATAAGGGTCATGTTGGATCTGCAATATATACAAAATATGATTATAAAGTTGCATTAAGCGTTTTGCCTATTTCTGCTTTTATTGCATTTATATTGATTATTTTTATTAAGGATTATAAATTAGGGCAAAGTAAAAGTTTGGAAAATAAACTCATTTCAATTGATGAATAATTAGTATCTTATACTTTCGTTTATTAATAATAAACAAAAGAAGTTAATATAATTAATTAAAGGCATTCTGTAAAAATTCAAGCACATGATGGATTTTAGGTAAGTAAATACTTGGCAAAAATCATCCACTTAGCAAAATATTCTGATATAATCTATTTTTGAGAGCATCTTCCTTACCATATAAATTACAGCTAACTATTTTATAGTAGGCTTTTGCTCTCTTGTATATCCTATTTCTTATCTCTAGCTCTGGTTCAAATCAACACACTCCTCTTTTACAAAATATCATATATGCTGCTATTATCATCTCCATCATACTGTAACTCTTCGTTTCCTTTTTGATTAACCTCATTTTTCCTATCATGAATGCATAGCCTGTATCACTTCCTGTGGTGAATAATACTCCTATATTATCTTCTTCTCCTTCAGATCCATTATTCATAGCTACGTTATTTGCCGATATTACCAGCTCAACCATCTCCGCATCCATTGCTTCTTCCATTTTATATACCTTCTCTCCTTTTTCATCTGTGTATTTATAAGTTGGATCATCTGTTGTAGGTTGCACTCCTTTCTCCTTTGCATTGCCTCCATTATTTCCTTTTTCATCATTGTCATTGTCATCATCATTATCATCTCCCCTATCCTTTTTATTATTTGGATCTTCACAGCTTTCCTTTCCTGCTATTGTTTTATTTTTCTCTTCCTTCTCTTCCTTTTTCTCTACTTTCGCTGCATCCATAACTGCTTTATAGATTGTCTTATAGTCTCCTTTTGTTATATACTGGGAGAGTATTGTTGTCATATTGTTGGATAGTGTTTTGATTATATATGAATCTTCTATCTCTAACTTAGGTAGTATTTTTAACTTATTTAGTACTTGATTTGCAGTAGAGCTCAAACTTGCATTTAGTATCTTATTTAAATTATTGATAAACACAAATGTAAATTCCATTTTATAACTAAAATCTTGCTGTGCTTCGTGTTTTTCATTTACTATCCTTGCATCATCTAGTACCTTTATATCATCTTCAGTAATGAATTTTTTTAATTCAGATGGTTGAAAATCATGACGCTTTAATAACGCCTCTTTTAACTTTCCATCTTTTTGAAACAACCATTTTTTGATGTATTACTCACTGCACTTCCCTGATTTTGCTAAATATTTAGCTATGTCTTCCTTTTCAAATTTCACTGCCCATTTCATCGCAACACTCCCATCCAAATTAAGCATAATCGTATGAGGAACTGCGCTTTCTCTTAATGTACTAATAGCTTCATTTAAGTTTGTTATTTTTATTTTATTATTATTTTTCTCTAATTTTATTTTCATTTGTACTACCCTATTATATTAAATTTTAACTTAAAATTGTCTTTAAGTGAGATATGGATTATACATAACAAATGTTAAGATTACGTTAAATTTACGTTAAGATTTTTAAATCACACCTTTTTTATGCCATTCTATGAGGTAGAATTAACAGCCTTGCCTTTAGGCGAGCACCTTAGTAATCCCCTTTAATGGAATGCAGGAAGAGTTCATTTCAGTATATATGATTTAAAATATCATATCATCTGGAGCATAAAGTATAGATATAGGGCGTGGATAAATATCCATAAAATAGTATGAAAATATAAAAATATGAAATGCGTAGTAATTATAAAAATACAAACTATACAATATATGAGTAAAAATAATGCAAAAACTTACAAGTGAAGCTTGAATTTAAAATTCAATTTTTCCACATAAATTAAGACATTTTTTATTTACATGAATGAAAGTAAAAGGTATTGATGATACTTGAATTCATCCTTATTCAGGTCACAAAGGAGATATTTATTAGAGATACACTCTAAATTATTATTATCTGATCGCTAAAAAGAGTATGAAAATCAGATCAAAAATTTTCCAATTTAATAGAAGAAGGGGTCCCTCAGGGCATCTACTTTAACACCAGTCTTATTTACGCAATAAAAAGCAAGAGCATACATAGTAAAGCAGATAGAAAAGTGTGCTTTTTTTTATTGAAAGAGATTGTATGAAGTTATACATAAGATATAGAATTCACAAGACGGTGGTGATAGTAATTGTTTTTGATAACATAAAGTTATCTATATTTGTCTTTAGGAGGTAATCCAGCCGCAGGTTCCCCTACGGCTACCTTGTTACGACTTAACCCCAGTCATCAAATTCTCCTTGGTAAACTGCCTCTTTGCAGTTAGCTCATTTACTTAAGGAAAATTTAACTTCCATGGCTTGACGGGCAGTGTGTACAAGACCCGGGAACGTATTCACCGCAGCGTGCTGATCTGCGATTACTAGCGATTCCAACTTCATGCACCCGAGTTGCAGGGTACAATCCGAACTGAGGTAGCTTTTTGAGATTTGCTCCAGGTCGCCCTATTGCATCATATTGTAACTACCATTGTAACACGTGTGTAGCCCAAGTCATAAGGGCCATGCTGACTTGACGTCATCCTCACCTTCCTCCAATTCTCCATTGGCAGTTTCTTTAAAGTTCCCAGCATTACCTGTTGGCAATTAAAGATAAGGGTTGCGCTCGTTGCGGGACTTAACCCAACATCTCACGACACGAGCTGACGACAGCCATGCAACACCTGTGATAGTCCAGCCGAACTGACTAGCTAGTTTCTTAGCTATACGACTAACATGTCAAGACTTGGTAAGGTTTTTCGCGTAGCATCGAATTAAACCACATGTTCCACCGCTTGTGCGGGTCCCCGTCAATTCCTTTGAGTTTTAACCTTGCGATCGTAGTTCCCAGGCGGAGTGCTTAATGCGTTAGCTTCGACGCTAAAACATAGTTCTAACATCTAGCACTCATCGTTTACTGCGTGGACTACCAGGGTATCTAATCCTGTTTGCTCCCCACGCTTTCGTGCAACAGCGTCAGTATTTAGCCAGACAGATGCTTTCGCCTTCGATATTCTTTCTGATATCTACGGATTTCACCCCTACATCAGAAATTCTTCTATCCTCTCTAATACTCTAGCTTTACAGTTTTGTAAGCAATTCTTTGGTTGAGCCAAAGGCTTTCACTTCCAACTTATAAAGCCGCCTACGCACGCTTTACGCCCAATAATTCCGAGTAACGCTTGCCCCCTTCGTATTACCGCGGCTGCTGGCACGAAGTTAGCCGGGACTTTTTCTGTGGATACCGTCATTATCTTCTCCACTAAAAGAATTTTACAACCCTAAGGTCTTCATCATTCACGTGACGTCGCTGGATCAGGCTTTCGCCCATTGTCCAATATTCCCCACTGCTGCCTCCCGTAGGAGTCTGGACCGTGTCTAAGTTCCAGTGTGGCTGATCATCCTCTCAAACCAGCTAAAGATCGTTGCCTTGGTAAGCCATTACCTTACCAACAAGCTAATCTTGCATGGGCTTATCTTGTAGCGATAAATCTTTCACCTTTCGGCAATATATGGTATTAGCTACTGTTTCCAATAGTTATTCCATACTACAAGGAAAATTCCCATGTATTACTCACCCGTTTGCCACTAATTCTATTTATGCAAGCACAAATAGAATCCGTTCGACTTGCATGTGTTAAGCACGCCACTAGCGTTCACTCTGAGCCAGGATCAAACTCTCAAGTTTGACTATTCAAGTAGTAAACTTAAATAGTTTACCACCGTCTTATAAATTCTATATTTACGATTTCAAATATTATGATTAGGTAGAGATATTTATAAACTTTTTGAGCATGAAGTCAACGACTTTTTAACACTTATTCATACTTTTTTTTAATATCATATATAAAAGCACCTTAATATTTTGATTTTTACATCTTTTTTGGCAGCTTTCCGCCTATTTAACCCCTTCAATACAAAATAATCTTTTATAATAAATTATCAATTTAAAATTTTTTTTATTAATTTTTAGACAATATAAAAATTTATTAATACGTAGAATTTATAATTTAATGCATCATATAAAATTATCTCATGGCCCAATAAATTAATTTATTGGCTTTTTCCTCCTATAATTTTTTCAAAAAACAAATATACAATGGCAAGAAATATTACATAGAAGGCTGGAGAATAATACAAATTGGTAATTCTAATTAAGTAAGAACATATGACTGGTGAAAATCCACCAAAAATTGCAATACCAAGAGTGTAACTCAATCCAACTCCGCTATACCTTACTTCTGCAGCAAATTTTTTAATTGCATACGGATATGCTGGCGCACATAATCCACCAGCCAAAATAGGTAAAATTAACAAACCTAGAATAAATACTGAGTAATTAATACTATTCAAAGCTATAAATGCTGGGATAAATAATAATATTGTTAAATATGTAAAAGATATAATAAATCTCCTTGGATTGTATTTATTAGATATTTTTCCTAAAATTATCAAAGATATAATAAAAGCGAATATTGAGAAGGAAGAATATTTTAAAGCCTGCAGGTGCTCGATCTGAAGCTGCCTTTCCAAATATGGAGTTAGGTAGGCCATAATAATATAAGATACAGCAGTAGTCACACCTCCTAAGGATGCTATTAAAATCATTTCTCTCCAATAATCTTTAAAAACCTTTATGATTGGAATTTTCTGAATCTTCTGTTTTTTTTGTATATCCATAAAATCTTTTGTTTCTGGCAGTGAAAACCTTAAATATAAACCAATTAACCCAAAAAAAGACGCAATAAAAAATGGTATTCTCCAGCTCAAAGAGCTATTTATTCCCAATTTATTTATTAATATACCAACAGATACAGCTAAAAAGGAACCTGAAACTATTGAAGCAATTATTATGCCCCCAGCCTGCCCCCTATTAGCTATTTTGCTATGCTCAAGCATAAATAATGCTGCACCAGGGCCCTCACCTCCAACAAAAAACCCTTGTGATAATCTAAGCACTAATAAAAGAATGGGAGCTGCAATTCCTATAGCCTCGTACCCCGGTAAAACAGATATAAAAAAAGTCACAATTGACATTCCAAGTATCGTATAACTCAGGCTTTTTTTTCTACCAACTTTATCTCCAAAATGTCCAAAAAAAACTGCACCAATTGGTCTTGAAATAAACCCTGTACCAAAAATTATAAATACCGATATCATTTGTGTAAATGAATCTAGTTTCGGAAAAAAAGACTGTCCTATCTCTCTAGCAAAAATGGCAAAAAGTGTAAAACCAAAATATTCTATTAAATTTCCCAATAATGAAGTGAAAGCAATTTTGTTATTTGTCTGCATATCATAAATACCTAATTCTATAAAATTAGGAATATTAGTATATATAAATTTACTTTTTGCAACTGATATTATGCACTAAAACTATAGCCACACTTGATAATATAAAACCAGGTATGATTTCAAATAGTTCAAATACTCCCCCAAAAGATTTTAATGAGCGCCATATAACGACCGTAATTACGCCTACTATTATACCACTAAGCGCACTAATTTTTGTCATTTTCTTTAAATAAAGAGAGAACAATATAGTTGGACCGAATGCACTACCTAAGCCTGCCCAAGCTAATTGAACTAAGCTCAAAATTGTACTTTTAGGATTAGATGCATATGCCATAGAGATCAATATTACTAAAAACATAATTATTCTAGCAATCCAGACTTTATTAAATTTTCCAAATATTTTTGGTGATATATCTTCTGTTAAAGAGCAAGCTGTAGCATGCAATTGAGCTGATATAGTACTCATAATAGCTGATAGCACCGCAGCTAAAACGACACCAGAAATCCAACTTGGGAATAGTTTATCGGCTGAAAGTAAAAATATTGTCTCAGGATTAATTTTATCAACATTCTTAAACAGCAGTATACCAAGTAGCCCTATACAAAAAGAGCCTATTAATGATAAAATCATCCAACTCATGCAAATATTTTTTGAGGCGTTGAGAGTTTTTGATTTATCTATTGCCATAAATCTCACTAAAATATGCGGTTGACCAAAATATCCTAACCCCCAACTTAGTAAGGATACTATCGCAATAATATCAAGATTGAAAAACGGATCAAGGTTCAGATCAAGAGCTTTGATGTCACCAATATCACTGCCAATTAACATAGTAATTGGCACTAAAAGAAGTGCAAACAACATCAGCAGCCCCTGCATAACATCAATTTTATTAATTGCAGTAAATCCTCCTAAAGAAGTATATATATAGACAAAAGCTCCACTAAAAATTAAACAATGTAAATACTCATAAGGAGTGTATGTTTCGATTAGGAAAGCCAAAGCTACCAATGCAGATGCAATATAAATGATAAAAAATACTGCAGTTATTATCGCAACCAGTATCCTTAAAAATCCAGACTTATCATCAAATCTGTTTGATAAATAGCCAGCTATTGTTACAGAATCACCATATTTTTGAGTTTTTACTCTAATTCTCCTAGCAATAAACTGCCAATTCAAATATGCACCTATTGTCAGTCCTATAGGCAACCAAATTTCAGAAATTCCATTTAAAAATACAGCACCAGGAAGCGCCATCATTACCCATCCACTCATATCAGCAGCACCAGCACCTAATGCAGTTGTAACAGCATTTAGTTTTCTACCACCTATGGCAAAACCTTTGGAAGTTTTATTTTTTTTGGAGGAATGAATTCCGATTACGATTATTCCTATAAAATACAAAATTACTATTAATAGCTTCATTTAATTAATTTTTTTTTATGACTTACTGAGGGAAGTAGTTCATTATACACTATAATGAACTAAATGATAGGTAAAATAAATTTTATGCTCAAAACAAGCCAATGTTCAATTTTTACTAAAATAATACTAACAATATATCTTATATCTTTCAGCCTTATTTCATGCCTTGCTAAAGTTAATAATAAGCCTGATTTTATATCTGGAGATTTTGATTATTACGTTTTTGCCCAAAGCTGGTATCCCACATTTTGTATAAGCGGACCAAAAAATGAATGTAAAAATTTGACAGAATATATGAAAAAAAACTTATCACCGCATGGCTTATGGCCAAATAAAAATTCTGCCAAAAAATTTTCAAACCATCCCTCATACTGCATAAATAGCAATGGTTGTGAAATTGACAAAAGTTGTGATGTAGATTGGAGAACGATTCAGAACTCTACCCTCAATAACATACAAACAATGATGCCCACTAATTTAATGCAACATGAGTGGCGCAAACATGGGACGTGCAGCACTTATAATCAGGACCATTATTTTCAAAATATTTTAAGCCTACAAACAAAATATAAAACACCTGATATTATTGCAGTTAATATTGGTAAAAATTTATCCTATAAGGAAATTTTAGAGGCGTTGGGAGGAAAAGACAGGGTCAATATTTTATGCAAAACAATAAATAATCAACAATATTTAGAGCAGGCACATTACTTCCTAGACAAAAACCTCAAAGAAATTTCAAAAAGATATGATCAAACAAATTGTGATAAAAATGCAAAGATCAATATTAAGCGCAACAATGAATAAGACAGTTAATCTCCGCTTTCTTTTTTTCTAATTACCACTATTGTGTTTGCAAATTTATCATGCAATCCTTGTTTTCTCTTGGTAAAATCGGCCATAAACAAACCAATCCCAAATGTTAATAAATTAAAAATATGCCCTACCATTCTTTTGATAGATTGCTTCATTGTTATATGATCATAACTATCGGCATCAACTATTTTACATCCCATGATCAGCTTTCCAATAGACGCACCCAACTTAAACCAAAAAAACACAAAATACACCATAACAAACATTAACATGATCAATTGCACCATAATATATCGTAAATTACTCATAGTATCTAAGAACGAATCAATCACTGATGAGAAAGTCATAGTTTTAACTTGTTCAATATTTTTATCAATATCAACTATAGAATTAGCATCAAATCCAAAAAATATCATCATTAGCAAATTCATAATTGGAGATAGCAATAACGTTATAATTACAACATCAATCCCAAATGCAATTATTTTTCTATTTAGAGAAGCATATTCATATTTTGATTTAATATTTGAATTTTTAGTCATTTTCTTTTTTAATTATTTTTTGATTTTGCATAAAGGGTTGTAACTTCACTGGAATGGAGATACTACCATCTTCATTTTGATAATTTTCAATAATGGCAATCATTGTTCTACCTACCGCTAAGCCCGAACCATTTAGAGTATGTACAAAATGATTTTTACCATCCTTGAGAGATTTATACCTAGCCTTCATTCTTCTTGCTTGAAATTCACCACAATTTGAGCAACTAGAAATCTCTCTATACCTTTCTTCATAAGGCAACCAAACTTCAAGATCATAAGTTTTTTGAGAACAAAATCCAGTATCTTGAGTGCATAGAAGAGATACTCTATATGGCAATTCTAATTTTCGTAAAATAGCTTCTGCAGCACTTGTTATCCTTTCTAACTCATTTTCTGACTCTTCTGGCTTAACTATACTGATTAACTCTACTTTAGAAAATTGGTGTTGTCTCATCATTCCTTTCGTGTCCCTTCCTGCACTTCCAGCTTCTGAGCGAAAACATTGAGTATACCCCACATATCTTAACGGTAATTTACTCTCTGAGGTAATTTCATCTGCTGCCATGCATACAAGAGGAATTTCAGAAGTGGGTATTAGTCTATAGCCATTTGTAGTTTTAAATGAATCTTCCTCGAATTTTGGCAATTGCCCAGCTTTAAACATTGTATCCTCTAACACCAATGCTGGGGGAAATACTTCTTCAAATCCAAATTCTCTAACATGCACATCAAGCATAAAAGTTGCAAGTGCCCTTTCTAGCCTAACAAAATCTTTTCTTAATATAACAAACCTTGCGCCTGAAATTTTTGTTGCAGTCTTAAAGTCCATTAATCCTAAACTTTCACCTATGTCATAATGTGACCGAACTGCAAAATCAAAATGTTTTGGCTCCCCAAATTTTTTTATAACCTTGTTATCTTCTTCTTTCTCACCATATGGCACCCCTTCTTCAGGGATATTGGGAAGCGTAATTAAAAAATTATTTAGCTTTTCTTGTGCTTCATTTTTTTGCTCTTCTAAAATATGCAATTTGTGCTTAATATCATAGCCCTTCTCCTTTAATACTTTAAACTTCTCATCTTCATGATGAATAGAAGACATTTGCTTAGCAATCTCTTTCCTCTCATGTTGCAAATCCTGAATTTTAGATTTATTTTCTCGCACAATATTATCAATAAATAATATTTCCTCGGAACACGAATGAATACCTCTATCCTTCATTCCCTTATCAAATAATTTGCTGTTTTCTCTTATAAATTTAATATCATGCATATTTATTTTATTCTTTTACATAAAAGTATAGAAATTTCATATAACAACACTAGTGGTAATGCAAGTATCACTTGGCTAATTACATCTGGTGGTGTAAGTATAGCAGCTAAAATGAAAATTAAAACTACTGCATACCTTCTAAATTTTTTTAATTGCAGATAGTTAACTATCTTTAATTTCGTTAGCATCATCAATAATATTGGTAATTGGAATGCCAATCCAAACCCTATAAATAATTCTACAATCAGATCTACATACTCACTTACCTTTGCCTCCAATATAATTGGAATGCCATTTTTAGGGCTAATATTTTGAAAGCTTATAAAAAACTTCCATGTTATTGGCATCACTACAAAGTATACCAGCAAGACTCCTATCAAAAATAATAATGGAGGAAAAAAAATGTAAGGCATAATAGTTTTTTTTTCATCTCTATATAATCCAGGTTCTAGAAATTTATAAAGCTGATAGAAAAAAATTGGGGAGCATAAAAAGAAACTTGAAATAAACGAGATTTTTAATTCGGTCATAAAACCTTCAGTCAACTTGGTATATATAAAGTGAAAATTTCCATAATCTCCTGAAAGGCTAGCCAACGGCTTTGAGAGGAAGTGAAATATCTCCCAGCTAAACTGAAAAGTTATGATTGTAATGATTATAAATGAAAGCACAACTTTCATTAAACAAGATTTGAACTCTAAAAAGTGTTCCGCAAGAGTAAATCCTTCTAGTTTGTGTTTGCTGTTTCTTGACATCATATACAAGTATTAATTCCATGATTGTATACAAATAGTCTTTAAAATCAAACTACTTTCCTTAACGCATCTCTCTCCCCATCTCAATAATACCCTAGTATAGTAAGTTAGGCTAAGAAATCGACATATCTAATAATATAAAATTTGGTAAACCTGAATATGAATCCAACAAATCACCAGCCTATAACAATTTTAATTTCTATATACTTATAATTCAGAATGATCAAAATTGAAGTGACCTTGATTCATGTCAAAAACAAATGCTGTCTTTTCAACAAAATTAACACAATTATCTGATTCATGCCAACCAGAATGCTTTACCTTTTCACTTTTATCCTCAGAGATACATTCTTTAAATTTACCATCTTCACATTTAAGTCTTTCAGGATGGAATGAATTTTCTCCTAAAAGCTCAACATAATTATCACAAGTTAACTCTTTTCCATCAAAACCCAGAAATATATCCTTTTGATATGGATGATCCTTTTTAATAGTTAAAAAAGCTTTAGTAAAACCATCATCGGCTTTACAAACATTAGCCATGCCACCTACAGCATCAGAAATAGTTTTTGTTTTACCTAAAAATTTATCTACAATAAATATGCCAGAAAATTCATAAACGTTATTTTTAGTAAAATAAGAAGAAGAAATATTAGACAATAAATTTTCTACTTGATTTAAGAAATTATCAATAAATGAAATATTAGTATAGTTATATACTGTTCTATCAGATACAGTTGGAGTTGAACCAGTTACACCAATATTAAATAAGGCTGCTGGCTCATCATCAATTATAAGAACCCTTGCCAATTTACATTCATTTTCATTACTATTATCTCCTTTATTACCCCAAAGTTTTAATTTTCCTTCTACTCCTTTTTCACAATGTCCTCCTTTCCCATAATTTTCACATGAAATAGGACTATTTGAGGAGTTAAAAATTTGCTCAAGAAGTTCTTTTGAATCTTGGTTATTTTTAATAATTTTTATTGCTGCAGTCATAACACACACCTATAAAATAAAATGATGTTATATACTATTATCTTACGATTTTCAATTTTATGTTATTTCATAACCATCTTTTGTATCGACAATCTTATATCCCTTCCCCTCTATTTGCATCCTAATTTTATCAGCCTCTTCCCATTTTTTATTTGCCTTTAGTTTTTTTCTTTCCTCAGCAAGCTTTATTATTTCTGGAGTTAATTGAATTTCTCCTGACTTCTCTTCAAGATTAAGACCTAGAAAATTGCAGCAATTAAGTAAATCTACAACATAATCTTCATCTCGCTCTAGAGCCTTACTTGCTAATTTATGAATAAAAGAAAGTGCAAGTGGTGTATTTAAATCATCTGCTACATATAATAAAAATTCCTCCGGTATCTTCCTTGAATTCAAATCAAGCTCTTTATTGTATTTTTGAATAGATTTTTGAAACTTAGCTATGCTTTTCTGTGAATCCTCCAATGCTTTTTGATTGAAATCAAGTGGTCTTCTATAATGTGAAGTTAGATAAAAATACCTCAATACTGTTCCACCAATCCCTTTATCTAGCAACTCCTTGACCGTTATGAAATTTCTAAGACTTTTGCTCATCTTATCACCTTCTACTGTCAAAAACCCATTATGAACCCAATATTGTGCAAATTTATTATTCTTTGATTCACACATACTTTGAGCTATCTCATTTTCATGATGAGGAAAAACTAAATCAACACCCCCTCCATGAATATCAAAATTATCGCCCAAATATTTTTTACTCATAACAGAGCACTCAATGTGCCACCCTGGTCTACCATCACCCCATGGACTTGAGAAATACATTTGTTCATGTTGTTTTTTTGGCTTCCATAATACAAAATCGAGTGGATTTTTCTTTAGCTCTGAAATCTCAATTCTTGCACCAACATCTTGATCATCAATTTTCCTTTTTGAAAGTTTTCCGTAGTCAATACAACGATTAATGTCAAAATATACATGGCCCTCATTAACATAAGCATGCCCTAAATTTATAAGCCTTGTAATCATAGCTATCATCTCAGGAATATTTTCTGTAGCCTTAGGCTCTTGATCAGGAATTAAGCAATTCAAATGCCCTAAATCATCATGAAAATATTTTGTAATTCTTGTTGTTAATGACTCAATGCTCTCATTATTTTTATTTGCAGAATTAATAATTTTATCATCAACATCAGTAATATTTCTTACATACGTAACCTTAGGATATAAATTTCTCAATAATCTAAATAAAAGATCAAACACCACAGATGACCTAGCATTTCCTATGTGTGGTCTGTCATAAACTGTAGGACCACATACATACATTTTAACATTACTTTTATCAATAGGTACAAACTCTTCTTTTTTACCAGAAAGCGTATTTGTTAAAAAAATCTTCAATTTAAAAATTATAAATGAATTGGTTTAAAGTATGTAGCAAGAGAAGCCTCTTTTATAGCTTCATTTAGTGTTGGATGAGGATTACAAACCCTTGCTAAATCTTCTGATGCCGCCTTAAATTCCATAGCTACAGCTATCTCAGCAATTAATTCTCCTGCAGCATCACCTATTATATGAGCACCTAAGACCTGATCCGTTTCTTTACAAGCGATAATCTTAACAAATCCATCAGTTTCCCCAGATGTCCTAGCCCTACTGTTTGCAAGGAATGGAAATTTACCAATCTTATATTCAACACTGTTTTTTTTCAACTCATCCTCAGTTCGACCAATAGTAGCAATCTCTGGATGCGTATAAATTACGCTTGGTATTGCATCATAATTGACATGGCCATGCTGTCCATCAATAATTTCGGCAACAACAACACCTTCATCAGATGCCTTATGCGCAAGCATTGGACCTGCAATAACATCACCAATCGCATAAATATTTGGAATATTTGTTCTTAGTTGCCCATCTACTACCACCCTACCTTTTTCATCCAATTCTATGCCCACCTTATCCAGACCTAGTACTTCAGTATTTGGTTTTCTACCAACTGCAACTAAAACAACGTCACAATCCATTTTTTCCGAACTATCACTAGCTACTGATGCAATCTCAATTTCAACTTTATCCTCTATGACTTGAGCGGATGTTACTTTGGAAGAAAGTTTAAAAATTAAGCCTTGTTTTTCAAATATTTTCTTTGCTTCTTTTCTTACATCATTGTCAAAACCAGGCAAAATATTATCTGCAAATTCTATAACTTCGACATCTGCACCAAGCCTCGACCATACTGAGCCCAACTCAAGCCCAATCACTCCTGCACCTATCACAACCATCTTCTTTGGAACTTTTTTAAGAGACAATGCACCATCTGAGGTAACTATTCTCTCTTCGTCAATTTGGATATTTGGCAAGGCAACTGGAATAGAACCTGTTGCAATTATTATATTATCTGCCTCTAATAATTTATTCTCACCATCATTTAAATCTACTGATATTGTATTGTTTGATTCAAATTTTCCAAGCCCATAAAAATAATCAATTTTATTCTTTTTAAATAAACCAGCTATACCTTGCCCCAAACCAGAAACTGTTGAATCCTTAGTTTCCATTATTTTATCCAATGAGAAGCTAATATTTTCACACTCTATTCCTCTTGAAGCAAAATTATGTTTTGCTTCATGATATTTATGGGTTGTATTTAACAATGACTTCGATGGAATACACCCCACATTTAAACATGTCCCACCTAGAAATTCTTTATTATCTACACATGCAACCTTCTTACCAAGTTGAGCAGCCTTAATAGCAGCAACATACCCACCAGGTCCACCACCTATAACTAAAACATCATACTTTTCCATAATATAAAACCCTAAATAATTTGATTATAATCCAAACAGAAGCTTCTCAGGAGTTTCCATCATTTCTTTGATTCTCTTTAAAAATGTAACAGCCTCACCTCCATCTATAATCCTATGATCATAAGAAAGAGCTATATACATCATCGGACGTATAACAACTTCGCCGGCAACAGCAATAGGCCTCTGTACAATATTATGCATACCAAGTATCCCAGATTGAGGTGGATTAATTATTGGTGTGGATAATAAAGAACCATAACTTCCACCATTTGTAATACTAAATGTTCCTCCTTGCATATCACTCATTGCAATCTTACCACCTCTTGCTTTTTGACTAAGATCTACAATATTTCTTTCTATTTCCGCATAATTCATCTTATCAGCATTTTTAACAACTGGAACAATAAGCCCTTGCTCTGTCCCTACGGCAACACCAATATTGTAATAATTTTTATAGACTAAATAATCCCCATCTATTTCAGCATTCACAGCTGGTATTTCTTTTAAGGCAGCAACTGTAGCCTTAACAAAAAATGACATAAACCCAAGCTTTACTCCGTATTTCTCTTTAAATGCCTCTTGATAATCTTTTCTGCATTTTATCACTACCGACATATCTACCTCATTAAAGGTTGATAATATTGCAGCCGTATTTTGAGAATCTTTAAGCTTTTTAGCAATTGTTTTTCTTAATCTAGTCATTTTTATTCTTTCCTCAAGTTGTTCCTGAGGATAAGAAATTGCTGTAGCTTCAATTTGAGGATTGGAAATTGCAGATAGTACATCACCTTTGGTAACACGCCCATCCTTCCCTGTAGCATTTGCTATATTCTGCACATTATTCTCTGAGGCAATTTTACTAGCAGCTGGAGAAAAAATTTGATCATTATTAACTTGTGGCTGGATATGTTGAGGTTCGCTAAAGCCCTTAGTGTTCTTATCTAAGTCTGTCTGAATATTCTCTTGCACTTTAGCAACTTCACCTTCTTCTAGAAAACCCAAAGTATCACCTACTGCTACTACATCTCCTCCATTAAATTTTATATCACTAATTGTTCCTGATGCAGGCGCATTCACTTCAAGTGTTATCTTATCAGTTTCAAGCTCTATTAGAAGCTCATCAACTCCAATTTGCTCCCCAACTTTTTTATGCCATTTTGCTATTGTAGCTTCTGTAACTGATTCTCCTAGCGATGGAACTATTATATTGATTGCCATAATTTTTAACTCCTATTATTCAAATGCTTTTTTCAAAAATTTACTTAATTCTTCAAGGTGTAATTTCATATATCCTGCTGCAGGAGATGCGGACTCATCCCTACCAACATATTCCACTTCTAATTTGCTGCCGATCCCTTTTAAAACTTCTTCAAACTTTGGCTTAATATAGTGCCAAGCTCCCATATTTTTATGCTCTTCTTGACACCAAACAATTTGCTTTGCGTTTTTATACTTATCTAGTTGTTCCAATATCTCTTTTTTAGGATATGGATAAAGCTCCTCTAACCTAATCAGAGCTATAGTATTTTTCCCCTGCTTTTCTCTTTCTTCATATAAATCATAATACACCTTGCCACTACAAAATATCACCTTCTCAACTTTATCAATTTCCTTTACATCGTCCTCTATTACTGATTTAAAAAATGTCCCCTCTGCAAAATCTGCCAATTTTGAAACTGCCAATTTATGTCTTAGCAATGATTTTGGGGTCATAACGATTAAAGGATTTCTATAGCTTCTCAAAGCTTGCCTTCTAAGCAAATGAAAAATTGACGCAGGTGTTGTGCAGTTTGCAACAGTAATATTGTTATTTGCACCAAGCTGCAAAAATCTTTCAAGCCTTGCGGAGCTATGCTCTGGTCCCTGCCCTTCGTAACCATGCGGCAAAAGTAAAACAATCCCACTCATCCTCAACCACTTAGCCTTACCAGAAACTAAATATTGATCAATAACCATTTGAGCACTATTTGCAAAATCACCAAATTGAGCTTCCCAGATAACCAATGCATTGGGACTGGAATAACTATAACCATACTCAAAACCCATAACTGCCAATTCAGATAAAATGCTGTTATGAATTTCAATATTTCCACCTTGATCATTTCCCAAGTTATTTAATGGGATATATTTCCGTTCGCTTTCCTGATCAACTAAAACCGCATGACGATGTGAAAACGTACCTCTCTCTACGTCTTCACCAGTAAATCTGATATTACAATCATTTTTTAGTAATGACGCATATGCCAATGTCTCTCCCATACCCCAATCTATACTCTCCCCAGTATCAAGCATTTGCTTCCTGCTGTTCAACAACCTTTCTACTTTTTTATTTAATTTAAGATCCTTGGGTACATTTGTTAAGGGATCACTCAAATTTTTCAGTTCCTCAGATTTTACACCAGTAACTATATGACTGTTGCTATCAGTTAAAAATTCATCAAAGCCTTTCCAATTATTTTTAAGCCAATCCGCTTCTTCAGGTTTATAACTATCTGATAATTCAAACTCTTGATCTAGAAATTCTTTAAATTCTTTTTTATTTCTCTGAATTAAGTCCTTATCAATATTCCCCTTATTTAATAACTTTGAAGAATAAAGCTCTGAGGGACTTTTATGTGCATGAATAGTATTATACATCTTAGGTTGGGTAAACATCGGCTCATCACCTTCGTTATGCCCATATTTTCTGTAACATACAATGTCAATAAATACATCTTTTTTAAATTTAGAGCGGTACTTTGCAGCAATCCTACTAACATATGCAATAGCTTCAGGATCATCCCCATTAACATGAAAAATAGGTGCACTTATCATTTTAGCTATATCTGTGCAATACCTTGAGGACCTACCATCTGAAGCATTTGTAGTAAATCCAATTTGATTATTCGTTATTATATGTATAGTCCCACCTGTATCATATGCTTTTGTTCCTGCTAAAGCCAAAGATTCCATTACAGATCCTTGTCCACTAAAGGCAGCGTCTCCATGAAGCAAAATACCCATAACCTTACTTCTATCCTTATCATCTATCAAATCTTGTTTAGCTCTCACCCTACCCAAAACCACAGAATTTACTACTTCTAGGTGAGATGGATTAGGTGTAAGTGTCAAGTGCATATCTTTCCCATCAATTTGAATATCTGAAGATGACCCAACATGATATTTAACATCACCTGGCAAATTGAGATTATCAGGTATAAACACCCCCCCTTTAAATTCGGAAAAAACAACATGATAGGGTTTTTTCATAACCTTTGTCAAAATACTTAGCCTACCTCTATGAGCCATACCAAAAATTATTTCTTCAATATTATTTTTAGCAGACATCTGGATAATTTCCTCAATTGCTGTCACCGTTCCTTCGCCACCCTCAATTGAAAAACGTTTAGCTCCTGGGAATTTTACATGGAGATACTCTTCGAACATCCCAACTTTCACCAAACTCTCTAAAATTTCAAGTTCTTTCTCTTTACCAAGATTTATAATACCTGCATCATTTTCAATCTCTATCCTCAGCCATTCCCTCTCTTGCAAATCATCCATATGAGCAAACTCTACTGCAAACCTTCTACAATAAGTATTTATTAAGTTTTGATAAAGCTTTTTGAGTGGCATTTCATTTTGTCCAAAAGCTCCACCTACATACACTTGCTGTTCTAACTCTTCCTCTTTAATTCCATAATTTTTATAGTCTAACTCTCTAGGAAAATTTTCATTACTTAAATTTAAAGGGTCTAACTTTACTGCTCTATGACCATATGATCTAAACACCTCTATTAATCTACCTATCTTTAGTGAAAGATCGTTAATATTACTCGCGTTGGCTTTTTCTTTTTTAACATCATTACTGATTTTATCTTGATAACCTATAATTTTATTACTTTTTTTCTTCCAACTTGGTCCTGAAAAAAACCTTCTAAAATCATCATTACTTGCTTCTAATTCAGAAAAATACTTCTTCCAGCTTTCATCAACTGAATCTGGATTTTTCAGATACTCATTGTATAGTTCCTCTATAAACAACGCATTCTGAAAGAGAAAAGAAGAATTTGAATTATCATTCATTTGTCATCACTAAAATTTATCAAAATTTAACTAAGTATTACTCCTATAGACCTTAAAAATCAAGCCCGAATTTCTGCTATAAATTTTATTCACACCTCTATTATTCCAATGTACTAATATCTATTTTTCTACAATCACTAAACGTTATCATATAAAAATTTTATTTCATTGAAACTAAAACTGTAAGTATGCTTTATCCAATGTTAATTGGAATTTACTTCCAATTGAACTAATATTTACATCAAATGAACTAAAACTGCGATTGACATATTGATACTATTTGTGTACAATACATGGAGTTTGTTATGGGGTGCCTTTGAGTACATCTCTTCTCATATTTTCTTCCTAACAATTTTATCTATATCATTGTGCTTGAAGGTAACCCACCATTAAACTTCCTAATAATTGGAAGTCATCATTGATGCTTAAACCATCTTAGTAACTGCTAAAAACACTATACCAATCATTAAGATAGCTGGCACTTCATTGAATATTCTAAAATATTTTTCACTTTTTTGATTCTTATTATTAGCAAAATCTTTAACATATTTCGCCATTAAATGATGTGTAAATATTAAAACCATTACAAGCAGCAATTTTATGTGCACCCAAAGATTGTCTTTCAATCCCACTATGTAAATTAAAATTAACCCTGTCACCAGACTTGATAGAAAAGCTGGAAGCATAATAAATCTTAATAATTTCTTCTCCATTATCCTAAATAATTTATCTGCTTCAGAATCTTTTTTCACCTTTGTATGATACACAAAAATTCTTGGGAGATATAATAATCCAGCCATCCAAGCTATAATAGAAATTATATGAAATGCCTTTATAAAAAAATAATTCGCAAATATTATATTTTGTATTTGTTCCATAAAAATTTAACAACCTTTTATTAATCCAATTATACGACATTGATAGTGCTTTAGCCTTGCCACCACCTTTAATTATTAATTATAGCAATTTATTTTAATTACTATTTGTTCTTAAATACCTCTCTAATGCTGAAACATCCACAACAGCCCTAGTATTTGCCAAGGTTCCTGAATTTGCTATATCTATTGTTATGGGACTACTATTTTCCACAGGAATAAATGAAAATTTGGAATTAGCATTTAAAGAATCCTCTGAAAAGGAGTATACTAAATTCAGCACTCCCGTTAGCCTTTCATTATTTAATTTTAAATTGATCATTTTAGCTATAGAATTTTTTATGTTTATCGTGCCACTAACATTATCAAATTGAGTTTTTCCATATTTAGAATAATAATCCAACCTTTTCAACTTATAATTAAGATTAACCTGCAATTGCGGTATATCAGCCAACTCAACAAGACCCAATCCATTATATTGAATATTTCTGCCTTCAATATTAATACTACCAGCTATATTTTGCTTGATTTCTTCTGAATTAGTTCCTTTTGATAAAAAAACTCCAGATGCACTCATATAACCGGAATTATTATCATAATTTATCAATTTACTTAATAGCAAGCTAGGATTGATATTTCCTAATCCAATCCCTAATTGCATTGAATATACTGGTCGCAACATAGAAATATTTCCATTGGCCTTAACCTCTCCATTAAAAGCTTCTGCACTGATGTTATCAAAGTTGATCCCTTGATTTTTAATATCACCTGCCATAACAAAATTATCTAACTCTAAGTTTTTAAAGTAAAGCTTATCTACATTAAAGCGAAAATTACTATCAAAATTTCTGAGACTATAAAAATTTATATCACTAATTTTTTCTTTATTTTCTCCAACCTTTAAAAGTTCTTTTTTATATCTTTGGCTAAATTTTTCTTGCGAAGGAAGTAATAAGTGTAAAAATTTATCATGCAGTTCTGTAAAATTAAAATCAGCATCTATTAACGGATTTATACCAGGCAAACTGAGAATAAAATGCCCAGAATATTTTCCATATTGATGCTTAATATTTACATGATCTACCTTTAATCTATCTTTGCTAATATCTAAATTCACATGTGTGTCTTGAAAAAGTTGTTTTTTAAAAATTAATTTGTCTACTTCTAAAGTAAGATTTTTAAATCCTTTTTGAGTACGTAAAAAACTCAGATTATTTGTGTTTTGAGCAAATTTTTCTCCTGAATTATCAAAGTCGCTCTTGTAAAGAATATACATCACATCATCAAATTTATCACCGAAGTTGAAATCATCTAAATTTAAGTTATCAGCTGAGATTTTAGTATATAACTGCATCTTGTTTTTGCCTGGGTAGTTTAGAGCTAAAATATTAGATATAAGTTGGGTATTTTTTGAAGCAACTTGTGTATGATATAATTGCAATATATATGGCATTAACACAATCTCAGACTTCAGTAAAATGGGTGAATTATTAATTTGCTCTGAAATTTTATTATTATCTTTCCACTCCATCAAATCCTTTGGACTCTCACTCGCAAAAAGTAAGTGTCCTCTAAAAATAGGTATAGTTGAATTGCTTATAATACCATTCGTAATAAATTTAGTATTACCCGGAAATACCATACTTAAATTATTCACTAAAATTTTTTGATTCTTAGTTGTAATGGAAGGCCAAGAACTAAATTCTAATTTAAAATTACTTATAGATTTATCATTTAAAATTATTTTATTAATATCTATATTTGTTGAGGAAGTGATAAACGTAGAAAATCCAAATTCTAGTCGTTTAGTTAAAAAATCCAATAACTCCATTGAATTGAATTCTGTTTTAGAATCCTTATCATTCTTACCATAATATTTTAAAAATAATTGATCTAAGTTTAACTCTTCAATTGAAAGATTCAAATCTAATATTTTAGATTTTCGATGATAATTTATCCCCCCTTTAATATTATTAATACCATCGGAATCTGTTGTAAAATTACTCACTCTTAAGCATTCATTATTAAATTCAATATCTGCTTTTATTTTTTTTAAATTTTGCGTATCAACAAATTGTTTGAAATCTGAAAAATTACTTTCTACTTTATTGTGAAAATGTATGTTAGCAGTGCCTATTAACTTATCTGCTTTTGCTCCCCTGCTTAATGTCGTATAAAAATGCAGTAAATTATGTTGCAAAGATATAACTATGTTATCTGGATTTAAATCTTTATCTAAATCCTCTGATTCAATAAAAAGGGAATATTGTTCCTGATTTTCTGAAAATGTTGAGTTTAAATCCAAATGGTAGTTACCTGCATTACGAAATATGATATTTAATTTTTCTATTTTTCTTTTAACAAGTGCACTGTCTTTATCAACTAACTCTAGCTCTGCATTTCTTAAAACTATTTTTGTGGAATCATCACTAGATTTTAATAAAAATTTCCGAAGTATTTCATAATACCCCTGATTTTCTAAATCTAGTACTTTTATCTTTGCGTCATAAAGAGAGGTGTTATGCAAATCCAATATCTCCTCTTTGTTGAAAATCTTCAATAAATTAATTTTCACTTGAACTTTTGGTATAATGATTTCAGTTATCCCATCATCATCAGAATATTTAATATTAGTTATTGAAATTTTAGGAAAAGGAAGAATTTTAATCTTTATATCTCCATTCAATTTAAAATTTATAGAATAATCTTGACTAAAGTAGTTTTGAATTTGTGGAAATAAAAAATTAAAATTCCATTGTATTAAAATAATGTGAATCCCCAGCAGCAAAGTTGCAACTATTGAAAAAATTTTTAATAGTTTCTTTATAATTTTAAACAAAATTTTAAATTTTTAATATAAGACTTATAGCTATATTAAATAACATTCTCCCCTTTTGTCTAGTGAAATGAATAAATACCAACAGTTTATTGATTTAACAAAGTATTATTGATATATACATATTAACACATTAGGATAGGAGTGTAGCTCAACTGGTAGAGCGCCGGTCTCCAAAACCGGAGGTTGGGGGTTCGAAACCTCTCGCTCCTGCCATTTATTAGACAAATCATTTCTATTAACATGACTGTGAACTTTGGATTTCAAAAAGTAAAAGAAGAGGAAAAAGAAACTATGGTGCAAGGTGTCTTTTCCAAAGTTGCCGATAAATATGATATAATGAATGACATAATGAGCTTTGGTTTGCACAGAAAGTGGAAAGACATTTTTATCAATGAAATTGACAGTTATGCAAATATGACCCTATTAGATTTAGCTGGTGGAACCGGAGATATAGCAAAAAGATTTATAGATAAGGGGGGAAAAAATGCCATCGTTTCTGACTTAAATAAGGAAATGCTAGATAAAGGTAAGAGCCTGATTAGTAAAAAAATAAACAAAAGGCATATCAAAGACATTAAGTGGACTCATTGTAGTGCAGAAAGTATTCCATATAAAGATAATAACTTTGATTATTGTACAATATCTTTTGGTATTAGAAATGTGACACATGTAGAAAATGTTTTAAAGGAAGCCTTAAGAGTATTAAAACCAGGTGGTAAATTTTTGTGCTTAGAATTTTCAAAAGTTGATGATGCCACAATTTCTAAATTATATGATTTTTATTCCTTTAAAATAATTCCTACTGTTGGATCATTAATCGCCAACTCAAAAGATTCATATCAATATTTAGTGGAAAGCATTAAGCAATTTCACAATCCATATGAACTAGAAATGATGATGAAGGACATTGGGTATTTCTCTGTTAATTTTAAAAAACTTTTTTTTGGTGTCGTTGCTATTCATAGCGGATACAAAATATAAATGATAGTTGCTACCTAAAATTTAAAGCTATAGGATATTATAATGCCCATCTTTCTATGTAGTGCGCCCAATGTATCGGAGCAAAATTGATTTTAAAAAGAATGCCAATTTCTTGACGAAACCCTATCAGATCTTATAGCCAAATCAATATAAGGGAGTTATACTGCAGGAATAGAGAATATATAAAGAATTAAAAATGTTATTATTACATATGGAAAATATTGTTAATTAAAGAGAAAGAGAAGCTGATAGAAAAGTTTTTAGACTAGTAACCAATAACAACACTAATGATGAACAATAAAAAGTGTTATATTTATTTTAATGTGTAAATCTTAATTATTTTAAATACTATGAAATACATAAATGCCTTAAAACTAACAGCATTTAATTATAGACTAGATATTAGAACTGAACATATTATTTATTGTGGTTTTTAACAATCATGGCCAACTTAATTTTAATTTATGTGACTTGTGTCAGTAAAAAAGAGGCAAAACTGATTGCTAGAAATTTGATAGAAGATAAGCTAATTGCTTGTGCTAATATTGTCGACAATATTGAATCTATTTATTCCTATAATGGAGAAATTTATAATGATAATGAGACTTTGCTTTTACTTAAAACTAAACATAATTTATTTGAAAAAGTAAAAAGTACAATCCTGAGATTACACAGCTACGACACTCCTTGCATAATAATGCTTGATATCAAAAATGCTAATTTTGATTTTGCTGACTGGATTGCTTTATCTGTTCAAAAATAAGGTAGCAGTTGCTTTAGCTCATGTTTCTCTATATATCGAGTTAAAAGAAATTATTTTATAGCTCATGCTTTGGAATTGACAAATAAAAGAATGGCCTAATTTTGCTTTGGTTACAAGGAAAAATTATTTGCAAATTCAGAAGTTAACTTGCAATCTAGTTTATCTGTTTTAGCTAGCAGACTAATAGCTTTTGCATAATTCCTAACCTTGCTTGGGTGAACTGTGATAAACTGGATTCCTTTTTTAATAGCTTTTTTATTGTATGAGTTCGGAGGTTTAGAAACATATTATAGCTATGAACCTTTTTAGAAGACTTAGTTAGTCTTTTATATTGCGTAACGACTATATATTCGAGAAAATGGTGGGTCTGGGTGGACTTGAACCACCGACCTCACGCTTATCAGGCGTGCGCTCTAACCAGCTGAGCTACAAACCCATTCACAAAATTATTCTATTAAATTACAGAGATATATGTACGATTTTTCTTTCCAGAAGAAAAACTTACTCTTCCAGAAGTTATGGCAAAAATTGTATGATCTTTACCAATCCCTACATTGTTACCAGGATGAAATTTAGTTCCACGTTGACGAACTATTATATTGCCGGGAATTACAACTTCGCCACCGAATTTTTTGAGGCCTAATCTTTTGCTATGAGAATCTCTTCCATTTTTGGAACTACCACCAGCTTTTTTGGTTGCCATACTATTTTTCCTCTATTTTAGTTATCCTTAAAACAGTCACATTTTGTCTGTGACCCTTCTTTCTTCTGTAATTTTGGCGCCTTTTTTTCTTAAAGACAATAATTTTCTTGTCCTTCATTTGCTCTAGAACTTCAGCCCTAACCTTAGCTGATTCAAGAAAGGGTTCTCCCAGTTTTATTGCATCACCTTTACTATTGTTATATAATGCAAGAACCTTAGTAAAACTTACTTCTTCTCCAAGCTCTCCATCTAGTTTGTCTATCTTGATGACATCTCCTGCCTTAACGTGATACTGTTTACCACCTGTTTCAATTACAGCTAACATTTGCTTATTCTGTCTTCAGTTAAAGTCATATTTCTAATCTCATATGTTAAAAAAGTCAATTAAAATAACAATTTATCTGTCATAATATAGAGTAGCAATTTACTGCCATACATTATTATTTATCATTATTCGAAAAATATTGTGCCAAGTAGTTATAAAAATCTTTTTCATTTGCATCACTAGAGCTGTCTATTTTTCTGTTAATAAATTCTCTTTCCAATTTTTTTGCACTCATAATATTCATAGCATACTCACTATTAACCTCACATATATTAGTACTATTATCAAAGCGTAAAAATGATTCAGATATAATGAAAATAGGGATAAAGTTTGTCTTTTTATTTATTGATATAACCCCTGTTTTTAATAGGCTGATATAATTTTCATGATTTGGTAATAGTTCAAGAACTCCAAATTCCCCAGGTAAGGATATACTATCATGATAGGAATCCTCAATACCTCCCTCAGGCGTTATTATTTTTAGATTAATTTTAGCTTTAGACATATTTTATAGCTTACTCTAAGTTCTTTGCTTTTTCTAAGGCTTCTTCAATGCTACCAACCATATAAAACGCCATCTCCGGAATATCATCATATTTACCCTCAACTATATCTTTAAATCCTTTAATAGTATCTTGCAAAGCAACAAATTTTCCTGGAGAACCAGTAAAAATCTCTGCAACATGAAATGGTTGAGATAGAAATTTTTGAATTTTTCTAGCTCTCGACACAATCAATTTATCACTTTCAGAAAGCTCATCCATCCCTAAAATTGCTATTATATCTTGTAGCGACTTATATGTTTGTAGCGTCTTTTGAACCGCTCTGGCAACTTTATAATGCTCCTCGCCTACTATGTCCTTAGATAATGCTTGGGATGTACTATCTAACGGATCAATTGCAGGATATATTCCTTGTTCTGCAATTTGCCTATTTAATACAGTGGTTGCATCAAGGTGAGAAAATGATGTAGCTGGAGCTGGATCTGTTAAATCATCAGCTGGAACATATACTGCTTGCACTGAAGTTATTGAACCGGTTTTTGTCGAGGTAATTCTCTCCTGAAGATCTGCCATTTCAGTCGCAAGGGTTGGTTGATAACCAACTGCAGATGGTATTCTTCCAAGTAATGCAGAAATTTCAGCACCAGCCTGAGTAAATCTAAAAATATTGTCTACAAAAAACAATACATCTTGCTGCTCTTGATCTCTAAAGTACTCAGCAATTGAAAGACCAGTTAATCCCACTCTTAACCTCGCACCGGGTGGCTCATTCATCTGCCCATAAACTAAGCTTACTTTTGAATTGGTAATATTTTTTTCATCAATAACTTTGGAATCAATCATTTCATGATATAGATCATTACCCTCTCTTGTTCTTTCACCAACACCTGCAAAAACTGAATAGCCACCATGCGCTTTGGCTATATTGTTGATTAACTCCATTATCAGCACTGTTTTTCCAACACCCGCACCTCCGAATAAACCAATCTTGCCACCTTTTATATATGGAGCCAACAAATCAACAACTTTTATCCCTGTTGTTAAAATTTCTGTCTCTGTTGATAAAGATTCAAGCGCTGGAGATTTTTTATGAATTGATGCATAATTTTCGCTTTCTATTTTTCCTTTTTGATCAATTGGATTGCCGACAACATCCATGATTCTTCCAAGCGTCCCTTTCCCAACTGGCACTGTTATTGATTTGCCAGTATCCACAACTTCATCGCCTCTCTTTAATCCATCAGTTAAATCCATTGCAATTGCCCTGATCACACCATCTCCAATATGCTGCACTACCTCAAAAACAATTTCTCTGCTTTTATCTTTATATTTTAGAGCATTGAGAATATTAGGCATTTCACCTTCAAATTTAATATCTACTACTGCACCAAAAATTTGCGATATTTTTCCTTTGTTCATATATGTGTTACCATCCAAATTATTTATATTCAGTTAGTTGCCTCTGCCCCAGAAATAATTTCAATTAACTCTTTCGTGATAATAGCTTGTCTACTCCTGTTATAAAGCAAATTCAACTCTTTAAGCATTTTGTCAGAATTTTTCGTTGCACTATCCATTGCTAGCATCCTTGCTGAATGTTCGCAAGTTAAACTATTAGAACATGCATACAGGACTGTGGCATTAATATAATTTTGAATCAATTTTTCCAAAATGGTTTCTAAATTATTGTCAAATTCAAAGATCTCTTTATCTGATTTTGAAAAACAACTAAGATTTTCTATTTCATCAATTTGCAGGGGTAATAGTTTAATGTCTTCAACTTGTTGATGTAAAACAGATTCAAATTTTGTATACACTATTCTGCATTCGCTAAATTTTCCATTTAAAAAAGCATTCCTAATCTCTCTACTAAGCAAAGCTGATGCATTATAGGAAATTTTTTTATTATTTTTCCTAAAAAATGGCATGCTTTTTTCAATATTTTCTTTGTGATGAGCTTGCATGTATTGAGAAATCTTATTACCAACGCAGAAAATTTTAGCATTTTTATTCACCTGCAATTCTGAAGTAATATAGCTAGTTATTTTTGAATTAAATGAACCACACAGCCCTTTATCTGAACCGAAAACAATAAACAGCACATTTGATTCTTTTTTATTCTGAAATAATGAAATATATCGCCTAAAAAGCTCCGGATTTTTGTTATTTACATCAATTAAAAGTCTTTGAAATCCTTTTAAATAAGCATCAGAACTACCTATACTACTTTGCACACTCCTCAAGCCAGATGCGGAAACTATCTTCATTGCCTGTGTAATCTTTTTGGTAGAATTTATTCCTTTTATCCTAGTTTTTATATGTTTTAGTGATGGCATATTTTAGGAGTATAGTTTTACAAATTGATTTAAATATTCTGCAAGCTCGTTGTGAATTTCTTCAGAAAGTTTCTTTTCTTTTCTAATTTTTTTCATAAGATCTTTTTTGTCCTTTTTAATTTGGAAAAGCAATTTATTTTCAAAATCACCAATGCTTTGCAAGTCCACTTCTTTTAAGAACCCCTTAACTGCTGCAAATATTGAAATCACTTGCTCCTCTATTTGCAAAGGGGTATATAGAGGTTGTTTTAATAATTCAGTGAGCTTATCACCTCTTTCAAGCAAACTTCTTGTTGATGAATCCAAATCAGAGGCAAATTGAGAAAAAGATTGCATTTCTCTGTATTGAGCTAGATCAAGTTTCATGGTCCCTGCAACTTTTTTCATTGCATTAATCTGAGCTGCCGATCCAACTCTACTAACAGATAATCCTATGTTAATAGCTGGCTTTATCCCTTTATAAAATAATTCTGTTTCTAAAAAAATTTGTCCATCTGTGATTGATATTGCATTTGTAGGTATATATGCAGAAACATCTCCTGCATGAGTCTCTATGATTGGCAATGCTGTCAAAGAACCAGACCCCATCTCATCTGAAAGTTTTGCAGCTCTTTCTAAGAGCCTCGAATGAACATAAAAAATATCACCAGGATATGCTTCCCTCCCAGGAGGTCTTCTTAATAAAAGTGACATTTGACGATAACAAACAGCATGTTTACTTAAATCATCGTAAATAACAAGTGCATGCATCCCATTATCTCTAAAAAATTCTCCCATTGTGCATCCCACATATGGCGCATAAAATTGCAGTGGTGCTGGATCAGATGCTGAAGCTACTACAACAATTGTATACTCTAATGCCCCAGATTCCTCTAACTTTTTAACAATTTTAGCAACTGAAGAATTTTTTTGACCAATCGCTACATATATACAATATAATTTTTCACTTTCATTATTTGATTTATTTATTTTTTTTTGATTCAATATGGTATCAATCGCTATAGCAGTTTTTCCAACTTGCCTATCTCCAATGATCAATTCACGCTGCCCTCTACCTATCGGTATTAAACTATCAATGGCTTTTATTCCTGTTTGGACAGGTTCATGAACAGATTTTCTATCAATAATTCCTGGAGCCTTTACATCAGCTTTTTTATAAACAACATCCTTAAGCTCCCCTTTATTATCAAGTGGATTTCCAAATACATCAACAACTCTACCCAATAAACTTTTTCCAGTTGGAACTTTAAAAAATTGCTTCTCTCTCTTTATAACTTGACCTTCCTTGATATTTTTATCGTCACCCAATATAACAATTCCAACATTATCTTCTTCTATATTAAAGACAATACCTTGAGTACCGTTTTCAAATTGCACTATTTCGTTGAATTCAACATTATCAAGTCCGTATGCAATTGCAATACCATCAAAAACTTTTACAACTTGTCCTACTTCTTCAAATTCTATTTTCTGATCTATACTAGCAATCTCATTTTTTAATACATCAACTATTTCGGAAGCTCTCATACATTACCTAATTCATTAATTTTAAATTTGCATCTTTCATTAAAAACTCTATTTTTTTAATTCTTGATAGAAGTGATAAATCTAACATTAGAGATTCTTTTTTGATAATCATCCCACCCAAAATACAACTATTATGAGTTATATTAAACTTAATATTCATGTCATTAAAGTATTTCATCAACACATCTTTAACTTCACTAAAAGAATTGTCATCTAATTGCTTTGCTAAAATCAATTCTAAGACTTTAATATTATTCTTTTTATTAATTATTTCTTCTAGCGAAGCTACGACTTTTTTCAACAGATATAGCCTTTGTTTATCTATCAATACTTTTATGAATCCTCTCAATAAATCAGAAGTCTTGGTTTTGCTAAGTATAGTATTACAAAAAATCATCTTTGTTTTTTTGGGCACAAACTTGTTTAGTAACAATTTCTCAACTGATTTCCTAATTTTAATTAGATCAAAAAATTGATTAATTTCACCAAAAATTTCATCAACTTGATCTAATTGCTCCATATTTATGAACAATGCCAAAGCATATCTTTTTACAATTATGTTTTCAGAAATCATCAATAAAGCACCCTATGCGAGTAGTTAAATTAAAAAGAACCATATGTTATTGAATATTTTTATACATATATAGAAATATTGTAAATATAAATTTACACTTATCTCAATTTTTATAGCTTTAAATTATCATTATTGAATACTTGCCACAGCTTGATTTCAAATGCGGTTTAGCAATATCTTCCTTGTATTTTATTTCCTTGCAATTGCATGCATTTTTTAAATCCAGTAACGCCAACAACCCTATTTCCTCTCCGCTAAAATGGATCACATCAATTTCTGCTCTTAGTGAAAGTTCATTCATTGATTTATATTTTCTCACTAACTCTAATATATTTAAAACATGTACTCCCATATTCAGGCTCTCACTGGAGTAATAAAAATTCTCCAATTTTGGCCACATATTAATTTTGTTCACCATTTCATTATTTTTTCCATATAAAATAGAATTGATCTCTTCAGTGACATGCGGCATATACGGGGCAAAAAGTTTTAGTAGTGTATTGAAAACATAATTTAATGTCAAAGCAGCACTTTTCTTTTCTTTTGGATGCTTGTTTTCTTCATCATATACTCTTGTTTTTACTAATTCTAAGTAATTATCACAAAAATCTTTCCAGAAAAAATTCTCAACAAAAACCCTTGCATCACAATATTCATAATTTTTAAAAGAGTTTGTAGAATTCTCAATCACTTTGTATAAATTGGAAATGATCCATAGATCTAGATCACAAAAAATATCTCCATTACTGATGTCATCCTTTAGAGAATCAATGCTCTTCTCCAGACCATGAATGTGAGAATCAACAAATTTACCTGCATTCCAAAGTTTAGTAATTAATTTTTTGCCAATTTTAAATATTTGATCACTATAGACTATATCCATTCCGAGTTTTGAACTTGATGCCCAGTATCTTATAACATCAGCACCTTGATCTTTTATTAATTTTTCTGGTGTAACGACATTACCCTTTGATTTACTCATTTTAGACTTGTCTGAGGATAAGCACCAACCACTAATCATAAGATTCTTCCATGGGATAGAGTCTTGATGGAAAAACGATTTAACTAAAGTTCCAAAGGCCCATGTTCTAATGATCTCATGCGCTTGAGGTCTTAAATCATATGCAAATAATTTATTATGCCTTTCTTCATCAAGCATAAAATCATCACTAATTCCATGGCTTGATAATTGAGGAGTTATAGCACTAGTTGCCCATGTGTCCATAACATCTGTTTCTGGCTCTACCTCGTGACAAGTATAGCCATCTGGTAAATCAACATATGGGTCTACAGGAAGTTGATCAACATTTGCGATGAGTATTTTTCCTTCCTCGCCTTTTCTTTTTGAATACCAAACGGGAAAGGGAACGCCAAAATATCTTTGCCTAGAAATACACCAATCTTGATTCAAACCGTCTATCCAGCTACTGAGTCTATCTTTCATAAATTTTGGATGCCAGTTGCACTCATTATTTTTCTTATGCAAATCTCCCTTATATGGCAATACTTCTATGTACCATTGGTAGGTCGGAATAATCTCAAGAATTCCCCCAGATCTTTCAGCACATTTAACATTTTGAACAACTTCAGTTTGATTGAGCAAAAGTTGCTCTAATTTTAATTTTTCTATTACTAATTCTCTAGCTTCTTTTATTTTCAACCCATTAAGAAATCCAGCATTTTTCATTTTCCCATATAAATCTATAGATTCAACAGTATTGAGCTTATGCTTTCTCCACCACTCAATATCCTGAATATCTCCAAAAGTACAACACATCACTAAACCTGTTCCCTTTTCTTGATCAACATCCTCATCTGGCAAGATAGGCACTTGGTTATTAAAAAATGGTATTATGGCTTCAGTCTTTTTTAAATGCTGATATCTGTTATCATTTGGATGATAAAAAATAGCGACACAAGCTGGTAGCATCTCTGGTCTTGTTGTTGCAATTACAACTTCTTCACCACTTACAGTTTTAAATTTTATATCATTTAGTATCCCAGACTGCTCTTTATCAACATTTTCAGCTTGAGCAATCGCGGTTTGATCTTTAACGTCCCAAAAACTTGGACCAAATTTTCTTATGATTTTATGCTTATTATATAAATCAATGAAAGACATTTGAGAGAGCTTCCTTGATTTAGAACTTATTGTTTGATATTCCTGCTCCCAATCAAAACTCAGGCCTAAAGACTTGTAAGTATTCCTAAATTTTTCCTCTGTTTCTAAAACTACCTCCTCACACACTTTTATAAACTCTTGTCTACTTAAATCTTTAGCTCTAATTTTTTTTACTTTTTCAACAAGCCTCTCAGTCGGAAGACCATTATCATCAAAACCTATGGGGTAAAAGACTGACTTCCCAATCATTCTTTGAAATCTTGCGATAAAATCTGCTTGGGTATAACTAAACACATGCCCCATGTGCAATTCACCAGAAACAGTGGGAGGAGGGGTGTCTATTGAAAAAATCTCTTCTCTAGACTTAGTGCTATCCCATTTGTAAATATCCGATTCATTCCAAATTTTTTGCCACTTAGCTTCAATTTCAGAAATGTTTAATTTATCCTTAAAACTCATTTCAACTATAAAAAATATTTTTTAGAATTAATAAAACCAACAAGTAAAAGCTTTGGTAAGTTGATTTGTAGTTACACTAACCTATGCCATAACTTTTGACTAGACTTCCGCTTAACATATACCAACCATCAATCATTACAAAGAAAATTAATTTAAATGGCAAAGATATTATAACAGGAGGAAGCATCATCATACCCATTCCCATCAAAACTGACGCAACTACTAAATCTATAATTAAGAATGGCAAATAAATCAAAAATCCTATTTCAAAAGCTTTTTTTAACTCACTTAGCATAAATGCAGGTATCATAACTCTTAAAGGGATTTCATCTTGTTCTAAATTTTGAGTTTCCTTTGCAATATCTTTAAATAAATTTAAATCCTTTTCTCTTGTATTTTCTTTCATAAATTTTTGAAAAGGAGCTGTTATATTTACCCAGGCTTTCTCTTCATTTATTTGATTATTCATAAGCGGAAACAATCCATCATCATACGCCTTATTGAATGTTGGAGACATTATGAAAAAAGTTAGAAATAGTGACAAACTAATGATAACAATATTTGGAGGGGTTTGTTGTAAACCCAATGCATGACGAAGTATGGAAAAAACAATGGTAATTTTTGTAAATGAAGTGACCATAATTAAAATTGATGGAGCGACACTTAATATTGTAATTAAACCAATTAGTTGAATTACCTTGCTACTGAACAAGGTCTGTTCATCTTCTCCTCCAAAATCAATATTAATGCCTTGCGCAAAGGCAGAATTACATTTTAAAGCAATAACAATCGCTATAAAAATAGTAAAATTGATTAATTTTTTATTCTTCAATAATGACATCTATCAAAATATCCTGTTGACCTAGCAAAATTAAATACTTCTTTTTCTTAAATTTACACATCACTAATCTTCTTTTATGATCTATATTTAGTGATTCTTCAAGCTTTAAATTATTATCCGATGTAAAATAACTTCCTAATATATTTTTATTTTTAAAAAATTTCATTAAAGTCACAACTACTCCAATGAGACTTATAAGTAACACCAATATAAAGAAAGCTTTTAAATATAAGGAGGTTTCCATTAAAATTAAATTTTACTTATTTAAAAATAATTTAACATATTCATCCTCACTTTCCACAGTATTTTTGAGATTATCTACCCAAAAAACCTCCCCTTCTTTTAATAATGCCACCTTATCCGCTATTCTCTCCATAACCTTAACGTCATGCGTTATAGTTATTGTTGTTGATTTTAGCTTCTTACTAATATTTTTAATTAAATTTGTAATAGTAGCTGACATAACTGGATCAAGACCAGAGGTTGGCTCATCAAGAAACATTATTTCTGGATTTGTTGCTATAGCCCTTGCTATTGCAACCCTTTTTTGCATTCCTCCAGATAAATTGGATGGGTATAATTCTAGAACTTCCTCTTTTAACCCAACTAAATTTAGCATTTCTATTGCATGCTCCTTGGCTTTTTCAGCATTTAAAATACCAGAATTAAGCAAGCTAAAACAAATGTTATGCCATATAGGCAAGCTATCAAATAACGCATTACCTTGAAAAAGCATACTGAATTTCTTTAAAAATTTCTTTCTTTGAATAATGTGGGTATGAGTTACATACTCATTATCTATTATTACTTCACTACCTTCATCAGGATCTAATAAACCAGCAATGCACTTGAGAAGAACAGATTTGCCACTACCCGAGCCACCAATAATCACAAATGACTCACTTTTTACTACATTGAAGCTTATGTCTTTCAATACTTGTTTTGTACCGAAACTTTTATTAAGATTATTAATTGAGATTAAGTTATTTCTGGACATCTTTATTTTACAAATAATAGGCCTGTGATTATATAATTAGAGAGCAAAATCAAAATAGATGATGTCACAACAGCTTGAGTAGCAGAAACCCCAACACCACTTGCTCCACCAGAAGTTCTAAATCCATTAAAGCACCCTATAAAAGTAACTATAAAACCAAAAACAGCAGCTTTAATTAACCCAGAAAGCACATCCTGATATTCTAAAAATTTTAATGTACTATTTATATACGAATGATATTCAAACCCAATCTTATATATTGCTATTAAATAGCCTCCAAATATACCAATAATATCAGAAATTAAAACTAGGACAGGTAAAATTATGGTTCCTGCTATTATTTTTGGAATTATTAAAAATTTGATTGGATCAGTATTAAGTGTATACAAAGCATCAACTTGTTCAGATATCTTCATTGCTCCTATTTCTGCTGCCATCGATCCTGCAACTCTACCTGCGAGCATTAACCCAGCTAATACAGGACCCAACTCTCTTGTTATAGATATTACAATAACGGAAGCTATTGAGCTTTCAGCATGCATTCTTGAAAAACCAGTGTAAGTTTGCAAGGCTAAAACTGCTCCGGTAAATATCGCAGTAAGCCCAATTACTGGCAATGAATAAAATCCAATTACAACTAATTGATGAAATATTTTTTTGAAATAGATAGGAGCTACGAATAATTTACTTAAAATACTAAAAAGGAAGATAACCAATTCTCCTATTTTTTCTAAGAAGCTTAGAGCAATAATGCCTAGTGTTTGTACGTATGCTAATAAATTCATGATGTATAAATTCTTCTACAACTATTTGAAAGACTTGTTAATATTTCTCTCTGATCTGTATTTGCTAATTTAGCGACTTCACCTATAGTAATTTTTTCACCAATTAATTCAACACTTTTTATTTCCATAAAGATAGATTCTGGCAATTGATTAGCATCTACTGCAATCATGTTCATACTCACAACACCAATAACAGGCAGAAAAAAACCTTTGGCATAAACTTTTGATTTGCCACTAAAAATCCTTTTATACCCATCATAATAACCTATGTTTAAAATTAATACCTTATCCCCCTTTTTTACCTCATGGGTAGCATTATAACCGATATATTGATTTTTATAAAATACTTTTCTATTTAATACACTTGCATAAAATTCTACAACATTCAGCATTTTATCATGTTTATCCATTGATGTATTTACTCCATATAGCGCCCCACCTGGCCTCACCATATCAAAATGATATTTGGAACCTAAAAATATTCCGCCCGAATTTGCAAAGGTAAATTTTGAATCAGGAAAAAAATTTTGTAACCCATGGAGATTTCCTAACTGCTTTTTATTTAAAAAATGATCTTTTTGCTCAGCACATGATAAATGGCTCATAACAAAGAGAATTTTACATTTTGCCAGATTTAATAATTCAATTTCCTCAACTTGAATCCCATCACGACCAATCCCCGTATCGAAATTTATGACAATATTTAATTTCTTTTTTGAATATTTATTAATTAAATCTAATTGCGTTCTGTCACTTATTACAGGTATAAAATTATTCTCCTCTATATTTTGTAATTCTTCTATACTATTCACCCCTTGAAAAACATAAATTCTCGATATTTGAGAATTATTTTTCACCAAATATGCTTCATTTAAATTGGTGACCCAAAAATCTTTGCAGCCCACACTGCATAATGCTTGCATTATCTGATTTATACCCAAACCATATGCATTTGCCTTAATCACTGCAGAGCAGACAGTTTTTTTTGAATTTACGATTGATTGAAGTTTTAAATAGTTTTTTTTGATGTTGCTTAGATTTATCTTAATATATTGATAGTTATCTAGCATTTATCTATAAATTTGAATTTCATTAACAGTAATTTCTATCTATTTTATTGCGAAGATTAAATAAAAGAGAGTAAAGGAAGCAAAATGAGACCCAAAAATCTAAGCTATGGCTGCTTCTTTTCAGATCTGACCAGTTCAGCAAATATTCTGCCCTCATAAAATGCTTCCTAGTGAAAAATAAAACAAGAATGAAAATATTGCAAGATAATATTATCATTTATCATCATCAGCATCTTTGGTCACACTATCTATCGCAGTATCCTTCACCTTTTCACGAATATTTTCCGCTATTCTATCAGACACTTTAGAAGCCGTATTACTTACAACATTGGAAGATGCAGTTCCTGTTCCAGCACCTGTTGCCGCTCCTGTTCCAGCACCTGTTGCCGCTCCTGTTCCTGTACCCGTTGCTGCTCCTGTTCCAGCCCCTGTTGCCGCTCCTGTTCCAGCCCTTGTTGCCGCTCCTGTTCCAGCTCCTGCTGCTGCCCCAGGGGCTGCTCCTGCTCCTGCCCCAACCGCAGCCGTACCTACTGTGACTGCTGCACTTGCCGCCATTACTGCAGCTTGCACAGCTTTTGCTTTTACAAATTCAGAAGCATTTTCCTCTACGCCTCCAATACTCATATGTCTCATTGGGTTACCTGTCACTATCCAAGATGCAACTCCAGACATATATGAAGAAAATTTTGACATTCCGCTTGCAATTAAATAGATAACCAAACCACCTGTAAATGTCATAGCATAAACTGCAAATGATGAATAGATACTTACAGCACCAGATTCATCTGGTGGAGAATGAACATCCAGCATACTTTGATAACCAGATATCCAGCATTCATTATACAGAGGTCCTAATTCTACCCTTACTAAACAAGTGGAGCAGGCAGTGAAATTAAATATGTAATAAATCAAGATCGTAATCACATAATTCAAAATTATAATCGATGTATATACAAAAACGGGTTGCAATGCATATGAGAATAAGTTTTTTGCCCATGAATCAAACATGTGTTTAGTTTTTTCAAATAAAATGCAAACTATGAATACAGGCGCAGTTACAATTAAAACTGAATTAATCATAATAGCAAATACGAACATCACAGTTGCCTTTACAATCGCTACAAAATAGTAATAAATTGCAAGACCCAAAAATACTGCTGTAACAAATCCAAGCAATCCATTCGTACATATCGCCCAAATTCTGGACCAAGTGTCTCCTGAAGTAAATTGATAAATTGGACCATTAAATATAGAAAATATTACATATGGATCCTCAATTATCATAGTTTCACAAATTTGCTGATTACCACTCACTGCTTGTAAAAAGGAAGCTGAATATCTTGCAACTAGCTCAATACTTCCATCAATAAAAAAGGTCACTAAGTATCCTCCAAAAAAATTCCAACTAGTATCTGAAATAAGAAAGGCAACTATTGCAAATTTCATAATGAATTTAATGAACCCTTGCGTTGTGTAATCTACCAATCCCAACATATAAGAAATCGCAAAAAATACTAAATACAATACAAGTAAAATTTTTATAACACGTGCAGCTTGTTTAATAAATCCGGAGAAAACTACTCCCACTGCACCCACTTCTTTAAAGTTTGTTACATCCCCATCTTTATTTAATTCAACATTATATTCTAGATGAGAATTATTGCCTGCGTTATCAGGGCCAACAAGCACGGCTTTTATGTCTTTCATTGCATCATAAATCAGCCCCCCTTTTTTACACATGGGGTTTTCTCCTTTTTTACTCATATTAACGTAATATTGGCCATATGTATTGTAGTACTTATACGCTTCCTTCATGTCGTCATCAGCGCCTGCATCCGGAGTTTCAAGTTTAATCCGTAAAAAGATTACACAATCCGCTGAATCCTGCACACAATTATCTGATATTGATTTAGCATCTATAATTAAAAACCCTAAATCCTTTGGACTATTACCATCTTTATCTTTCTTTACAATACTATCATTGACATCCATCCAGTTTTTCTCATCTACAGCAGCACCTTTTTTTGCAACTGCATACTGAATATTTTCACTTTTTGATCTTGGGCAACCACTCCAATCAATCGACATAGAGTAACCTCCAGAATCCTCCTGATAATTATTATAAAAATGTCTTAATGCTAATTCTGATCTATTTTCAAATCTTGAGTCATTGAAAATCCCCTCCAGTATATATTTACTTTCCCCGGCCTCAAAAGTTCCCTTATCTATACATCTATAATTACTATAAGTATCGTTACAGCCCGCAGTATCTTCGGCACTAGTAGTAGCTGGAGGAGTTGCTTCTTTACAAGTGCAACTCAAATTTTTTCCATTTTCTAATTTGACATTTCCTTCAAGGTATTTTTTATATATTCCATCATCCATAACCTTCCCAAGCAACCCAAATTCACATTTGCCATTATCTTGAGAGTTATCTTTATCGTGAGGAGCACCTGTTTTACAAGAAGCATCTGTATTACATTTATAATTATAACCATCACCAGCAGTGGCTGCATCACTAGGAGCGATAAGAGCGAAGTTTTTTACCCCGCCTTCTCTAAAACATTCTCCTTCTAAAATTAAATCCTGTGAAGTTACAGAAGGTTGTTGTGAATCATTAGATGGACTCTTGATGGCTAAATTGCTATTTTGGTACCATCTGTCTATACAATCTTTTTTATCCTCAATTGCAGAATTCCAAATACACTTTCTAATAATTTCTTCTCTATTAGGATTGCTAATTTTTATATCCTTTGCCCTATCTTCATTAACTATGATTTCCTGATTAGATGTGTAATTTCCATCCCAAATAACCGTTAATTTATCTTTATTTTTAAGATAAATACCTGTGTCAAAGAAGTTGGGATTCTTAGCTCCCCACCCTGCTCTGGAATTCTTTAGTGTATAGCTATCTCCTGAAATTTGTTGCCAAAACTCCTTAGATCCATAGTTTTTTTCTAAATCCTCTAATACCTTTAGATCCTTAGAAATGTTTCCACTTTTTGTGTAGGTGAATTTACCATTAAGAATCTCATCCCAGTATTTTTGAGCATTAACAGGATTTTTTAGCTCTTCAAATTTATCATCACTTATAGTTGCTAAAAACCTGTGGCTGTACTTATTTTTCCAACGCATTTTATACCAATTGGAATTATCTATATTGTCAAAGATAGGGGTCACATCTATATGCTTTTTACCACATAAGTACAGTTGATTATCTTTTGCTCCCCCCAATAAGCTAAATGAAAATTTATTTGGATTTGGCTTACCATCAACGATTGGTTGAACCGCAAAACTAGTTTCAACAACATTGTACGCATTTTCTGCTTCAGTGCCTTGACACATCATACCAACACCTGCTTTTTCTTGCTGTATAACTTTATAAAAACCAATATAACCCTTCTCTAAGTCTTCATGACAAGCCAATGAGGAACTACAATCGCCAGCAGGAGAATATTTTTCGTGATCGTCTGTTGTCTTACCATATACGCAAATTTTTTGAAATATGTCTTGATTTTCTTCATCATCACAACTAGCACGAAATACCTCGAAATAATTAGATGAAAATCTATCGTCTCCACCTTTTTGGCATTTTGAATAGCAATTCAATATAACGTCTTCATTTAATTCTACAGAAAAAATTTCAGCATAAATGCTATTAGGATTAAGCATCTTATATGGCTTAAACTTCCTTGAAAATGCCTCACATTCCCTTTTGCATGTTTTTTGACAATCTTTATTTAAGGGAGTGAGAATTATACTATCTGAAGCTTCATTTCCTGTACCAAAGCCATTAGGCATCAAGCAGTGCTCATAGAAATCTGCAGCTTTTGCTTCTTTAATTGTACAAAGAATAAATGAAAAAATAAAAAATGTGACTAGTGCAAACTGCTTGCTTTTCATTATAAATTGATCGCTACCAAATTAAATTTAAGCCTACATTTTAACTTAAGACTTTACAACAAAAATAATACGAAGTATTAAGTTCTCTAATAATATAAATTTGTTACACATGAAATTTATGTATAAAAACAAAATTCTACTTAAAAAATTTATAATTTTTTTAGCCCTGCTTTTACCTCTATCTGCATGCATGAATAATAAAAAAACAAGTGGCTCTCCTAAACTTGAAGATATAATCTTGTGGCAATATTCTAATTATTTAAATAATACTGAAATTGATACAGGGACAGCAAATAAAGAAAATTATGAGATAGTACATATTGACAATTCTTTAAGATTACCTTTGATATCACAACCAATTATTGGAAAAGATTACTACATTGGCATGAATAAAAAGGGTGTGGTATCAAGAATCAATACCACAAATAACAAAACTGTTTGGCAAAATAAGCAAGCAAATAGCAAATTCACTTTCTACAGTAACTATCTGAATGGGGGGCTACTTCAACAGAAAAATAAAATTTATGCCTCCTTTGGTTCAGACTTTATAAATTGCCTAAATAGCAAAACTGGAGAATTAATTTGGCAGCAAAAAATGCAAGAAATAGTTAGAGCTTATCCAATTTTAGAGGATAACATACTTTACTTACAAACCTTAAATAATGGCATGTATTCTATCAATGCAGAAAACGGCACTATCCTATGGTATAAATCTGGCATGAGTGATGGAGTGAGCGTAGTGAATGTTATTTCTCCAATAATAGATGGTGATACAATAATAATGCAAGATAGCCATGGAAATATAAATACTATCAATAAGCGCACAGGCCTTGAAGAATGGGGCTTTGACGAAGGAAACATTTCTTTTGAGAATATTTTAAATGAGATAAAGGTTTCAACATATCAACCGCTTAAAGTGGATGGCTTTTTGTATTTTTATACATCAGGAGGATATTTATTTAAATTAAATTTATCAAATAAAGAAATTGCTTGGAAAGAAAAGCATAATATCGATAGACCTATTCATATCCATAACAACATTGCCTATGCAATTGATGATAAAAATACTCTTTTAGCAATTAATTTAAAAACTGGTCAAAACATTTGGAAAGCTAAGCCTATAGATTATTTAGAACAAAAAGAAAAAAGAAAAAATAGATACTGGAATTCTCCAGTTGTAATAAATAATCTCATATATGTTTTTAGCTCTAAGGGTGAAATACTTACCTTCAAGATAACAGGAGAGTTTAATGATGTTAATTATAAAGTCGCCAAAGGTTCGTATATTTCACCTATTAACACTGGCTCCAAAATATACATAATTTCTTAATGTAATTCATGGCATGTCATCACTCTCATGAATCTCAAAATATACTTGTACAATATGTTCTAGATTCAGATATATTGGGAATTAGCGGCATATCAATTATATTTGCTCTGTTTATATACGGAGTAATTGGTAGCTTTACACATTGCATAGGTATGTGTGGTCCAATAGCCTTAGGACAGATGAACATAAGATTAATGCATTTAAAAAAAGAACAGCTTAATAATTTGAATAAACTCAATTGCGCTTTATCCCTACCATATTATTTTGGCAAGGCCATAACATATGGGATTTTAGCGTTGCTTACAAAATATTTATCCGCTTCATTTGGTGATAACATAATATTTAAAAATATTGCAGGAATTATACTTATTATTAGTGCGGTTATCTGTCTAAAAATTTCTGTTATAAAAATTGTAAAAATAAAAAGTATCCCCTCTTTTTACACAATATCAAAATATTTTAAATTTTTGGAAAGCTGCATAACTAATATAATCAAAAAATTGAGCTTAAACCCGTTTGGAATTCAAGGATTATTTATGGGAATGATTTTAGGACTTATACCATGTGGCTTAGTACTGAGTGCTATAATGATTACAACATCCTATTCTAAAAATATATTTGTATCTTTTTTCTCAATGTTTTTCTTTGGCTTAGGTACTTTCCCAGCTTTATTTATAATTAGCTATTTTGGACAGCAAATAATGTTAAGAGCACAAAAATATTTGAATGTTGTTTTTTCTATTTTCATGTTTGTAAATTTTCTATTATTGTTAAATTTTGCCATAGAATTATTAAAATAACCCCTTCTATAAATAAGGCTGCAAAATCTCTACACACGACTTAAATATTTTACCGTATCTTCAAACTAGAAAGACCTATTAGTGCAAATATAATTGCTAAAATCCAAAATCTAATAACAATAGTCGGTTCGGACCATCCTATTTTTTCAAAATGATGATGGATTGGTGCCATTTTGAATATCCTTTTTCCTCGCAATTTAAATGAACCAACTTGCAATATTACAGAAATTGCCTCAAAAACAAAAACAAATCCCGTAATAAATAAAATCAGTTCATTTTTTGTAATAACGCTTATGGTTCCAATTACTGCACCAAGAGCTAAGCTACCTGTATCCCCCATAAAAACTCTTGCTGGTGGTGCGTTATACCATAAAAATCCCAACCCCGCTCCTATCATTGAAGAACAAAATATAGTTATTTCTCCAGCATTTTTTACATATAATAATTTTAAATAATTAGCAAAAACAACATTACCCACTAGATAAGCAATAATTGCGAAAAAAGCAGCGGATATTATAACTGGCCCAATAGCTAAGCCATCTAAACCATCAGTAAGATTAACTGCATTTGATGAACCCGTTATTACACAAATTCCAAATATAAAATAAAACATCCCCAAATCTATTACTAGATTTTTGAAAAATGGAAAAACTAAGGTAGTTGAATGATTTTCTACACTATAATAACTAATGATACCTATAGCAATTGCACTAAAAATAAATTGGAGAAAAAATTTTAATTTAGCAGATATTCCCTTAGAATTATTATGCTTTAGCTTTCTATAATCATCAGCGCCCCCTATAATGCCAAAAGCAATCAAGATAAAACTTAGCAATAGGACGTATACATTTTTTACATTCGCCCATAAGAATGTTGAGGTTATTATGGCAATAATTATTAAAACTCCCCCCATACAAGGAGTTCCTTTTTTGGTAATAGAATGATTTTCAGGCCCATCATCTCTAATAGGCTGGCCATTTTTTTGCATTGATGAGAGGTAATTTATAAATTTATCTCCATAAATTAGCATTATTAAAAATGCTGTAAAAAGCGCTCCTCCACTTCTAAAAGTAATGTATTTAAATATATTGAAAAATGAAAAATATTTAACTAAGAATTCGGCTAAAATTGGAAGCATATTTATTACTGAACTTTTTGAACTAGGTACTGGTTTAAAATTAAATATGGATTGAGAATAAAAGATTTTTTACAACTTAACTCAAGCTCCATAAGCTCCTCCATAAATTTTAGTGCTTTCTCAAAGCTAATTTTATTGCAAATATCTAAAAAAATATTTTTTTCCTTAAAGAAGATCGGAGGTTTTATATTATTAATGATAAAATTAACACTCTTATTCTCATATCTTTCTTTATTCTTAATAAATAATACTTTGCTAAAATAGTTTTGAATAATTCTGATCATATTAATAAAATTTGTATCCTGAATCCTTTCCATTTGCTGCAATAAATTATGCTTGTCCTTAAAAACAATAGCGCGGCATAGATTGATATAAACTAGATCTTTTGTTCCTGATATTACATTTTGAACAATTTCTATCGTTAATTCTTTTTCGTTTCCTAAATACTGTACTAATTTTTCTAATTCATTTTTGATTAGCAGCAAATTATCAGGCAAGGAATTTGCAATAATATTGACTACTTCGGTATTAAATTTGATATTATTTTTTCTTAAAAATGTTTCAATAAAATTTATTGTTGAATATAAATCTAACTTGTAACAATTAACAAAACAAAACTTATTAGTAGATTCAATATCTTTGTAGGTTTTAGATGATTTTCTAAGATTTTCAGCCTGTATTATAAATAAAAATTTATTATCACTATTTTTTATGACATCCAAAACATCCTTTTTGAGGCTATCCCCAATGTTTTTAATAATGATGGCTTTTTTTTCGGAAAACAATTGAAGAGATTGCAGATGATTTTGTAATAATAAATGATTTTTTTGCAAAGCTGAATATTCAAGTTTTTCAATATGACGCTCTTCATTTTTGAAATATTTTTCTAGCAATTTTTCAGTAACGTAGATCACTTGACCAAAGTCATCTCCAACGAGAAAAAAATCTAAATGTGATGCGTTATTTTGTAAATAAGAGTCTAATTGTTTAAAATTAACATTCATTTTTTTAAATTATAGGGGGGACAATTCAAATCTTTTTCAGATTTTGTGAAAATCTCATAACCATCATTAGTAACACCTATTGTGTGCTCAAATTGCGCTGAAAGTGAATTATCCTTAGTGACAACTGTCCATCCATCATCCAGCATTTTGGTCTCCCATCCTCCAGTGTTAATCATTGGCTCAATAGTAAAAAACATCCCTTCTTTCAATTCCACGTCGTTTCTTATATCATAGTAATGCAAAATACTTGGGGAAGTATGAAAATCCTTACCAATTCCATGACCACAATATTCTCTCACAGCTGAGTAATTGAATTTCTTAATATATTCTTCTATTACCCTACCAATCTCATAAAGGGGAATACCTGGCTTTACAATCTCAATAGCTCTCATCATAGCCTCATAGGTTATTTCCACTACTCTTTTTGCCTTAATAGGAATTTTCTTACCTACATAAAACATCCTACTTGTATCTCCATGCCACCCGTCTAAAATAACAGTTACATCAATATTTACTATATCCCCTTCACTTAGTTTTTTCTCTCCAGGTATCCCATGGCATACAACATGATTAACAGAGGTACAAATTGATTTTGGAAATCCTTTGTAATTTAAAGGAGCAGGAATAGCGTCATTTTCAATAATCTTGTTATGACACAGGGTATTTAGTTCATCGGTAGTGACCCCAGGTTTTACAAAATCTGCTATAAAATCAAGTATAGAAGCAGCAAGCCTGCCAGCTCTTCTCATTGATTTAAAATCTTCATCATTATGAATTATAATACTTGGATTCTCTTTCATTATTATCTATTATAGTAAAATCTAGTAATTAAAAAGTTATTAATTTCATGACAGAAAACATCAAGCAACTTAAAAGCAAAATATTGTTTTCTGCAATTGAGATACTACCTTATGAAGCATTTGATATCAATATAATTTCAAAAGCATGTAAAAATATCGGTGTGCAAACCGCATACGCTAATTTATTATTTCCGAATGGACGAGCTGAAGTTCTTGAATTATTTAGAGATTATGTTGATGAAATAATGATTGAGAGGATAACAACTGAATTAAACGAGGTTAAAAGTATTACTGCTAGAATTTTTGAGTCTCTAAAGATTAGACTTGAGATCTTAGATAAACATAAATCAATTATTCCTAAAATTATTTCTTTTTACTCTATGCCTTGGAATCACCCAAAATTATATCCTTATACCTGGAAAAGTATGAATTTGATTTGGCGCATTGCTGGCAATGACAAGTCCACAGATTTTAATTACTATACTAAGCGGGGTCTTCTTACAGGTGTATATTGGTCAACAATATTATATTGGCTTTCTGATGAATCAGTAAATTATGAAAATACGCATGATTTTTTGAATAGAGAGTTAGTATTAATTGGAAAAATAGGAAAGAAGGTCAAACAATTTTCAAGTTAATTTCAAGGTATCATTAATATTATAAATAGTGGATTATAACCTCTTTACCATATTTATTTTTATATGATTTTTTCCATCAACCGCTATTTTTACTAAGCTGGACAGAGGTATAGCGAAATAGCTTTAATTTCTGTACATTGCGTGAGGAGCAAAGTGTGGAAAAACCACATGAGCGATAAACAAAATCGTACCAAATTTATAGATATCCAGCTATAGATTATTCTAACTTATGCTTAAGGTATTTTCCAGTTATGCTTCTAGGGTTTTTTGATATTTCCTCAGGAGTTCCATAAGCTACAACTTCTCCTCCTTTTACGCCTCCATGTGGTCCAATATCAATTATATGATCAGCCGTCTTAATTACATCTAGGTTATGTTCTATCACAATGACAGTATTGCCCATCTCTACTAATTCATGCAAAACTTTAAGTAAATTTTGTATATCATGGGAGTGCAATCCAGTGGTTGGTTCATCAAGTATATACAGAGTTCTACCAGTGGATTTTTTCGATAATTCTTTTGCAAGCTTAACTCTTTGCGCTTCTCCACCAGATAATGTTGTAGCAGATTGCCCTATACTGATATAGCCAAGCCCTACTGAACTTAGAGCCTTTAATTTTTCATTTATTAAGGGCAGCTTATTAAAGAAGGCAAAACCTTCATCTACGGTCATTTTTAAGATATCAGATATTGTTTTGCCATTATACTTAATTTGTAATGTTTCTTTATTATATCTTGTTCCATTACATTCATCACATTTAACATATACATCCGGCAAAAAATGCATCTCTATTTTTAATGCTCCGTCCCCTTCACACACCTCGCATCTGCCACCTTTAACATTGAAAGAAAATCTGCCTGGTAAATACCCTCTTAGTTTTGATTCTTTAAGTCCTGCAAACCAATCTCTAATTGGAGTAAATACACCAGTATATGTAGCGGGATTTGACCTTGGAGTTCTCCCAATGGGTTGCTGATCAATCTCAATAATTTTATCAATGTTTTCTAATCCAAGGATTGATTTGTACTTACCACAATTTCTGTTGCTATTATGTAACTTATTCATTACAGCGCCATAAAGAGTATGCAAAATTAAACTCGATTTACCACTACCAGAAACTCCTGTTACTGCAATAAAATTTCCAATAGGAATTTTTATGCTCACATCTTTTAGATTATTTGTATTAACATTGTTAACAGCAATAACTTTCTTGGCGTCAAATCCCCTTCTTTGCTTAGGCACTGGTATTGATAGTTTTCCTGATATGTACTTACCTGTTAAGCTATCTTCATTTTTTGAAACTTCTTCAGGAGTTCCGCAAGCGATAACACTACCACCATTCACTCCTGCATATTTTCCAATATCAATCAGATAATCTGATTGCCTCATGGTGTCTTCATCATGCTCCACAACTATTATAGAATTGCCTAAATCTCGTAATTCTTTTAAGCTAATGATGAGTTTATCATTATCACTCTGATGTAATCCTATAGATGGTTCATCTAGAACATATAACACTCCCGTTAAACTAGAGCCAATTTGTGAAGCCAATCTAATTCTTTGACTTTCGCCACCTGATAAGGTAGAGGAAATGCGATTTAGCGTAAGATAATTTAGCCCCACATTGATTAAAAACTGTAATCTCCTTTCAATTTCTTTTAGTATTAATTTAGAAATTTTTATTTGCGTTGAATCTAAATGATCTTTTAAGTTTGTAACCCAATCATATGCACGATCAATAGAAAGTCTAGCAACATCTCCGATATGTATGTCATTAATTTTAACACATAATGAGTCTTTTCTTACTCTAAAACCTTCACATTCACTACAATTAATTTGCACTTGATATTTTGATAGCTCCTCAATAATATAGTTACTTTCCGTCTTATGTATTTTTTCTTCAAGGATCGGCATCACTCCTTTAAATGGCTGATTAACAGTAGATTGTCTATAGCCATCTTGATATGAAAATTTTATATTTTCATCTCCTGCCCCATATAAAATAATATTTTGGATATCTTTTGACAATTCTTCATAAGGAGTTTCTAAATTAAACTCATAGTGATGTGCTAATGCCTCAAGAAGACTTTCATAAAACTTACCTTGTGTATTGGAATATTTAGAACTTTTCTTTCTCCAAGGAACAATAGCACCTTCTATTAGTGATAAAGTTTTATCAGGTATTACCAGTTGCTCATTGAAGCTCATTTCCTTCCCCAATCCATTGCATTTTTGACATGCCCCATATGGACTATTGAATGAAAAAATTCTTGGTTCAATTTCTGGCAACGAAAATCCGGACACGGGACATGAGAATTTCTCAGAAAAAATCAAGATCTGACCTTCTTTAATATCTGATTTTTCTGAACCTTTTGGTATCGATTTAATTTCTACGTACAATAAACCCTGACTGATTTTTAAAATATTTTCTACACTCTCAACAATCCTGTTTCTTGAGTCATCAACAATATTTACTCTATCAACCACCAACTCAATATCATGTTTTTTATTTTTATCTATGCTAGGCAGCTCGTCAAAATCATAATCAACACCGTTAATTTTTAGTTTTTCATAACCTAATCTGCGATAATGTAGCAAGTCTTTTTTATATTCGCCCTTCTGGCCACGCACTATTGGTGCTAACAGTGCCACACTCGTCTCTTTAGGCAGATTCATTAATGAATCCACCATTTGTGTTGCACTTTGTTTTCTTATTGGTAATCCTGTTGCAGGAGAAAAAGGAACTCCTATTCTAGCAAATAAAATTCTTAGGTAATCATATATTTCTGTAGCTGTAGCAACTGTTGATCTTGGATTTCTTGAAGTCGTCTTCTGATCTATTGCAATTGCAGGAGATAAGCCTTCTATTGATTCAACATCAGGCTTATTGTGCATCTCTAAGAATTGCCTGGCATACGTCGATAGGCTTTCAACATATCTTCTCTGCCCTTCTGCGTATATAGTATCAAATGCTAGAGAAGATTTACCAGACCCACTTACCCCAGTAATAACAACCAATTTATTTTTTGGTATGTCAATATCTATATTCTTAAGATTGTGCTCTTTTGCCCCTCTTATTATGATATAATTGTTCATCAAGTCAGTTTAGCCAATATCTTTTTCATTGCTGAAATAAGGCTATTTACCGCTTCTGCAGATTGATCAAAAACAGCTTTTTCTTCATTATTAAAGTCAATTTGAATTATATCTTCTACACCATTAGCGCCTATAAATGCTGGTACTCCCATACAAGTATCACTTAATCCATACTCTCCTTCTAAATATACTGAGCAAGGAAAAAGCTCTTTATTGTTATTGAGGTATGATTCTGCCATTTTTATTGCTGAAGTTGCTGGTGCGTAATATGCAGATCCACTTTTTAATAATTTCACGATTTCTGCTCCACCACTTCTGGTTCTTTGAATAATTTCCTGCACCTTATCTGAAGAAATCATCCCTTTTTTTATCAAATCTAACAGAGGCACTCCTCCTACATTTGTATATCTCATTAAGGGAACCATTGTGTCACCATGTCCCCCTAGTACAAATGACGTTATATCTTGCACTGATGTATTTAATTCTCTTGCCAGGAACAGTCTAAATCTCGCTGAATCCAAAACACCAGCCATCCCAACTACTTTGTTTCTTGAAAACCCCGAGTATTTCAGAAAGGCATAAACAATTGCATCTAAAGGATTTGTAATAACAATCACGAAAGCATTAGGACAATATTTTTTCACCCCCTCTGCAACGATCTTTACGACCTCCGCATTGACGCTAAGCAAGTCATCTCTAGACATTCCAGGTTTCCTAGCAACTCCAGCTGTAATAATAACCAAATCTGAGTCCCTGATGTCTGCATAATCATCAGTACCTGTTAAGGATACATCCTTTTTCATTACAGGTAGGCTTTCCTCTATATCAAGAGCTTTGCCAGCTGCATATTCTTTATTTCTATCTAAAATGACTACATCACCAAGTTCTTTTGATGCAATTATGTAAGCTAAAGTACCACCTATGTTACCGCCACCTATTAACGCAATTTTCTTTCGCATGAGAAATTTTATACATTCAAACTAATTTTATCCTAGATAAATAGCAGGTTTTTGTCTATAAAAATATTACAAATACTTGAAAAATGACTATAATTAACTTAAATAAAAAATATACCTTTTTAAAAGTAACTGAAAATGAACAACGAAAATATAAATAAAGAAAAAGAAGAACTTAACCAAAATGATAAAAATGAAATCAATCCCATTGAGGAGCTTCACAAAGAAATAGAAAATCTGAAGGAGCAAGTCATTAGAGAAAAGGCAGAGAATGAAAATATAAGAAAGCGATTTAGAAAAGAATTGGAAGATGCACACAAATTCGCTATTAGTAATTTTGTAAAAAACTTAACAGAGCAAGTTGAAAACCTATTTAGGGCATCAGAAAATATTGATATGAAAGCTTGCGAGGATAATAAGGAGTTGAAGACATTATTTGAGGGTGTTGAAATTACCAAGAAAAATTTGCTAAAAGTATTTCAGGATTTTGAAATTCAAAGGATATATCCGTTAAATCAAAGTTTTGATCATACATTCCATGAAGCGATATCACAAGTAGTTGACAATGAAAAAGAGCCCAACACAATAATAAATGTTATTCAGGCAGGATATGCGATAAGAGACCGATTACTTAAGCCAGCTGTGGTGATTGTCACAAAGAATGAATAAAGACTTGGTAAAGGATAATTATTTTGTGGTCTTTCAGACACTTATACTAGATCTCAGGGCTGTTATATATAGCTCATAAAGACAGTTATAGGCATTATTCCTAAGAATCTTGGATATATGCCTAAGCTCTTGCATGTCTTTATATTATCTCACCTTATCTTGAGACTGCTTAATCTCCATAAATAGCTTCAGAAATATTAGTATCAAGTGCAGTAACGTTATCACTCTCCATTTCTGTAAAATTATTTGCCAAAACACCTGCGCCCTCCGCTTGATCTAAGCCATTATCTGTTAGATTTTCGATATAAATATCAGCAGATATTATTTCATTCTGTATGTTTTCAGGGTGCAATAATTTATCTTTTATTTCAAGCCCATATTTTTCTACTAATAGCTCAATATACCATGAATGCAAGTCAGAGAATTTTGCTCCCGCTTCATTTAGAGGTTTAATGGATTCAATGCCATATTTTTCTAATATACTCAAAGCATCTTGCAAATTTAAAGATGATATTCTCTTTATATCAAGCATAGAGTCCATGAAAATTTCACATGCATATCCTAATGCTCCTAGTTCTATCATTAGTCCTGCTGCTACTCCCAGTTCAATTCCATTTCCTATTCCTATTCCTATTCCTACTGCTGTTCCTGCTAGTCCTACTCCTGCTCCTGCTCCTGCTAATACATCTTGTAATGAAAATGTTTCATAACTTTGTTTTACATTTTGCATAATAATATTTGGAAGACCAATAGGACTACTCCATGATGAAAAATGATAATTAGTGTAGTAATCAATGGCGTCTAGTACCCCCGCTGTTATTGTTGTTGTTGTGCTCCAGTCACTAATTAATTGAAAAGCTGTAGTGTTATTAATAACGGACCTTGCCTCACCATTCCAGTTATCATAGTGCTCCAGCCCCTGAAGTACATGCATAAGTTCATCCCCTATGCGCTGCATTGTTTGTGCGTCCCATTGATATGGAAAATCTGCTGGTCTTATTCCATTGATCAAATCACTTAGGGTTTGTTCAGCTTTATATCCCTTTAAATACGTTGTTAATTGACCAAATAATTGTTGATTAGTTTCATTATGATAAGTGCTGAACAGATAATTATAACCATTTGTTAAAGCGCCTACTGCAAAATTAGCAATACTATAATAATGTTTCATTGTTTACCCTACATACGTTTAGTTAATAAAATATTATCTGTAGTATACTGATTCAATGTCACAATTAGGTTAAGGGTAGGTTAAGTTTACGTTAAATTTGCATGCTAGAGCCTTTCTATAAAATTTTGGCAACAAAACTAGGGGGGATAAAATAATTTATGCTTTTTCGTTTGTCAGATAAAATAATCTTCATAGCTTATCTTTAGCTATTTACTCTTTTATTTGGGCGTCTCTATACTTTTTTAAATACTAAACAAGAATTAGTTCCTCCAAATCCAAAGGAATTTGACATTGCATAGTCAATATTTTTAGATTGTGCTTTATTAGCAACAAGGTTTATTCCTTCACAACTTTCATCAGCAGTTGTGAGATTTAATGTTGGTGGTAGCAAGCTATTTTGAATAGCTAAAAGAGAAAATATTGCTTCAACACTCCCTGCTGCACCAAGTAGATGCCCTATTGAAGATTTTGTGGAGGATATTGCCACATCTTTGATGCTACTTGCAAATACTTTTTTAATAGCATTTAGCTCTATAATATCTCCCAGGGGTGTGGAGGTTCCATGCGCATTGATATAATCGATTTTTTCTGGGGAAATTTCGGCCTTAGATAATGCCATTTTCATTGCTTTTATTGCGCCAGTACCTTGAGATTCTGGTGCAGTAATATGATGTGCGTCACCCGAAAGGCCATAACCTAAAACTTCTCCATAGATTTTAGCTCCTCTCTTTTTTGCATGCTCATATTCTTCTAGCACCAATACACCAGCTCCTTCCCCCATAACAAAACCATCTCTGTCTTTGTCCCATGGCCTTGATGCCTCTTCAGGTCTGTCATTGAAATTTGTTGATAATGCTCTTGCCGCTGCAAATCCTGCCATACCCAGCCTACAAATCGCCCCTTCAGCACCACCACAAATCATAATTTTGGCATCTCCGTCTTTGATTATTCTCGCTGCATCTCCAATTGCATGCGTGCCAGTAGAGCAAGCCGTTACAACAGAATGATTAGGACCTGTAAATCCATGCCTAATTGAGACATGTCCTGAAGCTAGATTTATCAAGCTAGCTGGAATAAAAAATGGGCTAATTTTTCTTGCACCACTTGATGCTAAAATATTAGCATTTCTTTCAATTGTGGATAACCCACCAATACCTGAGCCTATTAGAACTCCAATATCATCTTTAGATGTATTCGTTAATTTATTTAGACCAGCATCAAGTATCGCTTCCTCTGCCGCTGCTATTGCATAGTGGATAAATTTATCCATCTTTTTAGCTTCTTTAGCCTCAACAAATTTCTCAATATCAAATGCTGAATTTCCCTCTAAATTGATAGTTCCTGCAATTTTGCACCTTAGGTCTTCTGTAGGAAACAAACCCTCTGGAATTTTTCTTACTCCTGATTTTGAGCTAATTACATTGTCCCAACTCTCATTTGCCGTCACACCTAAAGGGGTTAGTAAGCCTATTCCTGTTACTACAATCCGAACCATAGCTTATAGTTTTTAATGAAGTTTTATTAGGAAGGCTGATTGTAGTGTTCTTCTGCATAGCTAATTGCATCTTGAACTGTTTTGATTTTTTCTGCTTCTTTATCTGGTATTTCAAGATTTTCAAATTCATCTTCTAGAGCCATAACCAGTTCTACTCTATCTAAGCTATCAGCGTCAAGGTCTTCAATAAACCTATCTGTTGGTTTAATTTGTGAAGTGTCTTTATTGAGCTGCTTGTCAATTACTTTCAGTACTCTGTCTCTAATACTATCACTCATAAGATACCTATAATTAATTTATAAAGTTAAGGATGGATGTTTAATATCATAAACAAAATTCTTTTTCAAAGGATAATTTTCATTTTACATTTTATTTCGCATTTTTTTTAAGTACGAATAACATAATATTTTTCAAAAACAAAAATTACTCTGATTAAAATATTGAGTAATATTGCCATATTTTTACATTCAATTTACTCAGTAGAAAATTTGCTTAATATTTTATCTAAAGTGATGAAAAGGCCACCATTGCCAGCTACATTTAATGAAGCTAAAAATGGATCTAATAAAAAATATAATGTCGTGATAGCTGAAAGCATAGCTGAGTTAAAACCAAGCTCTGTTGAAAGAAGTGGTAATATAGTCAACATTCCACCCCCTGGAATTGTCAAAACTGTGAATTTCATAAATACAAAATATACTAAAAAAATAGTAAATTCTGTGTAAGTTATATCATAATGGAACATTTTTAATACGATCATTATGCAAGCAGGAACTAAAAAACAATCTCCTAATAAATGCATATTAGACGTTGAGGGAATAAGAGAAATAAGAATTTTTGATTGTTTATTAGTGTTTTTTTGGACACCATCAATCGTATATGGTAATGCTGCTGTGCTTGACATAGAAACAAATGCCACAAAAATTGCAGGCAACATATTAGATAGGTTTGTAAAAAATTTTACAGCATTTAAATGTCTTGAAATGAAATAAATGAGCAAAATATAAATCAGCGCCACCGCAATGATAATCTTAAGAATATGGAGGTGATTTATTATTGCTAACTCAAAGATATTATCATGTTGTAATTTTATCATAAATCCAACAATGAATAGTGGTATTATTGGAATAAAAACTTTATTAATTAGCTTCATAACATAATTAAATAGTTTATCCGCAACTTGCTCAGCTTTATCCTTTATAAGGATTGGTAACAAAATTCCTAAAATCACCCCTATTATTAATGCAAGCTTATTTGATAAAATTTTATACAGATTAAGTGTCCATAGAGGCTTTAAATTATCTATCAATTGAAATTGGTTGCCACTAGATGCCTTAAAATCATGATTATTGGTGAGTACATAAAAACTAATATTGAATGAAATGAACGAAGCAATAAAATTTGATACATATATTAGCAATACAAATAAAAAAGCTAATTTCATAGCATGATTTTTAAGAAGAATGATACTTCTGGAAATAAAAATTACTATGATAAATGGAATAGCAAAAATTAATAATTCCTGAATAGTGAGACTTATGGAATATAGAATGGACTTAAAATTTAATGGAATATAATTGCCAAAACAGAAGATTGAAATTAATAATACTATCAATATCAGTGATGTTCTTTTCATTGGGTTAATTTTGACATATAAAAAATTGTCAGTAATATACTTAAAAATCAAACTTTAGTATATAACAATTCTGCCTGTTAACTAATTATCGTACTAAAGAAAATAACATGAAATGACAAATTTATGAAAAAATTACTTTTCAACAAGCATAATCTAGTTTTTTTATCGATAATTATATACTTTTCATTTTTAAACGTCCTTTTTACAAAAGAAATATTGGAAGTAAATAGCTCTTTTGCGTACAGATTTTTTGTTTGTACAACAAATATTGGATTTTCATTAATTTTTACTGCTTTTATTTCGATTAATAGATGGCTATTAATATCGTTATTGATACCAATGCTATTTATAGGTGGCTTATTAAGCTACTTCAAGCTTTATCTAGGAATCAATTTCAATGAAGCACTAATTGAATCCACCCTAAACACACATTCTGATGAAATATTATCAGTTATAAATTTTAGATTAATTGGCTGGATTATTTTATTTTCGGCTATTCCTATAATTTTCTTAATTAAAAATTTACATCACTTAAAAATACAATTTTTGCAAAAAATCAAAATTAATATTATTTGTGGTTTACTTGGCACTGCAATTTTTTACACTCCAACGATTTTCATGCAAAAAATCAATCCAGTAATTTTCTTAAAAACCAATGTAGTGAATTTATATCCTGCAAATTTTTTTGTACCATGGTCTAATTATTATAGGCATTATAAAATAAGAAATTCTGAAAAAAAGATTAATGCTTTTTTGGAGCATAAATTTAATTTTAATGATGATGATACAAAGGTGGTATTAGTGTTAGGAGAGTCAGCTAGAAGTGATAGGTTTAGTATAAATGGATATGGCAGAAATACAACTCCACAATTAGAACAAAAAAAGCATTTGATTAGTTTTAAAGATGCCTATTCTCTTGAAACTTATACAATTGGAGGACTAAATAGTATTTTCAAACTTCATCCTAATAAAAATGAAAATACATTGATCTCAATATTTAAAGATTTGGGCTTTCAAACTAATTGGGTGACCCTACAATCCTTTAGAAGTGCCCTAAATAATATTGCTTCAGAAGCTAATAATGTGGTGACTAAAGAAATGATTATGCAAAATAGCAATTCAATCCTGAGAGATGATGATGTTATACCATTTTTAAAAAAATTATTAAAAGAAAAGAGTGCCAATAACTCATTTATAATACTACACACTCATGGTAGCCATTACACATATGATGATAGGTATCCAGAAAGCTTTAAAAAATTTAATCCTACTTGTACCGATGTAAATAACGCATCAATTTTTAAAAGTATTTTTCAAAGAAATTCTTGTGAATATAAGGAAGAAAGTAGCAATTCCTATGATAACACCATACTTTATACAGATTATGTTTTAAGTGAAATTATAAATGAGTTAAAACCGTATAAAGCTATGCTCATTTATATCTCTGATCATGGAGAATCGCTTGGTGAAAATGGAATTTATCTTCATAGTTATGAATATAGTAAAGCGCCAAAAGAGCAACTTCATGTTCCATATCTTTTATGGTTTTCAGATAAGTTGCTAAACAGTGACCCTCTAATTAAACGAAATTTAGAGATAGCTAAAGCAAACGCAAATAAAAAAGTGGACCAAAGCACAGTTCTATATTCATTATTAGACTGTATCAATGTTGAGTCTAATTTTATCGATAAGAGTAAAAGCATATGCTCTAAATCTTTAGGTCATAATGTTCAATTTGGAAGAAAATAGTAAGGAAAGCTAAGAATCAAAGTTTGAGATAAAAGTCGAAGAGTGGTGCCCAGAGGCGGAATCGAACCACCGACACAAGGATTTTCAGTCCTTTGCTCTACCGACTGAGCTACCTGGGCATGTGTGTCATTGCTTATTTGGCGACCCCTACGGGATTCGAACCCGTATTGCCACCGTGAAAGGGTGGAGTCCTGAACCGTTAGACGAAGGGGTCTAAGTAGGGAAGATTATATATATTTATTTATAAATTCAAATAGTTTTTTTAAAAAAAGTTATTATTATTTGATTTACACCCAATATCAACCATATAACAACAGTTTTATTTATCATAAAAGCTCTATCTAAAATGATTAAAAATCTTTATCCTGAACAAATAACATGTTGCTATATAGCCGGTAAATCCAAGCAATATCTCAAAGATCAATAATAAAAATCTGCTCTCCATCTTAAAAATATTTTCATATATATACATCAAGATTATCATAAACATTGAAGCAAAAAAATATTTGATTATTTCGAATAAAATAAATTTTCGCAGTTTAAATTGCAAAACTTTATAAGCAAAAATTACTAAAATGATAATATTTGCCCAACCCGATATAACATTTGCAATTGCAACACCTAGATATTGTAGCTTCTCCATCAACATAATGCTGATAAAAATATTAATTATTATACATGTGATAGATATTATTACTGGAACCTTAGTATTAAGTTTGGCATAAAATTTTGTTTGGAATAATTTAATCAATATAAACGCTGGTAAACCAAATATTAATATTTTTAAAGTCTCTGACGTGTGAGTGGTGCTGTAATTTGTAAATTCACCTCTTTCAAATAAAGTATAAATAACATTTTTAGATAAAAAAAATAACGCTATGGTGGCAGGAATTGTAAACATCATAACAAGATTTATTGCATTATTTTGCAAATCATTTGCAGCGTCCCCATCAGTAGATCTAACTTTTTTTGCAAGCATTGGGAGCAATACCGTCCCAATCGCCGTGCCGATTAATGCTAGTGGCAATTGAACAATTCTATCTGCGTAATATAAATATGATAGCCCGCCTGGGAAAAATGAAAGGATTATCATGCTAACCCAAGTATTAATATGAGTTATTCCAGATGATAGGATAATGGGAATTATGTTTTTTAAAATTCTTGTGATTTTTTTATTAGATTCTATTTTAAAAAATTTTAATTTGCATCCATGCTTAAATATAAAAAATATCATCCATAATAATTCCAATATACCACCTATCAAAGTAGCAACTGAAAGGCTATGCGCGCTTGTTTCAAAAATATCTAGGGATATCAGCAATATAATAATCACTACATTTAAAATTACTGGAGCAATTGCAAACGGAAAAAATTTGTCAAAACTGTTAAGTATTCCTCCATAAAATGCTGCTAAAGAAATGCAAAATAGATATGGAAAAGTTATTCTTCCAAATAATACCGCTAAATTATATATTTGAATATTATCCCTAAAGCCCGGGGTTGAATACCAAATGACCTGAGGCATTAATATGATAATTAACAAGCAAAATAATGCCAATGTTATTATTAATAGCATGTGTACCTTGGAGGCAAATTCTAAGGCTTTTGCTTACCATGACTTTTTAATTCCTTGGAAAACTCAGGCACAAAAACCAAATTAAGGGCCCCTTCTGCAAATATATTTCTAAACATATTTGCCAATCTAAAAGCTGCTATGAAGGCATCATTAATCAATCCAGTACCAAGTTTTGCAGCAATAACCATATCTCTAATGTAGCCAAAAATTCTAGAAATTAATGTGCATAAACTTACAACAAATGTTGATTTAATTAATTTATTCACCTTTTTAAATGATTGTTTTGACTATTTCCTCATGTACTTTTTCAATCTTCGCCTTTTCTTTGCCTTCTACCAACACCCTAATTAATTTTTCCGTTCCTGATTTTCTAACAACTATTTTCAAATCTGAATTATTAACAATAATATTCTTCATATTATTACTTACAGAATTTTTTAAAAGTGGGTTATTACCATTAAATTTTATATTTGATTTAACTTGAGGATTAAGCTTAAAAATATTTACTAAATCACTTAATTTCTTTTTACTTTCGACTAATATAGCAAGTATTTGAAGAGCAGATACGATTCCATCACCTGTATTTGAATAATCTGAAAAAATTATATGCCCGGATTCTTCTCCTCCAAAATTTAAATTATTTTTAACCATTAACTCGTGCACTTTGATGTCCCCTACTTCAGAGTAAATAGTTTTTATCCCCACACTTTTTAAATACTCTTCTAGCGCTAAATTTGAAATTTTGGTAACTACAATAGCATCACCCTTCAGTCTGCGATGATTTTTAAGATAGGTCGCTATCATTGCTATTATATATTCACCCGGAATTACCTCTCCTTTTTCGTTGCAAATTGTAATTCTATCTGCATCTCCATCAAGAGCTATGCCAATATCTGATTTAGTTTCTAATACTTTTTTGCATAAATTTTCAGGGTATATTGACCCACAATTATCATTAATATTAAATCCGTTAGGTTCACAGGAAAGTTTTGTGACCTCAGCTCCCAATTCCCACAATATAGTTGGTGCCAGGTTATAGGCACTTCCATTTGCGCAATCAAGAACAATTTTAAGCCCAGACAGTGTAAAGTTTTTTGGAAAAGATCTTTTTACAAATTCAATGTATCTACCTGGTGCGTCATCCAGTCTTTTAGCCCTACCCAATTTTGATGGTTCAGCAAGGCTCTCATCTAGCTTTTCACTAAATATTAAATTTTCAATTTTTTGCCTAGAACTTATATCAAGTTTATAACCATTTTTATTGAACAGTTTAACTCCATTATCATGATGTGGATTATGTGACGCTGTAATCATGATTCCAAAATCAGCTCTTAATGATTTTATTAAAATTGGCACAGATGGCGTAGGCATTGGGCCAACCAAAATAACATCTGTCCCAGTTGATATTAAACCAGATGTCAAAGCAGGCTCTATCATGTACCCTGAGAGCCTTGTATCTTTTGCGATGACTACCCTTCTTTTTGAGTTATTTGCATTAATAAAAACCCCAATAGCAGTGCCTATCTTTAAAGCAATATCCGCTGTGATCGGAAATTTGTTAACTAGCCCTCTAATTCCATCGGTTCCAAAAATTGATGACATATTTTCGATTATTTATTTTTTGATTTCGAAACATTAAACCTAAATAATATTACATCACCATCATTCACAATATAGTCTCTTCCTTCTTGTCTTAATTTTCCAACTTCTCTTGCTCCATGCTCTCCATTAAATTCAATATAATCATCATAAGATATTGTTTCTGCGCAAATAAATCCATTTTCAAAATCTGTATGAATGATCCCAGCTGCTTTTTGAGCTGTAGTATTTTTTTTGAAAGTCCAAGCTCTTGTTTCTTGTGGTCCCACAGTAAAATATGTGTTTAGACTAAGGATTTTATAGCCAGCTTTAATCACTTTGTTTAAACCGCTTTCATCAAGACCTAATTCTTTTAAAAATTCCTTTTGCTCAGTATCATCGTTTAGATTAGAGATTTCTTCCTCAATCTTCGCTGATATATTAATACTAATTGTATTCTGTTTGGCAGCTTTTTGTTCAATAAGTTTTGAAAATTCGTTACCCTTTAAAACAAAATCCTCCTCAACATTACATATGTAAAAAAACGGCTTAGAAGTTAATAAATTTAAAGTTTTAACTTTTTCCTCATTACTTTCATTCATAAACATTCTCGCAGGCTTGCCTGAATCAAGAATCTGAAGTATTTGATTGATCAATAATACTGTCTCAGCTAGTGATTTATCTTGTTTTGCTTTTTTTTCAATAGCTTTTAGTTGTTTACTGAGACTTTCTATATCTGCTAGAATTAATTCTGTTTCTATAATTTCAGTATCTCTGATTGGATCCACACTACCCTCAACATGTGTAATATCACCATCATCAAAACATCTTACCATATAAACTATGGAATCTACATTTCTAATATGAGATAAAAATTTGTTACCTAAACCCTCTCCTTTACTTGCCCCTTTAACAATCCCTGCAATGTCAACAAACTCTATTTGTGCAGATATCGTTTTTTTAGATCCAGCAATATTAGATAATTTCTCTAGCCTTTCATCTGGTACTAGAACCAAGCCATTATTAGGCTCAATAGTACAAAATGGATAGTTTGCTGCACTTGCTTGTTGACTACTAGTTAAAGCATTAAATAAAGTAGATTTGCCTACATTAGGCAATCCAACAATCCCGCATCTAAATCCCATTTACTTATCTCAAACCCCACTTCTTCAGAAGCAATTCAATTTTGCCATCAGCATTTAAACTTTCTATGCCTTTGTTTAGTTCATCCACAAGACTAGAGCCTTTTTTAACTCCAATAACGTAGCTATTTTCCTCTTCATCAATATAAACATCATCCCCTATATGTTCAGATTTAAGTTCTGATATATTCTTGATAAAGCTTGGAGCCTGAGCATCCTCTACAATCAAAGCATCAATTTCTCCAAGTTTAAGCTTTTCTATCAGAAGAAAATTTGAACCCATGGAAACAATTTTAAGCGATTTATCAGAAGAGTCATTATAATCGTTAGCAAAACTCTCCATTGTAGTGCCGGTTTGCACACCTATCTTAGCATCTTTAGGAAAATCATCTAATGTTTTTGCATCATTATCTTTCATCATGATAATAGCAAATGCACTGGTATAATATGGATCTGAAAAGCTAACATTATCTATTCTTTCAGAATTCTTAGAAATACTAGATACAATGACATCAACTTTACCAGAGTTTAATGAAGGAATAAGTGAGGAAAATTCCATTTCTCTAATTTCAATTTTTTTATTCATTTTTTCTCCAAGTTCATGAATAAAATCAATATCAAAACCTACAATTTCTCCATTTTTTGTATATTCAAAAGGTGGATAATCAGGACTTACACCAACTTTCAAAGCATCACTCTCCACACTGTTTGTACTCTTTTGCAATTTGGATACAAAGAAAATTATTGAAGCAATAATTAGTGCAGTTACAATTAGAACTGCCATTTTATAAGATTTAGCCATAATGAAAAACTGAAAAGATGTTTAGCTACACTATACTAAAAAATAAGAAAAACACAACTTCTAAAAAACCATTTCCCGCATAAATTTTTACATTCTTAACATAAAACTGTGATACCTCTTGATATAAGAAAATTCTGTACTATTTTAATTGGGTATTATTAATGTTTCTAAATTGCAATTAAATAAAAATAATAAATGGCAGAAAAAGATTACTATAAGACTCTAGGAGTAAATAAAGATGCAGCTCCCGATGAAATAAAAAAAGCCTTTAGGAAGTTGGCTATGAAACATCATCCTGATAAAAACCAGGGTAACAAGGAATCTGAGAAAAAATTTAAGGAACTTAACGAAGCGTATGAAGTTTTAAAAGACGATCAAAAAAGAGCTGCGTATGATAGATATGGAAGTGCAGGAGTTAACAATGGTGCAGGCGGCTTTAGTTCTCGATCTGGTGAGGGATTTGAAGATTTTGCAGATGTCTTTGGAGATATATTTGGCGACTTCATGGGAAGAGGCGCAAATGCTTCTAAAGCAAAAAGAGAAAGCCAATTTAGGGGTGCAGACTTAAGGTATAATACGGAAATCACTTTAGAAAATGCATACAAAGGCATAAATAGAAATATTAAATTTAGAGCTGCAACTAAGTGCGATGAATGCGCTGGGAAAGGAACAAAAGCAAAAACTGGCACAACTACCTGTACTACATGTAATGGCTTAGGCAAAGTAAGATACCAGCAAGGTTTTTTTATGATAGAAAAAGCTTGTACAAGTTGTTCTGGTTCCGGAGTAACAATCAAAGATCCCTGTGGCAAATGCAGGGGTGAAGGTAGATATGAAAAAGAGAGGGGTTTGTCCGTTCACATACCAAAAGGTATAAATGATGGAGCTAAAATTAGAGTTGCAAATGAAGGGGAAGCCGGAATTCGTGGCGCCCAAGCAGGAGATTTGTATATATATGTTTCTGTAAAATCTCATGAATTTTATCAAAGGGACAATGAAAATTTACACTGCAGTGTCCCAGTAAAAATGGCTACAGCTGTTCTTGGAGGATTTATTGAAATTCCAACTATAGATGGAAATATAGCAAAAGTTAACATTCCTAGTGGTACTCAGTTTGGAACAAAATTAAGAATGCAACAAAAAGGTATGCCAATCATGAATTCAACTAGATATGGTGATATTTATGTACATGTTAATGTTGAATTACCTATAAAAATTACACCAAAACAAAAAGAATTATTAGAAGAATTTGATGCAATCAATCAATCTGGAGCAAATCCAAAATCAGAAGGTTTCTTTGCTAAGGTAAAAAGCTTTGTTTCTGATTTGAAAAAATAATAATAAGAGATTTGTACAATGTATTCTATTGAAATTCATGGACTGTCAAAAACCTATAAAAATGGATATCAAGCACTCAAAGAAATAAATTTAAAAGTTAAAAAAGGTCAATTTCTAGCTTTACTTGGCAAAAATGGAGCTGGTAAAACTACTTTTGTTGAAATATTATCCTCATTAACAAAAAAATCTACCGGCAAAATAATAATGGATGGCAAAGATTTGGATAATAATAATGCCTCTGCAAAATTAAGGGTGGGTATTGTTCCCCAAGAAATTAATCTTTCTGTTTTTGAAAAAGTAATACAAGTCTTAATTACTCAAGCCGGATATTTTGGCGTAGGTATAGATATAGCAACTAAAAGAGCAGAGAAACACTTAAAAGATTTGGATTTATGGGAAAAAAGAAACCAAGCTGTTATTACACTATCTGGTGGCATGAAAAGACGACTAATGATTGCAAGAGCACTAATGCATGAACCAGAAATAATATTTTTTGATGAGCCTACAGCAGGAGTTGATGCTGAGGTTAGGCAAAAAATATGGAAAATTATGCAGGATTTAAATAGTGAAGGCAAAACCATCATTCTTACAACTCATTATTTTGATGAGGCGGAAAGACTGTGCGATAGCCTGGCTATTATTTCTGAGGGCAAAATAATAATTTATGATTCATTGAGAAAAATTTTAAATCAGTGTCCGAAACAAAAATATTTAGTTGAGATAGAGCATAAGGAAAACCTCATTATTAAGGGTAAAACAATCTCTCAACTTTCAGATTCTTTATTCGAAATTTCTATTGATTTGGAAAATTCACTTTCAAATAGTATTGAAAATATCCTTAATTGTGGTGGCAAAATAGTCAATATCCAACCTATAAATAATAGGTTAGAAGAATTATTTTTGAACTTAGTGGAGTAAATTTATGAATTTACAGATGAATTTCATTGGCTTTAAAACAATACTTAGAAAGGAAATTATAAGAATATTGCGTATATGGCCACAAACACTGATTCCACCAATTATTACAACCAGCCTTTATTTTATAATTTTTGGTGAAATTTTATTTAAAAATCGATTCATAACTGTTGATGGACAAGAAATTTCTTATAGCCAATATTTAATCCCTGGGCTTGTAGCGATGGCAATTATCATTAATTCATACAGCAGCACATCCTCATCTTTCTTTAGTATGAAATTTCAAAAAAATGTTGAAGAACTTTTGGTTTCACCACTACCAACGTGGATTATTATCCTAGGATATACCTTTGGGGGGCTTTTTCGAGGAATGATAAATGGTTGTATGATACTTATTACAGCACTTTGCTTTGAAACAGTAGACATTTATTCAAACTTTATGTGCTTTTCTATAGCATTACTAATGTCCTTTTTCTTTTCTATAGCAGGAATCATTAATGCAATTTTCTCTAAGACATTTGATGATATCATGTGGTTCCCTTCATTTATTTTAACTCCCATGGTTTATTTAGGTGGAGTATTCTTTACTATTGAAATGCTTCCAAATTTTTGGCAAATTATCACAAAAGTCAACCCTATATACCACTTCATTGGTATTTTTAGACATAGCTTATTAGGTATAGGTGAATTCAATTATTTATCCTTTATTATTATCGTGGTTTTTAATTTCATATTATTTATTTTAGCAACTTACTTATTTAACAAAAAACTCCAAAAGTAGTTAACTATTGTTCAATCTACATAAAGAATTGTAATTAAATATGAATACTTTTTCCAAAAGCGTTTAAAACTGACTCATGTATTGCTTCTGATATTGTAGGATGTGGGAATATAGTGTTCATTAAATCTAGCTCAGTTCCTTCAAGTTGTTTAGTTAAAACAAGACCATATATTATTTCCGTTACCTCTGGTCCAATCATATGCGCACCCAACAACTCTCCTGTTTTTTTGTGAAATATTGTTTTAATGAATCCATTAGCATCACCCAACGCCAAAGCTTTACCATTTGCCATTAAAGGAAAATTTCCAACATTAATATTGTCTTTTCCATACTCACTTTGTGCCTTTGCCTGAGTCAATCCAACGCTTGCAATTTGAGGGTGACAATATGTGCATCCTGGAATATTTAAGGGATTTATTGGCTTAGGCTTTTTACCTGCAATAACCTCTGCGCTTAAAATACCTTCGTGGCTCGCTTTATGTGCAAGCCAAGGCGGAGCAACAACATCTCCAATTGCATAAATATTTTTTTCATTAGTTTGCAAATATTCATTAGTGATTATATATCTTCTATCTGAGACATTTACATTTATTTTTTCTAAGCCAATATCTTCAATATTTGCACTAACCCCTACTGCAGAAATCACCGCATCATATGAAGCACTGACATCCTTTGACTTACATTTAATTTCAAAATTAATATCTCTCTTGTTAATGGAAAATTTTTTGATTTCAGCAGATGTGAAAATTTTAATTCCTTGATTTTCAAATGATTTTTGAGCAAATTCTGAAATTTCTTTATCTTCATTGACTAAAATTCTATCTGCTACTTCAAGAATTGTGACATCTGATCCCATAGCATTGTAAAAACTCGCAAATTCAACTCCTATAGCTCCACTACCAATTACTAAAAGCTTTTGCGGCAATTTATTAGGCATTAATGCTTGCCTATACCCCATTATCATTTCACTATCTTCTGGCGATAATCCTTTTAAAAATTTTGCTTTCGCTCCTGTTGCGATGATAATATTCTTTCCTGTTACTTTAAAAGATTTACTGTCTTTTGTTACTTCAATACAATTTTTATCTAAAAATTTTCCGTATCCCTCAATAATTGAAATTTTGTTTTTATTGAGCAAATGTTTAATTCCATTTGAAAGCTTATTTGACACTTCCCTTGATCTTGCAATGACCTTTTTAAAATCAACTTTATACCCCTCACACTTTATACCAAATTCCTCAGAATTTTTTATATAGTGCAATATCTCTGCTGTACGAAGCAGCGCTTTTGTTGGAATACAACCCCAATTAAGACAAATTCCTCCCAAATTTTCTTTTTCAATAATAGCAGTCTTTAAACCCAATTGAGATGCTTTAATTGCAGCAACATAGCCTCCTGGACCTGATCCAAGGACTAAAACATCATATTCAAAATCTTGCATATATCTTTCCTAAAATTAAGTTTAGTAACAAAGCATTAATGATGGATTTTCAACAAATTGCTTGAATGTACTTAAGAAAATTGCAGCAGTTGCTCCATCAACAACTCTATGATCACAGGATAATGAGACATTCATAATTTGTTTTTTCTCTAAATTGTCATTTTTATCATACATAGGGATTGTCCTGGTATTTCCTATTGATAAAATACATGATTGTGGTGGGTTGATTATAGCATAGAAAGACTTAATGGAATACATTCCAAGATTTGATATGCTAAAGCCTCCACCTTGATACTCCTCAGGCTTAAGTTTTTGAGATTTAGCTTTTTTAACAAGATCCTTAACTTCACTCGATATTTGAATCAAACTTTTTTGATTTGCATTTTTCACTATAGGAGTCATCAAGCCATCATCGATCGCTACAGCAACAGAAATATCCACATTACCAAATTGGATTATTTTATCCCCATACCAAGCAGAATTTACCTTTGGATTTTTGAATAACGCTAATGCAGAAGCTTTAATCAGCATGTCATTAATAGAAATTTTAAATTCAGGCTTTCCATTTTCGCAAAGTGTGGCAGAAGAATTAATATCTGCTCTAACATCCAAAAGCTTATCCACTATACACTCTATATCTAAATAAAAATGAGGAACTTGTTGTTTTGATTCAACCAATCTTTCAGCAATAATCTTTCTCATGTGAGTTATTGGCATTTCTATATCGCGATTTGATATAAAATTAGATGAAAGATTTTGACTTTGTGAAATGGAATTTTCCACATCTGATTTAATTATTCTTCCCCTTGGTCCAGAACCTTGAATATCACTTATATTAATATTCTCTTGCTTCGCAATTCTTCTTGCTAAAGGGGATGCAAAAACCCTATTTGACTCGCCCTCTGCCTGACTTATTGTTTTGTCTTGATTAGGAGCTTCTGTAACGTTCTCAGCGCTAACCTCTTCAGATTTTTCTACTTTTACATCTTGAGCAATACTCTCATCTTTGACAGCAGCATTTTGAATTTGGTCTATAGCATCCTGCCTATTTTCCCCTTCTTCAGCGATAATTGCAATTAAGTCATTAACCTTGACATTTTTTGTTCCCTCAGCAACTAATATTTTTGCTATAACACCCTCATCAACTGCTTCAACTTCCATTATAGCCTTATCTGTTTCTATTTCAGCTATAATTTCCCCTGCCTCAACTAGGTCACCTTCCTTTTTAAGCCATTTAGCTAGATTCCCCTCCTTCATTGTAGGGGACAATGCTGGCATTAAAATTTCAATCGCCATAAACGTACTAAACTATGTATTCAATTCAAAACCACATTAGCATATTATGGTACAGTTCTCCAATAAAATAATAAATTTACTATTTCCTTAACTCAATTGTAACAATCCATAGGTATAATACGCTTAAGAATCAAAATCAATTGAGGTGATACGAAGTATTTTAAAAATAAATATTTTGAAATAGTAAAAATTATTGAGTTGCCTTGCTTAAACTTCTCAGCATATGAAGCGGTTAGATTACTAGAAGATAGTATTTTTCTAGGAGATGTCAAATTGCACCATAGTGCGCTTGAAAAATTAGCTGATATAATAAAGAGGGATGAAAGTATGGGAGAGTATTATTCTTCCGAATTAATAAAATTAGCAATTGAATTCGAAAGTGAGTCAATATTAGAAGCCACAGTTATAACTTTTAGAGAGAAATTAGCTGATTACCATGTATATAAAATAATCAAACAAACAATTGAGCTTGATAATAATAAGGTATTTGAATTTGTTTTAGATAAGTTAGGTGATCAAATAGAAGGCTATGCTGCAAACAAATTAATATTAGAATTTATAGAAAAAAAGAATATTCAGCTCTTCCAATTATTAATTTCAACTTTTGCAAGTAAACTTGATAGCTCAGATGCATATGCGGTAATTAAACAAGCAATGGAGCTTAATGATGATAAAGTGTTTGAATTTGTTTTAGATAAGTTATCAAACAATTTCAACTTAGATAGTAGTTATTATGCAAACAAGTTAATGGAAGAATTAATTGATGCTAAAAATACTAAATTACTAAATTTAGCAACCAATCAACTCATAAACATAATAAAAAGCAATGCTTCCTTGGGTAATTATTATCTAAACAAGCTGCTTGAAAAAGCTATTGCATCTCAGGAACTTCAAATAATAAAGTTCATCACTTCAGTTGTATTTAATAAAATTAGCAGATTATATGGTAATGAAATTATAAAATATGCAATCGATATCAATGATGGAACATTATTAGAGCAGATAATATCAATTTGTGGTGAAACTTTAGATACCTGGGATATTAGTAGCTTAATTGATACTGCAATAAAATCAGATAATATAGAATATTTCAATATAGTTTGGGATAAATTTTCAGAGAAAGAACTCTATGGATTTAAAATAATTGTATCGGCATTGAAATCTAAAAATGAATTTAAAATAGATACTGTATTAAAAAAATATCTAACGTATCACTACAGTGAGTCAGAAATTAAATATCTACTTAAAAATCTATCCCAAAGTCCGCAAAATTTAATTTCAAAGGAAATAAAAATTCTTTTTTCTAAGTTGTTGCTTAAAATGAAAATGGTGGATTTTGAAAATTTATCCCATTTTTCTCAAGATGAGATTTTAAACGCAAAGGATGAAAACGGTTTTCCACTTTCATATCATTTATTTCAAAAAGAGGTAGATATTCCTGCAAGAAAATTACTAGATTCAATTGATATAAATAAATACTTACCTGAAGGAACGAATATTTTTTCTAGAAATAGCTCTTATAAGCACTATGTCAATAGGGAAGCAAACAAATCAATCATGATTGTAACAGGTGAAGATCATAATGGTGCATTTAATTATAATTATACCCCTATTAATACATACCTAAAGAAGGGAGTTAATATCACTGCTATTGATCATAGAAATGAAAAAGATCTATGCTTAAAAAATTATTTATTTGATTATTACTCTTATCTCTTAGAACAATCAATTGATTTATATTTCTCAGATTTATTGATACTTCAGATGCACGGTGGTATTGGAGGAAAAAGTGGAAAACATACAGTTGAAAGGGATGGCATGGGCGTTAGAACTTTTGAATATTTGAAAGACTTAACTAAAAATTTTGAAGATACACCTCTTAAAGTACTCCTAACTGCTTGCTACGGTCAGAAAGCACTTGCTGATAGTATAGAAATTTTGCCAAATGGATCAGAAATGCTAACAATCTCAGAATATAGAAGCAAAAACAATGAGATTATTAAAATTAACAATGGGAGAGAAATAAGTAATAGCTATTTAGCAAATTTATCAAAAAGAGCAGATTTGGATGCAAGTGATATTTTAGAGCTTGATAACATTGCGTATCTTTATATAAAAGGATATTGGCCTGATAAACCATCTCCTTCATATGCCAAGAAAGATAAGGATGGCAATATTAAGATGTTTTCCTGCATTGAAAAATTGGAAGATCTGATAGAAGAAAAAATAGATTTATCATATGTACAAAGTATTCAGGAAAATTTTATTCTCAAATATTGTGGAAATGAAGATAGTGAATGCATTGACAAATCATTATCTGTCATTGAAAAGACATTAGATTCTATCAAATATATGCATATGTTAAATTTAAGTTATAGGTATCATGTGGAGGAAGTGACTGAAAAATTATTAGATAGAGTTAGTGATGATTTCGATGTGAAGTTAGCATTAGGTTGCCACATTGGATTTAGTGAAATAAGTGAGGATTTTGTGGGGTAACGTTGAGGTGATAACTGAAATGATCGGTTATATAAAAAGAGCTGTAACATTTAAATCAGTCGCTCCTATGCATATTTGGTAACGAAGTATAACCTGTGGTGTAGTGAATAAAATTAATATGGAATGATATATGACAAGAAAAGCAATGATTGTATTGTTCATAGCGCTATTTGCAAGCGCACTACCAGCATTTGCTGCTAGTTCCGACATATTGCGTCTATTCCATAAGCAAGGAATGTCCAGGTGCGATAATTTAGTTCTAAAGCATGCTTCTTTTTCTGCAACTGATGAAAAAAGAATGGACTGGAGCTATATGCATACATGGGAAGCAGAACCTAAGGAAACAGTTAAGCAAATGATATTAACTTTAGTAAATTATGAAGGGAATGAAATAATTAAAAAGGTCTTAACATATACTCAAACTTCTAATTAATAAAATTTTTTAATCTCTTTAAAATAGAAATGGCTTGTGGTAATTTAAGCCAAACTTAAGAGATAAAAATACATAGCTTTATGCTATCTACTATAAAAGAAACCTTTATATTACTTAATTTCAATAAACTAACCTCTTCCTACCTAGCAGAAATTACATTCATACTATTAATACTAATTTCAGCATTAATTATCAATTATGTGCTAAAAGCTTACATAGTACGTTTCATAGCGAAGCTTTCTACAAAGACTAAGTCAGATTTTTTTCAATATATTGTAGATCATAATTTATATAGAAGACTGTCTCATCTTGGGCCTGGTATTTTTATTTATTTTTTGACAAATAATATATCCCCAAATTCTGTAAAATTACTCGGTGTTTTCAAAGCTGTAAATATTTTAGCATCTCAATATATTTTATTTACCTTCTTATGGTTTTTATTCGGATTAATAAATACCACTCATGAATTTTATTTAAGATCGCCCATATCAAAGAGATACTCTATTAGAGGGTATATACAATTAATTAAAATTTTATTATCAAGTTTAGCGATTATATTATCAACATCCATAATATTAGATAAATCACCTTTATTTTTATTAACAGGTTTGGGCGCAATATCTGCTGTGCTTATGTTAATCTTCAAGGATTCAATTTTAGGGCTTATTGCCAGTATTCAAGTAACTCTCTATGACATGGTTAGAGTTGGAGATTGGATTGTGCTTCCATCAATGGGAGCTGATGGAGATGTGCTAGAAGTAAATATTAGTACAGTAAAAATACAAAATTTTGATAAAACAATCGTAACAGTTCCAACTTACTCTTTGATAAGCAGTAGTATGAAAAATTGGCGTGGTATGAAAGAGTCAGGAGGGAGGCGTATAAAAAGATCAATTAAAATTGATATGGATACAATAAAATTTTGCGATGAAGAGTTACTAATTAAATTGAAGAAGATAAAGTTCCTTAAGGAACACATAGAAAAAAAAGAAAATGATATATTATTATATAATAAACAATTTGGATCTGATGAAGCTTATTTAGGAGAAAGAAGGCAAACTAATATAGGTTTATTTAGAGCATATATAGAACATTATCTAAGAAGCAGGACAGATATACATTTCAAATATACTTTTTTAATAAGACATTTGGAGCCCACAGAAAATGGCTTGCCAATTCAATTATATATATTTACAAATACTACTAATTGGGTAGAGTATGAAGGAATACAAGCAGATATATTTGATCATTTATTAGCGATATTGCACGTATTTCAATTAAAACCTTTTCAGAATAATATTGATTTAAAAATACAAAGATAAAAAAAAGCTGTAACATTTGGTTTACAACTTGCAACTAATTAACTACTATCTGAACTAAATTATTATAATTATTAAGCTATGAATATTCACGAGTACCAGGCAAAAGAGATTTTGAGGAAATATGGTCTTGAATTACCTGAAGGTATATTAGCATTAAATGCCGATGAAGCTGTTGAAGCAGCATCAAAGATAAAATCTAAAGTTTGGGTAGTAAAAGCTCAGGTGCATGCAGGTGGAAGAGGCAAAGCTGGCGGAGTGAAGCTTGCCAAAACACTTGATGAAGTCAGAGATGTAGCTTCTAAAATAATAGGAATGAAGCTAGTTACACCTCAAACAGGAGCTGAAGGAAAAATAGTTAGTAAAATTTATGTCGAAGCTGGTAGTGACATAAAAAAGGAATATTACCTATCTGTTGTACTCGATAGAGACAACAGCTGTATCACAATTGCAGCGTCTACAGAAGGTGGCATGGAAATTGAGGAAGTTGCTAAAAAAACCCCCGAAAAGATAATTACAGCGCAAGTAGATTTCACAATTGGTTTGCAAAATTTTCATATTGCCAAACTTGGTTTTGGAATGGGACTTGATAAAATTCAGCTTAAGAACTTTGCAAAAGTTGTTAGGGCGCTATATAATTCATTTATTGATACAGATGCAAGTCAGATTGAGATAAACCCTTTGATCGAAACAGAGGATTCAAAATTTATCCCACTTGATGCTAAATTCAATTTTGATGACAACGCTCTTTACAGGCATCCGGACATAGAAGCTATGAGGGACATTAGTGAGGAAGACCCACAAGAAGTGGAGGCAAAAAAGTATGACTTAAGTTATGTCAAAATGGATGGCTCAATTGGGTGCATGGTAAATGGTGCAGGTCTTGCAATGGCAACGATGGATATCATTAAGCTTTTTGGCAAGGAACCTGCAAATTTTCTGGATGTAGGTGGTGGAGCAACAACAGAAAAAGTAACAGAAGCCTTCAAAATTATATTGTCTGATAATAATGTCAAAGGAATATTGGTTAATATCTTTGGTGGTATTATGAAATGCGACATTATTGCAAATGGAATTGTTACAGCAGCAAAGGAAGTAAAAATAAATGTTCCAGTTGTTGTGAGACTTGAAGGAACAAACTCTGAAATGGGTAAAAAAATATTGAAAGAATCAGGTTTAAAACTTGAAGCAGCAAATGATTTAGAAGATGCTGCTAAAAAAATTGTAAGTGCAGTAAGTTAAATTAAGGAGTAGATATGTCGATTCTAATAAATTCACAAACTAAAGTTATCTGTCAAGGTTTTACAGGTTCCCAAGGAACTTTTCATTCTGAACAAGCCATTGAATACGGCACAAAAATGGTTGGTGGAGTAACCCCAGGCAAAGGCGGAACTACGCATTTAGGACTTCCTGTTTTTAATACTGTTGAGGAGGCAGTGCACAAAACTAATGCAAACGCATCAGTAATATATGTGCCGCCGCCGTTTGCTGCAGATTCAATCTTAGAAGCCATTGATGCAAAACTTGAGCTTGCTGTATGTATTACAGAAGGCATTCCAGTGCTTGATATGCTAAAAGTTAAGAAAGCTTTGGCAAATTCTAAGACTAGGCTTATTGGACCTAATTGTCCTGGTATCATAACTCCTGATGAATGCAAAATAGGAATTATGCCAGGCTATATTCACAAAAAAGGTAACATTGGAATTATTTCAAAATCTGGAACATTAACCTACGAAGCAGTTCACCAGACATCTACTCTTGGTCTTGGCCAATCTACATGTATTGGGATTGGTGGCGACCCAATCAATGGAACTAGCTTTATCGATGCGCTTGAGCTATTCTTGCATGATGATGAAACTTCAGCAATCGTAGTTATTGGAGAAATTGGCGGAGCTGCAGAAGTAGAAGCAGCAGAATTTATTAAAAATTACAAAATAAAAAAACCAACCGTTGGATTTATCGCAGGCAAGACTGCTCCCCCTGGCAAAAGGATGGGTCATGCTGGCGCTATAGTTTCTGGAGGCGACGACACTGCAGAAGCAAAAATTGAAGCTATGAAAAGTGCAGGCATAACCGTTTCAATGTCACCTGCCGATATTGGTAAAACTATGTACGAACTTATGAAAACTACCTTCTAACATTATCCGGATTAAATGAAAGGGGTATTATAGATAGAAATTTTGCTATAAAAAACATACTTCAAAAAGGCTCAATAGATAAACATCTAAAAACTATTGAGCAGCAACTTTATAAATCTAGATGCTGATATTCATCAATATCTACTGACTTTAATTGCTCATCAATACTTGCCTCTAAGTTCAAATCTTCTTGGCTGTCATAAAAAATGCTGCCTTCTTCTGATTTTTTGTGAATGGAGTTTGAGAATAATTTTTCACGAGTATACGCTCCTATTCCTCTACTCACAGCACCTAGAGGTTGCTTTTTTAGACATTTTATATTTATTGTTCTATCCCAATTAATACAATCTACTGCTTCTATGAAGAATATTGTATTAGTATATTTTCCCCACTCATCTTGTTTTTTTATAGTTTTTAGAGTTTCTGAAGAAAATTCCCAGATAGCATTATTTATAATTCCATGAACTGCCTTATTTATTAGATCTTTATAATTAAATGCTATATTTTCATCCATTTTCACTTTAAATAAATAATTAAAACCATAATAAGATCCGCCTCCAACAGCTCCTGCTGTCAAATGCTTTAAATAATAATTATTATAAAAATGCTCATTTATTTTTCCTTTAATATAATATTTAAAGGTGGCACTAAAAAATGTGAAACCTGCGCATTTCAATCCATAATAAGCAGGACCAAAGCCAAAAGCCCATAAAACAAAATTAGCAGCCACATCACTAGTTATTGATACTACTGCACTATCAAATATTTTTTCACCTTCTCTACCAAAGGTATCTCCTACTTTATTACGAATACCTTTATGAGTAAGTGATAAAAACTCTTGCACGTGATACGTCATAAGATTATTAATTTATATTAAAATTTACGCCACTTCTTGATATTCACTATGATAATAAGAGGTGGAATTTTATAAAAAATATCTATCTTCTATTGATCCCCACGCATTAAAATCGCTAATTATACTAGTTGTTAAGATAGATATCAAATATAATATTAGGAATAGGTGGATAAATTTCCAACCATCTTGAACATAAAGAACATGTCTCCAAATCTAGAGGCATTGTAAAATAAAAGTGGAGTAAAAATGAATTAGAGATATAATGGGAGAAAGAAACCGGCAGATTGCTTAGGGGCAAAAAATTATCTGTCTTAGCTTCTTATACAACTTCTTTACCTGAGGGCTTTGAACTTGCATTTAGCCAAACGTGTAAATACATGGGAATAGACTATTCTGGGTGTTTCTTTTTTTACTCTGGTGAAGATAAGATTTTAATGCAAAAAAAGGCACCGTCAAGTTAATGAAGAGTTCTTGCAAAGAAATAAAATATTGAGTAAGGTTATGCAAGAAATATGATGATAAAATCAAAGAAAATATGAGTATTAGAAAAGCTCCGAAAGGTTACAGATTTCCAGTATCAGTTATTAGTCATGTAGTATGGTTATACCACAGATTTAACAATAGCTATAGAGATGTAAAAGAACAGCTATTGTATAGAGGAATTGAATTAAGTCATGAAACGGTGAGCCGTGGACTTATCAAGAGAAAAAGCTCTAACTCGCATGGCAGGATTTTGCTGCTTGAGCTTACCAAAAAGGGGCAGAAAATCGTATCATCAGCTCATGAAATCATAAGGGTTGTGGAAACACGTATGCTTTCTACAATGAATGATGAGCATAAGGTACAGCTAGAAAGCTTGCTGCTTGAATGCTTTAATAACCTGAATAATGCAGATCAAAAGTAAAATATTCTCACTCTGAGTACACCGCATACCACTTTTCAAAAACTAATCTCAAAACCCCGAAATTGCAAAAACTCAGTAAAATCAAGGGTTTGATAGATGCGCACCTTCGGCACCGACGTTCGCATGTAACGGAGAAACGGAGAGTAAAAAGGGAGATTTTGAGGTATTTTTGGTGATTTTAGGATTCTCTAGGTACGCATGTGTTGCGTGACTGAAAGGCGCTAAAGCCTATGAATACTGGGGTTTTGAGGTGTCTTCTTAAACCCAGAAAATCCAGCAAAAACTTTTCGAGAAATAAAAAATGGCGGATGGAGTGGGATTCGAACCCACGGTACGCGTTAACGCACGCCGGTTTTCAAGACCGGTACCTTAAACCGCTCGGCCATCCATCCACTTAGACTTTTATCAGATAATTTAAATCTTATCAAGAGTCTTTAAAGACTTTACAAAGCTTTTTAAAAATTTTAGAAGATAAACTAAGTATTTATGTTCACTAGTTATTTGCTTTTGTTTAACATTTTAAATAAGGTGGGTATGCATATACACATTACCACATGATTATAGGATTGAATGGAGAGTATACGAATAAATAAGAAGGTTCAGGAGTCTTTAAATAATTGGATTACTTATCTTGATAAAAATCTTCATTATTCTCAAAATACAATTAATGCATATATTACAGATATATATTATTTTTTGCAGTTTATTTTTACTCATCATGGAGAATCAATATCGCTTGAATTATTGGATAAATTAGAAGTACATGACTTCAGAGCTTGGCTTGCTTTTAGAAAAAGAAGTGATATAGCGAGTATCTCTAACAATAGGACAATATCATCATTAAAGAATTTTTATAAATTTTTAAAAGATCAATATAAAATAGAAAATCAAAGTATAAATTACATAAAGATTGTTAAAATAAATAAGCCTTTGCCAAGGGCATTGCCAGTAAAATCAGCAATTGACATAATGAATGCCATAGAGAAAATTAGCAGTAATCTTTGGGTAGGGCAAAGAAATAAGGCAATTGCATATTTACTTTATGGGTGTGGAATGAGGATTAGTGAGGCACTAAACCTTAAGGTGAATAATTTTTATGATGAATTTAGTAGGGTAATTGTTGCGGGAAAAGGCAATAAAGAAAGGGAGTTGCACTTACTTCCAATAATACAAGAGCAAGTAAAAAGCTATATTTCTCATTGTCCTTATAAGTTTCAAAGTGATAGTTTTTTATTTTTTGGAGAAAAAGGAGAGAAGCTGAATCCAGATGTTTTTCGAAAAACTATAAGAAAATTAAGAATAGAGCTATGCTTGCCTAACTTCACAACACCGCATTCTTTAAGACACAGTTTTGCAACGCATTTACTGGCTAGTTCTGAGGGGGATCTAAGAACTATTCAAGAATTATTAGGTCATAAAAATTTATCTACAACTCAAAGGTATACAAAAATTGATATGAATCACTTAGTGAAAAATTTTGTTAACTTTCACCCCAGGGGCAAGACATAATATGTATATTAACAAAAACGGTATCTATTATTCCATCAAACGGAATGACAATTTTATAAAAAATTTATTGAAGGATCCATTCAACTTTTTACATAAAACTATCTAGTTTTTTAGATCTAGTTTTGTGCCTTAATTTTCTTAATGCCTTAGCTTCTATTTGCCTTATCCTTTCTCTTGTTACGTCAAATTGTTTGCCAACTTCTTCTAATGTATGGTCAGTTTCCATGCTGATACCAAATCTCATTCTCAAAACCCTTTCTTCTCTTGGAGTTAAGGTTGCTAGCACTTTGGTCGTTGTATCCCTTAGATTTGAGTGCACAGCAGAATCAATTGGTTTAATGGCATTTGTATCTTCAATAAAATCACCTAGCATGCTTCCCTCATCATCTCCAATAGGATTTTCCAAACTCATGGGTTCCTTAGAAATTTTTAATACTTTCCTCACTTTATCAACGGGAATTGAAAGTTGTTCTGCAATTTCTTCAGATGTTGGATCCCTTCCTAAATCATGGGCTAATTGCTTAGATGTGCGGATTATTTTATTGATTGTTTCAATCATATGCACTGGTATCCGAATTGTTCTAGCTTGATCAGCAATTGATCGAGTTATAGCTTGTCTAATCCACCATGTTGCATAGGTTGAAAATTTATATCCTCTACGATATTCGAATTTATCAACCGCCTTCATGAGACCAATATTTCCTTCTTGTATCAAATCAAGAAACTGTAATCCGCGATTTGCATATTTTTTAGCAATTGAAATTACCAACCTTAAATTTGCTTCTATCATATCTTTCTTGGCCCTTGTAACTTCTCTTTCCCATCTTTGTATGTTCCGAAAAATTAATTTAAACTCAAAGATTGACAATCCAGATTTTGTTTCAATTTTTTGAAATTTTTGCTCTGTCCTTTGAAAAAATGCCAAATTCTCATTTATAAACTTTGCATATTTTACACCTTTTTTTGCCAAAGAATCTATCCAATTTTTATCTAATTTAATACTATTGTATACCTCGATAAATTGAGCTCTATCAAATTTAGATTGGGCAGCAATTTTAAATATATCGCTTTCAATTTGAACAATATTCTTGTTAATTTCTCTTAGTGAGGTGAAGATGTCACTGATATAGTGATCATCAAGCTTTATTTCATCCAGTAACTCAGCTATTTTACTAGTTTTGTCGTCAATAGTTTTCTGTCTAATTTTATCTTGAGTTTTTTTGGTACTATCATCTTTTGTTTTATTGGTGTCATGATAAAATTTTAGTAGTTCTTTGCTGTATTCGGATATTTTTAATAAAATTTCTAAGATTTTCGGCTTTAAATCGTTCTCTAAAGCTGAAATAGATGAATTATGATCGTTATCAAATTCATCGTCATCATTGCTTTCTTCAGTATTGTCAAAGTCATCACGATTTCCATTGCCATCCTCATCAAAAGATTGTTCACTGCTTGCTGTTGCATCGATATCTATCACTTCCCGTAGCAGTTTTTTGCCAGTGAGTATGTCATCATACCAATCTTGCATTTCTTTGAGAGCTATAGGCGTTTGAATTAAAAAAAATAATTTCTTTTTCCTACTTTCCTCAATTCTTTTTGCTACTTCAACTTCCCCTTCTCTAGTCAGTAGTAATCTATAACCCATTTCTTTTAGATACATCCTAACTGGGTCATCATTACCTATACTATTTGCAATATTATCTGAAGAAGATTCAAATTCACCCTCATTATCATTTTCTGATGTGGTTGGCTTAGCATCTTTGGTTATAATCGCTATCCCAGATTCCTTTAGAAAAGAAATTACTTCTTTAACAATGGCATGGCTTGTATCTTCAGGAATGATCTTATCAAGTTCTTCAGAGCATATTTTACCGATTTTAATGTATTCTTTTAATTTATCATGAAGCTTAGAATCTTTAAGTTTAATGCTTATGTTTGTCATTATAAATTTTTTCTTTTGTTAAAAGTAATGTAAAATTATTGATTTGCAATTTCAGCTTTAAGTTGCTTTTCATATTCCTTTAGGTATAGCATTTTTTTCATTAATTTGTCATCAACTGTTGATAGTAATTGATTTTTTAATTGTTCAATTTCATTTTTAATAACCCGAAGTTTTTTAATATTAAATACCTTTAATAAGTTTTTCTTAGCCTCTATTTGGGATTCAAATCTTTTAAAGCCCATTAGTTTCTCAATTACTTCGCTTAGCTCATTCTTTTCTGTCGGATTTGCAATGCTTTTGCTAAAAAATGACAATAAATCACTATTATCGCTCAGGGAGAAATCTAACAACATTTTTCTAATATTGTCAAGTTTATTAGATATGGTAGTGTTGATTAATTCCTCTGTGATTTTGTTATCATTCAGCAAGTCCGGATAATTCCATAAAATGCTCAATATAAAGAGGCTTTCTTGAAGTGAACTATCTTCATTTGAAATTTTAAAAAATTTAGAAGAGCCTAATCCAAAATTTTGCGGATAATTTGATTTTCTGAATCTATATGTAAGATCGTAATATTTGGCTTTGAAATGTTGTAAATAGCTCTTTTTAAGAGAGTGATCAGTTATATTTTCTGAAATTTTTTCTAAACTAATTTTAAGTGCAATTTTTTTCTCAGGAGTATCTAAGCTATGCTTATTAGATTCTAGGTCAAATATATAATCAGATAACGCTATGCTTTGAGAGATTAAATCCTTAAAAAATTCCACTCCTTTATTCTTGATAACTTCATCTGGATCTTTTCCATTTACTAATTTGACAAATTTTAGGGATTTATTATGGGATATAGATTTTAAACTCTCATATGCAATTTTTTTTGCAGCATTTTGCCCTGCTTCGTCAGTATCAAAACATATAGTTGGTTCTTGGCATATATCCCATAAAATCTGGATTTGATTTAATTTTATATTAGCTCCAAGTGGCGCTACTACATTTGTTATACCACAATTTGCTAAAGCAATTACATCCATATAACCTTCAACTACCAAAACGTTGCTCTTTTTATAAATACTATTTCTTGCATAATTATACCCATATAGATGCTCACTCTTTATAAACACCGGATTTTCTGCAGAATTTAAATATTTAGGCTCCCCCTCTCCTAATATTCTTCCACCAAATCCAATATACTCACCAGATTTGTTTTTAATAGGAAATATTAAGCGCCCATAAAAAGGATCATAAACAAAATTATTTTTCTTATTAATAACGCCTGATTCAAATAAGTCATTTTCAGAAAATTCTTTTTTTAAGATATTAATTATAATTGAAGGATCTTTAGGTGAAAAACCAAGATTATACTGCTTTATTATTTCTAACTTAATCCCTCTGGATAAAACGTATTTTAGTGCATTTTTACCAATATCATTGAATAATTGCTCTTGATAAAATTCAGCTATTTTTTTATATATTTGAAAGAAAATCTTATTTTTTTCAAATTTTTCAATTTCTTTTTTATTCTTTATTTTTAGTGGCACCCCTGCAATCTCAGCCAATTTTTCTAAAGCTTCTTTGTAGGGAATTCCTTCATCTTGCATTATAAAGCTAAAGATGTCTCCATGTGCATTGCATCCGAAACAATGATAAATACCCTTATCATCATTGACAAAAAAAGAGGGTGTTTTTTCTCTATGAAATGGACAAAGCCCCACATAGCCCGCACCTCCTCTATTTTTAAGCTGAACTTTTTTTGCAATTATCTCAGAGGGTAAAATCCTAGACTTAATTAATTCAACTTCAGAGCTCATATATAAGTAACTATGTCCTAACCTTTTCGACTCATGATGCCTGGTATCTTAGCACCAGCACCAAGAGGTGTAACGGGGGGGGGATATAGCAGTCATCGGTGTCAAAGACGATATAGAAACTACATCTTTCATGCCCTTTAAAGCATTGCCTAACCTAGAAATAGCTCCAACAGGAGAGGATTCAATCGCTGAGCCAAGGTTTTTTGATTTTTGTAGATTTTCAAAGGATACATTAAGGTCCTTAAGGAGTGTAGTTTCAATGTGCATGCCTCCACCTATAGAGCCACCCGTTGTATAACTTCCTGATCCGTCAGACATGATAAAAAATAAACTTATTTCGTTTATTCTACTAAAAACTTATAGTATTATCAATTACTTATTTTTTTTATTGATTTGGCAAACACAAGTATTAAAAGCGGTATTAATGTTATAAAGGATTGTGTCAACACTCTTGCTTCAAGACCTGGAGTATATAAAATGATTAATAAGGATGATCAGATTCTTTATATAGGCAAGGCAAAGGACTTAAGTAAGAGGGTTATTCAATATGCAAACATTAATAACCTATCTTATAGGCTGAAAAGGATGGTCTCTCTTATAGATAGAATCGAAATCCTTTTTACCAAATCTGAAATAGAAGCGTTAATACTGGAAGCAGATTTAATAAAGAGTATTAAGCCCAAGTACAATATTGCTTTGAAGGATGATAAAACTTTTCCATATATTGTATTAGATAAAAATCATGCATTCCCTAAATTAAAAAAGTTTAGAGGTAAGAAAAATGATAATTTAATTTATTTTGGTCCTTTTTTATCAGTTGATAAGCTAGATAAAATTATCATTGAGCTTCAAAAGTTATTTTTAATAAGAAATTGCAGCGATTACTATTTTGCAGCGAGAAAAAGACCATGTTTAATGTATCAAATTAAAAGATGCAGTGCCCCATGTGTGAGCAAAATAAATCAAGAAAACTATAGCAAATCAATCATTAATTTAAAAAAATTTTTAGCAGGAAAGACACAGGAAATTTTTTCAGATTTTATCAAAGAGATGGAAGATTTTAGCAGTAAAATGCAATATGAAGAGGCAGCTAATATTAGAGATAAAATAAAATTACTAAATTACGTGCAATCGAAAAATATTTTTCATGGATTTTCAAACAGAAACATTGATATATTCATCTTTTATGAAGAAGCTTCGTCGCAAAAATATTGCATACAAGTGTATATAATCAGGGATGGCCATAATTTCGGAGATAAATGTCATTTTTTTGATAGAAATTTAATAGAGTCAGAAAAAGAAATACTTTATAGATTTATTGTTCAATTTTATCAAAATAATACAGCGCCAAGTGAAATTTGGTGTAATATTGAAGATATAGATTTTAAAATTATATCTAAAGCCATTGGAAATATCTCCAAATCCAAAATTGTCTTGCCAAAAAATAAAGATGATAAAAATATTCTTAATTTTGTAATTGAAAATACAAAAGAAGCATATAAAAAATACATCCAAAAATATTTAACAAAAATTGATATATTTCAAGATATAGCCAAAAAACTTGACCTGCCTTTTGTACCTGAAAAAATTGAGGTTTATGATAATAGCCACAATCATGGCTCTAGTCCAATAGGGTGTGTGATTGTAGTAGGGCATGATGGTTTTATCAAAAGTGAGTATAGAAAATATAAAATTGCTGATGAAAAATGCATGGATGATTATCATATGTTAAGGGAGGTGATTAGGCGCAGATTTAAGAATATAGATAAAAATTCTTTACCGGATTTAATTATAATTGATGGGGGAAGGGGGCAATTGTCCGTTGTGACAGAGGAGTTTAATAATATAAATATTACTAATGTAAATATAGTTGCTATGTCAAAAGGTGTAAATAGAAATTCTGGAAGAGAATTTTTTCATCAAAATGGAAAGTCCTCTTTTCAGATCGATAAAAATGACAAGACATTGCTTTTTTTACAAAATATTAGAGATGAAGCCCATAGATTTGCTGTGACATCGCATAGAAATCTAATGAGAAAAAATAGTAAGAAATCTGAATTAGATGCGATCCAAGGGATTGGTGAAAAAAGAAAAAAGAGTTTACTTTTATATTTTGATTCGTTAAATGATCTTAAATTAGCAAGTGAAGAAGATATTGCTAAAATTGAAGGTATAAACAAGAAATTGGCAAAGAATATTTTTCAGTATATAAATAGATTAAATGATAAGGCGTGATTAAGTAAAGTTATGCAAAAAAATATACCAAATATTTTAACCTCTCTGAGAATAATCTTGATACCAATTTTAGTTTCGGCATTTTATATTGACTCAAAAATTGCACATTATATTGCTGTGGCAATTTTTATATTTGCCAGTATTACGGATTATTTTGATGGGTATTTAGCTAGAGTATGGAGTGTTCAGTCAAATTTTGGTAAAGTTTTAGATCCAGTCGCAGATAAATTACTCGTTGCGGCAACTCTTATGATGATGGTAGATAGAAGTATTGCACCAGTGCTTCCTACTTTAGTTATTTTATGTAGAGAAATACTGGTTTCTGGAATGCGTGAATATCTAGCAGAATTAAAAGTGAGTTTGCCTGTGAGCCATTTAGCCAAAATTAAGACGGCTGCTCAAATGATTGCCATAATTATACTGCTTTTGGGAGAAGAGGCCACAGGTATACCGTATACTAATTTAATCGGAAAAATATCGATTTGGATCGCAGCGGTATTAACGGTTGTGACTGGCTATGAATATCTACGACAAGGAATTAAAAATTTCCATTAAATTCCATTAAAAAATGCTAATAATGAAGCTGCCAATATAAAGGTGAATATCTAGTTGAAATTTTTGTAATTAAATGATATGTAGGCACCTTTATATAATAAATGGTGTGTATTATGGGACCAATATTTGATATTATCGAGGGGTTGCCTTTTTTTTTTAAACATTCACTTGATGATGCTGCCGAAGATATAATAAAACTATCAATGCTATACTGTGCAAATAAATTCCATACCAAATTTATTATTCATCATACTGCGATTACCTACTTGGCCCATACCGTATATTATGTTATTGCAAATAACGTGTCTGATTATATTGCAGATAAAGTTGATATATGGAAAAATTCTTGGTTCGGACTAGAGGGTTCTAGTAATAACAACCAAATGAAAAATAAAAATTTTATAATTGATGAGCTGGAGGATGTTGTAGAAGATGTTTCTAAATTTTCTTTGCTATACGGAAGTTATAAGGTAGGAGTATTAATTGCGGATAGTCACGTATTTGAAACATTTTTAGCATCCACAAATTTACCATATGCCCAAAATATTGGTAAAATGGCAGATCTTGCGATAAAGTGTATCACGCCTTTAACAGAATATACTAGATGTAACGAATATTCAGATAAAATTGGTAATTATGCACAAAATTCAACAGAGTTTTTGACTGATTTTATCTATAATGCCGTTGCTCATGATGAAATTTAGTAATTTAAAATGAGAGTGTTGAAATGAACCATACGCGTCAAGTTAAGCTTGTATGACACTGTATTTCAGGCCTTGAAGTGTAGATATTCTTTTCTTTCTATACCTATCTTTAATAGCAAATTTTTCCCAAATATTTACTAAACTTTTTATAAATTCTGATACTTCTCTCCTACAGTTTTTTCGTATCACAAATACCATTTCTCTTGCTCTCTTTTTGAAATTTATCATTGCTTTAACTAAGCTAAATTCTTTATGATTATTCATTTCTGCACAATTAGCTATCCCATGAAATATTACTATTGCTATTAATTTTGCATAAAATTCACATAATATTTTCGATTGATTCACTTTACTCTTTACCTTATCAAGGTTTATATGACTTTTATATAATTTGAATAATAATTCTATTTGCCACCTTATTTTATATACTTTAAATATATCTTCAAATCCTAGCTCTTCCCCTTTTAGATTGGTTATGAATACTGACCAATTTAATAATCTTTGATTATTTTTCGACGATTTATATCCATGAGATTTAGCTAATTTATTAGCCTTGCGTCTTCTTGCTTCTGCCTGTACATCTGATAACTTCAATCCTACCATTCTTACCTTCAACTTTGCTTCTTTACCTAATATTATTTCTTTTTCAAATTTATCTTTATTTTTTATATATTCTAACAAATCCATTTTTTCGCCTGTTTCTGCATCATATACATTTGTATCTGATTTATATCTTGATATAAAATATCCTTCCTTTGATATTATTTTTTTAAAAGCTGCTGGTACAAAATATCCTAAATCTGCTATATGCAATTCTTTTTCTTTAATATTTTCTAAATAGTCTCTATAACCCTGATCTGAACTTTTGCCATCTTTTATATCAATCTGATTTAAAACTTGATTTAAGTAGTCATAACTTACTTGTAATTTTACTCCTGATTTACTCACCTCTTTTTGGTTTGGATAACTTGTTGCATACCCCTGATACAGACCTTCCATAGTATTTGGTAAACTTATATAGCTACTATCGAGTAATTTAATGCCTGTAAATTTATTCAGCAATTCACATTCTATTTTTATTTCATTTTTAAATACTGTAAATGCTTCATTATACATTAATTTCATATACTCAGCTGCCTCTTCTGTAAACCTGAATTCTAGACCTTGTTTTGTTATTGATACCTTATCTTCTTGCAATATTTGACATATATTTTCTATACTACTTTTCCCATCTTCTAAATTTCCCAATACTAAACTTTTTAAAAATGAAGAACCTCTTATTTTCCTATATCTCTTGATGAACTTTTTTTCTACAGCCTTTGCTTCTGCTTTTTCATTAAAAAATTCATTGAGTATTTTTGATACTTTATCTATCTTATTCATGTAAGCTCTCTTTTAGTTTATTCTTATTGAAGAGCTTACCTGTTTTTTATCTCTTTTCCAATCTTTAATCTCCCTTTTATACTACCTTAGCCTCTTAACTTGACGCGTATGGTTGAAATGAACTGTGTCAAAAAATAAACTAAAATAAAAAAGGAGTTAAAGCAAAAGCAAGGGAAATAATAGTAATAGCTGATGAAATGAATAAATGCTGGAGCATGGATTTTATGTCAGATCAATTATTTACAGGTGTTAAAATAAGACTGTTAACAATAATAGATAATTATACAAAATAAAGTTTGAGCATAGGAATTGGTTGTAGTTATAAGGCAGTGGATGTAGTAAATACATTAGAAAAAGCAGTAAGTAGCTATGGTACTCCAAAAGTAATTAAAGTTGACAATGGACCAGAATTTATATCAAAAGAACTAGATATGTGGGCGGCACCGTCAAGTTAATGAAGAGTTCTTGCAAAGAAATAAAATATTGAGTAAGGTTATGCAAGAAATATGATGATAAAATCAAAGAAAATATGAGTATTAGAAAAGCTCCGAAAGGTTACAGATTTCCAGTATCAGTTATTAGTCATGTAGTATGGTTATACCACAGATTTAACAATAGCTATAGAGATGTAAAAGAACAGCTATTGTATAGAGGAATTGAATTAAGTCATGAAACGGTGAGGAATTGGTGCCATAAGTTTTCTAGTCATTTTGAAGATGTAATCAAAAAGAAGCAACGCAAAATAACAGATAAGTGGCATTTAGATGAAATAACAATAAGAATTAATGGTAAATATTTTATACTATGGAGAGCAGTAGATTCCCAAGGATATGAACTAGATGTGCTCCTGCAAAAACGTCGCAATAAAAAATCAGCAATACGCTTTTTATCAAGGTTACTGAGGTCACATCCTGTACCCAGAATAATTGTCACCGATAAATTACGAAGCTATATAAAACCAATAAAACAAATGTGCACTTCTACAGAGCATAGATGTCACAAAGGATTGAATAACCGTGTAGAAAATGCACATCAACCCACACGTAGAAAAGAAAAATGTTTGATAAAATTTAAGTCACCCTGTGGTCTGCAGCGAACGTTATCACTAATGGGGAAAGTTAGAAATATATTTGCTGTAGATGTAGGAAGATACATCAATAACGCCACTATGCAAAGGATTGCATTTAAAAAGGCTAAATCTATTTGGGACGATGCATCACAAAAATTGCTTGCTTCCTAAAATTCAATATTAGAGGATACTCTATGCCCTTTATCCCTTAACTTGACGGTGCCAAAAAAGGCGCTAGCATATTTTGCAAATCCACAAAGGTAAAGTATGTATTTATAGATAGCCACAGTGGTAATTACAAAATTAACGATTTATGTAGAGCGTGAGAAGTAAAAGAAAATGGCTATTACGATTGGTGCAAAAGAAAAACAAATAAAAAAAGAGATATGAAAATAGTAGGAAAAATAAAAAATATTCATAAATCATCAAGAATGACATATGGGTATCGTAGGGTGCATGTGGAACTCAAAGAAAACATGGAAGATATAAATCATAAAAAAGTAGCCAGGCTGATGAGGGAAAATAATATTTTTTCTAAAAGAAGGATTAAATTTAAAGTTACAACAAAAGCAGCTAAAAAGGCTGTTAATATAGATAATGTATTGAATAGAAACGAGAGTGTTGAAATGTTATATTATGGATTATATAAAAAAGTTGCTTAACTTTTACTCTTGTTTTTGGGGTTCAGTTCAGTAGTTGATAATCATAATAGACCTCATAGCTCTATTGGTTATAAAACTCCTAATGAGTTTGCTTCCATAGAGTGAGCTACAAATATTAATTTGCTTTTTCTCATTAAAGCCGGTCCGAACTTGGGGTCATCTTCAGGATAGCGTATCTATTTTTTACGATAATTTTTGTCAACAGCCAAACTGACGCAAGCATCCGACCAAACATTTATAGCAGTTTCAAACATATCAAGTATAGTATAAAACGGCAAAATAATACCCATTAAATATATTGAAATATCCATCCCAGATAAATAAGCAGATGCCATAAAGTAACAGCCCATTGGTACTCCAGCATTTCCTACTGCCGCAACAACTGCTAAAACTACCCACATAATAAAATCTAGGGTAGAAAAAGTAACTCCATTGCTTTGTGCGACAAATAATACGGTTATGTATATAAATGCTGCACAGGCGTTCATGTTTATAGTTGTGCATAAGGGTATGCTCAATGAGGCAACTTCTTTACGTATTTTTAAGTTGTTTTCCACACAATACATTGTGGTTGGCATAGTTGCAGAAGAACTTTTTGAAAAAAATGCCGTAATTAAGGCTGGCATCATACCTTTGAGAGAATTAATGACAGGTATACCTTTGAATTTCAGGAAAAGCGGCAATATCACTGCTGCTTGCAATACATTTGCAACAATAATGGTTAGCATGTAAAGAAGTATGGTATCAAACATAAAACCACTCCTTAAATCTTTGATAAATAATGCAATAAACGCCCATAATATATAGGGAAGCAAATTGAGCACTAACTTTGCTATGTTCATAAATAAAGCAAAAAAGGAGGATAAGAACTTTTCTACAAATTCCCGATCTTCATTTTTAAGAAAATTACTTGCAAAGCCTATTAAAAAAGCAGAAAAAACCACTGCCATCACATTATATTCTAAAAATATTTGGACTATATTAGAAGGGATAATTCCAAGTAAATGCGCTATAAAACTACCTACCTCAGTGTTACCTAATTTATTCGCACTAACACTTGAGGATGGGTTAATGACAAAGTAACTTAGCATAGCAATAATTGCAGCAATCAAAGTTGTTGTGAGGGTATAAGTAACTGTTTTTATAAAAATTAAATTGAAGGATTTGCTTTTTGCGAATTTGCAAATACTTGAGCTGATTGATAAAAAAATAATTGGTAAACTGATGAATTTTAATAAATTCATAAATATATCTATAAAATATGTAGATATGGCATTTATAAAATTAATATCCGCATATCCAACAACTATTCCAATCAATATGGAAATGATCATAGTGTACACCTCTTTCTTATTAATGCTGTGGTGATGATGGGTCATATCTATAACGTCAATAATATTTTATAAAAACGAGTTTTGGAAAGGTAATATGGAAGATTAATTAAAGATCATCATGCACTCGTTGCCCTCCCGATGACCAAATTATGTAAGTATCGTGTAACACTTTTTCTATATACTCACAACCGTTTTTTTCATAATAAGATTCAATATTATATTTATCCACAATAACATGCTCTGTTGAAGTAAAAGCTATGAAATGGATATTTAAGTTTAGCAGATAATCGCATGCAAGTATTGATTCTCCTTTAGAAAGGGCTTTATGATGGGGTAGATTAGTTTGTATAGGTTTAGTCTGAAGATATTTATCTGACTCATTATAATAAGGAATATATACCTTCATATCTTTAGGTGTAGGAAAATATATTTCAATAAAGGATTGTACAGATTTTGAGGAATTTGTTACTTTATGTATTAAATCACCTGTGCCAAAGCTTACTTCTCCAGCATTCAAGCTTTTTGTTCCAATGGAGTGCAAGTTAACAGGGCCAGTTTTTGAAAAATCAGTAATATCATGTAGATAAGTTTCTTCAACTAGTCCCTTAGTAATTGGCAAAACAAATACATGGGTATTGTTGCCATGATTATGAAATGGAGTATATCCCTCAATTTTCATTTTGTGCATAAAGACTATGTATTCATCATTTGCATCACGAAAAAGTATATTCCTCTGATAACCTATTAAATCTGATATGTTAGGAGCAGGAAGACTTAGAGCACATTCCTCAATGCCGATTTTATTATCCTCATACCATTGCATAAATATTTTGTTAAATTCTGCAATATCTTTGAGAATTTTTAAATTTATACTATCTTTGTATTTTTCTAGATATTCTTCAATAAGATTAAGTGATTCACATGCTGAGCTATGCATAATATATTTTTCTTCATTATCAATTATACTCCAATACAGCTTGGCATTTGTTTTTTTTATGTCAATAATTTTTAGGATTCTATCAATCAAGGATAAAAATATTTTTTATCCTCCATAACATATCCTGTTGAAATAAATGCTAGAAAAGCTATAATGTGGAGGGTAAAATATGAGCGCAGTAGAATGATCAATCTTCTTAAATCAATAAATCTTTTTATACTTCCTAACAGAGTAAATCGTATTAAATGCTATGCAACATCGGGCTTTTACTTTTGTGTATTAGCGTTCATTTTTAAGATAACAGAGGGAGAAACATCTCTTTTTATGATAGTTGCAGTAATTTATATAGTTAATTGCATTTTATTAACAATAAAAAGGTTGCATGATTTTAATTGTTCTGGCTGGCTATCGTTATTACTTTTGATTCCTATAATAGGTGAGATTTTTGGGGTTTTTATTACGTTTATTCCTGGCACCAAAGGTGATAATAGATTCGGACCTGCGCCAGATAAAGCTAGAAAAGTGGAATATATAATGGCTTTGCTATGGATTCCGATTTTTATTGGTATTAACATACTCTTTGCTAATTATAAATAATAGCTATTGTTGCACAATTCTGCAAACTACCTATCCATAACATAAATAAATTGCGCAATATGCAGATTACCTCCTAAATGACTATAATCTACTATAATATTTATCCTATGACTTATGAAGCAACAAAACACAGAAAAGTTTCACTTCTATATTTAAAACTATCATTTTTTTTTAATATCATTATAATCTATACGATAAAATCATGCAGACTATAAGTAAATAGTCAAAAATTTATAGCTGATCACAGAATCATGGCATGATTATATAGTAGCTTTTAAATGTCAATTTATTGTTTGTATATTTGTGTTTGGTAAATTCATTGGCAAATTATAGTAAATTGAAAAATTACATGGAGAAATATAATGTCAAAAAAAATATTAATAGATGCATTTTATCCTGAAGAGACAAAATTTGTTTTATTAGATGATGAAGGTAAATTAGAAGAGTTTTTTTATCAAAGTGCTCAAAAAAAATTAATTAAAGGTAATATATACCTAGGGAAAGTAAATAGAATAGAGCCATCTTTGCAAGCAGCGTTTATAGATTATGGGAATGCTAGGAAGGGGTTTTTATCATTTGAAATGATTCATCCTAAATATTATCAAATACCAGTTGCAGACAAAGAGCAGCTGCTTAACAAAATAAAAGAAACTGAGATGGGTGAGGATGATATTTCACAATCACCTGATGCTAATCACAAATCTGTTAAAAATGTATTCAATAATGAGCTTTATAATAGTTATAAAATACAAGAAGTAATAAAAAAAGATCAGATAATCTTAGTGCAAGTAGAGAAGGAGGAAAGAGGTAATAAAGGGGCTTTTTTAACTACCTATATCTCTTTATCTGGTAGATATTGTGTTTTTTCGCCTAATTCATTCAAAAATAATTTGGGCATATCTAGAAAATTGGATGATTCTGAAGAAAGAGAAAGATTAAAAGCTATTTCAACTGAATTATTGGAAGATCATACGGAATCAAGTTTGATACTTAGAACTGCTTCTGCATATAGAACTAAAGCAGAAATTAAACGAGATTTTCAATATCTAACTAGAACTTGGGAGAAAATAAAAAATTCCGCAGTCTCTTCTTTTGCGCCTTCTTTAGTGTATGAAGAAGGAGATTTATTAATTAATGGGATAAAGGAGCATTACACAAGTGAAGTTGAAAAAATAGTAATTTCAGGCAATGAAGCATATAAAAAAGCACTGGGGTTTTCAAATATCTTTATTCCTAAAAATACTCAAAAGCTAGAAGAATACACAAATTCATCTCCGATACTATATGAACATAATATTGAAGAGCAATTGCATGAACTTTACTCTAACACCGCTAAATTAAAATCGGGGGGATATATAGTTATAAATACCACCGAGGCATTAATCTCTATTGATGTCAATTCAGGAACCTATACGGAAGAGTATAGTGTAGAAAAAACTGCTTTAAGTATCAATTTAGAAGCAACGCTTGAAATAGCTAAGCAAGTCAAATTTAGAGGTCTATCAGGGCTGATAGTAATAGATTTTATTGACATGCTTGACTTACAAAATAAAAAATTAGTTGAAAGGCAGTTAAAAAAAGCATTTTGGCAAGATAAGGTAAAAGTGCAAATAGGAAGAATTAGTGAATTCGGTCTGTTAGAAATGTCTAGACAAAGAATTGGTAGAAGTTTTATTGAGGCAAACTCAAAAGTATGTCCAACTTGCTCGGGGAAAGGGAAGGTGGTCTTGAATGGTTCAATAGCTACACTACTAATTGGCAAACTCAAATTTTTACTTTCCAAAAAGAAAGCAAAAGTGGCTAATATTATGGCTACTACAGATGTTATTATATATCTGATGAATAATTTTAAAAGCGAATTAAGTTCTATAGAAAAGGCTTATAACATGCAAATTAATCTGTTTATTGATGATATAATTTCTGCAGAAGATTATAAAATTGTTTTGCACAAATTTTCTAATGCACACACGCTAAAAAATAAAAGATACGCATTACCAGAGCATTCTATAAGTAATGATCAAAATGATTTACAATCAGTAAATGATAGGAGTAATCCTGATACATCTGATGATAAAGGTGTTTTAGAATACAGGGGCAAGAGCAATCTTGAAAATAAAAGAGGGTTTAAAAGCTCTAATAAAGAGAATTTTAATAGGAAGAAACGAATTAGGGGAAGAGTAGAGAGTAAGCAGGTTAAAAATAATACATCAATGCTCTCAAAAATATGGACAAAAATAAAATCATAAAGTGAAAAAAAAGGTAGAAAATAAATACGATAGTGGTTGGTATCTTTCTAAAAGATTATTTACCAACTATATACGTCCATTGAAAAGAAAATTAGCTTTGGCATTATTGTGCATGATAATTACTGCATGCACAACTGCAGTTAGTGCTTGGATTATTCAGCCTGCATTAGATTACATCTTTATAGATAAAAACTATAACATGCTTTATATCATCCCTCTTGCAATTATTGCTAACTCCATTATTAATGGCCTGGCTTCATTCTATGAATCAGTCATTATGAAACGTGCTGGACAACAGATAGTTTCTAATATTCAAATGGAGTTATACGAACATTTAATTCATGCAGATTTAAAATTTTTAACTAAATATCCATCAGGCAATCTTATTTCTAGATTTACTAATGATATCAATATACTCAAAAATACGACCTCAGAAATATTTACGGGCATAATAAAGGAGTTTTTTACTTTGCTTGGTTTAATTGGCCTAATGTTTTATCAAAGCTTTAGTTTAACTTTAGTGATTCTTGTAATATTTCCTTTAGCATTTTATCCGGTTGTTCGATTGGGAAAAAGGATGAGAAAAATTTCAAGAAATATGCAAGAAAAACTTGGAGACTTTACGGTAAGGTTAGATGAAACATTTCAAAACATTAAGGTTATTAAGTCTTATTGTAGAGAAAATTATGAAATTAGTAGAGCTAAGGCAATTATTGATAAATTTTTATTAATTTTTAAAAATGCGGCATATGTTGAATCAGCATCGTCTCCAATAATGGAAATACTTGGTGGGTTAGCAATAGCAGCAGTGATTTTTTATGGAGGTTTACAAGCTATAAAGGGTGAAACTACCTCTGGTGCCTTTGTATCGTTTATTGCAGCATTACTTTTAGCCTATAAACCCTTAAAATCTTTGTCAAAACTTAATGCAATAATGCAAGAAGGGCTGACTGCATCAAAAAGAGTGTTTTTAATGCTTGATGTAGAGCCAGAAGTGAAAATTGAAGAGGGTCAAACTATCAGAAATTTAAATCAGTTTGATATAAAATTTATCAATGTATTTTTTTCTTACAAAGATAATCAAAATATTTTAAATGGTATTGATATAGATATTAAACAAGGACAAACTATAGCTCTGGTTGGTGGTTCTGGAGTGGGCAAAACTACAGTTCTAAATTTATTACAAAGACTGTATGATGCAGATTTTGGAGATATTATTATAGGGGGATTAAATATAAGAGATATAAGATTGGATGTTTTAAGAAAAAACATAGCTTTCGTCAGTCAGGACGTTAATCTATTTGATGATACTATAATGGAAAATATTAGATATGGAAAACTTGATGCAACAGATGAAGAGATTTTAGATGCTTCGATGGTTGCTGCTGCTCATGAATTCATAAAAGAATTACCAGACCAATATAATACACATATTGGACAAAATGGAGTAAAACTTTCGGGCGGACAAAAGCAAAGGCTTGCTATAGCAAGAGCGGTGTTAAAAAATGCTCCAATATTATTGCTTGATGAGGCAACAAGTGCTCTTGATTCTATTTCAGAAAAAAAGGTTCAAATGGCCTTAGACTATTTAAAAAAAGGAAAAACCACAATTGTTATTGCCCATAGACTTTCGACAATTGAAACTGCTGACAATATTTTTGTATTAACAGAGGGTAAAGTTAGTGAATCAGGTTGTCATAATGAGTTGCTTTTAAATTCGGGAGAATATTCTAAACTATACGAGCAATATAAATCCAATATCACAATTAGCTAAAGATGTTAACTTTTAACAACATTGCTGTTAGCAAAAACAATCAATCACTTTTTTCGAACCTAGGATTTACAACATTTGATGGGTCAGTTTTAGTTATTAAAGGAAGGAATGGGATCGGTAAAACAAGCTTGCTTAAAGTCATTGCTAATTTAATACCTAAATGCTCTGGAGATATTTTTTATAATGCTATAAATGTAAAATTGGTATTGAAAGAATTTTATGAATTACTTTTTTATATTGGAAAAACAGACATATTAGATGAGGAGCAAACAGTACTGAAAAATCTTGAATTCTGGGGCAAATTATATGATCAAGAAATTAATATTTTAGCTGCAATAAAGACATTTTCTTTGGAGCCATATATCGATACTGAAACCTATAAACTATCACAAGGCTATAAGCAAAGATTATTACTAGCAAGACTGTTGTTGAGTAACGCCAAAATTTGGCTACTTGATGAGCCTTTTAATAGCTTGGATTATCAAGGTAAAGATATATTGATAAATTTAATTAAAGCTAGGTGTATGCAAAAAGGCATTGTGATAATCACTAATCATAATCAAAATATTAAGATAGAGAATTCTTCTGAAATAAATTTAGAGGATTTTTGTGATGAATAAAAACGTTCAGTTAAACGAGTTGGCTGTACATAAAGTTTTTTTATCAGTTTTATACAGACAATTAAATATTTTTGTAAAAAATAAAGCCTTAATTATCACTGGTATCTTTTTATTCATCTCATCTATTAGTATTTTAAAATTTCTACAAGGAAGCAATATCAATGCTGAAACGTTTAAAATAATTGAAATATTATTTATTATCTATTCAATAACTTTATCTTCAGATCTAATCATTGTTGAAGACTATAAAAAAGGATTATTTGAGCAATTTTTGTTAACAGGTGTGATACTTGAGTATTTTTTATTAGCAAAAATTACAGCCTCCTTTGTAGCATATACTATGCTATATATACCTGTAATGATCGTTATTGATTTTTTAACTGATAGCCATAAGGTCTATGATATCACATACTTAGTATTGATTAAAATATTGATAATATTTAATATTACTATTAATTCTGTGCTATCTTCGTCTTTTCTTTTAAGCTTTAAAAAAAGAACATCACAAATATTAATTTCTATATTTATAAACATACCGACAATTGTTATAAGTTCATTATGCTATATATCAAATAATCTGTTTTATTTATTGCTACTAATAAGTATCTTTTTGTTAACTCTACCACTATCGGTATTGCTGGCAAGTTACATAATTAAAATTTCTATAGAGGAAGATAATTAAATTTTTTCTCCTTACGTCAAATTTTAATATGTTGAAAACTTTCTTTGAGCAAGAATTACACTTATGAGGAGTTGATTAATTGACATTTGAATATTTAGTTATTAATGTAGCGTTCAATAGTTGGTATAAGTATTAACCTATATATGTTTTATAAAAACTTTAGATTTATTGCCGTTTTAGCTATATGCTCATCATTATGTGCATGTTCAAAACTTAACGTTAAAAATGATTATCCCAAAACACGTCAACAAAAAGAAGAAGATAGGATTGGCAAACTAACTGGTACTGGTTTAACTTTTGGTAAGGGTAGCTCAGAATCCTCTTCTGCTTCAAGTCAAATGAATATTAATGCTTATCTATGGAAAGCATCTATTGATCAAGTTAATTTTATGCCACTTAATTCAACAGATTCCTTAAGTGGAACAATTGTTACTGATTGGTATAGTATTAATGATAATTCTAAAGAAAGGTATAAAGTTAATATATATGTAACTGGGAAAGAATTGACGTCGCATTCCTTAAAAGTGAGTGTATATAAGCGAATTATAGGAAATAATGGGAGTTGGAATAACCAATATCAAGATTCAAATTTAGCTGAAAAAATAAAAACCAAAATTATTGAAAGAGCAAGAGAACTAAAAGTATCAGAAAGTGGAGTAGAATAATGAGATGTACTTCATGAATGTTTGAGTATTAATTAAATAGGCTTGCTACTAGATAAACCACATAAATGGAAATTGATGCAAATATAGCTGCCAATATATCATCAAATATCACTCCAAATGCTCCTTTGTATTTTCTATTCACATAATCAATAATTAACGGCTTTTTAATATCGAAATATCTGAATGTTACTAAAGCAATCAAGAATGCTAGGTTGTTCTTAGAGATATTGGCAGGAATGAGATTGGAAAGATGAAATAACCAATCTAAAGAAATATACAATGTTAATAATTGACCAATTACTTCATCGATAACAATATAACAATGATCATAGGTATTGGTAGCTTTTTGGAATTTTTTAACTGCAATTAATCCAACAATAAATAATACCAATGTAGTTAGCAGTAATTTGGACTTAGCATTGGTAAGGGAGTATGAGTTCATCAATATATAATAAAAAATTGGATATGCAGCGATTGACCCAAATGTTCCCGGAGCAGGTAATTTACCAATATAAAACCATGTAGATATAATGGAATACCAAGAAAATGGAACTTTAAATTTTTTTTTATGTGCATTTACAAGGTGGTTGAGACTAAATTTTCTTTTCATAATTTTTTACAAATAAGTTTATAGTTAGCAATCAAATTTTGTTACACATTACATTACAGATTGCTTGAGCTGCGATCCCTTCCTGGTCGCCTAAGAATCCCATTTTTTCGGTAGTTGTAGCTTTTATACTGACCTGATTGGAGTGAATTTTTAAGACTCTGGCAACATTATCACGCATAGTTTTGCTGTATGGCATAATTTTAGGTTTCTCACATATCACTGTTAGATCGATATTAATTATCTCAGCTCCAACTTTTCTCAATTCTTCCTTAGCATATTCTAAAAAAAAAGCTGAATCCATATTTTTATATTTTTTATCATTTGGTGGAAAAAGTTGCCCAATATTTCCTAAAGCCATAGAGCCAAGTAGAGCTTCTGTTATAGCATGAAATCCAACGTCACCATCAGAATGAGCTATAATAGATTGGTTATGTTCAACATCAACCCCACAAATTTTAATTTTTACATTTTCATTGAGTTTTTTGGAAAATTTATGCACATCTAGCCCTATGCCAGTACGATATATTTTTTCATTACTCATCATATATTTGCAAAATTCAATATCAGAAGAATTAGTTATTTTGATATTATTCTTATCGCCCTCTATTTTGCAAACTTTAATATCATTTTCAATACACAAGCTTATATCGTCAGTATAATTTACATTATTTTGTTTATGTAAATCTAAAATTGTTTTGTATCGGAATCCTTGGGGCGTCTGAGTTGCATATAATTTATTTCTATCAATTGTCTTAATTTTATTTTTTGCAAAACTGTATTTTATTGTATCAGTTACACTAACACCAATATCTACAGCTAAATAGTTTTGGAGCTGCAATACAACTTCGTCAATTAATTTTGTTAAAATTAATGGTCTTGCAGCATCGTGAATTAAAACATTTTCAGGATTAATCTTTTCAAGAGCTTTTAATCCTAGAAATACAGATTCATTTCTTGTTTCTCCCCCTATTATAGGGGTTAATATACCAAACTCTTCAATTGAATTATAATATAAATCTTTGTGCTCCTTGTTAATGACAACAAGTATGTTGTCTATAAAATCACTAGCTAGAAAAGCCCGCACTGTCCAGTTTAAAACAGATCGACCATTCACTATAAAATATTGCTTTGGAATGTCACAATTAAATCTTGTGGAGTTACCAGCGGCAACTATTATAGCTATATTTTTCACTTAACTTTTTGATAATTTTTTATTATGCCAATATAAGAGATAAATGCAAAAAAGAGAAGGGATAGAAAGTAAAGATGAGATAATAAAAAAATTTTGCCAACCGTAATTTTCTATAACAACTCCAGATGTTGGAGATAAAAATGATTTTGTTAAACCAGATAAAGAGATCAGTATTGCATAATGAGTTGCAACATGAGTTTTATTACATAATGAACTCATATATGTGATTAATATTACATTACTCATTCCATAACTTACACTTTCTATTAAATTAATGACGCCTAGTAAAGTTAAATTATTTTTTATAGTTAAAAAAATTAAAAATTGTAAATTGGTAATGGAAGCTAAAATTTCAGCAAAGATTAGGCTAAACTTAAATTGCATTTTAGATATTAATATTCCACCAATGAAAGTTCCAATTATAACCCCTATTATTCCACATGATTTTGCCACGCCAGCAATTGCATTTTTAGAATATCCAATATCCATTAGAAATGGGATAGACATAGCATCCAAATATGCATCTCCCACTTTGTAAAAAGCTATAGTTGTGAGAACTAAACCAAATCTTGGAATTGTCATTAATATTTTTATCGGTTCAACAAATTTATTCGAAAGCCAAGCCTTATAGTTTAATTTCTTGTCTTCTTCTTTATATTGACTTTTGTCGTCAGAAAAATAAACCAATATTATGCATGGTAAAATAAATAAAGATAAGATAAAGAATACATATTTCCATTCCATTAAGGTGGATAAAAATAGGCCAAAAATTCCTGAGATTATGAACCCAATTCTAAATCCATATACTGCAAAAGCATTGCCAATACCTGCTTTTCTTTTTGAAAAAAGTTCTATTCTATAGGCCTCCATAGCGATATCATACGTTGCACCAATAAACCCAATAAACACAAGTGATATTACTAATAAATAAATATTATTTTCTACATTGATGTAGCCAAAAGATCCTATAGAAATAAATAAAATAAATTGCATGGATATTATCCAACTTTTTCTTAAACCAAAATTTCTTGGGAATAGCTTTATATTATAACTATCAACAAATGGTGACCATAAATATTTGAATGAATAAGGAGCTGTCTTTATTGATAAAAAACCTATTATTACAATAGAAATGCCAGCATCTTTAAAATATGCTGTAGTGGTAGATACTAGGAATGCATATACAATTCCGCTATTAACTCCTATAGTTAATGCGGATAGCAGCAATTTTAAAAGCTTTGTGTCAAAAATTTTATTAACTGAATTATCTAGAGGCACCATGTCGGACAAAATTTCAAAGATGGCGGATGGAGTGGGATTCTTTAAAATAACCACCTCCAAACTGGGTGGGAAATATGAAATTCAATCCCACCTCTTCTAGAGTCTCTCTCTTTGCAGCAAGTCTTAAAATATCCCACTCATTTTGTTCATCAATTTCTTCGACTTTGCCGCCAGGGAATGCCAACAAGCCCCCGGCGTGATTACCTTCCGGTCTTTTTATAATTAAAAATTTTTCATCATGCTCTATAGCTACTTCTACTATATTTAAATAAAATTTCATTTGATTTTCTTCGATTAATTTAACCATTTTTAAACCCACTAAGTTTTGTTTTAAAAATCTGCCAATCATTTAGCCAATCATCTTGATTAAGGGTGGATGGAGTAATCCATGTTGGTCTTATCTTAAAATGCAACAAATTAAATCCCCAAGAAATTCCACCTATAGGTTTTATTGTTTTGTTTTCATGATCAACTTCTACAGCCCAAGCATGTCCCTTCCAGTAACTTAAAGGCTTGGATAATAAGCTATAGCGCCAAAGAGGGGCATCATAAAACTCTTGTCCTAAATTATAAAATGGGTAAATATTAGGTGCTTTATCTGGATCAACAAAGATTTGATTATCTTTTATATCGTTACGATCAGTATAAACAACGTGCAGCCAGGCATTGTGCTTGGCTTTGCTCGTGATATGAATTGCCGGAAAATTAGGATTAAAGCAATCGTAACCACTATTTTCTACATAGGTAATATCAAATTCATTATTGAGCGATCTAACCTTTAGATTTCTTTTGTCATCTGATTTATAAATACATTGATGAAGGTTGTCAGCCGCTGATTGGTTTACATCTGGAGACTGCCAATTATATGCATAGAAGCCTAGCGATAAGACACCTAATAAAATAATCGTAAGTATTACCTTTGATCTAAAGATCATATAACCTCAAAAATTCGCTAGCCAGTATTTGCCCAGCTTAAATTAAAAAACTTCTTGCATTGTATCATAAACGGTGATATCAGCCCAGCGAATATTCTCATTCTGAGCACCCCGCATACCACTTTTCAAAAACTAATCTCAAAACCCCGAAATTGCAAAAACTCAGTAAAATCAAGGGTTTGATAGATGCGCACCTTCGGCACCGACGTTCGCATGTAACGGAGAAACGGAGAGTAAAAAGGGAGATTTTGAGGTATTTTTGGTGATTTTAGGATTCTCTAGGTACGCATGTGTTGCGGGCACCGTCAAGTTAAGGGATAAAGGGCATAGAGTATCCTCTAATATTGAATTTTAGGAAGCAAGCAATTTTTGTGATGCATCGTCCCAAATAGATTTAGCCTTTTTAAATGCAATCCTTTGCATAGTGGCGTTATTGATGTATCTTCCTACATCTACAGCAAATATATTTCTAACTTTCCCCATTAGTGATAACGTTCGCTGCAGACCACAGGGTGACTTAAATTTTATCAAACATTTTTCTTTTCTACGTGTGGGTTGATGTGCATTTTCTACACGGTTATTCAATCCTTTGTGACATCTATGCTCTGTAGAAGTGCACATTTGTTTTATTGGTTTTATATAGCTTCGTAATTTATCGGTGACAATTATTCTGGGTACAGGATGTGACCTCAGTAACCTTGGTAAAAAGCGTATTGCTGATTTTTTATTGCGACGTTTTTGCAGGAGCACATCTAGTTCATATCCTTGGGAATCTACTGCTCTCCATAGTATAAAATATTTACCATTAATTCTTATTGTCATTTCATCTAAATGCCACTTATCTGTTATTTTGCGTTGCTTCTTTTTGATTACATCTTCAAAATGACTAGAAAACTTATGGCACCAATTCCTCACCGTTTCATGACTTAATTCAATTCCTCTATACAATAGCTGTTCTTTTACATCTCTATAGCTATTGTTAAATCTGTGGTATAACCATACTACATGACTAATAACTGATACTGGAAATCTGTAACCTTTCGGAGCTTTTCTAATACTCATATTTTCTTTGATTTTATCATCATATTTCTTGCATAACCTTACTCAATATTTTATTTCTTTGCAAGAACTCTTCATTAACTTGACGGTGCGCCTTTTTTAATATATCTCGTTCTATTTGTAGTTTTTTTCCTTCTCTAAAATCCTTTTTTCCTTATCTATAGCATTCATATTCCCATTCCCTGGGAACGCTATACTTGCAGATGATGTTCCTTCTAACCTCTTTTTCCATTTACTAATTGAATCTACACTTACTCCAAGACTTTTAGCTGCCTGAGTCAAGCTATATGCTCTTTCAGTTACCAACTTTACTGCCTCTACTTTAAATTCTTCGTTATATCTTTTTCTTGTATTGTTACTCATTTTTACAACTCCTTTTTTAGTTATTTTACTTTATCAGAGTTGATTAACTTTTACTCTTGTTTTTGGGGTTCACTTCAGATATTCTCTAATAGGAGATCGCTGTTATGGAACACATGACTGGAATGCCAAAGGCAGGCAAAACGTGATTGATGGCTTGTGTGGGACCTCATTAATTGGATGTGGAATAGTTGAAGGTAATGTTGATACCGCTGTGTTTAATACTTGGGTTGAAGATATTTTGATTCCCGATCTACCAAAAAATTCTGTTCTGGTCATGGATAACGCCGCTTTTCATAAAAACCAAAAGACCTCCGAGATAATCGAAAAACATGGACATAAAATTGAATTCTTACCTCCTTATTCTCCTGATTTCAACCGTATTGAAAATAAATGGGCTCATGCTAAATCTATTAAACGGAAATATAATTGCGATATTTTTGATCTTTTTGCTAATTACTTAACGTAACTCTTTTTTCCTATTTTAGCTATATACTCCCGTCCAACTATCTAGGACCATTTCTTACTTCCCATTATTAGATTTTTAGCATAATTTAAATAAAAATTTAAATAATTGATTATATGTGGAAAAAACGAGGAAGGCCTAAAAATTCAACACACCTAATTAATAAAGGCACGCCTGAGTTACAGGCAAAACGTCAAATGAGTTTAACAATGGAGTCCTTAGACATTTGTTTTAAAAAAAATATTATTGATATTGATCAACATAGAAGTGGTATTAAATTAAGGTGGTTTTATACAGTTATTTTTGGAGCTCCCACAATTCAATCTAAATCAATTCAATTAAAATTTTTCAAAAGTAAAAATTACGATGAAGTTTTTTTGCAAAAGTTAGAAAAAAAATATTATTCGGTGCTACAACAGTTAAAAGAAATTTATGCTCATAGAATTATTATGAGCGTATGTATACATAGTGAATTTCCAAAATTTCTTACTTTAAGTAAATATTATGATAATCAAAAAGAAAAATTTATTCAGGGAATGGTTTTGTTGAATGATGAGTTAAATAAAGCCATGTAGTAAACTCCGGATTTTAGCATATATGAAGAGTGTTGAAATGGGAAGTGGTCCTAGATAGTTGGACGCATAATATAAACACTCATTAAATTAGAAAATTTATCTAATTTCTTAACTCTAAGAATTACTTTTACTTCGTCCAATGCGCATTGACTGAAAATTGCATCAATCCGGACTGCATACCTAATTTAACCTCAGCATCCGTAAAGGAGGTCAAATAAAAAAATTAAGCAATAGTAAAATTTGACAATCTGAGTTAAAATTTAGCAACTTCTTCAAAATCACTAAAGTGTATTTTATCTGTTCCTATAATTTGATAATCTTCATGACCTTTGCCAGCAATAACTAAAATATCATTATCCTTCAAGTTACTTATCGCATATTTAATTGCATTGGCCCTACCATTAATTTCATATCCTCTAGGACAAAATTTTGAAATTTGTTGCCTGATAAGGCTGGGATTTTCTTCTCTAGGATTATCATCCGTAATGACTATATGATCAGCAAGCTCATTTGCAATACTACCCATTAATGCTCTTTTGCTTGTATCTCTTTGCCCTCCACAACCAAATAATACATGTAGTTCTCCTTTACATGATTTTCTTAAGGTGTGCAATACAGTTTTTAGAGAATCAGGTGTATGTGCATAATCTATATATATTTCTGCACCATTATAATTCCTTGCTAATTCAAGACGTCCTTTTGCTGCTTTAATTTTACTTATTGTCTCCATAACGTTATCAATAGGCAATTCACATGCTATAGCGAGCCCTATTGAGCATAAAATATTGTATAACTGAAATTCTCCTTTAATTTTGGAATTAAGTAAATATTTTTTCCCAAAAACTTTGACTTTCCATTCATCATCAGTGCTACATAAAATTTCTAAATCTTTAGCTTTTTTCCCGTACTCAATAACTTTGATATTACGATTTTTACATGTTTGATTAAGTATATTAAATTCACTAATATCCGTATTTAAAACAGCATATTTATTACTTGTTAAAACTTCACTAAAAATCCGCAATTTAGCATTAAAGTATTCTTGTATAGTAAAATGATAATCTAAATGATCTTGTGAAAAATTTGTAAACCCAACTGCTTTGAAGTTTAAATAATCGATTCTATGTTGATATATCCCATGACTTGATGCTTCAATTGCAACATGCGTGACTCTTTTATTATGAAGTTCCTTTAAAATTTTATGTAACTCAATGGGAGATGGAGATGTAAGGCTAGGACTGTCCTTAGATTTGAACTGGTTATTAGAGTCAATGATTCCTAATGTTCCAATAGATGCACTTTTAAGGTTTAATAAATGACATATTTGCTGATAAAAATTTACAATAGAAGTTTTGCCATTTGTACCTGTTACTGCGACTATATTTTTCGGCTTTTCCGTATAATATAGTGATAATATTTCACTTAAAAATTTTCGGAGATTTTCAGCTTTTATAATTTTTACATTATTTTGCTTAACTTCTACCTTTGAGTTTTGATCAACTACTATATATCGAGCTCCATTTTCTATCGCTTGATCAATATATTTTTCTCCATGAGTATTTAGTCCACTTAATGCAAAAAAGATAAAATCTTTTTCTACCTTGTTTGAGTTATCTTCAATACCTTCTATAGAACTTAAGATCTTATTAATATCCATTAAGAATCAAAGACCCCATCGTCTGTTTTGCTATCAGCAGTGTTTGGTTGTGGCGGATTCTCAGTTATGACTTTTTGAGCTTCCTGAGGATTAGCTTGTTTTTCACCTTTATCCTTATTACTAGCAAATCCTGCTCTTAATTTCTCCATATCAAAAGGCTCTTGTTTAGGTATTGGAATGGGAGGTAATAACCTTTTTTTGAAAAAACTATCAAGATAATATTTAATTTTATTCGATTTGATAGGGGGGCTTGATTCTATCAATAATATTTGCTCATCACGTGGTAAGTTAATAACCTCTTGTGGCAGCAATAGCGCTCTTTGAGTATTTGATACACTGAGCGATCTAGAGGCTGGGTTAAAATCTAAGAATTTTGGTTTATTTTGTGACACTTGCTCAACAGTTTTATTACCACAAAGTTGTGAAATTAAATTAGCGGTTTCATAGTTGTTTGCAGCAAATGTTACTCTGTAAGTAGAGTTTGATAAAAATGAATTCATTCCATGCTCTTCATAGATTCCCTTAAGCTGTTGAGTATCTTGGATAATTAGGAATAATCTTACATGGTAACCACGAAAATAAGCAATACCTGTCATAAATTGTTCCATTTTTCCAAGGGTAGGAAACTCATCCATCATAAACATCACACCATATGGCTCATCATCACTTGGTAATTTTCTTGATAAAAATTCTGTTGATTGTTGATAAAATACCTGCATCAGTGGTTGAAGTCTCTTTAGGTTGTCAGGCGTCAAACCTACATAAACTGTGGTAAGTTTTTTCTTAAATTCCAAAACATTAAAATCACTTGAAGCAGTAGCCGTATCAATTAAAGGATTGGACCAAAGCTCTAAATTGGAGTTCATAGTAGAAATTACACCTGATCTCTCTTTATCAGCTTTTTGAAGAAATGCGGCAATATTCATATATGCAACTGGATGTATTTCGTTACCCATTGTGTCTAATACTACAGCAAGATTATATACTACGTCATCACTTCTCATAGTCCTAACAACTTCACCAAATGATTTTATTTTGTTTTTATCTGCAATTAAATAGAGAACAACTCCAACAAATAGTGAGCGTGCTTCATTATTCCAAAATTCTTTTTCAGGCATTATTAAGCTTGCAATTTTCTGCACATCATCAACCATTTGCCCAGGTTTATTGCTTACCCAATCAATAGGATTGTAACAGTGGGTATTTCCATCAGGATCTGCAGGACTCCATACAAAAACCTGTTGTCCCTTTTTTGCTCTCCACCCAGAGGTTAGCTCATAGTTTTCTAATTTAATATCATGCACCACAACTGAGTCTTCCCAAAAAAGCAAATTCGGTATTACGAAACCCACACCTTTACCTGAACCTGTTGGTGCAAAAAGCAATGTATGTTGATATCCTTCAGAAATCAAATAACCTTTCTTATCTTGCCCAAGCAACATGCCTTTCTTAACTCTTAGGTTGGCCTTTTTAATATCTTCTTCAGTAGCCCACCTCGCATCTCCATGCACAGATTCTTTCTTTCTATAGGGTCTTAGATTATATATACTTAACCTAAAATTCCATGTTAAAAATCCAATTAACAGCATTGGAAGCAAAATTGCTCCAATGATTCTAGCCATAAAATAGTTATCATATTCAAAAGTAATGGCATCAAAATTATTGATCCAAAACACAATCAATTCGTAGAGAGTATTAAAGGGTTGTGATGATAATGCAAAATCTAAATTGAGTTGTTTATACTCTGTATAAGTTGCGATCAAACCCGAGAAATACAAGCTACCAATAAGTAATAATAGTCCTAGAAACATTGCCAAGACAAAGTTTCTAAAAGTATTGCCAAAGTCACTCATTATGAATATCCACTTTCTTTTTATATTTATATGAAAAGCATATAATAAATTTATTGTAATACCAAGTTCTTATGCATTCTTAAAGGTAAAAATAAAATTTATATTACTTATTCTTTGCTTATTTATGGTTAATAAATCATAGTTTAATTTGATAGATTTATAGTGTGATTAACTACATATGATTGCTTTTTTTAAGAAAATTTTTTTGCTAAGGATGGTAGTTATTTTACTAATATATAGTATCTTAACTATTCCTATAAATGCTAACACATCTGATATGACTAGCTCACCGGGTGGTCAAATTAAAGTTTTGAGCATTGATAGCGGAGGAATTAATGGAGTTGTGTCATTAAAGATACTTTGTGAATTAGAGAAGCAATTAGGAAAACCTATCAGTGAGGTATTTGATTATTTTATAGGTAGTTCTGCGGGTGGAATTATTGTGTCTCTTTTAAATCTGAAGGACGAAAATGGTATCCCAATATATACAGCTAAAGAAGTAGACAAAGTTTACAGAAAATATATGAAAATAATATTTGATAGACGCTGGTATTCATTTGGAATTTTTTCTCCTATTTATGACCGAGAGATCATGGATAAAGTATTTTTGGAAGGATTTAAAGATAGAACCTTAACAAGTACTATTAAGCCAATTACACTACTTTCTTTTAGCCTAAATACAGGGAAACCAAATATTTGGTCAACTTATAGAGCTAGAAAAAATGATGATTTAAATTATTATTTAAGAGATGCTGTGGGTGCTACCGCCTCAGCTCCAATATTTTTTGCCCCCAAAACAACCTTAAAGAAGGATGGCACTATTATGCATGATATTGACGGAGGCATTTTTGACGCAAACCCTTTAATGACAGGGATTGCAGAACTTATAGATATAAACCCTCATTTAGAGAAGGATGATATTTTTATTGTGAGTATTGGTCCTGGCCGCATGGATTTAGATGATTCGAAAAAGATAAAGAATATGTTAAATTATGGTTTGACTGGATGGGTGATATCCAAGCCCAATATAGTGGATTTGATTATTCATGCTGATGCTATTTCAGATGCGATACAGGGTCAAAAATTATTTCCCAACTATCATAGATTAGATCCACTTATACCTAAAGATTTAAGTTCTGTGGATGATACAAGTGCGGATACAATCAATGAGTTATCTATCATTACTAGTGAATATGCAAATAATAGTGATGACTTTAAGCTAGTTGTTAAAAACTTAAAAAAGCATCTTGATGCTTCTTAATTTTTATCATTAGACAGTAGCTTTTGCAATTCTCCACTTTTATACATATCCTGAACTATGTCACAGCCGCCAACAAACTCCTGATCAATATATAGTTGAGGAATGGTAGGCCAATCGGAATACTCTTTTATACCCTGCCTTAGCTCATCGCTATCTAATATGTTTATTCCTAAAAATTCTACTTCAAGAATATTTAAAATGCTTGCAACAGCTGCAGAAAATCCACACATTGGCATTTCAGGAGTGCCCTTCATAAATAAAGTTACTTTATTATCGTCAATGATTTTTTTAATTTGATTTTGTATATCCTGATTCATAATTTATTTTGTTTTAAAAGTTTGAATTGAGAGTGCATGTAAATCGGTTCCTAAGCAATCTTTAAGAACTTTATGCACTAATTTATGTTGTTCTACTCTAGAAAGATTATTAAATTTCTCAGAGGTAATTTTAACGTTATAGTGGTTGTTATCACCCACTGTATCCACTAACTCGATTTTAGAATTCGGGAATCCTTGTGAAATTGTTTGATACAAAACTTCATGATTAATAGGCATATTATTTCGCTCTTTCTAAATATTTTAATTCTTTGATATCTACAATTACCGTATCTCCCTCATTTATAAATGGGGGAACCATAATTCTTGCCCCATTTTCTAAGGTAGCAGGCTTATATGATGATGTAGAAGTCTGACCTTTCACTACTGGTTCACATTCTTTAATTATGACCTCAGCTGATGTTGGTAAATACATAAGTAATGACTCATTCTCATATGTTTCTAAGGTTATTTCCATCCCTTCTTTTAAAAATGGAAGTTGGTCTCCGACTAGAGATTTTTCAACACTTTTTTGTTCAAAATTTTCTTGATCCATCAGCACCAAAAAATTACCCTCTTCATATAAAAATTGGTAGCGTTGTTGATCTAATCTTATTTTTTCTACATCCTCAGTGCTTCTGAATCTATGGTTCATTTTAGTGCCAGTTTTGATATCTTTCATTTCTAATTGAATGTATGCACCACCTTTTCCTGGCTGAGTATGCATAGTTTTTAGTATTACTAAATACTTGTTATCATGAGAGATAACGTTACCTATTTTTATATCATTAGCACTTATTTTCATGTTCAAACCTAAAAATATTTGTTGTTTTTATAATAAATCTTATCATTCACTGTTCAATTGCAGGCTTTTTTATTATTGAAAGCATTATAGAGCAAAATATAAAGAGAACAATTATTAATATTGAAATATAATTTGAAAAATGGAGGCCAAAAAATCCGAGTATCATTTTTAATCCAATATATATAAGCATATATCCAATTCCATGCTTTAAATAACTATATTTTTGAACAGCATTTGACATGACAAAATACATCGATCGCAATCCTAAAATAGCTAAAATATTCGAACTAAATGCTATGAATGGCTCCTTAGTTATTGCAAGAACAGCTGGAACAGAATCTAAAGCAAATATAATATCAGCTTTTTCTATCACTAAAAGAGAGAGTGCAAGCGGTGTGATGAAAAATTTATTATTTTTACGGAAAAATAACTTTCCATTTTTAGAGTTTTTACTATAGTTAAAGTATTTTTTTGCAAATCTTAAAATCAAACTATTATCAAATGAGCTTGAGTCAGCGCCGCCCATATGGGGTAATTTATAACCACTATAAATTAATAACAATCCAAATGGTAAAAATATCCATTCAAACATATGAATAATATATATGCCAAATGTAATCATAATTAATCTAAATACTATGGCACTTAAGACCCCTATAAATAACACCTTATGTTGATGCTTATCCTCGATGTTGAAATATTTAAATATAATTATGAAAATAAACACATTATCAATACTCAGAGATAGTTCTATGCTATAAGCCGTAATAAATTCCACGGCAACATCAATTCCAGCATGAAAATATATTAGTACTCCTATTGATAATGCCAATGATACCCAAAGAATTGATAGAAGCATTGCACTTTTAATACTTAATTTTTTTGAATTCCTGAGTGAAATTCCAAGATCAACGAAAACTGATACAAGTACAACTGCTATTAAGAAGATCCAACTGTAATTTGGAAACATAAAATGCTAGTTACAAACCATTAATTTCATTTTATCAATATAGTATTTATAACTAGCTTAAGCCAACGTTATTTAGAATCTTTATCTTTTTCATCATTTACTTCTTCATATTCAGCATCAACAACTTTTTCATCTTCATTGCTATTTTCTGCTGAAGCATTATCTTCGGTAGGAGGCTGTTGTTCATTGCCATAAACTTGTTGACCAATTTTCATTGATGCTTGAGTTAGACTTTCAACTTTACTATTAATTTCATCCAGGTTTTCTGATTCAAGAATAGACCTTAAGTCCTTAATAATATTTTCAACCTCTTCCTTATCTGCGGATGAAATTTTATCACCATGCTCTTTCAAACTTTTTTCGGTAGAGTGTATTAGGGAATCAGCTTTATTTCTAGCCTCTACTAGTGCTTTTTTCTCCTCATCTTTACTTGCATTTTCTTCCGCATCTTTAATCATTTGTGCAATTTCGTCATCTGATAAGCCGCCTGAAGACTGTATAGTAATTTTTTGCTCTTTGCCGGTTCCTTTATCTTTTGCTGATACGTGAAGTATACCGTTGGCATCAACATCAAATGTTACTTCAATTTGTGCCAAGCCTCTAGGAGCAGGTGCTATACCCTCAAGATTAAACTGTCCCAATAGTTTATTATCAGTTGCCATTTTTCTTTCGCCTTGGAACACTCTAATTGTAACAGCAGATTGATTGTCTTCTGCGGTGGAAAATACCTGGCTTTTTTTGGTTGGTATTGTACTGTTTCTTTCAATAAGAGGTGTTAATATTCCCCCCATAGTTTCTATTCCTATTGTAAGAGGTGTCACATCAAGTAAAACTACGTCCTTCATATCGCCACTTAACACAGCGCCTTGAACAGCAGCTCCAATTGCTACTACTTCATCAGGATTTACACCTTTATGCGGCTCTTTCCCAAAAAAATCCTTAACTCTTTGTATCACTTTAGGCATTCTTGTCATGCCTCCAACTAATATTACGTCATCAATATCAGAAGCAGAAATACCCGCATCTTTTAAAGCCGCTTTGCATGGCTCGATACTTCTTGTGATTAAATCCTCAACTAGGCTTTCAAATTTAGCTCTTGTTATTTTGATGTTCAAGTGCTTTGGACCTGATGCATCAGCCGTTATATACGGTAGATTAACATCTGTTTCCATTGAATTAGAAAGTTCAATTTTTGCTTTTTCTGCAGCTTCCTTTAATCTTTGAAGTGCCAAAGGATCTTTCATTAAATCCATTCCGTCAGTTTTCTTAAACTCATCACATAAATACTGTAATATTTTAAGATCGAAATCTTCTCCACCTAAGAATGTATCTCCATTAGTTGATTTTACTTCAAATATACCATCGCCAATCTCAAGTATTGAAACATCAAATGTACCCCCACCAAGATCATATACAGCTATGACTTTACTTTCAGATTTATCAAGCCCATATGCAAGTGCAGCAGCTGTTGGTTCGTTAATAATTCTTAGCACTTCTAGACCTGCAATTTTACCAGCATCTTTTGTAGCTTGCCTTTGTGAATCGTTGAAGTGAGCAGGTACTGTAATTACAGCTTTTGTTACTTTTTCTCCTAAATAATTTTCAGCCGTTTCTTTCATTTTTTCAAGAATCATTGCGCTAATTTGGCTCGGAGCATATTCTTTGTCAGCAATTTTCACCCAAGCATCTTTGTTCTTGGCTTGCATTAATGAATAAGAAACTTTTTTTGCTAATTCTTTAGTTTTTGGATCTGAAAAAGTTCTACCTATAAGTCTTTTTACTGCAAATATAGTGTTTTTAGGGTTGGTTACGGCTTGTCTTTTTGCTGATTGACCAACTAATTTTTCACCTTTTTCAGTAAATGCAACTACTGAAGGGGTTGTTCTTATGCCCTCTGAATTTTCTATGACCTTTGGATTTTTGCCATCCATTATGGCTACACATGAATTTGTAGTACCTAAGTCTATGCCAATTGTCTTGCTCATTATGTTATAAATATTTTGTTAACTTTCGTAACTTATATAATAACAATTTTTTTTAGAACAAGATCAGGCAACAATTTTTTTCGCTCTTTTTTCAAAAATTACTAAGATACTATAACCCAATACCGCAATTGCTAAGCTGATTGGCAGGATCATCAAGGCATTGTATAGGTTACCAGAACTATACATGGGATTGCCAAGAATATTATATTTTCCGTCCCAAATATACTGTAAAACCTTGCCGATAATTCTATGGAAAAAATAACCAAAACTCATCATAATCATGTTTGTTATTGCTGATATGAAGGTAGCATGCTCAACATGAACAAGAGCAATTGATTTTGCTATTACAATTAGCTGATAGGCGCAAAAGAAACCTATTGTGAAAAGCACGACTTTAAAAGCTAGGGGGCTTTCTATAAATCCACCAAGCATAATTACGAAACAACTGAGCATAACAATTCCACTGACAATGATTATACCATAATACGATTTTGTTTTTTCAAAAATATACCCCATTACCATAAGCCCAGCTGCCATACCTACTATTGCTAATTGGGTTATGTTACTTGCTTGTTCATTAGTAAAATTATGTGCTATTTTTAAATATGGGTTGCACCAAGCATCTACAAAGCCTTCCATAGGCCCTATCATTAACCCACCTAAAGCACTTACTAATAAGATGATTTTATTAGAAAATAAGTATTTAAAATCATTAGTAACAACTGAAAAGCTAAATTTTGATTTAGTTTTTGTGTTTGTATTTGGTATTGCCATGTAGCTGAAGATGGCCAGCAAGACTCCAAAACTTATTATGTAATTTAATGTTTCCACAAATCCTAGGTATTCAATAAGTTGAGAGAGTGGGCCAATGCCAAATACAGAAACTAATAATCCGACAGTAACCATCCATCCCAGCATTCTTGGAAATTTCTCTTCGCCAAAACCCAATCTCAACAGTGTAAATGCACCTACTGCCGCTGCTGATGAACCAACGCCTGCCAGCAATCTGCCATATGTGGTAATTGTAAAATTATCAATATAAGCTAGTGGCACAAACCCAAGCACAGCCAAAAGTATGCATATAGGTATTATCTTTTTTGCATTAAAATGATCCAATGCTATGCCTAGTGGGATATGCATCACAACATAGCCTATGTAGTATATACCTGCATAATGTCCTATCTCATTAGCATCAACATGATATTTTCCTATTATATCATCCATTATGACATTTGGAATAGTCCTAACAATAATTTGATATGCATAAAATAATGCCAGTACAAACCATGTGGACCAAGCAACTAATAGTGAAGACATTTAAATTTTCTTATATGTTAACTAACTGCTGAATACTAAGTGTTTTTGATAAAATTACAAGTATTTTCTTTACTTTTAGGACGTTAATTGCTAGCTATTTATAAAAAAGGATTACCTAGTATATGAAATATTCGAGCATCAAAATTGGCGAAAACTGCCCAAAAGAAGTTAACGTGATCATTGAAATTTCAATGGATTCAGGTCCTATAAAGTATGAATTTGATAAAGATATAGAAGCCATGGTCGTTGATAGATTTATGCAATCTAGTATGCAATATCCGTGCAATTATGGGTTTATACCTCATACGCTATCAGGTGATGGAGATCCTGTTGATATGTTAGTATATACTAATTACCCAATTGCTACTAAATCTGTGATATCTGTCAAGCCAATAGGTGTATTGCTCACTGAAGATGAGAAGGGTTTGGATGAGAAAATATTGGCAGTTCCAACTAACAAAATTGACCCATATTTCAAAAATATAAATAATTATACAGATTTACCGGAGATATTGATTAAAAAGATAGCACATTTCTTTGAAAGATATAAAGATCTTGAAGAAGGTAAGTGGGTTAAGGTTAATGGATGGAAAGATTTTGATCATGCTCAAAAGTTAATCCAAGTTGCAATTGATAGATATAATGATGAAAAAAACTGATAAATTGTACTATGTCAAAATATAAAATTATTTCTTTTTATAAATTCGTAAATTTAGAGGATACGCAACTTTTAAAAACTGAGTTGCTTAATTTCTGCACTCAACATGATATTAAAGGTACCATTATAATAGCTGCTGAGGGAATAAATTCAACTTTGGCTGCCAATCAGGAGTCAGTAGACCAATTTTGCGATTATATAAAAAGCTTCGATTTTTTTAATGACATAGAATTTAAAATAAGCTTTTCTGAAATTAGGCCATTCAAAAAGTTGAAGGTAAAGCTGAAGAAAGAAATAGTAACATTTAATGAGGAAGAATTAGATTTATTTAAAAAAGGTACTTATTTGAACTCTAAGGAGTGGGATGAGCTCATAAAAAAAGATGACACTATAGTCATTGATGCTAGAAATTACTATGAATATGCTATGGGGACATTTAGAGGGGCAATCAACCCTCATATACATCACTTCACTGAGTTAGCGCAATGGTTAAAAGGTAATTTCAAAGAAGGAGATAAGAAGCAAAATGTGGCCATGTTTTGCACTGGGGGAATAAGATGTGAGAAATCCACGGCATATATGAAAAAATTGGGTTTTGAAAATGTATATCATCTAAAGGATGGAATCATCAGATACTTAGAAGATAATCAAGAAAATCCACATTCAGCCTGGCAAGGAGAATGTTTTGTTTTTGACGATAGAATTACTTACTGAAGTTAAAAACTTATAACATATATAGAGGTATTGGTCATGAGCTTTAAAAATAGTAAAATTCTTTAAAATATTGAATTTATCAATGGATAGTGTTACACTCAGGGCATTAAAATGCAAACAGGGGTTGAGGCTGATGAGCGATCAAAAAAAGAAAAATCCAATTTAGTGAAATGGTTGATTATGAGAGAGTGAAAAATTTATATGAACTAAATAATGAGAATCACAATTTGACTGTAGAATCCAATATGATATTAGAAGAATTTCGCAACGCAAATGAAGATCAAGGTCTTTTATCGGAGGATTTCCTTAGGTTAGTGCGATTAGACAGCACTATCTATTAGACTACATTACTGGATATTGTTACATTCTAAATTATAAACCAATCTGCTGCGAAAAATATCAAGGTTAAGTTTTATGCAGAGAGTGTATGGAGTATTTTGTCAAAAATAACTTTGAGCGACTTATTTTTTATAGGATTAATTAAAATTTGATCAGATAAGTCTTGATCAAGAGGTATGCGCTCCATAAATTTTATTTTTTTGTCCTCACAGTAATTTAACAAGTTACTTTTGCCAAAAATATACTCATTTTCGCCGCTAGTTGAGTTAATATAGTAAGACATGTTTTCTATTATGCCAATGATATCTATCCCTAACTTTACAAACATATCTACCGCTTTAAATGCATCTACCAATGCAAGTTTTTGGGGAGTTGTAATGACTATAGCTCCATCAATAACATAGTTTTCAGCAATACTTAAATGGATATCTCCCGTACCAGGTGGGGTATCAACTATTAAATAATCTAAATCACCCCATGCTGTCATCTTAAAAAGCTGATGTATTGCCTTTGTAAGCATGGGGCCCCTCCAAATCAATGCTGATTTTTCAGGTACTAAAAACCCCATAGATATTAACTTTATTCCAAACTTTTTATGGGGCTGTAATAAACCTTCTATTACTTCAGGTTTTTGATTGATCTCAAAAATTCTAGGAACTGATGGGCCATAAACATCTGAGTCGAGTAATCCAACTTTATACCCTGCCTCTGCTAAGGAAATTGCCAAATTAGCTGCAATCGTTGATTTTCCAACGCCACCTTTGCCAGAAGCAATAACTATTATTTTATTTACTCCTTTAAGCCTTGACTTCTGTTTTTGTTGCTTATTTGTAAACATTATTAATAAACCAAATGAGTTTAACGAAATACACTAGCACAATTTTATTATTAACCCGAGTTAGAATTAAGAAGGAAGAAAAAGATTTTTCTATTTGCTGCTATTTATTATGAATAAAAATACACAAAATATTATAATGGAGATAAAATAAATGCTTATTGTTTTAAAGCAACCTGGAGCATTTCTTACCATAAATTTTTCTAGTGATACTACAGTAAGAACTTGCTCACTTGCATATTCTAGTTATTGTTTTTAGGCTCAGAGATTTATAAATCCCCTGCTTCACACATGTTTAGCATATCAAGATTGTTGGTAATTACATCTATTTCCATACTAACGCTTTCATCTTTAGCATACTCATTTATTGTATTTAGTGTCTGCTTACATTTATATATTTCCTCTAGCATTCTATCTTCTTCACGCATATCTATTATGACATCATCCATATGCATTTCAAGCTCCTCCACAATCTTTTGGGTTTTTAGAAACAAATCAATTGCTACTTTAGTCAACTCTGTATTTTGAATTTTTTCAGTAATTAAAGTTGCAACATCATTATTGCACGTACTTAATTGTGATGCTAAATGTATAGCTGAAGCATCAATATCAACTTTTCCTAATTCTTCTACAATATACAGATAACCTTCAGCTTTTGTTTGTTCGTAGTTATGAGATTTTTCATTCAACAGACCATGCTCTAGATTATTACAACCTTCCCCTGTATAATAATCTAAAAGATCGGAGCCACTATTTTTTAAAAAATTTTCAGCTGCCTCAGGATTTTCTAGCTTTAATTCGTCAATTATATAGTAAATATTAGATTTTTCGTTAAAATATGAGCCCAATAAATATCCTAAATAAGGAGAATTGCAATGATGTGCATAACCATCGTGGTATTCTTTCACTATATCTGTGTGCAAAACATCATGCCCATCAAGTATATATTCTTTGATTGTTTCAGTGAAATTGTTTTCATGTAAAATGTCATTTTTATGCATCTCATGTACATCGCCTTCGCGGTGCTCCATTCCTATTTTTAATGAAGATTTTAGACTTTTAAAGCCCTTCTTATGTTTAGTTTGTGTCATGGTTTTTACCTATAAAATATTTCTATTTCATATGTATAACGTAGGTAATGTTACATTTACGTTAAGGTGTTGAGAAAATTTTAATAAATTGTGCTAAAAGTTTAAAGCTAACCAAATGAATACAGAATAAACCCATGTGTTTTTCTAAGATACCGTCTCGTTTTTAAGAGAGGGATTTTATGCTATTTTATTGTTTTATTTATGTTGAATAAGTGCTTATCATCATATTTATTATTCTGTAATAATATTAATTGACAAGCTACATATGATTCTATAGTAGGTAATTCTATAATGGCAGCAATTGATAAATTAGATGATAAATTCAGTATAACAACACGTCAAATTGCCCATAGCAATAGTAAGATTTGTTAATAAAAGTATTATGCAACAATATCAAGTATTAAATGAGAAAGATGCGCGTCCAGTAAAAATGTGGACGCATGGCGTTCCGGTAGATGAGAAAGCTAAGCAGCAACTCATCAACACTGCCAAGATGCCTTTTGTGTATAAATGGTTAGCAGTGATGCCGGATGTGCATGTAGGGAAAGGGTCTACTATTGGAAGCGTTATTCCTACTAAGAGTGCAATTATTCCTGCTGCAGTTGGTGTTGATATTGGTTGCGGCATGATGGCAGTCAGAACATCTCTTGTTGCTTCTAATTTACCAGATAACCTGCATGGTTTGCGATGCGCAATCGAAGAAGCTGTGCCACATGGACGTGTGATGAATAGAAATAAAGCTGATAAGGGTGCGTGGTCTGAGATTCCAGAAAAATCTTCTGTGGCATGGCGGCATTTAGAATATGATTTTAAGCGTATTATAGATGTAACTCCTAAGCTTGAGAAGTCAAACAATATCAATCATCTTGGAACGCTTGGAACAGGAAATCACTTTGTTGAAATATGCCTTGATGAGAATGATCGTGTATGGATAATGCTGCATTCTGGTTCCCGTGGCGTTGGCAACGCAATTGGATCACACTTCATTGAGCTTGCTAAGAAAGATATGCAGAAATGGATGATTAATCTACCAGATCAAAATTTAGCCTATTTTCCAGAATTCACTGATCATTTTAGTGATTATGTATTTGCTGTAGAATGGGCGCAAAAATTTGCTCGATCAAATCGTGAAATTATGATGGCACATACCATTGAAGCGATTCGTAAAGTTATCACAAAGCCATTCGAGGCAGAAGCAGAAGTAATCAATTGTCACCACAATTATGTGAGTCGTGAGAATCATTATATGGAGAATATTTTTGTTACAAGAAAGGGTGCGGTGAGAGCCCGTAAGGGTGATATGGGGATCATTCCAGGTAGTATGGGGGCACGGTCATTTATTGTACGTGGCCTTGGTAATGAAGAGAGTTTTCATAGCTGTTCTCATGGGGCTGGACGCGTGATGTCTAGAACAGAAGCTAGAAAGCGAGTTTCATTGGAGGAGCATATCATTGCCACAGAAGGCGTGGAATGCCGTAAAGATGCAAGTGTGGTGGATGAAACTCCCTCTGCTTATAAAGATATTGATCAAGTAATGGAGGCACAAAAGGATTTGGTTGAAATAGTCTATATCTTAAAACAGATCGTGTGCGTAAAAGGATAATGAGATATTCTAGAAAGAAAGGGAAGATAGGTGACTTTAAAAGCAAAAGGGCGTGTAATTACCGCATATGGCTCCATAGAATCCATTTTTCCAGGATTATTTTCTTCATTTTCAATAAGGTTTTATGTATGGTGAGAAGGCCATTTAATTTCTAACCCTTCATATTCTATCTGCTGCTTTACCTTATCTAAAGATTCAAACCAAGAATCCACTTCTTCATTTGAGTCGGCCATTTTATACCATTATTTGGCCATGTAAATATATATTGCTTTAGCTATAGATTTGAAGACATGTTCTTTATGTTTAAGATGGTTGGAAATTTAGGCATCGTTAAACAAAAGTGGATAGAAAGAGATTTTTATAAAATAACATCCATAAAGAATGAACAATCATGCCTAAAGATTTGGAATAACGTTTAGTCTTTCTGTTGAATCTGGAGAGATAATGGCGTATTAAAGGGTTCTTGGATTCAACCAAAGAAGTCTCAGCCTTACTTTTAACATGTCTATGTGTAATCCTATATTTGCTGTACACTTCATAATGATCAGTGCACAAGATGTTAATTCTATACCGCTTCTCTAGCGTTTGTGCCATCTCGTAATAAGCCCAAAAATCTCTGCTATTACTTACTTTGATATCAACAACTTCATTTCTGTTCCTATCAACAGCAAGCCATACGTACACTCTGGAAGTTTTTTTGGCAATAGCTAAATAACTCATCCACTTCCAATATCTCCACATCCTTTGCTTTCTCCGGCACTTTTGTAGACTCTATCTTTTCCCTAAGCATACTTCCCATCTTTCTTATCCAGTACATTATAAGTGTCGCTGATACTTCCTCCATCCTCTCTATACTCCTTATTCCAGCACCCTCTAAATACCATTTTAACACCCTTATCTTCTTCTCAAGCGTATATTTTACTCTTTCATCCCCCTCTCTACACGTTCTTTTGCAGCATTTGCACTTATACCTTTGTTTGCTTTTTTCAAATCCATTTTTTATTAACTTGTTCCCAGCACAATGTTTGCATTTTTCCATAATTTCCTTCCCATTTAGGTTTCTTTCTCCCATTATATCTCTAATTCATTTTTACTCCACTTTTATTTTACAATGCCATTTTTCCTAGTTTTTCGTATACATCTTGCAAAAAATCTTTTTCAACTGTTAATTTTCCTATTTTTGCATGCAGTTGTTTTACTTGATGTTCATTTGACACTTCGGACTTATCGTGTTTACCAGAAAATGCATTGTTCATATTATCTAATGCCTGTTTCTTCCACTTGCTGATCATATTTGCATTGATTCCGTATCTGGCTGATAGCTCGCTCAACGTCTCTTCCTCTCTGATTGCTGATAGCGCTACTTTTGTTTTGAATACTGCACTGTCTTTTTCTTTTTACTCATATCTTCCTCCGATATTTTTATTTGTTTTCCCAATATCCCATTAATTAGTAAATAAAGAATTAGTATTTTGTTTTTTATAAACTTCCAACTCTTGTATTTTTTTTTCATATTCTTTTATTTTTCTTTGTGTTTCCTCTAATTTTACAACAATTTTTCTTTGCTCTTCTATTGGTGGAACTGGGATTAATAATTGCTTAATTTCTTTACCTGCTCTCATATTTTTAATACTAGTTCCTAGTGATTGATTGATAAGTTCATTTTGCATAACATCACTCTCTAGTAATGATTTTAAATACTGTGGCAGTAAAGCATTGTTTTTTATTCTCAATCTCATCAATACAGAGTTAATAATGCCCTTTTCGTGTTCTTTTGGTACGATTGCAAGCTTTCCAAGTGTTCCTGCACAAGTAAGTAAAATATCATTTGCTTGTATTTCAAACTTTTTTAAAGTCTGAAATCGCTTATCATCAACGTAGTATTGACCAAGTGTAAAATCATTGTTTATTACATTTCCTTGCTCATATACCTTAAAACCACTCTTTACACAAACATCCTTTTTAATACTACTACCAAATGGACCTCTTAAAAGCTCAACAACATCTTCAAATTTTTTGAGTTCATATTTTGAATTGTACTGAATATTGTTAATATGTCTTGAACCAACGAAATTAAAGCAATCATTTTTGACTTTTGCTATGTCTATTTGTTGAATACCTATTTTTAATAAATAGTCCTGTTTTTCTTGTTCCAGTTTTCTTTCTGCTAATACTATCTCTAAATCGTTATCTCCATTAAGTTTTTCTCTATGATTATCTAAGCTGTAGCCATCGTTTTTTACATCAAAATACCAATAATATGACTGTTTATTTCCTTGTTTTATGTTTTGTAATAGCATAATATCTGTTTTCACACCCGTGTAAGGAAGAAAACAACCCTGTGGGAGTGAAATAACACTTTGTAGCTCAGATTTATTTAAAATAAATTCTCGTGTTTTTTGATATTTTTTGTCAAACAAAAAGCCCTCTGGCACTATAATTCCTATTCTACCACCTTGTTTTGTTGCTCTTATGCAATGCTGAACGCATATACTATCACCATTTTTTGACCCAGTCATTGGGATATCGTATAAATCTTGATATTCAGTAGGTTGTGAAAATGGCATATTTGTTATACAAACATCAAAAGCATCGTCAATAGCGTTTGCAAGACTATCTTTCCTATGTATATTACTATGTCCGTCTCCAATTAATATCATATTCATTTTTGTAATTCTTGCGGTACTTGTTATTTCATTTCCATATATCGTACTTTCTTTTAAAATTTTCATTGCTTTGGCAGAAGTAGGCATACTTTGTTTGATATGCTGGAAACTTTCAATCAGCATACCACCAGTTCCACAAAAAGGGTCATAAATTGTTTCTCCAAGCCTAGGGTCAAGTAATTTGACTAAGGTTTTTACAATATGTCTAGGAGTAAAATATTCGCCTAAGTCTTTATCACTTGCATTGTAGGATTTTAAAAAATGCTCAAAAGCATCTCCTTTTATATCAGCGTTTATGTCTGTTAATTGTAATGTATCTAGTTCATCAATAATTCTTTCAAGTGTTTTTGGATTTTGCAACGACAACGATTGAAATATATCTCTATCATTATATTTATCTTGAAATTGCCTTAGAACACTGTCATTAACGTAACTTAAAAGTTCTCTTCCTCTTTTTTTCTTAAAATAATTCCATCTAAACTCTCTGTCAATAATACTTAAATCAAACTTATCTTGTATCTCGTCTTTTATATCTTCCATTTCACTAATAAGCTTTAGAAATAAAATGTTTGAAAATTCTGTAAATCTTTCGTCTCCACTTTTTAACCCCTCCGAGCGTAAGTAATTATTGGAAGTTTTAAATATTTGTATAAGCTCATTTCTTGATTTTACAACTTTCTTATCAAGGGTGTTTGCTTCATTTGTATCAAGAAACTTCAAGCATAAGCTTTCTCTAATAAGCTCATCAATCTCTTCATTATTAAGCTTGAGTGGCTTTTTAATATCTTTGTGTATTGTTTTTGTAAAAACTCCATCTGTTGCAAATACAACTTTACAATCAAGCCTTTCTGCATAATCAAGCCCTTGCTTTATAGCCTCGTGTATATTTTGCCCTACCTTTTTTGCTTCTATTATAGCAACTGGCTTGTCTGTACCTGATTGATATAATACATAATCTGGTCTAACGCCTTTTAGTTTACTTTTATCTTATTCGTTTTTTGTTCTTTGCAAATATACATTTCTATTTTTAGATGTAGGATCATTATTCCAGCCTAGATTTTTTAGCTGGTTATCAATTAATATTTATGTATCTCTTTCTACTTTTAGCATACTACCTCACACAATTACTTAACAATAAATCAAATGTATTCGCATTATTTCTATTGTTATATTTAAAACAACATTCTTGAATATATGCGTCTAAATGCTTTGTAGAAAGTTTGTGATAGCTTCCCACAATCGCTCTTTTAAAAATACCCCAAAACCCCTCTATTGTATTTGTATGAATACCATTTTTTGAATACTCTCTTTTGCTATGATTAATAACAGCGTGGCTTACTATTTTTTTAAAAGGCTTATATCCCGTAAAATCATCTGTATATAGCGTAATTTTTTCAAAATCTGCATTTTGAATTAAAAATGCTTTCAATTCTGCGAAAGTAAATTTATCTTGTTTTTGTGCTATTACTTTCTTACTTTCTCTATCAATTGCACCAATAACACCTTGTTTATCCGTTCCACGACCTCTTTTATTTGTAAAATTGTCATCATCGTCTTTTTTCTTATCTCCTTTCTTTTTCTTACCGCCGATATAACACTCATCAACCTCTATAATTCCAGAAAACAACTCTTTTTGTTCTTTATCTTGCATAGCCTCACGAATTTGCATTTGTATTCTCCAAGCGGTATCTTTATTGACTTTTAATTGCCTTGCAAGTTCACGGCTTGATATACCTTTTTTTGCATTGCTTATTATTGCAATAGCAACCAACCATTTTTGAAGCGGAAGTTTTGTATCGTGAAATATTGTACTTACCGTAACGGAAAATTGTTTATTACAAGCTCCGCAGTGATGATATTTTATAGTATTTTTTACCTTTGTAGCACCAACAACGCCACAGTAAGGACATATTGATTTTTTACCCCAACGAATTTTTTCAAGATGTTTTACCGCTTGTTTCTCTGTTTTAAATTTTTGAAAAACACTAATTGTATCCATACAATTTTAATTAAATCTTGATTATCAATATACTTAAATTATAAACATTAAGAGGTATAAAAGTCAAGAACTTTTTACTAATTAATGGGACATTGGGTTTGTTTTATATCAGAATTTATCCTTATACTCCTGTCCAACTATCTAGGACCATTTCTATCTTTACACTAGTCTAATAATTTATTTATTTACAAATCTATTTTGACAATCTAATCTGCAATGAAAATAATTTGACTCAGTTTTATACATGCCTGATAACAAAATACCTAATTGGCACGCTACTACCATCCTTTGCATAAGGGATGAAAAGCAGGTGGTAATAATTGGGGATGGACAAGTTAGCCTTGGTCATACAGTAATTAAAAGCACTGCTAATAAAATTAGAACACTAGCTGACAATAGTATAATAGCTGGATTTGCTGGCGCTACAGCTGATGCATTTACACTATTTAGCAGACTAGAAGAAAAGCTAGACAAATATTCTTATAATCTGATGCGCGCCTCTGTAGAACTTGCAAAAGATTGGAGATTGGATAAGTATTTACGAAGGCTGGAAGCAATGATAATAGTTGCAAACAAAGAAAGTACTTTAATTTTATCTGGTAATGGAGATGTTTTAGAACCTGAAGATGGGATAGCTGCGATTGGCTCTGGAGGAAACTATGCACTATCTGCAGCAAAAGCCTTACTTGATGTTAAAAATATAAAACTTGAGGACAAGGCAAAAAAGGCAATGAAAATAGCTGCAGACATTTGCATATATACTAATCACAACACAGTAATTAAAAAGATAAATTTTTAATAAATTTTAAATTACTAAATTTCATCATGAGCAACGGCATTATAGATAAAATCAGTCAAAAACTGGGGATGTTGAGACAACTGCGACATGCTAATTTTTCTACTACAGAAAAATCATATTTCTTATTCATGTTAAATCCTAGCGGCACCGTCAAGTTAATGAAGAGTTCTTGCAAAGAAATAAAATATTGAGTAAGGTTATGCAAGAAATATGATGATAAAATCAAAGAAAATATGAGTATTAGAAAAGCTCCGAAAGGTTACAGATTTCCAGTATCAGTTATTAGTCATGTAGTATGGTTATACCACAGATTTAACAATAGCTATAGAGATGTAAAAGAACAGCTATTGTATAGAGGAATTGAATTAAGTCATGAAACGGTGAGGAATTGGTGCCATAAGTTTTCTAGTCATTTTGAAGATGTAATCAAAAAGAAGCAACGCAAAATAACAGATAAGTGGCATTTAGATGAAATGACAATAAGAATTAATGGTAAATATTTTATACTATGGAGAGCAGTAGATTCCCAAGGATATGAACTAGATGTGCTCCTGCAAAAACGTCGCAATAAAAAATCAGCAATACGCTTTTTACCAAGGTTACTGAGGTCACATCCTGTACCCAGAATAATTGTCACCGATAAATTACGAAGCTATATAAAACCAATAAAACAAATGTGCACTTCTACAGAGCATAGATGTCACAAAGGATTGAATAACCGTGTAGAAAATGCACATCAACCCACACGTAGAAAAGAAAAATGTTTGATAAAATTTAAGTCACCCTGTGGTCTGCAGCGAACGTTATCACTAATGGGGAAAGTTAGAAATATATTTGCTGTAGATGTAGGAAGATACATCAATAACGCCACTATGCAAAGGATTGCATTTAAAAAGGCTAAATCTATTTGGGACGATGCATCACAAAAATTGCTTGCTTCCTAAAATTCAATATTAGAGGATACTCTATGCCCTTTATCCCTTAACTTGACGGTGCCGCATAACTGTCCAACCAACTAGGACCATCTATATCTTCTTCTTTTTTACTCTCACCTAGATAATTATCCATCTCTCCTGCAAGCGCTGTCTCCAAGGCTCTTTTTATTATTGGCGTTAATATTCCATCCTTACCAGATAATGATCTGCCTGATTTTATAGCATCTGCTATTTGCTCTTCTACTTTGCTTGCATATTTTGTTTTTTTACTTGTGTCATTTTTTAACTCTTTTTTTATTTTAGTTTATCTTTTGACACAGTTCATTTCAACCATACGCGTCAAGTTAAGCTTGTATGACACTGTATTTCAGGCCTTGAAGTGTAGATATTCTTTTCTTTCTATACCTATCTTTAATAGCAAATTTTTCCCAAATATTTACTAAACTTTTTATAAATTCTGATACTTCTCTCCTACAGTTTTTTCGTATCACAAATACCATTTCTCTTGCTCTCTTTTTGAAATTTATCATTGCTTTAACTAAGCTAAATTCTTTATGATTATTCATTTCTGCACAATTAGCTATCCCATGAAATATTACTATTGCTATTAATTTTGCATAAAATTCACATAATATTTTCGATTGATTCACTTTACTCTTTACCTTATCAAGGTTTATATGACTTTTATATAATTTGAATAATAATTCTATTTGCCACCTTATTTTATATACTTTAAATATATCTTCAAATCCTAGCTCTTCCCCTTTTAGATTGGTTATGAATACTGACCAATTTAATAATCTTTGATTATTTTTCGACGATTTATATCCATGAGATTTAGCTAATTTATTAGCCTTGCGTCTTCTTGCTTCTGCCTGTACATCTGATAACTTCAATCCTACCATTCTTACCTTCAACTTTGCTTCTTTACCTAATATTATTTCTTTTTCAAATTTATCTTTATTTTTTATATATTCTAACAAATCCATTTTTTCGCCTGTTTCTGCATCATATACATTTGTATCTGATTTATATCTTGATATAAAATATCCTTCCTTTGATATTATTTTTTTAAAAGCTGCTGGTACAAAATATCCTAAATCTGCTATATGCAATTCTTTTTCTTTAATATTTTCTAAATAGTCTCTATAACCCTGATCTGAACTTTTGCCATCTTTTATATCAATCTGATTTAAAACTTGATTTAAGTAGTCATAACTTACTTGTAATTTTACTCCTGATTTACTCACCTCTTTTTGGTTTGGATAACTTGTTGCATACCCCTGATACAGACCTTCCATAGTATTTGGTAAACTTATATAGCTACTATCGAGTAATTTAATGCCTGTAAATTTATTCAGCAATTCACATTCTATTTTTATTTCATTTTTAAATACTGTAAATGCTTCATTATACATTAATTTCATATACTCAGCTGCCTCTTCTGTAAACCTGAATTCTAGACCTTGTTTTGTTATTGATACCTTATCTTCTTGCAATATTTGACATATATTTTCTATACTACTTTTCCCATCTTCTAAATTTCCCAATACTAAACTTTTTAAAAATGAAGAACCTCTTATTTTCCTATATCTCTTGATGAACTTTTTTTCTACAGCCTTTGCTTCTGCTTTTTCATTAAAAAATTCATTGAGTATTTTTGATACTTTATCTATCTTATTCATGTAAGCTCTCTTTTAGTTTATTCTTATTGAAGAGCTTACCTGTTTTTTATCTCTTTTCCAATCTTTAATCTCCCTTTTATACTACCTTAGCCTCTTAACTTGACGCGTATGGTTCATTTCAACACTCTCAATGGGTCTGGCTAATTATATTTTTAAACTTTCTTTAATTCTTGCTGCTGCCTCAGTTACTTCTTCAATTGATGGAACTAGTGCAAATCTTACAAAATTTTGTCCAGGGTTTAATCCATCAGCTTCATCAGAAATTAACTGACCAGGAGTAACAATAATTCCCAATGCTACAAGAGCTTTAGAAAATTTTATGCTGTTGAGTCCTTTTGGAGCTTTTTGCCATAAATAAAAGGTTGAATCACCTTTGGGAGCTTCCAATCCACACGACGTGAGTGCATCTATCATTATATCACGTTTTTTCTTGTATTCTTCTCTCATTCTTAATACCTCTACTTGGTCATCAAGTGCAAGTGATGCCGCATCCTGTATAAAGGATGGAGTGCCGGAATCAATATTGGTTTTTACTTTCTTGAACCCAGAAATTATACGTTCATCTCCTGCTACAAACCCGACTCTGTAGCCTGTCATATTACTGCGTTTTGAGAGTGAGTAAAAAGTTATTACACCTTCTTTTTGAATTTCCAATAAGCTTATAGGTTTTTCTTTAAAATAAATATCATTGTAGCAGCCTTCATCAGCTGCAATTATTACATTGAAATGCTTTGCCCAAGAAACTAATACTTGCAACCATTCTTTTGGAGCAGAGGCTCCTGTAGGTGAATTTGGATAATTGGTCCAAATAACTTTTGCTTTATGTGCAATACTGTCCGGTATTAATGCAAAATCTATCAAAAAATTATTTTTTTCAAGTAGTGGCGTAAAGTGTACCTTACCATTTCTAAATTTTGTTCCAGTTTTATAGACCGGATATCCAGGTGTAGGGCAGATCACTATATCTCCTGGATTTATAAATCCTGTTGGAAAATTAAAAATAGCTTCCTTTGAGCCAATAGTTGATGAAATTTCTGTTTCTGGATTAAGTTCTACATTGTATTCCCTTTTTATGTATTTTGCACAAGCTTGTCTGTAATTTATGTCACCAATATAACTCGGATAACCAGAGGAAGCTCTATTTCTAGCAAAATTTGAAAGATTATCTATTACAAAATCAGGAGTGGGACTTTTAGGATCTCCAACTCCGAAATCTATAACTTTTACACCCGCTTTTCTTAAGGAATCAGCTTTTTTATCAATTTCCGCAAATGCGTACTCTCCCATTTCGCCAATTAATTTTGAGTATTTGATATCCATGTTTATATTTTATTTAAATATTTTTTAGCAAAATCTTTAGCAAAATGACCATATAAGACTCTAGCAACTTCACCAGTTAAAAATACTTCTTCATTAGCTATTTCGACTTTGACCTTGCCACCCTTCATATGCACTGTAACATTCTTGTCTACAAAATCAAGTTTATATGCAACACAACTTGCTGCGGAGCTACTTGTACCAGATGCCAGTGTGTAGCCGGCTCCTCGTTCCCAAATTTCTATCTTAATATTACTTCTATCTAAAATTTGAACAAATTGTACATTTATTTTATTTGGAAATAATGGATGTGTTTCTAGCAATGGCCCTAATTTTTTAGCTAAATCCTTTGTTACATTTTTTTTAATTAATACGCAATGTGGATTACCAATATTTACACAATTAATGACTTCTTTTTCACCAAATAAATTGATTTCATGATTAAGCGCTTCTTTGGAATCAATATTCATTGGTATTTTTTCGCTTAGAAATGAATATTGTCCCATGGCTACCTTTATCAAATTTGATTTTAAATCAAGGAGTTCAATTCCTACCCTTCCACCTCTTGTATATAAATCAAATTTGGTTTCTTTTATATAGCCCATATCATAAGCATATAGAGCAAATATTCGTATACCATTGCCACTTTTTTCTGCCTCTGATCCATCAGGGTTAAAAATTTGAAACGAGAGCTTGCCATCCTTAATTATTGGTCCAAATAAAATTCCATCTGACCCTATTCCCAAATTTCTATGGCATATCAATTTTATGTTCTCTTTGTTTAATGTTAAATTGAAGTTTAATTTATTAGGATCAATTACAATATAATCATTTCCTAATCCATGATATTTATAAAAATCAACCATTGATTTCATTATAAGTTTTAATTAGTTTTTGCCTATTACTGTCCTCCAATCGGCATAAAGGCAATCTAAATTCATCTTTAATCTTGCCCATATGAGCTAATAGGGTTTTTACAGGAATAGGATTACTTGATATAGACAAAAGCTCATTCATGAAATTATATAATTTGTAGTGGCTTTGTTTTGCAGCTTCAAAGTTATTTGTTAAACATTGCCAAACAATATTTTTCATCTCTCTTGGAAAAATATTGGATGTTACTGATATCACTCCATGTCCACCTAAAGACATGATAGGATATGTTAAAGCATCGTCTCCTGATAATACAAAGAAGTCATCATCAACTTGATTGATCACCTCCATTATCTGAGACAAATCACCACTTGCTTCTTTTACACCAATTATGTTTTTGTGCTGAGATAACCTTAAGAGCGTTTCTGTTTCAAGGTTAACTGCAGTTCTACCTTTGATATTATACAAAATAATTGGGATATTTATTGAATCAGCTATTTGCTTAAAGTGTTTATACAAACCTTCCTGAGGTGGTTTGTTATAGTATGGATTTACAGAAAGTATAGCATCAGCTCCAAGATCCTGCGCCTGCTTGCTTTTTTCTATTGCTAATTCAGTGTTATTACTTCCAGCTCCCACTATAATTTTTATTTTACGCTTTGAAATTTTCACTGCAAGGCTTATAATTTTTTCTGCTTCAGTATCACTAATAACAGGCTTTCTCCAGTAGTTCCTAGTATAACTAATCCATCAACATTTGCCTCAATTTGCTCATCGATTAATTTTTTAAGAGTTATGTAATCAACAGATTTATCTTCATTAAATGGTGTTATTAATGCAGTATATAATCCAGAATAATTTTTAGGCATTTAGTAATGCCTCCATATAATTTTCAATACTATAAAATCCCTTTTTATTTTTTATCCACTTGGCACAATTTAACGCTCCTTTTGCATATGAGTCCCGTCCTTTAGAGTCATGTGAAATTTTTATATAATCCATGGGGCTATCAAATATTACTTCATGTTTACCAATAACGCTTCCACATCTTGAAGAGCTGAAGTGAATTTCATCAGATTTCATTTCTCTATCAACTTTTTCAGTGATTATTTGTTTTTTACGTGCAATGTTATTAAGTATTATTTGTGCAGTTGTTAGGGCAGTTCCTGAAGGTGAATCCTTCTTTTTATTATGGTGGATTTCGTGACCCATGACATCATAATTTTCAAATTTATCTATTACCAATGAAGCTTCTTTTATAATCTTCCAAAATATATTAACTCCAATGGCAAAATTAGATGCATAAATAAATCCAATATTATTGTTAGCTACTAATTTTTGAATCTTCTGAGCGTTGTTGTGCCACCCAGTTGTACCACATACCATATTGACTCCTTTTGAAGAAATAATTTCAACATTGTCTAAACACGTGGATGGCTCTGTAAACTCTATTGCAATGTCGTCATTTTTAAAATTATGTGATAATAAGTCATCTCGATTATCAATTATTTTAGATACAGGGATTTGTGATTTTATAGCCTCCTGCTCAACCATTTTACCCATTTTTCCATAACCAATTATTACTATTTCCATGTCTACATTTTAATTTTATAACGGAAAGGATAACGCTTTTCTTTTTATAATGTCAAGGATATTAAGTGAGGCTCTAGGGCATTGCTAAGTAAATATAGATAATAGAAGAAAATATAGTTATAGTAGTGGTATATGGAAAAAAATAAGCAAGTAGAAATATGTTGTTATGCAAGAGATATGGGGGAAAAGAAAAGCTGAGCTTCGTAAAAGTGGCAGAAATGTTTGGTATAAGCCCATAGGTGGTCCTAGATAGTTGGACAGGAGTATAAGGATAAATTCTGATATAAAACAAATAAAAATATCGGAGGAAGATATGAGTAAAAAGAAAAAGACAGCGCAGTATTCAAAACAAAAGTAGCGCTATCAGCAATCAGAGAGGAAGAGACGTTGAGCGAGCTATCAGCCAGATACGGAATCAATGCAAATATGATCAGCAAGTGGAAGAAACAGGCATTAGATAATATGAACAATGCATTTTCTGGTAAACACGATAAGTCCGAAGTGTCAAATGAACATCAAGTAAAACAACTGCATGCAAAAATAGGAGAATTAACAGTTGAAAAGGATTTTTTGCAAGATGTATACGAAAAACTAGGAAAGAATGGAGGCTTGAGATGATAAAGAGTAATCAAGATAAATTGAGTATATCTAAGCAATGTCAGTTGCTGCAGGTAGCAAGATCAAGCTGTTATTATAATTCTAAAGGTGAAAGTGCTGAGAATCTGGAGTTTATGAAGAAGATAGATGAGATTTATATAAAACATCCATTTTATGGTTCTAGACAAATGAGTATGCATTTAAAAAAAGAGGGGGATTTGCTTATAGATATAAGGTAAGAAGGTTGATGAGAATAATGGGAATAAGTGCCGTGTATCAAAAGCCTAATACTAGTAAAAAGGATAACCAGCACAAAATATATCCATATTTATTAAGAGATAAAGTTATTAGTAAAGCGAATGAAGTCTGGTGTACTGATATCACATATATTCCAATGAATAAGGGCTTTATGTGTTTGGTGGCTATAATGGATTGGGCTTCTAGAAAAGTGTTGTCATGGAGATTGTCAAATACTCTGGATGTGGTATTTTGCTTGTCTGCTTTAGAAGAAGAGTTGAGTCTATATGGCAAACCAGATATCTTTAATACAGATCAAGGAGGTCAATTTACCAGTATTAGCTTTACTGACATCTTAAAAAGCCATAATATAAAAATATCTATGGATGGCAAAGGATGCTGGATGGATAACGTTTTTATAGAAAGATTATGGAGGTCTTTAAAGTATGAATGCATATATCTTCAGGAATTTGATAATGTTGTCCAATTAAGAGAAGCTATTGCTAACTGGCTAGAATTTTATAATAACAATAGGCCACATTCAACATTTGCTGAACTTACTCCAGAAGAGGTTTATTATAGAGGTAATTCTGATGGCTCAAAGCCAAAGAATAACAAGTTTGCAGCTTAATTTTAACCATGGAATTTATCCTTTAACCAGCTGCATAACTGTCCAACCAACTAGGACCATTTATATCTTCTTCTTTTTTACTCTTACTCATTATCACTATATTTTCTTCATTGACATAACGAACCTTACCTGAACTATTTTTTACTTCAATTATAGTGCATTGTATAGTATAAATTATCTATTGTATTAATAGCTTAAAAAGCCTTAATAATAAAAACACAGATTTTTCATGATTTTTGGTTATATTAGAGTAAGTACTAAAGAGCAAAGTTTGGATAGTCAAAAAAATTCAATCAGCCGTTACTGTGTAGATCGTAGATTTATTGTTGATGAGTGGTTTGAATTAGAAATCTCTTCTCGTCAAACAACTGCTAAAAGACGTATCGATGAACTTTTATCAAGATTAAGTTCTGGCGATGCTATTATTGTCTCAGAGCTGTCGAGAATTGGTCGCTTTATCAAAGAAACTTTAAACATCATCGATCCGTTGTTAAGAAAAAAGAAGCGAGACTGCTCGTTATTAAGCAAAACCTCGACATTAATCCTAAGCAAAAACACGATGTCACTAACAAAATTTTAGTTACTGTTTTCTCTATGCTTGCTGAATTAGAAAGAGATTTCATCTCTGAGAGAACCAAAGAAGGTCTTCGTGCCAGAGCTGCCAAGGGTATTAAGCTTGGAAAACCTGCAGGCACTTTACAAAAAACTATGTATGATTCTGACAAACAAAGAATCTTTGATCTCTACAAACTCGGTGTTCCTTTGCATAAAATTATCTCAACGCATCTAGGATACGGCAAATATTTATCTCTCAAAAAATTTATCGATAAAAGATATAGCATTGATCTTCTGAAAAAACCTTCTGAAAGTCCTTAAAGTATTGTGCTATGCCAAAAATAAATCATTGAATAACTTTTTTAATCAGGTTACAATGAGTACATGGTGTTTGGTGGACTTATCATGACAAAAAATACATCCTGCAAAGAAGACTATAATCATGTTTTAGGGTTATTTGAAAAAAAAGAGTTGAAACAGGATTTATCAAAAGCTGAAATTGCACTTGTATATAAGTATGCACTAGAATTAACTTATTTAGAGAGTTATGCTAATGCAAATAATAAAGAAGATGTTGAAAAGGTATCAGAATTTTTTAGCTATTTTTGCAATAAGTATGATAACTATTCTTCTCTTCCAGGAGAAGTTCATTTAAGCTTTGATGTTGCATATTTTTCAGATCCAACATCATTTATGAGCAGTGCATATGCTGCGTCTACCTGCCTCAATGGTTTTGAGCAACAATAATGTTATATTCTGAAAGCTGTATACCCACATCTCATAATTCTTTCTCATCTTCTTCGAATGGATTTATATTATGGCCTCAACAACATCTTTCTATTAAAGATCAGTTAAAGATTGGGGTTAGAGGTTTTATGCTTGATATATATTATGTTGATGGTGATATTGTACTTCGTCATACTTCGAAATCAATCCCAGGAGTGACGAAGCCATTAAGTGGTAAGGATATATTATTTTATGATACCTTTAAAGAATTTATAGATTTTCTTGATAAAAAATCTACAAAGGAAGCAGATTGCTCTACAATCGCTATTTTATTAGAGAGCTATGTATTCAATAAAAAAACATACGAAATAATTAATAAAGAGGGATTAGCTGATAAATATTTATATACAATGAATCCAAATTCAGCAAGTTTAGCAGATGTGTGCAACAAAATTGTTCTTTTTACTAGCCATAGCCGTGATATGGCTCCTGGGGTACATTCACCGAGTCTCTATAAAGAGAATGATTACAAATATTATAGTGATGAATTTTTAGGTTATAGTACTTTAAACTTTCTTGAATATGAAAAATGTGAAGAAAGAGCCGAAGGAAGAGCTAAATATATCAACCCAGATATAAAGATCTTCTGCTTCAATCATTTTAGCTCATTATCTGCTTTGCTAACATTAAATATTTGTATAAAACCAATATTGCATCAGCTTACAGAGGTAGTAGATCAAAATTTAGAGTTATTAAATATTGATTGTGAGTCAAGACTTGCCAAATTCAATTTTCTTAAACCCATAGATTATGCAAAAAAATCATTTTTGCACTCACATTTAGATCAATGTAAGTCACAAGATATTAAAGATAAATTCCACCCTACGCTCATAGCGGTAGATTTTATAGAGAAAGATTCAGATGTTTTTTTATGTTATAAGGATGAGAATTGCTTTGGTGCAAAATGTGATTTTATTGAAGAAGAAATAACTTATGATTTATATTCAATTATAGGAACAGGTATTATTACTTTGGCTGCTGCGTTACCAATAGGGCGTTGCTGTCACTTTGGCAATGACCAGCATGACCATATTGACTAATGGTGAGAAAATTATTATGCATTAAGAATGCAGAGCTTTTCAACACACTATAGCTTGCCGCAAAGTTTTTTTGATTTTCGTTTACCAATTTATTTGATTGTTTGGGATTTTGAATTGGGTTGCGTGAGCCAGGGTAAAAAGGGTGTTTGAAGAGGATCGTCAAAAATTTCGAGGGTTTGCCAACGCAAGACCTTTTAGTCTATTATTAGTGGCTGAACCAACTATACAACAGAAGCCATATTTTCTATTCATAAATTGACATTTTAAAACTATTATATATTTTATAACCTAATTCTTTGATCTATTAATAAGCTCTTGCGTACTGATTTATAATCTGCATTATTTTATCTTATAGATTTTGATAATATAAAAAAATACTAACCTAGGCATGTCTTTAAAATTTTTTGATTTTTATTCCTACAGGAATTACGGATTTTTATTTAGTATTATTTTTACAATAGTGACCATTATTGGGTATTGCTTCAGTGGGCTTAATTTAGGGATTGATTTTAAAGGTGGAATCATTATTGAAGTAACTTCAGAAATCCCTGGTAAAATTAAAGAAACCTTGTCAACAAGGTACAGTGATATTGTTTTGCAACAATTAGACAAAAACTTAGTTATACGACTACAAAACACAGAGAATAGCAGTGTAAAAATAACAGATCAGATAAAATCTGAAATACTACAAATAGATAAAAAAGCTAATTTTCTTAAAATTGATTTTGTGGGACCAAAAATTTCTAGTGATTTGGTTAAAAAAGCTGGGTTAGCATTTTTTTGGTCATTGTTTGTTGTAATGCTATATATTTTAATAAGATTTAATTGGAGGTTTAGCGTAGGCGCAATATTATCTCTAATACATGATTTAACCGCCTCTATAGGTTTTTTCGTATTTACCGGATATGAATTCAATTTAACATCCATTGCCGCAATTTTAACAATCATTGGGTATTCTGTAAATGATAGTGTGGTTATTTATGATAGAATAAGAGAAAATTCATCTAACAGTAAGCAAAATTACCTTGCACCTAAAGTGATTAATAAAAGTATTAATGAAACGTTATCTAGAACGTTAATGACGTTCTTAACAACTTTTGTTGCTTGCCTTGCTTTATGGATTTTTGGTGGTGAAAATTTAAGAAGCTTCAGTGCTGTTATTACATTCGGTGTTGCATTTGGCACGTATTCCTCTATATTCATATCTGCAAATGTATTACCATTTTTAGCTAAACAATGAATTTAAAAAAACTATTTAGAAAAAAATCCTTTGAAGAATTAAGCAGAGAAGCCAATTCGTCCAAAGGATTAATTAGGAGTATGGGGGCTTTTCAACTTATACTACTTGGAATTGGAGCAATAATCGGTGGCGGTGTTTTTGTACTAACAGGTACGGCGGCCTTTAACCATGCAGGACCTGCTATAGTATTGTCCTTTGCTCTTAGTGGAATTGTTTGCATTTGTGCCGGATTATGTTATGCAGAATTTGCATCTATGATACCAGTGTCAGGAAGTTCCTACACTTATGCATATGCCACACTTGGAGAGTTTCCTGCGTGGTTGATAGGATGTTTTTCTGTATTAGCCTACTTTTTGTCAGCAGCCTCTGTAGCCAATGGATGGTCAAGTTATTTTGTAGGTCTGCTAGAGCATTATGATATTTATTTGCCAGAAAAATTTATACATGTAACGGGGCATTTATACACTGATTCTAATGGAGAAACTAAAAAAGCATTTTTTAATTTACCAGCTCTTTTGATATCGGTGACCACTATGTTTGTTTTATGCAGAGGAACCCAAGGTTCTTCAATTGTTAATGCCATTATAGTGTTTGTAAAAATGGCAATTTTATTCCTTTTTATCGCAATCGGCGTAACTAAAATAGACTTTGGTAATTGGGTTCCTTTTATCCCTAAAAATACTGGTACTTTTGGAGAATATGGAATTTCAGGCATAGTTGCTGGTGTTTCCATAGTATTTTTGGCATTCAGTGGATTTGATTCTGTTTGCACTGCCGCACAAGAAGCCAAAAATCCACAAAAAAATTTACCTATAGGTATAATTGGAGCAATTATTGTAGCTACTATAACATATATTTTAGTAGGAGCCGTTCTTACTGGGGTCGTGAGTTATAAAGATTTAAATACCGCCCAACCTTTTGCAGTAGCTGCAAAAAAGATGGGTAGCCCAACTTTTTTACTATTTGTTAAATTAGGTGCTGTAGCCGCTATTACATCTGTGATATTAGTCCATCAATATGCTATTGTTCGTATGATATATTCAATTACAAAAGATGGTTTGTTACCTGCTATGTTTAAAAAGATTCACAAAAAATATCATACTCCTTACTTAACTACTATAGTAATTGGATTATTAATGGGATTAGTGAGTGCTACTATGGAACTAGAAGAACTTGTGAAATTGAGTACGTTTTTCATACTACTAACGATTATCGTGATATGCTTTAGTACAATTTATCTAAGATATAAAAGACCAGATTTAAAAAGAAATTTTAAGTGCCCACTTGTGCCACTGGTCCCTATGATAGCGATTCTACTGGCAGGACAGATATTATTTAGTTATCCTATTATAACCATAAAATATGCATTAATTTGCTTAGTTATTTGCACAATTTATTATTTATCTTATGGAAAGCATGAAAGCCATTTGGAAAAATAACTTTAAATCTCTTTTTGAGAAAAAATCTGTTCATGAAATTAATTTAAAAGCTTCTACGCATAATAAATTAAAGAAGAGCCTGTCACTATTTCAAATAATATCGCTTGGAATAGGAGTGATTGTAGGTGCAGGTATATTTGTTTTAACGGGAATAGCTGCTGGAGCACATGCTGGCCCTGCTATCACACTTTCTTTTGCGTTAAGCGGCATTATATGCATATGCGCTGGTTTATGTTACGCAGAATTTTCTTCAATACTTCATGCTTCTGGAAGCTCCTATTCTTATACTTATATAACCTTTGGTAGGTTTCCTGCATGGATTATTGGGTCACTTTCCGCCATTGGTTATTTTTTAGGAGCTGTATCGGTTGCAGTAGGATGGTCAGGATATTTTTCTGATATATTGAATAATTTTTATCTAGAGCTACCTAAGAGGTTTGCCTTATCGACGGGAACAGAATATAATATTGCTGGTCAAATTTCTTATGCTATATTTGACATACCAGCATTTACAATTTCATTTATATCAATGTTGATTCTCTATAGAGGGGTTGCTCTATCATCAATTATTACTAGCTTTTCTGTTATTATAAAATTGACAGTCCTACTTTGTTTTATATTGATTGGAGCGTTTTATATTGACATAAACAATTGGATCCCGTACATACCACAAAATACAGGAAGATTTGGTGAATATGGTGTGTCCGGAATTATAACCGGCATTTCTATGGTTTTTCTAGCTTTTAACGGCTTCGATTCTATATGCACTTCTGCTCAGGAAGTTAAAAACCCTAGAAAAAACATTCCTTTGGGCATCATTATCACAATCATCACGGTTACAGTAATATATGTTTTAACTTCTGCTGTGATGACAGGATTAGTATTTTATAAAGAATTAAATGTACCTCAAGCTTTAGCAGTTGCAGTAGATAAAATAGGTTTACCTTGGTTGAACTACGTTGTTAAATTTGGTGCAGTAGCGGGCTTAAGTTCAGTAATAATAGTTAGCCAATATACCGTCATTAGAATGCTTTTAGTGATGGCAGAGGATAATTTGTTACCTAGTATTTTTGCTCGAGTTCATTCTAAAAATAAAATTCCTCACATTATTACTCTTGCTATTGGTTTATCCATGTCCTTTATTGCTGCAACAACTAATCTGCAAAATATAGTAAAATTGAGTAGTTTTTTTATTTTACTAACCTTAATAACAATTTGTATCTCAACCATAGTTATGAGATACAGCAAGCCTGACTTAAATAGAGGCTTTTACTGTCCTCTGATGCCAGCAATACCAATAATTGCAATATCATTATCTATATATATACTGTCCTCCTACCCTATTCAGATTTATATCAATGCATGCGTGGTTTTAATTATATTAACATTTTTATATTTTATTCAAAGAAAGTTAACTACGCATAAACAATTGTAATTTGGTTTTATGAATAAAGAATTGAAATATCTTCCGTATAGATCAAGAAGGAATAAAATTATTAAAAACGATATCTCCTTAAATTTAATTGATTATTATTCCTACGACAGGCAAAAAGAATTTATCTTAAATACAAATAAAAAAATCAATTTAGAAATAGGATTTGGTTCAGGGGAATTCATTTTTTATAGAGCTAAAAGAGATAAAGAAAATATATATGTAGGTAGTGAGGTATATAATCCTGGCATTGTAAAATTGATTAATAATATTAATCGTAATAACATAGATAATGTCTTTATTTATCAGGGGGATGTTAGAGATTTATTAAACCATATTCCCAATCAATTTTTTTATAATATCTATATATTATTTCCAGATCCATGGCCAAAAAAAAAGCATCATAAACGTAGATTAATTAATAAGAGCTTCTTACAATATTTGTTTGATAAATTCTCTTCAAATTTATTTATTGTTACTGATCATGCAAATTATGCTGAAAATATTTTGCATGATATTTTAAAAAACGATGAAATTAAATTGGATAAAATGAAAATATCAAACAAAGTTTTTTTCAAAACGAATTTTGAGGCAAAAGCATTACAAAAATCTAATAATATTTTTAATTTCGCTTTATCTCATAAAAACAAATAAAATGCCAGAAAGAGACACAATTTTTGCTTTATCAACATGCTATGGTAAATCTGGCATAGCGATTATAAAAATATCTGGCCCCAATGCTCTGAAAGCATTGCAAGACCTTAATTTTAAAAAAAATCCATCAGAACGAGTGGCAACTCTAGGAAAAATATATAAAAAAAATTTAGAAATTATAGATGAAGTAATTGTTATTTATTTTCCTAAAAACCATAGTTATACGGGAGAAGATATAGTGGAACTGCAAACACATGGAGGAATTGCTATTATTAATTCCATTTTCTATGAATTAAATTCTTTTGACTATTTACGCTTAGCTACTAATGGTGAATTTACTAGGATAGCACTAGAAAACAATAAAATATCACTAAATAAAGCTGAATCCCTAATTGAGCTTATAAATTCTGAATCTGAATATCAAAGGAAAATTGCAATAAGGAATTATAATGGAGAGCTAGAGCAAAGTTATTTGTCTTGGAGAAATGACATGATCCAGCTATTATCCTTATCAGAGGCTTATATAGATTTTCCTGATGATCTTTTAGACGAAATAGAATTAGAAAAATTAAACCAAAGAATAGTGCGATTAAAAGATGAATTTGAAAAAAACATCCGGCTTTTTAGTTCTGCCAATAAGCTAATGAATGGAATAAACATTTGTATCGCAGGATCAACTAATGTGGGAAAATCAACTTTGATGAATTTTTTATCTAAGGCTGATAGCTCAATAATTTCAAATATTAGAGGAACGACACGAGATGTTATTAAAACTAAAATTGAGATTTCAGGTATACCTGTAATATTACAGGACACAGCTGGCATAAGGACAACTTCAGACGAAATTGAGAATATAGGTATAGAAAAAGGTAAAAATGCAATAAAAAATTCCGACATAATAATTTTTATGTTAGATGTGAATGATTTATTAAATCTAGATATAATAATTGAAACGAAAAAGTGGTTAAATTCTGATAGCAAAGTTTTAATATACGTAAATAAAATTGATCTTTTAAATAATTATGCACCCTCTAAAAAAAACTTAATAAAGCAACTAAAGAGCGTTAATTTTAGGTACGAAAATTTGCTTTTTTTATCTCTAAAGTCTAATAAGTTTGATCAAATAATATTCCAAAGTATAGAAAAGATTTTAAATTATTTCATGCCATCTCCAGATGCAAATTTAGTCACTAATATTAGACATCAAAACAAATTAGAAAATTGCAGCAATTATCTAAGCAATGCTTTAAACACTAATGTTTTAGAGCTAAAAGCGGAGGAGTTAAGGTGTTGTGCGAAAGAATTAGGCTTGTTGTTAGGAGATATTAATACAGAGGAGGTGTTAGATAAAATTTTTAGTAGCTTTTGTATCGGAAAATGATATAAGTTAATTGTTTCACGTGAAACATAATTCAAATTATGCAAAAAAAGTACGACGTCATTATCATTGGAGGTGGGCACGCAGGTGTTGAAGCAGCGACAGCTGCATGTAGAATTGGAGCAAAAACTTGCCTTATTACAAAATCACAAAATGATTTAGGAGAGCTGTCATGCAATCCATCGATTGGTGGCGTTGCTAAAGGAATTATAGTTAGGGAAATTGATGCTCTTGATGGAGTAATGAGTAAAGTTATTGATAAATCAGGAATACATTTCAAAGTGCTAAACAAGAGTAAAGGGCCAGCAGTATGGGGGCCAAGAGCTCAAGCTGATAGAAAGCTATATAAAGAAAATTTGCAAAGCATTTTGTTGAATTATAAAAACTTGGATGTACTTTATGATGTTGCTGATGACATAATTGTCTCTGATAATAGAGTCTCTGGTGTAATCTGCAAGAATATTGAGATTTTATCCAGCTCGGTAGTCATTACCTCTGGGACATTTCTGAATGGCGTTATTCATATAGGAAAAACAACTTATAACGCTGGTAGGTTTGGCGAAAGATCAATTACAGCCTTGGCTGAAAAATTAAAATCTTATAGATTTAAAATTGGCAGATTAAAAACAGGTACCCCTCCCAGGATATCAAAAAAATCAATTGATTGGAGGGTTTTAGAGGAACAAGTAGGGGATGAAACACCTCAGCCATTTTCAGATTTCACAGAAATCATATTACAAAGGCAAATACCATGCCATATAACATATACAAATGAAAAAACACATCAAATAATAAATCATAATCTTGCTCAATCGGCAATTTATTCTGGAAATATCACCTCTATTGGTCCTAGATATTGCCCATCAATAGAGGATAAAATTGTTAAATTTAAAGATAAGGAGCGTCATCAAGTTTTTTTAGAGCCCGAAGGCCTTGAAAGTGATCTAATATATCCTAATGGCATATCAACTTCATTGCCACAAAATATTCAAGAAGAATTTATCAGAACCATCACTGGACTTGAACAAGCGAAATTTATCAGGTATGGATATGCAATAGAATATGATTTTATTGATCCAAGGGAGTTGGAAGAAACTTTAGAAAGTAAAAAAATAAAGAATTTATACTTTGCGGGACAAGTTAATGGTACTACTGGATATGAGGAAGCAGCAGGGCAAGGAATTGTTGCAGGTGCCAATGCCGCGTTAAAATTACAAAATAAAGAATTTATATTGTCAAGAAGTGATTCTTATATAGGAGTTATGATTAATGACTTGGTCAGCTTTGGTACTCAAGAACCATATAGAATGATGACTTCAAGAGCTGAATACAGAATTAAACTTAGGGCTGATAATGCGGCAGAGAGATTGACGGGCATAGGCAATCAATATGGCTTATTAACGACTGAAAGATTACAAAATTATGCTAACTTCCTGAGTAAAAAGTGCAAAGTCAAACATATTTTAAAAACTAAAAAATCTACTGATGGGTATAAAAATATAGACAAACTATTATCTAAGAATATTTTGGCTACTAACCAATTAAAAGAACATTTTCCAGAAATTATTGATGCAGATGAGAGAATATTAGTAAATATTTTTGCAGAAAATTTGTATAAAGATTACGAAAAAAGACTTGCCAAGGATATTGAAATTCTGCAAAATGATAAAAAAATAACTATACCAAATATAATTAATTTTAATGAAATTAATGGGCTTTCTAATGAAATAAAAACAAAATTAGAGAACTCCTCGCCAAAAACAATGGCAGATATTAAAAGGATTCAAGGAATGACCCCATCAGCATTAATTACAATAATAATACATATTAAGAAATTAAGAAGTTAATGAAAAATAACTGCAAAATAATATCTATAATTAACCAAAAAGGAGGCGTTGGAAAAACAACAACATCAATAAATTTAGCAACGGCATTGAGCCTGCATCAAAAAAATATTTTGTTAGTTGATTTGGATCCACAGGGCAATTTAAGTACAGGGATGGGATTAGAAAACACAGATAGTGCACAAAGTATTTACAGCTTGCTACTAGATAATACTAGTATTGAAAGTGTAATAAGAAACACATTAATACCTAATATTGATATAATAACCTCAAATCAAGATCTATCTGCGTTTGACACTGAAGTTTCAAATTTAGAGCATAAAGAATTAATCATTAATAAGAAGCTGAAATATATAAATGAAACATTTCAAAAATATGATTATATTTTAATGGATTGTGCTCCTTCATTAAGCCTTCTGACAGTAAATGCTTTGGCGGCCTCAAATTCGGTGTTAATACCCTTACAGTGTGAATTTTTTGCACTTGAGGGAATTGCTAATATCCTTAAAATAATCAACTATATTAGATCAATTTTAAACCCTAAATTAACCGTTGAAGGCATTCTACTAACTATGTTTGACAGAAGAAATAGACTTTGCAAAGAGATTGTTGCAGATGTTAGAAAAAATTTTGGTAATTTGGTCTATGATCAAGTCATACCAAGAAATGTTAAGCTCTCAGAAGCTACGTCACATGGCAAACCAATTATGCTTTATGATAGCAGGTGCTCTGGATCAATTTCATATATACTTTTAGCGCAAGAAATATTAAAAAAACATTAAAAAATGTTATGGCAGAAGATAATAAATTTAAGGCTCTTGGTAAAGGGCTTTCCTCATTGATTCCAAACAAATTAGATTTTGATGTCTCAAATTTTAGACCTAATTATTTTGTTGAAATTTCGATTGATAAAATTGTGGAGAACATAGATCAGCCTAGGAAAAATTTCAATGAGGAAGATATTCTAGAATTGGCAAAATCAATAAAATTACATGGTGTGTTGCAGCCAATTTTAGTTAAAAAATTTGAAAATGATAAATATCAAATTATTGCAGGTGAAAGAAGATGGAGGGCGTCAAAGATAGCAAATTTAAAGCTTATGCCTGCTATAGTAAAAGATCCCGTTGATAAACAAAATGTAGAAATATCATTGATAGAAAATATTCAAAGAGAGGATTTAAATCCTCTAGAAGAAGCTAATATCTACAAAGCATTAATTGAAGAAAAGGGTTATACTCAAGAGAATTTAGCAGAGAAAATTGGGAAAAGCAGGAGTTATATTGCAAATTTAATTAGGTTGCTAAAATTACCAGATAAATTTAAAAAATTAATATTTGAGGACAAATTATCCGCAGGTCATGCAAGATTATTACTGAACAATGAAAACCCAGATGAACTAGTTAAGATTATACAAAGAAACAATTTGAGCGTAAGACAAACCGAAAATATTATAAAGAAGAAGAATAAAGCAAATTATAATAAACCCCCTAAGGATGGTGATGTTATAAATTTAGAAAGAAAAATCAGCAAAGCATTAAGTTTAAAAACTCAAATTAATTTAGGAAAAAAGGAAAATAGCATAGTTATAAAATTTAATAATATGGACGAGTTTGATTATTTAATCGCAATGCTATGTGAAAATAGTAAATTAACAATATAATTATAAAAGCCATGGAAAAGATACCAGTTAAAAAATTTGCTGCATCAGAAATTATAGACATTACAAATACCGCGACTACAAAATCATTTTCAATTATAGATATGTTTATGCAAGCAGATTTATTTGTGCAGTTAATAATGTTAATTTTAATAATAATGTCTGTATATTCATGGTCAATTGCACTGGAAAAAATATTTCTATTAAAATCTATAACTAAAGAGTTCAATATATTTAACAAACTTTTAATAGATAATAATTATGACATAAGTTTAATTGAGCAAAAGCACTTTGCTACAATAAAAAAATTAAATATATTTGGTGAAATTATTATTACAGTCTATAATAAAATTTGCTCAATGAAGCAAGCAAGCATTCAAGTAGATAAAGAAGAACTTCTGGGTGAAATAGAATCAAAAATTTATGATATTAATAATAAAATTGAAGATAAGCTTTATATTTTAGGCACGATATCAAGTTCAGCCCCATTTATAGGTTTGCTTGGAACAGTCTGGGGAATTATGCATAGCTTTCAATCAATTGTATTTTTAAAAAATGCAAGCATATCTGCAGTAGCACCAGGTATTGCCGAAGCTCTATTGGCTACCGCTTTAGGATTAATTGTAGCAATTCCAGCATTAATTTTTAATAATAAATTTTATAGTAGTCTTGAAAATTTAAATGTTAAATTTCGTAATTCCTTTGTAAAGTTAGTTAGTAGAATTCATATAAATATTTGTTAAATAAGGTGATGCATAATTTTTTAAAGCCCACGCCCTTAAAATATAAAAACAAGATAAAGTCAGAAATCAACGTTACGCCATTTGTTGATGTTATGTTGGTATTATTAATCATTTTTATGCTTACATCTCATATTATTAATACTGGGGTAGATATTGATTTGCCAAAATCCTCAGAAAATCTTTCAAAAAAAAATGATTATTTGAATATTCATGTGGATAAAAATTCAAATATTTATATTCAAGAAGCAATAATAAAAAAGGGTGAGATGATTAACAAGATCAAAGCTATATTAAGTGAAAATCCGCAAATTCAAATTATGATATATGGCGACCAATCAACTCATTATGGAGATATGATATTTGTTTTTAGCACCTTAAGAGAAGCATCAATTGACAATGTCACTCTAGTAACTGAAGAATAGACTAATTAATAATGCACAAAGGATATATACTATCTATATTATTTCATATAACAGTTTTTTTATTACTGGCCCTGAATGTTAATTTATTAAAAAACCCAAAAAAAATAAGCTATCAAAAATTTTCAATTCATATAGGCCCTATAAAAAAAGCCCCACCTGAATCTCCACAGTTAGAAAAAGAGGTTACAAAAACAACTCCAATAGCTGCCGAAATTGTCAAAAAGCTAGACAAAACAAGTGCCACGAATACAAAACAACCTGAAAATAAAAACAAAAAAGATACAGTAATAGAAAAAGAAATAAAAGAAAAGGTGAAAGAAATTTCCCCTAAAGAAATAAAAAAAATTACGAAAAAAGAAGTGCCAAAAGACAATACTCAAAAAAAACCAAAAAAAATTTCAAAAAAAAGCACTAGCAACAAAAAGAAATTGAGTCCTCCTATAAAAAAGAAAAAGATTGAAAAACAAAAGCCTAAAGAGGATATATTTTCAAAATTAGTAGGAGATGGCACCTCCTCAACTCATTTAAACACTACAGAGGCTAATTTAAATGAAAATGATGACCGAAAGATTCGAGAGCAATTGCAAAAACATTGGAATAAAACTCCCTGTTTGAGCAATATGTTAATTGAAGTTGAAATTATGATGGATTCAAATTGCAATCTTATAAATAGATCTCTTAAAAATAATTACACATCATCATCGCAGCTCAGAGCATGTGCTGAAAGCGCACTAAAAGCCACTCAGAAAGTAGACAAATTAGCATTAGAACTCAAAAGTTGTAAAAAACACAGCCATCAATTAATGAATATAAAGTTTGTAAATTAACATTAAAAGTGATTTTTTATCCACTTTATATTAATTTTTAACCCCATTGAGAAAGAAAAACTTTGCAAAAATCATTCAATAAGCAAAATAATTACACTAATCTGATAATTGATAAACACACACTCTATCTATAGCTAAAGCAGTATAAAAGAACTATGATAAAATTGCATTAATGATGCGCCTTTCCTGTCATACACATAGTGGCACTGTAACAATTTTTCTTAATCTAGCTATACCTTAATTACTCGACTTCCCAACATATTTTAGCTATATCTCACGTTAATTAATTCAAAGCAAAATTACATTTTCACTTGATTTTAGAAAGCGAACTATATTAACCTTACATTATAGCGAGATTAACGAATTATATTAATTTGGAGTAAAAATGACTAATATGCCTAAATTTCCTATTGAGTTTATTAATAATGCACGAATTACTGACAATGACAACACTTATATTGTAGCAAAGGCAACTAATGCTGATGATAAGCAGTGCTTAGTTAAAATTGAAAATGGAGTTGGGGTTTGTGAAGCAGTGACAGCGCAAACAGATTCTGCAAGTTATTCCTATAAATTATCAAATTTGCCAAAAAACTCTGGTGGAAATCCTGAATTCAATCTGACTCAAATGCATTCAGGTAGAATATATGTGTCCATGAAATATCCTTTGAAATTGTATATTGACTCATCAAAGCCCGAAAATATAGCAATTATTGATCCAGATGGATTTAAAACAAGGGATTCAAACTACTATACTATTTATGATAAATTTGAATTTACATTTAATGATAAAGGTTTATGGATTAACCCAACTGCTGTTGATTTCTTCTCAATTCCTTTGCAAATATCGCTTCCCTTATCATTATCTGACTTTAAGAACTCAGGGTTAAGTGATAAAAGAAGTGATGTTTTAACAAGTGTTGCGGAGGGATTTTCACAATCTGAATCAAAAGATGAATGGAATAAGTTATTCTTAAATATTGATGAGGTGACAACATTAAGAGTTATGTCTCCTGGTAAAGCTATGATAAACACAGGCCCTGGATCTAATCCAACTTTTGCCTCTGATTATCTTGCAAATAATAAATTTGGGCTCAATTACATTGATTCAGTTTGGGATTATTATAAAGCCAACACAATTAAAGTGGATTGTTCTGAGATTGCAGGAGATAAATACTTTAATCCAAAATTAAAAAACGGCTATCTATTCACTGGTCAAGTTAAAGATGATAAATTCACATTTAGTAATGAAGGGGATGAGGTTGTATTATCTATTGCTAAACCAGAATCAATATCATTTTTTGCAGGTGCTCAAGGCAGTTTTGACTTCCCTAATCATACAGTAGGAGCAATCATAGTAAGAGCTTTAACTGCAGCATTTGATGCTGGTCTTTTACCAGCCGATAATGACATCACTTTAAATAAAGATTATTTTAAATCTAAACACGATGATTTTTATACGAACAATGCTCGTCTAGATAATGAGGGAGGACCTTGGTTTGATCTATACTCAAAAGAAGTCCATAGTTTTAAAGGTCAACCGATCTACACATTTGCATATGACGATGCACTTGGGCAAGATGGTACACTACACTCTCCTGATGCGGATAATATTGGTAAAGTTTCAGTCACAATAGGAGATATGACAGGAACAACAATTCCAGATCCTTATGCAGATGACACTAAATACACAGCTACTGTAAATTTAGGAAAAAATAAAAAAGATGCATTTTACAGTCTTAAATACAAGGATGAAGTAATAGGACCCGATAAGCCAGTAATATTAAAAGATGTCACAAGTCCTTTTGTGGTTACGTTTAATGGAATAGAGGAGAGTATTTACATTAAATATCCAATGGTTATACCCTATAATCCTATAGCTGAAGGAATAGTTATTGATTTAGATAAAGTGAATCCTTCTTCTGTCACAATTAATTTCCCCGGACCTCCAAAGGATGTAACTCCTGAGGACATAAAGCATATTGATCTACCTAATATTGATTTAATTGCCTTGGGTGCTGGTGCAGATTGTGCAGAAAAAATTGCAGAAAAAGCAAGCATCATGATTATTCGTCACCATCAAGATAGTTGTGATGATAAAGATCCAAATGGCAAAGATCAAAAAAGCCTTGATAAGTGGGAAAATGCGTATGAGCATGTAGGGCGTGCTATAGCATACTATACACAGTGTAACGGATTGTATCCAATAGGAAAAATAGTGTATGTTGCAGGAGATGGAGAACAGCTTGATGGCCATTGGCAAACTCCTAAACCAATGAATACGGCAGATGTTGTTGTAAAAACACTTGCAAAAACCTATCGTGAAGATTTTTCTAACAGTGACTCTAAATTCAAAGAATCCAGTTATTTGAAGGGCGGAAAGGTTATTCATGATCTTAATGGGAATTCAATTGTAGCAGATTATATAGGTGATAATAACTATGCTGGATACACTGACATTACAAAATACATATTAAATATGACATCAAACTCAGACTATAAGTATTCTGTATTATTAGTCGGAGATTATAATGGGTTATCAGAAGAAGCTCGTGGCATGGAAGTTAATGGAAAAGGTAGCGAAAAAAAGCATTTATATGAAATTTTCCAAGATAATATACCAGGCAGTAAACTAGCAACGCCTACTCATTGGGATTCATGGTATGGAATGTATTCATTGGAATATAGCAAAGATACTCCTCGTACTGTAGAAAAAAGTGGAAGTACAATTGGTCAAAATACGGAAGAAGGTCCATGTATTGATAAGCATACCCATAAAAACCAAATCCTTCCTAGTGATTCATTTTATTATTCGCCTGCAACTCTAAGTGATGCCGAATTTAAAACAAGTGATCAAACTAAATTAAAAGCAGCAAGTAGTTTCAAGAAAAAAGCAGTTAATGAAGCAAATAACAAGATATTAGCAGCAGTAGATTTTGATCAATTGGTACAAGAACATCATCCAGATACCATCGAAAAAGCGGTCAATACTATGTGCTCACACACAGAAACATTTCAAGAAGGTGATTTAAAGAAACTTGCTATAAGTCATGAAGTATACTCTAAGCCAGAGCAGTATACTTCAAGCGATGTGGATTATGCAGAAGTTTGTATAGAGCATGGAATTTGCTAATTGAGAATAATTATTTATATAGGGGTAAAATGAATAAATACACATTAGGAATCATAGGTGGATTACTTGCAATAAGTAATTCATCTGCAAAAGATAATAACTACTACGTCAAAGCCGAGGTTGGAGTTGCAAAATCTGAAAAAATAAAATCTGATCAAATTTTTTATAAATATAGTGGGAATAAAAGCTTTAATTCAAGTCCAGTTTATTCTTTGGGTTTTGGATATAAAATAAATGATAAATTACGATCAGAAGTAACCTATAGTTATACAGATTTGAAGTATAAGTTTAATGGTCCTAGTCCTCAAAACAAAAATGTAGTTATTAATTGTGCGCAAAAAGTGAATATTCAAACAGGTATGGTTAATCTTTTTTATGATGTTGCAACTTATCAGAAATTAACGCCTTATATTGGTTTTGGTTTAGGCTATGCCAAGATAAATCCTAAACAGGCTAGTTTAGTTAGTAAAACTCTTGATAGATTGTATCAGTCAAATAAATCTGAAAATTTAACCTATGCTTTGATGGGTGGATTATCAATTGATATAACTGATAAAATAAATTTTGACATTGGGTATAAGTTTCAAGACTTTGGTAAAGTTAAACCCCTCTATACTTCAAATATGTTGGCAGCAGCACAACAAGTTGAAAAGGGCTTTAAAATAAAAACTCACAGCGGAACAATTGGTGTTAGATATAGCTTTTAGTAACATATAGGTTCAGGAGAGAAGGAAAATAGATCACCCTCTCACAAAGCCCTCTTGCTTATTAAGGAGGGTCGATTCTTTCCGCCTAATATAGTAGCCACAATCGCATTGCATGATGCCGCATCAGATGCAAATATCGGCATCACGTCATTCGTCTTCACTGCATAATTAAAATCAATTATAGATAAAATTAATCACAGCTAACATTTAGCCTGTTCGAAGATTTTGAGGTTTTAATAATGTTTTTCAATAATTCTTAGAGGAATTTTTACTCATGTGCATCTTTATCAATATCTTATTTTTTACATATATTTTGCATGCCACTGAAAACATGGTGGAGGCAAGCAGATTCGAACTGCTGACCCTCTGCTTGCAAAGCAGATGCTCTACCAACTGAGCTATGCCCCCAAAATGGAGCGGGCGAAGGGAGTCGAACCCTCGACCCCAACCTTGGCAAGGTTGTGCTCTACCACTGAGCTACGCCCGCTCTTTATATGTATAACAAAATAAAATATACCTAAAATAATATTAAATGCAATCTAATAACTTAAATAAGTAAGTTTATTACACAAAACTTGTCATAAAATTATTGCTATGCTATTAGATTAGTTATTAAAACTAGGGGTGTACATTAAAATATGTGCTGAGAAATACCCTTTGAACCTGAAAAGGATAATACCTTCGGAGGAAAGTTTGCTATGATAAAAAAAGATATTTGGAACATATTCCAAAAAGTTCGCCAAGATAATCCACTTATTCAAAATATCACAAATTTTGTTGTGATGCAGCACACAGCCAATGTGCTTCTTGCAACTGGTGCATCACCTATAATGTCTAATATCAGTGATGAATTTAAAGAGCTATATATGGCCACTAAGGCAATATCAATTAATATCGGGATGCTGGATCCATTATGGGAAAAAAATATTATTGATTCATTAAATATATCTAAAACTTATAAATTACCTGTAATTTTTGATCCCGTTGGGTCTGGTGCAACAGAATATAGAACTAATTTTTCAAAAAAAATTATCAAAGAGTTCGATATTAAAGTTATTAGGGGCAATCCCTCTGAAATTTTATCCTTAGCACCAGTCTCAAACACAAATAATATTAGCGCATCTAAGGGAGTAGACAGCTGCATCGGATCAAATCAAGTCTTAGAATGCGCAAGGATAATAGCTAACACCTACAAGACTATTATAGCAGTAACAGGACAGGAGGATTACATAACTGATGGCAAGCAATTATATAGACTATCTAATGGTAATATATTAATGCAAAAAGTAACTGGCATGGGATGTGCACTAGGCTCATTTATTGCAAGTTTTATTGCAGTTGAAAAAAATTATTATGATGCCACAGTTGCTGCAGTGGCAATTTATGGAGTTGTAGGTCAAATTGCAGCACAAACATCCTCAGGGCCCGGTTCTTTTCAACAAAATTTTATTGATGTTTTATATAACTTGAATAAAGAAGATTTTCTAAACAATTTAGAAATTTCAAAATGCTGAAAGATATTCTAAAATTATATTTGATCACAAATCGTAATAAGCAAATTTCCGATATAGAATTTTTAGATTTAATTGAACAGGCAATTTTAGGCGGAGTTACCTCCGTACAACTACGAGAAAAGAATTTAGAGTATGAAAAGTTTTTAAAATTAGCTGCTCAGTGCAAAGAAATTACTGCAAAATATAATATACCACTATTCATCAACGATAATATAGATATTGCTAAGAAAGTATCGGCTTATGGCATACATATTGGTCAAGGCGACACTTCATTACAAAATGCCAGAGAGTTTTTAGGAGCTAATTTTATCATTGGTATTTCCATTAACAACCTGGCTCAATTAAACGATAAACAAAATCAATATGCTGATTATCTTTCTATAGGTCCTATTTTTCAAACAAGCACTAAGCATGATGCAGAAAATCCTACTGGTGTACAAGCAATTTCGTTATTGACCTACAATAAGAGCAAACCGATGATCGCAATTGGTGGGATAGCACTTAGTAATATTCATGCATTAATGAATTCAGAGCTGGATGGATTTGCAATAAGCTCCGCTATTTTTGATCACAAAAATCCAATAATTCAAGCTAATCAATTTAGACTTAAAATTGATAAATTAATGGAGTACAAATGAATTTTTCTGAAGAAAATATCATAGAAATGCTCAAAGAATCGACCTTACCAAACGGAGTGCTTGGTATTGGGGATGATTGCGCTGTAATACCACAAAACGAGCATAGTTCATTGCTCATATCAACTGATGCATTAGTTGAAGATGTACACTTTTCTATAAGCACTATTTCTCCAGAAAACCTAGGTTCAAAATCAATTAGTGTAAATATAAGTGATATAGCTGCCATGGGGGGTATACCAAAATTTGTATTTATATCTTGTGCAATACCAAATCATCTAGATAACTCCTTCATAAAAAGATTCATATCAGGAATCAAAGAGCAAGCAACAAAACATAATATCCATATTTTAGGTGGAGACACTACAGCCTCTCAATCAAAACTTTTTATTTCTATAACAATCATTGGAGAAGCAAATAATAATAAAATTAAATACAGATCTTCTGCAAAAATAGGAGATTATATTTGTGTAACAGGTATGCCTGGAGCGTCGGCAGCAGGATTAGAGTTAACAAAAAATATGCACTCACCCAAAAGTGAAGATGAAAATTACCTAATAAACAAACATGTTGCCCCATATATTTATCTTCAGGAATCCCAATACTTAGCAAATTTTAATAACGTCCATGCCATGATGGATTGTTCAGATGGTTTGAATAAAGACCTAAGTAGAATTTGCAAACAATCAGATTGCTCAGCAAATATCGTCATTGATAAGATTCCTATTGATGATAAATTGCAAAGAGTTTGTGTAAAAAATAATTGGGATGCATATCAATTTTTACTAACTGGTGGAGAAGATTATTATCTAATTTTTACTTTGGATCCTAAATATTTCAAAGATATATGTGAGAAATATTTTACAAAATTTAATAAAAAATTTCACCATATTGGCAATATTATAGCTAAGAATGCCCAGCAAATTTCATATTTTAATAACGGAGCTAAATATTTAAATATACATCAAGATTTTAAACACTTTTAATTATGAAAAAATATATAAGAGCATTAAGTATTGCTGGATTTGATGGGAGCGGTGGAGCAGGGATACAGGCAGATTTAAAAACTTTTTCTGCTCTAAATTGTTATGGCATGACAGTACTCACATCATTACCAATTCAAAATACGATTGGAGTATCAAAAATTTATGATTTGCCAATTGAATCAATAGCCGAGCAAATATCCTCTATTATAGGAGATATTGGCGTTGATGTCATAAAAATTGGAATGTTACACAAACCAGAGATAATTGAAATTGTGCACAATAATCTGGCTGAATATTCAATGATACCAATAATAACTGACCCCGTCATGTTTGCTAAAAGTGGAGATTTATTATTGCAAAAAGTAGCTTTAGCATCTTTAAAGACTAAAATGCTCCCTATTTCTACGATTATCACTCCAAATATTTATGAAGCACAATATTTGTCTGGATTAAAAATTATTTCCAAAAGCAATATGATTACTGCAGCAAAAAAAATCTCTATATACGGCTCAAAGTTTATAGTAATCAAAGGTGGGCATCTAGAACAAGAGGAAGATTGCTGGGATTTATTATATGATTGTGAGAATCAAAAAAGCAATTGGTTTTCAAATAAAAGAATAAAAACAAAAAATTTACACGGTACTGGATGCACATTCTCTGCCGCAATTGCATCTTACGTAGGTAATAAATTTTCTATTTATGATTCAGTAAAAAATGCAAATTTATATATTAATAAAGCGATTGAAAGCGGCTCTAAATACAAATTAGGCAAAGGATCTGGTCCTGTAGATCATTTTTATTTTATGGAGAGAATTAAATGCAAATAACGGATTTTTTTCATTCAATTGAAGGTATTTATTTAACAATACTTAATTGTGACTTTAATAAGGAGTTAGCCAACGGTCTACTTAAAAAGCAGGCTTTTGAAAGGTACATGCAGCAAGATTCATTGTATTTAATTGACTTTGCAAAAGCTTTAGCTATTACAGCAACAAAAAGCCTAAGTACCGAACACTTCTCTCAATTATTACATCTCGCAGACGGCGCTTTAATAGCAGAAAGAGAATTGCATAATTATTACTTTAAAGAATTTGGCATAAAGCCTGTAAATATAAAAAATACCGCCTGCGTAGCATATACTAATTTTCTGTTAGCATCCGCTTATGCCCATAGTTATGAGGAATCATTAGTCGCACTACTACCTTGTTTTTATATTTACAGGGAGGTTGGTAATTATATCAAAAAACAATCTTTTCCAAGCAATCCATATTCATTGTGGATTGATACTTACTCAGGCGCAGAGTTTTCTAATGCAGTTGATACTATGTTAAATATAACACAACAAGCCGTATCAAATATTTCATTTGATTCTAGCAAAGGCATAAAATTACTAGAATTATTTAAAACATCCACTGAATTAGAATTATTTTTTTGGAATGATTCCTATACATAATAAATTTTCACTATTTTTTATATAAAAGCTCGCAAAATATTAAAAACTTAACGTAAATTTAACACTTCATTGATATAATCATAATTATAACAATAACAATAACAATAACAATTTAAGAAGGTTTATTATGACAACATTAACAAAATTAGAATCAGCATTAAAGCTCATAAAAGATGGAGATCCAGTTACTAAAGTAGCAAAACAATTAGGATTAGGACGTTCCACTCTTTATCGTGAACTTCAATATTTTAAAGCAACTGATTAAAAAGCAAATTGTTGCTGAACTCGTCTTTGAAAAATGACATCGGTACAGAGAAAAATAAAAAAGCTTGATTTAATAATTATTTATTTTAGGGTTTTACTAGAAGGTTAAAATGGATAGTTATAGTGTTAGATATACAGATAAACAGTGCTGAATGTTGTTTAGGAAATGAGTCCTATAATTCACTTGAAGAGATATATGAATCAAAAAGTGACATTGTTAACTTTGATCAATGTTTATTAAGTGATGAAGTTAGGAATATAGAAATCACAAAAGCAATAAATCAAATAGAATCAGGGGAACAGTTTGCATTTTATAATTTGGGATTCACAGAGGAAGAGAAGAGGATGTTGTCTGAGATGGAGATAACAGAGTTCAATAATATGAAAATTGATAACTTTTGGAACATTGATAAGGAAGTGAGGAATGCATTGGTTACAATGAAAGGAGTTAAGATATCAGAAACTGATAAAGTAGCAAAATTGATAACAAGATTGGTTGGTATAGTTGTGGGAGAGATGGGTGTAGAAAATTATGAGTTGAGTATAAGGAGTAGAGAAAGTTATGAAAGCGAGGAAGATTGTCTGTATTGGCATTTAGATAAAAGCGAGGGAGAGGTTTCAGGAAACTCTGATAATAGAGAGGAGAAGCGATTTATAATGGTGCTTAAGGGGAATGGAACTGTGTATCAGAAGATAAATGAGAAAATGAGAGGGGAGTTTATGAAAATAGCTGAAGAAGCGCCGTATTATTATGGACATGGGTTGGACGGTTGTAAAACAAATGATAAAATCAACCAATTATTCAAATATGGTGAGGAAGTAGAAACGAAAGAACAGGATGGATCGATACATATAGCAGGAAGTAATGGAGCCATGCATGCAGCACCAAAAGAGAGTGAGGGTAGATTAATATTATTATTAACACCTAAAAATAATTCAACAAAATAGGAATAAAATATGGAAATGAAAGAAATATACGATTGTCAGGAAGTATTAATGAGAGCAGGAGAGTTACAGACGGATAAAGAAAAGGAATGTGATAAGTTATTCAAAGATCCAAGGACAAGGGAATTAATAGTAGAAGAGGAGGAAAGATTAAAAAACATGAAGGATAATTTAGAACAAGAAATTGTGGAAAATTCACATTGGATTGATAATAAGCAAAAAGTATTAGAGAATCTTAAGGATAGTGAAACAGTTAATACTAATAATGTAGCTGCTCTTAATAAAATGGCTGCTGACAAATTAAAGGATGTTAGCATAGAAACAATTTATGCATTTACCAAGACAGTAGCTCAGAATCCTATAGATATGAGTGGTAATTTGGATAAAGTGTTAGACAGTTACATAAAAATAGAAACAGCAACTGAACTTAGCTCTGACGACGTTTGGAGTTCAATTGACTGTATAGTTTATGGCGTATGTAATTAAAAAAGGAGAATTAAATGAACAAGTTATATTATAGCATTTCGATATTATTAGCATCATCTTGTATTTATGGCGTCGCAAATGCAGAAGATTTTTATTTAAGAGCAGATTTAGGTACTGCTCAGTCAAACGGAGTTAGTGGCAATAATAATAAAATTCAAAATACAGAACATAGCAATTAAGTAACTAAAATAGGAAAGAAAAATGGAAATGAAAGAAATATACGATTGTCAGGAAGTATTAATGAGAGCAGGAGAGTTACAGACGGATAAAGAAAAGGAATGTGATAAGTTATTCAAAGATCCAAGGACAAGGGAATTAATAGTAGAAGAGGAGGAAAGATTAAAAAACATGAAGGATAATTTAGAACAAGAAATTGTAAAAACTCCACATTGCGTTGCAGTTAATGAGGCAAATAGCAAGCTACTGGCAGCAGTAGATTATGATAAATTGGTACAAGAACATCATCCAGATATCATCGAAAAAGCGGTCAACACTATGTGCTCACACGCTGGAACATTTCAAGAAGGTGATTTAAAGAAACTTGCTACAAGTCATGAAATATACTCTGAACCAAAGCAGTATACTTCACAAGATATGGATGATGCAGAATTTTGCATTGTGCATGGGCTTTGCTAATTGAGAATAATAACTATCAAAAAGGGGTGAAATATGAATAAATATACATTAGGAATAATAGCTGGATTACTTGCGATAAGTAGTTCATCTGCAAAAGACAATAACTACTACCTCAAAGCGGAGGTTGGAGTTTCAAAATCTGAAAAAATAAAATCAGATCAAAATTTTTATAAATATAGTGCTAATAAGAGTTTTAATTCAGGTCCAATTTATTCTTTGGGCTTTGGATATAAAATAAATGATAAATTAAGATCAGAAGTGGTCTATAGTTATACAGATTTAAAATATAAGTTTAATGGTCCCTATGAAAAAAATCCAACAATGATTCTTGAATATAAACAAAAAGTAAATATTCAAAATACAGAACATAGCAATTAAGTAACTAAAATAGGAAAGAAAAATGGAAATAAAGCAAATATATGACTGTCAGGAAGTATTAATGAGAGCAGGAGAGTTACAGACGGATAAAGAAAAGGAATGTGATAAGTTATTCAAAGATCCAAGGACAAGGGAATTAATAGTAGAAGAGGAGGAAAGATTAAAAAACATGAAGGAAAATTTAGAACAAGAAATTGTAAAAACTCCACATTGCGTTGCAGTTAATGAAGCAAATAACAAGATATTAGCAGCAATAGATTATGATAAATTGGAGCAAAAATATCATCCAGATATCATAGAAAAGGCGGTCAATACTATGTGCTCACACGCTGGAACATTTTCAAAAGATGATGTAGAAAAACTTGCTGAGAGTCATGAAGTGTATTCTAAACCACATGATTATACTTCACAAGATATAGAATATGCGGAATTTTGCATTGTGCATGGATATTGTGCTTGATAATAATTAACTCAAGGGAGATTAAAAATGAAAAAATATACATTAGGAATAGTAGCTGGATTGCTTTCAATAAGCAGTTCATATGCAAAAGACAATAACTACTACCTCAAAGCCGATGTTGGGGTTTCAAAATCTGAAAAAATAAAATCAGACAACGTTTTTTATAAATGGAGTGGCAACAAAAGCTTTAATTCAGGTCCAGTTTATTCTTTGGGTTTTGGATATAAAATAAATGATAAATTAAGATCAGAAGTAACCTATAGTTATACAGATTTAAAATATAAGTTTAATGGTCCCTATGAAAAAAATCCAACAATGATTCTTGAATATAAACAAAAAGTAAATATTCAAAATACAGAACATAGCAATTAAGTAACTAAAATAGGAAAGAAAAATGGAAATGAAAGAAATATACGATTGTCAGGAAGTATTAATGAGAGCAGGAGAGTTGCAGACGGATAAAGAAAAGGAATGTGATAAGTTATTTAAAGATCCAAGGACAAGGGAATTAATAGTAGAAGAGGAGGAAAGATTAAAAAACATGAAGGAAAATTTAGAACAAGAAATTGTAAAAACTCCACATTGCGTTGCAGTTAATGAAGCAAATAACAAGATATTAGCAGCAATAGATTATGATAAATTGGAGCAAAAATATCATCCAGATATCATAGAAAAGGCAGTCAATACTATGTGCTCACACGCTGAGAGCCTTCTACATGGTGAATCATTATCAGTAGATTATGTAGAAAAACTTGCTAAGAGTCATGAAGTATACTCTAAACCAGACTATACTTCAAGCGATGTGGAACATGCAGAAATTTGTATTGTGCATGGACTTTGTGAATAATAATAATTATAAATAAAGAGGGATGAAATGAAAAAATATACATTAGGAATAATAGCTGGATTACTTGCAATAAGTAATTCATCTGCAAAAGATAATAACTACTACGTCAAAGCCGAGGTTGGAGTTGCAAAATCTGAAAAAATAAAATCTGATCAAAATTTTTATAAACAAAGTGGTAATAAGGGTTTTAATTCAGGTCCAATTTATTCTTTGGGTTTTGGATATAAAATAAATGATAAATTAAGATCAGAAGTAACCTATAGTTATACAGATTTAAAATATAAGTTTAATGGTCCCTATGAAAAAAATCCAACAATGATTCTTGAATATAAACAAAAAGTAAATATTCAAAATACAGAACATAGCAATTAAGTAACTAAAATAGGAAAGAAAAATGGAAATGAAAGAAATATACGATTGTCAGGAAGTATTAATGAGAGCAGGAGAGTTGCAGACGGATAAAGAAAAGGAATGTGATAAGTTATTCAAAGATCCAAGGACAAGGGAATTAATAGTAGAAGAGGAGGAAAGATTAAAAAACATGAAGGAAAATTTAGAACAAGAAATTGTAAAAACTCCACATTGCGTTGCAGTTAATGAAGCAAATAACAAGATATTAGCAGCAATAGATTATGATAAATTGGAGCAAAAATATCATCCAGATATCATCGAAAAAGCGATTAACACCATGTGCTCACACGCTGGAACATTTCAAGAAGGTGATTTAAAGAAACTTGCTACGAGTCATGAAGTATACTCTAAATTGCATGATCACACTTCAAAAGAGATAGGTGATGCAGAAATTTGTATAGAGCATGGACTTTGCTAATTGAGAATAATTATTTATATAGGGGTAAAATGAATAAATACACATTAGGAATCATAGGTGGATTGCTTGCAATAAGCAGTTCGTCTGCAAAAGATAATAACTACTACGTCAAAGCCGATGTTGGGGTTTCAAAATCTGAAAAAATAAAATCAGACAACATTTTTTATAAATGGAGTGGAAATAAAAGTTTTAATTCAAGCCCAGTTTATTCTTTGGGTTTTGGATATAAAATAAATGATAAATTAAGATCAGAAGTAACCTATAGTTATACAGATTTAAAATATCAAAGAAATATTGCCTCTGAAAAAAATCCAACAATGATTCTTGAATATAAACAAAAAGTAAATATTCAAAATACAGAACATAGCAATTAAGTAACTAAAATAGGAAAGAAAAATGGAAATAAAGCAAATATATGACTGTCAGGAAGTATTAATGAGAGCAGGAGAGTTGCAGACGGATAAAGAAAAGGAATGTGATAAGTTATTCAAAGATCCAAGGACAAGAGAATTAATAGTGGAAGAAGAGGAAAGGTTAAAAACCATAAAGGATAATTTAGAACAAGAAATTGTAAAAACTCCACATTGCGTTGCAGTTAATGAAGCAAATAACAAGCTACTAACAGCAGTAGATTATGATCAATTGGTACAAGAACATCATCCAGATATCATCAAAAAGCGGTCAACACCATGTGCTCACATGCTGAAACATTTCAAGAAGGTGATTTAAAGAAACTTGCTGCAAGTCATGAGATATATGCTAAATCAGAGCAATATACTTCAAGCGATGTGGATTATGCAGAAGTTTGTATAGAGCATGGAATTTGCTAATTGAGAATAAGAATAACTATAAATAAAAAGGGGTGAAATATGAATAAATATACATTTAATAAAGCAAAGGAAGATTACGAAAAAGCTTCGAGTGAATATATAAGTGCAAGAACTGAAGGAAGTTATAATAGTTGTTGGCGCTCATCACCAGAGTTAAGTTTTGAGTGTTTAGAAAAATATAAAAAAAGATTAGAAAGTAAAAGAAATAAATATATCGAATTGAGAAAAGAAAAAAATAAAGAGATAGAAAAAGAATTAAAAGATGTAGAAGAAGCTATAGTGAGAGTAGGGAGTATAAAGATATTTTTAGATAACTATATAAAAAAAGAGAAAGCTAAGGAAATAGCGGAGAAATTAATAGCAGAAGCGAAAGATATAATAGCGAATGCTAGACATGAGAGAGAGAAAAATAATCTTGTAAAATTGTTAAAAGATAAAAAGCTAAATGAATTAGAGCTACTTTTAAAGGCTGCAAGTGAAAATGATATCAATATGGTTGTAACATTAGTGAAATTAGAATCATTCAAAGGAGAGTATAATTTAAGAGAGGGCTCAGAGGTATTAAAGCAATTTAATACAGTAAAAGAAGAGCTGGAAAAGGAATCAAAAGAGCAATTGAATTTTATAGCTAAAACGCAAAGGTATAAAGAGAGTATAAAATTGAATAATGAGAAGGTCGAGGTAGAGAATAATGAGGAGGACGGTAATTTTGAAGAAATAAACGCTGATACAGTAAAATATCATGATAATCAAGATTTATAATGACTACAGGTGATTCAATATGGAACTAGAATATTGTCAATTAATACATTCTATACACTTACTCTATAATGAGAGTAATCAATGTTCCACAGACCCTACTAGCTGCGATACTAAATTAAGTAATGAAAATTGGCTAAAACCAATAGACTCAGCATTCTTAGAAGATATAATTTTTCCATATATTATAAGAGGATATAGGGGAGAAGTTTTTGAAAAGAGATTAGAAGAATTAATAATAACAAATGCTAAATGTGTAGAAAATATACTTCAGATTGATGATGTAGACATACAATACTATATAATTAAGGCTTTTGCTTCAAGTTCCTCTCTTCCTTTAGAAGAAAAATCTATTGAAAGAATCGAAAAGTATTTAATAACTCAATATAATGAAACACAATGTGCAATAGATTTATGCACTACATCAACAGAAGTGCTAACAAATTATTTAACGCAGTTTTCAACAAATATAATACATGCAGATTTTCTAATAAATTTACTAAGCAAAGAAGACTTTGATAAAGATGCAAGAATTAGAGCTATTAATCAATTTATTGATAGTGTTAAAGACCATAAACCAGCTGATAATAGAGTTTTTGATAAATATGCATCGTTGCTGCACCATGATACTAGCAATCATTCATTACTCCAAGTCTTTGGAAATGCTTGTGTGAGTTATGATTATGCTCCAGCGATAGATGTATTACCAGAATTTGAGAAATTATTAAGTCAAAATGAATTGAACAAGGAGGAGGTGCTTAATGTAAAGAGCTTAATCATTAAAGCTCTAGAATATATTTTACAATCCTATGAAGAATTAAAAGAGGATATTTATAATAAAATAATCTGGTATACATCATTGCTGTATGAGAAAGCAGGAGGATTAGGTCAAGATTTATTTTATATACTTATAAAGAAATTCAGTGAAGATGCGCTTAAGTATGATGAGATAATAGAAGTTATTATAGAAAATGAAATTAGCATAAGTAAAAAATCATTAGCTAATATAGTAAATGGAGCTAGCAAATTAATAAAAGCAGGAGAGGAGGAGAAGAAAGTATTTAATGGGATATATTTAATAACCAGAGCTTATAAACAAGACGAAAGTATATTGAAAGATGATACAAAAAATGAAATAATACTAAAGTTAAATAATTTAGAAAAGAGCGGAAGTGAGAAGTTAAAGAGGGTCATTAATAAATGTGTTAAAGAGTTAGGTGGTATAGAAGTTAAGGGAGCAGAGATTCCTGAAAAAGTCATAAGTGAAGCGTTAGAGCAAGAGATAAAAGAGGCGGTGAGCAAAGCAAATATAGATTATACAAAGTTAAGGGTTAGAGGTGAGAGAGTTAGTGAGGAGATCAAACATCTCTATGAAAAGTTAGGCTGGAAGGAAGAGAAGATAAGGGGGATTTTAGTTAAGACGCAAGATCCTGATGGACAGGAAGATTTAATAAGAGGGTTAGAATTAGTATATGAGTATGATCTAGGAATAGATTTAATAGATAGAGAAGGAAACAATGCAGTAGATATTTTAATATTGGGAGAAAAAGGTAAATTGGGTGATGGTGTGCTTAGGGTATATAAAGATAACAACATATACTACCCAAAGAAAGCAGAGCAAATAATTAGGGAGGTAGAAGCAGAAAATAAGAATTATAAGTTAGGCAATTATGTAAGAGAAAAGTTACTTAAGATAAGTGAGATCGAAGAGAAGTTAGATAAGGGGATTGAGTTTAGTTATGATAGAGAGATTGCAGATAATTTACTGGGAGATAAGTGGTATTTATACAGTATAGACGAAAAGATATTTTTAAAGGGATTGGATTACAAGGGTAGGGTTTTTAAAGAAGATTTAAGTTTGAAATTAAGTGAGTATGAAAGTGAGCAACTTAAAAACGTATTATTATATCAGCAGCCATATCATCCAAATGATATAGAATCTGCAATATCCGCACATCATAAAGTGAAATTATCAGAATTAAAAAACGTAGAAGTAACTGAGGATAGCATAGCAGAGATTGTGGTATGGCTAAAAAAAGCTATGCATTTAACGGTGCTTGGGAGTAAGTACCAAGTAAGGGATGCACAAGTAATAAGTTTACTTAATTTATATAAAGGAGATGGGGGAAGATTAATACAAGTATCAACGGGAGAAGGTAAGACAATAATAATAGCGATGTTTGCAGCGCTTAATGTGGCTATGAAGAGAGATGTAGATATAATAACTAGTTCAAAAGTTTTAGCAGAAGAAAATGAAAAGGAACAAAGGGAATTTTATAAGATAGTAGGAATTACATCGGGTCATAACATAGTAGACACAGAAGGAGCAAAAGATTGTTATAAGTTAGATGTGGTATATGGAGATTCACTACATTTTATAGGAGATGATTTAAGGGATATATCGAAGAATGTGAAGCATGGGAGGGGATATGATGTAGTAATAATTGATGAGGTGGACAACATGTTTGTGGATAATATAAACATGAAGGTTCAGTTATCGGCAGGATTACCAGGCTTTCATTATTTAAAATGTTTAAAAACATATTCGTGGATAGGATTCAAGACAAATTTACTATTGTATGAAGAAGATAAAGGTAAATGGTATTTAAGGGGAATAGACGAATTAATAGGTAAAGAAGAGGATTTAAATAATTATTTGGATGGAATAAGAGAATTATATATGGCGAATCTCATAGTGGATGAGTCTGGTAATTATTATTATGAGGAAAATGATAAGATAATATTGATAGGGGATAAGAAAGCATTAAATGCTGAGGTTAGTGAGAAGATAAAAGGATATAAAGAAGCAAATATTAGGTATGAAGAAAAGGAAGGAAATTATTATTATAAAGCAGCAAGAAAAGAAATCGGAGATGATGCGGCGTTTATAAAGTACATAAAGGAGGATAGCGCTGATTATATTGCTAATAGATTACTCAATTTAAATGAAGGATCAGAAAATAGGTTAGTAAATATACCGAGGCATTTAAACGAATTTATGAGTGAGCATAGTGGACAACTGGCAGACTCAATAATAATGGCAAATGAATATAAGTTAGGAATGCAATATAAAATATCTAATAAGCCAGGCAACCTACAGGAAATAGTAACGCCAGTGGATTATTTAAATACTGGAGTTGTACAAGTATCACTTACGTGGTCGGATGGACTTCATCAGTATGTTGAGTTAAAGCATGGTCTTAATGTAAAGGCAGAAAGCTTAACAAATGTGTTTAGGTCATATGTTGGGTATTTTTTAAAGTATGAAGGCAATATATATGGAATGACAGGGACACTCGGGAAAGAAGAGCATCATGAATATTTAGAAGATGTATATAAGGTAGATACAAAAATAATGCCAAATTACATAAAGAAGAATTTGGAGAAGTTTAAGCCAACTATAGTAGATAATAGAGAGGAATGGTTGGATGAAGTTGGCAACCAAGCGATTAGGAAGGCTGAATATAGTAAGAGGGGAGTATTAATAATATGTAAAACTATAGATGATGTAGACCAGATATATAAAGTAATAAAAAGCGACAAAGGATATCAAGGAAGAATTGTAAGATATACAGATAGTGGATATTTTGCCGATAGTATAACTAAAAAATTAATATCTGGTGAAGTTAAGATAGCGGCTGGAGATATAGTGGTGGCAACAAATTTAGCAGGAAGGGGTACAGATTTAAAAATAGATAGGGAAGTAAATAAGAATGGTGGGTTACATGTAATACTGAGTTACTATCCAGATAGTATAAGAGTGGAGGAGCAAGCGTTTGGGAGGGGAGCAAGGAATGGAGATTATGGTTCTTCAGGATTAATTATAGAAAACCCTAATAGAGGTAAGGATATAATAGAGCTTGGTGAAGAAAGAGATAAGAGGGAGAGTAAGGGGTTAAAGGGATCAAAGGAAGGTACAATAGAGCAAATGAAGATACAGGATGAACTATTTGATAAATTTGTAGATTTAGTGGCGCGAGCAAATTCCCCAACAGGATATGAAATAAAGAGAGGGGATGAATATTTGGCAAAAAACGGTTATATATATGTATATTCAGAAAAGGATAAAGTAACTGGAGATTTAATACACATGAAGTGTTACAAGCCAGATAATACGTCATATTTAGCTAATATAGAAAAAAGTGAAGTATCCGAATATATTAAAAATATAAGTGAGAAATCATATCACCATTTAGTAGATACATTATCAAATTCGCTGAGGACTTTTAATCAGAGGGATAGTGAGTTAGTGCATTATTTTGCAGCGGAGATGGGGTGTATTGAAGAGGGGATGGATATTAAAGGAAGAGTAGATAGGAAGTATCAAGGAGAAAGTATAGCAGAATCAGATGGAGAGGAAGATAGTAAAGAAAAGATAGAGGAATTAGAGAAAGAAAAACATAAAGAAAGGTTTGAGTTATGGGAGAAAGATAGGGAGTTATATAATAATAAATATGAGGTAGAGCAGCTTAAAGAGAACTGGGCTATATGGCTTAAGAAGGGAGGGACATTTGGGCCTGGTGGATTATTTGGTGAAGAAGGGCCAGATAAGAAAGAAAAAATAGAAAAATTAAATAGGGAATTTGGAGAGTTTGCGGATGAGCAACTGGCATTATTTAGGAATGATCTAGGTTATACAAATAAAGATAGGTATATAGGGAACACATGTGAAGCAAGGGAAAGTAAGGAGTACAAGGAAAATGAATTATTAATGAAGAACCCTAGTTATTTAGTTCAAAAGAGCAGGCATTATATAGCCATGCATTATAACAAAGAAGTAAAGGAAGATTATGAATATAAAAGGAAACAAGATGAGGCTTGCAGTGGAGAAGGAGAGGGATCTGGATTTATGGCTTTGTTTTTTGGGGTTTCAACAAAGAGAGCAATTGATTATTCAGTAGATTTTGCAGAAAGAGCTGTAGATTTGGATTATAAGTTTGCATGGAATGGATACAATATGATGGCCATTACAAAATTGATAAGAGATGGAGAAGGGATAACGGACTATGACGAAGCAGAGTCAGCAGCAGGAGTTAAACAAAGATTTTATACTGACTTAGCAACTACAAGAAATAGCATAGAGTCATTTATCATACCAAAGCAATCACATGAATGTGGATCGTTGATCATATCTCAGGTAGTGAAGAAGAATTCTGACACAATAAGACAATGTTTATTTATACTAAAAGCCTATGAAAAGATCAGTAAGCATTTAGAAAGCTTAATGGAAACAGTAGCGAAGGCTAAAGGAGATGAGATGATAAGGCCAAGCAAAATGTATGGAGCTGAGGAGTTACTTAATAAGATAGATGCGAAAGATCTGGAAGAAGGATTTGAGATGGTTATAGAGCCAATAGGGGCCAAACAGGAGAAGGAGAAATTAGAAAAGGATTTAGAGGAAGGAAAGATAACGGAAGAGGAATATCAGCAGAGGCTTAAAGATATAAGAGTCAGTACATTGGGAAAAATAGGTTTGAGAGATAAAGATAACTTATTTAATAAAGCGAGCAAGAGTTCGTTTAGAGCAATGACAGAGGATTTATCGCATGATTTAAACCTGGTTGGATTTATAGGATTTGATATAGAGGTATATGAATTAGAGAAGGACTGGACAGACACAATAATAGCGGGGATACTGTCAATTGCAACAATAGCAATAGGGATAGTATTTTTGCCAGCAGGAGGTTTTTGGGGGGTATTTGGGACATCATTAATAGCGCAGGGCGTGTTGGAGTTAGTGCAAATAGGAATAAGCATAGATCAAGGAATACCAATAGATTTAGGTGAATTCATAAAGTCTAAAGGGATTGGGATAGCGGTTGCAATAATCACAGCAGGAATTGCGAAAGGGTTAGAGAGTAGTGGTTTAGTGGGAGGTGATAAAATCACAGGATTTAATGGATGGAGTGAGGCTTCAGGAGTATCAAAAGCAGCATTCATAAAAGAGGGGGTATTTAAGGCTTTAGGGACAGCTGCGATAATGGGAGCGGTGGATGTAACAACAAGATACGTAGCAAAAAAGTATATGGAGAAGAACGATGGCAGCATAGAAGAAGACATAGAGGGTGCAATAAATGCAGTATTATCAAGCTATAGTGAAGAGGTAACAAAAATATTGTTAAATGATAGATTTAATAATAAATTAAAAGGACAGGCATCCAAAGGGATGAAAAAAATAGTGGATGAGGCTCTTAAGATTATTGCTGATTATGCATCACATGGAACTGCGAGGCAGGTGATATCAGGAGTAACTGGGAAAGTAGCATCATTCTTTGGACCAATACCTGGAACAATTGCAAATCTTGCTAATACAGGAGCAGGATATGAGAAGGCAGGAAATGCAGTAGATAAGCTAAAGAGCAAATTAGGTGAAGTGATCAATGGAGAGGCAAGCAGAGTGAGTGGAACAAAGGAGATGATGGAGGAGAAGTTGATGCAAGATTTCCCGAAAGATGCGGAGATGATAATGGCGGAGATAACAGGGAGTGGATTATTGATCAATGGAGGGGAGGATATAGATTGGAATAATTGCAATAGATACCAAGAGGTAGAGGAAAAGAGTGGGAAAGGAGTGGTAGGAGAATGTGAGTATATAGCAGGATTAAGAGAAGAGGCAAAAAAAGAGCACGAAAAATTAAAAAGTGAGTTGGTGAGAGCATCACTTGGACCAATAAGAGGGATATACACAAGAGAAGTTGCAACGCCAATAATAAGCAGTAGGATAGTAGATCCAATAGTAGGAGGTGCATTAAGAGCAGGAGTGGAGCATGTGACAAAAGCATTTAAAAGTTCATGGGAAAAGAGAGAGGAAAGGATAGAAGAAGAGGAAAGAGCGAGAATGAAGAGTCAGGTAGAGGGAATAACAAAAGGAGAGCAAGGGAAATATGAGTATGTAGGGGAAGGAAGAAAGGTAGAGCCGGGAATGGTGTGGGATGCACTTAATCAAGATGCTGTGGGAGAAGCCCTTGGAGGAGTGATAATAGGAGGAAGAGGAGATAGTTATGTATGCAGTGGAGGAATGTGTGTTACGGAGACAGGAAGCAAGATAGGAGGAAATAAGGAAGGAGAGAAATGGAATAAGGTGCCAGTAGAAAAAGGAAAAACAGTATGGGGGATATATGGAGATAAGCCAACGCAGGAGCAATTGGAGGAGTTTGCCAAGAAGAATCCATACATAGCAGCGAGAGGAGTTGTGAGAGATGCGGATGGAAACATCAAACATCTGGAGATAAGAGCGGGAGAGGAGATCTGGGTACCAGATAATATAGCAGCTGCATATAAAAACAAAGGTAGTAATGCAGGCAACGCAGGAGGGGCTGCACAAACAGGAGAGAAAGTAGCTCCAGGAAGTGATGTTGGAGGCAATAAGGGTTTATTTGGGAAATATGGCACAGCCATGGGAGAGGGAAATGAATTCAAGGTATATATAACAAAAGAAGGGAAGATAGTATACGAAGATGCAAGGATTGGACAGTGCGGAATGGTAGGAGTGCAAACAGTACTAAATAAAATAAATGCGGAATTAGGGATGCTAGAGCAGTCTAAAGAAATATCTCCAGAAGAAAAGAAATATGTTGAAAATGTACTGGAGGGGTTATTAAAAGATAGTAATAAACACAATTACCATAATAGACTTTTAGAAAATATAAAAAATGGAGTATCCCCAGAGTCAGATAAGTCAACCAATAAAGATAAAGAGCTAAAAGCTGCTAGTAATGCACAAAATAGTCTAGTAGAAGATACGAAGGGTAAAATAATAAATATGGTGGGGAATAAAATAGCAGATAGGCTATTAGACCGTATAATACCGTTTTTAAATTTATATAATATTGTTGTTGAACATGAAAAGGCAAGTAAAGATTTTGTTAAAAGGCAGGAGGCAAAAGAGTTAATAGAGAGTCTAGAGGGTATATCTATCCCAGAAAAGATACCTAATTTACCAGGATATCCAATAAATGATAATAATAAGCCAACAATAGAGACGTACCCAGAAGCAGATAAGCAAAAGCCACTCCCAGGGTTCACTCCGGCAGAACCGCTGGAGAGTCTGAAAGGATCAACTATTCCTGAGCAGAATCTTGATGATTATGTGTTTTATAGTAAAGTAGATGATGAATATTTAAAAAAATATGAGGAATATAAAAAATTAGATGGAAATTATAAAGTACCTAAATCTAAAAGTCCAATATGGCAAGAACTCAATCCATACAATAAAGAAACAAAAACAAATGGATTAAGTGGCAAAAAAGCTAGATATTATGAATGGGATTACACTCATAGTGATATAGAAGTATACGGTCCTAAAGGTAAAGAACACTTAGGGTCGATAGATCCAGTAACTGGAAAATTAACTAAGTCTGGAAAACCAGGAAGAGATATAAGAAATAAAATTAGTTAGAGGTTATTATGATAAAACATTGTTGTATTACTATGGATGATTTTATAGAAGAAAATAAAGTAGCTATATATTATGATAAGGAGTTTAGAAGATATTCTATTGGTATGAAAAATGGAACAGGTGCAGTACAAACTATGATTTATTGTCCATGGTGTAGTTTAAAGTTGCCTAAAAGCTTATTTAACGAATGGTTTGATGTTTTAGAGAGTGAATACGGATTAGAAGATGTACATGTGTTAACAATTGATGAGGATTCTCGTATTCCACCAGAATTCAAAACAGATGAATGGTGGAAGAAGCGAGGGTTGTGATAATGGCGAGCATCAGAGGAGGAGGATTATTGATCAATGGAGGGGCTGATATAGATTGGAATAATTGCAATAGATACCAAGAGGTAGAGGAAAAGAGTGGGAAAGGAGTGGTAGGAGAATGTGAGTATATAGCAGGATTAAGAGAAACATTGTTGCACAAATACTTAACCTGCCTTTTTCGGTAAATTTCAGGCAACACGAATCGTTTTTGGCATTCCTAAATCTTTCATTTTGTTTAAAATAAGTAGAGATAATTTTGCTTCGTTATGTTGACCTAAAAAATGTTGAGCTTTAAATTTGTTACCGATAATTCTTTTGTATCTGGAGAAGGTTTCTTCTACCTTTAGCCTATTGCCATAATTTTTACTGCCATCCTTAGGAGGGCCGATAAATCTCGCTTTTTTAGAGCATTGATTTTGTTGCATATAATCCTCCATCCTGTTTTTATAATATGCACCATCGCCTACAACTGCCTCAATATCATTTGTTGCTTGCTTTAATAATTTTGGAACTGTAGCAATATCGCTATCTCTGAGTGTCGTCACCTCTCCTGCAACTATATTTCCATCATCCGTAACTCCTATATGAAGTTTACGCCATATTTTCCTTTGTCTTGTGCCGTGCTTATGATTTGTCCACTCCTTCTCTCCAACGACCTTAATGCCCGTACTATCTAATATTAAATTTATTTTATCTCCAGGCTTCGTAGTAACAAAATCTACTGATAGCTCACGAACTCTCCTTGATACTGTTGTATAATCTGGGATTGGTAACTTTATCTTCATTATTTTTAGGATAGATTTTGTAAATCCCTCTGTTTTCCTCAATCTCAAATTAAATACTTGTCTTATTGTATAGATTGCTTGGATCGCTGTATCTGAGTATTCTCTTTGCCTTCCTCTGAACTTCACACTCGCCTCTTCCTCAAGCCATTTCCTAATTCCTTCCTCTGTAAACCAAATCGTTAAATCCCCCCTTTTCTTGAGGTCTTTATTGTATGTCCCCCAATTTATAACTTTGTATTTTCCTTTTCGCCATTTCTTCCCTTTGCTCATATCATTCCATGATTTTTATCATCAAGATTTTACTCTACACTTTTTTCTCTACTTTTCCTTTATATTTTCCTTGCCTTTTATTTGTGCAACAAAGTTCGTAAAACTGGAGCCAATCTGCTAATATCGTTTAATAAAGCATGAGCTATGCAATTACAGAGAGTCTTTTAATGTTAAAAGAAAAGGCATTCATAAATTCAGCAAATTGATTTTTGGCTATACCTAAATATCGAACTCTCTTGTTTCGCTTGGAGAAAACTCTTTCAAAAGGAGAGCGTATTTTAGTGCGCCATTTATCAAGATCCTTGTTTTTATCTTTCATGTTATTAAGCTTTATTGCGGCCAAATGTACATTATTTTTTGCAGCTACTATTTGTGCTGGTTTGGTGCAATAACCTTTATCAGCAAAGACGGCTCCTTGACTAGGACAAATATGCTTCAAAGCTGAAGCATCATTGACATTAGCAGGAGTAACAGCAATTTTATTAATGAGCCCACTTTGCATATCAACACTTCTGTGTGTTTTATAGCCAAACCAATATTTCTTTTTACCCTTACAGCCTATTCTGGCTTGTTTGTCTCTTGCTATTTTTGGTATAATTTCATTATTTAATTTATCATATTTCTTCTTAATAGCCTTATCTCTTTCTTCCCATAATTGAGCTTTTGATATCAGATGTGCTGAATCTACAAATGTAAATACTTCGCTCATATACCCTTGCTCTCTGAGCTGCTTTTTCATTATTTCAAATAATTTTGATAACTTCTTTGTCCCTATCCTTCTTCTTACTTCCCCGAATAAACTGTGATCCGGTGTTTTTTCTGCCAATCCAAACTCGCAGAACCACTTTGCTACACAATTTGTCTTTAATGCCTCTTCTAACTGCCTGTCACTCAAATCTTCCATAAATTGATATAGCAAGCATTTGAGCAAACGATCCATTCCATATCCCTTACATCCTTTGCCTGATTCCATTCCTTTCAATCTATAATCTATTTTCTTAAAATTAAATACCTCCTTGAATTTTCGGTAATTATGTTTCGCGGGCATTAGTTCCTCTAGACTTATTATTGCCATTTGTTTTACTGACATCCTTTTCTTATTACTATTTTCTTTTATAATAGCATTTTTATCTCCTTTGTTCTATTTTTAGACAGGCTCATATAGGTTATATCAGCGCACCATACATCATTAGAAATATCTATTATTTTATCTTTTAGTAAGTAAGGATATATTTTATATGCAATATTCTTTTTACTTGTATTTGGCTTTTGATAAATGGCACTTATACCCATAGCTTTCATTAATCTTCTAATTTTATGCCTAGAAGCTATGTATCCTCCCCTTCTAAGATGTGAGCTCATTTGTCTCGAACCATAAAATGGGTGTAAAAGATAGATCTCATCTATTTTCTTCATTAGATTTAGATTCTCAATACTTTCACCTTTTGATTTGTAATAGCATGTTGACCTAGATATAGATAACAATTTACACTGCCTTGACACACTTAAGCCTTCTTGGTTGCTTTTAATCATTTCAACCCTCCATTCTTTCCTAGTTTTTCGTATACATCTTGCAAAAAATCTTTTTCAACTGTCAATTCTTCTATTTTTGCATGCAGTTGTTTAATTTGATATTCGTTTGATGTTGTCACTCGCTCCTGCTTACCTGAAAAAGCATTATTCATATTTTCTAGAGCTTGCTTTTTCCATTTGCTGATCATATTAGCGTTTACTCCATATCTTCCTGATAGCTCGCTTAGCGTGCCTTCTTCCCTAATTGCTGATAATGCTACTTTTGTTTTAAATGTTGAACTATATTTTTTCTTTTTGTTCATTTTTACTCCGATATTTTTATTTATTTTATATCAGAATTTATCCTTTATAACCTGTCCAGTTTTTTAGGACCACCTCTCTCTTAATCACGGGTAAAATAAGAACAAAAATTAGAGAAAAAAAGAACTTTATTCAAGAAAAGGTAAAAAGTTATTTATACTTTATAATAATAAACAAGAAAAAAGCAACAATTTATTAGTAAATAATCTCTTAAATAAACGGCCGTTTCTTTTTTATAATATGAACTTGTATTTTACCTGATTTAATTCTCCCATTTTAAATAAAACATTTTTTTTAATACCTTCTTTTAAATCCCTACTAGCTGTTGCCGAAGAAATATCTTTATGTAAAATTATATAGTCCTTTCTAGTAAACCAGTCTTTTAAATACTCCTTAGCATAATTTAGCCTTTCTGCAACAGTATTAATTTGCGAAGTTATGGTTTCTGTGTACATTTTTAGAGTTATTAAAATTTGTTCTAAAGAAAATTCAATAAATACAGTAGATTCACCATTTTGATCACATATTCCCAGAGACTCATAATACTGTTCTTGATTTTGCTTAATGATAAATTCTACTGGGATGTGCCCAAATATTTGATTTTCCCTCATTAGTAATAGTTGCTGCCACAGCCTTCCCATTCTACCGTTCCCGTCTAAAAATGGGTGTATAAACTCCATTTCATAATGAAATATACACGCTTTTAACAGCCATGAAGTCTCTTTATCGATTTTTAAAAAATTAAATAAATTTTCCATTAAACCGGCAACTCTTTTAGCTGGAGGCGCTATATGAGCTACTTTTTGTTTTTTAAAAATACCAACCCCAGTAGTTCTCCATTCGCCAACTGCATCCAATAAATTTTTCATAAGTAGAGCGTGGGCTTTTTTAAAATTCTGTATATCCAAGGGGTTCCATGTATGAAGTTTACTATAAACTTTAATAGCATTTTTTACTTCTATTAAATCTTTTTTTGGTGCTAAAACCCTTTTTGCATTAATAATAGAAGTAATTTGCTTTTCATTAAGCATGTTACCTTCTATAGCGAGAGATGCTTGAATTGTCTGGATCATATTCTTGCGGCGCAGCTCTATAGAAGGAGGGGATAATTTAGCTCCCTTCAATAGTCCAAGCTCATGTCCTATCTTATGGGAAAGAGTTAAAATTTTAGATGTAATTTTAAAGGGAGGATAATATTTCATAAAGTGATAGTATCATATGATGCTATCATTTTCAATGCCTAGTGTAACTTTGTTGCACAAATAAAAGGCAAGGAAAATATAAAGGAAAAGTAGAGAAAAAAGTGTAGAGTAAAATCTTGATGATAAAAATCATGGAATGATATGAGCAAAGGGAAGAAATGGCGAAAAGGAAAATACAAAGTTATAAATTGGGGGACATACAATAAAGACCTCAAGAAAAGGGGGGATTTAACGATTTGGTTTACAGAGGAAGGAATTAGGAAATGGCTTGAGGAAGAGGCGAGTGTGAAGTTCAGAGGAAGGCAAAGAGAATACTCAGATACAGCGATCCAAGCAATCTATACAATAAGACAAGTATTTAATTTGAGATTGAGGAAAACAGAGGGATTTACAAAATCTATCCTAAAAATAATGAAGATAAAGTTACCAATCCCAGATTATACAACAGTATCAAGGAGAGTTCGTGAGCTATCAGTAGATTTTGTTACTACGAAGCCTGGAGATAAAATAAATTTAATATTAGATAGTACGGGCATTAAGGTCGTTGGAGAGAAGGAGTGGACAAATCATAAGCACGGCACAAGACAAAGGAAAATATGGCGTAAACTTCATATAGGAGTTACGGATGATGGAAATATAGTTGCAGGAGAGGTGACGACACTCAGAGATAGCGATATTGCTACAGTTCCAAAATTATTAAAGCAAGCAACAAATGATATTGAGGCAGTTGTAGGCGATGGTGCATATTATAAAAACAGGATGGAGGATTATATGCAACAAAATCAATGCTCTAAAAAAGCGAGATTTATCGGACCTCCTAAGGATGGCAGTAAAAATTATGGCAATAGGCTAAAGGTAGAAGAAACCTTCTCCAGATACAAAAGAATTATCGGTAACAAATTTAAAGCTCAACATTTTTTAGGTCAACATAACGAAGCAAAATTATCTCTACTTATTTTAAACAAAATGAAAGATTTAGGAATGCCAAAAACGATTCGTGTTGCCTGAAATTTACCGAAAAAGGCAGGTTAAGTATTTGTGCAACAATGTTGGTCCAATATATAATTTTGAATTTAATGGTACAAAAATAAATAATATATGACTAAATCGTAGTATTGCAGTATAGTTTGGGGTTTTAGAGTTTTTTGAACTATTGATAAACCTATTTAGTTATTTGCGCTGAAAGTAGTGATGTAGGATTAAAGGAGTGGTAAGTATTGTACAACAAAGTTCTTCCAAGTGAAATAATACATTTGCAAATAAAGGATTTCCATATATCATATACATATAAATAAATTATGTTGTAGTGAGTTGTTAATATGGCTGATGGCGGAGAAATATTATCAGCAATAGAAAAAGGGGAATTAGTTTTAGGATTGGATCCTTTGCATTATGCGGTAATCACTAAAACTAATTTAGCAAATATAAATCCTTTACTATGGGCTATTCAAAATAAGAAAACAATTGATGATAAAGATCCTTTATTGTTCGCATTGCAATATCAAGGTTTTGATATAAATCAGGATGTATTAAAAGAAGCTGCTAGTCAGGGTCATATTATAACTATTGGTAATAATAATTACTCTATCGATGAGTTTAAGGATAGAGTAATTGAAAGTATAAAAGAGAAGAAAACTTTTGAAGGATTGAAAACTGAAGATTTAATAAAAATTACGATAAATGGTAATTTTGCAATAGATGGTAAGTCTCCAATACAGTTTGCAGTTGAAAATCATCCCACTAGTTTGCAACAGGGAGTAAAAAACATTTTAAAAGAACAAGACAGAGAGGAGCAGTTAAAAGATTTTTTTAAACGGCTAATAACTGATTATGATAAAAATATGGGTATGATAGAACTTTTTTCAGATGAATTCAGTGTTAGTGGAAGAGGAAGAGAGGGTTTTGTAAAAATAGTTTGTCCTCTAGTTGAAACAGAGGCAAAAGTTCCTAATAGTCTAATTAGACTATATATAGATGAACAATTATCCAAAGATCTGCAACTTACTAACATACATGAAAATCATAAAGAACAGGCATTTTATACCGTAGTTGAGTTATATCTCGATGAGTATACAAGTAAAGATGAGAAGGCTAAATTGCAAGTAATGTATGAACAGTTAGCCTCAGATTTAGGTATAGATACAACTAAAAAAGAATCTGCTCTTACCAAATTTGTATCAGATCCAGAAGAATGTTACGCTAAAATTAGTAATTTAATTAATCGAGGAAATCGAGATTTAGATATAGATGGAAATCAAGGCTTAGATTTGAAAAATCTTTATAAAAATATTGATCTAGAAACACTTGAAAATCTTTCAAAGGTTGGAAAAAAATTAGAAGAATATAGACCTGAAGAAAAAAGTTCTAGTATCGCAAATAACATTGGTATTGCTTTGGCAGTAATTACAATTCTTCCAGGTTTAATTCTAGGCGTGATGAAATTAATATCAAACTATCAGCAAAAACAAGAATTTAAAGAACAACAATCTGAAGCATTAGCTGTAACTCACCAATTAAATGAACTGGGGGTTAAAAATCACTCTCATGATATGCATATAGAAAATGAAGGACATAAAAAATTTACTGAAACAATACTGAATATGAGACTGCAATCAAAAGATAGTCCTATAATAGGTAAATAGTTATGAAAGAGCGTTACTCAAGAAACCCCTATAAGTACAATAATACTGGCACCGTCAAGTTAAAAATAGTTGGTATGTAGTGTATAATAAAGTATAGAAACTAAAATTAAGAACGAAGAAGTCTAAAGGCCTATCAGTAGGATCTTGGTCATAATTCCCTATAGCGTATTATACGAATAATAATTTTAGTTAATGATAGGTTGCAACTATTTGTATAAGCAGTGATTGGTATTACGAACTTTGTTGCACAAATAAAAGGCAAGGAAAATATAAAGGAAAAGTAGAGAAAAAAGTGTAGAGTAAAATCTTGATGATAAAAATCATGGAATGATATGAGCAAAGGGAAGAAATGGCGAAAAGGAAAATACAAAGTTATAAATTGGGGGACATACAATAAAGACCTCAAGAAAAGGGGGGATTTAACGATTTGGTTTACAGAGGAAGGAATTAGGAAATGGCTTGAGGAAGAGGCGAGTGTGAAGTTCAGAGGAAGGCAAAGAGAATACTCAGATACAGCGATCCAAGCAATCTATACAATAAGACAAGTATTTAATTTGAGATTGAGGCAAACAGAGGGATTTACAAAATCTATCCTAAAAATAATGAAGATAAAGTTACCAATCCCAGATTATACAACAGTATCAAGGAGAGTTCGTGAGCTATCAGTAGATTTTGTTACTACGAAGCCTGGAGATAAAATAAATTTAATATTAGATAGTACGGGCATTAAGGTCGTTGGAGAGAAGGAGTGGACAAATCATAAGCACGGCACAAGACAAAGGAAAATATGGCGTAAACTTCATATAGGAGTTACGGATGATGGAAATATAGTTGCAGGAGAGGTGACGACACTCAGAGATAGCGATATTGCTACAGTTCCAAAATTATTAAAGCAAGCAACAAATGATATTGAGGCAGTTGTAGGCGATGGTGCATATTATAAAAACAGGATGGAGGATTATATGCAACAAAATCAATGCTCTAAAAAAGCGAGATTTATCGGACCTCCTAAGGATGGCAGTAAAAATTATGGCAATAGGCTAAAGGTAGAAGAAACCTTCTCCAGATACAAAAGAATTATCGGTAACAAATTTAAAGCTCAACATTTTTTAGGTCAACATAACGAAGCAAAATTATCTCTACTTATTTTAAACAAAATGAAAGATTTAGGAATGCCAAAAACGATTCGTGTTGCCTGAAATTTACCGAAAAAGGCAGGTTAAGTATTTGTGCAACAATGTTCCTTTCACTTGATTTAATAGATCTGATATTACTTCAGAATCATGCACTGATTTTTCTGTTAATTCAACTCCTTGAATTATATGATTATCATCCACGATTAAATGCATCTTCTTCCAGCTTCTTCTAGGTTTAATCTTATGTTTCTCTTGATGCCATTCATCTTTACCATATTGCTTCAGCCCTGTTGAATCAAGCGTTATAACCCTCTCTTTACCAGCATCATTAGCCACTTCACTTTTTTTGTATTTTGGGATTTTTAAATCTAATGTTGCACATCTTCTTGATAATGTACTGTAATCTGGGCATTTGATTTTCAATTTAGCAATCTTAAATATTGAATTCACAAATCCCTCTGTCTGTCTTAATGGCTGTTTAAATGTTAGTTTTAGTGAATAACATAACTCTATACTTTTTTCTGTATATTCTTTTGGCTTCCCAGTTCCATCATTTGTTGTGTCTTTTTCATACCACAGTTCTTTTATATCTTCTGATATCCATATCTCTAAACTCCCTCTTTTCTTTAGTGATAGATTGTAATCTGGCCAATTATTTACTTTGTGTTTCTGCTTCTTACGGATCATATCATTTTTTGCTGCCATAATTACTATATTTTCTTGTACTTATACAACTTTTAGCTTCTTTTGAAAATACCTTTTAGGGGTTATGCAACAAAGAGCTTTCATCCCCCTTTCTACACGTTCTTTTGCAGCATTTGCACTTATACCTTTGTTTGCTTTTTTCAAATCCATTTTTTATTAACTTGTTCCCAGCACAATGTTTGCATTTTTCCATAATTTCCTTCCCATTTAGGTTTCTTTCTCCCATTATATCTCTAATTCATTTTTACTCCACTTTTATTTTACAATGCCCTTATAGGGAAGCTAACGTATGGCTATTCATGCTTCTTTGATTCATCATAAAGTATTTTTTCACTATTCATCTCTAGATCATCATATTGATTATTTTTAACCGACCAAAATATCCCTAAAACTCCTAGGAGAGCTATAAATACTGCTAAAGGAATCAAAAATAATAATACGTCCATACTTTAAAACAATTAAATATTATTATTTCTCTTCCACTCATCAAAGTTAATTAAAGCCTTTTCTGCTTGTATAATTTTTTTATTTTGTCCTTTTTTTATATTTATGTCAGGAAATAAACCAAAATTGATATTCATTGGCTGAAAACCTTCAGCGTGAGATTCATTTGTAATATAGTTTGTCAACGCTCCTAATGCAGTATGTTCATTAATAAGAGGGGTAGGCTTATTGTTTAACTCATATGCCATATATATTCCGGATAACAACCCTATGGCAGCACTTTCTACGTATCCTTCAACCCCTGTTATTTGCCCGGCAAATTTTAATTTACTGTTTTTTTTAGTACTTAAATTAGCATCAAGTAGTTTTGGACTATTAATAAAAGTATTTCTATGTATACCCCCAAGCCTAGCAAATTCAGCATTTTCTAGCCCAGGAATTGTTTTAAAGATTCTTTGTTGCTCTCCATATTTCATTTTTGTTTGAAAGCCAACCACATTATACAATGTACCTTCTTTATTATCTTGCCTCAATTGTACTACCGCATAAGCCCTTGAGCCAGTTTTTGGATTCGTCAATCCTACCGGCTTCATCGGACCAAAGCTTAAAGTGTCTTTACCTCTTTCAGCCATTACTTCTATAGGTAAACATCCATTAAAATAGGGGGTATTTTTTTCCCATTCTTTAAATTCAATTTTCTCCGCCGCTACTAAATTTTCAACAAATTTATAATATTCTTCCTCTGTCAAAGGACAGTTAATATAATCCTTTCCATCTCCTTTATCGTATCTAGATTGAAACCATGCGATGTCAAAATTTATACTCTCTTTATGAATTATGGGGGAAATTGCATCAAAAAATGCTAAAAAATCCTCATTTTCACATATTTGCAAAATTTCTGACGCAAAAATTTCTGACGTGAGTGGACCCGTTGCTATTATCACGTTTCCATCAGGAATTCGATCAATTCTTTCTCTAATTAAGTTAATATTAGGATGATCACTTATTTTTTTTTCAATTATATTAGAAAATAGCTCTCTATCTACCGCCAACGCTGAACCTGCTGGAACTTTAGCTATGTCTGCAGAATTCATGATTATTGAATCAAGTTTTCTCATTTCTTGATGAAGCAATCCTATTGCCACTTTTGGATCATCAGAACGCAAAGAATTTGAGCATACCAACTCTGCTAGACCATCAGTTTTATGTGCAAAGGTTCCCTCTACACCTCTCATTTCATAGAGAGTGACTTTTATACCTCTTTCTGCAAGTTGCCAAGCAGCTTCGCAACCAGCTAATCCTCCTCCTACTATTTTGACATACATCAATTCAACTACTTGCTTTCTTCTTTTTTCTCTTTACTTTCAGCAGATTCTTCACTTACTTCTTGTTCTTCCTCTTTTTCTTCTACTCTTCCTGCAATAGTCAAAATAGTAAAGTTATTTTTATCTACCGGCACAACATCTTCTGACAATACTATATCATTGATGTGAACATTTCTTCCTATCTCAAAGCCAGCAATATCTATTTCTAAATACTCTGGAATATTTTTTGGTATACCGTTTAGACTTATATATTTTCTTACAATATTAAGTATCCCGCCTCTTTTAATACCAGGAGACTTATCTTTATTAATAACTTTTACTCTCACTGCAACTTTTATCGGAACATTTTCCTTGATCAATTGAAAATCCACATGAATAGGATTATCAGTAACAGGATCCGTTTGCACTTCTCTCGGTATTACCTTTAAAGTTTTTTTACCAAATTTAATATCTAAAAGTTTAGATAGTAGATTACCCTTTTGATATTCTTTTAAGAAATCTTTGTAAACTAAGCTAATCAAATGATTTTCATTAAATCCGTAAATGACTGCTGGTATTTTACCTTCTCTTCTTAGAGCCCTTGCAGAACCAGTCCCTGATCCCTTTTTTTCTTCACCTATTAACATTAAGTCCGTCATAATTTATACACCTAAAAACTAGTAAAAATGATACTTTTTATATATTACTACTGATTGTTTTGCAATAATTATTTACTATTCTATATAATGAATAATCGAATTGTATTCAGTAGTAACCATTTGAAATATTGATATTATTTTATGTGTAATAAACTAGTCGTTGAGAACTACAATATTATCAGCAGAGGTTTTATCATTCTTCGTTGTCAATGTATATTCAACTTTTTGATTTTCATGAAGTTCGTCTATTCCTGAACTAGAAAGTGCTGAACTATGAACAAAAACATCTTTTTTGCTGTCATTTGGAGTTATAAAACCATAGCCTTTAGTAGAATTATACCATTTAACGGTACCTGTATGTCTCATCTGTAACCTTTTATATGTTAATTAACTTCGATACTACCAATGATTTCCTAGTTTTATATTTATAAAGTAAGAAATGATTAACAATATCTATGCACTGCCTTCAGCACAACAGAAGTCAGTATATTATACTAATTATGTAAAAACAAGGAGGGAGTGTTTTAATTATAAAATAATTTAACTATTAATTTTCTAAATTATCAAATGCTGTTGTTCTGTTTTCATATCTCAAATGAAAATTTCCTACTGGTCCATTTCTTTGTTTTGCTATTATTATTTCTGCTATATTTTCTACCTTCTCCATTTTTTCTTGCCACTCTATCAATTTTTTTTCATCTGTTGAGGGTATTTTTCTACTTAAATAATATTCTTCTCTATAAATAAACATTACTATATCTGCATCTTGTTCTATATTTCCACTTTCTCTTAGATCTGACAAAAGAGGTCTTTTATCTTCTCTTGATTCTACTGCTCTTGATAATTGTGAGGCAGTTATTACTGGAACATCTAATTCTTTTGCAATTGCTTTTAATCCTTGAGATATTTCTGCTATTTCTTGTACCCTGTTTTCTTTATTTCTTCCTGTACTGCTTATTAACTGTAGATAATCTATCACTATCATCCCTATATTATGCTGCCTTTTCATTCTTCTTGCTTTTGTTCTTATTGCAGATATTGTTAAAGCTGGTGTATCGTCTATTATTATTGGTAATTCGTTAAGTGCTGAAATCTGTTCTGTTAAATTTTTAAATTCCTCTTTATTTACTTTTCCTATTCTTATTTTAGAGCCATCTATTTTTGTCTCTATTGCCAATATCCTTGATGCCAATTGTTCTGCTGACATTTCTAAAGAAAAAAAACATATTGATTTCTTTTTTGTACCCTCTTCTTTAGATTCTCTCAAAAAAGATTTTGCTGCTTTTAAAACTATATTTACTGCTAATGCTGTCTTACCCATTGAAGGTCTTCCCGCAATTATTATTAGATCTGAACTTTGAAATCCTCCTGTATATTTATTTAGGTCTATGTATCCCGTTTCTATTCCACTTATCTCCCTATTACTTTTTAAAGATTTCTCTATTCTTACTAATGCTCCTTTTATAGAGTCGGTAAGGCTATATACTTTATTATCATAATTCCCACTGCTCGCTAATGTATATAGCTCGTGTTCCATTGTCTCTATTATGCTCTCCCCTTCTTCTTCTACTTTTTCTTCCCTTGCTTTAACTATTCCTTCTTCTCCTATATCTATTATCTTTCTTCTTAAATATGTATCATAAATATTTCTTGCTAATGTTCTTATATCTGTACTTAATTGCGATTCTTCTACTAACTTTAATAAATATTCATAACTATTTATTTGTGCTTCCTTAAAAATCTCTTCTTTAGCGAAATAATTTTTAATTGTAATAGGATCTGAAACCAACCCCTTATCCATTAATTTACTAATTCCTTGATATATTTTTGCATGTAGTGGCAGATAGAAATGTTCTTCTTTTAGTACATCCCCTATTTTATTCATATTTTCATTATTTGTTAATAATAATCCCAGCAGATTTTGCTCTGCCTCTATGTTCTGCGGCCTTTTTTCAATATTTCTTTCTTTATCTTCTTCTTTCATATCCCTTTATTATTCTTATTAACTCTTCCACTTTTTCTATCCTACTTTCTGGTAACATTCCATGTCCCAAATTAAATATAAACTTTCCTTTTGAAAAAGTATCTAATATTTTTACTACTCTCTTTTTCATATCAGGATATTGCGTTGTCAATATTACATTGTCTAAATTTCCCTGTATCGTTATATTTTTTTGCAGTTTTTCCTTTGCCCATTCTATTGGTACTGTATGATCTATTGCTATTATATCTGTTTTTATTTTTCTTATAAAATTTTCATATTTTACCCCTGCTCCTCTTGGAAAAGTATTTATTATGATATCATTTTTATAATCTCTTAGTTCTTCCACTATACTTTGCGTTGGTTTTATTACTAATTCTTCAAATTCTTCTTCTGCTAATACTCCTGCCCAGGAATCAAATAATTTTATTACCTCTACTCCTTGATCTATCTGTCCTTTTAAATACTTTATTGTTTCTTCTTTTATTACTTCTATCGTCTGTAGAAATTTTTCTTTTTCATTGAAGTATAATTTTCTTACATCACTAAAATCTCTTGATCCTCTTCCTTGTATTACATAACAAGCTACAGTAAAAGGAGATCCTGCAAATCCTATTATTGCTTTGTCTGGATGTTTTATATCTATTTCTTTACTTACTTTTTCTATCCCTTCATATACTTTTTTGTAAATACCTGATGTATCTATTCCTTTTTGTAATTTAGAAATTCTATTTTCCTTACTTTCTAAAAATACAGGACCCTCTCCTTTTATAAATTCCAACTTTAGTCCCATTGCATATGGTACTATCAATATATCTGAAAATATAATAGCTGCATCTACATTAAATCGTCTTATTGGCTGAACTGTTATCTCTTTCATTGAATCACTATTCAAACACATAGACAAAAAAGAATCATGTTTCTCTTTTTCTTCTCTGTATTCAGGAAGATACCTTCCTGCTTGTCTCATAAACCAAATAGGAATAGAGTTATGTTGCTCATTAAGAACTTCTTCTATAAATAACTTTTTCATTTATTATTATAATTAATATTTTTCTATTAGATATATATGTAGTGTTAGTTTGGTTAGCCTAACATTTATTAACATTTAAATCTAATAAAAGTAGCAAAAATACACGCCTATAAAATAGTAAAGAATTATTAACATACGTAATAAACTAACTAATAAAATTTTATAAAAGTTAATAAAAAAGATATTAACAATATACTAACAAATAATTAAAAAGGGAAAACTGTTAATTTATATTATTATTTTGTTTCTTTCTAGAAAGAAAATTATAATTGAATTCAGCTCCGAAAATAAAAATAATACTACAGAAATAAAAGTATAGTAAAGCAATAATAACTCCGACAATACTGCCATATATTACATTTAATTGAGAAAAAGAAGATATATAATATTTAAATAAACGAGTAAATATATTCCAAGAAAAAAGCACTAATATTGCACCTGGAATATTGTTGAAAATAATTTGTTTTTTATTAGGAAGGAAATAATAAATGAATAATATTAGAAAAAAACCATATAAAGAAATAATAGTATCTCTTAGAAACTTTGTTTCTTGTTCAAAAGCAAGATAATAATAAGAATCCTTTAAGTGAAAAAATGTAGCTAAATCAGAAATGAAGGAGGGAAATATACCAAAGAAGAACATTATAAGGATAGTAACAAATATTAATACGACAAACTCAATAATGCTTATGAATCGTCTAAAAAGATAAGAAGGAGGGTGTATTACCCTATTTGCTTTATTTAAAATAGTTCTGATGGCTTCAAAAATAGAGGAAGCGGTCCATATAGCACTAAAAATAGCTAAAGTAAGCAAACTATGAGGAGGAGCATTAGTAATCTCATGAATTCGTGGTTTTAAAAAATAAATAAGGTTATCAAAAGAAGTATCAGCACTATCAGAAATAGAGAAGATGATCTGTTCTGATAAACTTTCTGGAATAATGAATGTCATTATAGCCATAAGAAAAAATAAGAAGGGAAATATAGAAAGCATAAGAAGAAATGCTAAATAACCTGCATGCTCTATTCCATCATGGTTAATAGTATCCTCAATAGATTTGTAAAAACATAAAAAAAAGTTTTTAATTATAGCAATGGGCTTATTTAATAATGAAATCATCACTAGATAAATTATTTTGAATTAAATATAACTTTAATGAATTAAGCAATAAATTTGCAACAGTAAGTGGACCAATACCACCTGGAACAGGAGTAATAAAAGAAGCAGAGCCTATGACTTTTTCAAAATCGATATCTCCTACAAGCTTATTATCAACTCTACTAATACCAACATCAACAACAAAGGCATTTTTTTTAACCCAATCCGCTTTTACTAAATTAGGGATGCCGGTGGCTGAAATCAATATATCTGCCTGTTGACATTCTTCCTTAATATTAATTGTTTTCGAATGAGTAATAGTAACAGTGCAATTTTCTTTTATTAAAATTGAAGCCATGGGGCGACCCACAATAATAGATCTACCTATAATGACAGCTTTTTTGCCAGATAATTCTTTGAGGTATTTTTTTAAAATGTATAATATACCTTGAGGGGTACAAGGCATGATTTTGGATTTCCAATGGTTTAGTAAACCAGTATTATGGATACCAAAAGCATCTACATCTTTTCTATAATCTATTGTTTCAAATATAATTTGCTCATCTAAACTATTTGGTAACGGCAGTTGTACCAGTATTCCTGTAATGTCTGGGCGTTTATTTAATGAGATAATAATTTCACGTAGTTTTTCATTATCTATGTCTTCTTTAAATATAACTAGTTCTGTGGATATGCCTACTTTTTCTGCAGCCCTTAGTTTAGCTTTTACATATATTTCACTAGCAGGGTTATTACCAATTAATACTGTTGCAATTTTTGGGCGAAGCTTTATGAGTTCAAAATTTTTCTCTACATCTTTTTTTACTAATAAGAGTATTTCCTTAGCTATTAATTTTCCATCTATTATGTGTGTCATATATTCTTTGGTAACCCCTTAGTAGTAGAATGTTCAAAATGAAGAGGAGTGTTTGGTTTAATATAACTATAAGCACTATGACATGCTCTTGCAGACTCTGCAAATCCAGTTAAAATTAGTTTTAGTTTCCCTGGATATGTACATATGTCTCCTATCGCAAAGATTCCATTTAGATTGGTTTGCATTGATTCTGGATTCACTTCTATGTGCTTATTTTTTATTGATAAATTCCAACTGTCAAGAGGGCCTATATTCATTGCCATTCCAAAAAACGGTAATAAGTAATCTGATTTTAAATATTTAATAGTCCCGTCTAAATCTTTAACTTCTATCTCGTTCAATATACCATTTTTTCCTTTTAATCTATTAAGTTGATAGGGGGTAATTAGCTCTATATTACCAGTTTCTGTTAATTTATTTATTTCTTCAACAGTTTTTGGAGCAGCTCTAAAATTAGTTCTTCTGTGAACTATATACACTTTTTTTGCGATGCCCTTTGCTAATACAACTGCCCAATCTAATGCAGAATCTCCTCCGCCTGCAATGGTGACAATTTTATTTTTAAATTTTGTTTTATTCTTAATGTGATAAAGGACGCTAATATCTTCATAATCTGCAATGTTTTCAACAGGAGGTTTTCTTACTTCAAAAGTTCCTCCACCTGCAGCTATAATTATAGTTTTTGCTTTAATTAAATTCTTAGATGTAGAAATTTCCCAATGACCGTCTTTTTTTGTTATACTATTGCATTGTTGATTTAAATAATATTGTGCTTTAAATGGCTCTGCTTGTTTAGTGAGATTTTTTATAAGTTCCTCTGCACTTATTGATGGATAGCCAGCAATATCATAAATGGGTTTTTCTGCATAAAGGGCACTGCATTGACCACCAGAGAAGCTTAAAGTATCAATTATGCAGCTTTTTAAACCCAGCATTCCAGCCTGAAATATGCTAAAGATTCCAACAGGACCAGCACCTATAATTGCAATATCGTAGATAACCCGCTCCTAAATAAATTTAAACTAAGATATAAATAATATAAATAACTAGATTGTTCAATATGATAAGTTGATTTTAACAAATACACAGCAATCACGCATTTAAAAAAGGAGAGGAAGAACATAAGGCTATGTATACTTAAGGTTGTACTACTTCCATCTATTGTGAAACCAAAACCATTGCTCTGGATTATCTTTGATCCAACCTTCTAGTATTAGGTTTATTCTTTTTGAGATGGTGTACTTTGTATCATCCTCTCGTATTTTTAATGGCTCATGAAAGCTTGCGGTATATCTTGAGGTTCCTGTTTTTATAATGCTAGTAGCAATTATTGGTATTTTGTATTTTAGTGCAATATTAGCGGGTAATGCGGTGGTCATAGCATGTTTATCAAAGAATGGAATACTAATGCCATCGTCCATTTTTTGATCAACCATTATTCCTACAATTTCCTTATTATTTAATGCTTTTATTATTTTTTTTACCCCCATACTTCCCTTTGGAATTAAGGTGATTTTATAACTTTCTCTTATTTTATTTATCAAATAATTTGCATATGGATTATTGGATGGCCTATATACTAAATTTAACTTGATACCATATTCTTTAGCTATTCTACTAATTAATTCCCAATTTCCAATATGCCCAGAAACGATGATTGCCCTTGAAAAAGGAATGGTTTTTTTATCTCTAATAGTTACTCTTTCGAAAAACTCGTTTTTAGACATTTTATGCCAATGTGGTATTTCTCCAATTACAGACCCGAAGTGTTTCCAAGTATTAAGAAGTATTTTATTTCTTTGATTTTTTGTTAAATGTGGTAAACACATTTTCATATTTTGTGCTGCTGTATTATTCTCTTTGATAAATCTACTAATAAATCCTAAAATGGTTGCACCAAGTTTTGATGAAGATTCTATGGGTAGAGATCTAAAAATAAAGTAAAATAAGTAGATAAAAAACGCCTCTATGAAATATTTAATTCTTTTTTTATATGAAATGACTTTCATTTTACTATATGATGCTTATCACCCGTTATTAAGGGGCCTAAGGCTTTGCCAGCAACAATGTGCATATGGAAATGTTCAACGGTTTGCAGAGCGTCTTTTCCATGGTTTGCTATTAACCTATAACCAGACTTATTGATTTTGAGTTCATCAGTAATTTTTTGAATTGAGGAAAAGAAAGATAGAAACTGATCTGGAGATGCTTTTTGTATAAAATCCTCAAAAGATCTGAATTCTCCTTTAGGAATTGCTAACAAGTGAATAGGAGCAGATGGATTTATATCATGAAAAATTAAAGTATATTCATCTTCATATACCTTTTTGCATGGTATTTCGTTTTTAATAATTTTGGCAAAAATATTGGTTTTATCGTACATAAAGGGCTTTAAACTTAAAATAACGGGATTTTCTGTTGCCCGGCAATCCCAAACCGCGTTTAATGAATATTAAGCTTTATGCAGCTAGTGCGAAAGCTTGATTTTCATTAGCAGGTGCAAACTTTGTGTTTACAATTATAATAATGATCTTTTACAGGAATCACCCTGAGCAAAACTACTTCTTTTAATGCCATGTCGATACTAATTTCGTCCCCATAAAATATTGGTGGAGACGTCGGGTACCGCCCCCGAGTCCAAAACATCTATTTCAAGTAGAGTTTATCACTATAGCCTTTCAGCAACTACATTATAACAACTAAAAAACATCATTGAAAGAGAAAAAATATTGTCAAAAAAAAATTGAATAAAATAGATATTTATGAGAGTATAAAAACAACCATAGATTTTATTATTAGGTGTCCCACATGAAATTAACGAATATAATAAAGAACATTGCCTTTGAAAAAGTAAAATCTCTAAAAAACGATAAAGTACTTAATAAAATTTTTTTGATTAACATTCTTTTTGTATTTACTGGAGTTATATTTTTTATCTTTAGTATAAGCAATTTTAGCGGTGAGTTTTCTACAAATGCTATTACAACTTCAGCCCTTATATTTTTACTCCTAATTATATTTCTTCCTTATGCTTTTGCCATTAGATATGCAAAAATAGTTAATACAGATAAAGAAAGAATAATGAAAAATTTTGCGGAGATGTTAATACTTGAGTTAAGGGAGCCATTATCATTTGCAAAATTACAATCAGAAATTTTAAATGAAGTGCTACCTAATATAAGAAAATGCAAAGCAGTGGGTATTAATTCATGTGATCAGAATGAATACCATTTGGATTATAAAGATTATGATAGTTTTAAAAAAATAGCTGAAATGTCCGTAAAGACCTCTCAATATGGTTTGGATCTAATTGAAAATTTCATGGTCTCATTTAGAAAGCCAGAATTGAATTATAAAATGATCAAAAAAGAATTTTTCATTAAAGATATTATAAGCAAGGCAATTAAAGTATGTTCAGTTCCATTTCCAGAAATTAAAAATGTAGAAATAAATATAGAAGATTTTTGTATAAGATCAAATTCCAATTATATAAAGCACGTAATCATTAATTTGATTAAAAATGCATATATACATAATGGAAGAGATGTTAAATTAAGTATTAGAGGTAATGGAAAAATACTATATGTTATAGACTATGGCCTTGGTATAAATAGAAAGGCACTTAAAAGCATCTTTGATAAGTTTTACTCAAGACATAGAGGAGGTGTAGGAATTGGTTTATTCTTTTGCAAATCTGCTATGGAACAAATGGGAGGTTCAATTAAATGCGAATCAGAAGAAGGGAAATATACCAAATTTATTTTGGACTTTTCAAAGATATAGCGCAATGAATGTCATTCTATTAGTTCTCAAAAAACATTAACCAAATTTTGCTAGTCTAATTGAAAATTAGCAAAATTTAGTTGCTTTTATTTGATGCATATAGATAATTCACTCTAAATAATGTAAGCCAAATTTTTTATTAAATGAGTAAAAAGAAAATTATAAGCTCTGCTATAATAGGAAATATTGTTGAATATTATGATTTTGGCATTTATGCGGTTTTTGCAGAGATTATTGGAAAGCTATTTTTTCCGAATTTTAGTGAATATACACAATTAATGTTTTCATTTGCTATATTTGCAATTGGCTTTTTTATGAGGCCATTAGGGGGGGTAGTTTTTGGTCATATTGGTGATATTTTTGGTAGAAAAATAGCACTGACAATATCAATAGTAGGTATGGGAATGTCAACTCTATGTATTGGTATAATGCCAGCATATGCTCAAATTGGCGTAATAGCACCAATTTTATTAACAATAATACGAATGTTTCAGGGGTTATGTATTGGAGGAGAGGGTGCTGGATCTGCAATTTTTATTATTGAGCATTTTGAAGAAAAAAAGGTTGGTCTGATTGGTAGTATCATAATGGCTTCTAATATAGCAGGCACTTTATTGGCACTAATAGTTGGTATTAGTATAGATTATTTTATTAAAATAGATGATTTTACATGGAGATATGGATTTTTATTAGGGGGAATTATGGGCTTCATAGGCTTATATATGAGAAAAAAAACTAGAGAAACTCCAGTATTTGAAGAAATGAAACTTAAAAGAAAAATGGCAAAATTGCCAATAATAGTAGTTTTAAAAGAAAAATGGCAAAATATTTTAATTATTGGATCTTTTGCAAGTGTTGCAACATCAAGCACATACATGTTAAGGGGATTTTTTAATGTGTACTTTACAGAAATTATTAATCTTCCAAAAAATGACTCCTTATATATTGTAGCTTTTGCTCTAACCACAGTAATCATAGCGTTGCCATTTTTTGGTTATTTAGCAGATAGAATTGGATATAAAAAATATATCTATTCTGTGATTTTTATATTTATTATTTTAATGTTGCCGATATTTAAAAATATTATTGATAATTCTAATGACATAAGAAGTATTTACTTTAGCATATTTTTTCTGGGAATTTTAGTGGCATCCATTGTTGCTCCATATTATCCGTTTGCAATCAAATTTTTTAATCCAGAACTGAGATATTCAGGAATTGCTTTAAGTTGGAATATGGGAAATGCATTATTTGGAGGCACAACCCCAATAATTTCAACCTTTTTAGTTATGAAAATTGGTTATGTTGCACCAGCATATTATTTAATATTCACTGCAGGCTTATTTTTGGTCACTAGCTTTTTAAATAGAAAATTTTTAGCTGAGCATTAAATTAGCTGTACCTGAGCAATAAAACTTGTTAAAATCCATCAATGCCTCTGTGGCGGAATGGTAGACGCGACAGACTCAAAATCTGTTATCCTTTTTGGATGTGCTGGTTCAAATCCTGCCAGAGGCACCATTACTACTTTATTTAATTTAGTGAATATTCTTCTATTTCGCTATTAAACTATTGACGTAAAATGAAAATCTAACTACTATGAGGTCACTCAAAGACAGTGAAAAACTTTTGCATAGCTGTGGTGCGATGCAAGACTTTTATTCTAATTTAAAATTTATCAACAATAAATAAACAAAATGCAAGATAGAACTCCAAACGACGTATCTGGTGATGCGATTAATTTAAATAAGAAGAATGAAGAGCAAAATACTAAGGACACTAAGGATGTCAAAGTTGAAGAGAAGCGCACAAATATGAGATTAAGAATCAGTGATAATAAAACTAACTCCACAGCAAAAGAGAGCATAAGTAACGATTTAGCAAACAATGCTATAAAGCAAGAAGTAAGCAGTGAAGTTTTAAAATTAAAAGATTTTAAGGATAAAAATCCAAAAGAGCTTATCATATTAGCGGAATCACTCTCATTAAAAAATCCCAGCAACTATAATAAGCATGATTTAATATTTGCAATTCTAAAGGCGTATGCAGAAAAAAACTATAAAATTATTGGAGAAGGGGTTTTAGAAATTTTATCTGATGGGTATGGATTTTTGAGGTCAGCTAAATCAAATTACATTCCATGCTCAGATGATGTATATATTTCACCAAATCAAATTAGAAAATTTGGGTTAAGAACAGGAGATAGCGTGGCAGGCTTTATAAGAGCTCCCAAAAAAGAAGAGAGATACTTTGCAATCACTAGCGTGCAGTCAATTAACTTTCAATCAACTGAGGGAAGCAAATATAGAGTCCTATTTGAGGATTTGACCCCACTTTATCCAGAAGAAAAGCTTGCGCTTGAGTTTTTAGATGGAAGCAAAAGCACACTAAGTGGTAGAGTTATTGATATTGTATCGCCTTTAGGTAAAGGGCAAAGAGCATTGGTTGTGGCGCCTCCAAGAACAGGTAAAACAGTTTTGATGCAAAATATTGCGCATGCAATTGCAAAAAATTACCCAGATATCTATCTCATAGTACTATCAATAGGCGAAAGACCTGAGGAAGTAACAGATATGTTAAGATCTGTAAAAGGTGAAGTTGTTAGCTCAACTTTTGACGAACCATCTCATAGGCATGTTCAATTGGCGGAGATTGTCATAGAGAAAGCAAGAAGATTAGTAGAATCAAAAAAAGATGTGGTAATTCTGTTAGATTCCATCACAAGATTAGCTCGAGCTTATAATGATATTGCTCCATCTTCGGGCAAAGTTTTAAGTGGAGGCGTTGACTCGAATGCGCTACAAAGACCAAAAAAATTTTTCGGTGCAGCTAGAAATATCGAGGAAGGAGGCTCTCTTACAATTGTTGCAACGGCACTAGTTGAAACTGGTTCTAGGATGGATGAGGTTATTTTTGAGGAATTTAAAGGAACAGGAAACGCAGAAATCGTTTTAGATAGAAAAATTGCAGATAAACGGGTTTTCCCAGCTATAGATATTGCGAAGTCTGGCACAAGAAAAGAAGAATTATTGATTGATAAAGCTAATTTAGCTAAAGCTTGGGTAATGAGAAAAATACTCAACCCAATGAATACAACCGAGGCTATTGAATTTTTAATCAATAAAATGAAATATTCAAAAAATAATGATGAGTTCTTTAAGCAAATGAATACTTATAGTGCAGGTAAAAAGGAATAGAGCAAAGTGATTTATACAGCTAGATCACATGCGAAAGTTAATTTATTTTTAAATATAGTTGGTAAAGACCCAAAAGGGTATCACAATCTGCAAAGCTACTTTGTGTTGTTAAACTTATCTGATGTGATTACTGTTAATTTATCTGATCACACAACTTCTTGTTCATTTGAAAATGGCGAACAAATAGAGAATAATATAGTTGAAAAAGCAATTGAATATATTAATGCTATTAATAATTCTTTAAAATTTGCAAAAATACATATCAAAAAAAATATTCCAATAGCTGCAGGGTTAGGCGGTGGATCATCTAATGCTGCGATGATACTAAATTTATTGCCAAAATTGTGGAATTTGCCAGAATTGACTTGTAATCAAATAAAAGAAATAGCCTACAGTATTGGGGCAGACATTCCTTTTTTCTATTATAATAAAAGCGCATTCATTGAAGGAATAGGAGATAAAATTACTCCAATAAATGTAAATAAAAAGCTATTTATTCTTTTAGTGAATCCTGAGTTGAAAGTGATCACAAAAGAGGTTTATTCATGTCCTAGAGATTATTTTTCTCCAGAAATTCTATATAATAAGGAGGTTATCATCAATGAAATTTTTCATGGTAAAAATGATTTAGAGAAGCATGTCATACAAAAGCATCCATTAATAGGTGACTTACTGAAGGCAATAAAGCAGCAAAATAATTGTTTAGTAAGCAGAATGAGTGGCTCAGGCTCAACCTGTTTCGGTATCTTTGAGCAAGAGGAAGACTTGATCAAAGCAAAGAATGAACTTAGAAAACTATTTGCAAATTTTTGGATGCATCATGAGAAAATTTGTATATAGTGTTTTGCAATAAAATTGAATTCTTACTTCCTTATTCTACTGATCTAGCTCTCATTGAGTAAAAGTGAGCTCCAGGCTAAGTCTATCCGCAGAAAATTAAATTGCGACGTACTTGCGCTTTTCAGAGATCATAAATTTGAAAAAATTTTAAAACAGATGAAGCAAAATATCACCAATTGCATGGCAATATATTTACTTTTTAGGCCACCATGCTTTTAAAGGAAGCGACGAATTGATTGATATAAATGAAATAATAAAACTGTAATATATTATTAATAATTGTCTCTATAAGAGAAATTTATGGAGAATAATAAATTAACAAAAAACTTGACTCAATAAAAAGTAGTAGTAAGCTTAATGCACTAAATTGTTATTGGGAAATACAATCATGGCTACAAAGCTCACAAGACAGCAGAAGGAGGCGATTGCGCTGCTTTCATTTGGCACACTACTAGAATACTTTGACTTGATGCTATATGTGCATCTTTCAGTGCTTCTAAATGACTTATTCTTTCCAAAAACAGACCCAATGATGGCTAAGTTGCTTGCTGCAACAGCATTTTGCATGACATTTGTGCTCAGACCTGTTGGGGGCTATGTCATTGGAAAAGTTGGGGATGCAATTGGCAGAAAAAGCACTATACTTATCACAACGTTTATTATGGCAGGAGCCTGTCTGACAATGGCATTGTTTCCAACTTATGCAGAAGTTGGGATGTGGGCGACAGTTGCGATACTTTTATGCAGAATGTTTCAGGGTTTCTCCACTTTAGGTGAGGCATTAGGAGCGGGCGTTTACTTAGCAGAGACTTTACAGTCACCACATAAGTATATAGCAAGTGGTATAGTAGATACAGCAGCAAGAGCTGGAGGATTATTTGCCCTAGGTGTGGCATCTCTTGTGCTTAATTCAGGTTTTAGCTGGAGATATGCGTTTTTTGCTGGAGCTATAATTGCGGTAATTGGCTTCGTTGCCAGAACAAGATTGAGAGAGACTCCTGAGTTTGTTAATTATCAGTTTAGAATGAAGATTATAAACAAGTTAAATCAAAAATACGTTCTAAAGGAAAAAATAAATAAAAAAGCTTTAATGGGATTGTTTTTTAACATTATAATAACACCTATTTGTTTTTACTATGCCTACATCTATTTAGGTGATTTTATGAAAAGCAATATGGGCATGACATCTGAGGCTGTGGTAAACCATAACTTAAAAATTTCTATATATTCAGTCTTAGGTTCTGCTTTCATAGCATGTCTATGTGCTAAATTTCATCCCATCAAAATAGTAAAAGCAAGTGTCTTTATAAATGTGCCTGTCTTATTATCCTTGCCTTATTATATAAATGAAATTATCCCAGTATACGGAGAAATAGCTATATATTTTTTACAATGTGCAATTTATATTCCAGCTTTATCTAATCTTATTAATATAGTTATGTGGTTAAAGTATTTCCCTGTATCTATGAGATTTACAGCAGTTGCAACCACCTTTGGGACATCAAGCGCTATCGGGTATGCAATTTCATCATATGGGTTAATTCCGCTCACAGAATGGTTTGGATATTACGGAATTTGGGTGTTGTATGCGCCGGTTACCATTGGCTTTATATGGGCGTTGAATTATCTAATCAAATTAGAAAAAGACAGAGGTGCCTATGATAACTACCCTGATGAACCAAGAAGCAAGGACACTGCATTATATGATGAAGACTTTCATTATGCACTAGAGAAGGAATATGAAAAATATAGTAACAAGTGAGTATATAGTACAGATCTGCTGAGTAAGCTGGAGGCTATTAGCAAAAGAGATGGTGTGAAGCTAAATATAAAGTTGATAGAAAAAGCAATTACCTTTGCAAAAATGGCATAGTATACAGATGAGAAAGACAGGAGATCATCCTTTTTACTTCCACCCCCTAGCAGTTGCTGGAATGGTGGCAGAGCACTATCCCAAAACTGATACTATCATTGCAGCAATTCTTCATGATGTAGTGGAGGATTCTGAATGTACAGTGGAGATAGTGGAAAAAGAATTTAACCAAAGAATAGCTGAAATGGTAGACAGGCTGACAAAAGTGAGATTTGAAGATGGTAAACGCATTACGCTCACACTAAAGCAAACCCTTAAGAAACTTCAGAGTTTAAATGATTATGAAGCATTATTTATAAAAAAAATGGATAGAATACATAATTTACAAACTATCGAAGGTTTGAGGCCGGGAAAGCAAAGGAAAATGGCACGAGAAACTAATAATTTATTTGTTAGATTAGTTAGCATTATTGGAGATAAAATTGGTATACATGATCAATTACATCTTGAAAATGAAATGTTCAAATTAGGACGTGGTATTTTAATAAAAAATAAAAAGGATGACTTAAAAAAATAAGGCACTAAATATGATATTTAAAACTATACAAGCACTCATTTATACTGCGTTATGTACAATGTCTTTTTTATCTTTAAATGCTTTAGGTAAAGATTTAGGGATTGTATTGTTGCCTGATTTAAAGTGTAAAAAGATGGCAGAAAGATTAACCAAAACTATTAAAAATAAACTGCCTCAAAATCATTTATTAGACGCAGTTGAATTAAACTTTCACCCTCACTGCACACTAATTCATTTAGCAAGCCAAAGTGAAGATAATAGAAAAGAATTACTTAAGACATTTAATGAGTTTCATAAAAAATACAGGAATACTTGTATACAATTGCCTATAAAAGATATTAAAGCAACAGGTGGCAATAGCACTGAAGGGTTTAAATGGCTAGATATACTATTTGAAAGTTCAAATAAATTATTAAAATTTCGAAATGAAGCTATATCTAAATTTTCTCCATATCACAAAGGAATACTTCAAAGAATGAATGATGATTTTCAAACCTTTACTCTAGAACAAAAGCAAGAAGTAAAAAAATACGGCGTAAATATAACACCTTATGTTCCGCATATTACAGCTTGGTATATAAATCTACCAAAAGAAAGAAAGTCTATTGAATTATATGATATAGCTAACTCTTTAAAAAAAGATTTTAAATATAAAAATGCTATGCAGAATACATTGCCATAGTGGAGCTTGGTCGTAACGGTAATGCATTGAGTATTATAATGCAAAAACCATTATGTAAATAAATAATATTTTTCCTAATGCTTTGATAAGCTTGCATCAAAATTTTCGAGGGTATGCCAACAGTAACCCACTGCACAACATTCCTCTTTTATATTACAATTGTAATACCTAAAATATGCATTATCATTTTTGACAAAAATATCTTTTACATAAACCTATCTTGAATAACAAGGGATAGTTTGATTGAAAAATTATCGCTGTACTTGCTTCTTTTTGTCTATGCGCAGTTAGTTCATTCTTTTGAAGACACAGTCTAAAATGATTGATTTGAGGATTTAGTAATTTGAAGTTCCTTATCTTTCAAGATATTGTTATTTTCACAGTTGCAGTTGCTTAAATAAATATATTTATCATCAACTTTTGGTAAAGAAACGGATGTGTTTTTTGAAAAAATCCAACCTTCAAAAATCAGTTGATCAGAATTTTTAATTGTAATAAAAGCAAAATTTAGTGGATTTAAAATATCTTTAGGATCTTTTTTACATTCCGCCAGTGAAATAGTAATTTTCTCGTTGAAGTCATATTGCGCATTAATTTCTATTGTTGTATATGTGCTTATTCCAGTATTGTAGTCTAAAAATCTAATTTTTGCGGAATCACATTGCTCTGGTTCTTCTTCCACTATAGGCTGTTTGACTATATCAATGTCATTATTATTTGATGTATAAATATCTTCCTCAAGAACGCTAAATGGAGATTCTACTTCTTCTTGCTGATCAGCTGCATTAGCAGTTGTTATAAAACTCCATAGAAATGCTAAGATTATGTAGGGTGCTAATTTAACTGATTGAATTTTCTGTACCTGAATCATTGAAGATATAGTTTTGGTCATTTGATTTATTGTTATCTGAAAAAGTACCATCTTCCATCTGAGTGGAACTGTTACCATCTTTTAGACCAAATATAAATTTACTGATCAAGGCTTCGAGGTTTATTGATGATTGAGTAAATTCTATTGTGTCTCCATCTATTAGCATTTTTTCTTCGGTACCAGGTGTGATTGATATGTATTTATCTCCTAAAATATTTGAACTAACTATTTGAGCAGAGCTGTCTTCAGGTAGTTTAATTTTTTTATCTATGAGAAGTTTTACTTGTGCTGAATAAGTATCGTAGTCTAAAATTTGCGACACGACTTTTCCTATCATAATTCCACTAATTTTAACTTCACTTCCAACTTTTATACCATCAGCATTATCAAAATTTGCATTTATCACGTATTGATTATTTTTATCTAATTTGTGATCAGAAGTTTGGTAAACAAAATAACTAAAAATTAGAGCTACAAAAATGACCAAAAATCCAACTATTATCTCAAAAATATTTTTCATAAAAACTATACAGTTAATTGATTCATTATTTGGGTGTCCATGTAGTGTAGTCGCCAGTTGACTTTGGCTTTGCCTTGTTTTTTGACAAAAAATGACCTGGAGGGAAGTATGAAAGTTTAGAGCCAGTTAAATTCAAATTTCTATGTTTCATCCATTTATGATTTGTTGATTTTTTGCTTAGAGGAACGTCATTATCTTGATGATGCAGCCAACTATACCACTCAGCACTAACTTTAGTTGGTTCTGGTATCCCATTATACAACACCCAGCGCATATATCTTCCAAAATATCTTGATAATTTTTTTGATTCGTAAAATATGTTACCAAATTCATCTTCACCTACTTTTGTGCCAAAAAGCTTGCTAAAAACTTTATTTACTAACTCCATTGATTGCGTTTAACCATAAATATAAGCTAATTGTAAGTGATTTTTTTTTTCTTTCAATAGTAAAGTTTAGAAATGTAAATTAAGCAATTAATTCTTCAATTCTGATTAATTCGTTATATTTGCAGACTCTATCAGTTCTTGATATGGAGCCTGTTTTAATAAAGGGGCTTTTTGTTGCAACTGCAATATGTGCAATTGTAGTATCCTCAGTTTCTCCCGATCTATGAGATAGTATATGAATGAAATTATTTTTTTTGGCAAGTTCAATACTTTGCAATGTTTCTGTTAATGTTCCAATTTGATTCATTTTTATTAATATTGAATTAGCTGATTTATCGTTTATGCCTTTTTGTAATTTTACAGGATTAGTTACAAATAGATCATCTCCCACAATATTAATTTTTCCTCCAAGCTTTTCTGTTAATAATTTCCAGCCCTCTAAGTCTTTTTCAAAAAATGGATCTTCAATTGAAATAATCGGGTGTTTATCGCATAGATTTTCGTAAAATTTCACTAGCTCGGAGTTTGTAAAGATTGATTTTTCACCGTTGAAATGATATTTCCCATCTTCATAAAGTTCATTAGCAGCCACATCTAAGGCTAATCCTACTTCTTCTCCAAGCTTGTAACCAGCTAATTCTACAGCTTCAGAAATAATATCTAATGCTTGATCTGTAGTTTTAATATCTGGAGCAAAACCTCCTTCATCACCAGTATTTACTCGGAAGGAGTGATTTTTTAATATCTTTTTTAGTGAATGAAAAATTTCACAGGCAATTTTTAAATTTTTACTGATGCTCGTATATTTTATTGGAACTATCATAAATTCTTGAATATCCAATTCATTATCAGCATGCGCTCCGCCGTTAATAATGTTTAACATTGGGCTCGGTAGTGAAAAGGATTGAAAGTCATTTATAACTTGAAATAGCTGTTTATTTTCAAGATTAGCCCTCGCTTTTGCAAACGCCACTGAGATTGATAAAATAGTGTTGGCTCCAAGTTTGGATTTATTAATTGTCCCATCTAAATCAATCAAAAAGTTATCCAGATCTTCTTGTGAATTAAAATTAATATTTAACAACTTGTTTTTTATCTCATTATTAATTTTATCGACAGCTTTTAAGACGCCTTTACCGTTGTAATCAAGGGTTTTGTCTCTTAACTCTATAGCTTCATAGATACCTTTAGAAGCTCCACTTGGAACTGCAGCTCTTCCAGTAAAATTATTATTTATGATCACATCTGTTTCAACAGTGGGGTTGCCCCTACTATCAAAAATTTGCCTGGACTTTATGTGGGTTATTTTCACTAATCTTCTCAACCATAAGTTATGAGGCCGAGGCCAGAATCGAACTGGCGCATAGCGGATTTGCAATCCGCTGCATTACCACTTTGCTACTCGGCCAGAGCAAAAAATACCCTATTCCAAATACTTACTCTGGTCAAGAATAATCATATTTATTATGCGCAAGTATTTAATTCATGTATGAGTACATCTAATTCATTGGCAAGGGAAGGATTATTCAATAAACCATTAGTTACCATTTGATCAATTCCTTCATGGAAAGGCGTGCATTCCTCTTTAGCGTTGCTACAAATTTTTGCTCCCGCAATAATATTTTCTATTTTAGCATCATCTAAAATTTTATCAAACTGATATACTTCTTCTAATATCCCTTCCTCTTGAGTCACAACTATATTCCAAAAATTACCTTTTAGAAATCTATTTGCATGAATGTTCACATCTTCCCCAGAAGACACTGTTATATCTAAAAGATTGCTAGGACTGATCTGATTCTGCATCATTTCAGTTTTGAAATAATCTACTATATTTAAGTTATGAAAACCTATATTAACCACAAAAAGAGAAGGATCTGTTAGATTTAGGGCTTTTGTAATATGTGATAAACTTGACCCTAAAGAAGATTTAGATATGAAAGAGTGATCAAAATAGCCTTGATTTTTTAATACATGAGGTGAAAAATGCAGTTTATCTGCTATACAGGATTTAATAGCATCTAAAAGTGATGCATTCTTATCATAAGTAGATGAAAAATAGTGTGTTTCTAGTTTTTGTGAATTTTTAGCAGCAAGCAGAAGTAATGGAATTTTGCTTTCTCCCATATTTAGTTTAGAACAGCTCATTGGTAAATCGTCAAAACGATCAAGACTGTAAGATTTTATTTTGTCAGGACTCGAAGTCCATTTTTTATATAAATCTTTTAGCCCGCCAAAAAATCCTTTACTATCAGATTCAAATACATTGCAAAAACTAGTTTTAGCAATTTCGTATGTTTTTTCTGGTGTATATCCATGTGCAATTAAGGCTGCAGGAAAAGCTGTTGTTGAAGAAGAAGCTATGTGATCAAAATGCTTTATAACCCCATCTCCCGTATTTTTCTTCAATTTCTCATCAATTACTTGAATTATTTTTGTTGCAATTAAGGCCTGAGTAGCACCTCTTCCATCTACTGATAAAATGTTATACATAATATAAATTTCCTAAAAATTATCTATTACCAAATATGCTATCATACAATTATTAATTGTATCAAGCTAAAATGGTTATCAAAACATTAAAATTCAGCTACGTTTTTTTTGATTTCTGAAAAAGTCACTTCATTTATGATTTTTCCATTTTTAAATACGGGAATGAGAAGATTTTTACTAGTGCTAATAGCGTCATAATTTATCGTGGTAAATTTATTATTTTCTTTAATTAAGGCTAATTTACCATGCTTAGAATGTTTTTTTGGTTCCGTTATAGGAGATTTGCAAACACCTTCCCAACCACAATTTTGTTTTTTTATTGCAGATAACTTCATTGCGAATTGCTGTGTATCTCTGTTTATTTTTTGTAAAAGAGAGGCCCCCATGCCAAATGAAACATTCTCTGCGCTTATTTTTTTAGATTTTAGCTCTTCGAGGATTTCCTGTATTTTATCTATTGAAATTCTGTCTCCATGCAAAACACGAATAAATTTATTTAAAACTTTATATCCTTTTTGATTAATTTTATAGCCAAATTTTTGCATTAAAATGTCGATAGTTTTCAATACAACTTCTACTGGTTCTCCGCTATCTGACCGTATAATTAAAGTGCTATGAGAACTAGATATATGCTCCTTGAAGCTTCCTCCCCAAATATTATTAATGGCGTTCCAATAATCATATGAATCACTAACAATAGCGTATGTTGGATAATTTGAAAATGTAGCAAGAATATTTTTATAAGCATCTATTTCATAATCTTTCCCCCAAGAAATAATAGTTGAGTGTTCAGCTGCTGGGATGGTTTTATATTTTTTTAAATCTGCTCTGTAATAATTGTTGATACATTGTAATGCAGATATTGTACTGGTTGAATAAAAATTAATTAAATGTGATGCTCCACCAATTGCAGCAGATTCATAGGAACTAACGCCTCTTGCACCAAAATCTGCAAGCATATAGTCTAATCTATCTAAATTATCTGCTGTTTCTAAGAGATATTTTTTTATAATTTTTTTACATTCATAAGATAACGTTGCAACCGTAGTAGGATACCAAATTGCTCTTAAAAGTGCTGTTTCTAAATATGTTGATAGCCAATAGCACCTAGGGTCAGTGTTGGTAATTTGTAAAAGTACATTTCTATTTGGAATTATTGTTCCCTCAGGTACAGCCTCTATGTAAAGTGGTAAAAACCCATTATGCTGATAAAGTATATATTCCCAATCAGCCCTATTAAATGGTAAGCCATGCGCTTGAATTACTTTTTCTGCTTCATCTATATTTTCTTTTGTTATTGCCCTGCAAAAATATTTTTTGAGGAACATTTGCAATCCAAAAAATAATGTGCTCTCAAATTTTCCTCCTCTAGATTCTATATAACATGATAAATATTCGGTATTTTTAGGGTATTGTAAATAATGTGAGGCTTTATATGAATCTGTATCTAATATCAAGTTATGCATTTTGTAATATATATAGATTTTGCAAATCTAGATAATGCTTTGTATCTAAAAAATCAAGGATAAATTTTAATACTTCGGAGGGCACTAGCTTTTTAATTTTATTTTCAATTTGATATTTATCATTGGTAGTAAAGATTAAATCTCTTATATATGTTGCATTAATTTCAGCAAAATTTTTTATTTCAAAATATTTCCATTTTTCAAATAACTTAAGATAATAAGAAGAATTGTCTTTTGTATGGCCTATCAAAGCAACCCTATTTTCTGGAGAATTCCCAACTATTTTTTGAACTTTTTTTTCAACCTTTTTGATCCATTCAATATCATTTTCACAATCATCTAAAGGCGCGATCTGGATTTTATTCATATATAATTCTGAGAAGCTATTTAATATGAATCTTCTTCTCTCAGTGTATGTAAAGGGATTTTGTAATGTTCTTGTTTGATTGCTGGATCCACAGAAGACTATTAGATTATTTGAAATCTTCAAGCCTTCCTCAATAATATATTTATGACCGTTATGAAAGGGTTGAAATCTACCAATATAAATTAAATAGTTATATTTCATTTAGAAACTTATTGCAGAAAATGATAAATCTTCAATATTTATTTGATTAAGTCTAGTAGAGTTGTTAGGATTAAACAAGTAGGTATGGATTATTAAAGTGAACATTGTAACAATTATCAAGGAAGTTTTTACTGAAATTGGCAGAATAAGAATGGCAGTTAGTGGTTCTGATTTTGTGAGGAGCTTAGCTAAAACTCAAGCTAAAGAAAATGAGCAAGTTAAAACAGAAATTAAGAAAAAAACTAGAGCGAGGAAGTTTTTTGATAAATTGTTAGATTTTATAACTTCTCCAGGAGTTGGCACAGTACTGACTGTTTTTGGAGCAATTGCATGTTTGTCATCTCCACTTGGGATTACAATTGGAGCAACAATAGCGGCAGTAACAATGGCTAGTTATTCTGTTGCACGCATTAGGTCAACTCTTCGTATGAGAACAATAAAGAAGACGCAAAAAAAAGAGTTATTATTAGATAGTATTGGACAAAAAATTAACAGAGCATTAGATAGGTCTGTAAATCCTGAATTAAGAAAGGTGGCTAATCAAGAAATAATGAAAGTTCTGGAAAAAAGTATTTCCGATAAACCTGCTAATAGGGATAAAAAAATTGTAAATATTATTTCTGGTAAAATTAGGTATTTGGGTTTAACTGGATCTGCAAATTGGGTGCTAAGTATGTTGTCGTTAAATCCGATGTCTATCGCACTCAGCTCAACTTCAATGGTGTTGAGTAATGGGTTAAGCTATTTTGGGGAAACTGATTATAGAAAAGATAAGGATTTACTCGATAAGGAGGTTTTAGAAAAAGAAGAGAGATTAACTCAATATTTAAAAAGAGAGTTAGGTATTGAAGATAAATATATTAGCAAACTTTCAAATAAAGCTTTGTTAGAAATATTAAGTATTAAAGAAGCAGAAATATCATGTGATGGTAAAGCATATAAATCTGATACCGAAATGAAAGATGCATTGGTCAATAATACAAAAAAATACCAAGGTGCGAATCTTCAGGAATATGAACCGGAGGTAGGCTTTGTTAAGGATTTTGGAAGTTTATTTATAAATAGTTTTAGCTCAAAAAAATATGGAGAATTTTTTGTTCCGCTTAGTCACAGGGAGAATTTGGAAAAAACTACTCAAGAGATTGAATTGCAGGAGTTGAATGCTTCCAAAAAAGATGAGTTGATACAAGTGGATGGGAGAGGTAAAGTTTTTGATATTGAGATGACTGAGATCACCCATTTTGACCAAAGGCCAAGTAATGCACATCATTCTGTAAAAGACATAATTAAAGAGGAGGAGGTAAAGCACAAAGAGCATTCTGGCGAACACTTTGTTGATGAAGTAAGCCCTAAACTAAGAGAGCATTCTGCTGATCATAAGCAATTATCCAATAAAAACAATGATATGAGGCATTCAAAAATAGTAAGACAGCAATTATCAAACAATAATGTTGAAAAACCAGAAAGAACACTTTAGTGTATGAATACAAAGAGTTAAAACAATTCATGATTAGATTTACAAAGTCTTTAAGTATATTTTTATGCGTACTATTTTTTAGTAATTCAAATGTCTATTCGGCTTGGGATGAGGATGAGATATTGTGCGGACAATGGTTATGGAAAAAGGTACTAAATAAAGAGGGGCCATGTGTAAATGCTCCGTTTTGTAAAGTTGGTTCGTTTAATACTAGTAGTGGGCAAGAAGAAGTGGGTGCAGAAGGCAATCAGGATTATGGGAAGCTAACATACTATGTATCTGATAGTGTTGGCAAAAAAGGTATATGTAGAGATTATTTTCCAGATGGTCTTCAAAGAGAGATGTTTTACAGGAATTCTGATGACCCGCTAAACATGGAATTAAAATTTGTTAGGCAGTTCTGTGGATGGAGGTGGTGGGATTCCACTACAAATTGTGGAGCGCCAAAAACAAAGGGAGTATGGTATCCTCCATTCTTTGAGTGGGATTGGAGTAGGGGTGCTTTAAATGGTGATTGGACGGGTGAAGTAAATCTTACTTTTTCATTGCAGTCAAGAGGTCCAGATAATTATCAAACTGTTGTTTGGGGTTTGAATTATGCATATATTGATTATGATAAGACTGCAGGTGGGAAGGAAGATCCTACAAGAGTTTGTGTATTTTATGCCACTTCATGGCTCTCTGGCATCTTTGAGGATAGTGAGAAAATAGGTTGTATAGATATACCTCTCAATCCTGCTCCAAATATTTATAACAAGATTTTAATACCAAAAAAGTCAGTAACTGTTGCTGGTGGAACTCCTAATGGAAGCACCTTTATGAACCCCAAAATTAATCTTCAAGTTGTTGATAGCACGGGGCAAGGAGGGGAGCTTATTAATTTAGAGTATAATTATTTAGACAATTCAGCGAAGTGCTCTGAAAAGGAAAAAACTTTGGGAGATGTTTACTGTCCATTTGTTCCACTAAGTGAGCCAACAAAAATTTGTGCTGGAATACAAGGTAAATCTTCCAGCAGGATTGGTTGTGTAGACAGGCCTAAGCCATCAGGTTCGATAATTATTGATGCGGTTCATGATTATTATATTGATAATAATTGTCCAGATAAGTTAAATAAACCTTCTATTTTTCATGCATTAAAAATTCAGTTAAAAAATTCTGCAACTAAGGAGGTAATAAAAGAATTTCCAGAGAATGGATTAGGATTGAGAGATTATTATGCTTGCTATCAACAAATTCCCGATCCAAAGGTAAAAGATAAACTTATTACTAGTATTATTCCTGGAAGAGATTCAGCTAATGTTTACGGAGTTAAATTTAGTGCGGTAATTCCTAAATTTGTTGATAATGACGGACAAGATGCTAAGGATTATTCAAAAATAGGCATTAATAAAATACGTCCTCAAAATTTCAAAAAGACATATATGTATTCTTTGATTGCAGTCGATAAAGGGCAATTAGTTAATCAGAGCAGCGATGATGGTAACTGCTTTGTTTCCGTAAAAGATAAGGTGCAATGTACTGATAAGACCTCTACAAGTAAACAGAGTGGAGAAAGTAAATGCGCGGTGTATAATACACCTGCTGGGGAAAGGGAAAGAGCTGCGTGTGTGAGGGATTATTCATGTTATGATCTTGCGCATCATCCATTGCCTATGACGGCACCTATGATAGACAAAAGTGGCAAATGTCCAAACTGTATAAGCTATGATTTTGGCAGTGATCTTAGCAAGTTGAATGATGCGGAAAAGGCATATTGCCCTGGGATATATAAACTAAATCAAGATACAGAGCAGAATGCTATATGTATAAATTTAGATACAAAGTGGCCAGATTTTTTTGGCACAGCAGATCAAATTTGTGCTGAAATTCCTGTTGCTTATATGGAACTAAGCAATAAAGATATCTCTTCTCTGACAGGTTATATAGATTTTACAGATGATGGAATGAAAAAAGCTCAAGAGGACAAAAACACTGAGCGATTAAAAAAACCGTTTTATGGAAAATGTGATGCATCGCTAAATTTAGAAAACAAAAAATGTTTATCAAGCGATGGGGAAGTCTGTTTAACAACAGATATTCCTGATCAAATCAAAGGATTAGATAAGAATCAAATTATAAAATTCAAGGGAGAGTATACGATTATAAATCAATATTTATATGGAGATAAAGAAGAGCGAGATTCTGATGCCAAGGGAATAAATGCAAATGTGCAAGCAATTGATGAAAGATTGTTGAGAAATCTTGGATATACATCATCCAAGCAAGAATTCTCTACAATAGATATCCCCCCTCCTGCAGGAGCGCCGCATAGAATGCTAGATGGCAATTTTCCAATAGGTACCATTTATAATGGCTGTAGATTTACAGTAGGTGAAGATGGCTGTGGGGTAAATACTGAGACTGTTCCGCTTCTTGGCAATGCATTTTTTGACGCAAGCAGTCTTAATCTGAATATTGGCAGTCAATTAACAACAACCAAATTAAATTTAATATATAGCGATGCTAGCACAGGTTTAATGATTAAAGATATACTTGTTGAAGGAAAATGTGAAGATGGGCTTGCTCCTGCTTCTGACGATGCTCCAGTAAGAATGTGTAGAGTTATTGTTGATAAAAACAATAAAATTATTACAAAATCTTGGACAGATCAAGTGATTATCAATCCATGTGTGAAGAGTATTAAGCCTAATGAATAGTTTATTATTTATACATGGTGCCTGGCATTGGAGTGGTTGTTGGTATAAAATAGTTAATTCCAGTTTATTGGGTGACAATAAAATATACGCTCTAGACAATATTGGTAACGGTTTTAGTAAAGGTCTTGAGGCTGAGAATTTTGATGAATATACCTCTAATATACAGGAGCTAATTAATAATACTAAAGGAAAGTTTGTTATCATTTCTCATAGCATGGGGGGCAGCATTGCAAATTTTATAGCTAATAAATTTCCTCATAAAATAGAAAAGATAATTTATGTTGCTGCTTTCATGTGTGCAGAAAATAAATCACCTTTAGATTATATAATGAGTGATTATTATACGAAATTTATGCAACAAATAGGTGCAGAAAATTGGGCAACACCTATAAAAGAAGGAAAATATATAAAATTACACCTAGATAAACAAGAATCCCTTATTAAACTATTTTATAACCAAAGTCCTGAAATGGATATTGATATTGCTTTAAAGAATTTAAGTGAATTGAATTTTGGTATACCTTTTGCCTATAGGCATACTTATTGTGAAGAATTTTACTCAGTTAATAGGGTTTATGTAGAATGCACAAACGATAATGCGGTTCCTATTGTAACTCAAAGGCAAATGCAAAAAGATTTTCCTGGAGCAAAAATCTATACTTTAGAGGCAGATCATTCGCCATTTTTTTCAAAAGATCGTCAACTTTCAGAAATTATTAGAAAAGAAATCTCCCCAATTATTTAAAATATGAAGTAATTGAATATTCAGTAATCTGGCTTAATTCTTGTAGCGTATGCTCCTTAATATTAACTGGAGGCAACCAGTATATGGTGTTGCCTAAAGGCCTGAGTAGTGCGCCTAGTTGAATAGTTTGTTTGAAAATTTCAAATCCAATTCTTTTATTTTTATCGCTTTTATCAATTAATAAATCAGCTGCAACAATACCCCCTATACCTCTTACATTTTTCAATCGATCTGTTTTTATAGCAATTTTGTTGATTAAATTAAGCATTTTTGTTTCCAATGCTTGTGTTTTGCTGAGAATATTTTCATTTTCAATTATTTCTAAAGTTGCAAGCGCTGCGCTCACACCAATTGGATTTCCACAATAAGTATGAGAGTGTAGGAATGAGTTTTCTGGAGAATAATCATTGTAAAAGAGATCGTATATTTCATCTTTAACCATAACGACGCTAAATGGTAACCATCCAGACGTCAGGCCCTTGGAGAGGCATAAAAAATCAGGCTCAATATTTGCATATTCATAGGCAAACATTTTTCCTGTTCTACAGATGCCAGTCATAATTTCATCAGCTATCAAATGAATATCATTAACTTCTGCCCAGGCTTTTAGCTTTGTCAAAAAATCTTTGCTGTAAATTTTCATACCACCTGCACCCTGAACAATTGGCTCAAAAATTATTGCTGTAACATCATTTTTAATTTGCTCCAATTTTTCTTCAATTTCTTTCCATTGGGCAGAGCAATCATCCCATAATGGATTTTCTTTTGAATTTACATGAGGGATATTTGATATTGTATAAACATCAAATAATAAGTCCTTATATGGATTTTTATAAATGCCTAAATCACTAACGCTGAGCGCACCCATTGTCTCGCCATGATAACCATTTTCTAAAGCAATAAATTTATTTTTATGCCCTTGACCTTTAATTTTTCTGGAATGTAAACTCATTTTAAGTGCAATTTCTACTGCACATGAGCCATCCCCAGCATAAAATATTTTATTTAAATTTTGAGTTTTACTTGTGAGCTTTTCTGATAACTCAATAATTTTTTCATTGATTGTGTTTGCAAGAATAACATGCTCAAATTTATTTATCTGTTCAATAACTTTTGCTTTTATATATGGGTGATTATGTCCAAGTAACTTGCACCACCAACTTGATATTGCATCAATAATTTTTTTACCATTTTCAAGTTCTATATAGCTTCCTATAGCACTTTTTATGTGCATTGGTTCTAAATTTATATAGTCTTTCATTTGTGAACATGGATGCCAAATATGGTTGATATTTTGATTTTTGATAGAGGGTGTGTAATTCGTGAAACTCATAGTTAACCAATGATTTTATTTAAGTTGACGACATGAGATAGTTATTGTATTTAAAAAGTTTAGTCAAATAAATTATTCTGACATGAGTGAATTAAGTTATAAACAAATTAAAGAAGTTTTTGAGATGCCCTTTTTGGATTTGCTATATGAAGCGCACTCTGTACATAGAAAAAATTTCAAAAAAAATGAAGTGGAGCTATGTACATTAGTAAGTGTAAAAACTGGGGCATGTCCGGAAGATTGTGGTTATTGTTCTCAAAGTTCAAAATATAATACAGGGATAAAAATTGAAAAATTAATGAATATTGAGGAGGTAAAAAAGCATTGTGAAGTTGCTAAATCAAATGGCTCTAAGAGACTTTGTATAGGTGCAGGTTGGAAAACTCCTCCAGAAAAACATTTTTCAAAAGCATTGGAGATGGTAAAGGTAATAAAAAGTTTCGGACTTGAAGCATGCGCAACACTTGGAACAGTCAATAAGGATCAGGCTAGGCAATTAAAGGGAGCAGGCTTAGATTATTATAATCACAACCTAGATACATCAGAGGAGTATTATAAAAAAATAATAACTACACGTACATATCAAGACAGGATTAGTACTTTAGAGAATATTCAAGATGCAGATATAAATGTTTGTTGTGGTGGAATAATTGGCATGGGAGAAAGTAGAGAAGACAGGATTAATCTGTTAGTTTCACTTACGAAGTTGAAAAATCCGCCTAAAAGCATTCCAATCAATCTTCTAGTACCCATTAAAGGCACTCCACTAGAAAATATTCCTAAATTAGATAATATAGAATTTATTAGGACGATTGCCACTGCTAGAATGATATTTTGCAAATCAGTAGTGAGATTATCAGCAGGAAGAGAGGGAATGTCTGAAGAAATGCAGGCATTATGTTTTTTTGCAGGGGCCAATTCAATTTTTTATGGGGAAAAGCTACTTACAACCAATAATTCTAATACTAATAAGGATTTAGAATTTTTAAATAAACTTGGCATAAGTGCAATTGCAAGCTGTTAAAATTAAAAATGCTATACAATAGAATATTGCAAAAACTTGATGACTATAAATCACGAAAGTTATTAAGAAATAAAAAGACAATTAATCATAAAAATGACAATCAACTATTTGTTGGCGATAAACAATTATTATCCTTCACGAGTAATGACTATTTATGTCTTTCCCAAAACTATAATTTTGTTTCTAACATAAATGAATGTGTGGAAAAATATGGCACTGGAAGCGCTTCATCTGCTTTAATATCTGGATTTTATGATGTGCATAAAGAGTTAGAAAATCAATTTTGCAAAATCTTTAATAGAGATGCATCGTTGCTTTTTAACTCTGGATATAATGCTAATATTGGTGTGCTTTCAACTTTGGCCAACAGGGATACAACTATAATATCTGATAAGCTATGTCATGCATCAATAATTGATGGAATAATTCTCTCAAGGGCAAAGCATTTGCGTTATAAACATAATAATATGCAATCTTTAGAAGAGTGCCTTTCAAAAGTGCACGGTGAAAAAATAGTTATTACAGAAAGTGTATTTAGTATGGAAGGGGATATATGTAAAATTGATGAAATAACAAAGTTGGCCAAAAAATATGGAGCTTTTTTAATTGTTGATGATGCTCATGGATTTGGAGTGATTGGAAAAAATGGTATGGGAGTGCTTGATTATGCTAAAAACCCAGAAGATATAGATTGTGTGGTGATACCACTTGGGAAATCATGTGCAAGTATGGGTGCTGTTGTAATATCTAATAAGATTATTTGTGAAGCCCTAAATCAATTTGCAAAAAGTTATATATATACAACAAATATCCCTCCAATCATTGCTCATTTGTCATTGCAAAATTTAAAAAAGATTACAGAAGGAAAGGAAAGACTAAGTAAATTAAAAAGAATCATAGATTATTTTATTGAGAAGTCTAGAAAGGCTAATCTGAAATTAGTTTCTTATGATCTAACCCCTATTAAATCAGTTATAATCAATAAAGTGGATAAATTATTGCTGATACAAGAATATTTATATAAAAAGGGAATTCTAATTTCTGCTATAAGATACCCAACTGTACCAAGTGGTAAAGAAAGAATAAGAATTTCTCTTAACTGTGAGCATACTGAAGGGCAGATTGATTTTTTAATCAATTGTTTAGTTGAGGTGTGCAATGTATGATTTTCATCAAATAGCACAAGAAATTCGAAACTCGTTCAATTCCGTAAAAGATACGTATGATAATTACTCTGAAATTCAGCAAAAAATAGGGGGCGATTTAATAAAGTATTTATTAAATTTGGATAAAAATAGTTATGAAGAGATTTTGGATTTAGGATGCGGCACGGGAGTAACAACACAAAAATTACTTAAATCTATATGCTATAAAAAAACCTACGCCTGTGATTTTGCATCAAATTTATTATTACTAGCTGCGAAAAGATTAAAAGATCTTGATACGGTAATTTATGATTCTGATTTTCATGAGGTTCTAAATAAAAATAAGAACTACGATTTGATATTTTCTAACATGTCACTTCAATGGTGTTTAGATACCAAAATTTTATTCAGTTTAATATATCAAAAGCTAAAAACAAATGGTGTTTTATGCTTTTCAATCCCACTGCATGGCACTTTTAAAAATCTTCCATCGCAATCAAAAAACACTTTTTATGATATAAAGTATTTTAAAGAATTATTTAACCAAATTGGGTATAAAACTATCACTGTTGAAGAAAAAAACATTGTGCAAACATTTCCATCATTCATTGCAGCTGTAAAATCAATAAAAAATACAGGAGCTAATGTATTAATGAGCAATAGCAAAATGAATAGATATTTTTCTTTTAGTAAGCAATTTGCCAACAGTGAATTTAAGCTAAATTATAAAATAGGATTTTTTATATTAATAAAGTGAGCAATAATGGGTAAAAAATTTTTTATTACTGGCACAGACACAAATGTTGGAAAAACATATTATAGTGTTAAATTACTTAGAAAATATGAGAAAGAAGGATATTCTACACTTGGGATAAAGCCTATTTCATCTGGATATGATGTAGATACAAAAATTAATGATGATGCAAAAAGGCTTTTTGAAGCGTCCAGCATAAAAATCCCGATGAAAGAAATTAATCCGTTCGCTTTTAGAGACCCAGTTTCACCAAATATTGCAGCAAAAAATGAGCAGGTAGAGTTAAGTATAAATAGCATTATGAAAGAAATGGATAAGCTTAAAAAATATAATGCTGATATTGAGATCGTTGAAGGTGTTGGTGGTTGGGATGTTCCAATCAATGAAAAAGAAAATATGTCTGATTTGGTAAAAGCACTTGATATTCCAGTGATTTTGGTTGTGGCAATAAAATTAGGTTGCCTAAATCATGCTATATTAACAGCTAATGCGATAAATCAGAAAAAGATTAAAACTGTTGGGTGGGTAGCAAATTGTATTTCAAAAGATGAGCTCGAGATTGAAGAAAATATAAATACACTAAAGAGTAGGCTAAATATGAAATTTTTAGAAATTATATAATTTAAAATTTATATTTTCCCAGCAGGTTTTTAATAAATATCTTTGAATCCTTAGTCTTGGAACAAAAAACTTTCATAAACATCACTAGCGCAAAGAAAAGTGCCAGGGATATTATCAGCACAAATAATTGAGTTTCCAGTATATGTTTGAAGAGTATCGGTGCAACTCTTATACACCTCATATGCCTTATGATTTGGGTTTTCCGGCTCGAACATTTCAGGATAAATAGAAACTGCTCCATCATTTAAAAGAGCATAACTTCCCAATTGATCTATAGTTTTTTTACTTCCTTGAAGGGTCGTTTCAGGATCTCTATATACATTATCATACTCATTACCCGAAGCTGAGCCAAATACAAGTTTCATATGTGCCTTTGGACATTCTTTTGTTACAAAATCAGTTACAGATTTTCTTATTTCTCTATCATCGTGATAATCTGCTAAATAATGATCTGTTAAAACTTTTAAAGTAACTTCAAAACTAAAATGGCCATGACCACGATAGCTATACATTGGCGTTAATTTTTCTAATTTCATAAAAGTCACCTATAATTATTTTAATATCGCGAATTACACCTAATGTATGATTATATATCAAATTTTATCTATGAAGTGAAATTTTAAAGAGATTAGGTTTAAGAATGTTTTTAGCATGCAAAGATATTTCCTTAAGTTGAATAAGAAATTTATTTAGAAGCTATTTATAAATATTTAATAATTATCTTGAAGTGCCTGAGAGATTGAATTCAGCTTTTTAATATCAGTACTTGCTCCCCCGACCAGCACGCCATCTAAAGATTTAACTTCGCATATTTCACTGATATTTTTTTCATTAACGGAGCCACCATAAACAAATCTAGCAGAACCTAACCCAGGTATTGCTTTTAAAGTATTGAGTACTTCTTCAATTTGAGGTATAGACGGAATTTTTCCAGTTCCAATAGACCAGATAGGTTCATAAGCAATAATAATGTTATTTTTCTCAACATCGCCTAATTCTGGTAATGATTCAATGGTTTGGTCTATTAAAAATTTGAGATAATCACTTTTAGTTCTAGTCTCTAATGCCTCTCCTACGCATATTATAGGTGTTATATTGTGTTTCACTGCAATCTTGACTTTAGCTGCTACAGTATCACTGCTTTCGGCGTATCTTTCTCTTATTTCCGAATGACCTAAGATGGAATGGTTGCATCCTAAATCTGTAAGCATTGAAGCTAGGATTTCCCCAGTATTTGCATTTGTCTCTGATGTGGAAAAATTTTGAGAACCAATAGAAAGATTTTGGGCCTCTAATTTGTTTTTCATTCTTTGTAGATAGATGAAAGGGGGGCAAATCACTAAATCTATGTTAGAGGAATTTAGATTTTTCTTAATTTCATCTATCTTTCTGTCTATTTCCGAAAAGCTTTGGAGATATGTTTTCCAATTAGCTATTAGAATTCTTCTTTTTTGCATTTTTTCCTTTTTTAGCAAATGTATTTTTCTTATATGTAGAAATTTTTGCTATAGCTTTTTTTGCATCGTCGCTCAATTTGTCATATTCTCCATCTACTGCTGAGTAATAACCATCAACTTCTTTTTTTACTGAATCTGATAAGTTTTTCCCTACTTTGCCGTAGTCAAATTTTTTATTTTTTTGGGGCGCTGCATTTTGAGTAGTGTCTTCGACTTTCTTTGATTGATGTTTTTCGCAGGCAATTAGTGGTGTAATAAGTGCTAGAGAAAGACTAGAGGATATAAGTAAGTTTTTAAAATATTTGTTCATATTGTTTACCTTAATATTCTTTATATAAATTTGATTGATTCAACGTAACTATAAAATGATATACTACCATATCATCAACTTTACCAGCTGTTTTTGCAACAACAAGAGGAATTTGCTTTTTAATCAAATATGGATTCATATTTTTTATACTTTCTGCATTATTATTTTCTGGGAAAAACATTTTAGTTTCAAAAGGATAAAAATTTTGATGCTCTAACCTGAAGATGATATTTGGACTCATGGAATTAACTTTTCCTGGGTATACTGTAATAAATTCAAACTCCCCTAGGTTGTTGGTTAATGTATTTCCAGATCCTCTGAAGTTTTTATCATAACGTTCATTATAGATATCATCTGCACTGAATTGATATAGACCAAAGGGGTTAGCTTGCCAAATATTAACTTTTACCCCGCTTATTGGGACGCAATTATTATCTAGCACTTTTCCTTTAATTAGGATTTTTTTGCCATTTGCAGTTTCAAAAGAAGCATAATCTTGAGTTAGATTATTGGAATTTTTAGTATCTGGCAAAACCCCAACACTCCATATCTCAGGAGTAATAGTGCATTCTCCCATTTTATCCGCAAAGCTCTCACCCACTAATATAATTGAAAGAACTAAGGTTATAATTAATTTTTTCAGCATTAAAAAATTGTCTTATTATTTTTTATCAAGCACATAATACTATGTATACAAATTTAAAACTAGATTATAAGTAAAAGTTATATTACTTCTCAGTAAAACTTATTCATAATATAAACTTTAATTGTTTATGAAAATTTCATTATGTCAAATTAATTTAAAAATTGGTGATTTAAACTATAATATAAAAAAGATCAAAAATTTTTATGAAAGTAAATCTGCAGATGCAGATTTGGTGGTTTTCCCAGAATTATCTTTGACTGGATACTTACTAAAAGATTTAGTAAGGGATGTACATTTTTTAGAGAAAGTTTTAAAATTTAAAGCAGAAATAGTTGAATTTACAAAAGATAAAAAATGCGCGCTGTTATTTGGATGCCCAGTTTTAAAAAATGATAAAATCTTCAATTCAATAGTTATAGCATGTGGTGGCGAGAAAATATTCAGCGCAGATAAACATATTTTACCTAATTATGAAGTTTTTAATGAGCCAAGGAATTTCTCTAAAGCAGAAGAAGAGCCAACAATATTTGAATTTAGAGGAGAAAAGCTGGGAATTTTAATTTGTGAAGATGCTTGGCATGATGACTTGCCAAATATCCTATTTAGTAAAGGAGCTACGCTTTTTATTACTGTGAATGCCTCACCATACGATCTTGATAAGCAAAAAGCTAGATTGAAAATTGCAAACAATATAGTAAAAAAATATAACAAGCCTGTTGCATACTTGAACAATTTTGGTGGCTATGATGAATTGGTATTTGATGGTGGTAGCTTTGTGATGGACAAATGTGGAAATTTTATTAATGAACCATCTTTATGGGATGAAGGTGTTTTAACATTTGATAGCAAGAGTGCTAATTTGAAAATAAATGATGGAAATATAAAGATATATTGTGAAGAAGAAAATATATATCAAGCCTTGGTTTTATCTGTGAAAGACTATTTTGAAAAGAATAATTTTACGAAAGCTGTGCTTGGATTATCAGGGGGAATAGACTCCGCATTAGTTGCCACAATCGCTGCTGATGCACTAGGCCCAGGGAATGTAAAAAGTGTTATTTTGCCTACTGAATATAATTCAGATGAGAGTATGAAGTATGCCTTGGAATTAGTACATAATATAGGATGTGAAAAATTGATTATGCCAATAGATGGTTTATTAGATAACTTTACCAACACTTTAAAAACTTCATCCAATTTTCAAAAATTGAAAGAAATAACAATTCAAAACCTTCAAGCAAGAATTAGAGCCCTGTTATTGATGGGCATTTCAAATGAGGAAGGTTCGTTATTGCTTGCAACTTCAAACAAATCTGAATCAGCTGTGGGGTATACAACAATTTATGGTGATATGTGTGGTGCGTTCTCTCCAATTAAAGATGTTTATAAAACTCAAGTGTATAAGCTTGCTAAATGGAGAAATAAAAATATCCCTAAAGGTAGCTTATGCTCAAAAGTAAATATAATACCAAATTTCATTATTGAAAGAGAGCCTTCTGCAGAACTGAGTTATAACCAAAAAGATTCTGATAGTTTGCTGCCCTATGAAATACTGGACACAATATTATATAATTTGCTGGAGATGGGATTAACCCATAAGCAAATTTCGGAAAAGACCAATGTAGATGAAGCTATAATAAATGATGTGGCTAATATGATTAGAAGCAGTGAATATAAGCGTAGTCAAGCTCCGATTGGACCTAAGATCTCAAGCAAGAGCTTTAATTACGACAGAGCTTATCCAATCACATATCAGCTTGATCATGATCAAAGTCATAATATTTGAATGGGTCCTCTTGATTCTTTTCGGGAGTGTTGAATCAACCATACGCGTCAAGTTAAGAGGCTAAGGTAGTATAAAAGGGAGATTAAAGATTGGAAAAGAGATAAAAAACAGGTAAGCTCTTCAATAAGAATAAACTAAAAGAGAGCTTACATGAATAAGATAGATAAAGTATCAAAAATACTCAATGAATTTTTTAATGAAAAAGCAGAAGCAAAGGCTGTAGAAAAAAAGTTCATCAAGAGATATAGGAAAATAAGAGGTTCTTCATTTTTAAAAAGTTTAGTATTGGGAAATTTAGAAGATGGGAAAAGTAGTATAGAAAATATATGTCAAATATTGCAAGAAGATAAGGTATCAATAACAAAACAAGGTCTAGAATTCAGGTTTACAGAAGAGGCAGCTGAGTATATGAAATTAATGTATAATGAAGCATTTACAGTATTTAAAAATGAAATAAAAATAGAATGTGAATTGCTGAATAAATTTACAGGCATTAAATTACTCGATAGTAGCTATATAAGTTTACCAAATACTATGGAAGGTCTGTATCAGGGGTATGCAACAAGTTATCCAAACCAAAAAGAGGTGAGTAAATCAGGAGTAAAATTACAAGTAAGTTATGACTACTTAAATCAAGTTTTAAATCAGATTGATATAAAAGATGGCAAAAGTTCAGATCAGGGTTATAGAGACTATTTAGAAAATATTAAAGAAAAAGAATTGCATATAGCAGATTTAGGATATTTTGTACCAGCAGCTTTTAAAAAAATAATATCAAAGGAAGGATATTTTATATCAAGATATAAATCAGATACAAATGTATATGATGCAGAAACAGGCGAAAAAATGGATTTGTTAGAATATATAAAAAATAAAGATAAATTTGAAAAAGAAATAATATTAGGTAAAGAAGCAAAGTTGAAGGTAAGAATGGTAGGATTGAAGTTATCAGATGTACAGGCAGAAGCAAGAAGACGCAAGGCTAATAAATTAGCTAAATCTCATGGATATAAATCGTCGAAAAATAATCAAAGATTATTAAATTGGTCAGTATTCATAACCAATCTAAAAGGGGAAGAGCTAGGATTTGAAGATATATTTAAAGTATATAAAATAAGGTGGCAAATAGAATTATTATTCAAATTATATAAAAGTCATATAAACCTTGATAAGGTAAAGAGTAAAGTGAATCAATCGAAAATATTATGTGAATTTTATGCAAAATTAATAGCAATAGTAATATTTCATGGGATAGCTAATTGTGCAGAAATGAATAATCATAAAGAATTTAGCTTAGTTAAAGCAATGATAAATTTCAAAAAGAGAGCAAGAGAAATGGTATTTGTGATACGAAAAAACTGTAGGAGAGAAGTATCAGAATTTATAAAAAGTTTAGTAAATATTTGGGAAAAATTTGCTATTAAAGATAGGTATAGAAAGAAAAGAATATCTACACTTCAAGGCCTGAAATACAGTGTCATACAAGCTTAACTTGACGCGTATGGTTGAATCAACTGTGTCAAGCTAATTTTTCTACTACAGAAAAATCATATTTTTTACTCATATTTAGCCCTAATCTATCTGGGAACATAATGTCAAGTTGAGATATGGTTAAAGCCCAATCTGGTAAAGGCATACTCCATTTTTTGCTAGCAGATTGAATTCCGCAATATATCATTTTTTGCAAAGCCATTTCACTAGTAAACCCACCTTTAGTTTTTGTAAATTTCCTCTTTATTCTGTGCATTCCCCCTATTATATTGGTTGTATAAATTATTTTTCTTATAAGCTTATTATAACCCGAGCTGCAGTTAAGAAATGATGAATAAATTTTTATCAATAATAGATTTATCTGGTCTTAGTTGATAATTTATTAATCCGGCTAAAAGATGGGAAAATGCATTAATGGGAGATCTGTGCCTAGAGTGAATCAGTGTTCTTAGGGACTTCATAGAAGAGAATATGGTTTCTACGAGTGACCGCTTCTTAAGCATTAATTTTTAACATGCATTAGGCAGTTTTTCATATTTTTCTTAATCTTTGTAATCAGAGTTGTACCCTGTTCAAACAAAGTATTGAACAACTTTTTGGAGAGGTAGCCCTTATCACCAATGAGTTTACAAGAAATATCTTTCAGCATGTCAGGAACAGGCGCTCTATCATCGGTATTTCCTGGAGTAATCGCAAGTCTAACCATTTCTCCATGTGTATTAAACAGCATATGTAGCTTGAAGCCAAAGAACCAGCCTGTAGATGTTTTGCTTTTTTTGCCATACCTTTAAAAACTTTATGTCTTTTTTCAGATTATAGCATACTGCCATTGGTGTCGCATCTATAAACATATATTCTGTTACACCTCCCTCCATCGCTTTAAATATGCACAACAAGCATGAAAATGCCTTTTTGATATATCTGATAAAACTATCTAGTGCACCATATTTTGAAATAAACCTTTACGTTCTGATTTTAGATAGAAGTAATAATGTTTAAAACATGCCATGCCTGAGCCATGGTAGCTGATCATTATTGTTATTATTTCTGATAACTTCATTTGTGCAGACCTATTTCTTTTTACCATTCCATCACTTATCAATTGTTTGACGTACCATCCTTCAAATCCTTTACAAAAATCATCCACTTCACAAAATATTCTGATATAATCTATTTCTGAGAGCATTTTCCTTACCATATAGTTGTTGCTAACTATTTTATAGTAGGCTTTTGCTCTCTCTTACTACTTTTTTCTTATCTGCAGTTCGGGTTATATTACATCAATCCGGATTGAGGCCCATTAGAAGAATGAAGAGATTCGCTCAATGCTCATATAACCAGAAATTATTTATGAAATCTAGCGATGCCTTTATTTAATTTTTATTTTGACTTGAGATAAATCGCTAAATATTTCTTTAGCAATATTGGAAATATTACCTGCTCCCATAAAGATAATATAGTCTTCTGGGCTAGATAGTTCTTCAATTTTATTTCTGATATCAATCTGATCTCTGCAATAAAAAGAGGGAGTGATTTTCTTTATTTCTTTTGCAAATGCTTCGGATGTAATACCATTAATTGGGCTTTCACCAGCAGAATAAATATCTAAAACTACTACATAATCAGCTTGGTCAAATGATAGTAAGAATTGCTGATATAGCTCTTTCAACCTAGAGTATCTATGCGGTTGAAAAACGGCTATAACCTTTCCTTTGCCTCTATTAGAATATTCCTTTGCTACACTCAAAGTAGCCCTAATTTCATTTGGATGATGCGCATAATCATCTATAAATGTAATATTATTGATTTTACCAATTGCTGAAAACCTCCTTTGAACCCCTTCATTAGATTGTAACACATTGTTTAGCAGTTCCTTTTTTCCATTTTTAAAAAGATATACTGCAATACCGGCTAAGGCATTTAAAATATTATGTTTGCCATAATTTTTAATAACGATTCCTTTTATTATATTAATATTTTGAGACAATGTTTTTTGGCATTTTTCTGACAGTGCGATGTCAAACTTTATTCCTTCATTAGTAGTTTGCAAATTTATAGCTCTTAGGTCAGAATTTATGGAATCTATCCCGTATGAAATATATTTATCATTGTCAAAATAATCTTGATTAATTATTTTTAAATTTTCGCAATCATCACAGATAATGAGCAAATCTTTTAACAAAGCTTTTTCGATAAAAAGTTTATAAATATTAATAATATTTTGAAGACTTCCATAGTAATCTAAATGTTCACTATCAATATTGGTTATAATGCTGATGTTAATAGGTAAAATCATGAAAGTGCCGTCTGATTCATCAGCTTCAACAACATTAATTGATCCACTTCCTTTGAATACGTTGGATTTTATTGAATTGATTATTCCACCGCATATCACTGTTGGATCAAAATTTGCAGCTTTCAATATAGAATAAACTAAAGAAGTAGTTGAAGTTTTGCCATGCGCTCCAGTAATGCATATATTGTAGCCAGTTAAAAGCATATTAGAAAGCAATTCTGCACGAGATATTACAGGTATAGATTTATTTTTTGATGCTTTAATTTCAATATTATCATTTTTTATGGCTGAAGATTTTACTACTAAGCTAGAACCCAAAATATTATCAGCAGCATGATTTGCAAACACTGTAATGCCTAATTTTTTTAGCTCTTTTGTTTGTGTATTTTCATTTATGTCAGAACCTTGAACTTCAATATTGTTTTGATGAAGTAATTTTGCTAGACCACTCATGCCAATTCCACCTATACCTATAATGTGAATAGGTTTTTTAAAATCTACCTTTAGAGCATCTAGATTCATTTATTAAAGATGTTTAAAAAAGTTTTTAAATTTAGATCTATCCCTATCTTTTGCATTTTTTAAAAGTATGTTATACGATTTACGATACCATATACTATCTGGATAATTATAACCCAATACCGATGCATATCTAGTAGCCTCATCCTTAACTCCCAAAATATAATATACTTCAACCAATCTGTATAGGGCTTCAGGAACAAAGATGCTTGTTTGATATTTTTCTACAACATTTTTAAACCTATTAACCGATGAAATTGGTTTATTAATACGCAAATAAAATCTTCCTATGTCCATTTCTTTGCCTGCAAGTATGTTATCAATATATTCTAATTTCCATTTTGCATCATTTGCATATTTTGAATTAGGAAATAAATTGACTAGCATTTCAAAGTCTTTTTTTGCATCAATAGTGAATGCTTGATCCCTTCCTATATCCATAATCTGGTTATAATTAGACATACTCTTAATGTAACACATATATGCTGCATTTCTATTTATAGGAAATTGATGTAAAAAATCATCAACAGTAAGAATCGCGTCAGTATAATTGTCGTCTGAGTAATAAGAGTATGCTTTAAGAACTATTGCATCAGAGTAATGATCAGATGCGGGATATTCATTTTCTAGTTTCGTCAGAGTTTTCACAGCTCTTTTATAATCTCCATACTTTACCTCTTTTGTGCCTTGCTCATATAACTGTTTATCACTCATGTTTTTAACCTGAATGTTGTCTTTCGTAGTACTACTGCAGTTAGTCATCAAAAGAATAATGAGTGCTAAAGTTCCAAATCTTAAAATTTTCATAATTATTATATTCTCGAAGTCATCATATTCTTAATTTTGCTTATAGCTTTTGCTGGATTAAGTCCCTTTGGGCAAGATTTTGTGCAGTTCATTATAGTATGGCATCTATATAGTTTAAAATCATCCTCAAGTTCGTTTAATCGTTCCTTAGTATTTTCATCTCTAGTGTCAATAATCCATCTGTATGCCTGCAGTAAAATAGCAGGGCCAAGGTATTTGTCTCCATTCCACCAATAACTTGGGCAACTTGTTGAGCAACAAGCGCATAATATGCACTCATACAGACCGTCTAATTTTTCACGCTCCTCTGGAGATTGCAATCTCTCTTTCCCCTCTGCATGTTTACTATCTGTTTGCATCCAAGGCTTGATAGATTTTAATTGAGCATAAAATAAGTTCATATCGGGAACTAAATCTTTCACAACATCCATGTGTGGCAATGGATAAATTTTAACACTTCCTTTTACGGTATCAATAGGTTTTAGGCATGCCAGAGTATTTGTTCCATCAATATTCATAGCACAACTACCGCAGATTCCTTCACGACATGACCTCCTGAACGTCAAGGTGCTGTCCACCTCGCTTTTTATTTTTATCAATGCGTCAAGGACCATTGCGCCACATTTACTCAAATCAATTTCAAATTTATCAATTCTAGGATTAGAGTTTAGCTCAGGTTCGTATCTGTAAATTTCAAATAGTTTCGTATTGCTATTTTTAGTACTTTGCCTATGCATTTTACCTTTTACAATCTTAGAATTTTTTGGCAGTGTAAATTCAACCATGTCAACCTAGGTTACGCTTATTTATGTTAAATTAACACTAATCAAATCTTTTGGCAATAACTGAAGAAGGATGTCGTAGTATAAAAATTATCTTAGTCTGAAAAATAAGTAACAAATTTTCAATTAAGTACCAATTTTGTGTTTAAAATCATGAAAATAAATAGCCTTGTAGATAATCTACCCTTGAATCAGCAAGAAATTTAGCGGTACTTTCTTTTTCTACATGCTCGGCGATAATGTCTAGATTTAAGTTTTTTGCATATTCTACAAGAGTTTGAAGGAACATGACAGTGTCCTTTTTATCAGGCAAATCTTTTATGTAATCTTCTCCTATTTTGATACTATCAACCCGTATGTTTTTAAGCTGAGAAAAAGAACTGTAACCAGATCCAAAATCATCAATAGAAATTTTGCACCCAAGCTCTCTTAACAATTTCATAAAAAAGTTTGCCGCTTTTAAATTTTTAATAATGGCAGTTTCTGTTATTTCAATTGTTAAGCGATGATAAAAATCCTTTTTATAAAATAATTGTTGCGCAAGTTCCATCCAATCTGAATCAGTAATAGTTATACCAGATATATTAATATGGAGTTTTAGATTTGGATCTTTTTCGAGAGTTTTTACTGCTGTAATTAAGGTGAATTGGTCAATATTACTGATCATTCCATATTGTTCAGCAGCTTGAATATGTGAATATCCAGATAGTCTATACCCCTTCTCATCAACCAATCTTAGGAGACATTCATAAAATACAGTTTGCCTGGTTCTGCTATCAACAATTGGTTGAAAGTCAAATACTAATTTATTGCTTTCTAAAGCCTCTAAATAGTTTGCCAAAAGGTCTGTGTTATTTACATGCTTTTGAATGGTATCAAGTGATTTTTTGTAAAAGCTGTATCTTTTTTTCTCATTAGAACATTCGAATAAAGATACCTGAGCTTTATTAAAAGTTTTTTGAATATCTTCATCATTAGTATGCTCTGCAAGTCCTGTTCTTACTAAAAAATAAACATTTTGCGTTGTCGAAAAGTGTTTTCTCTGATTGATATAATTAAGAATGTTCTCAAGCAATACTAATACAAGTTTATTATTTGTGTTAATAACAATAAATGCATATGAATTATAGCTAATTTTATTTAAAAAATATTCCTCACGGCTGTATTGTTCAAAGGCCTCACTTATAGTTTTATCTAAGAGATCTGACATAAGTTCACCAAAGTTTTGCTCTATTATAGAGAAATTTTCAACCGATAAAACTCCAATGTAGAATCTTTTTGAGTCATGCAGGCTGCAGAAAATTTTTATTCGATTTAATACCTTATCTAGCGCTTGGTACAATTTAATGTCATCCAAATTATTTATAAGTTATACTATATTTTTTTATCAATATCAGCAAGTCCTAATGAATATAAAAATTCTCGCAATTCTTGTCTTGCTGCAATCACTGAAGTATTAAGTCTAATTAAATTATTACTTTGTTTGGCGTCTAGAAGGGTTAATCCCTCTAAAAACAACTCCTTAAATATCACTCTATCTCCAAAACCTGGAGATACATAAAATCCCAATTTTTTCCCTAGATGATCTATAGCTGATGCAACATTTCTTTTATTTATTACATTTGTAGAGGATAATCTATTCCTTACAACCACCCATTGCACCTCTTTGTTCTTTTTCAAGGCTCTTAGTTTTTTTTGCTCCCACACCATAGAACTATATATTCCGGGGATCGCTTTGCTAAAATCGTTAGGATCAACCTTGCCAAGCAAGTCAACATCTATAAAGCTATCATTAATAGGGGTTATTATCGTATCAGCAATATAGTGAGCATGCCTATTTAAAGGGTTGTCATTGCCAGGGGTGTCAATTATTACAAAATCAAATTTACTGTCTAATCCATTTATCAAATTTTCAAAATCTTGAATATCATCATTTGTGTATTCTACTACTTGATTAATATTATATTCCTTATTTAGTTTAAAATGCGTGGGTAATTTGAGCTCCCTTTTTTTATTGTCAATAGTTCTCTTCCTATTTTCTATGTACCTAGTTAAGGACCCCTGCCTAAGATCAATATCAAGAGTTGCTACTCTAAAATTCAAATATAGTAATGAGATAATAAGATGCATTGCAGTCGTTGTTTTACCAGAACCACCCTTTTCATTACCAAAAATAATTACATGAGCCATTTTTATAAACGCTTTTCTTTTAAAAAATCTATTACCTCAGCTTTTTTTAGCTTTTTTTCCTCACCAGTAAACATATCTTTTAATATATATATGTTATTTTTTAGCTCTTCATCACCAAATAAAATAGAATATTTAATATTTAATTTATTTGCTTTTTGCATTCTTTTTTTGAGCGCTATTCCATAATCAACTAAAATATTGATTCCAGCATTCCTAAATATTTGAGCTATTTTAACGCCAAAGGTTTCTGCATATTCACCAATGGGTATTAAGTATATTTGTTCAGCACTTTCTATCTGCTTCTCTGTTATATGCAGTAGCTCAATTATTCTTTCAATTCCTCCAGCAAAACCGGCAGCTGGAGTTGAGGTCCCACCCATTTGAGATATCAAAGTATCATATCTTCCTCCAGCTAAGACTGTGCCCTGGCTACCTAAATCATCTGTCACAAATTCAAAAACAAAATCAGAATAATAGTCCATTCCTCTAACCAATCTATTAGAGTGCTTAAAGTTAACACCTAAATCTTTAAGGCGAGATAAAATTGTTTCAAATTTTATTTTTAAAGCTTTATCAATGAAGTCATATAAAACGGGGGCATCATTTAATATTTCTTGTTCTTTATCATTTTTTGTATCCAAAATGCGTAAAGGATTTTTTTCTAATCTTTGTTGGCTAATTTCTGATAACTCAGCCTTATATTTCAGCAAATATTCTACTAATGCAATTTTGTAATTATTTCTACATTCGCTACTCCCTAAAGTATTAACTATAAGTTTGATATTATTATCAATTTTAAGTTTTTCTAAAATATTACTTGCAAGGATTATTAGCTCAACATCAACATTCAAGCTAGAAGATCCGATATATTCATAATTTATTTGATGAAATTGTCTCAATCTACATTTTTGAGGGCGTTCATGCCTGAATAATGGTCCATAGCTGAACAACCGTAATGGAAGGGATTGTAACATTCCATTTGAAATGATAGCGCGAACAACCGCTGCCGTAAATTCTGGCCTTAAAGTAATATAGGTTTTATCACGATCCAAAAAGCTGTATGTTTCTTTATTAATAATATCTGATGTTTCTCCTAGTGTTCTGTGGAATACTTCAGTATTTTCCATAATGGGCGTTGATATTTCCTTGAAGCAATATAGTTCCGCCATTTTTTGTGCTACTTCAACAATATTATTGAATAATGCTATTTCTTTGTCATATAAATCTGCTGTGCCCCGTATTCTTTGCAATTTCATTTTTTAAATATCAATAGTACTTTGTATGATTTTGAATATTATTCTATATCCCAAAAATACTAAAAAGTCATTTTTTCAAATACTGCTGATATCAAATTAATTATTTTAAATAGTTGTCGATATAGGATTTTATAGTTTGTTTTACTTCTATCGGCTCTTTAATAAAAAAGTCTAATTTATTTTTTTTTGCAAATGTAATGGCTTGTTTTTTATTTTCAAAACGTAATTTAACCTCATTAGGGTACATATTTTCACTACCTGTCCAGCCCATGATTTGTTCTTGAAATCTATCATCAACTGACATAAATTCTAGGATCCATTCATTGATATTGGCCCTTCCAGATTGAGTAGGCATTTTATAATCTTTATATATTTTAACAATCATTTTACTTTATAAATTTGAAAATAAGGTTATCATAAATAATATAGTATATATTATATCAAGATATTCAAGTAATGAGCGCTAATAATGCATCTAAATTGACTTTTGAACAGTCTATGAGACGGTTAGAAGAGATAATAGATAACCTAGAAAGTGGAAATGTTGAGCTAGAAAATGCCATCAATTTATATACTGAAGGAATTAAGCTACAAGAGCATTGTAAAAATAAACTAGAAAATGCTAAGCTTAAAATAAATAAAATTGTTAAAGATAAAGATAAAATTGGCACTGAAAAGGTAGATATGAGTGATGAAGATTAAATTAACGTAAAATTAACACTTGGGTTCTTGTGTAAATTTTTTTTGTCACTATATTGTGTAGAACTTAGGCAATAAAACAAAGAAGCGGTAAAATTAATGGCAAATAGCAATAAAGATATTTCTAATAATCCACTAAAGGAAGCTCTGCTTTCGTGCAAGGTGATGGTAAAATTTGTACTGCTGTTTGGGTGCTTAATCAATCTACTTATGCTTTCAACACCACTTTTCTCAATGCAGGTTCTAGATAGGGTGCTATCTAGCCAAAACACCAATACACTTTTGATGTTAACATTAGTTATCATGTTAGCTTTGGCATTGCTTGGATTAATTCAAGCAGCAAGGGCTTTTGCAATGAATAAAATGGGAAGTTGGCTGGAAGACAAACTGTCAGAAATAGTATTTTCAAATTCAATTAGGCTTGCTTTAGAATCTAAAGCAATGGCAAATAGCCAGCAATTAAGAGATTTGCAAACAGTAAAGACATTTTTAACTAGCCCTGGCTTAATATCTATTATGGACATGCCGTGGGCAATAATATTTATTATCGTATTATTTATTTTGCACACATCAATTGGTTTTTTAGCACTGATTTCAGGAGTAGTGTTGATCATATTTGGTATTATTGCAGATAGGTCCACTAAACCCCTTATTGAAATGAATAACGAAAATTTCATTAAGAGTATGAGGCAAGTAGATCAATCTACAAGAAATGCAGAGGTTATTGAGGTTATGGGCATGAAAAATAATATCATAGCATCTTGGCAAAAAATGAATCAAGATGTACAAAAAACCCAAAATCTTGTCACCAAAAGACAAGCTGTATTCATGGAAATTACGAAGTTTTTTAGATTAATAATTCAAATTTCAGTAACAGCGCTTGGTGCATATTTAGTGATTCAAGGGGAAATTACATCTGGAACAATTATCGCTAGTTCATCTCTTGTTGGTAGAGCATTAGCACCTTTTGAATCAGCGATAAACTCATGGAAAGGCTTTGTTACATGTCGCAAATCATATGATAGACTTGCAAAATCATTTAGCAGATATAGCAATGATAGTGACAGAATGTCTTTGCCAGAACCAGAAGGTGTGATTGAAGCAGAAAATATTTACTTCGCACCTGCTGGAGTGCCAAAACACATTTTAAAAGGTGTTAATTTTTCGTTAGATAAAGGAGAAGTATTGGCAATAATTGGGCCTAGTGGCTCAGGTAAAACAACTCTTGCAAAACTATTGGTAGGGATTGCTAACCCTAGTATTGGTACTATAAGAATTGATGGAGCAAGTTTAAAGGATTGGAAAAAAGAGGAGCTTGGGCCGCATATTGGCTATTTGCCACAGGATATTGAGCTATTTTCAGGAACAGTCAAAGAGAATATTGCCAGAATGCATTCTGATCCACACTATGAAGACGTTGTAATTGCGGCGCAACTTGCAGGAGTTCACGACATGGTTTTACAATTGCCTCAGGGGTATGATTCAGATGTAGGTCAGGATGGCTCCATGCTGTCAGGCGGCCAAAAACAGAGAATAGGTTTAGCGAGAACTTTTTATGGCAATCCTAAATTTATTGTGTTAGATGAGCCAAATTCTAGCTTGGATACACAAGGTGAGGAAGCTTTGATGACTGCTATTGCAGTTGCAAAAGAAAAAGGAATTACAACTGTTATCATTTCTCATAAAACATCGATACTTAGTATTGTTGATAAAATATTAGTTATGAAGGATGGAATGGTTGCATCTTTTGGTCCAAAGAAAGAAGTAATGGCTAAATTAAAAGAAGCTCAGCCAATTGGCAAAGCTGGCATAGGAGCATAAATTTAAGGAGAATAATACTATGGTACGGAATAAAAAAGAAGAAACTAAAGTTATAAAAAAGGAAGACATTGAGGTTATTTCTGGAAATAATGATAATTCAAATAAGAAATCTCAGATGGGGTATGAATCCCCAGATGAAGAAAAAAAAACAATTTCTGTCAGTGATGAATTTGAGGAAAATTTAGTAGAAAAATATAAAAATTATAAAATTTTAGACTTTAAAGCTTTTCGACATTTTTTGAAAGAAGTGAAAGATTTTTTGTTTGGTATAACATTAGAAAAATCAAATTATGTTGAAAAAAATGAAAAAGAAATATCAAAACAAATTAAATATCCAATAAAATTTGGATTACTGGCAGTTGCCATAACTTTTGGATTTTTCGGTGTATGGAGCGGACTAGCACCACTTGATAGTGCATCTATTGCAGAGGGGCACGTTGTTTTAAGTGATTACAGAAAGCAAATATTTCATGAAGGTGGGATTATAGATCAAATTTTAATTAAAGATGGAGATGTAGTAACAAAAGATCAAAAATTAATAGTACTAAGTAAATACAAATCTAGGGCCGAACTTGATAGTATATTATGGCAGTTAAGACATACAATTGTTGATGAAAAAAGATTATCTCAAAATCTACAAATAATTTCTTATTATCTAAATGGGAATCAAGATGAAATAAAAAATATGCAAGTACATTTTGATAACAAATATTTGGATACTAAAGATGAAAAGGTCTTGAAATTAATTGAGGCTCAAAAAAACTCTTTTGAGTCATATAAGTCATTTATTGAAAATAGTATCAGAACATTTACCACTCAGGTGGATCAAGAGCATTCTGATATGAACACAGTACAGGAAAGAATCAATTCTTATAAAGAAAATATCGCTACCTTAGAAAAAGAGTATGATAGGAGAAAAAAGTTGCATGAAAAACAACTAGAAACTTCTGACAGATTATCACAAGTAAAATTACAGCTGCAGGAATATAGGGGGAAAGAACTAGAAGAGCAATCTAGATTGGCTGGAACACAGCATAGGATAGCGGGGATTGAAGCTAAAAAAGCGCAATTTATGGAAGATCAAAATGTTAAATTATCTGATGAATATAAAAAAAATCACACTGAATTGCTGAAATTAGAGGCACAATATATTAGTGCTAAGGATAGTCATGAAAGAAATACTATAACAGCACCAAATGCAGGAGTTATAACGGCATTAAATGTACATACTATTGGCTCTGTAATTCGCCAAAATGACAAGCCGCTTTTGGAGATTATACCGCAGGATGATAATTTAGTAATTGAAGCTTTCATTCCTTCAAATGAAATAGATAGTATTAATATTGGAAGTACTGCAAGAATTCAATTAAATGCCTATAAAGCAAGGTTGGTACCAAGAATTAAAGGAAATGTCATATATATTTCAGCTGATAAATTTGACAAGGAATCTCCTGGAATGATGGCTCCAGGACAGCCTAAGCTTGCTCCTGTGGGATTTTATAAAGCTAAAATTGAAGTCACACCTGAGGAGCTTGCAAAAGTTAATACAGATATAAATTTATATCCTGGAATGCCAGTAACAGTATTTATTGTTAAAGGAACCAGAAGCTTTGCTGAATATTTATATTCTCCAATCAAAGATAGTTTTCATAGAGCGTTTAAAGAACCATAGAGATTGCGATAACAATTTTAAAATCTTAAGGACTTCTTTGCTCTTTAAACCACTTTGCATAGACTGCTATGTTCTTTAATCATATTTTTCTTTTCATTCTTATTTGCAATAAATCTTAAATTAATGCTTCAAAAGCGTTCGCTGGTCGAAACAATATTCTCTTCTATGAAGTCCCTAAGAACACTGATTCACTCTAGGCGCAGATCCCCCATTAATGCATTTTCCCATCTTTTAGCCAAATTAATAAATTATCAACTAAGACCAGATACACCTATTATTGATAAAAATTTATTCATCATTTCTTAACTGCAGTTCGGGTTATTTTAGCTATATTTTTGATTAAATCTCTCGTTTTTTACTTTGATGAAAGGCAGCGTTATCCATGACCACAACAGAATTTTCTGACAAATCAGGGATATAGCCAGACCAAATGGGAGTGTTGAAATGAATCATACGCGCCAAGTTAAGCTCGCAGCTCATTTAGGCATCTCAAGGGCTACCCTCTATTCTTATCTAAAATTTAGAAACGTCGCAATAGGTCAGGAAAACAAGCCCTCTATAAACTAAAATCAACCTTTCTGTCACTTGTTGACACGAACCCCTGTTCCCCAATTTGGCCTAAGGGTAATTAGCTCATGATTTTGGCAAT